>NZ_JADLQX010000006.1 GCF_015477605.1 Nocardia amamiensis
GAAGGCAAAGGCATCCCCTTCACCACCTGGGCCGGTTGGTACCGCCTCGACGCCCACGAACGCTCCCTCGGCGAACCCGAAGGCCGCGAGCGCGTCAAGGTCGTCGAACGCGAAGACATGCTGCGCGCCAGCGAGCCGCACAAGGTCTGATCGTCCCGCGGCGACCGACTCCGCTGCCGCGGCAGCATCCCCGGTGATGGTCGTTGTGGCAGCGGAAAATCCGACACTGAGGCATTCTGTACAAGTGTTCGATGCCCACCTGCACATCTTCGACCCGCGGTTCCCGCTGGCCGAGAACGAGGGCTACCTGCCCGAGCCGTTCACCGTCGCGGACTACCGCAAGCGCATGTCGCGGTTCGACATCAGTGGCGGCGCGGTGGTCAGCGGGTCGTTCCAGGGCACGGATCAGAGCTACCTGAAGGCCGCCCTCGCCGAGCTGGGCGAGGGTTGGGTCGGCGTCACCCGTCTCGACTTGGACGCCACCGACGAGGAGATCATCGAGCTGGATCGCATCGGCGTGCGCGCGTTGCGGTTCAACCTCAAACGCGCGGCCGCCGACATCACCGGGATGACGTTGCAAGCGCTGCGAGCGCATGAATTGGCCGGTTGGCACGTCGAGGTCTACATCGACGGCACGATGCTCGCGTCACTGCAACCCGTCATCTCCAAGCTGCCCGCGCTGTCGGTCGACCATCTCGGCATGTCCGAGGAGGGGCTGCCGTTCCTGCTCGATCTCGTCGATCGCGGTGCGCGGGTCAAGGCAACGGGTTTCGGCCGGGTCGCCATGAACGTCGCCAACACGCTGCGCCGTGTCCATGCGGTGAACCCCGAAGCGCTCATGTTCGGCAGCGATCTGCCCGGCACCCGGGCGGGACGCCCGTTTCAGGACTCGGACGTCGATCTGCTCTGTGACGTGGTCGGCGCCGACATGCATGCGGTGCTCGAGGACAACGCGCGCGCGTTCTACCGGCTTCCCGCTCGCGAGCGGACTGTCACCATCGACCCGGCCCCGACGCTGCCGCTGCATCGCCCGGAACCGCCGACACTCCGGCTGCGCCGCGACGAATTGCCCGGCAGCCGAGCCGGAGACACGATTCCGTTCCCCGCCATCGACCGCTGACGTTCAGGCGGCGATCGCGCCGGCGACCCAGACGCCGGTGGCAAGTAACGCGCCGAAGAGTTCGATGAGGATGGACAGGCCGACGCCCTTCAGCGCGTGACCCGTTGCCCGCCACGCCTCTTGGTTGACGCGCAGCCGGTGGAGTTCCGAAAGATACACGCCGAGAACGAAGCCGGCGAACAGGCCGACGACCGGGATCACGAAGAACCCGACAATGCCGAGAATCGCGCCGAGGAAGATCGCGCGATTGGACACCCCCGCTTCCTTCATCTTGCGTCCCGGCCAGGTGTATTTGACGACCCCGGAAAGCGCCAGCAGCAACGTGCTGATCGCGAAAACGGTCCACGCGGTGGCTCCGCCGGTCATGAAGGCCCAGACCGCGATGGCGCCGAAGATCAGGATGACACCCGGCAGGATCGGCACGACGATCCCGATGAGGCCGACCAGGATCACCAGGCCGACGACCACTTCACCCCACACGCTCACTGACGGTTCCTCCCGTTTCCCGCGAATCTCGCGCTGCTGGGATTGTGGCGCACCGGCGTTGTCCGCGCACAGCGAAGGTTCCGGTCCAGCGGAGCGGCAGTCATCGGGCGGCGCTGGACCGGAAGAATTGACAGTATGCTGTCAAATATGACAGGATACTGTCATGACCACGAAGACAGTGCACATGGCCGTTTACGACACTCTCGCCGACTGGGAGGTGGGCGCGGCCACCGCGCACATCAACAAGCCGAGCTGGCATCGGGAGCCGGGAACCTGGCAGGTCAAGACGGTCGGGCTGACCGAGGAGCCGATCACGACGATGGGCGGGATGCGGATCGTGCCGGATGTCGTGCTCGCCGATCTCACGCCCGCTGACAGCGCGATGCTGATCCTGCCGGGCGCCGAGACGTGGATGGGGCCGGAGCTGGACGCGTTCGGGGAGAAGGCGCGCGAGTTCGTGGCCGCGGGCGTTCCGGTCGCCGCGATCTGCGGCGCGACTTTCGGGCTGGCCAAGCAGGGCCTGCTCGACAACCGCAGGCACACCAGCAATGTCGCGGAATTCCTGCTCTACAGCGGGTATTCGGGTGCCGAGCATTATGTCCAGGAGCCTGCCGTCACCGACGGTGACGTGATCACGGCCAGCGCGAGCGCGCCGTTCGAGTTCGCGCGCGAGGTGCTGGGCAGGCTCGGGGTGTACGAGCCGCATGTGCTGGACGGCTGGTACCGGCTGTTCGCGCACGCCGATCCGGAAGGATGGGCGGTGCTCGAGGCGTACGACGCGCAGCATGCGTGAGCGAGCGCCCGCGAGCGAACAACGGACACAGCGCGCCGTTGCGCACGACCCGGTCGGCAGGGAGGTGGAGCATGGACCGTGAACAGGAGTTGTTCGCCACGGCGGCGATCACGTCGTTCCGTTTGAACGGCCAGTTCCTCGCGGTGGCCGAGGAACTGGCGCGACCGGCGGGTTTGACCGCCGCTTGGTGGCAGGTGCTGGGCGCGGTGCTGCGCACGCCGTTGCCCGTCGCGGGGATCGCCCGCGAAATGGGCATCACCCGCCAGAGCGTGCAGCGCATCGCGGACCTTTTGGTGGACAAGGGACTTGCCGAATACCGGCCCAATCCCGCCCACCGCCGCGCGAAACTCGTCGCAGTCACCGACGCGGGCCTTGCCGCGGTCCGGCGCATCAACCCGCAACACGCGGCGATGTCCAAACGCCTCGCCGCCGAACTCGGCCCCGAACAACTCGCACTGACCGTCGATGTACTCACCAAGCTCTCCGTTGCCATGGACGCGATCACCACGGCCGACGACTAGGCAGTGTCTCGAAGTCGAGCAGGGGTTGAGGGCGGGCGTGAGCCCGCCCTCAACCGTTACCGACCTATAGATTGATGGCGGCGATGTGGAGCGTGGCCTGGTACCGGACGGCGAGTTCGTCGAATCTGATCGCCACGGCCCGATGTTCGAGCTGGCCGGTGGATCTGGGCGGCGGGCTGGGACCGGCGCGATCGGTGACTCGCCAGCACAGGCCGGAGCATCCCGTATCGCGCAGGTGATTTCGGCGCGAGCTTGAAAGTCCCGAGCGCACCGCTTGCCCCGGTGCGGGTTCAAACAATTTTCACCCAGGACCTGGTTGCCGTTCCTTTGAAGGAACCACAGGTTCGCAAGGTTGTCGGAGTTGCTGGTGACCAGGAGGTCACCGGCTTGCCGTCGACGATCCCGACCGGGTCGTCGAGTTGAACGGTCGGGATCAGGCGGAGTTGCGCCGCGTTGTGCGCGGTGAAGACGCCCCCCGCTTGCTGGGCCCCGGGGTCAGGGACAATCGCTCCACCACCGACGCCGACAACTCCGGGCCCGCCGGGACCAGGGGCTTTGTTCCAGCGCCCGCCGTCCTCGTGGTTGGGATCATCTGTTCTTTCGGTAGTTCCGCGCAATAAGGACGGTCGAGGTCAGGCCGGTTGCGAGGTGGAGGGCGCGCCGGATTGATTCGGATGTCCCATGGCTCGGCTTGCTGGCCCAGGCGTGAATTGCCCGCTGCTCACCGGGCAGGACTGGTGCAGGCAAGGCATTGCGCATGCTGTAGCCGTGAATGGGCAGTTGCCTCCGAAGGCTCCCAGGTGTAGTCGCTCTTCGTTCGGTGTCGCACCTGAGTGGAATGATCGCCTTCGTGGTGAGCTCTAAGGCCACTCGGACACAGGCAAGCTGCCCCGTCATGGTGGGCGCGACAGAGCGAGGCGGGATTTGACATGCGTAGAACAGGCTCACCGCAGCTGGCGTTCAACTTCGTCCCGGTCCGATTCTCGGCAGAGCAGTTCGATGGAGGGCTGGTCCAGTACGAGTCACATGATCAACTGAACAGCCTCCGCGTCAAGCTGGAGGGCACACATGTAGTTTCCAGGACCCGGGGCGGGATTGCTTGTATCCCGATAGATGACGACGCCGACTTGCACGGCACACCGACCACCTTCGTAACCCGCGAATACCAGAGGTTGACAATGCGTCTGGTGCAGGAGGCGCTGCTGAGGACGGTTCTGGATTGGGGTTACAGGTTGCGCAGGCGCGTCCCGCCGACCTTCGTGTCGCGAATGCAGCGCAAGGACCTGCTCGAACCGCAGGGGCGTGGTCGAGTTCAGGACCTTCTCGGGAATCTCCATGTGTTCCCCCAGTGGGTTCTGGACAGCAGGGCGGTCGGTCCGTCGAACCGTCCAGGGATCATCATCGGCTTGAAGACTCGGTATGAGATCGACATGACGGTGGCGGAGTTGATCGAACGCGGCCTCTCGGTAGAGGGCTTGTATGTACTCGCCGAAGACAGCACACGCGAGTCGTTTTCGTGGATGGACCAGTATGCGTCCCGGAGAAACGTAGGTGCTGTAGATCATGTCGACGGCACCGACCTAGTGCTTCGTGATGCGCCCCGGATTGGACGCGTCCCAGCGGCTGAGGCGTGGCTGGAGGGCCGCCGCGACGTCTTCACCACGGTGTTGACTGCTCTCGCGGGGGCAGATGGTACGCGGATCGCACGAGAGCTGGAACGAGCAACCTTCGACTTACTGGGGGCGTTCGGCCGCTACGAGAAGACTGTTGACATCGCGGGTCGCCTCGCAAGGCGTGGGCCGCTGAGTATCGCGCGCGGTCTGTCAGTGGTTCTCGAGCGGCCGGTCGGATCGAGTAACGACGGTGGCCGGGCGGTCCAGTGGAGCTTCTACGATTCTCCGGTATTCCAGTTCGACCAATCGGGGGACAAGACGGACCGATCCGCAGACCGTGGCCTCGATGAGTACGGGCCCTTCGACGTCGAGTTCTTTGCCAAGAAGAAGCCCCGGATCGCGATCATCACACCCCGGGTCCACAAGGGCATCGTGGAGAACTTCGTGAACAAGTTCCTTCATGGGGTGCAGGGCGAACGTGTGTACAGCCAGGGTTTCGTCCGTAAATACCGTCTGGGCGATTGCATCCCGACCATGCATGCATTCGATGGAGCCGTCACGGACGCTGGTGCATACCGAGAGGCGTGCCGTGGCGCCCTCCGAGCGGGCGACGTCGATCTCGCTTTAGTGATCACAAGCGAAGCTCAGGTGCATCTGAGTGGCGACGACAGTCCCTACCTCGTCGCCAAGTCGACCTTCATGGGCCAGGGCGTTCCAGTTCAGGAGGTGAAGATCGAAACAGCGCGGCTGAGCAAGCTCGCCTACCCTCTCAACAGCATCGCTTTGGCGTGCTACGCCAAGCTTGGTGGCGTTCCGTTCGTGATCGCTGCTCCGCGCCCTCTTGCGCAGGAGTTGGTGATCGGTATCGGCAGGCTCATGTCAAGGCGAGTCGACTGTCCGAGCCGGAGCGGGTCGTAGGTATCACGACTGTGTTCAGCGCGGATGGTAACTACCTGTTGTCGAATACCTCCCGTGAGGCGAACTACGACGACTACCCCCGAGAACTCCTACGCTCACTGACCGAGTGCATCGAGGACATCAAGAGGCGTAATGCCTGGCAGCGGGGCGATGAACTTCGGCTGGTGTTCCACGTTTTCAAGCCCCTGAAGGATATTGAGGCCGATGCGGTCAAGGAACTCGTCGACAGCCTGACCCGGCAGTACGCCCGGGTCGAGTTCGCGTTCGTGCATGTGAGCACCGAACACGAGTGGGTGATGTTCGATCGCGCTAGCTCAGGCAACGTGTACCAGCGGACAGGCGGTCAGAGTAAGGGCTACTACGTACCGGATCGCGGCTTCGCCGTGCCTATCGGAACAACTGACATGCTGCTGTCGGTCACCGGGCCGATGGATCTGAAGAGTGCGGTTCATGCTGTACCCAAACCGTTGCTGCTTCACCTTCACCGACAGTCCACGTTCACCGACATGGAGTACCTGGCGCGGCAGGTTTTCCGGTTCACCTCGATGTCGTGGCGCACCATGTACCCCTCCAACGAACCGGTCACGATCCTGTACTCCGACCTGATTGCCGATCTTCTCGGCCACCTGCGACATGTCCGGAACTGGAATGCCGACGCTGTCGCCACCACGTTGCGCACCAGCAGGTGGTTCCTGTGACGACCTCGGGGCGTCACAACCCCTCGGATATCACCGGAGAACTCCTCGGTACCCGGATCGCGAACCTCGAGGACATCGTCCAACGCGCGAACCTGCCCGGGAACCTCGACGGCTTGCTGGCTCACCACATCCTCAGCGATCGCTACGGCAGCATCGCATGGAACGTGAACCCTATGACCCCGGAGTGGTTGGCAGACAACAAGGACCGGCTGGTGTTCGCCGCAGGTCTGGCGATTCTCGGCTATGGGCTCACCGGGTTCTCGTCGATCGAGTCCGCAACGGGTCGGCAACACCTGAAAGACGGCCTGCCCAACCTCATGCGCAGGAATCCCTTCGAAGCCGACGGTGTCACCTTTGTGAACGATCCCTGCCAGGTCGTCGGAATCGCTCTCGCTGTCAACGCCGTCCATGAGGACCTGCCCAAGGCACGCGCCTGGCTTGCCGGAGTGCTTCATGATCCTCAACTGAGACCAGCCACACCATTACTGGGGATATTCCAGCAACGCGCCCGCCAGATTATCGAGGCACCGGGCGATTTCAATCCTCACTTTCGTGCCATCTCTGATCCTGTGGAACTGGCCGGATGGCACTGGCTGGCAACCCATCCTGAAAGCCGGGTCCTGAAAGACGCCGAGGAGCTTCAGGACGTTCGATCGCGCCTAGTCAGCGGACTAATTCTCAGTGGAGCCGAGTCGGCATCGGCAACGCGTGCCGCTCTTCTGTTGGAGGCCGTGTCACGCATCGTCACCACGAGTGTCTATGACTTCGTATTGAGTACCAGCCATGTCGGCGTGCTGCTGGGACGATTCAGCGACGCCATGCGCCAATGGCGTTACGACGGCGACAACCTCACCAATCCCATCCGATGGCCGATTACCCAGGAACGCGAGGTTCAGAACATTCTCTGGTTGATCCTCCGGCCCGTATTCGATGATTTAATCGACGAAGAGACACTTCGAAAATTCGGACACAGCACCTATCGAGCAGATTTCGCGATTCCTTCCCTCGGACTGCTCATCGAAGTCAAGTACGCACGTAGGGCATCAGACTTCAAAGATTTCGAGAAGGAGATTGCCGAGGACTACGTCGCATACCTCACCGACAACCATCCGTACAAGAAGCTCGCCGTGTTCATCTACGACGAATCCTGCTCCGTACAGGAACACGGAACCACCCGCAACGCATTGATCAAGCTTCCCCACATTACCGACGTCGTCATTGCTTCGCGACCCAGCCACATCCCCGCCCCACCGCGTACCCGCCGCGAGTAGGCACGGCTCTTTCCAGCCGCTGACGAGTCCTCCATCCGTCGATTGCCTCTCGTCGGTCTCGTGCCGAGTGGTCATTTCCGTCCTGCTCGGGAATCAGCAGGGTGTGTAACCGGGGGCGGGTGGACTGTGATGACGGTGGCAGATAAACATCCATCGAAGGTCGCGATGTCACGTGCACGTCACCCTCACACAGGGAAGATGCTCCTTGGCACCGAGATCGCCGAGTTCGGCGACTCGTGGCCGAACCCGTTGGCCTGCTACCCGAAACGTTGAGGCGCGCGGGTGCACTCGGTGGCAGAGGTGCCTCGCACCGAGAACTCGCACGGGCGCACTGCATATTTCGCGCGCAACCTCACGTGGTGGCCGACCCAATGATCACAGCCTGCACTGTCTGTACAACCTCGGTCAGGTCATCACGGTCCGCGCCGCGCGGTGGAGTCGTACAGCGTGCGGACGATGCCGGCCTCGGTCAGGTCGGCGTCCTTCTCGGCGAAGAGCAGATCGACCAGCAGCCGGATCGCGTCCGGCGCGGCCGAGGCGGCATCGGTGCGCTTCTTCTGCTCCAGCAGTCGCGCGAGACGATCGTGACTGTCTTGGCGCGGGTTGGCCAGTCCGGCTCTCACGATCTTGGAGACGGACTGGAATTCGCGGTAGATCTCCTCCTCGCGCCGACGCGATCTCGGCCGCGTCCCCGCCTTCCTGGGCTTTGGTGAGCAGTCCCTTGGCGGCCGACCAGCGGCGGCGGGCAGCTATCTGCTGGCCGACGAGGTTGTCTGCCGGGCGGTGTTGCCGAGGGCTTCGGCGTCGTTGACGGCCACGATGCCGCGCCTTCGGCGGGTTCGCGGTTGGCGCATCCACCAGTGCGTCGATCTCAAGGACGCCGATCCGCGCCAAAACAACCCGGAGACACTCCTCACCCGACTTCGAGACACGACCTAGCGGGTGCGACGGCTGGTTCGTGGCCGACCGAGCTCGGCCGCCGAGCAGTGCTTGCCACTGCACGGCCCCGACGACTGATCTGGCTCGCCGCGGCAGTTGCCTTACTCTGCTCGCCGATTTCGTGGACCCACTACTGGGTGTGGATGATCCCCGCACTCATGTGGGCCTGGCGCGCCATGCGCCACCTGGCTCTGGTGATCCGGGCTGGTGTGCCCGCACTACTCACCGGCGATCTCACACTCGAGATGGCCGCGGCCAGCCTTGCTGGAAGTATGCTGCACTCGTGGTCGAAACCGTCTCCGGTACTGCGAACTCAGGTAGCCGCTCGCTTCCAGCTGTAACCCCGGCGGACATCTCGATGCGGCCCGGTCAAGCCGTGAACGGGGACTTGGTTTTTCCGATCAGGTCGGCGACGGAGTCCACCACCATGGTGGGGCGGTAGGGGTATGCCTCGAAGGACGCGCGGGTGGAGATGCCGGAGGTGACCAGGATGGTGCGCATCCCTGCTTCCAGGCCGGAGATGACGTCGGTGTCCATCCGGTCGCCGATCATCACGGTGGACTGGGAATGGGCGCCGATGCGGCGCAGCGCGGAACGCATCATCAGCGGGTTCGGCTTGCCGACGTAATACGGCTCGCGGCCGGTGGCGCGGGTGATCAGCGCCGCCACGGACCCGGTCGCGGGCAGCGAGCCCTCGCGGGACGGGCCGGTCGGGTCCGGGTTGGTCGCGATGAAACGGGCGCCACGCTCGACCAGCCGGATCGCTGTGGTGATCGCCTCGAAGGAGTAGGTCCGGGTCTCGCCGAGCACCACGTAATCGGGCTGGCTGTCGGTGAGCACGTAGCCGATCTCGTGCAGCGCCGTGGTGAGCCCGGATTCGCCGACGACGTAAGCGGTTCCGTTGGGGCGCTGATCGTTCAGGAAGGTGGCGGTGGCCAGCGCGGAGGTCCAGATCGCCTCCTCCGGGATGTCGAGCCCGGTGTGTCGTAGCCGCGCCTGGAGGTCCCGCGGCGTGCGAATCGAATTGTTCGTCAGCACCAAGAACGGCGTCTCGTTGGCACGCAGCTCGGCAAGGAACTCGTCGGCGCCGGGTATGAGGTGGTCCTCGTGCACCAACACCCCGTCCATATCGGTCAGGTAGGACAGGATCGGTTCGTCTTCAGCAGTCACGCGGCCATTATCCGCTATCGGCCCGCAACCGAAACGGGAACGATCAACATGCCGCCGCGCCGGGCGATTCCGGCGAAATACCGCGCCCGGGCCATGGCGCTCTCATGCTGCGGCCGGGCACGGCGGGAGCATCACCTGGCGACGGCGAAGATCATCCACGGCAGGCCGTCCGCACCGCACGACGACCGGGTGGCTACTGTCGAGGGCGGATCGCGATGGCGGCGAAACGATACGCGAGGAGCGTGGCAGATGAGCGAACTCAAGCTCGGATACAAGGCATCGGCGGAGCAGTTCGGCCCCCGTGAACTCGTGGAGATCGCGGTGCTGGCCGAGGAACACGGCCTGGACAGCGCCACCGTGAGCGACCACTTCCAGCCGTGGCGGCACAAGGGCGGGCACGCGCCGTTCTCGCTGGCCTGGATGGCGGCGGTCGGCGAGCGCACCCAGCGCATCCTGCTGGGCACCTCGGTGCTCACCCCGACCTTCCGCTACAACCCGGCGGTGATCGCACAGGCGTTCGCGACCATGGGCTGCCTGTACCCGGATCGCGTCATGCTCGGGGTGGGCACCGGCGAGGCGCTCAACGAGATCGCCACCGGGTACACCGGCGAGTGGCCGGAATTCAAGGAGCGTTTCGCCCGCCTGCGCGAGGCCGTCGACCTGATGCGCGCGCTGTGGACCGGCGACCGCGTCGACTTCGACGGCGAGTACTACAAGACCGTCGGCGCGTCCATCTACGACGTGCCCAAGGGCGGCATCCCGATCTATATCGCCGCGGGCGGTCCGCTGGTCGCGCGGTATGCCGGACGCGCGGGTGACGGTTTCATCTGCACCTCGGGCAAGGGCATGGACCTCTACACCGAGAAACTGATGCCCGCGGTCGCGGAGGGCGCGGCGAAGGCGGGCCGCAGCGTCGGCGACATCGACCGGATGATCGAGATCAAGATCTCCTACGACACCGATCCGGAACTGGCGTTGGAGAACACCCGCTTCTGGGCCCCGCTCTCGCTGACCGCGGAGCAGAAGCACAGCATCACCGACCCGATCGAGATGGAAGCCGCCGCCGACGCGCTGCCGATCGAGCAGATCGCCAAGCGCTGGATCGTCGCCAGTGACCCCGATCAGGCCGTGGAACAGATCAAGCCCTACCTCGACGCCGGCCTCAACCACCTCGTGTTCCACGCCCCCGGCCACGACCAGCGCCGTTTCCTCGACCTCTTCCAGCGCGACTTGGCCCCCCGCCTGCGCGCCCTCGCCTGAGCCGGCTGTGGTTGCGTTATAGAACTGGCATCGAGGGGAGTCGAATGGCGGTTGTAGCGGTGGTTCGAGCCGCTATTTCACTACCCTCGATCGGACGAAGCGCTCTCGCTGGGCCGGTTATGCCCGGCGGAGGGCGAAGATGCGCAGGTCGCGTGTGGTGCGGGAGCGGTAGGCGGCGTAGGCGGCGGTGACTTCCACGAAACGGCTGAAGATGGCGTCTTTGTCGGGTCCGTCGACGGGGGTGGCGGTGACGTCGATGCGCTGGCCCGCGATCGCCACCGTCGCGGTGGGGTTCGCCAGCAGGTTGGCGGTCCAGGCGGGGTGGTGTGCCTGGCCGAAATTGCTGCCGACCACGTAGAGCGTGTCGCCGTCGTGCACGTAGAGCAGGGGCTGGGTGCGCGGCTGACCGGACTTGCGGCCGATGGTGGTGAGCAGGATGACCGGCGCGCCGATCGGGCCGAGCAGGGTGTATTTGGCGTCGGTGCGTTCCAGGATCGCCCGGTCCAGCGGGGTGATGGCGCGGATGAACCGGGAACCCGGCTTCGTCGCCGCCAATCGGCTTGCCGCGCGGGCCAAAAGGTTGGTGTTCGAACCCCACTGCCGATCCGGGAACTGCTCAGCCATGCCCGGACTATAGCGGGCAGGGTCTCCGGTGGGCGGAAAGTGGCGAGAACGCTCGGCTTGTGTGACGGGCAACTCGGCTGGACCGGTGCCCGCGTGACGTCGGCGGGTAGGTGGCATCCTCGCCCTGACCGGCGATCGTTCGGTCGCGACCGAGTCGGATAGCCGTGTGTTCACTAAGCTCACGGACATGGCCGACAACGCTCCCTCAGCCGTCTACATCGCGTCCCCGGAAGGCGACACGGGCAAATCGACGGTGGCTCTCGGAGTACTGCAGATGCTGTGCGCCACCACGGCACGGGTCGGGGTGTTCCGGCCGATCACGCGCTCGACCACTGAGCCCGACTACGTCCTGGAGCTGCTGCTCGAGCACAGCACCGCGGACGTCGACTACAAGCAGGCCATCGGCACCACCTACGAGCAGGTGCACGCCGACCCGGACGCGGCGATCAGCGAGATCGTCCTGCGCTTCCACGAGGTCGCGAAGATGTGCGACGCGGTGGTCGTGGTCGGCAGCGACTACACCGACGTGGCCAGCCCCAGCGAGCTGCGTTTCAACGCCAGGATCGCGGTCAACCTGGGCGCCCCCGTGCTGCTGGTGGTGCGCGGCGCGGGCCGCACCCCGGACGAGGTGAAGCAGCTGGCCGAACTGTGCGCGGCCGAGTTGTCCCACGAGCACGCGCAGTTGGTCGCCATCATCGCCAACCGCTGCGACCCGCGCCGGTTGGCGGAGGTCTGCGCGTCGCTGCGCGGGTTCGACGTCCCGTCCTGGACCCTGCCCGAGGTCCCGCTGCTGATCGCGCCGACCATGGCCGAGCTGTGCGCGGCGATCGACGGCGAAATGTACAGCGGCGACCCGGAGTTGCTGCACCGTGAGGCGCTGCAGATCATGGTCGGCGGCATGACGGCCGAGCACATCCTGGAGCGGCTGTCCGAGGGCGTCGTGGTGATCGCACCGGGAGACCGGTCGGACGTGCTGCTCAGCGTGGTGAACGCGCATGAGGCGGAAGGCTTTCCGTCGCTGTCGGGCATCATCATGAACGGCGGCCTGCTGCCGCATCCCGCGGTGGCGCGGCTGATGACCGGCCTCAAGCCCAAGCTGCCGATCCTCACCACCGAACTCGGCACCTACGACACCGCGGGCGCGGCCTACCGCACCCGCGGCCGCATGTCCGCGGGCAACCCGCGCAAGGTCGACACCGCGCTCGCGCTGATGGAGCAGCACGTCGAAGCGGAGGAACTGTTGCGGCGCATCGACATTCCGCCCAGCTCGGTGGTCACTCCGGAGATGTTCGAATACCAGCTCATCGAGCGCGCGCGGGCCGACCGCAAACGCATCGTGCTGCCCGAGGGCGACGACGACCGCATCCTGCGCGCGGCGGGCCGGGTGCTCCAGCGCAAGATCGCCGACCTGGTCATCCTCGGCGACGAGATCGCGGTGCGCGCCCGCGCCGCCGAACTCGGCGTGGACATCTCGGCCGCGCAGGTGCTCGATCCGCGCAGCTCCGGCTACCTGGACGAGTTCGCCGCCGAGTACGCGGAGCTGCGCAAGCACAAGGGCATGACGCTGGAGCGGGCCCGTGAAACCATTGCCGACATCTCGTACTTCGGCACCATGATGGTGTACCGGGGGATCGCGGACGGCATGGTCTCCGGTGCGGCGCACACCACCGCGCACACCATCCGGCCGTCGTTGGAGATCATCAAGACGGTGCCGGGCGTCGCGACCGTCTCCAGCGTGTTCCTCATGTGCCTGGCCGACCGGGTGCTCGCCTACGGCGACTGCGCCGTCGTGCCGGACCCGACCTCGCAGCAACTGGCCGATATCGCGATCTCGTCCGCGGCGACCGCCGCCCGCTTCGGTATCGAGCCCCGGGTGGCGATGCTGTCCTACTCGACCGGCGAATCCGGCAGTGGCGCGGACGTGGACAAGGTGCGCGTCGCGACCAAGCTGGTGCGTGAGCGCGCGCCGGAACTGCCGGTGGAAGGCCCGATCCAGTACGACGCCGCGATCGAGCCGACCGTCGCCGACGCCAAGCTGCCGGACTCCGAGGTCGCGGGCCGGGCGACGGTGTTCGTGTTTCCCGATCTGAATACCGGCAACAACACTTACAAGGCGGTACAGCGCAGCGCGGGTGCGATCGCGATCGGACCCGTGCTGCAAGGTCTGCGCAAGCCGGTCAACGACTTGTCCCGCGGCGCCCTCGTGGCCGACATCGTCAACACCGTGGCGATCACGGCCATCCAGGCACAGGAGGGGTGATGGAGCAGGACCTGGTGCTGGTGATCAACTCCGGCTCGTCGTCCATCAAATATCAACTCCTCGACCCGGAGTCGAGCGTGGTCGCCGCGTCCGGGATCGTGGAGCGGATCGGCGAAGACGACGGGAGGATCGAGCATCACGCCGACGGCGAGACCACCGAGCGTCCCGGGCGGATCGCCGACCACACAGCGGGACTGCGCTTGGTCTTCGACGCGTTCTCCGCGACGGGACACGATTTGGTGGGGGAGGGGGTGCGCGCGGTCGGTCATCGGGTGGTGCACGGCGGCGAGGTGTTCTACCAGCCCACACTGATCGATGACGCGGTAGTCGCCGCGATCGCCGATCTCTCCGTGCTTGCGCCGCTGCACAATCCGGCCAATGTGGCCGGTATCGAGAGCGCCCGTGCGTTATTGCCGGGGGTGCCGCAGGTCGCGGTATTCGACACCGCGTTCTTCCACAGCCTGCCTGCCGCCGCGAAGACTTACGCGATCGACGCCAAAGTCGCCGCCGCCCACGGTATCCGAAAGTACGGATTCCACGGCACGTCCCACGAGTACGTGTCCGGCCGGGTTGCCGAGCTGCTCGGGCGGGACTCCGCCGAGCTGAATCAGATCATCTTCCATTTGGGCAACGGCGCGTCGGCCTCCGCCTTGCGCGGCGGTCGCCCGATCGACACCACGATGGGCCTCACGCCGCTGGAAGGGCTGGTGATGGGCACCAGGTCGGGTGATCTGGATCCGGGCATCGTGCCGCACCTGGTGCGGTCGGCGCATCTGGACATCGACCAGGTCGACACCCTGCTCAACCGGGATTCCGGGATCAAGGGGCTGTCCGGCGTGAACGATTTCCGCGAGTTGCGGCGCCTCATCGAGAGTGGGGACCAGGCCGCCCGGCTGGCCTACGACGTGTACATCCACCGGTTGCGGCGTTACCTCGGGGCGTACCTGATCGAGCTCGGCGGCGTGGACGCGATCACCTTCACCGCCGGGGTCGGCGAGAACAGCCCGCAGGTGCGCGCCGACGCCCTCGCCGATCTCGCTCGGTTCGGCATCGAAGTGGACCAGGCCGAGAATTCCGCGAAAGGCCATGGTGCCCGGCGTATTTCCCCTCCTGACGCACCGATCGCTGTGCTGGTCGTGCCGACCAACGAGGAGTTGGCGATCGCGCGCGCCGCGCGGCAGGTGGTCGCCGAACTCGAACTCGGTCGATCCTGATGCTGTCGGGCCGGGTCCGCGGCCGGAGCGGGATGACCGCGTCGGCGGTGGTGCTGCTGCTCGGCCGTGCGCGGCGGGCCGCCGATCGACCTACTAGATCCAGCTTTTGGCGCGGATCGCGTTGGCCAGGTCGACGAGCGCGTAGCGGTGTTTGCGGTTGGGCGCGCCGCGAGCCAGGGCACGCAGCCCCGCCTCGGTGCCCGCCCGCAGTTCGCGTTCGGTGAAGGGCGCGCCGAACAGCGTCGCGTCGGGGCGCTTCGGAGTGTTGCCCGATTGGAGCCAGGCCAGTGCCGCGCCGAGCACCAGCACCCGCATCTGTATCGCACGACTCTCGCCTCTCGGCAGGCTCCGCACCCGGGAGGCCGAGATGTGCAGGGTGAACTCATCCAGTTCGGCCACCGGCGCGGCGGTCAGCATCAACAGCACGGCGGTCATCCGCGCGGTGGTGAAACTCCGCGACGCCGCGGGCACGGCGTCGAGCGCCTGCACGGCCTCGGTCACCCTCCCGTTCGCGGCCAGCTGCCTGGCCAGCCCGAAGGCGGCGCTCACCACGCCGCGGTCGGTGCGCCAGACGGTCTCGTACGTCGTCTCCGCATAGGCGCGCCACTGTTCGGGATCCGGCGTGTCCCAGTGCTGGAGAATGAGTTCGGCGGTGGCGGCGAGGGCGAGCTTGGGGGCGATTTCGCCGGGCAGCACCCGGAAGACCTCGTCGAAATTGGCGAAAGCGCGCTCGTACTCGCGGTCGAGCAGTTCCGCCACACCGCGATACCAACTGACCCGCCATTCCCGCTCGGGCAAGCGCGCGAGCAGTTCCAGGACGGTGCTCGACTCGCGCAGGTCGATCCGCACCCGCGCCTCGGCGAGGGTGAGCTCCGAATCCAGATTTTCCGGCGCTTTCTCGGGATCGGCCTCGGCTCGGGCGCGCGCATCGCGCAGCGCATCGAGCGCCTGAGCCGGTTCGGGATGCACCGCGGCGGCGAGCAACGGCGCGGACGGGTCGGCCGGATCCAGCAGCGGAACCGGCAGTCCCGCCACCACCTCGAGGGGGTCGAGCTGACTGCTGCGGGAGCGGCCGTCGATGTAGGCGTCGGTTTGGCTGATCAGTTCGTCGGTACCGAAACTGGCGCGCGGCGGAGTGAATACGGTGGACAGCTGCGGGTGCTCGTTACCGGTCTCCAGCGCGAGGATCTCCCGCAGCACTCCCGCAAGCTGGGTCGCCATCGCACGGGCGGAGGGGAAGCGACGTTCCGGGTCGGGGTCGGTCGCGCAGAGCAGCAGGCGATGGAAGAACTGGTAGCGCGCCAGCACCGGCTCGTCGGCAGGGTCGGGGATGCCGTCGAGATAGCGTCCGCGCTGCACTGGCATGTGCAGGGTGAGCACGGCCAGCGTACGGCCGACGGTGTAGATGTCCGAGGCCACGGTCGGGCCGGTCTTGGGGATCTCCGGCGCCTGGAATCCCCTGGTGCCGTAGAGGTTTCCGTATGCTCCGACGGCGGCGACCGCGCCGAGGTCGATCAGCTTGACCTGGTCTTCGGTGACCATGATGTTGTCCGGCTTGAGGTCGTTGTAGGTCAGCCCGGTCGAGTGCAGGTACTCCAGCGCGGGCATGATTTCCAGCAGATAGGCGATCGCCTCGGTGACCGGCATGCGCTGCGGGCGTTCGTAGCCGTCGAGAATGTCGCACAGCGAACAGCCGCCCACGTACTCCATGACGATGTAGCCGACCGGCGTGCCGTCGGCCGCGGGGTGCTCGACGAAGTTGTAGATCTTGACGATACTGGGATGAGTCACCTCGGCGAGGAATTGGCGTTCGGCCATCGCCACCGCCTGCGCTTCGGCGTCGCCGGTGTGCAGCAGGCCCTTCAGCACCACCCAGCGGTCGCTGACATTGCGGTCGATCGCCAGGTAGATCCAGCCGAGCCCGCCGTGGGCGATGCAGCCCTGGATCTCGTACTGCCCCGCAACCATGTCCCCCGCGTGCAGCGACGGCCGGAAATCGAACGGGGCTTCACACGTCGCGCAAGTGCCCGCCGTGGCGGACGGCCGCATCGGCGTCGCCCGGCCGACCGGATTGCCGCAGCGCCAGCAGAACCGTCTGCGCTCGGACACCACCGGGTCGGCGAGCACGGCATCGCGCGGGTCGGTGGGCGGCACCGTCGGAATGGGCACCAAGCCGATGCCGAGCCGTCGCACCGCCGGACGGCTCCGCGGGGAACGCACGCTGCGTCCCGTAGTGCGCGGCGACGAGTCCGGTCCCGAGTGCGGCCGCGCACCTTCGTGCGCCGACCCGGATTCGTCACCTGTTAGTTGCGTGGCGGGGCCTTCGTCGGGTCGTTGCTGTCGGGTGGCAGCCGAGTCCTCGGCGTCCGATGCCGGCTTCCACGCCACCGTGTAGGAGCTGGTCTCCGGCTGGCCGACGTGCTTGCGGGTGGCCTCGGACGCCCCTGATTCCCGTTCGCCCACAGGCGAGTCGTCAGTATTCGATTCCCGGCTCCATGCCACCGTGCCCGAGCCGGTATCCGGGCGGCGGTGTGCGTGTGAGTCGGCTTCGCCCGCTTCCGATTTCGGATCGGCCGGAGCTGGGTGCCGGCCGGGCACGTCCGATGTCGCCTCGCCCGCCGCCTGGGTTCGCCGGGTCGCGTCGTCGTCGTGTTCGGTGGGTCCGCCTGCGCACGACGGCGTTTCGTCCGGATCGCCGCCGGCCGCCTGAGGTTTCTTTCCCGCTGCCCCTGGATGACGCCCGACCAGTCCGGTGAACCCGCCCTCGAGTAAATCGGCCGCCCCCGGCTGTCCCGGGGCGGTTTCGTCCGGGTCGGGCTCGGGGACGTGCCGTGTGGTCATCTCCGGTCAGTCCTGATACGTGGGAGCGGGTGGAGCGGGAACAGGGCCGAGTGCCGTCAGATATTGCTGGTACAGCCGGGGCCAGGTGCCATCACTGCGGATGCGATCCAGCGTGCCGTTGACGAAGCGGACGAGATCGTCGTGGCCCTTGGGGATGCCGATGCCGTACGGCTCTTCGGCGATGCTGCCGCCCACCAACTCGGTGTACGGGTCCTGCGTGGCCAGACCCGCGAGGACGGCGTCGTCGGTGCTGACGGCGTCGACTTGCCGCTGCTGTAAGACGACCAAACAATCGGCCCAGGTGGGCACGGAGAGAATGGCCGCGGCGGGCTGATAGCGGCGCATGTGGTCCAGCGAGGTGGTGCCGGATACGATGCACACCCGCTTACCCGCCAGATCGGCAAGGCTGCGGATGCCGGAGTTCTTCATCGCGAGCACGCGCTGATTCGCGTGCAGGTAGACGGTGGAGAAGGTGACTTTTTCGCGCCGTTCACAGTTGATCGTCATGGTCTTGGCGACCAAGTCGACGGTGTGGTTCTGCAACGCGGTCTCGCGCTCGGCCGAGCCGAGGCTGCGGAATTCGATCGAGTCCGGGCTGCCGAGCAGGTCACGAGCGACCTCCCTGGCGATGTCGGCGTCGAAACCGACGACGGAGCCGGAGACCGGGTCGCGGTAGCTGAACAGATTGCTGCCGGTATCCAGCCCTACGAGCAGCCTGCCCCGCGCCCGGATCGCGTCGATCACCGGTCCGCGCGCGGCGGCGCCCGCCCCGGTCGGCCGCAGACTCGCGGTCGGGTCTCCGCAGCGCGGTGCGCCGGGCGGCGGCGGTACCGGCGAATCCGTCAGCACCGGTATCGCTTTGGCGGGCAGCGGGGGATCGGTGTACTTGGGTGTCTTGGTCGCCAGCGGCGTGCTGGCCTCGCTCGCGCAGCCGCTTGCCAGCGCCACCACGACGAGGACGACAACCAGAATGCCGCGCGGGGATCTCATCGGTACTCCCGAAGCCGGGGCCATATGCCGAATGCGACATAGCCTGCCGCCAGAATGCCGAGCACCATCGCTCCTGCTGATAGGAAGTCCAGTACGCGGGCCGCTTGCGAGATCTCTCCGCGCAGGGTGTCCCGTGTCTCGGCGATGCCCTGCTCCAGCGCGCTGTCCAGCGCATCCACTTGCGCGGTGGCGTCTGCGGGGCCGGGACCGGTCGTCACCGCGGCCGCGCCGTTGAAATCGCCTTTGGCCAGCGCATCGTTCATGCGCTGGTGCGCGACCCGCCAACGCTCCAGCGCGGGCACGGCATTGCGCACGTCGTCGGTGGCGGGCGCGGAACCGGGGTACTTGCCGAGCAGATCGGCCAAGCGCTCGATATTCACGTCGTACGTGCGGTCGTAATCGCCGGTCGCGTCCCTGCGCACCAGCTTCAATGTCTCCGCGGCGCGCGCCTGCTGGGTCAGGATCCGGCTCTCGGTCAGCCGTGACGCCGGTACCACGCCGTTGTCGCGTGCGCTGATCATCGACGTCGCCGACACCGCGCCCGCGATCACCGTCCACGCCAGCAGGATCAGCATCGCCGCAGAGGCGAGCAGGAGACCGGGATTGAGCACCCGGCGCCAGCGCCGCGCCAGATCCCGCTGCACCCAGAACAGCACGCCCAGCGTGAGGATCAGCAGGCCGATGGCGGACCAAGGTGGGCGCACGTGATTGCGCTGCGCGGCGGTCACCGCGGCGGAGCGGTGATTCTGCAGTTCCTCGGCCATGGGTAGCAGCGTCGTCTGCATTTGGTTGGACGCCTCGCTCAAGTACGCGGCGCCGACCGGGTACCCGATGCGATTGTTGGTCCGTGCGGTTTCCACCAGACCCGAGTACACCGGCAGGCCGGTGACTATGCCGGACCGCAGCCGGGCATCCGAACCGCCCGTGGCGTGCGCCCCGACGGCGCGGTCGGATTGGGTCACCAATTCCGTGGCCGCTTCGCCCATGGCCTGGGTGTAGCGATCGCGCACCTCCTGCGGCTCCAGTCCGCCCGAGATGAAGGCGGTGCTCGCCGCGGCGTCGGCGATCGAGAGCGAGGTATACAGCCGGTGTGCGGAGTGCGCGTTCGGTTCGGTGTCGTAGAGCAGCACGTCCAGGCCCTGTTGTCGTTCGCTGACCGTCGCCGCGGTCATCGAGCCCGCGGCCAAGCACAGGCCGATGAGCAGCAGCCCGAGCGCGATCAACCGCCCCGGGGAGGAATTGGCGAACGAACGTAGGTTGGCCAGGTCGAAACGTTCGCGTACCACAGCGACGCTCAGCCCACCGGGATTCTCCCGGCCGGCGGGCGCGGACGGCGGCGTGAGTTCGGCCGTCGTCGGCTCGGAGCTAGCCATGTCCACCTCCCCAGTCTGGGCCGCGCGCGCGGATTTCTCACGGCCGGACCGCATATTCGATCACTCCGCGCGTATCGGTGCGGAGTTTATTGTGGTCGTACGAACGCCGCGGCGTGTGAAACACCCCCGGTTGGGAGCAAAGGGCGGGCGGGGGAGCACAGTCGTAGCTGGATGAGGATGGTACGAGATGCGTGGTGACGGCGACGGTTGGTCGCGCGGCCCGGACGGATTGCGGCACTGGGGCCGCTTCGGCGCCGCCGGACTGCTCCTGCGCGCTCCGCTCGCCGACGGCGGTTCGGCGGTGCTGCTGCAACACCGCGCACCGTGGAGTCACCAGGGCGGGACCTGGGCGTTACCCGGCGGCGCGCGCGACAGTCATGAGACGCCCGAGCACGCGGCGGTCCGGGAGGCCTGGGAGGAGGCGGGCATCGATCCCGCCGACGTCCGGGTGCGCGGCGCACGCGTGACCGCCTCGGCTCTGAGTGGCTGGACCTACACCACGGTGGTCGCCGACGCGGTCACGATCCTCCCGACCGTCGGCAACCGGGAGAGCACCGAGCTGGCCTGGGTCCCCGAACACGAAGTCGACGCCCGTCCGCTGCACCCCGGTTTCGCCGCCTCCTGGCCCACCCTGCGCGCCGCGCCCGCGCGGGTGCTGCTCGCCGGGATCGACCACGCGCTGGCCGCGGCGCTGCCCCGCACGATCGACCTCGCCGATGTCGGTTTCGTCTGGCTGCATTCGGATCCGGACGGACCGGGCGACTACGCCACGGTCGTCGACGGGCCCGGCCTCCCGGCCGCCGAGCCGACCGCGAACGGGAGCACCGCGGTGAATACCGCACTCTCGTTCACCCGGGGGCAGCTGCTTTCCTGACGCAGAAAAGACGCAGCCGGACGGAGTCCGTCGTCAGCCCGCGCCGGGCCGAGCGGAGGCGTGGCAGCCGCTTGTGCGCCGGGCCGAGCGGAGGCTCGAGGCAGCCGCTTGTGCGCCGGGCCGAGCGGAGGCAGAGGCAGCCGCAGAAACGGCGCTGCCGGACGAAGTCCGTCCATTGCCCGCGCCGGGCCGAGCGGAGGCGAGGCAGCCGCCTAAGCGTTTGCCAGCAGCGCCGTTTTCAGCTCCCGCGCCGCGGCTTCCGGATCCCGTGCCTCGGTGATCGCACGCACCACGACGACCCGCGTCGCCCCGGCTTCCAGCACTTGCGGCAGGTTCTCGGCGTCGATCCCGCCGATCGCGAACCACGGCCGGGTCGGGTGGGCGTCCGCGGTCGAGCGGATCAGCTCGGGTCCCGCCGCCTGCCTGCCCGGCTTGGTCGGGGTCGCCCAGATCGGTCCGGTGCAGAAGTAGTCGATGTGCTCGTCGATCGCGGCGAGGCCGGCCTGCGCGCGGTTGTGCGTGGATCGTCCGATCACCACGTCGGGGCCGAGAATCCGGCGCGCGTACCAGGGCGGGAGGTCGCCCTGCCCGAGATGGAGCACGTCAGCGCCCGACGCCAGCGCGATGTCCGCGCGATCGTTCACCGCGACGAGTGCGCCGTGCCTGCGCGCGGCCGCCTTCAATTCGGCGAGCGCGCCGAGTTCGGCCCTGGCCTCCAGGGGACCGAACTTCGCTTCGCCCGGTGAGCCCTTGTCTCTGAGCTGGATGATGTCGACTCCGCCTGCGAACGCCGCCTCGGCGAACCTGGCCAGATCGCCCTTCTCGCGGCGTGCGTCGGTGCAGAGATACAGCCGCGCGCGTGCCAGACGCTCCCGCGGCGAAGCGAGTCGGTTCGGGTGGGAGGGTTGCACGCCTTCGACGGTAGCCGCGCTACCGTGGGGATGCGAAATAGGAGGCAGGTGGAGCGGATGCGGACTCTGGCGGTCGTCGGTGGCGGCGCCATCGGGCTCGCTGTGGCCTGGCGGGCCGCCGAGGCCGGTTGGTCGGTAACCCTGCTGGATCCGGCGGTGGCCCGCGGCGCCTCTTGGGTGGCCGGGGGCATGCTGGCACCGCTGTCGGAAGGCTGGCCGGGAGAGGAGCGGGTGCTCGAGTTCGGCGCCGCCTCGCTGGCCCGCTGGCCCGAGTTCGCCGCCCGGCTGGAAGCCGCGACGGGGGTCTCGGTCTTCGTCGCGGACGAGACCATGACCGTCGCGCTGGACGCGGCCGACGCCGCCGACCTGCGCACCGTCGCCGACTGGGTCGGCGGACGCGGCCACCGGCTGCGCATCCTGGACCGCGCCGGAGTCCGCGAGCTGGAACCCACGCTGGCCCGTTCGGTGCGTGCCGCGCTGCTCGCGCCCACCGAACCCGCGATCGACAACCGCAAGCTGATCGCCGCGTTGCGTCAGGCGGCCGAGGGGGCGGGCGTGGTGGTTCGCGCCGAATCCGTAGCCTCGCTGACTGACCTCCCGCACGATCAGATCGTGCTCGCGGCGGGCGCCGCGTCGGCCGCGCTGTGGCCCGAATTGCCGGTCCGCCCGGTCAAAGGCGAGATCCTGCGCCTGCGGCAGCGGCCGGGCGTCGCTCCCGCGCCGCGGCGGGTGATCCGAGCCCGAGTGCACGGCAGACAGGTATACCTGGTGCCGCGGGCCGACGGAATCGTCGTCGGAGCCACCCAGTACGAGGCCGGTTTCGACACCGCGGTCACCGTCGCAGGCGTTCGCGACCTGATCGCCGACGCGGAGGCGGTATTCCCTGGCATCGGCGAATACGAACTCGCCGAGGCCGGCGCCGGTTCCCGGCCGGGCAGCCCCGACAACCTGCCGCTGATCGGCCGGCTCACCGACCGGATCGTCGCGGCCACCGGGCACGGCCGCAACGGCATGCTGACCGTGCCGCTCACCGCGGACGCGGTGGCGAGCCTGCTCGGCGGGGCAACGCTGCCCGAAGCGGAAGCCGCCGACCCGCAACGATTTTCGACGACTGTAGGAGGAAGACGATGACGCTGTCATCCGTCCCCATCGGTGTCACGGTGAACGGTGACGAGCACGAGTTCGCCGAACCGCTCACCGTGCGCGAGCTGCTGGAACGTCTCGGCCTGCCGTGCAAGGGCGTCGCGCTCGCGGTGGACGGGGCGGTGTTCCCGAAGTCGCGCTGGGACGAACCGGTGGGGCGTGGCTGGCAGATCGAGGTGCTGACGGCGGTCCAAGGTGGCTGAGGAATCGGCCGCGTCGGTGCGCTCGGAGATCGACGCCCCGCTGCGGATCGCCGACCGAGCGTTCGGTTCCCGCCTGATCATGGGAACCGGCGGCGCGGAGAACCTCGCCGTGCTGGAGGAAGCGCTGATCGCCTCCGGCACCGAGCTGACCACCGTGGCGATGCGGCGAATCGACGCCGCGGGCGGCACCGGTGTGCTCGACTTGCTGAAGCGATTGAACATCGCGCCGTTGCCGAACACGGCGGGTTGTCGCACCGCCGCCGAAGCCGTGCTCACCGCCCAGCTGGCGCGTGAGGCGCTCGACACCGACTGGGTGAAGCTCGAGGTGGTCGCCGACGAGCGCACCCTGCTGCCCGACCCCATCGAATTGCTCACCGCCGCCGAACAACTCGTCGACGACGGTTTCGTCGTGCTGCCCTACACCAACGACGATCCGATCCTGGCGCGTCGTCTGGAGGACGCGGGCTGCGCAGCGGTCATGCCCCTCGGGGCACCCATCGGCACCGGCCTCGGCATCGGCAACCCGCACAACATCGAGATGATCGTCGCCGCCGCGAAGGTCCCGGTCATCCTGGACGCGGGCATCGGCACCGCCAGCGACGCCGCGCTAGCCATGGAACTCGGCTGCTCCGCAGTGCTTTTGGCAACCGCTGTGACCAGGGCGCACCGCCCCGAATTGATGGCGGCGGCCATGGCGGACGCAGTCCGCGCCGGATATGCGGCGCGGTTGGCCGGGCGCATTCCGAAGCGATTCTGGGCACAGGCGTCCTCCCCCGCGCTGTAACGCGCGCAGAGATGTGGCCTGGTGCCGAGCCGACGACCAGAGTGGGATTGTCACATCGGCCTGGGGACAGCGAATGCGAGTGCCGGGTCCGCTCCTCGATCGGAGTGAAATACTCAGTGCCCCAACTTTTCCGGCTTGCCCGAATTCGGATATGGTGGCCTGTTCCGGTCGAGGTGACCGGACAGCTAGGGGATTGAGAAGTGAATATCAGGAAGTATGTCGCGACGGCGATGCTGGCGATCGGCGCTACGGCTGTCACGGCAGGGACGGCCTACGGGTCGCCCTCGGCAGCACCCGCCGCGACGACCGCACCGGTGCTGACCGACCAGGGGATCGATCACGGGATCGGGTACCAGTCGGTGCTGGACAGCGACGCCCGCCTCGTGACCACGGTGGCGAACGGCAAATTCTCGCTCACCGGCGAGACCGTCACCCTCGCCGACGCGAACGGCGCGCCGGTCGCCACCATCCCGTTGGCGCACCAGATCGGGGAGCAGCGGGTCGCGCTCGCGCCCGTGGTCGCCGACGAGGGCCGTCGGCTGGAGTTGACCAACTCCGCCGTGCCGACCGGTACGGACATCAGTTACGCGGGGGATCAGTACCGCTTGCAGCGGGCCGGTCAGGCTGCCGGCATCGGCGCCTTGATCGGTGCGCTGATCGGGCTACCGCTGTTGATCGGCATCATCCCGGGGGCAGTCTTCGGTGCGCTGCTGGGCGCCGCGATCGGTTACTCCATGCCGGTGCCCGATGAGATCGACAACCCACGGCCGGCTGCGACCCCGGTGGGCTGACGTCGCGACATCCGTAATGCCCCGGTGCCGGAGGACATTCCGGCTCCGGGGCATTTTCGTTCCGGTCCGACTCGATCTGCATCGCCTGGACTGATCGGACCACGCGGGCGGACAGCGATGCGGACTCAGAATATTCCGTTCTGGTTCAGGGCCTCCGTGGGGATGTCCTGCAGAACGTCCCAGTGCTCGGCGAGTTTGCCGTCGTCGAGCCGGAAGATGTCCATGATCGCCCTTTCCAACTGAACAGCTGTAGCGCTACGGCTGTAGCGCTACAGCGGGGCGATCCCGGACGACGCCGCCGCTGTCGCGCTGGATCTGCGAGCCGCCGTCCACGGCGCGGTGTCGATGCGGCTGAACCAGCCCGATCACCGGTGGCCGCCGTTGGACGAGCAGGTCGAACGTTTCCTGATCGAACTCGTGGGTGTCGTACCCTCCGCACCCGATCAGGCGGTCCGTTCACCCGACCGGTGAGACCGAGTGGCCTGGTGCGCGGATGCGGCACGTTTCTCATAGCGGGAGCGTGCGCGCTCATACGCTGTGCCGATCAGTTCGCGGATTGCCTCCTCGGTGCGGTGGCCTGGATTGACCACCGCGAGCCAGCCGGCGGAGCCGTAAACGGGGTGGGCGATCACGGTGTCGGTGACGCTGGGGTCGTCATCGACAGCTCGCTCGCGTGGTGCGTGGCCGGTCCAGTGGACGAAGGCGTCCTTTCCGGCGGCGATGTTGACGCGAAACGTATCCGGGCGGTCCAGGCAGGAGCTTTCGTCGCCCGGATAGTTCTTCGTCACGATCGTTGCGAAGGGCTGAGTTGCTTGCGGCACTTCCCCGCTCGGCGAGTAGTAGAAGAACGTGTCGCCCCAGCTGATCTCGGGTGAGCCGTCGCCGGGTCCAGGCTGGAGGGTCAGGACTCCGTCGAGGCGGGATACCGAGCCGATGATCTCGTCGATGGTCATGTGCTCCAGCGTCACATTAATGTGCTTGTGGAGACTTCGAGGCGGAAGATCAGGAATGGAAGGGTGTCGACTCTCAACTCCGCTATGCGCACGGTCGATGTCGCGCGGCGCGCCGGCTACTCGGTGCAGCAGATCCGCAACCTGGAGCGGGACGGGGTGCTGCCGACCGCGCAGCGCACAGCCGCGGGTTATCGCAGATACGGCGAGATCCACCTGCGTTCCGCGCTGGCCTATCGGGCGCTGGCGGCGGGCGTCGGCCCGGTCGAGGCCAAGCGGATCGTTCGCGCGGTGCATGATCGCCCGATCTCGGAGGTGCTAGCGCTGCTCGACGCTGCGCACGCCCGGCTCGATCGTGAGCGTGCCGACCTCGTGCTGGCCGGGCGGGCGGCCGAGGCGATCTCCGCCGAGCCGATCGAGGACGTCCGCGCGTCGGATTCGATGAGCGTGTCCGAACTCGCCGCCGCACTCGGAGTGCGCCCGTCGACCTTGCGGCATTGGGACGCCGAGGGTCTCGTCGTTCCGGATCGCATCGCCGCGCAAGGAATACGGCGGTACTCGCCGGATCAGGTCCGGGATGCGCGGATCGTCCACCAGCTGCGCGGCGCCGGATACCGCATCGACACGCTCCGGACCTTGATGCCGGACCTGCCGCGCGGAAACCGATCCGAAGATCTCACAGCCGCGCTGGCAGCCCGGGACGCGAGCATCACGGCTCGTTCCCGCGCTCTCCTCGACGCGGCCGCCGCACTCGGTGCCGTGATTGCACTCGGGGCAAACCGCTGAACGAGCTTCGCTCGGGCTCAGCGGCCTGTCGTGCGGTGTCCACTCTCGACAGTCCAGTGACCCTGGTGGGCAGTGGCATTGCGCATTCAGCGCGGAAGGTGGCCCACCGCCCGACGCCGCGCAGGGTTCAGGCGGCTGCCCAGGAGCGGATCGCAGCGACTATCTCGTCGGACGCGTCTTCCTGAATGTAATGACCGGCTCCGACAAGAGGGACGGTGCGATGTTGCGGGAAAAGCTCCTCCCACCGGCGAAGTTCGGCGGCGCGGAAGGCGACGTCCTTGGTGCCCCACACGATCAGCGCAGGACGGCCGGTCACCGTCGGTAGTTTGCGTTCGATGTCGGCGAGCAGATCGCGGCTGGCGAGGATCTCGCGGGGGAACACGTGCACCGGCTCGCGAGAGCCGGGGGTGGGGAAGGGCCCGCGGTAGGCGTTCATCACGGTGTCGTCCAGCTTCGTGCGGCGGACTCCGGCGGGGATGATGCGTTCGACGAAGAAATTGCGCTGCCGGATCAGCCAGCCGCCGATCGGTCCGCCGAGAAAGCGCGAGAACGCTTGTGTTCCCAAGTCGGCTTTGGGCCATGCCCAGGTGTTTCCGATGACGAATGCGGTGAACCGGTCCGGATGACGTGTGGCGGTGGCGAACCCGATCGGGCCGCCCCAGTCCTGCACCATCAGGGTGATCTCGCGCAGATCGAGCCGCTCGACCAGTTGACCCACGATGCCGGCGTGCTCGGCAGGAGTGAAGCGGTAGCCGGGCGCCGCGTAGGAAAGACCGAATCCGGGGTAGTCGACCGCGATGCAGCGGTAGCGGTCACGCAGGCCGATGACGATATTGCGGTAGAGGAACGACCAGGTGGGGTTGCCGTGCAACATCAGCAACGGCGGCCCATCGCCCTCATCGATGTAGTGGACCCTGGCCTCGGTGAGGTCGAGGTAGTGGTCGGTGAACGGGTAGAGCTGGTCGGGCACCCAGGACGGGCGGTGCGGTTGCGAGTCGGGTGCGGGCATGCCGACGATCCTCCTTCTGGGGTAGGTAGGTTCCGAGCTGGTCGCGGGCCGAAACCGGAACGTCCTGCGCTGATCTTCGGTCATCGATGACTTCCACACCGTGTTCGGTCGAAACCGCCCGTGTCCTGTGCGGATGACTCAGGTGCGGCGGCGACGCCGTTCGCGGTCGACCGATGGGTATCGCTGGGCAGATGGCCGCCGGGGAACGGGGGATCGCCCTCATCCGCCCTCATCCTCGAGGATGACCGAACTCGACACCATTTACCGACGCGCGCCGGCGCGTTTTGCGGAATGCTGGGCAGCATGATCGAGCTGAGAGGCCTGACCAAGCACTTCGGGCAGACCGTCGCGGTGCAGGATCTGTCCTTCACCGTGCGACCGGGGCAGGTGACGGGCTTCCTGGGGCCGAACGGCGCGGGTAAGTCGACCACCATGCGGATGATCCTCGGATTGGACAAGCCCACCGCGGGTACCGCGCTGATCCACGGCAAGCAGTACCACGAGCTGGACCATCCGCTGCGCGCCGTCGGCGCGCTGCTGGACGCCAAATGGGTACATCCGAACCGGTCCGCGCGCGCCCACCTGGAGTGGATGGCCGCGTCCAATGACATCCCCAAGTCCCGGGTGGAGGAGGTGCTGCGCCTGGTCGGGCTGTCGGAGGTGGCGGGCAAGTCGGCGGGCGGGTTCTCCCTCGGCATGTCGCAGCGGCTCGGCCTGGCCGGCGCGCTGCTGGGCGACCCGCAGGTGCTCCTGTTCGACGAGCCGGTCAACGGCCTCGATCCGGAGGGCATCCTGTGGATCCGCCGGTTCCTGCAGCGACTGGCCGCCGAAGGCCGCACGGTGCTGGTCTCCAGCCATCTGCTTTCGGAGATGGCGCAGACCGCCGAGCACCTGGTCGTCATCGGCCGCGGCAAACTCATCTCGGATTCGACCACGCAGGAGTTCATCGAGCGCGCCTCGGAGCAGTCGGTGCGGGTACGCAGCCCCCAGCTCGACCAGCTGCGCAGCGTGCTCACCTCGAACGGCATGACCGTCCGCGAGGACGGCGCCGGCGCCGACGGCCCGGCGCTCGTCGTGGCGGGCGTGTCCAGTGACGTGGTCGGCAAGCTGGCCGCCGCGAACGACATCACGCTGTTCGAGCTGGCCCCGCAGCGCGCTTCGCTGGAGGAGGCGTTCATGCGGATGACCGGCGGCGCCGTGCAGTACCACGGCGAAGGCTTCGACCAGGTGATGGGAGGTGCGCTCTGATGGGCGTGCTGGCAGCGGAACGAATCAAGCTCACCTCGACCAGGTCGCCCTGGTGGTGCTCGGCGATCGTGGTGGCCCTCGCGCTCGGCATGGCCGCCCTGCTCGCCTGGGTCGCACGGACGACCTACGGTGAGGAAGGCGCGATCAACCTGACCGTCTCCACCGCCGTGGCGGGGATCAGCGGTTTCGGCGTGATGGTCCTGATGATCATGGCGACATTGACCGTGACCAGTGAATATCGCTTCGGCATCATCCGGACGACGTACCAGGCCACGCCGCACAGGGACCGGGTCATCCTCACCAAGGCGGGGTTGGTCGGCGTGTACGGCGCGCTGCTCACCACCGTGCTGGTGTTCCTCGCCTACTTGGTGGCCAAGGCGCTCAGCGGCCCGGACGCGGGCACGACCCTGACGCTGTCCAGTCCGGAGGACTGGCGCGAGGTCTACGGCATCCCGATCTACGCCTTCCTGTGCATAGTCCTCGCAGTCGGTGTCGGCGTGCTGGTGCGGCAGTCCGCAGCCGCCATATCGCTGATCGTGCTGTGGCCGCTGCTCATCGAGGGCCTGCTCGGCGCGTTCGGCAGTTTCGGCCGCAACGTCACCCCGTTCCTCCCGTTCGCGAACGCGAACCACTTCTTCAGCGCGGCCCCGTCCACCGCCAATTGGCACTGGGGGCCGTGGGCCAGCTTGCTCTACTTCACCGCATTCGTCGGGATCGTCTTCGGCGCGGCCCTGATCTCGGTGAACCAGCGCGACGCGTAGCTACCCGAGTCGCCTTCCCTCGCCACTCGGGTTGTGGAGCGCCGACCTTGTCGGGAGGTCCGGGGCTCCGTCCACCGCCTGCCACTGCCCGGCGGACGGTGGGGCGATCGGCCCGGTGCGAGTCTTCGCGCCGGGCCGATCGCTGTCGGCACAGCTGCGTGTGAACATCCCGGAAACTATGCCGCCCGCGCTTCCAGGACCCGTTCTCGGCCGAGTAGCCTCGGTTCAGCAACCAGCTCGTTATCCATCGCGGGGCCCGACGACGTGCTCGCTGACGTTCACCGCGGAGGTGAGAGATGGCGATGATTGCTAACCGGCCGAGCTCGGATCGGCTGCGATACCCTCGGGACGTGAGCGAAACACCTTCCGGCGGCGGCGAGTCGGCGCCAGGGCCGGAGGCCGATGGCGACATACCGCCCGAAATGGTCATTCCATTGGAGCCGACCGAAGAGTTCGAGTCTGCTCGCCGTCCCGGCGGATCGCGGCGTGGCCAGCTGTCCGCGCTGATGAACGCCGCCAACCAGCGCGCCGACCTGATCGGTGTACTGCGCAAGGCCCGTGAGCAGTTGCCCGGTGATCCCGCTTTCGGTGATCCACTGTCGGTTTCGGGTCCTGGCGGTGCGCGGGCGGTCGCGCGAGCCGCCGACAAACTTGTCGGCGACGCTCCCAGCGCGGCCAGGGAAATCGGCTTCGGCGCCTTGCAGGTCTGGCAGGCGATGCTGGAGCGCGTTGGCCGCGGCAAAGGTAGCCAGGAGATAACTGTGATGTTCACCGATTTGGTGGCGTTCTCCCGGTGGTCGTTGTCGGCGGGTGACGAGGCCACCCTCGAACTGCTGCGCGAGGTTGCCAAGGCCATCGAGCCCCCGATCGGCGAGCGCGGCGGCCAGGTGGTCAAGCGCATGGGCGACGGCGTGATGGCGGTCTTTCCCTCGGCGGACCGGGCCGTGCGCGCCGCGGTGAACGCCAAGCGCAACCTCGCCGAGGTACACGTGCGTGGCTATCGCCCGCGGATGCGAATCGGTTTGCACACCGGTTCTCCGCGCGAGATCGGGGGCGACTGGCTCGGCGTGGACGTGACGATCGCGGCCCGGGTGATGGAAGCGGGTGGCAACGGGCACACCATGCTGTCCGAAGCGACGCTGCAAGCACTGCGGCCCGAGACGCTGGACGAGCTCGGTTTCGCGGTCAAGCCGTATCGCCGCAGCTTGTTCGCCGCGCCGCTCAATGGAGTGCCGGACGACTTGCGGATCTTCCGTCTGTCGAGGAGCTGAGCGGCTGCCTTCGCTCGGCCCGGCGCGGGCTATGGACGGATTTCGTCCGGCTGCGCCCTTATGCGAGCCACCAGGCGAGGGCGCCACCTGCCGCGAGAACGGCGCACACCGCCAGCGCGATGGACAGTGGGCGGGCGGTCTTCCAGGTGGTGTAGGCGCCGCCGACCAGGAACCCGGAGAGGGCGAGCAGAACGATCACGGTGATGTCGCTGGACACCGTGTTCATCTTGCTCCACGCGGCCAGGTCATCGCGTCGCGGGTGGCGGCGGTGGTTCAGCGTGCAATTAACAAGCACGCATGCTTGCTTTTTTCTGCCGCGAGTGTGATGCTGGTCGCGGAACGCGGACTCCACGGATGCGGCATGCGGCCCATCCTGACGGTCCGCCGTACAGGAGGCATTCCCGCTGATGAGTATGCTGGCCGCCGACCCGGACGTGCTCCGGATCGGCAACTGTTCCGGCTTCTACGGTGATCGGCTCAGTGCCATGCGTGAGATGCTCGAAGGCGGGCAGCTCGATGTGCTCACCGGCGACTACCTCGCCGAGCTGACCATGCTGATCCTCGGCCGCGACCGGATGAAGGACCCGAGCCTCGGCTACGCGAAGACCTTCGTCAAGCAGGTCGAAGATTGCCTCGGGCTCGCGCTGGAACGCAAGGTGCGCATCGTCGCGAACGCGGGCGGCCTCAACCCGGCCGGTCTCGCCGAAAAACTGCGCAAGGTCGCCGCGGATCTCGGACTGGACGCGAAGATCGCGCACGTCGAGGGCGACGACCTGGTCGCGCGCGCCGGTGACCTCGGTTTCGGCGCACCGCTGACCGCCAACGCCTACCTCGGCGCGTGGGGCATCGTGGCATGCCTGAACGCGGGCGCGGACATCGTCGTCACCGGACGGGTGACCGACGCGTCGGTGATCGTCGGCCCGGCCGCCGCGCACTTCGGTTGGGGCCGGGCCGACTACGACCAGCTGGCGGGCGCGGTGGTGGCCGGGCACGTCATCGAGTGCGGTACCCAGGCCACCGGCGGCAACTACGCCTTCTTCACCGAACTCGCCGACCTGGGCAGGCCGGGCTTCCCCATCGCCGAAATCCGCTCCGACGGAAGCAGCGTCATCACCAAGCACCAGGGCACGGGCGGCGCGGTCACCGTCGACACGGTCGAAGCCCAGTTGATGTACGAGATCCAAGGCGCCCGCTATGCCGGACCCGACGTGACCGCACGCCTGGACACCATCCAGCTCGACCAGGACGGTCCGGACCGGGTGCTGATCAGCGATGTCACGGGCGAGGCTCCGCCGCCTCGGCTCAAGGTCTCGCTGAACACCCTCGGCGGTTTCCGCAACGAGATGGAGTTCGTGCTCACCGGTTTGGACATCGAGGCGAAAGCCGAGCTGGCGCGACGTCAGCTGGAGTCCTGGCTGCCGACCCGTCCCGCGGAGCTGACCTGGACGCTGGCCCGCTTGGACCGGCCGGACGCCGAGACCGAAGAGCAGGCGAGTGCGCTGCTGCGCTGCGTTGTCCGCGATCCTGATCCGAACAAGGTCGGCCGCGCGTTCTCCAACGTGGCGGTGGAGCTGGCATTGGCCAGCTATCCGGGATGCAGTTTTACGACCTTGCCGGGCAACGGGTCTCCGTACGGCGTGTTCACGCCTGGGTTCGTCGACGCCGCCGAGGTGCCACACACCGCGGTGCTTCCGGATGGCACCCGTGTCGATATCGCGCCGTCCACCGACACTGCCGAACTCGCCGAGGTGGCCGAGCCACCCGCACCCGAGCCGCTGTCCGCCGGGGAGACGCGCCGCGTTCCCCTGGGCGCGATCGCCTTGGCGCGCAGCGGCGACAAGGGCGGAGACGCGAACGTCGGCGTGTGGGTGCGCACCGACGAGCAGTGGCGCTGGCTGGTGCACACACTCACCGTGGCGCGCGTCAAAGAGCTGCTTCCGGAGGCGGCTTCGCTCACCGTCACCCGGCACGTCCTGCCCAACTTGCGGGCGCTGAACTTCATCATCGAAGGCCTGCTCGGCCGAGGGGTGGCCTACCAGGCCCGCTTCGACCCGCAGGCCAAGGGACTCGGCGAATGGCTGCGGTCCCGTCACCTCGACATTCCCGTGGAGCTGTTCGCATGATCGGTCAGGCCCGGAGGCGGCAGCTCGCGTCACCACGCAGCGCCCCCGATCATGCGAGAAAGGACACCGCATGACCAAACCCTGGGACACGCCGGAACGACGCGAATTGCGTTCCACGGTCCGTGGATTCGTGGAACGCGAGATCCTGCCGTACCTGGACGGGTGGGAGCGCGCCGGAGAGATCCCGCGCGGATTGCACCAGAAGGCGGGCGCACTCGGCCTGCTCGGCGCGCAGTTCCCGGAATCGGCGGGCGGTTCCGGCGGCGACGGCGTGGACGCGATGATCGTCTGCGAGGAGATGCATCAGGCCGGAGCGTCCGGCGGGCTGTTCGCCTCGCTGTTCACCTGCGGTATCTCCGTGCCGCACATCATCGCCACGGGCAACGCCGAGCAGATCGAGCGGTGGGTGAAGCCCACGCTGGCGGGCGAGAAGATCGGCTCGCTCGCGATCACGGAGCCCGGTGGCGGCTCCGACGTCGGGCACCTCACCACCACCGCCCGCCGCGACGGCGACCACTACATCGTCAACGGCGCCAAGACCTACATCACCTCCGGCGTCCGCGCCGACTTCGTGGTCACCGCGGTGCGCACCGGAGGCCCAGGCTCCGCGGGCATCTCGCTGCTCATCGTCGACAAGGACACGCCGGGCTTCACGGTCAGCCGCAAGCTGGACAAGATGGGCTGGCTCGCCTCCGACACGGCCGAGCTGTCCTACGTGGACGTCCGGGTGCCGGCGGAGAACTTGGTCGGGCCGGAGGACTCCGGCTTCCACCAGATCGCGGGCGCGTTCGTCAGCGAACGCGTCGGCCTCGCGGTGCAGGCGTATTCGAGCGCGCAGCGCTGCCTGGACCTCACCCTGGCGTGGGTGCGCAACCGCGAGACCTTCGGTCGCCCGCTGATCAGCAGGCAGGCGGTGCAGAACACGGTCACCGAGATGGCGCGGCGCATCGACGTCGCCCGGGTCTACACCCGAGATGTGGTGCAGCGCAGCGCCGAAGGCGAGACCGACCTGATCGCCGAGGTGTGCTTCGCCAAGAACACCGCGGTCGAGGCGGGCGAGTGGGTGGCCAACCAGGCCGTCCAGCTCTTCGGCGGCCTCGGCTACATGCGCGAATCCGAGATCGAGCGCCAGTACCGGGATATGCGCATCCTCGGGATCGGCGGCGGCACGACCGAAATACTCACCGGACTGGCGGCGAAACGATTGGGGTACCAGTCATGACCATCTTGCGAAGCACCCTGGATACTGCGTCCCCGGAGTACGCTTCGGCCGCGGAAGCCATGAGCGCCAAGCTCATCGAGGTCGAGGCCGAGTTCGCCAAGGCCATCGCGGGCGGCGGGCCGGACAAGCTGGCCCGGCACCGCAAGCGCGGCAAGCTGACCGCCCGCGAGCGCATCGAACTGCTCATCGACGAGGATTCGCCGTTCCTGGAGCTGTGCCCGCTGGCCGGCTGGGGCAGTGAATTCCACGTCGGCGCGAGCACCATCGCGGGCATCGGGGTGGTGGAGGGCGTCGAGTGCATGATCGTCGCGCCGGACCCGACCGTGCGCGGCGGCACCTCGAATCCGTGGACGCTGCGCAAGACCCTGCGCATCAACGATATCGTGCGGGAGAACCGGCTCCCGGTGATCTCGCTGGTGGAATCCGGCGGCGCGGATCTGCCCACGCAGAAAGAGGTATTCGTCCCGGGCGGCCGGATGTTCCGCGATCTCACCCGGGCGTCGGCGGAGGGCATTCCGACCATCGCGCTGGTGTTCGGCAACTCCACCGCGGGCGGCGCCTACATCCCCGGCATGTCCGATCACGTGGTGATGATCAAGGAGCGCTCCAAGGTGTTCCTCGGCGGACCGCCGCTGGTCAAGATGGCCACCGGTGAGGAGTCCGACGACGAATCGCTCGGCGGCGCCGACATGCACGCGCGGATCTCCGGACTCGCCGACTACTACGCGGTGGACGAGCAGGACGCTATCCGTATCGGCCGTTCCATCGTCAAGCGGCTGAACTGGCGCAAGCAGGGGCCCGCACCGCGCGCCGAGGTGATCGAGCCGCTGTACGACCCCGAGGATCTGCTCGGCATCGTGCCGTCGGACCTGAGGATCCCGTTCGACCCGCGCGAGGTGATCGCGCGCATCGTGGACGGCTCGGACTTCGACGAGTTCAAACCGCTCTACGGCAGCAGCCTGGTCACCGGATGGGCCGAACTGCACGGGTATCCGATCGGCATCCTGGCGAACGCGCGCGGCGTGCTGTTCTCCGAGGAGTCACAGAAGGCCACCCAGTTCATCCAGCTGGCCAACAAGTCCGACACCCCGCTGCTGTTCCTGCACAACACCACCGGCTACATGGTCGGCAAGGAGTACGAGCAGAAGGGCATCATCAAGCACGGCTCGATGATGATCAACGCGGTGTCCAACTCGAAGGTGCCGCACATCTCGGTACTGATGGGCGCGTCCTACGGCGCGGGCCACTACGGCATGTGCGGCCGGGCCTACGACCCGCGTTTCGTCTTCGCTTGGCCGAGCGCGAAATCCGCTGTGATGGGCGGGGCGCAGCTGGCGGGCGTGATCTCGATCGTCAGCCGCGCCGCCGCCGAGGCCAAGGGCCTGCCGTTCGACGAGGAGGCCGACGCCGGGATGCGCGCCATGGTGGAGGCGCAGATCGAGGCCGAGTCGCTGGCGATGTTCATGTCCGGGCGGCTCTACGACGACGGCGTCATCGACCCGCGTGATACCCGGACGGTATTGGGAATGTCCTTGTCGGCCATTCACAATGCCCCGATCAAGGGCGCCGAAGGCTTCGGCGTCTTCCGAATGTGAGGCGCGCCGTGTCCAATTTCCCCCTCGCTCCCGCTATCACGAACGTCCTCGTCGCCAACCGCGGCGAAATCGCCCGCCGGGTCTTCGCCACCTGCCGCCGCATGGGCGTGGGCACCGTCGCGGTGTACTCCGACGCGGATGCCGCCGCGCCGCACGTCAGCGAGGCGGACGCCGCTGTGCGCCTGCCCGGCAATACGCCCGCCGAGACCTACCTGCGCGGTGAGCTGATCATCGAGGCCGCGCTCGCCACCGGCGCGGACGCCATCCACCCCGGATACGGATTCCTTTCCGAGAATGCCGAATTCGCCAAAGCGGTGCTCGACGCCGGGCTGGTCTGGATCGGGCCGCCCGTCGAGGCGATCGAGCAGATGGGCTCGAAGGTCGCCGCGAAGAAGATGATGGACGCCGCCGGTGTCCCCGTGCTCGCCGAGCTGGACCCGGCCGAGGTCGCCGAGGATCATCTGCCGGTGCTGATCAAAGCCTCCGCAGGTGGCGGCGGGCGCGGCATGCGGGTGGTGCGCGACCTGGCCGACTTGGCGCCGCAGATCGACGCCGCCCGCCGGGAGGCGGAATCCGCGTTCGGCGATCCGACGGTGTTCTGCGAGCGCTACCTCGAGACCGGCAGGCACATCGAGGTCCAGGTCATGGCCGACACCCACGGCACGATCTGGGCGGTGGGCGAGCGCGAGTGCTCCATCCAGCGCCGCCACCAGAAGGTCGTCGAGGAGGCGCCCTCGCCCCTGGTGGAGCGCACCGAGGGCATGCGGGCGCGGCTGTTCGAGGCGGCCCGGCTGGCGGCGGGCGCGATCGGCTACACCGGCGCCGGCACCGTCGAGTTCCTCGCCGACGAGCAAGGCGAGTTCTTCTTCCTGGAGATGAACACCCGTCTGCAAGTGGAGCACCCGGTCACCGAATGCACCACCGGGCTGGACCTCGTTCGGCTGCAACTGGATGTCGCCGCTGGTGACGCATTGCCTGCCGAACCGCCCGCGATGCGCGGGTATTCGATCGAGGTCCGGCTCTATGCCGAGGACCCGGCGCACGACTGGCAGCCGCAGAGCGGGACGGTGCACCGGATCGAGATTCCTTCGGTGCGTGCCGAATTCGATCTGCTCGACCGGCCCGGTGTACGTCTGGATACGGGCGTGGTGGACGGTTCGGTGGTCGGCGTGCACTACGACCCGATGCTCGCCAAAGTCATTTCATACGCTGAAACCCGGAGTGCCGCAGCGCGAGTATTGGCCGCGGCACTGAGCCGGGCGAAGATCCACGGTCTGGTCACCAATCGGGACTTGCTGGTGCGGGTGCTGCGTCATCCGGCGTTCCTGGCCGGGGACACCGACACCGCGTTCTTCGAGACGCACGGCATGGACACCCTCGCCGCACCGCTGGTGTCGGAATCCGACGAGGTGTTGTCCATCGTGGCCGCCGCACTCGCCGACGCCGCGGCGAACCGCACCGGCGCGCGGGTGGGCGGCGGGCTGCCCAGCGGATGGCGGAACCTGCCGTCGCAGTCGCAGAACAAGTCCTACGAGAGCCGCGCCACCGGGACGCACGAGGTGGGCTACCGATTCGGCCGGACCGGCCTCACGGTGGACGGTCACGACGGGCTCGGCCTCGTCGAGTCGGCACCGGATCGCGTCGTGCTGTCGGTCCCGGGCGAACGGGGTCCGGTGCGCAGGCAGTTCGAAGTCGCGCGTTATGGCGAGCAGGTCTACGTCGACTCGCCGCTGGGCCCGGTGGCCGTACGCAGGCTGCCCCGCTTCAGCGATCCGGCCGACCAGGTGGCCACCGGCTCGCTGCTGGCTCCGATGCCGGGCAGCGTGATCCGGCTCGGGGCCGAGGTGGGCAGCCAGGTCGAACAGGGGCAGCCGATCCTGTGGCTGGAGGCGATGAAGATGGAGCACACCATCGCCGCGCCCACCGCGGGCGTGCTCAGCGCCGTCAACGTCACCGTCGGCCAGCAGGTCGACGTCGGCGCCGTGCTGGCGGTCGTCGAACCCGCCTCGAACGACGAGATCTAGGAGAACTGATGAGCTTCATCGAAACCGACGAGCAGAAGGCGCTGCGGGCCGCCGTCGCCGCGCTGGCCGCGAAGTACAACTACCGCGACTACGTGCTGCCGAAGGCGCGCAAGAACGAGCCGCTCGACGAATTGTGGGAAGAGGCGGGCAAACTCGGCTTTCTCGGCGTGAACCTGCCGGAGGAATACGGTGGCGGCGGCGCGGGCATGTACGAGCTGTCGCTGGTGATGGAGGAGCTGTCCGCGCAGGGCGCGGGCCTGCTGCTCATGGTGGTCTCCCCGGCCATCTGCGGCACCATCATCACCAAGTACGGCACCGACGAGCAGAAGCAGGAATGGCTGCCCAAGCTCGCCGACGGCTCCGGCAAGATGGTCTTCGGCATCACCGAGCCGGACGCGGGCTCCAACTCCCACCAGATCACCACCACCGCCCGCCGCGACGGGGAAGACTGGATCCTCAACGGCCGCAAGATCTTCATCTCCGGCGTGGACCAGGCCGAGGCCGTGCTGATCGTCTCCCGCACCGCGGACCACAAGACCGGCAAGCTCAAGCCCGCCCTGTTCATCGTGCCGACCGACGCCGAAGGCTTCACCAAGACGGCGCAGGAGATGGACATCATCGAGCCCGACCACCAGTACAGCCTGTTCCTCGACGACGTCCGGCTGCCCTCGACCGCGCTGGTCGGCAAGGAGGACGCGGCGCTGATGCAGCTGTTCGCCGGTCTGAACCCGGAGCGCATCATGGGCGCCGCCATGGCCATCGGCCTCGGCCGCTACGCGATCGACCGCGCGGTGGAATACGCCAGGGAACGCACGGTGTGGAAGACGCCGATCGGCGCGCACCAGGGCATTTCGCATCCGCTCGCACAGGTGAAGGTCGAAGTGGAGCTGGCCAAGCTGATGATGCAGAAGGCCGCGACCCTCTACGACGCCGGCGACGAGATGGGCGCCGCCGAGGCCGCCAACATGGCGAAATACGCGGCGGCGGAAGCCAGCATCAAGGCGCTCGACCAGGCTATCCAGACACACGGCGGCTCCGGCCTGACCAGGGATGTCGGGCTGGCCGCCATGCTGGCCGCCTCCCGGATCGGCCGCATCGCGCCGGTCAGCCGGGAAATGGTGCTGAACTTCGTCGCGCAGCATTCGCTGGGCCTGCCGAAGTCGTACTGAGAGGACGCGCATGACCGAGACAGGCCCGTTCGTCCGCTACGAGGTGAGCGGCGGTGTGGCGACGCTCACGTTCGACTCGCCGCACAACCGCAACGCGCTGTCCTCCAGGCTGGTCGCCGAGCTGCTGCGCGGGCTGGACGACGCGGCGGCCGACGACAAGGTGCGCGTCATCGTGCTCGCGCACACCGGCAACACGTTCTGCGCGGGCGCGGACCTCAGTGAGGCGAGCGACGCCGATCCGGCCGTGGCCGCCGACGAGCGCACCCGGGTGATGATCGGCGTGCTGCGCAGGCTGGTGGAGACGCCGAAGCCGGTGATCGCCCGGATCGACGGCAACGTTCGTGCCGGTGGCATGGGCATCGTGGCCGCCTGCGACATCGTCGTGGCCGGGCCGGGCAGCAGTTTCGCGCTCACCGAGGTGCGGATCGGGTTGGCGCCGTTCATGATCTCGCTGACCCTGCTGCCGCGGCTCAGCCCGCGCGCGGCCAGCCGGTATTACCTCACCGGCGAGAAGTTCGGCGCCGCTGTGGCGCAAGAGATCGGCCTGGTCACGGTCACCGCCGACGACCCGGCAGCCGAGGTGGCGCGGCTGTGCGGGGAGGTGCGCAAGGGGTCGCCGCAAGGCCTCGCGGAGGCCAAGAGGCTGGTCAACGCCGACATCCTCGCGCAGTTCGACTCCTCCGCCGACGAACTCGCGCAGCGTTCGGCGAGCTTCTTCGGCACCCCCGAAGTGCACGAGGGCATGCTGGCCTTTCTGCAGCGTCGCCCGCCGAGCTGGGCAGAATAGCCACCATGGCGACACCCCACGAACCGAAGCAGGACCGCAGCCGAGTCACCCGGCAGCGCCTGCTCGAGGCGACGATCGACTGCCTGGCCGAAATGGGCTGGGCGGCCGCGACGGTCGCCGTGGTCGCCGAGCGCGCCGGGGTGTCCCGTGGTGCGGCCCAGCATCACTTTCCGACCAGGGAGGACCTGATCACCGCGGCGCTGGAGTACATGTTCGACACGCGCAGCGGGCAGGCCGTGCAGGAGGCGGCGACGCTGACGGAGCTGGGTGACGGCCCCGCACGCACCGAGGCGGTGGTGGCGGGGCTGGTCGAGTCCTACACCAGTCCGCTGTTCAAGGCGGCCCTGCAGGTGTGGACGCACGCCGCCGCCGATCCGGCGCTGCGCGAACGCATCGTCCCGCTGGAGGCCCGCTTCGGTCGCGCGTCACACCGCCGCGCGGTCGCAGCCCTCGGCGTGGACGACTCCGACCCGGTTGCCCATCACCTGGTCCAGGCGACCCTGGACATGGCCCGCGGTCTCGGATTGGCCGATGTCCTCACCGACGACTCGGCCCGCCGGAAACAAATCGTGCACCAATGGGCGGCGACGTTGCACGCCGCCCTCCACGGTCGGCGCTGAGACCGCCGAACTGGTCGGTCTGCTCGTCCCGATCGCGTTGTCGCTGCTCGAGCGGCCGGAAGAGAGCTAGCCGCCGCGGGCGGCGTCATCGCCGATCGCTTGTTCCGGCGTGTCGAACGCAGTGCCGCGACCCGCTGCGGATATTGCTGCACCGCAATATCCTCCGGTCGGCGTGCCGAGCGGGGACACTGCACTCATGGTTTGGATACCGGTGGCGGCACTGGTGGCGACGGTCGTTGGCGTCGTTGCCGGGTTCTACTACTTCCTGGCCAATCGCCGCCGCAATGTCGTGCGGTTCGACTTCGACTCCCGGCGCATGATCTCGGGCGTACCGGGACCTCAGGCGCTGCGGGTCTCCTATGGCGCGGCCGTGATCGGCAACCCCCATCTCGTGGTGGCGACGCTCGTCAACCGCGGCCAGAAAGACGTGCGGCCGGACGACTTCGTCCAAGGCCAGTCGTTGCCGATCGAAGTGAGCACTCCGGTGATCGCGGTGATTCCGGACGACGGCGGTACCCGGCTGCCCATCGCTATCACCTCGTCCGGCCTGGAGCTGGCACCCGTTCTGCTGCGCCGGAACCGCAGGTACACCATCACCGCGATCACCGATGGCCCACCGGCTTTCACGGTGCGTGATGATGTGGTGGCCGACACCGACATCTCCTGGAAGGAGAGCGATGCCGAGTCGGCGTCCGCCCGATTCGGTGTCCGCCTGCTGATCGCGGGCGGAGCGCTCCTGACGCTCAACGTCGTCACCGCCGCCGTGTTCGCCTCGTACTTCACGAAATCCCAAGAGGTGCTGCATGAGCAGCAACGGATAATCGCGGAAATGTACGGCAAGAACATCGCACTCGATGAGGCCCTTCGCCGCCTCCTCGAATCTCCACCGCCTCGTTAGGTCGGCGCGATACGCCGCCGACCGAGCGGCTGTCTCGGACCCGTTGGGCAGAAGATGGCGACGGCCCCGCTTCTGCCGACGCGGCTGGAGCGGGGCCGTCCAGCGAATCAGGTGGTCAGCACAATCCCTGCTGCTCGAGCCGCCCGGAATCGATGGCGTAGGAGGAGGCGCCGATCGCGGCCCCGATCACTCCGACGATGATCGCGCCGGGGATCGCGCCGACGAAGAAGACCGGCAGGCCGACGAGCGCGCCGATCGCGGCTCCGACGGCCGCACCGATTCCGGTGCGGAGCTCGATCGTGTCACCGGGCGGCAGGCACGCCTTGATGTAGGTCACCTGCGGAGGTTCGCTGGTCGCCGCTGCGATCGGTGCGGCGTTGTCCACCGGAGCCGCCGACGCGGTGGATGCGAATCCCACGGCGAGCGCGGTTGCGACGAGTGCGCTGACCACCGTCACGGCCAGCTTCGTGAAAGCATTCAACTGTTTCCCTGAGTGTTCGCGGTGTACGCGTGACCTGATGGTGGCCGGGGCCCCGGCTCCCGACCCGAAGCCGTCACGTACCGAACATCATCGCTGGCGTTTTGCCGGGTGCCAAGAGCCCGCCGCCGAATGACCCACCGTGGTAACGAATCTTTGCGGTCTCGCAGCAATGTCACTCATGGCTGCCCCGCATCACTGCCGTAGTCGACCGGATGTACAGCTCCGCCGAGAACGCCTGCGCGCAGTGGATCACACCGCTAAGACGTCTAACTCGTATTTCTGGCAATACGGGTCCCGGGTGACCAGGGTGAGATTTGCGCATCGCGCCTGGGCGATCAGTATGCGGTCGAAGGGATCCCGGTGGATCAAGGGAAGCCTTCCAGCCATGACCACATGCTCGTGGTCTATCGGTAGCGGAATGAATCCGCTGTTCGACAGACACGGCGTAGCCCGGTGCGTAGCCGAATAGGGCACCGGAGCGCTCGGCGATGCACCGCTCGGCGGTGGCGCGGTCTCGACCGCGCGGGGTCCCGCACACGCCGCGCCGCGCTGGGAGAGGTGCGGCCCCGGTGTGTCGGGGCGGGGCCGCACTCTCGGTGTCAGTGGGTGGCGGTCAGGTCATACAGAGTGACGCCGTCCACCTGCGTGGCGGTGAAGTTCTCCTGCACCCACTGCGTGATCTGTGCGCTGGGCGAGGAGCTCGAGGAACCGGGGCCGCCTCGGCCGCCGCCGACGAAATAGTGGATCTTTCCTTCGGCTACATACTGTTTGAACTGTTCCAGCGTCGGTGACGGGTCGCTGCCGTTGAAGCCGCCGATCGGCATCACGGGAAGTTCGGTGGCCAGCTGCAAACCCGCGGCGCTGTTCGAGCCGATGGCCGCGGCAACCCATGTGTAGTCGCCGCCGTTCTGCTCGAGCAGGGACACGACCTGCGCGCTCGGCTCACGGGCCCCGAGGAGCCCGCCGATTCCACCGCCGCCATTGGGGCCTGGACCACCGTCCCCGGTCGCGCCGTCCGGTATCCCTTGTGTGGCCTGCCCATCGGGTACCGTGCCTTGCGTTCCCGCGTTGCCGGGCAATGGAATCGGGCCGCGCGGACCCGAACCAGGCGGCCACCCATTCTGCGCTTGTCCGGCACCGGCGCGGCCATTCCTTGCCAGCCCGTCCTGCGGTGGAGGGCCCATACCGATCATCACGTCGCCCCACGGCGGTCGATTGCCGTGCATCGCGACGTTCGGCCCGGCCGAGGGGATGGAACCGGCGTGCGAGGTGGCGATCGTGTCGACCGCGTAGGCGACCGGCCCGGCCAAGCCGGTGAACGCCACCGCGAGCGCCGACACCACGGTCAGCTTCCGCGGCGCGGGGAAGGCGACGGCGAGCGTCGCGAGGACGCCGACGACCAGCACGGTCCAGCGCAGCCACGGCTGCCATTCGGCACTTCGGGACAACAGCATCCATGCCGTCGCCGTGGTGAGACCCACCGCGAGCGCCGACGCCGGCCGCACCGCCGGCCGGCGGCGCTCCCGCCACAGCAGCACCACTCCCGCGCCGACCAGCGCGGCGACCGCCGGGGCCAGCGCGACGGTGTAGTACTGGTGGAAGATGCCCGCCATGAAGCTGAACACCAGCCCGGTCACCAGCAGCCATCCGCCCCACAGGATCAGCGAGGCGCGCTGCTGATCGGTTCGAATGCTCCTGCCGCGCAGGATGATTCCCACGACAAGCGCGACGAGGGCGGCTGGGATGAGCCATGCGATCTGACCGCCCTGCGCGGGTTCGAACAGCCGCGTGATGCCGGTGTCGCCCCACATGCCGTTGCCGCCGGGTGGAAGTTCGCCGCCGGGCCCGACGCTGCCGCGTTCGTTGCCGTTGAGCCGTCCTAGTCCGTTGTAGCCGAGGGTCAGCTCCAAAATCGAGTTTTCGTGCGAGCCGCCGATCCACGGACGCGACGATGCGGGCCACAACTCCACCGCCAGCAGCCACCAACCGGCGGCCACCACCATCGCGGCACCCGCCGCGAACAGTTGCACGATGCGCTTGCCGAGCTTCGGCGGACCGGCGACCAGGTAGGTCAGTGCCAGTGCGGGCACTACCAGCAGCACTTGCAATTGCTTGGTGAGGAAGCCGAATCCGATCAGCACGCCGGTCAGCACGAGCCAGCGCCAGCGGCCGTCCTCCACCGCGCGCGTCATCGCCCAAGCCGCGGCGACCATCAAGAACACCAGCAGCGCCTCGGGATTGTTGAACCGGAACATCAGTGCCGCGACGGGCGTCGCCGCCAGCACCGATCCGGCGATCAATCCGGCGGCGGGTCCGAACGGCCTGCGCACGGTAGCCCAGACGAGCGCGACGGTGGCAACGCCGAGCAGTACCTCCGGCACCAGGATGCTCCCGCTGCTCAGTCCGAACGCCCGCACCGACAATTCCATCAACCACAGCGAAGCGGGCGGTTTGTCCACGGTGATCGAGTTCGCCGCATCGGACGACCCGAAGAAGAAAGCCTTCCACGACACCGAACCGGCTTGCACCGCAGCGGAATAGAACGAGTTCGCCCACCCGTTCGCGCTGAGGTTGCACAGATACGCCACTGTCGTGCCGATCAGGAGCACCGCCAGCGCCGGGTACTCCCAGCGGCGCTCGGGCTTCGGCCGCGGTTCGGCCGCGGCCGGTGTTGTCGTGAGTGTCGCAGTCACAGGTCGTGTCCTTCGCGGTCGAGTGCGATGCGGGCGGGCTCGGTGGTGGGCCGTCCGGGAGTTGTCCGAGGCGATTCGGCGGGCGCAGGAGTGGAGCGGCGTTGTTCGCCCGCGCCAGCACTGTCGCGGAACACCCACCGCAGACCGACGAACCGCAACAGGGTCGCCACCAGGTTGGCCAGTACCAGCACGAACAGCTCCAGATGCACCGCAGCGCCCGGCGCCCACTGATGCAGCGCGAACAGCGACCCACTGGTGAGCGCCAACCCGACCCCGAAGATCACCAGACCTTGGAATTGGTGCGAGACGACCCCGGTCGAGCCGCGCACCCCGAAAGTGAACGCCCGGTTGGCCGCGGTGTTCGCCACCGCCGTGATCAGCAGCGCCGCGAAGTTCGCCACCTGCGCGCCGGTGAACGGTTGCAGCACGACATACAGCAGCAGATAGGCCAACGTGCTCAGCACGCCGACGATCGCGAACCGCACCAGCTGTCCCACCATGCCCAGCGGCACGCCGGGCACCAGCGGTTCCCGGCCCACCGCCCGGCGCAGTTCCTCCAGCGGCAGCGCGCCGGTGGCCAGTGCCCGTCCGAGCCGCCAGATGCCGTGCAGGTCTTTGCGCGCGGTGTCGATGATGTCGACCCGGCTGTCCGGGTCGTCGATCCAGTCCACCGGCACCTCGTGGATGCGCAGCCCTACCCGTTCGGCGAGTACCAGCAACTCGGTGTCGAAGAACCACTCCCCGTCGCGGACCAGCGGCAGCAGTCGACGCGCCACGTCGGCGCGCATCGCCTTGAATCCGCACTGTGCGTCCGAGAAGTGCGCTCGCACTGAGGCTTTCAGCAGCAAGTTGTAGCAGCGGGAAATGATCTCGCGCTTCGGCCCGCGCACCACCCGGGAGGCGGAGTCGAGCCGGGTGCCGATGGCCAGGTCGGAATGCCCGGTGATCAGTGGTGCGACCAAGGGGAGCAGCGCGTTCAGATCCGTGGACAGGTCGACGTCCATATAGGCGACCACCTGCGCGTCGGAGCGTTCCCACACCGCCCGTAGCGCCCTGCCACGGCCCTTGGCGGCCAGGTGCACTACACGCACGTCGGACAGGTCCTCGGCGAGCAGCTGTGCGACCTGGAGCGTGTCGTCGGTGCTCGCGTTGTCGGCGATCGTGATGCGCGCCGGGAACGGGAATCCGTCGCGCAGGTAGGCATGCAACCTGCGCACGCACACGCCCAGGTCGGTCTCTTCGTTGTAGACGGGTATCACCACGTCCAGCACGGGCGCCCCCGTGTTCTCGGTTCGCTCCGTCGCCGCGACGGCCACAGTCTCGGTCATGCGCACCACCCTCGACGCCGACGCTGGTGCGAAACTGGGCCCGAGCTGTGAGGTTCCTGCCAACGAAAGACGGAACTCCACGACTGACAGGCGACTCGGCGAAAGCTACGGTGCGGTAGACAAACCTGGGTGCGGAGAAGGACCGATGGAAGATCCGGCAGCCTACGCCGTTCAGTGGGACAACTGGTGGATCCGAGTTGGCAGGCGCCCACACCGGAAGCTCGACATCGCGATCGCACCGAGTCGGCATGCTGGCCTGAGCGCGGTCTCACGCAGACAGGCGGTAAGCGGTAACGCCGGTTGCAGGTAGCATCCGGATTCGTGATGCTCAGCGGCCGGACGGAAGACGACCAGCCGCGCAAACGCGTGGACGCGCGTACCGAGCGCTGGCGCGAGCATCGCAGGAAAGTTCGCGAAGAGTTCGTCGACGCGGCATTTCGTGCGCTCGACACGCACGGCCCCGGCGTCAGCATGGGTGATATCGCCAAGGAGGCGGGCGCGGCCAAGCCGAAGCTGTATCGCCATTTCGAGGACAAGGCCGATCTCTACAACGCGATCGTCGACCGGATCCGCGACCTACTGTGGGAACGGATCACGGCCAGTTTCGACCTGACCAACGACTCGGCCGGCGAACTCGTCCGCCGCGGGGCGTCCGAATACGTGCTGGTGGTGTCACAGCACCCGAACATCTTCCGGTTCATCCTGCACGGCCACTTCGCGCAACGATCCGACGACTCCGCCCGCGCGGTGCAATCGGCCAGGCAGTCGGCGAAGCGCGCCGCCGAACTGTTCGCGGGGGCATCCGGCGACGAGTCGGTACCGATCGCGAGCGCGGAACTGGTCATCTATTCGATTTTCGGTGCGGTGGCCTCGGCCACCGACTGGTGGCTCGGTGCGAACCGGTTGGAGACACCGATCATGCCGATCGAGCAGTTCGTCGCCTACCTCGCCGAGATCATCTCCGCACTGGTAGCGGCGAACACACGGCTCAACGGCATCCGCATCGATGCCGGCCGTCCGCTGCACCTTGCCGTTTCCCGTAGGTGACCGTGGCGCCGCCCGGGCGGACGCCGAGGCCGGTTGTCGCATACACACCGAACGCCGTTGTTCCGATTGCCTTCGCCGTTGAAGCCACCTGTGTTTGCGACGACCTCAGTATCGCAGCGCCCACCGACAAGAAATCGTGCCGCACTGTGCGGTCCTGCCGGAAGTCGATGTCTCGCTGAGTGGTGGCCTGGTCAGTTCTCGCGCAGCCGCCACAGCGGGGACACCGGCCCGTGGCCCGCTCCGAGATCGTAGGACGCGGCGAGGCAGCGGTAGGTCCACTCCTTGGCGAACTCCACCGCTTCGGGAACCGTATAGCCGTGGGCCAGGGCGCAGGCGATCGCGGCGGCCAGCGTGTCGCCGCCGCCGTGGTCGTTGCCCGTCGCAATGCGCGGCGCCGAGAACTCCAGGAACTGCTCGCCGTCGAACAGCAGGTCGGTGCTGTATTCGGAGGAGCGCAGATGCCCACCCTTGACGATCGTCCATCGCGGCCCGAGCTTGTGCAGCGCCTCGGCCGCGCGGCGCGCCGAATCCTCGTCGTCCACTTCGATACCCGTGAGCAGCCGGACCTCGTCCAGGTTCGGCGTGACCACGGTCGCGAGCGGAATCAGGGTGTTGCGCAGCGCGTCCAGCGCCTCGATGTGCAACAGCGGGTCACCGTGCATCGAGGCCGCGACCGGATCGACGACCAGCGGAATGTGGCCGTCGCGGCCGATACCGACCTCCTGGCACACCGCCGCGACCGCCTCGATGATCGCGGTGGAGGCCAGCATGCCGGTCTTGGCCGCGCCTGCGCCGATGTCACCGACGACCGCGCGCACCTGATCGGCCACGATCTGCGGCGGGATCTCGTGGAAGCCGCTGACGCCAACCGAGTTCTGCACGGTCACCGCCGCCACCGCCACCAGCGCGTGTACTCCGCACAGCGCCATGGTGCGGGTATCGGCCTGGATTCCGGCGCCTCCGCCGGAATCGGTACCGGCAATGGTGAGCGCCCGGACGGGGGTCTGCCCCTCGGCGGGCAATGGCAGCAGTTTCACGCCACAAACCCTACGGCGGTCCGGGCGCGCCGCCACCGGCAACCGGAACCCGCACTCAGATAGCAAATGAAAATCGTTATCATTTATGCCATGGACTCCGATCTGCTTCCCGTCACCGTGCTGTCCGGCTTCCTCGGTGCGGGCAAGACGACGCTGCTCAACCACATCCTCGCCAACCGGGAAGGCCGTCGGGTGGCGGTCATCGTCAACGACATGAGCGAAGTGAATATCGACGCCGCGCTGGTCGCGGGACAGGGCCACCTCGATCGCACCGAGGAGAAACTGGTCGAGCTGACCAACGGCTGCATCTGCTGCACACTGCGCGAGGACCTGATCGAGGCCGTCGCCAGGCTCGCCCGCGAGGGGCGGTTCGACCAGCTGGTGATCGAGTCGACCGGTATCTCCGAACCGATGCCGGTGGCCGCGACCTTCGACTGGGAGTTCGAGGACGGATTCCGGCTCGGCGATATCGCGCGCCTGGACACCATGGTGACCGTGGTCGACGCGTCGACTTTCCTCGCCGAAGTTGCGCGCGGCCAGGCATTGGCCGAGCGGAACCTGCAAGCGGGCGACGGTGACACCCGCACGATCGCCGATCTACTGGTGGACCAGGTGGAATTCGCCGACGTCCTGCTGGTCAACAAGACCGACCTGGTCGGCGCCGCGGCGGCGGGTGCGGTGGAAGCGACGGTGCGCAGGCTCAATCCGCGCGCCCGGGTGCTGCGCACGAGCAACGGCGTTGTCGACTTGGCGGAGGTGCTGGACACCGGCCGCTACAACCCGTTGGTCGCGGCCGAAGCTGAGGGCTGGGCGGAGGAACTCGCCGGCGGGCACACGCCCGAGACCGAGGAATACGGCATTCGCAGCCTCACCTACACCGCCGACCGGCCGTTCCATCCGCTGCGCTTGTCCGAAGCGTTGGACCAGCTGCGTGGTCTGCTGCGCAGCAAGGGTTTCTGCTGGATCGCGAGCCGGTCGACGCTGGCCGCGGTCTGGTCGCAGGCCGGGCCGAACCTGGTCTTCGAACCCGCCGCATGGTGGTCGTCGTTGGAGGTGCCGCCGGGGCAGGAGATCGTGCTCATCGGAATCAAGCTGGATTGCGATGCGGTGCGCGCGCTCTTGGACGCGGCCTTGCTCACTGACGCGGAGTTCGCCGAGGGGGCGGGAGCATGGGCCGAGTACCCCGACCCGTTCCCGGCTTGGGCCGAATTGCACGACCACGTCTGAACCTATTGCCTTGCAACGGCTGCGGCCCACTTCCCCGATACCGGGGGCGTGGGCCGCCTCGGGGGCTGACCGCGCGTGCCGTGTCTTTTCCGGCCTGAGCCGGGACCCTCCAGGGTCACGGCTGCTCTGCCGCCCCGCACCTGAGAACTCATGACTGCGCCCGGCGGCGCTCGACCCCGTCATACGCGATGTGCGCTGTGCTGATGGGCTCGCCGCACCGCAGACTGCCGCCGCACGAGTGCGCCGTTCTCAGTTGGAGATGCCGGGCGACTGATGGAGGTAGGTCGTGTCGGTCAGCTGCTCGATCATGAAGTCCGCGATGTCGGCGCGGGCGATCTTCAGGGTGAGACCGCGCTCGCCCGCTGGGAATCCACGCCGGTAGCTGCCGGTGCGCGGTCCATCGGTGAAGGCGCTCGGCCGCACGATGGTCCAGTCCAGGTCGCTGGCCCGGACGTATTCCTCCTGCAGGACATGGTCGGCGTAGGCCGGACGCAGCAGCAGCCCGAACATCACGTACTTCCACAGGAAGTTCAAGTTGCCCTTGCTGTCGCCGACACCGAGGGTGGTCTGGCAGATCAGCCGCTTGACGCCGGTGCGGTTCATCGCTTTGATGATCGCTTCGGTGCCGCTCGCCCGCACGATGCCGTTGCGGCCGTTGCCGAGCGAGATCAGCACCGCGTCCTGCCCCTCCACCGCACGCTGCACCGAGTGCGTGTCCAGCACGTCGCCTTCCACCACGCGCAGCCGCACGTGCCGCTGCCTTACGCTCGCCGCGTTCCGGGTGAATGCCGTGACCTCGTGCCCCTCCTGGAGGGCCCGCTCGACGACCAGGCGTCCGACGGTACCGGTGGCTCCGAAGACCGCGATTTTCATGGTGTCCATCTCCTTGTTCGAAAGCTGTTGTGCTGTTGGTGAATCCAGTACATCAGCGAGAAACGAGACGAACCATGGCCGTGAGTCTCGATGACATAAGAGACTGTCTCGGCCTCCGTGCACGCAAAGGCCGCCGCCCACACCGGGGCGGCGGCCGTCTCGCACCGGTCAGCGCAACTTCGCGAAGAACTCCGTGATCTCCTGCGCCATCAGCGCGGGCGCCGCATGGTGCAGGTAGTGGGTGAAGACGTCGTGCGTCCGCCACGACACGATGTTGTGGTCGCGCTCGGCGAAGCGCCGGATGCCGTGGAAATCGCCGGCGGAGCCGGAGAGCGCGAGCGGCACCGTGCTGGGCGCGCTGGGATGCTCGGCCTTGTCCTTCTCGAAGTAGTGCCGGATCGCCGAACCCGCGGTGCCGGTCAGCCAGTGGATCGCGATGTTGGTGAGCACGAAATCGTCGTCCAGGTCCGGGCCGAGCAATTGGCCGTTCCAGCCGACCAGTCCGGCGGGCGAGTCCATGATCGCGTGCGCCAGCGTCTGCGGCTGCTGGGACTGCAGGACGTTGAACCCCATCTTGTTCTTCACGAACCAGTCCAGGGTGGCCAGCGACTGCTGCTCGTCCTCGGTGAGGTCGGCCAGTTCGGCCGGATCGCCGGACGGGAACGAGTACACCTGCGCGACGTGCACGCCCACCACGTTGTCCGGCGCCACCCGGCCGAGCTCCGGCGAGATCATCGCTCCGCCGTCGTTGCCCACCGCGCCGTAGCGGGTGTAGCCCAGTCGTCGCATCAACTCCGCCCACGTGCGGGCGATCCGGGCGTCGTTCCAGCCCGCCTCGGTGGTGGGGCCGGAGAATCCATACCCCGGCACGGATGGGATCACCAGATCGAATCCGGCCGCGGTGAGCGGCTCGATCAGGTCGACGAACTCGACGAAGGTGCCCGGCCAGCCGTGCGTGAGGATCAGCGGAAAGGCGTTGTCCTGCTCGGCTTTCACGTGCAGGAAGTGAATGTTCTGGCCATCGATCTCGGTGGTGAACTGCGGGTAGGCGTTCAGCGACGCCTCGACCGCGCGCCAGTCGAACCCGTCGCGCCAGTAGTCGACCAGGTGGCGGACGCGCTCGACGCTCACCCCGTAGGTGTCGCCCGATCCAGGGATCTGCTCGGCCCAGCGGGTGCGGGCCAGCCGGTCGCGCAGGTCGTCCAGGTCGGCCTGCGCGACGTCGATGCGGAAGGGGGTGATCGCGGTCATGTCCTGCTCCTCGGTGAAACGGAATGCTCTGTTCTGTTCAGATGAGACCGTATCAGAACGGATCATTCCGTTTCAAGTGCTACTCTAGAACCATGCCGAAGACATGCGACGCCCCAGCTCAGAAGGGTCTGCCCGGCCGCAAGGCGCAGGCGGCCCGCAACGATGGCCTGATCTTGGAGGCCGCCCGCGCAGTATTCCTCGCCGACGCCTCGGCCCCGATCTCCGCCGTCGCAGACCGCGCCGGTGTCGGGATCAGCGCGCTGTACCGGCGCTATCCGAGCAAGGAGGCGTTGCTGCGCACGCTCTGTTACGACGGTCTTCGCCGGTACAACACGGAAGCAGACGCGGCGCTGGAGGATTCGGACGGCTGGCGCGGCCTGGTCGGCTTCCTGGAGCGGGTGGTCGACGCGGACGTGCACTCGCTCACCGTGCATCTCGCGGGCACCTTCACCCCGGACGAATCCATCCTCCCGGACGTCCAGCACTCCGGACAGGTGACCGAGGAGATCGTGCGCCGCGCCCACGCCACCGGCAAGCTGCGTCCGGACGTCACACCGCAGGACCTCGCACTGATCCTGGAGTCCTGCGCCGCGATCGCGCTACCGAACCGGGAACGCACCGTCCAGCTGCGCCGTCGCGTGCTCGCCATGCTGGTGGCCGGGCTCAGCGCGGACGGTGAGCTGCCCGGGCCGCCGCCCGCACCGGACGAGTTCGCCTGGCGCTGGCAACCCCATTAGTTCGCTCTCGCTCCTTGCCGAGGTTCGAGACTCCGGTTGATCATGAGCAAAGCCCTCGGCTGGATTGCTTTGGGAAGAGGAAAACAGCCGAGGGCCTAGTTCGTCGATTGGACGCGATCAATCAATCGGGCAATTCGAGCCGATCGCGAAGCCGAGTCAATATTTCGCCGGCCTTGGCCAGAACTTCTCTCCTCATTTCGTCGCTCATGGGCGGGTTCATCGTGAAAGATGCTTCCATGCCTCCACAGAAGTCGGCATTCTCACCGAGCGTTCTGGCCGCCTCCAGTTGAATGGCTCTATCGACGGCATCGATGCTGTGCTCCTCGGGGGTAACCGTAACCTCGATTATTCCCGACTCGGGGCGATTATGCACGCGACCTCCTCTCGTCAAGAAACTCGTGAGCATCTCCCATAAATTCTTTTCAGCAATATGGTAATACATGGACTCGTCAATCCTTGCGAGAAAACTTGTGTTTGATGGCTCCGCTGCTGCGCCTCCGGTAACGTCGAACGCGTAGCGAGAGCAAGAGAACTGCCATCATCGCGCATCCCGTCGAACTGATCATAAGAATACTCCACAGCGGTTGGTTTGTGCCGAGTATCGGCACCGGGCCCGACGTGTCCAGACGACGCGCGAGCTTCAGCGCGGACAGGATCATCGCTGCCGCGGAGTTGGAGACGAACCAGGCCGCTACCGCCAGGGTGGAAACGGATATTCTACTCACGGCGTCGGATGTGAATCTGGAAACCAGCCACCCCGATATGATTGCCGGAACTCCGAAGAGGATCGTCGCCCAATAGGATTGCGGACTGGGGGGCAGGTCGCATCCTACTCTGTCGGGAAAGTCCATGCAGAGTCGAGATGGCGGAGCAATACCGAAAATCAAATCGTGCCAGTAGCCCACCCCGATGGTCAAAGCCATCAGATACACGGAAAGCAGAACCAGTACGAACATCAGCCCCGGCGGCTTCTCCCTCAATTCGATCGTCAGCGAAGGGATATGAGGACGCAGGGAGAATTCATCCGGCGTCGAACCGGTGCCGGATCCCCGTCGCCTCGGTCCGGGGAGCATATGATGGGAAACGCCAACGATATCCAGATCGCGCCCATAGGCATGGACGTAGGTCAAGCCGCGCGTATCCTCGCAGTCCCACCGGGGATCGATCGGCCGATGTGTGTAGCTACTGGACGAAATTTGAACAGAGTCTGTTTCTCGTACTTCAGTCATTCCGAGACTGAGATCGTAAACGTACATGCCTTCGGGGGCTTCGGTACGAAGATGGTAGCTCTGTGCACGAGTCGCTCGCGACAGTCGGATCATATGAGATCGGCGTACGAGTCCGAATGATGCCCGGATATAAGAGTAGAACCACTCCCAGAGGCTTATGGGCACACCAGGTTGGCGACCTCCCACGCGCGTCCGGTCTTCTGTGAAGCCGACCTTCAGCTTGACTTCTTTGCGCGCGGGGACAACGGCGATGATCGGAAAAATCGTCTGCGCGTCATAGATGAAATTGTGCAAGAAGTTACGAAGTATACGGCTGTCGGCACTGTCGAACTTCTTTGTCGCATCGTGTAGCGCGGTCGACACGCTTTTCTTGCGCCCACTGGCGGCCATGGTCTCACGAAGGATTTCACTCCGTATGGTGATCCGCAAATCCTCCGGGCATCTACCGAGCACCAATTCGACCATTATCTGTCCGATCGTCAGCAGCGCCCCCAGTGTTTCGCGATACGAAAGCGTGCGGACGGCCCCCTCGCCCGACGATATTCTCAAGTTGTCGACCAGTTCACCTTTTGGCGGTGTCAGAATAGGCACCAGCAGGCGGTCGACGTCGCCCTCGTCGGCGCCCACGATGGTCTGTGTCGTACTGAAGGCGTAAGCCTCGTCGCCGAGATCTATCTGCTCCGAGATACGCATGATGTAGAAACTCGGATCGATTACGAAATCAAGGAGCCGCATTGTCTCTTCGTGCGCGAACTTCGCATTGAACTCACGAATCGCGGCCTCGGCAAGCTCCGTGTCGTCGTCCTTTGCGTCTCGGAGATCTACCCTCGCGATGTCCTTTCCCGCGGTGTCCAGTGTCAAACATATCCGCAGCAGAATTGCCAGACCCAACGCTGCAAATATTCCTATCAACAACATCAGCGACGGATCGGCTCTAATCGCATCGAAAGGCCCTTCCAGGAATAGCAGAAGCCCGCATGTCAAGGCAATTACCAAGGACATGATTCGACGCATCATCCGAATAGATCTGGCCGCCTTGGTCGATGTCGGCCGGGGCAATCCGGTGGATTTCTTGTTCTTCCATAACATTGTTAGTACACCCGTCGAACTGGTCTGTACCCCCCGTTTGCCGGAGGCCTCGCAGCGCTTGCCTGCTGAGCCAGGAGCTTTATCTCCGACTGCAAGCAGCAGAGCGAATGAACCGGTCGGTACTTCGCTTTCCTAAATAACAACATATCGCTCGGTTTCCTCATCAGGTCTATATCGCAGGATGGCGGCAGCACGACGGTCTCGAATTCCCTGCGTGCATGTTGAGGTCAGACGGATCGACCCCCGACGTCATCCCGCGATAAATGATCCTCGGCGCCGGGTGATCTGTTTCGCAAACTCGAAGGACGCGACTGGAATTTCTGCTTTACGGGATACTATTTCGGCAAAAGCCGGTCGAATCACGAAATATGCCGGTGATGAGGTGTCCCGAACGAAGACTGTCCGCGTCCCTCGCGGGTGGCTCGGGCGCGCCTCGAGCCGGTAGGTGTTCGGGCCTGACCTCCACCTGTGTGGTGCGTTGCGGGAGTCCCGGTGGAGCTGGATGGCCTCCGTGACAGGCGGTTACTCCGGGCTGGGTGGACAGCATGGAACGCGAGTCGGCTGACATTCACCCACCCCCGACCTGCCGCTGCCGATGAATCTCGCGTCGCCGTCCGGTCTGCACTGGTACGAATACCGCTGTCCGCCCCCGAAAGGATGCGCCGTGAACTGGACACTCGAGGTAGTGATCGTGCCCGTGTCGGATATCGACCGAGCCAAGGAGTTCTACGCGGAAAAGCTGGGCTTCGCCGTCGACCACGACACCAGGATCGGCGACGGCGTTCGTATCGTGCAGCTCACCCCGCCCGGTTCGGGCTGCTCGATCGTCATCGGCGCGGGCGCCGTGCCGGACATGGAGCCTGGCTCACAGCAGGGCCTGCAACTGGTGGTCAACGATTTGCTCAGGGCACACAAGGAATTGGTCTCCCGCGGCGTCGAGGTGACCGAGATCCAGGTCCTCGGCGAGAACCCGACCCCCATGCCGGACCCGCTCGACAACGTCGGTTTCTTCTTCTTCACCGATCCCGACGGAAACGGCTGGGCCGTCCAACAGATCTCCACCCGTCCCTGAGCGAATCCGGCACGGACAATCGCCGATGGCAAACCGGTCCGCGCTGTTCCGTCGATCAGCGGATCGATTTGGTGATCAGAGTCGAAAACGATTGCGCGGCCGAGTGTTTCGGTGCTGCTCGGCTATCGGGTGCCGAGGAACAGGGTTTGGGTGCTGCGGCCAAGTGGGCCCTTTTCGTCATAGAGTGACGATTCGGCCATGCCTATGCCATGCGGTTGGGGATAGGTGACGGCGTCGAGGCAGACCCATTCGCCTGCTGGCTGGCGATGCAGGGTTACCGTCAAATCGGTATTGATGAACAGGTACTTCGACCAGTCCATCACCGCGCTGACGCCATTGCCGGAATCGGCGGCCGCGAGAGTGCGTTCCAGCGGGCTCGGATCGGTGCCGGCGACAATCGGGTGTTTGAGCCTGATCCAGCAGATCGCGGGGCCCGGTTCGGTGAAAGAGCCGGTGACGAAACGGTATTCGATTGCTGTGTGGAAGCCGACCAGTTGAGCGGACGGAAACGGTGCGGGCAGAGACGCCTGCTCGGGGCCTGGGCGCACGCCTGTGGGCACGAAGCGTTCCGGCACTGGCAATTCCGGCTCGGCCAGCTTGAAGCGCCAGGCATTCGCGCGCATCACCGGCCCGCGATCGGTGGACAGCGTGGCCTCGATCAACTCGACGCTGCGGCCGGGGCGGGCGACGCGGGCTGTCGCCGTCAGTGGTGCCAGCGGCACCGGGCCGAGGATTTCGACCGCGACGCGCCCTACCTGAAACCCGGGCCGGGGCTCGCATCGCTCGATCACGTGACCGAGCAGCGCGGAGGGCGGCCCCGCGTGCTGGGCGTCCGGCGACCAGGGTCCGCGGGTGAGGTCGGTGGAGACGAATCGGTCCGGGTGCTCCGGATCGGGCAGGTAGAAGGCGTCGCTCACGACTCCGCCTCGCTGGCGCTCGGCTGCGTCGTGCGCGACGGCGCGCTGTGTCCTCGGTTCGCTCGCTGACGCTCACTCACGACTCCGCCTCGCTGGCGCTCGGCTGCGTCGTGCGCGACGGCGCGCTGTGTCCTCGGTTCGCTCGCTGACGCTCACTCACGTCGTTGTCCGTTCTTTGGGACGATCGGTCGGCTGTGTATCGACTGTAGTCCGCGTCCCGACCGGGCCGCGGTCAGACCCGGCCGAACGCCAGGGCGACGTTGTGGCCGCCGAATCCGAACGAGTTGTTCAGCGCGAAGTCGATGCGCTGGGGCCGCTGGGCGCCCGCGACGATGTCGAGGTCGATCGCCGGGTCGCGGTTGTCGAGATTCAGCGTGGGCGGAACGACCTGGTCACGCAGGGTGAGCATGGTGATCAACGATTCCAGGGCGCCGACCGCCCCGATCGAATGGCCCAATGCTGATTTGGGGGCATAGACCGATGCGTCGGGCACGACGGACGCGATCGCATTGGCTTCCGAGGCATCGCCGATGGACGTCGACGTGGCGTGCGCATTGACGTGCTGGATATCCGAAACCCGCAATCCCGCGGTCTGGATGGCTTTGTGCATGGCTCTCGCGGCGCCGATCCCGTCCGGTTCGGAGGCGACGATGTGATAGGCGTCCGACGTGATGCCCGCGCCGAGCACACGGCCGTGCACGGTGGCTCCGCGGGCCCGCGCGTGTCGTTCGGACTCGAGCACCAACAGGGCGCCCGCCTCGCCGAAGACGAAGCCGTCGCGGTCCCGGTCGAATGGACGCGAGGCGCGTTCCGGCTGGTCGTTGCGGGTGCTCATGGCGCGCATCATGGCGAAGCTCGCGATGGGCACGGCGTCGATGTGGCCTTCCACCCCGCCTGCGACCACCATGTCCGCCTCGCCGGTCGCGATGAGCCGCCACGCGTGGGCGATGGCTTCCGAACCGGATGAGCAGGCTGATACGGGTGCGAAAATACCTGCCTTGGCCCCGATTTCGAGTCCGACGGTGGCGGCAGGCCCGTTCGGCATCACCATGGGCACCGACATCGGTGACACCTTGCGGTACCCGCCCTCGCGCATCGCGTCGACCGCGGATATGAGTGCGTCGCCGCCGCCGAGGCCGGTGCCGATGGCCACGGCCAGACGTTCGCCATCCACCTCGGGCGCGCCCGCCGAGCGCCAGACCCGGCGGCCGAGCACCAGCGCCATCTGCTCGACGTAGGAGTGGCGGCGCTGTTCGATGCGGGTCAGTTCGGCGCCGGGGTGTGACTTCAGCTTTCCGCCGATGCGGACCGGTAGGTCGTATTCGGCCACGAAATCGTCCTGGAGCATGCCGATCCCGCTGTGTCCCGCCAGCAGTTCGGACCAGGTCGTGTCCATGTCGCCGGCGAGTGACGTGGTCGCCGCGTATCCGGTGACCACGACCGAATCCCGAGTTTCTGAAGCGATTGTTACAGTCACGATGTCATGAATACCTGTACCAATCGCTACAGTCAACTCATGGCCCGCCCCCTAGATCACGCCAAACGCGCCGAACTCCTCGCCGCCGTCGTGCGCTACATCGCCGAACACGGCCTCGCGGACCTGTCGCTGCGGCCGCTGGCCGCCGAACTCGGCACCAGTTCGCGCATGCTGATCTACTACTTCACGACCAAGGAAGAGCTCCTGGTCCAGGCGCTGGCGACCCAGCGACCCGACATCGCGGCCCTGTTCGCCGACATCACCGACGTGGCTGAACTCCGGAAACGGCTGTGGGATTTCTGGACCACCAATACTTCGGGCGCGGGCGTAACGAGCGTCAAGGTGATGCTCCAAGTCCTCGGTGCGGCCTGTGCGCCGCGCAGTCCATATATGGACTACGCCACCGCGGCCATCGCCACTTTCATCTCGGCACTCACCGGCGGGCTGCGCCGTCTCGACGTTGCCGACGATCCGGAAGTGATGGCGACGCTGCTGGTCTCAGGTCTGCGCGGCATTCTCCAGGATCGATTGATCACCGGCGAGGTCGAGCGAACGGATCGCGCCGCCCGGCGTTTGATCGACCAGATGCTCCGCTAGCGGTATATCGAAAGTCGTTGGCGTAGTAGGCAAGCCGTGATGGTGTGATGTGCCGCTCAGTGTGTTTCCCGCGCTGTCGATCGGTCAATCATTTCCGCGGCGAAGCGTCGGCCGGTGCGACGGACGCCCGCAACGCATCAATCGACCATCAGGCACGACAACCGCGCCGAGTGCGCACCAGGAGGACAAGTGCGATCCATCAAGGGCGGCCTTATCGCTCTGATCCTGGCCGCCGCCGTGGCCGGAGCAAGCCCGGCGCACGCCGAAGAGCCCGCGCCCAGCGGGCCGGACGAAGTCATCTGGATCGACCTCAACGTGCTGGGATGTTCCTTCGGTGCCGGGCTCGGCGCGGACGTGCTGCTGGCTCTCACCGCAGGCAACGGTTCCAGCGCCGGCGTTTCCTCCGGATTGGCGACCCGCCTCCGCATCGCAGGTTGCCTCCCCTGGAAATGACGATCCACTGGAACGAGACCCTATCCGGCCACTGCGGACGGTGCCTGACGTGAATCGAACCAAGCGGCAAGGCTTTCCATAAGCCAGTGGTATTTGGTGTTCTGGAAGGCGGCGAACAACCATCGGCCGTCCTGTCGTACGGCAATGGTGGTCTGCACCTTGGTGTTGCGCCGAGTGCGCCGCTGCTTGCCTTTGAGTACCGCGCCTTTGCTGTGGATGACGGCGACATCCGGTGAGAGGAAACGGAGCTGGGTGATCTCCCCGTCCAAACGGGTGCCCTTCAGGTACTTCTCGAACAGTGGCACGTGGGAGGCGGCGATCGCGGCGCGGCCTTTGAAGTGCGAACCAACCCAGGTGACGTAGTCCGCGTCCTCGGTGAACACCTCGGCGAAGGCTTCGGCATCGCCCTTGGCCCAGGCTTCGCCCTGGCGGGTGATCAGTTGACGGATAGCGTCCTCGTCGGTGCGCTGGTCGACGGTCATGGCATCTCCAGTAGAATGAATCGATCAACAACTGATCGAGTAAATAGTTGACTGAGTAAGATACTGACCGAGTAACGCGAGGTTGTCAATATGCCGAAGCGTGCCGAGCTGGACGCCGCGCTGACCATGGCCGCCCAGCGCAGCGCCACCGACGCCGTGATGATGCACCAGGCGGTGGCCGATCGACTCGGCCTGCACGTGACCGACCTGCGCTGCCTGAACCTGCTGCGCCTCGGCGGTCCGGCGACCGCGGGGGAACTCGCGACGCAGACGGGTCTGACCACCGGCGCGATCACCCGGATGATCGACCGGTTACTGAAGGCGGGCTACGTCCGCCGCGAACACGACGAGCAGGACCGGCGACGGGTCATCGTGAGCGTGATCCAGGAGCGGATCGACGAGATCGCCCCACACTACGAGATCCTGGCGCGGGAATTCGGGGCGGCGATGGCGGATTACACCGCCGAGCAGATGGAACTCGTGCTCGAAGTGTTCAACCGGCTGCATGAGACATCGTTGCGGGTGACCGCGCTGCTGCGCGCGGGAAAGTAGGGTGCGCGGTTCACGGGGAGGCTCGGCGTCCCGCGTCGACGACAGTGATGAATCTGGTCAGGTCGTCGATAAGGGTGGGAGCCGAGTCGGCCGTGTTGTCGTGATGTAGCCAGTCGGTGACCAATTCGAAGATGCCGCCGATGGTGGCGAGCGCCAACGCCAGGCGTCCGCGCTCCTGGTCCTGGTCATTCGCGTCCCCCTCCGCCCACTGCCGGTCCAGGAACGCCGCCGCCCAGCGTCGATTGCTCCGGCGTTGCCGCTCGACGGCGGGCGAGATGCCACCGGCTTCGCCGAAGGTCACCTTGCCCAGCCGCGGATCGTCCGTGATGGCGTGCACGAAGGCGCCGACGATCGCCTCCACTCGATGTGGCCACGGCGAATCCGCGACTCCGGCCGCGACATCGGCGACGCGTTGCTGGATCTGTGCGGTCACCTGCTCGAGCAGCGCGATGTAGCACGCTTCCTTGCTGTCGAAATGATCGTAGAAGCCCTTGGTTCCGACGTAGGCGCGCTGACAGATCTGCTCGATCGAGGTTCCCGAAAATCCTTGCTCGGCAAACAGTTCGGTGGCGGCGTCGAGCAGTTGGCTACGCCGCTGGGCGCTGCGCTGCTCGGCGTCGAGGCCACGGATCCGGCGCCGGGACCCGGTAGCGGCAGGCCGCGCGGCGGAGGTGCTGCGGGTCATGTCTCGACGATAGCCGGGGACCGAACCGCGCGTCCGCCGCGCCGGTGCTTGAGAGCGGCGTACCCGGGTACCGCCGCTACACGAACTCGATCTCCGACACCAGGCCGGTCAGCCCCGCGGAGATCGCGACCGCAACCCGGAGCAGACGAAGGAGCGAGGTCATGACCGACCGCCCGGAGGTTCGTCACCGCAGGCCCGACGGCGTCGACGATGCCACGGTCGCCGCCACCGGGAAGCTCTCCGAGGCGCTGGAGACCGCCGAGCGCGCCCGCGGCCACCTGTACGCCTTCCACCAGCTGACCGGCCGTGCCGACCTCATGCTCGACCTCGCGGTGGACCTGTTCCGCGTGGCGGGTCACCTCCAGATCGCCGACCGGATCTCCACCGAGTTGATCGGCCGCAACGTGCTCGCGGGACGCTGGACATTCCAGGTCGTCGAGGAATACGACGACGGATACTTCGACCTGTTCCGCAGCATCGAACGCGCGGTCCGGGACGAACTCCTCGACGGCCGCAGGCACATCTACGAGGCCGAGATGAAGGAAGCCCGCCGCACCCACGGCTTGCCGGACCACTCCGCCACACCGGAATCGACCGAAAGCAACTGACCACGACTCCGGCCACCGCTATCTGAGCTCTGCTCGATTTCAACAAGCGCTCTTGTTGGTAACTTGTCATCATGTTGTAATCACTGTCACGTCGATGAGGGAAGGACGTGTCGGTGATCAACGGAGATCTGACCCGCCGCGGGGTACGCGTGCTGGCGACGGCGATCGTGACGGTGGTGACGGCGGGCTGCCTGCTCGCGGGAGGCGCGCCGGCTACGGCCGTGCCGCTGCCGCAAGCGGATTCGTTCTATCAGCCGCTTGAAGGCTTCGAGTCCCGTGAGCCGGGCGATATTCTGCGCGCACGGGAGGTGCGGCTGGCGGTGCTCACCGTGCTGCCGCTGAACGTCCGGTCCTGGCAGTTGCTGTATCGGACCACCGATCTGTTCGGGCAACCCGCCGCGGCGGTGACCACGGTGCTGTTGCCCGCCGGCGCGGATCCGAACCGGTCTCGCCCGCTGGTCTCGCTGCAGTTCTACTACGACAGCGCGAGCCCCGATTGCGCCCCGTCGTTCGTGCTGCGACAGGGCGCGGGGTTGCCGGGTGCCGAAGGCATCCACTCGCAAAGTGAATTGATCGCGGTCGCCGCGCTGCTCAGCCAGGGCTGGGCGGTCTCCATCCCGGACTACGAAGGCCTCGAGGGTCACCTCGCGGTGGCCGAGGAGCCCGGCTACATGACCCTCGACGGTATTCGCGCCGCCGAACGATTCGAGCCGTTGGGCCTGGACGGCGCGAACACCCCGGTTGCGCTGTGGGGGTACTCCGGCGGCGGGATGGCCTCGGGCTGGGCGGCGGAGATGCAGCCGACCTATGCACCCGAACTGAACGTCAAGGGCATCGCGCTCGGCGCGCCGACCTCGGATGTGGTCTCCCTGCTGCACGTCAACGGCTCGATGTTTTCCAGTCTCATCGGCATCGGCATCTCCTCGCTGCGCAAGGCGTACCCGGAATTCCGCGCGGCTTCCGACCGCTACCTGACGCCCGAAGGTCGAGCGTTGATGGATCGCACTGCGGCGCAATGTCTTCCGCGTAACGCACTGACCCAGATGTTCGTCGACTACCAGCGCATGCTGACGATTCCGATCGCGGATTTCCTCGCCGTACCGGAGATCGCGGAGGTCTTCGACGCGACGGTGCTCGGCCGGAACATCCCGACCGCACCGATCTTCCTCTACCACGGCGTCTGGGACGAGGCGGTGCCGATCTGGACCAATGACATTCTGGCCCAGCGGTATTGCGCAGGCGGTGCGTCCGTGACCTACCGACGCGACCACCTCAGCGAGCACCTGAGCTTGCCGTCGCTCGGCATGGCGGACACCTTCAACTGGTTGAAGGCGCGGCTGGCGCCGAGCGCACCCGACCAGGTCGGCTGTCGCACCGAGAATGTGGTGTCCATGCTCGCCGACGCCGACGCGCTGCTGTCCCAGATCGAGATCAACCTCAACGCGACTTTCGGCGCGCTCGGGTTCCCGATCGGGCCGCGGGAGCGCTGAAGCGCGGAGGAGTCGGCCGACGGCTCCGGGGTCGGCGTCGTCCTTGGGGCCGCCGACCTCGGATTTCACCCCGTCCTGTCGAATCCCCCGGCACGCGCGCGGCTCGGCCGGGTATGGTCGGGCGGGAAATTTCACCACCAACGGGGGCTCGCACCAGCGGGCTGAGAGGACGGCTAGCCGAGAGGCGTCAGGGCCGTCGACCGTATGAACCTGACCGGGTAATGCCGGCGTAGGGAGGAAGAATGGCACCCACCGCTGCGTCCGACGGCAGCTCCGCGCCTGTCGACAGCGTCACCACCGGCCCCATCGAGGGCAGCGTCAAGCACTATCTCGAAGTCGACGACCTGCGCATTCCGGTGCGCCGGATCAACCTCACCAACGGTGAGCACTTCGACGTCTACGACACGTCGGGTCCGTACACCGACGACACGGCGTCCATCGATGTGGAAGCCGGTCTACCGAAACTGCGCGATACCTGGACCAAGCCCACAGTGGCGGGTCCGCGCACCCAGCTAGCCTGGGCGCGCCAGGGCATCGTCACGCCGGAGATGCGCTTCGTCGCCGCGCGCGAGGGTGTTTCGCCGGAGCTGGTACGCGACGAGGTGGCGGCGGGCCGTGCGGTGATCCCGGCCAACCACAAGCACCCGGAACTCGAGCCGACCATCATCGGCAAGAAATTCCTGGTCAAGATCAACGCGAATATCGGCAACTCGGCCGTCTCCTCCTCGATCGCCGAGGAGGTGGAGAAGATGGTGTGGGCCACCCGCTGGGGCGCCGACACCATCATGGACCTGTCCACCGGCAAGAACATCCACGAGACCCGCGAGTGGATTCTGCGCAACTCCCCGGTTCCGGTCGGCACCGTGCCGATCTATCAGGCGCTGGAGAAGGTGATCGGCGATCCGACCAAGCTGACCTGGGAGATCTACCGCGACACCGTGCTCGAGCAGTGCGAGCAGGGCGTGGACTACATGACCGTGCACGCGGGCGTGCTGCTGCGCTACGTGCCGCTGACCGCGAAGCGCGTCACCGGCATCGTCTCGCGCGGCGGGTCGATCATGGCCGCGTGGTGCCTCGCGCATCATCAGGAATCGTTCCTGTACACGCACTTCGAGGAACTCTGCGAGATCCTCGCGCGCTACGACGTCACCTTCTCCCTCGGTGACGGCCTGCGTCCCGGTTCCATCGCCGACGCCAACGACGAGGCGCAGTTCGCCGAGCTGCGCACCCTGGGCGAACTGACCAAGATCGCGAAATCGCACGGCGTGCAGGTGATGATCGAAGGCCCGGGCCACGTGCCGATGCACAAGATCGTGGAGAACGTGCGGCTGGAGGAGGAGCTGTGCGAGGAGGCGCCCTTCTACACCCTCGGCCCGCTTGCCACCGACATCGCACCCGCCTACGACCACATCACCTCGGCGATCGGCGCCGCGATCATCGCACAGGCGGGCACCGCCATGCTCTGCTACGTCACGCCGAAGGAACACCTCGGCCTGCCCAACCGTGACGACGTGAAAGTGGGCGTGATCACCTACAAGATCGCCGCACACGCCGCCGACCTGGCCAAGGGACACCCGCACGCACAAGACCGGGACAACGAATTATCCAAGGCGCGCTTCGAATTCCGCTGGCGCGACCAGTTCGCACTGTCGCTGGACCCGGACACTGCCCGTGAATACCACGACGAGACACTGCCCGCCGAGCCCGCCAAGACCGCGCACTTCTGTTCCATGTGCGGCCCAAAGTTCTGCTCCATGCGGATCTCCGCCGACGTACGCGAATACGCCGCCAAGCAGGGCCTGGACGAGAACGAGGCGCTGTCCGCGGGCATGGCGGAGAAGTCCGCCGAGTTCGCCAGCAGCGGCAACGCGGTCTATCTGCCCGTCGTCTCGTAACGACCGCCCGCCGCCCGCCGCACTTCGGCGGGCGGCGGCGAGACTTCATCGCGGCAGTGACTCGCCAATGGGCGGAACAGACGCCCGGAGCGCGAGTGTAGCCTCCCCGTGCTCCGGTCGGACAGAACTGGTCGCCAGGGTCAGCTGTCGCGCAGCTCGTCCATAGCCGCAGCGATCATGGCCCGCGCGTCCTGTCCGTGGATGGCTTGGTCCTTGAGTCGGTGGAATGCTCTCTCGTACACCACTATCTCGCTGGGCTGGGTGATCGTCAGCTCAGCAGAGATGGTCTCGACTTGCACCATTCGGCTGTCGAACATGATGAAGTTGTTCATCACCGGTGTCCGGTAGGCGGCCTCCGTTGGCAGGATGCCCAAAACGACGCGAGGCAGCGACATCGCCGTGAGCAAGCGGTCCAGCTGCTCGAGCATCACGTCCGCGGTGCCCACGGGCGTGTGGAGGACCTGTTCGGCGATGATGAAGTAGAAGCGGTGATTGCCTCGGTAGAGGACTTGCTGACGTTCGAGACGCGCAGCGAGACCGGGGTCGAGGTCTCCGGGCGGGTCCTCGTAGAAGTCGAGCACCATCCGGAGAATCGCCTCAGCGTAGGGCGGGGTCTGCAACAGGCCGGGTACGACGACGGGCTCGTACCAGCGCATGAGATTGGCCTTTGCCTCAGTCGCGATCGACTGTTTCTGCCTGTGTGGCAGGCGCATTCGCTTCTGCTCAAGGTACGCCGTCTCGACATTTCGCAGGTTGGCAATGAGGTCGGGTATCTGATCGGCGGCGCTGGTGTGGATGCACCATGTGCGGAGGTCTTCTTCGGTTGCCGTTTGCTTGCCGTACTCGATCTTCGAGACCTTGGAACTATGCCAACCGGCAAGCTCAGCGAGTTGCCTGCCGGTCAGCCCAGCGTCCTTGCGGAGGTTGCGCAGGCGCTCACCGAACGCCTCGCGTGCCTCTTTCGCGGTTGTGGTCACGCCTTGATGTACTCGGCGTGGGGTAGAGACTTGTTCCACACCCGATTCCACACCGCCCGGCAGTGCCCGACGATCACGGGGTCTTCTGTGAATGCACCGCCCACGAACTGCCCTGATGGCTCGAAGACGGTGAACGCCACGAGGTTGTCATCGAACAGCCAGAAGTCATCCGTAGTCAGCTCGGACGGGTCGATCAGGTGCCGAGCCAGATAGCGGATGTCTTCACCGGCAGCGATGTTCTGATGGGCGACGACGAGCGACCATCGGGTGTAGTCGGTATGCGGCTCGGTGACGACGCGGGCACGGTGCATCACCCTCCCGGACGCCGTTATCTCGCGGACCAATTCTTCCCAGTCCTTGAACCACTCGTAGTCGTCGGGCTCGCCGGCTAAAAACTGGCGGAAGGGCTCGTCTTCCTCGGGCGTCGAGTACGTGTCGAGTACTTCGAGGTGGTACGCCGTCCGCTCGAACTTGTGGAAGAACTCGTCGAACGCCTCACCTTGCAACAGTTGCATCGGGCCTGATCTCCTGTCCTACGAGAACCTCAACGCAGGTCTCGTGGTCCGGTATATCCATCTTCGACAACGTTTCCGGGTCGGTGACTGCCTCGCCGGACAGCAAGAACGTTCCGTGACCAGTGTCCTGAAGCAGCACGCCCAGGCACGTTCCCGGTTCCAGGAACGCGAGTAGCGGGTGTGGAATCTCGATCATGTTGGGAGGGCCTGCTACCCGCCAACCTTGCACGACGTAAGTGCCGCGATCGGTGATGTACAGCGTCGGACAGCCATTTTTGTTTGTGTTCTTGCCGAGGAAACGTATCTTCATGGGCTCTGTCCTTCATGAGGAGTTGCGCGAATTTCCTCGCGCACTTCGATCGTCGGTGACCGGGAGGAACCGGTCAACAAAAATCGCCTCCAGTCGCAAACTGTAGCAAACCTCTTCGGTATCTCGGGGCCAGTTTCTTAGCGTCATCTGCAATGGGCCGGGTGAGCTGTCGATGTCGTTCACCCGGCTCAGAGCCAATCCGTTCACCGAAAGGGCCTGGTTGCAGGACGGTCAGTGCCACGTGCGCATCGTGTTCGGGTCTTTCGTGTTCGACTTCTGCGCAGCGAGGCAAGCAGCGATTCTGTACGCGAAGGACGTTGGGGCCTGGCTCGGTGTTCCCGTGCTGATAGACGATGATGTCCGCGACGACATGCCGCGCCTGCCTTGCGAGTCGCTATGGTCGTGACCGCCTTCGCGCTCGCCGTGGTTGCGTCGTTCGTGCTCGGGTACGTGCTGGGCCGCCGTCGCTCCACATCCCGTCCACCGGGACGGCACAGCGTCGAGTACTTCGCGATGGCCGCCGAGGCGACGCTGGAGCTGCCCGTGATCACCGATCGCGCGTCACGTCATGCGATGCGCTACCCAGGCGGCGTCTGAGATCCTCTCAAACTCGTAGCGCTCACCGTCTTCGAGCCGTCAGGCCCTGCGAAGACCTCGATTTCGGGGGTGCCAATTCCGGGGTATCAGCGCGTGCGGGCGGGGCGGATTCGGCCCGTGACTTCGCCCAATGCGATTCGTGCCGCGTGCGGGCCGGGAGCCGACGCGGTGATGGTGACCTCGTCCCCGTCTTCCAGGAAGGTGCGTTTCTGGTCGTTCACCAGGATCGGTTCGGTTCCACCCCAGGCCAATTCGATGAATGAGCCGCGTTGGTTCGGGGCGGGGCCGGAGATGGTGCCGGAGGCGTATAGATCGCCGGGGCGCGTGGAGGCGCCGTTTGCGGTGAGATGGGCCAGCATCTGTGCTGGGGACCAGTACATCCGGGAGTAGGGCGGGTACGCGACCGGTTGGCCGTTCCATGTCACGGTGAGATCGATGTCCAGGCCCCAGTCCTGTGTTCCGCGCAGGTAGGGCAGCGGCGTGGGCGTTTGCTCGGGCAGCGGTATCCGTGCGGACTCCAAGGCGGCCAGGGGGGTGATCCATGGGGAAATCGAGGTCGCGAACGACTTGCCGAGGAACGGGCCGAGCGGCTGGTACTCCCACGCCTGGATGTCGCGGGCGGACCAGTCGTTGACCAGTGCGACGCCGAAGACGCGATCGGCGAACTGGTCGATCTCGACCGGCGTGCCGAGGTCCGAGCCGAGTCCGATCACGAACCCGAGCTCCGCTTCGATGTCCAAGCGCCGGGAAGGGCCGAAATCCGGTGCGCCCGAACCAGTTCTGCGCTGACCACACGGCCGGGTCACCTCGGTGCCCGAGACCACCACGGTGCCCGCTCTGCCGTGGTACCCGACCGGCAGGTGACGCCAGTTGGGCAGTAGCGGATCGGCATCGGGCCGGAACAGACGGCCGAGGTTCGTCGCGTGATCGATGCTCGCGTAGAAGTCCACGTAGTCGCCGATCCGTACTGGCAGCCGCAGCGCCACATCGGCAATCGGATGCACTGCGGCATCATCTATTTCGCGATCTACGAGTTCTCGGATCTGCTCACGTATTTCGCGCCAGCGTGCTGGCCCCTGCTCCAAAAAACCATTCAGATCCGGACCGGCGAACACCGAATCCTCGAGGGCAGCAGCCAGGTCGATGACATGGTCCCCGTACCGCACACCGACCCGGAAGTCCTGACCGGTCGGGGCGAACACGCCATAGGGCAGATTGTCCGGACCGAACAGAGAGTCGGCGGGTACATCGACCCTGGTCCTCACGCGGGTCCCCGCCCGGACCAGGTCCACGCGTAGGTGGGGTCCTCGCAGGCCAGCGCGCCTTCGCCGAGTTCCAGCGGCCGGAAGGTGTCCACCATGACGGCCAGTTCGTCGAAGAACTCGACGCCGATGCTGTTCTCATAGGCGCCGGGCTGCGGTCCATGTGCGTAGCCGCCGGGGTGCACCGATACCGAGCCTTGTGTGATCCCGGACCCCTTACGCGCCTCATAGTTCCCGCCGCAGTAGAACATGATCTCGTCGGAGTCCACGTTGGAGTGGTAGTACGGCACCGGGATCGACAGCGGGTGGTAGTCCACCTTGCGCGGGACGAAATTGCAGATCACGAAGTTGCCGCCTTCGAAAGCCTGATGGACCGGCGGTGGCTGGTGGATGCGCCCGGTGATCGGTTCGAAGTCGGCGATGTTGAAGGTGAACGGGTACAGGCAGCCGTCCCAGCCGACGACGTCGAACGGGTGGGTGGCGTAGACCATCCGCGTGCCGACGACCTGCCCGCCGGGCCGGTGTTTGACCAGCACCTCCACGTCGGTGCCGGTCGCGGTGATCGGCTCGGTTGGTCCGTGCAGGTCGCGTTCGCAGTACGGCGCGTGCTCGAGCAGCTGGCCGAACTTGGACAGGTAGCGCTTGGGCGGTGTGATGTGGCCGGTCGCCTCGATCACGTATGCGCGTAACGGGTCCGGTCCGGTGGGTCGCCAGCGATGGGTCGTGGCCCGCGGGATGAGCACTTGGTCGCCCTGGCGTGCCGACAACGGACCGAACACGGTTTCGACCATCGCTGCGCCGGATTCCACGTACACCAGCTCGTCGCCGATGGCGTTGCGGTACAGCGGTGATCCGCCCTTGGCGGCCACGTATGAGATGCGCACGTCCGCATTGGCGAGCAGCAGCCGCCGCCCGGTGACCGGATCGGTATCGGCCGGGGTGTCACCGGGAAACAGCGCGTGCAGTCGCAAATGCCGGTGGCGCAGTGGATGATTCGGCTTCGTGCTCTGATCGGGCAGCTCCCACACGGTCGAATCGACGAGCGCGGGCGGAAGGCCGCGGTGATACAGCAGCGAGGAGTCGCCGGAGAAGCCCTCCTCGCCCATCAGCTCCTCGTAGTAGAGCCGGCCCTGCTCGTCGCGATGCTGGGTGTGCCGCTTCGGCGGTACCGCACCCACGTGCCGATAGAACGCCATGACCGTTCCTCCGCCAGCCGGTGGTCGGATATTTGATCACCATCGTAGTGATCGGGGCTGGTAGGCGGAGCGGAAACGCGACCCGGTCGACGCCAACTTTTGGCGGATATCCGCCCGGTGGCCTGTCGAATTGCCGAGTGACGCCCGTCTTCGTCGAACAAATGTCAGCCTGGTGTTCAGGCGTTCCGCAGGGACCGGTAGACCGCGGCGCCGACGAACGCGCCGAGGTCCTCCGGTGTCCAGCCGTCCTGGTCCGCGAGCAGCGCGCGCACCGCCGCTTCCCCCGCGGACACCCACTGCTCCACCAGCACGGGCAGCTTGCGCTCGGCGTCCTCCGTGCCCCAGGCACGCAGGGTCGGACGCAGCAATTCGGCGCAGCGCTCGACGACGAGCGCGCGGCCGCGGCCGAATGAATTGGCCACGGCCGGATCGGGATTGCCGTAGACCAGCCGCCAGGCGTCGGGTCGCTCCGCGGCCTTCGCCAACAGCCGGCGGAATCCCGCGACGAAGACGGTCTCGTCGGCGTCGACGTCGTACGGCGTCACCACCTCTAGCACGCCGCTGACCAAGTAGCCCTCCTCGCGCTGGATCAGCGCCTCGATCAGCTCGACGCGATCGGCGAAGCAGGCGTACACCACCGGCCTGGTCACGTTCATGCGCTCCGCGATGGCGGCCATGGTGACCGCGGCGATGCCGTTCTCCACGGCGATGGCGAGCGCGGTGTCGAGTACCTGCGGGCGGCGCCGCTGCGGACCGAGATGTTGCGCCCGCTGCCGCTGCCTGGCGGCCGGGTCGCCGCCGATGCCGCTCGACCTAGGCGTTCCGGTCGCCCGATTCCCGCTGGTCCGGCGCGGGAAGGGCGGTTGTGACGGCCGGGTCACGGGTGCTGCGGGCCGTCGGTGAATTCGGCGATCACCGGAGCGTGATCGCTGGCGCCCTTGCCCTTTCGCGCCTCCCGGTCGACCGTCGCGTCGGTCACGGTGGCGGCCAGCGCCGGGGACGCGAGGATGAAATCGATGCGCATCCCCTCCTTACGCGGGAAACGCAGCTGGGTGTAGTCCCAGTAGGTGTAGACGCCGGGGCCGGGCGCGAACGGACGCATGACGTCCGCGTACCCGGCGTCGACGACGGCGTGGAAGGCGTCGCGTTCCGGTTGCGAGGTGTGCGTCTTGTCGGCGAAGTACTCCACGGACCACACATCGTCGTCGGTCGGGGCGATATTCCAGTCGCCCATCAGCGCGATCTTCGCCTGCGGATCCTCGGCCAGCCAGCGCGCACCGTTGTCGCGCAGCGCGGCAAGCCATTCCAGCTTGTAGGCGTAGTGCGGATCGTGCGGCGTGCGGCCGTTGGGCACGTACAGGCTCCAGACTCGCACGCCGCCGCAGGTGGCGCCGATCGCACGGGACTCGACCACCGGCGCGCTGATCAGTGCGTCGCCCGCGTCCCGGTCGAAACCCGGCTGGTCCGGGAAGGCGAGCTCGACGTCGGCGAGGCCGACCCGGGAGACGATCGCCACCCCGTTCCACTGGTTGATGCCGAGGTGGGCCACCTCGTAGCCGAACTCGTCGAAGCGCTCGAACGGGAACTGGTCGTCCCGGCACTTGGTCTCCTGGATGGCCAGCACGTCGATGTCCTGGCGGTCCAGCCAGTCCGCGACGCGATCGAGCCGGGAGCGGATCGAGTTGACGTTCCAGGTGGCGAGACGCACCGAAGGCCTTCCTTCACGAGTAGTGACAGGTCTGTTCTACCGCAGGCCGCCGGGTTCGGCGAGAGGCCAAGGCCCCGCGTACCGATAGGCGTGGTGCGCGACGAAGCCCAGTTCGCGATACATCGCGCCTGCGGCCACGTTGGTGGCCTCCACCTGCAGGTACGCGTGCGTCGCGCCGCGGTCACTGCCCCAGCGCAGCAGCTCGGCACAGACCAGCGAGCCGAGTCCGTGCCTGCGGTGCGCGGCGGCGACCGCCACGCAGCTGAGGCCGACCCAGCGCCGTCCGTCCGGCGCGGTGGTGAGTGCTCCGCGGCCGATCGCGAGGGGACGCGGCAGGCCGAGTGAGGCGAAGCCGAGTTCGCCGTCGTGGACCGCGGTCAGCACCTCGGGAACCACGAGCGGAGACGAAAGCTCTTGTACGGCAGGGTCTTCGCCGCTGTAACGGTGCATCGTCAGCCAGTCGTCATTCGGTTCCGCCGCGATGCGCACCATCGGAGGGCCCTGGGGCAGAACGAAATTATCGATATCGATGGCCAGCATGAGCGTCTCCCGCCAGCTGTGCCAGCCGGGCGGCACGGGGGCGAGCCGATCGGGCAGCGCGAGTTGCAGCGGCAGGCCGCGCGCGGTGTACCACTCGCCGATCCGGTGCAGCGTCTCCGCGGACACGACCGCCGGGCGGTCGGAACTGCCCAGTGGCACAGCGGAGTTCGCGCGGCCGGTGTAGCCGTGGCCCGCGCGCGCCAGCCAGCCGTCGATCCAGGCGTGCTCGACGCCGGGCCAGGCGTAGGCGGCGGCGGCTTCCAGGGCGCGGATCTCTTTGGTGCGAATCGGCCGCGGGCCGATTGCTTTCAGCGCGACCACCCGGTCCGGCGCGACCGACACGACCTGGCCGTCGGCGCCGCGCACGGTCGGCGGGTCCAGCGAGACGAGTTCGCCGATCACATCGGTGAGCGGTTGCGGATAGCCCGCGGGCAGCTGATAGCGCAGCACCACCCGGCGGCCGAGCGGGATATCGGGCAGACCGGGGCCGGGGTCAGTCGTCATGCCCGAACGGATCGGGGTCGGTGCCGGGCAGCCAGCTCAAACCCGGTGTACCCCAACCGTTGCGCTTGATCGCCTTCTTCGCCGCCCGTGCATTGCGGCCGATCAGCACGTCCACGTAGAGGAACCCGTCCAGATGACCGACCTCGTGCTGGAGCATGCGGGCGAAGAATCCCTTGCCCTCCACCTCGACCGGGTTGCCGTGCTCGTCGGTGCCGGTCACCTTGGCCCATTCGGCGCGGCCGGTGGGGAACTGCTCGCCCGGCACCGACAGACAGCCTTCTTCGTCGTCGTCCGGGTCGGGCATGGTCTCCGGGATCTCCGAGGTCTCCAGCACCGGGTTGATCACCGCGCCGCGCCGCCGCGTCGTGGTGCCGTCCGCGCCGAGGTCCGGGCAGTCGTAGATGAACAGGCGCAGGCCGACGCCGACCTGGTTGGCCGCGAGCCCGACGCCGTGCGCCGCGTCCAGCGTGTCGTACATGTCCGCGATGAGCGGAGCCAACTCCTCCGGCGATTGGGTGACCCGCTCGGTCGGATTGTGCAGAACCGGGTCGCCGACGATCACGATCGGGAGGATTGCCATGGGCCCAATTATTGCCGTGGCATCCTGGGCCCAGCGCCGCGGGTGCCGCAACCACGACGCGCCTGGCTACCGGCAGGTAGCGAACACGCCGTGCCGTGGCCCAGGGGTTTCACGGCGCACGTGGTTGAATGATCCGCGACGTACAAGCACCATTTTCGTCTGGTGGTTACTCGGCGAGGGAGCGAGATGGACGGCGCAGCGGCACGGAATCTTTCCGAGATCCAGGACGGCCCTTCCGTGCGCGGCGAGGGCACGGCGGAATCGGCGCATGCCGACCACGGCGACGGCAACGGTCTGAGCCGGCGCGATCTCGACATCCTCGCCTTCGAGCGGCAGTGGTGGAAGTACGCGGGAGCCAAGGAAGAAGCGATCCGCGAGCTGTTCGGCATGTCGCCGACTCGGTACTACCAGGTGCTCAATGCCCTCGTCGACCGGAACGAGGCGCTGGCCGCGGATCCGATGCTGGTGAAGCGGCTGCGCAGGCTGCGCGCGAGCAGACAGAAGGCGCGGGCGGCGCGGCGACTCGGTTTTCAGGTCTGACCCCGCGATGCGGGCCTCGACCCACCCGGTGCGACTAGGCTCGCGGGGGTGAGCTACCCGAATCCCACCTCCGGTGGGCCACCGTTGCGCGCCCTGGCGATGGTGCTGATCGCGTTGGCCATCGTCTTCGCAGGTCTCGGCGCGATGTCGCTGTCGAATTCCGACGCCGACACCGACGCCTCGGGACCGAGTCAGCCCGAGACCTCCACCGCGACCGCGGCGCCTCAGGTCCCGGCGGGCACCACGGCGCCCAAGGCGCAGGCCGCGTCCTCGACCGCCGCGTCGACCAGCACGTCCGCGGCGGCGACCAGCGGCGTGGCGGCCCGTTCGGTGCCGGTGCGCGTGCTCAACAACAGCATGGTGGCAGGGCTCGCGGCGAAGACGGCGACCCAGCTCTCGTCGAACGGGTGGACGATCGCGGAAACCGGGAACTATCCAGGGGCCAATATCCCGAAAACCACCGTTTTTTACGGAAATTCGCCTGGTGACAAGGAGGCGGCACAGGCCATCGCGGACGAGCTCGACGCGGCCGTCGCACCGAAGTCGAGCGCGATCGGGGATTCGGCGCCGGGTGTAACCGTGATCGTCACGGGTAACTGAGGGGTGTAAGCCGCCGTTCGCGTGTGCCGGACGGAGGAAGAAGTCGGGCGGCCCGGTCGGGGGCGCGAAACGGCGGGCGTGGCATCATTCTGTGCGGTAACGAACGTGTCCACCCAGCTTTACTCGTAAACTCGGTACTCGTAAAGGAGTTCCCCGATGGCCCCGTCCACTACTCGACGCCCGTCTTGGCGGACTGCGACCCCGCTGCTCGCGGTCGCGGTCTTCGGCCTCGCCGCCTGCACGAACAGCCAGGAGTCGAGTGACGTCAAGGGCACCACGCCGCCGGTGTGGACCGGTTCCCCCGCTCCGGCAGGCGAGCATGCCTCCGAGCACGGCACGCCGCACACCGACCCCGGAGTGAACGTGGAGCTGAAGGACCCGTCGGGTGCCTCGGTCGGCACCGCGAACTTCGCCAAGGACGGCAATCATCTCCAGGTCGCGGTGGAGGCGCACGGCCTGCGTCCCGGCTTCCACGGCCTGCACGTTCACTCGGTGGGCAAGTGCGAACCCAACTCGGTCGCCCCGACTGGCGGACCGGCGGGCGACTTCCTCTCGGCGGGCGGCCATCTGCAGGTCGGCAGCGCCAACGCACACCCGGCCAGCGGTGACCTGACCTCGCTCGAGGTGCGCTCGGACGGCTCCGCGAAGCTGATCACCACCACCGACTCGGTCACGTTGGACGAGATCAAGGGGAAGGCCCTGATCATCCACGCCGACTCCGACAACTTCGGCAACATCCCCAATCGCTATGTCCGCGCCGACGGCGTCGCGGGCCCGGACGAGACGACACTGGCGACCGGCGATGCTGGCGGTCGTGTCGCCTGTGGCGTCATTCAGTAGAACGGTGTCATATGGCCGGGGCAGGAATCGAACACGTTCCCTTCGGTGGCTCGCCCCGCCCCACCATCGGGATCGAATGGGAGATCGCCTTGGTCGACAAGGCGACCCGCGACTTGTCGAATACCGCGGCGGCGGTCTTCGACTCGGTCGGTGACCTGCGCGCACACGACGGCACGCCGCAGGTGACCAAGGAGCTGCTGCGCAACACCGTGGAGATCGTCACGGGCGTGCACGACACCGTCGGCGCGGCGGTGGAGGACCTGTCCGGCACCATGGACACCGTGCGGCGCGCGGCCGACCCGCTCGGTGTCGACCTGTTCTGCGCGGGTACCCATCCTTTCGCCCAGTGGTCGGCGCAGCAGCTGACCCGCTCGGAGCACTACGACGAGCTGATCGAGCGCACCCAGTGGTGGGGCCGCCAGATGATGATCTGGGGCGTGCACGTGCACGTCGGAGTGTCCCACCGCGACAAGGTCTTTCCGATCCTGAACTCGCTGCTGCTGTCCTACCCGCATCTGCTCGCGCTGTCCGCGTCCTCGCCGATGTGGTCCGGTTCGGACACCGGCTACGCCAGCAACCGGACGCTGATGTTCCAGCAGTTGCCGACCGCGGGCCTGCCGTTCCAGTTCGAAAACTGGACGCAGTTCGAGCATTTCGTGCACGACCAGCTCAAGACCGGTGTGTTCACCCAGCTCGGCGGCATGCACTGGGATATTCGCCCGGCGCCGAAGTGGGGCACGATCGAGGTTCGGGTGTGCGACGGGATCTCCACGCGCGCTGAACTGGCCGCGATGGCCGCGCTCATCCACTGCCTGATCGTCGACCTGGATCGGCGCGTCGTGGACGGCGAGACCATGCCGACCCTTCCGCCGTGGCATGTGCAGGAGAACAAGTGGCGGGCAGCCCGGTACGGGCTGGACGCGATCATCATCACCGACGCCGACAGCAACGAGCGGCTGGTCACCGACGACCTCGATGACCTGCTGAACCGGCTGGAGCCGACGGCGGCGCGGATCGGCTGCGCCGACGAGCTCGCGTCGGTCGCCGAGATCCCGAAGCGGGGCGCCTCGTATCAGCGGCAGCGCCGGGTTGCCGCGGCGTCGCAGGGTGATTTGGTCGCGGTGGTGGACGCGCTGGTCAAGGAGCTGAACCAGTAGCGAAGCGCCGCGGGTAAGTCGGTTGCTGTTCAGCTGGCCAGGGGGATGTCGTTCACCCCCTGTTTACTATGGTCGTCGTGCTTGTCGAAAACCCGGGTGCCAGAGCAGGAAGCGCGGTCGTGCGCAGTCGCGAGTCGCGGACCCGGACCGGGGTCGCGGCCGCGGTGGCCGCGGTGCCCGTTTTGCTGATCGCATTGCAGGTCATCGCCATTCGCGAGGGTTTCGAAGGACCGCTGGACAGCTTGTGGCGGGATTACGTCGGTACACCCAAGTCCATGTCTGTTCCGTGGGCGGGGCTGATCCTTGCGCTGGTGGGTATTTCGGTCCGGCGCAGGCTGGTCGCGGTCGGTGTCGCGGTGGCCATCGATGTGGCGTGGGCCGGCGCCCGGTTGCTGGCCGGGGAGCCGTTCGCGATCGGCAACGGCCCGGTCATCGTGCTCACCGCGTTGGCGCTGCTGGCCTGGCTGCGCTGGACGGGCGCCGAACGGCGCGACGCATTGCACGCGGCCGCGCTCGGCGCGCTGCTCATCCTGGCCACCAAAGTCGGCGACGTGTGGCTGCACATCACCGTGATCGGCAGGCCGACAGTGCTCGACGAGTACGTGATCCTGGCCGACCATGCGCTGGGCGATCCGTCCTGGGTACTCGGTCGCGCGATCGACGCGCTGGGGCCGGTGGTCTACGCGGTGCTGCATTGGGTCTACATCGAGCTGCCGGTGGCGGCGATTGTCGTGGCCGTGTGGCAGCTGCGCCATGTGGTGTCGTCGGGCCGTTGGCCGTCGCACTATCTGGTGCGCACATTTCTCGTGCTCGGGCTGATCGGCCCGCTGGTGTACGTGCTGTTCCCGGTCGTGGGGCCGATGTTCGCCTACGGGCCGGACGGCAATGGATTGCAACTGGGCAACTACTGGCCCGGCGTTGTGCCGCCGATCGACCGGAATCCGATGCCGTTGCCGTTCGACGCGGCGATCCCCCGCAACTGCATGCCATCTATGCACACGGCCTGGGCGCTGTCGGTCTTCCTGCACACCCGCCGCGACATCGACGGCGCGCCGGCGCCACGCTGGCTGCGCTGGGGCGGTGCGTTCTGGCTGCTGGCCACCCTGGCGGCCACCCTGGGCTTCGGCTACCACTACGGCGTGGATCTGGTGGCGGGCGCGGTGCTGTGCCTCACCGTCGAGTCCGCGCTGCGCGAGCCGGAGCGCGGCTGGGGATGGTTCCGGATCCGGCTGGTCGCCAGCGGTGTGGCTGTGCTGGCCGCGCTGCTGCTGTCCTACCGGTATCTGGCCGTGCCGATGGCCGATTATCCGGTGTTCGCCGGCACGGTCGTGCTCGGACTGCTGGCCGGACTGGCCGCGGCATTCCACGCGACCTGGTTCGCGAGTGTGCGGGAACCGCAGCAGGCGCCGCGGGAGGTCGAGCACGCCGCGCGCTGAGCGCGGTTTACCCGGCTACGCAGTCCTTCGACGTCTAGTCGACGTCGTCGTCACGCATCTCGTTGACGCGCAGCAGCCCGTCGCGGTGGCGCTGCTCGCGGTAGGCCGTGCGGCCGATGAGATGGGCGATCACCGGTGCGGTGAGCAGCGTGAACAGCCCGACCAGCGCCAGCGCCCACACGTCGCCGTGCCCGCGCAGCTGGATCGCGGCGCCCACGAGCACCAGGATCAGCCCGATCACCTGGGGTTTGGTCGCGGCATGCATCCGGGTCAGGGTATCCGGGAAGCGCACGAGCCCGATCGCGGCGGTCAGCGCGAGCGTCGAGCCGAACAGGATCAGGAAGCCCGCGACCACGTACCAGAGGTTCATGTGTCGTCCCGCACTCGGAAACGCGACACCGCGGCCGAACCGAGGAACCCCACCAGCGCCAGCGCGACGATCGCCGGGATCGGCGTGGTATCGGCGCTGTAGGCCGCCCACACGGCCAGTCCGGAGGCGGCGATGGCCATCAGCGAGTCGACGCCGACGACTCGGTCCAGTGTGCTCGGGCCCACCACGACGCGATAGGTGGTGAGCAGGGCGGCGGCCGTCAGCAAGACGGCGGCGAGAATGGCGACTACGGTCACGGGGTCACCTCCGGTGGCGAGGTAGGTCGGGCGAACGGCCATCCGGTCGGACGCTCCAACCCTTCGATCAGCAGGCGTTCCAGCCGCCGAGTGGTCCGGTAGAACTTGTCCACGGCGGCGTCGCTGCCGACGTCGAGGACGTGAACATAGACCACGCAGCGGCTGCGGTCGATCTCCAGCACCATGGTGCCGGGGATCAGGTTGAGCAGGTCGGCCCACAACACGAGCACCAGATCCGACCGCGTGCCGGAGTACACCCGCAGCACTCCGGACACCGGCGTCGGCGCCGGGCGGATCGCGAACCAGGCGACCTGGAGACTGGACTCCACCGCGTAATACGCGCTCACCACGAGTAATTCGAGCAGCGGGAGCAGGCTCAGCCGTCCGGCCACCGGCACGCGCGGCAATGGCAGCGCCACCATGATCAGTGCGGCGACTACCAGCCCGCCCAGCAGGTTGGCCACGCTGAGATCGCCCCACAACGCGATCCAGACGAGGGTGAGCCAGATCAGAATGGCGATCCGCACCACCGTGTCGCGCCGCGTGCCGCGCGCGGTCTGCTCGTCGCTCATCGCAACGCTCCCGGGTCGTCGGGCGAACCACCGAGCACCGCACCGATGTACACGCCCGGATCACGCAGATCGGTCGCGGCTCGGTCGGCGATGGCGAGGATCGGACCGGCCAGCACCGTGAGACACAGGCCGACCGTGACCAGCGCCGCCGTGGACAGCACCATGAGCGCGGGCATCCGGCCGGGATCGATGCGCTCGTCGTAGTGCACGACGGTGGACTCCTCGATCAGCGTGGGCGGTCGCGCCGCGGTGAGATGCCCCTCGGGCGCGTCCTCGCGTGGACGCCAGAACGCTTTACTCCACACCCGCGCGACGGTGTAGAGGGTGAGCAAGCTGGTGAGCACGGCTCCGCCGACCAGCACCCAGGCCAGCGCGCTGCCCCGCTCCGCGCCCGCCTGCAACAGCGCGACCTTGCCGATGAACCCCGAGAAGGGCGGAATACCACCGAGATTCAGCGCGGGCACGAGAAACAGCACCGCGAGCAGCGGACTCGCGGCAGCGAGCCCGCCCAGCCTGCGCAGCGAGGTCGATCCGGCTTGCCGCTCGATCAGTCCGGCCACCAGGAACAGCGAGGTCTGCACCAGAATGTGGTGGGCCACATAGAACACCGCGCCCGCCAGCCCGGCCGTATTGGCGACCCCCACCCCGAAGACCATGTATCCGATGTGGCTGACCAGCGTGAACGAGAGCAACCGGCGGATGTCGCTCTGCGCGATCGCGCCGAGGATGCCGACGAGCATGGTGAGCAGACCGCACACCAGCAGCACCGAGTCGAAACCGCCCGCTGGGAACAGCAGCGAGTGCGTCCGGATGATCGCGTACACGCCTACTTTGGTGAGCAGCCCGGCGAATACGGCGGTAACCGGGGCCGGGGCGGTCGGATAGGAGTCGGGCAGCCAGTTGGACAGCGGGAAGACGGCCGCCTTGACGCCGAACGCCACTAGCAGAACCGCGTAGATCGCGGTCCGGGTGCCCTCCGGCACCGCGCCGAACCGGACCGCGAGCTGGGCGAGGTTCAGGGTTCCGGTGGCCGCGTAGGTCAGACCGATGCCGGTGAGGAAGATCAGCGAGGAAACCATCGAGACCATCACGTAGCCCACGCCCGCGCGGACGCGCTCGGTAGTCGCACCGACGGTGAGCAGCACGAACGAGGCGGCGAGGAGGATCTCGAAGCCGACGAACAGGTTGAACAGGTCCCCGGCCAGGAACGCCGCCGAAACACCGGCCGTGAGCACGAGATACGTGGGCCGGTAGATCGAGGTCGGTTGCCGCTCGTCGCCGTCGCGGATGTTCTGGCCCGCGCCGTAGAGCCAGACCGACAGCAAGACGATGGACGAGACCAGCAGCATCGCGGCCGACAGCCGGTCCACCACCAGCGTGATGCCGATCGGCACCGGCCAGTTGCCGACCTGCAGCGCGGTGGTGCCGTCCCGGTCGACCAGGAACAGCAGCAGCCCGCAGATCACCACCACGCCCGCGAGTGCGGCGAAGCTCACCGCGCTCTGCACGCGTGGCCTGCGGCCGAAGACGAGCGTGGCCGCGGCGCCGAGCAGCGGCACGAGTACCGGCAGTGGAGCGAGGATCGGCAGCAGGCCCGGAGGGAGGTTCACGTTTCCGGGTCCTCTCCCGCGCGCCGCCGGGCGACGTCGACGTCTTCCTGGTCGTTGGCCACGTCGTCGGTGGTGGTGAGCATGTAGGCGCGGTAGGCGAGGGCGAGTACGAATGCCGCGACGCCCATGGTGATCACGATCGCGGTGAGCACCATGGCCTGGGCCAACGGGTCGGCCATGTCCTCGGTCGCGGTCCCGGTCTCGCCCCGGATGGGCGGTTTGCCGTCGCCGCCGCCCGCGGTGAGGATCAGCAGGTTCACCGCGTTGCCGAACAAGATCAACCCGAGCAGCATCTTCGACACGGCGCGTTCCAGGATCAGATACACACCGCACGCGACCAGGACGCCGATCACGACCAATAGCGTCAGATTCGCCGTCATCTGCCGGAATCCCCCTGCTCCGAAGTGGTCTCGGCGTCGGCGAGCTCGCTGTCGAGGCGCGCGCCGAGGCTGCGCAGCACGTCCAGGACCAAGCCGACCACGATGAGGTACACGCCGAGGTCGAACAGCAGCGCGGTGACCACCTTGACGTGACCGAGCACCGGCAGCGTCACCTCGATGATCGCCGAGGACAGCGGCGGCGCGCCCAGCAGCAGTGAGGAGACCGCGGTGCCCGCCGCCAGAGTAAGGCCGGCGCCGAGGACGTGTCCCGCGTCGACCGGCAGCGCCTCGCCGAGCTCGTAGCGGCCGCCGGCGAGATATCGCAGCGTAAGCGCGAGCCCCGCGGTGAGTCCGCCCGCGAAACCGCCACCGGGCGCGTTGTGGCCGGAGAAGAAGAAGTAGACCGACAGCACCATGATGGTCGGGAACACCAGGCGGGTGGTGATCTGCAGGACCATCGACCGTTCGGCTCGGGCGACCAACCGGCCCGCGGGCAGCCAGCTCACCAGATCGGGGTCGTAGTCGGGGGAGTCCGCCGCGCGCGGCGCGCTGCCGAAACGCCTGCTGCGGAACACCAGCGAGGCCACACCGGTCGCCGCGACCACGAGCACGGAGATCTCGCCTAGGGTGTCCCAGGCACGCAGGTCGATGAGCAGCACGTTGACCGCGTTCCTGCCGCCGCCCAATGCGTATGCGGCATCGGGGATTCGATGCCAGATGGGCTCGGCGGTGCGTGCCGCGACGGCGAAACCGGCGAGCACCGCGACCACCACGCCGACCACCGCGGACAGGATCGCTCTGCGCGCCTTGAACGCGGTCGTCCTGCTCGCCTCGATCGTCGCCGGAAAGGCGCGCAGCACCAGGACGAAGATCACCAGAGTCAGCGTTTCCACGAGGAATTGGGTCAGCGCGAGGTCGGGCGCGCCGTGCAGGGCGAAGATCACGCCGCAGCCGTAGCCGGTCACCCCGACGACCAGCACGCTCGCCAAACGGTTGCGCAGCACCGTCGCGGCCAGCGCGGTCACCACCATGATCGCGCCGATGACCAGTTGTAGCGGCGAATCCCACAGGCGCAGTGCGACTCCGGTGCGGGTGCCGAGGGCGAGCAGCGCGCTCGGCAGGACGACCAGCGTGACCAGGATCGCCGCCTGGCTCAGCGGCAGCGAGCCGCGTTGCACCGCGGCGGTCATCCGCAGCGACAGCGTGTCCATCGCGCGCAGCGTCGCGTCGTAGGCGCGGTCGGCATTGCCGAGCCGCGGGTGCGCCGATTCGGGGAAGCGGTCGCGCAGCCGGTACAGCAGGATGCCGACGGCGACGATCAGGACCGTCCACACCAGCGCGGCGTTGCCGCCGTGCCAGAGCGCCAGCTGCGAAAGCGATTGTCCGGGAAGTGTTTCGGCGTAGGGACGCACTCGTGTGTCCAGCCATGACGGCGCGAGGCCGGCCACCAGGCTCGCTACCGCGAGCAGCACAGGCGGAGCCAGGAACAGGGCGCCCGGCGGATGCCAGCGGATGCCGCGGTCCGCGGCTTCCGGCTGGTCCTGCTCGACCGGCACTTCGCTGGGATGGTGGGCGACCGGTGTGGCGCCGGCGGCCGGTTGTAGCGCGGCGTGCTTGTCCCCGAAGCTGCCCCACACGAACCGAAGGCTGTAGGCGACCGTCAATATCGACCCGAGCACCACGCCCGCGATCACCGCGGCGCGTGCCGGCGCGGTGAGTGTCTCCGCGTCCAGAACAGCGCTCAGCGCGCTCTCTTTGCCCACGAAGCCGAGCAGAGGCGGGATTCCGGCCATACTCAGCGCGGCGAGGATGGCGGCGCCGCACAGCACCGGAGCCCGGCGGCCCAGCCCGGACAGCCTGCGCAGATCACGTGTGCCCGCACCGTGATCGATGATCCCGACCACCAGGAACAGACACGCCTTGAACAGCGCGTGCGCGATGAGCATGGTCATCGCGGCCAGCGCGGCGTCCGGCGTGCCGAGGCCGGCCAGCACGATCAAGAACCCCAGCTGGCTCACCGTGCCGAAGGCCAGCACCAGCTTCAGATCCACGACTTGCAGCGACCGCAGGCCCGCCAGCAGCATGGACGCCAGACCGAGGACGAGCACCAGCGGATGCCACACCGGGTTCTGCGCGAACACCGGTGCCAGCCGGGCGACCAGGTACACACCGGCCTTCACCATCGCCGCCGCGTGCAGGTACGCGCTCACCGGTGTGGGTGCGGCCATCGCGCCGGGCAACCAGAAATGCAGCGGCACCACGGCGGATTTGGTCAGCGCGCCCACCAGCAGCAGCGCCACCGCGACATTCGCGGCCGTACCGCTCGGTGGACTCCCCGTGGTGAGCAGATCCGACAGCAGGTAGCTGTCGTTCGATTCGGCCAGCACGACGATGCCCGTCAGCATCGCCAGCCCGCCCGCGCCGGTCACCAGCAGCGCCTGGATCGCGGCCCTGCGGGTGGCGGCCTGCTCGGCATTGTGACCGATCAGCAGGAACGACAAGACCGTCGTCGCTTCCCAGAACACGTAGAGCAGCAGCATGTTGTCGCTGGTCACCAGCCCGAACATCGCGCCTGCGAAGGCGATCAGCTCGGCGGCGAACACACCGAGCCGCGGTTCGTCGTCCTCGAAGTACCTGGCGCAGTAGGCCAGGATCAGCGCCCCGACGCCCAGTACGAGCGCGGACAGCACGGCCGCGAGCGTGTCGAAACGCAGATCGATGTTCATCGCGATGCTCGGCGCCCAGGTCAGCCGAACCCGCTGGGGATCAGCCCAATTCGCGATCACCCAAGTCAGACCGCCGAGCGGGACCAACGCCAGCAGGTAGTAAGCGTTACGTCCCAGTGCCCGCACCCACAGCGGCGCCGTCAAGGCGGCAGCAGCATGCGCGAGCAGGATTGCGAGCAAACTTCACTCCGTCGAGTAGGGGCGGCGGGGTGTCCGGGACAAGCCTACGTAAAGCCTGGGCCTTTCGTGGAGCGGGCGAATATGGCGTCGGCTATACCTTGGAGCCGAGGCTATATGTCCGCTAACGATTGGCTCTCGGGTCGCCCTTTCGGACGCGGCTTGCTGCGGGGCCGCATTTTCCGGAGCACGGCGATTCCGATCGCACTGCCTATGACGATGACGAGCGCGGTGCGGCCCGGCGTCGGGTCGTGCACCGGCACGTCGGCGTGCCAGTCCTCGAGCTTGTCCGGCATCACCGATACCGCCGAGGGCAGATAGAGCGCGGACAGCCCGAGTACGCCGCTCGGCGCGTAGCGCGGGCGTGCCGTGCCGCAGCAATAGCCCGCGGTCAGCGCCATGACGGCGCTGATAACGGCGAAACCGAACGGGCTGGCGGTCGTCGAGGTGATCATCGCGAAGATCGCGATGCCCGCGACCAGCAGGATGGCGATGGCGGCCGAGGTCATCCGGATGCCGAGCGCGACGCCGACCGCCGCCAGCGGGATCAGCAGCACCGCACTCCAGCCGGGTCGGACCGCGTAACCCACCGCGTCGACCGCCGCGGACAGGCTCACGGCCAGGTACACCCCGGTACCGTCCCGGCCGGGCAGCAGCATGGCCGCGGCCGTCGCGCTGATGATCGCCGCGGCCACGACGATCCCTATTTCGACAGCATGGCTCTCGTCGGGGAGCTTGGCGTATTGGCGGCCCAGCCATTCGGTGCCGGCCAGGATCACCAGTGCGAGCACCGTGGCGGCGAGGATCGGTGTCACCGGCAGCGCGATCGCCATGCGCGGCGCCTTCGGCTCCTCGGCGCGCGACCAGTTGCGCAAGGTACTGATCACCAGTAAGGCCAGCGCCGCGCCGATCATCCAGCGCGGCGGGGTCTCCAGCACCGCGTACGGATCGGCGTCGATATCCAGCAACTCGGCGAGATCGCCGAAGGCGAAGAACCCCACGGCGCCCACCGCGAACGCCGCGCCGGGTAGCAGCCTGCGTAGCACCACGGCGCCCAGCCCGCCCAGCAGGACGGCGCCGAACACCGAGTCGATGTAATTCTGCGTGGTGAGCATCTCCGCCGTCGACCCTTGGCGCCCGGCGAAGTGGTTGATCAGCTGCCCCAGCGCGCCTGCCGTCGCCGTGGCCCACCCGGTGAGCGGGCGGGCGGTCGTGCTGACCAAAACGGCCACCGTGACGGCGACGATCACCCCCAGCGCCGCGCTGCGCGGCACGCTGTTGAGCAGGCCGGCGATCCGGTACGGCGTGGTCTGCTGTTGCGTGGTGACGCTGACCGGCAGGAACAGTGTGACGCCCGCGACCACGGCGCCCACGAACGCCGCCGTCGCGTCGACCACCTCCCCGATCCTGCGCACGGTTGTCGAACTTACCCGCGGTGCGCCCGCGATCTTGTAATTGCTAGCGATTCGCTCGGAAATGTCTCCAGTGTGAAAGATGCACGAAGATCCGGTTTACCAATGGAGTGCTCTGTTCGGCTCGATCAGAGGTAGCGGCCCTCGCTGGCCGCGGCTTGGCCGCGATCGTGCGCGTAGCGGCGCAGCGCATCGATCTGCAGCGGGTCGAGTGAGGGGCGCACCACCGCGGTGGCGGCCACGACGTCGGCCGCGGTCACGTCGGCGGCCTCCACATCCCGGCGCATCGCCGCGAGCGCGGCCTCGCGCAGCAGCGCGGCGCAGTCGGCGGCGGAGTATCCGTCCAACTCGTGCGCGAGTGCGTCGAGGTCGACGTCGGCGGCCAACGGCACCGCTCGGCCCGCGGTGCGCAGGATCTCCCGCCGAGCCGCCGCGTCCGGCGGCGGCACGAAGACCAGCCGTTCCAGCCTGCCCGGCCGCAGCAGCGCCGGGTCGATCAGCTCCGGCCGGTTGGTCGCGCCGAGCACCACCACGTCGCGCAGCGGTTCCACCCCGTCGAGCTCGGTGAGCAGCGCCGCGACCACCCGGTCGCCGACGCCCGCGTCGGCGCTCTGCCCGCGGCGGGCGGCGAGCGCGTCGACCTCGTCCAGGAAGATCAGCGACGGCGCCGAATCGCGCGCGCGCTGGAAGAGTTCGCGCACCGCGCGCTCGGACGAGCCGACCCACCGGTCCAGCAACTCGGCGCCCTTGACCGTGTGCACACTGAGTTGCCCGGTACTCGCCAGTGCGCGCACCAGGAAAGTCTTGCCGCAGCCGGGCGGGCCGTAGAGCAGCACGCCGCGTGGCGGGTCGATGCCGAGCCGGGCGAAGGAGTCCGGATGCCGCAGCGGCCACAGCACGGCCTCGGTCAACGCCTGCTTGGTGTCCGCCATGTCGCCGACGTCGTCGAGACTCAGGCTGCCGATCGCGAGCTCCTCCATGCCGGACCGGGACAGCGGCCGGATCACCTCGAGCGCGCCGAGCAGGTCGGACTGGGTGAGCTGTGGCTCGCCCTGTTCCCTGGCCCGCGACGCCGCGCGCAGCGCCGCTTCTCGGCACAGCGCCGCCAGATCGGACACCACGAATCCCGGGGTGCGCGCGGCGATCTCGTCGAGTTTCAGGTCCTCGGTCGGCACTCGGCGCAGCAGCTGCTCCAGCAGTGCCTTGCGCACGGCGGCGGTGGGCAGGGGCAAGGCGAGTTCGCGGTCGCACAGGTCGGGGGCCCGCAGCCGCTGGTCGATCCCGACCGGGTGCGCCGTGGTCGCCAGGAGTGCGACGCCCGGTTCGGCGATGGCCGCGCGCAGCTGGTCGAGGATGAGCGTGGCGACCGGTTCTGGGTCACCGGGCAGCAAGGCGTCGATATCGGTGACGAGCAGGATGCCGCCTTGGCCGGAGCCGATGTCGGCCACCGCTTGGGCGACCTCGCGCAGCCGCGCGCCGCTCTCGGCCGCGCCGATGGTGGGGCCGTCCAGCTCCACGACGCGCCGCCGCGCCGTGACCGCGCGGGCCAGCGTCGCTTTGCCCACACCTGCGGGTCCGGTGATCAGCACGCCGAGATGCGGTTTCGCGCCGAGCGTGCGCAGCAGCTCGGGCTCGTCCAGCGCGAGGCTGAGCCATTCGCCCAGTTTCGCGGCTTGGCCGCGCATGCCGGGCAGGTCCTCGATCGAGATGCGCGGTGCGAGATCCCTGGTGGGTGCGGTTCGTCCCGCCGAAGCGCCGTTGGTGCCCGCCGCCGTGCAGAACGCGGCGGCCTCGGTGGCGCCGCGCGAGGCCTCACCGGCCGGGATGGGCGTTCCGGCCGAGGCCAGATCGGCGGCGGCGCGCGCGGCGACGGCTCCCGCGCCCCAGACCACCGCGGTGTTCGGCTGGACGCTCACCGGGCCGCGCGGATCGGTGGCGGTGACGGTGAGCAACTCGGTGGTCCATGCGATGCCGAAGGTGCGCGAGAGCGCCTGGGTGGCCGCCGTGGAGCTGATGTCGGGGCCGAGATCGCGCGGCAGCAGGGAGACCGCGTCGCCCACCGTGACCACTTTGCCGAGCAGCGCCTGCCGCAGAGTCGAGGCCGGAATCGTGCGGGTGGCATGGACCGAGCCGCTCACCGAGATCTGTTTCGCGCCGTAGACCGTCGCGGGGCAGACCACTACCGTCACGTTCTCGCGCAGGCCGGCGTTGGAGAGCGTGACGTCGTCGAGCAGGGCGACTCCGGCGGGCGTGCCCGGGCGCGCGACACCGACCACCGCGGCCGTACGCCGCGTCCCCACGAGCAGAATCCCGTCCCATTCCCGCAGTCCGAGCGCGGTGATGGCCTCCGGATGCAACCGGACCACCCCGCGCCGGGCATCGGCGGCGGACGGATTCAGCCGGGCGGTGAGTGCCAGTTCTGCCACTGTGCCATTCTGCCGCGCATCCCTGGTGTCGGTCACTATGTCGTGCTCGGGCATAGGGGACGCATGCCCCGAAGTGGCGATACCGAATCGTTAGTGTTCTCACGGGAGGGCGGGCGGTGACGAAAGGGTATTGCTACTTCTTGACGATTCCGGCGGCGACCGCGACGGAAGTGCCTGCCACGCTCGGCGACAGGCAGACCAGCTTGGCGGTGCCGAGCGCGACGTTCGGGCTGCCCTCGAACGGGCCGCCCGGGTTCTCCGCCAGTATCTGCTCGATCAGCGCTTTCTCGCCGTCGGTATCCAGGTTCTTGAACTCACCGCAGGTGGTGCTGGACGCGGGCCCGAGCGAGGAGGTGTCCTCCTGCATCGTGGTGACCGGCGCGTCTGTGCCCGCGTCGGCTTTCGGCGCCGCAGTGGGAGCGGTCGAGGTGCGTGCGGGCGCGGAGGCGCTGGTGCTCGACGCGCCCTGGCGGAGTCCGTTCGATGCGGTGGACTCGTCCGCTCCGCCGCAGCCTGCCAGCAAGAAACCCACCGTCCCAACGGCTAGGACGATGGCGGAAGTTCGCTTCATACCGTGCTTTCCCGGGTAAATCGTCGTGCCGGAGCCTCCGGCACGTTCGGTGCAGCGTACCGGCTCGGGTCAGTGGATGTGTGCCTGCCAGTCCGCCGGAACCCGCTCGCGCGGGCCTGGCACGCCTTGATTTGCCGGATGGCTGCGCGGCGGGGCCAATTCCGGCCCACCGTCATACATTTCCCCGGTCTCGAAGTTGTAGTACCAGTCCTCGCCCGGCTCGAAGCTCTGGATGAACGGGTGCCCGGTGGCCGTCGCGTGCTTGGTGGCGTGCTGCGCTGGTGAGGTGTCGCAGCAGCCGATGTGCCCGCACTGGGCGCAGCGGCGCAGGTGGACCCACCAACCCGAGTTCCGCTCGCATTCCACGCAACCCGGTCCGCTGGGCGGTACCGCGGGATCTATGCCCTCGACCTGCTCGGTCATGACTGCCCTTCCGCGTTCGATTCGGTGTCGATCTCATTCTGTTCGGGCCGGTGCAGCGGCAGCCAAACGGTGAACGTGGTGTCGCCCGGCTCGGACTCCACCCGGATATCCCCGTTGTGCTTGTTCACCACGATCCGGAACGAAATATCCAGACCGAGTCCGGTGCCCTCGCCCATCGGCTTGGTGGTGAAGAACGGTTCGAAGATCCGGTTGCGCGCCTCCGCCGGGATGCCGGGACCCGTGTCGCCGATCTCCACGACCGCGCATTCGTTTTCCCGCCTGGTGCGGATGGTCAGCGTGCCGTTCCCCCCCATCGCGTACACCGCGTTGTCGATCAGGTTGGTCCACACCTGGTTCAGCTCGGCGGCGTAGCAGGGTACCGGCGGGAGCGTCCGGTCGTACTCCTTCACCACGCGCACGCCGTCGCCGATCTTGCGACTGAGCATCACCAGCGTGCTGTCCAGCAGTTCGTGGATGTCGACCACCTGGAACGGGGCCCGGTCCATTTGCGAGTACTGCTTGGCCGCGTCGACCAGCGCGGAGATGCGCGTCGTCGAGTCGGCGATCTCGTTCATCATCAACTCGGTCTCGATGGTGTAGTTCAGCCAGCGGATGGCGCCCTGGAACACCTTCTCCGGCTCGCCTTCCAAGGTGGCCGCCACCCGCTCCAGCCAATCCGCGTCGAAACCAGCCTGGACGAAATTCGGCGCCAGGTTCCAGCCGTCGCTGATCCCGTGGTCCTCCAGCCATTCACCGAGCGCGTCCTCGCGGTCGGCGGCCTCCATCGGCGTGAGCTCAGGAGCCTTCGCGACCTGGGCGGCCGCCTCTTCTTGCAGCCGCACCAGAGCGCCGAGGGACTCCGGATGGAACTTGCCATCGGCCACCATCGCGAGCTTGTGCCGCATGCCCGCGACCCGCTCGCGCAGGCCTGCGGTGGCGCGCACCGCGGCGGCGGCCGGGTTGTTCAGCTCATGGGTGAGACCCGCCGAGAGCGACCCGAGCGCGAGCAGCCGCTCACGTTCGCCGATGCGCGCGTTGGTGTTGCGGTTGCCGAAGAACACGCCTTCCAGCAGGTGCACCGCCATCGGGAACCACTCGTGCATCATCCGGGCGAAGACGTCCGCGTCGAGCACGAAGAACCGGGAGGGCCTGGTCACGTACATCGAGCCGTTGTACTTCTGCTCGACCTTGTCGCCGATATAGGACATCCAGGCGCCCGCGTAGGCGCCGTGGTGCTCGGTGCGGACCAGCTCGATCTCCGCGCCGCCGGACTGCTTGGTGAGCACCACCTCGCCGTCCATCAACACGTAGAAGCAGGTGGCCGGTGCGCCTTCGCGGAAGACCAGTCCTGGTTCGACGGTCTCGATCCGGCCGTCGGCGCACAGCCAGTCCAGCTGCTCGTCGGTCAGCTTCTCGAACAGGAAAAGGGCGCGCAGCTCGGCGGGATCGCACACCAGCCTGCTGCGACGTTCCGCGGTCTGTTCCGTAGTCATTGCCTGCCTCCTGATCACGCCAGATAGCGGTGTACGAGCATGACGGCCATGGCGCCCTCGCCGACCGCGGAGGCGACCCGCTTGGCCGACTCGGCGTGCACGTCGCCCGCTACGAACACGCCGGGCACGCTGGTCTCCAGATGGTGTGGTGGACGGGGTAGTTCCCAGCCCGCGGGACGCGCGCCGTCGACGAGCAGGTCCGGTCCGGCGAGCACGTAACCCGCTTCGTCGCGCTTGACCACGCCGTCGAGCCAGTCGGTCTGCGGCGCGGCGCCGATGAACAGGAAAAGCCGCTCCGCCTCGGCTTTTTCCTCGGCGCCTGTCCGATTGTCGCGCAGGACGATCTGCCGCAGATGCTCGTCGCCGTGGGCGGCGACCACCTCGGTGCAGGTGTGCACCTCGATGTTGGGGATCTGCGCGATCTGCTGGATCAGGTAGTGCGACATGGACCGCTCCAGCGAGTCCCCCCGGACCACCAGGTGCACGGTGCGGGCGTTGCGGGACAGGAACACCGCGGCCTGCCCCGCCGAGTTCGCGCCGCCCACGATGTAGACGTCGCGATCGGCGCACTCGGACGCCTCGGTCATGGCCGAGCCGTAGTACACCCCGCGCCCGGTGAAGTCGTCGACGCCCGGCGCCGGGTGGTGGCGGTAGTCGACGCCGGTCGCGATGATCACCGTGTGCGCGCACAGGCTGCCGCCGTCGGCGAACCGCACGGTGCGCGCGGACCCGTTCACCTCCAGCCCGACCACCTCGCGGGTGGTGATCACTTCGGCGCCGAACTTCGCGGCTTGCCGCCGCGCCCGGTCGGCCAGCTGCGCGCCGGACAGCCCGTCCGGGAAGCCGAGGTAGTTCTCGATGCGCGAGCTCTGCCCGGCCTGTCCGCCGGTCGCGGTCCGTTCCACCAGCACGGTGCGCAGGCCCTCGGACGCGCCGTACACCGCGGCGCCCAAACCGGCGGGACCGCCGCCGACCACGATCAGGTCGTAGAACTCGCCCGCGGGATTCACCGTGAGGCCGACGTGCTCGGCCAGCTCGCTGTCGGAGGGCTGGACCAGCGCCGCACCCGCCGACGTGATCACCACCGGACACCGCTCCGGGACGGCCCCCGCCGCCTCCAGCAGCCGCGCGCCCTCCGGCTCGTCGGCCGGGTACCACCGATAGGGCAGCTGGTTGCGGGCCAGGAATTCGCGGACCTGCGACGAGCGCGGCGACCAGCGATTGCCCACCACCTTGGTCTCGGTGACCGGCCGGTGCTCGCTGCTGCGCCACGCCTCCAGCAGGCCGTCCAGCACGGGGTAGAGCTTCTCCTCCGGCGGGTCCCACGGCTTGAGCAGGTAGTGGTCCAGATCGATGACGTTGATCGCGTCGATCGCGGCATTGGTGTCGGCGTAGGCGGTCAGTAGCACGCGGCGCGCGTACGGGTGCAGGTCCATCGCCTGCTCCAGGAATTCGATGCCGTCCATACCCGGCATCCGGTAGTCGGCGATCAATACCGCGACCGGCTGACCGCGCAATTTCATCTCTCGAAGCGCGTCGAGCGCTTGCGCACCCGATTCCGCGCGCAGAATCCGGTAATCGGCGCCGTAGCGGCGGCGCAGATCGCGCACCACCGCCCGGGAAACTCCCGGATCGTCATCGACGCTCAGGATGGCCGGTTTCGTAGCAGCGGGTGAAGTCACCTGACGAGTATGGAGCCTCCGGGTAGCGCCTGTCGTGGGCGTTCGCGCAGAGCTCAGAGCCGGTGGTGCAGGACGAGATCGAGTTCGGTCGGAGTGAGCAGTCGCTCCAGGCGTTCTTCCTGGGCGGCCGCGCGAGCGCTGCGCGCTGACGCCGGCGCGTCCGGGAATGCGGGCCCGTGCTCGGGCTCGATAGCGGGCAGCAGCGGAACCTGGTCCGCGGGACGACGATGCAGCAGGGAGCGCAGTTTCACGGCCGATCACCTCACGTTGGGACGCCGAAAAGTTGGAGCCGGTGTCTGATGCTTCATCTATCTGTTATTCTGCGCCGCCCATTACAGCGGCTGCCGCCCAAGTGGCGGAAATGTGACGCAACTGTCTTCCGATCTAAGATGTGCGCGAATCGTCCATACGCGTTCGGACGGACGGCCGTCGGTCCGTCGCTCGTATCCGGGAGGCAGCGTTGCCGAAGAACCTCGAAGCCAGCATCGACATCTCCGCTCCGCCGGAGCAGGTGTGGGCGGTGGTCTCCGACCTGAAGCGGATGCCGGAGTTCAGCCCGCAGTGCGTGCGCATGGTGGTGCTCGGCTCGCTCAAGGCGGGCACCTGGACCCTCAACCTCAATCGCGACGGCAAGAAGTACTGGCCCACCACCTCCCGCATCGTGCGCTACGAGCCGAACCAGGCATTCGCCTTCCGGATCAACGAGAACCGCACCGTGTGGAGCTACACCCTGGAGCCGACGGAGACCGGAACCAGGCTCATCGAACGCCGGGACGTGCCGAACGGCACCACCTGGGTCTCCCGCAGGGCGATCAACGCGGCCCTCGGTGGCGAGGCCCCGTTCGAGGAGGCGCTGGTGCAGGGGATGAACGAGACCCTCGGCAAGATCAAGACCGCGGTCGAGGCGCGCGGCTGATCACCGCGGTGTGCCGAGCCGGTGATCGCCGACGGCGTCGCGGCTGCCGTTTTCCGAACGGAGGATGAGCCGAGGCGGTCTGCGCGCAGGCGCGCGAACCGATGACACGGTGCGCGGTGCCGACGCGAGGACGCAGGTCTCGCTCGGCACCGACGCACGCGGCGAACAGCGTTACTTCCAGTTGGGCAGGGTCACGACCTGGGCCGCGTACGAGAGCCCCGCGCCGAACGCTATGAGCAGCGCGGTGTCACCCGGCTTCGACTCGCCCTTGCGCAGCAGGGCCTCCATGGCCAGCGGGATCGACGCGGCGGAGGTGTTGCCCGACTCCTCGATGTCGTTGGCGAGCGCGCAGTGCTCGGGCAGCTTCAGCACCCGGGCCATGATCTCGATGATCCGGCCGTTGGCCTGGTGCGGGATCATCGCGTCCAGGTCGTCGGGGGACAGGCCCGCGCGGTCGATCGCGTCGCGGCACACCTTCTCCAACGAGTGCGCGGCCCAGCGGAACACCGCGGTGCCCTCCATGGCCATGTAGGGCCGTACCGCGTCCAGGCCCTTTTCGTCGATCTCGGCGAAGAACTCCATCCAGTCCTTGTCCTGCCGGATGGCGTGGTGCTGGGTGCCGTCCGACCCCCACACGGTGGGACCGATGCCCGGCTCGTCGGACGGGCCGACGATCACCGCGCCCGCACCGTCGGCGAAGAGGAAGGCAGTGGAGCGATCGGTCGGGTTGACGGTGTTGGTCAGTTTCTCCACGCCGATCACCAGGACGTGCCCGGCGGTCCCGGCCCGGACCAAGTCCGACGCCAGCGCCAGCGAGTGGCAGAAACCCGCGCAGCCGGCCGAGACGTCGAAGGCGGCGGCGCCGTTCATGCCGAGTTCGGTGGCGATGCGCGGGGCAGCGGCCGGGGTCAGCAACAGGTGCGTCGACGTAGCAACGATCACGCAATCGACTTGGTCGACCGCGATGCCGGAAGATTCCAGCGCCCCGCGCGCGGCGGCGACGCTCATGCTCTGAATCGTCTCCGAGTCGTCGGCGAACCGTCGGGTCTTGATACCCGACCTGGTCCGGATCCACTCGTCACTCGAGTTGATCGGACCCGCGACCTCGTCGTTGGTGACCACTCGAGCAGGGCGGTATACGCCGAGCCCGAGGATCGCCGTGTGCTCTGCCCCGGTGGTCTGGGTGATGCGAGCAGCCATCTGCGTCTCCTATGTACCTGCGGCGGCGCCGCCGGGTTTGCCCCGAAGCATCGAAATCTGTCCCTCATCCGCCACTGCCCATCCGACAGAATAGACATGAGGCTTCCTCATATTAGCCCGAGCGTCGCTCATCTGGCGCGAGTATTCCGACAATCACTGGGTATCTCGCTGAAGCACGCTCCAACTGTTAACGGAGCTGACCCAACTACTGATGCGAGGACACCATGCTCGGTCTCGGAATCATCGGATGGATCATCATCGGCGGCTTGGCCGGATGGATCGCCAGCAAGATCATGAAGACGGACGCTCAGCAGGGCATCCTCCTCAATATCGTCGTCGGAGTGATCGGCGGCCTGCTCGGCGGGTTCCTGCTGAAGTTGCTCGGCGTCGACGTCGAGGGCGGCGGCCTCTGGTTCAGCTTCTTCACCTGCCTGGGTGGTGCGGTGATCCTGTTGTTCCTGGTGCGGCTGGTCACCGGGATGCGGGTCAGGTCCTGACCCCGCGTGCCACCGGCTCCTTTCCCGTAAGGTGTGAACGCTTGCGCCGGTCCTATTGTTGACAGGGCGCAACCGTCTGCATCGAGCACGAAAGAGGAGCCTGTGGCCCGCCGTCCCACCCCGCCCGGCACGCCTGAACGCACCGGAGTCGGCCACGTCGTCGACTTGGTCCGTCATGCGATCCCTCCGCTGCATCCCGCTGGGCTCCCGTTCGTGGCCGCACCGCTGGCGGTCGCCGTTCTCGGCGGCAAGCGCAAGTGGGTGCGCCGGACCGGACTTGCCGCCGCGGCGGCCTGCGCGGCCTTCTTCCGTCATCCGCACCGGGTGCCGCCGAACCGGCCCGGCGTCGTGGTCGCCCCGGCCGACGGTGAGGTCGCCTTGGTCGACACCGCGGTTCCGCCCGCGGAACTGGGTCTGGGCGATCAGCCGCTGCCCCGGGTCAGCATCTTCTTGTCCGTGCTGGACGTGCACGTGCAGCGCACACCGGTCTCCGGCGTGGTGCGCACCGTGCTGCACCAGCCCGGCCAGTTCCGTTCGGCCGATCTGCCCGAGGCCAGCTCGGTGAACGAGCGCAACAGCATGGTGCTGGAAACGCCCGATGGCAGCCGGATCGTCGTCGTGCAGATCGCCGGTCTGCTCGCCCGCCGGATCGTCTGCGAGGCTCAGGTCGGCGACGTGCTCACCATCGGTGACACCTACGGCCTGATCCGCTTCGGCTCGCGGGTCGACACCTATTTCCCGCTCGGCACCGAACTGCTCGTGCAGCCCGGCCAGCGCACCATCGGCGGCGAGTCCGTGCTCGCTGTGCTCGCCTCCACCGCTGACGCGTGATGGAAGCGGCGGTGCCCACCCAGCGGCGGCGGCGGACCATTCGGCTGCTGCCGAGCATCGTCACCATCCTGGCGCTGTGCGCCGGGTTGTCGGCGGTGAAGTTCGGCCTCGACGGCAAGCTCGGCATCGCGCTGGCCATGATCGGCGCGGCGGCCGTGCTGGACACCCTGGACGGCAGGCTGGCCAGGATGCTGGACGCCACCACGAAGATGGGCGCCGAACTCGATTCGCTGTCGGACGCCATCTCCTTCGGCGTCGCCCCCGCGCTGGTGCTCTACGTGACCCTGCTCAGCAGCAACAGTGTGGGCTGGATCGTCGCGCTGCTGTTCGCGGTCAGCATCGTGCTGCGGCTGGCCCGGTTCAACACGCTGATGGACGACGACACCCGGCCGGACTGGGCGCGGGATTACTTCGTCGGCGTGCCCGCTCCGGCGGGCGCGCTCATCGCGATGGTGCCGGTGGGGCTGTTCGTGCAGTTCGGCGACGGCTGGTGGGTGGGTTTCTACGAGGTCGCGGCGTGGACGGTGTTCTCGGCGGCGCTGTGCGTCAGCACGATCCCGACGCTGGCCATGAAGTCGGTGTCGGTGGCGCCGCAGGCGGCGGCCGGGCTGCTGGTGCTGGTCGCGCTGGCGGCGGCGGCGCTGGTCACCTACCCGATCGTGCTGCTGCTGGTGCTGGTCGTGCTGTACCTGGCGCATATTCCGTTCGCCTGGCATTCCCAGCGCTGGGTGGCCGCACGACCGGAGACCTGGCAGCACAAGCCCGCCGAGCGGCGCGCTCAGCGCCGCGCGGACCGGCGGCTGCCCGCGATCCGGCGTCCGGTGATCCGCGGCTCGTCCGCCAGGCTGCGGCTGCGCCGACCGGGCGGTAAGCAGCGCCAGAACGGGAACCAGCCCCCGAGCGCGGATATTTCGTAGCAGCGTGCGAAGCGGCGGGGAGCCGCCGTGCCGGTGATGGGAACGGCGCGCGCGCAACCCATACGTTCCGGGAGCTGTACGGTCGTATCCGGGAGGCCCGGGGCGGAAGAAGGTAGACATGGAGGCCGACGGACTTCGCGAGTTCGAGGAGCATCGACCGCGGCTCTTCGCGCTCGCCTACCGCATGCTCGGCTCGGCTAGCGAGGCCGAGGACGCTGTCCAGGAGACCTATCTGCGCTGGGACGGTGCCGAGCGCGGCGGAATCCGCTCCGCCGAGGCTTGGTTGACCACGGCGCTGGTCAATTTGTGCCGCAGCTGGCTGGTTTCGGCACGGGCCAGGCGGGAGAACTACGTCGGACCGTGGCTGCCCGAACCGGTGCCGACCGCGAACGGCGAGCTCGGTCCGCTGGAGAGCGTCGAAGAGCGCGAACTCGTCTCGTTCGCGCTGCTGACGGCGCTGGAGCGACTGAATCCGGTCGAACGGGCCGTCTTCGTGCTGCGCGAGGCATTCGGGTACGCGCACCGCGAAATCGCCGACATGCTCGACGTGACCGAGGCCAACTCGCAGCAGATCTTCCGGCGGGCGGGCCAGCGCGTGCGAGAAGGGCGGGCCCGCTTCGGCATTCCGGCCGAGCGCGCCCGTGAACTGGTCGAACTGTTCTTGAAGGCGGCGCGGGACGGCGATATCGACTCGCTGGAGCGGATGCTCACCGCCGATGTGACCGCCACGGCCGACGGCGGCGGCCGGATCAACGCGGCCCGCCGCCCGGTCTGCGGCGCGAACAATGTGGCGCGGTACCTCGCGGGCTTGCTGCGCTGGGAAGTGCCGGGAATGCGATTGCTCGTCGAGGAGGTCAACGGCGCGCCCGCCGTGGTGGCGCGCGTCGGTGGGGCGCCGATGCTCGTGGTGGGGATCGATGTGGCCGACGGGGCGGTCGAGGCGCTGCGGTTGATCGTCAACCCGGAGAAGCTGGCCTATTTCGCCAGGTCGAGCGGGTCGGACGGGGTAGCGGGCACGGTCCCGGCGCGGCCTCGCCGCTCCCTGTGACGCGCTTCACGGCGCTGGTCTGTCAGGATTCGACGGCCTGTCCGGTCTGAGGGGTGATGGCCGATCGAAAGGAGCCACATCATGACCGGACAGCATCGGATCGTCGTCCTCGGGGCCGGGTACGCGGGGCTGGCGGCGGCGCGCAGGCTCGCCCGCACGGCACGGGACGCGCGAATCACCGTGGTCGACGCCCACACGGCGTTCGTCGAGCGGGTGCGGCTGCACCAGCGGGCGGCCGGGCAACGGATTCCGGATTGGGATCTGCGTGAATTGCTGGAACCCAAGGGTATTCACTTCGCACACGCCGTCGCGACCGACATCGACACGGCCGGGAAACGCGTGGTGCTCGGCTCGGCGCCCGCACTGGAGTACGACACCCTGATCTACGCACTCGGCAGCGTGGCCGATGCCGAGCGCGTGCCGGGCGTGGCTGAGCACGCCTACTCCATTGCGACGCAGGAGGATACGAAGAATCTGGTGCTGCCGCGCGGAACGGTCGCGGTGGTCGGGGCCGGGGCGACCGGGATCGAACTGGCGGCGGAACTGGCCGAATCCAACCCGGATAACCGGGTGTTATTGATCGGTTCGGATGAACCGGGTGCCTGGCTGTCGCCGCGCGCGCAAACGCATATCCGGCGGACACTGGAGCGGCTCGGGGTAGAGATCCGGTCGGACGTCAAGGTGATCGAAGTGACGTCCACGGGCGTGCGATCGGCCGACGGTGCACTGGTCGAAGCCGCGGCGACGGTGTGGACCACGGGTTTTCGGGTGCCGGGCCTCGCCGCTCGCTCGGGGATCGCGGTGGACTCCGACGGCCGTGTGCTGACCGACGCCACCCTGCGTTCGGTCTCGCATCCGGACGTCTATGCCGCGGGTGACGCCGCCGTTGTCGCGGGGCCCGGCGGCCGCGAGCTGCGCATGGCCTGTGCCACGGCGTTGCCCACCGGCAAGCACGCGGCCGATGCCGTCGTCGCGCTGATGCGCGGGGCCCAGGCGCGGCCGCTGCGGTTCCGGTACGTGCTCCAGTGCCTGAGCCTGGGCCGACGCGACGGGCTGGTCCAATTCGTGCACGCCGACGACGCACCGGGCGGGATGGTGCTGACCGGACGAACCGCGGCGTGGGTGAAGGAGCGGATAGTGCGCGGAGCGGCCTGGGCCGCCCGGCCCTGAAAAATCGTCAACCAATGGTTGACGACTGTCGCACGTCAACCTATGGTTGACGCATGACATCGCAATTCCGCCTCGACGACCTGATCGAGGGCATCAAGAAAGCCCGTCCCGACAACGTGCTCGAGCAACTGTCCGACGCCGTTGTCCTGGCGAATCACATCGACGAGCTGGCCGATCACCTGATCGGCCATTTCGTGGACCAAGCCCGCCGCTCGGGGGCCTCCTGGACCGACATCGGCGCCAGCATGGGCGTCAGCAAGCAGGCCGCGCAGAAGCGGTTCGTGCCCAAGGTGCCCGACCCGGCCGCCGCCGCGGCCATGGACCCGAACGCGGGCTTCGCCCGGTTCACTCCTCGCGCGCGCCAGGTGGTCATGGCCGCGCAAGAGGCCGCCCGCTCCGCCGGAAACCCGGAGATCGCCGTCGGGCACGTGGTGCTCGGGCTGCTCACCGAACCCGAGGGGCTCGCGGTGCATGAGCTGGTCGCCAATGGCGTCGCGCTGGACGTGCTCTCCGCGGCCGCCACCGCGTCGCTGCCGCCGAGCGAGGGCGAGGTGCCGGCGCTGGTGCCGTTCGGCTCCGAGGCCAAAAAGGTGCTCGAGCTCACCTTCCGCGAGGCGCTTCGCTTGGGGCACAACTACATCGGCACCGAGCACATGCTGCTCGCCCTGCTCGAACAGGAGAACGGTTCCGGGCTGCTCAGCGACCTCGGGATGGACAAGGCGCGAACCGAAGCGCACTTGGTCGAGTTGCTGTCGTCGTTCACGTCCGGGAAGTCCTGATCCGGCGATGAAAGGCGGGCAGCTCCGGGCGGCAAGCGTGCTCGCCGTGGCCGTGCTGGTAATCGGCGTGGCGCGCCGGTCGGCTTCCGATCACCGATTCCGCAATGCCGTCAACGGATTCCGCGGCGCGCATGCCGCGCGGGCGCGCCGGCGCCGGGCACTGCGCACTCGAGGAGCCGGGATCGCACGACCTCGCCGAGGCGCTCCGGTCACCCGCCAGATGATGCGCGCGGCCTGATCACGCCCGCCCGGCCAGGCCGCCGCCCCACCGCGGCCAGCGAGCCTGCGGTTTCGGCTCGGAGACCAGCGGCTCGCGGTGGATGTCGGTGACGTAGAGGGGGAGTCGGGGTTCCAGCTGCGTGAGCAATTCGAGACCGCGCCCGCCCTGCGCCGCACGGTATTCCGGCATGGTGAGGCCGACGAGCTGCAGAAACCTGACCTGCCCGTGCACACTGTCGATGCTGCCCAGTTCCGGGTCGATCACGAAGCAGACGGCCTGATTGGTGCAGTCCGTGTGACCTGCGGCGATCGGTCCGTTCGCCTTGATGGTGTGTCCCGGCTCGAACCACTTGCCGGACTGGAATACGTAGCGCGCCAGGTTTTGCAGGAAGTTCGCCGGCCACGCGGGCGGTTCGGTCTGCTCCGGCCTGCGCGCCAAGCGGAAGGTGAATTCGAAGCCCCAGCCGGATTCGGCGGGGTTGTCCCATTCCTTCTCGTACAGCTCGGTCATGCCGTAACCGATGTAGTGCCAATGCGGTACCGGGTCGGTGCGGGAGTACGCGCTGATCCCGTCGAGCGGGTCGGGCCCGCCGAGGGACCACGGGTGGTCGGGGGCCCAGTGAAAGGGCTCGCTATCGCCGTACAGCGGCCGCAACGCGCCGTCGATGGCATCCCAGCCGGGTTTTTCACTCACCCCGTCACCATAAGCACGCGCCGGCGGGCCGCACTCGGGGCGTCGCGTGCTGGGTCCGGTCAGGAGTCCGGCACGTTGCGGGCGAGCTCGTCCAGCCAGGCCGCCGCCGACGCGTCGCTCGGGGCGCGCCAGTCGCCGCGCGGCGAGAGCGATCCGCCGGAGCCGACCTTCGGAGCGTTCGGCAGCGTCGAGCGCTTGAACTGGCTGGTCTGCACGAATCGGCGCAGGAATTCGGCCAGCCAATGCTTGATCGCGGCAAGGTCGTAGGCATTGCGCTGGTCGGCGGGCACGAGGTCGGGCCAGCGCCCGGCAGCGGGATCGGACCAGGCGTGCCGGGCCAGATAGGCGATGCGGCTGGGTCGGTAGCCGAAGCGCAACAGGTAGTACAGATGGAAATCCTGCAACTCGTACGGGCCCACCGTGGCTTCCGAACTCTGGCTCGGCACCGAGGTATCCGTGTGCGGAATCAGCTCCGGGGAGATCTCGGTGCGCAGAATCGACGACAGCACCTCGCCCGCTTCGGATCCGAACTGATCGGTGTCCACCGCCCAGGCGATCAGGTATTTGATCAGCGTCTTGGGCACCGACGCGTTGACGCTGTAGTGCGCCATGTGATCCCCGACGCCGAACGTGCACCAGCCGAGCGCGAGCTCGCTCAGGTCGCCCGTGCCGACCACCAGCGCGCCGTGCTGATTGGCCAGCCGGAACAGGTGCGAGGTTCGCTCGCCCGCCTGCACGTTCTCGTAGGTGATGTCGTAGTGCGCCGCGCCATCGGCGGCCGGGTGGCCGAGGTCGCGCAGCATCTGGGTGGCCGAAGGTCGGATGTCGATCTCGCCCGCCGTGACGCCGAGCGCCGCCATCAGGCGGTGCGCATCGGTCCTGGTCCTGGTGCTGGTCGCGAACCCGGGCATGGTGTAGGCCAGCACGTTCCTCCGGGGCAGGCCGAGCCGGTCCATCGTCTTGGCCGCCACGATCAGCGCCTGGGTGGAGTCCAACCCGCCGGACACCCCGATCACCACACGCTCGAGGCCGGTCGCCCGCAATCGCGTGCTCAGCCCTTCGACCTGGATGTGGTGCACTTCAGCGCAGCGTTCGTTGCGCACGGCGGGATCGGCGGGGACATAAGGGAAGCGCTCGATGTCGCGGTGCAGCGCGATCGGTTCTTCGGGGATCGGCAGCCGCACCTCGACGCGTCGCATCGCGGCCAGCCGGTCGCGGTGGTCGTGCACGTTGTCGGCGAAGCTGGTGGTGCGCAACCGGTCGGCCGCCAGCCTGCGCAGGTCCAGATCGGCGGTGACCAGCTGGGGATGATCGGAGAATCGCTCGCCTTCGGCGAGCAGGTCGCCGTTCTCGCAGATCAGCGCCTGCCCGTCCCAGGCGAGGTCGGTGGACGACTCGCCGTGCCCGGCGGCGGAATACATGTATGCCGCGAGGTAGCGGGCCGAATGCGAAGTGCACAGCGCTCGCCGGTAGTCCGCCTTCCCGATCACGATGTTGCTCGCCGACAGGTTGACCAGCACGGTCGCCCCGGCCAGCGCGGCGAAGCCGCTCGGCGGCAAGGGAACCCACCCGTCCTCGCAGATTTCCAGGTGAAAGGTGAAATCCTCCAGGTTGCTCGCGTGGAACAGCAGATCGGACCCGAACGGTGCCCGGTGCCCCGCGATCGTGACCTGGTCTTCCAGCGCTTCCCGCGCCGCCGCGAACTGACGCTTCTCGTAGTACTCCCGGTAGTTCGGCAGATAGCTCTTCGGCGCCACGCCGAGAACGACGCCGCGGCAGATCGCGACCGCGCAGTTGAACAGCCTGCCCTGCGCCCGCACCGGTGCGCCGACCACGAGCACTGTGTCGAGGTCCGTGCTCGCCGCGACCACCCGCTCCAGCGCCGCCTCGACCGCGACGTCCAGCGCGTCCTGGTGGAACAGGTCGTCGGCGGTATACGAGGACAACCCCAGCTCGGGGAACACCGTCAGCACCGCACCGGCCGCGGCGGCCTCGCCGGCCAGCTCGACGGTCTGCTCGACGTTGTAGGCGGGATCGGCCACCCGGAGCCGTGGCACGGCTACCGCCACCCGGGCGAACCCGTGCCGGTACAGCGAATCGAACGGCAGGTCGGCCACCGCACACCCCTTCGGGATCACCTGATCATGGTTTATCCGGAATCTACGCCGCGTTGGAGGTCCAGGTGTGGTGCCGGTTCCCGGCGAGCGCAGCAGCAGCGCTGCGACCTGTTCTTTTTCCGTCGCAGCCGAGGCGGGCTGATCGTCCGGCCCGAGATGTGAACCGGCGACGGCTAAGCTATAGCAATGGCGGATGAAACGGATTCCGACCTAATAGCGGGGGAACGGCGCGCAGACCTGCTGCGCGCGCTTTCGTATGTGTCCACCGAGTCCCAACCCGACGGCAGCTATGTGGTGAACGGCGACCTGCCGCCTGATGTGGCGCCGCCGTTCATTCGCGCGATCATGCGGGTCGAGGCGGAGCTGCTGCTGCACGATGCCGAGCTCGTCACCGTCGAGGGCGGCGAGCCGCGCACGCCGGAGGAACGCCGCACGGACGCCTTCGTCGCCTTGGTGCTGCGCGTCGACGACCGTCCGTAACCGGCGCGGCGGCCCGGGATGACCTTGCACTCGGCACCCCAGAGTGCTAAAAATGCTTTTGGCACTCCCGACCTGTGAGTGCCAGGTCGGGCCGGTGAGACCGGGTTCCAACGACACCCTCGGTCGTCCGTCGCGGGCACCGCACCTGGCCAGCGTAAATGGGGCGATCCAAACCTGCGGTCGTCCTGTGTGTCAGCCATACACATGGAGGATCTCAACAACGCCATGGCCAAGACAATTGCGTATGACGAAGAGGCCCGTCGCGGTCTCGAGCGGGGTCTGAACAGCCTCGCCGACGCGGTCAAGGTGACGCTGGGCCCCAAGGGTCGCAACGTTGTCCTGGAGAAGAAGTGGGGCGCCCCCACGATCACCAACGATGGTGTGTCCATCGCCAAGGAGATCGAGCTGGAGGACCCGTACGAGAAGATCGGCGCCGAGCTGGTCAAGGAAGTCGCCAAGAAGACCGACGACGTCGCCGGCGACGGCACCACCACCGCGACCGTGCTCGCTCAGGCGCTGGTGCGCGAGGGCCTGCGCAACGTCGCGGCCGGCGCGAACCCGCTGGGCCTGAAGCGCGGCATCGAGAAGGCCGTCGAGGCCGTCACCGCCAAGCTGCTCGACACCGCCAAGGAGGTCGAGACCAAGGAGCAGATCGCCGCCACCGCTGGTATCTCGGCGGGCGACGCGTCCATCGGTGAGCTGATCGCCGAGGCCATGGACAAGGTCGGCAAGGAAGGCGTCATCACCGTCGAGGAGAGCAACACCTTCGGCCTCCAGCTGGAGCTCACCGAGGGTATGCGCTTCGACAAGGGCTACATCTCCGGCTACTTCGTTACCGACCCGGAGCGTCAGGAAGCGGTCCTCGAGGACCCGTACATCCTGCTGGTCGGCTCGAAGGTCTCCACCGTGAAGGACCTGCTGCCGCTGCTGGAGAAGGTCATCCAGGCGGGCAAGCCGCTGCTGATCATCGCCGAGGACGTCGAGGGCGAGGCCCTGTCCACCCTGGTGGTCAACAAGATCCGCGGCACCTTCAAGTCCGTCGCGGTCAAGGCGCCTGGCTTCGGTGACCGCCGCAAGGCGCAGCTGGCCGACATCGCCATCCTGACCGGTGGCGAGGTCATCAGCGAAGAGGTCGGCCTCTCGCTGGAGGCCGCGGGCGTCGAGCTGCTCGGCCAGGCGCGCAAGGTCGTCGTCACCAAGGACGAGACCACCATCGTCGAGGGCGCAGGCGACGCGGAGGCGATCAAGGGCCGGGTCGCGCAGATCCGCACCGAGATCGAGAACTCCGACTCGGACTACGACCGCGAGAAGCTGCAGGAGCGCTTGGCCAAGCTGGCTGGCGGTGTCGCGGTGATCAAGGCGGGCGCGGCCACCGAGGTGGAGCTCAAGGAGCGCAAGCACCGCATCGAGGACGCCGTCCGCAACGCGAAGGCCGCCGTGGAGGAGGGCATCGTCGCCGGTGGTGGCGTCGCCCTGCTGCAGTCGGCTCCCGCGCTGGAGGAGCTGAAGCTGAGCGGTGACGAGGCCACCGGTGCGAACATCGTGAAGGTCGCGCTGTCGGCTCCGCTGAAGCAGATCGCGTTCAACGCCGGCCTCGAGCCCGGCGTGGTCGCCGAGAAGGTTTCCAACCTGCCCGCGGGTCACGGCCTGAACGCCGACTCGGGCGAGTACGAGGACCTGCTGGCCGCCGGCGTCGCCGACCCGGTCAAGGTCACCCGTTCGGCCCTGCAGAACGCCGCCTCCATCGCGGCGCTGTTCCTGACCACCGAGGCCGTGGTCGCCGACAAGCCGGAGAAGGCCGCCGCTCCCGCGGCCGACCCGACCGGCGGCATGGGCGGCATGGACTTCTGAGTCCGGCCACCCGGCAACCTCTGTCGAACCGGAAGCCGGTCCACCTTCGGGTGGGCCGGCTTCCGGCGTTCGGGGTCAGATTCCGTCGACGGTGACTACCTCGAACGGCTTCGGGGTGCCTGGGCCCATCGGGCCGCCCTTGTCGAATTGGGAGGAGACGACCAGGGTTCGGTTCCCGTCGCGGACCAGAGTCGTGGGGATACCGAGGGATGCGTCGGTTTGCTGGTGCGTGCGCGTGGCGGTGGCGCCGTCGTCGGTGATGGTCCAGCGGCTGATGGTGTTTGTCGTGTTGTGGGCGACCCACAGGGTGCCATCACGCAGTTCGAGTCCGTCACCTTGCCGGAGATCGCCGCCGTGCAGGGTCACTTTGGTGATGGGATTCGCTTCCGTGGTGAGGACTATGCGGTACAGGTTGCCGCGGGGCATGTCGACCGTGAGCAGATAGCGGCCGGCCGGGTCGGCGACGATGCCGTTCAGCGTGAAGGTGCCCGGCTCGGTCGGTCCGAGGGCGGAGCGCAGGTCGACGTGCGGGGTCAGCTCGCCGCGTCCTCCTTGCGCGATCGCGGCGGCCAGCTGGCCGGGGGTGACCCGATAGATGACCGACCGGATGCTGTCGGTCAAGTACGCCGTGCCGTCCGAGGTGATGGCGAGGTCGTTCACGAAACGCGGGTCGGCGCCGGGCACGGTGAAATCGGCCAGCAACGAGCGAGTCGCGATGTCGTACACCGCGACGCCGGTAGTCGAGTCGGTCACCCATAAACGGCCCGCCGCGTCGACCTTCAAGCCGTTGGCCGTCTTGTGGCCGTGTGCGCCTTCCGGCAGGAAAACTTCGGCCCGCTGAGCGTTCGGCGTCGCGCGATAGACCGCGCCCGTGGCGTAGGAGCCGACGTAGCTGTCTCCGGTGCGGGCGTCCAGCGCGATGCCTTCCGGGTAGACCCGGTCGCCGGGGAGTTCGTAAGCGGTGTGGACGTGTGTGGCGGGTGCATCGTCGCCGGTTCCGCAGGCCGCCAGCGCGGTGCTCGCGATTCCGGCGGCCAGGGTCGACACGATGCGGCGGGGCAGTGTGTGGGACATCTTCTACCTCTTCGAGATCATGCGATCATATGTAATCACTCTAAAGTGTGAGCACGAATCTAGATTAGAGTTCTAATTGTCGTCAATACTCTTCCGAGAAGACGTGCGGATACGATGCCGTCATGACGCCCATGCCCGCCTCTGAACGGATCGGTTCGTATCTCAAGCGCGCCGAGCAATCCCTGAACGCGGCCAAGAACGCCGCGTTGAAGCCGGTGGGCATCACCGTGTCGCAGTACGCCGCCCTGCTGTTCCTCGCCGAGAATCCGGGCATCTCGGCCGCCGCTCTGGCGCGGTTGTGCGGAGTCACCCCGCCGACCATGAACACCGTGCTGAGCAACCTGCAGGATCGCGGGCTCATCGCGCGCACCCCGCACGCGTGGCACAAGAACGTGTTGGAGACGACCCTGACCGACGAGGGCACGGCGGTGATGCGCGACGCGGACGCCCGCGCCATCCGGGTCGAACGCGCTTTGGCCGAGGAATTCACCGAAGACGAGCGAGCGACGATGCTCGCCCTGCTGGTCCGCTGCGCCGACCGGCTGGACACTATTCGCCCGGAGCCGAGTGTGTGATCGCGCGGGGCCTGAAGCAGCGCGAGGCTCAGCCCGTGCCGACGAGCCCGACGGTCATCGTGCGCTGCGAACCGTGAGTGGTCGACGGGCGCGGTCGTCGCCGGTGCCGGGCGCTGACTCAGCCGCCGAGTACGAAGGCTACGAGAAAGCCCGCCGCTGTTGCCATTCCGACCCACCAGCCGCCCTCGCGGTACGCCTCGGGCATCAGCGAGTCGGCGAGCACCGCGATCGTCGCGCCGCCTGCGAACGCCTGCACGGCGCTGATGTGCGTGAGGGAAAGATTGTCGGACAAGAGATTTCCCAGCACGGTGACCAGTACGAGCGCCGCCGCCGTCGCGGTCCAGAGCCACAGCGCGCGCCGCTGCGCGACGCCGTGCTGATCGCGCATCAACGCGGCCCCGCTGATCGCCTCGGGGACATTGCCGACGACCACGGCCACCAGCAGGACCAGGCTGCCGCCCGCGGTCAGCGAGACGCCGAGCGCGGTGTTCTCCGGAATGCCGTCCAGCAACGTGCCGAGCATCAGGGCCCAGCCGAGCGCGCGCGGCCCCAGCTTGTTCTCGATGAGATGGTTGGCCACCACGTAGACGCCCGCGCCCGCGAACAGCGCCACCCCGGCGATCACGACGCCCGCCTGGTGGAACGCGGGCTCGAACAGCTCGACCGACGCCGCCGCGATGAGCGTGCCGGAGCCGAACGCCATCAGCGAGGCGAGCACCGCTTTCGGTAGCTGCCAGTGCAATCCGACCACGGCGCCCAAGACCAGCGGCACGGCCGTCCCGAGTCCGTAGAGCAGCGCGGTGAGCATGCTTCAGCCTAAGTCAGGGTGGACGCGTCGAGCCGCCGGTCCAGGTCGTCGGGGAGCCGCCCGCCGGGCGCTGGAAGGCCGTTGGCCGTACGCTGAAGCCATGTCCGACCGCGGCCGGATCCGAGGTGTGCTGTACGACATCGACGGCGTCCTGGTGACCTCCTGGCAGGAGATCGAGGGCGCCGCCGCCGCGGTGCGCCGGATCCGCGAGAGCGGACTGCGCCGGGCGTTCCTCACCAACACCACATCGCGTACCTGCGCTGAGATCGCGGAACGACTGTGCGGCACCGGAATCGACGTCGACCCAGCCGAGATCGTCACGGCCGGAAGGCTCACCGCCGAGTTCGTCCGGCGGCGCTATCCCGGCGCGAGTGTCTGGGTGCTCAACCACGGCGACATCGCGGCGGATCTCACCGGCGTGACCCTCGACGACGGCCAGCCCGACGTGGTGGTAATCGGCGGCGCGGGACCGGAATTCACGCACCCGGCGCTGAGCCGGGTTGCGGAGCTGATGCTGGACGGCGTGCCGGTCGTCGCGATGCACAGCGGTCTCACCTGGGCGACGGCCGATGGACTGCGCATCGATGCGGGTGCGTACATCCCCGGCTTGGAGGCCGCGGGAAACGCGCGGATCGAGGTGCTCGGAAAGCCCGCCGCGCCGGGCTTCCGCACCTGCGCGGAATTGATGGGGCTCGATCCGGCGCAGGTGTTGATGATCGGTGATGATCTGCACTCGGATGTGCTTGCGGCGCAAGACGTCGGGATGACCGGCGTGTTGGTGCGCACCGGAAAATTCCGGTCCGGAGTGCTGGCATCGGCCGAGCGTTCGCCCGATCACGTCATCGATTCCGTGGCCGTGTTACCCGATTTACTGGCCGATCTGCGCGCAGCGGGCGAATCTCCCGTAACCGGCGAATCGGTTTGATTCAAAAAATTCTACGGTTTCCCTCTAAAATTGCCCGCAAACGCGGAGCGCCTGGGTATCGTCTCTGTCGGCAAATAGCCAGTGACAGGCAAGTCATACGGTCAGATCGGAGTTGCTGAATGGCTTATCCGCTAACGAACGTGCGTCTGCGGAAACTACTATGGTCGCCGGGCTTCTGGTCCGGCGACCAATTAATGAGCTAGCTACTGTACAGCCAACTTTCGGCAAACGCGTCTTCCGCCGGAGGTTGTAACGAAGGGCCCGATCGATGACGATGCGATCGGGCCCTTTCTGTATTGTCTGGCCCAATGTCACAGGATGCGAATACGGGTCGAATGTATGCCGGGCAACCCGTGGAGGACCGGCAACGTCAGCGGCGTGCGCGTTTTCTGGAGTCAGGCCTGACGGTCTTCGCGCGCGACGGCTACGCCAATAGTTCGGTCGGCGCCATCTGCAAGGACGCCGGACTGTCCTCGAGACAGTTCTACGAGGAGTTCACCGGTCGCGAGTCCCTGCTCCTAGAGCTCTACGAGCAGATCGATCGGGAGTCGCGGGACGCTGTGAAGAAGGCGTTGGACGCGAAATCCGGTGCGAGCGCGTTGGATGTCATCGACGCCGCCGTGCGCGCCTACGTCGAATCCATCGGATCCGATCCGCGCAAGGCGCGCGTCGCGCTGGTCGAGGTCGTCGGCGCGGGCCCGAAGGTGGAGAAGTTCCGCCTCGCGGTGCGCCGGGAGTGGGGTTCGCTGCTGGCCGGAGCCGCCGAGGACGCGGCCCTGCACGGCGAGATACCCACCGGCGACTACGAGATGCGTGTGCTCGCGATCATCGGCGCGGTCAACTATGTGGTGGATTCGTGGAGCGGTGCGGACCCGCGCCCACCGCTGGACGACGTCATCCGGGTGCTGAGCAAGGTGATCATCGGCGCGGTCCGCGCATAGTGTTGCGGATTCGGCCAGAGCGGCGCGGTAGCGTGCGGACATGCAGACAGTTCCGATCCAGATGCCGGACGGCACCACGGTTCCGGTGCGGTTGATCCCGGCCGAGGGCACGCACCGGCACCAGGTCACGCCGGACGCGCCGCGCCCGGTCGTGGTGATCGTGCCCGGTCTCGGCGTTCCGGCCGGATACTACGAACTGTTCGCCTCGGGCCTGGCCGCGCGCGGGTTCGACGTGGCCATCGGCGAGCTGCGCGGCAACGGCGACAGCAGGCCGAAGCCGAGCTCCACCAGCACCTTCGGATACCACGAGCTGGTCTCGGTGGACTTCCCGGCGATCTTCGAGGTGGTGCGCGACCAGTTCCCCGACAGCACGCCGTACCTGCTCGGCCACAGCATGGGCGGCCAGCTCGGCGTGATGTACGCCGCCCGGATCCGGGGCAGGCTGGGCGGGGTCATCCTGGTCGCCTCCGGCACCCCGTATTACCGCGGCTACCGCGGACTTTCGGGTCCCGGCATGCTGGTCGGCACCGCGGCGATCTCGCTGACGGCGAACCTGGCGGGCTTCTGGCCGGGCGACCGCGTCTCGATGGGTTTCGGCCGCCAGTCCAAGGTCCTGATCTCGGACTGGGCCCGGCTGGCCCGCACCGGCCGATTCGTCCCGGTGGGCGCCGACATCGATTACGAGAAGCGGATCGCGCGGCTGAAACTGCCCGTCCTGTCCATCACGATGACCGGCGACGAGCTCACTCCGCCCAGCTCCGCCGAGCACCTGCTGGACAAACTGCCGAACGCGGAGGTGACGCGCTGGCGGCAGCCGGAAGCGCTCGGCCACAACGGCTGGATCCGGCAGTACACCAGTACCGTCGATCAGATCGAGAAGTGGCTGCGCGACCGGTAGACCTGCTCGCGAATCCGGCGGCGTTCGTGGAGGTCAGCTACGTCGTTCGAGCAGCATCTGGGTGAAGAACTCGTAGATCAGCGCCGCCTGGAACGCGGACTGCTTGTTGTCCGCCGCGCCGCCGTGGCCGCCCTCGATGTTCTCGTGGTACCAGAATTCGTGGCCCTGGGCCTCCAGCAGAGCGGCCATCTTCCTGGCGTGGCCGGGGTGCACCCGGTCGTCCCTGGTCGAGGTGGTGAGCAGGATCGGCGGGTAGGCGCGGTCGGCGCGCGCGTTCTGGTAGGGCGAGTACTTGCTGATGTACTCCCATTCCTCCGGCTTGTCCGGGTCGCCGTACTCGGCCATCCACGAGGCGCCCGCGAGCAGCAGGTGGTAGCGCTTCATATCCAGTAGCGGCACCTGGCAGACGATCGCGCCGAACAGTTCGGGATAGCGGGTCAGCATCACGCCCATGAGCAGTCCGCCGTTGCTGCCGCCGACGGCGCCGAGCTGATCGGCGGTGGTGATGCCGCGCGCGACGAGGTCTTCGGCGATGGCGGAGAAGTCCTCGTATACCTTGTGCCGGTTGGCCTTCTGCACCGAAGTGTGCCACTGCGGCCCGTACTCGCCGCCGCCGCGGATATTGGTCATCACCCAGGTGCCGCCGCGCTCCAGCCAGCCCATGCCCGACGCGCCGCTGTAGCCCGGGGTGCGCGACACCTCGAAGCCGCCGTAGCCGGACATCACCGTCGGGCCGGGCAGGCCCTTGCGGTCGCGGTGGCGGATCACGAAGTACGGCACCCGCGTGCCGTCGGCGGACTCGGCGAAGAACTGCTCGGTCTCGACCCCCTCGGTGTCGAAGAATCCGGGCTCCTGCTTCAGCTGCTCGGTCTGTCCGCCGACGGCGCTGGTCAGCAGGGTGGCCGGGGTGGTGAATCCGCTGGTGTTCAGCATGAACTCGTCGCCGCCCTCCAGCGGGTCGAGATTCAGCACGCTGGTGGTGGCCATCGGCGGGGTATCGGCCAGCGGCTCACGCCGCCAGCCCGCCGCGCTGGGGGTGAGCACGTGGAGCTTGGTCTGCACGTCCTCGAGCGTGACCAGCAGCAGGTGATTCTCCGTCCAGCCGTACCCGTGCAGCGAGGTGTGCGGGTCCGGGGTGAAGATCACCTCGAATTCGCGGGAGCCGGACAGGAACTTCTCGAAATCGGTCGCCAGCAGCGCGCCCGCGGGGAAGGTATTCCCGCCCACCTCCCACGGCGATTTCAGCCGGACCAGCAGCCAGTCCTTGTACCAGGACTCGCTGGCGTCGCTGGGGATGTCGAGGTGCCGCAGCGTGCCGTCCGCCTCGAGCAGGTAGACCTCCTCGTTGAAGAAGTCCGTGGCGCGCCCGATGTAGTGCCGCTCGTAGCCCGGCGTCCGGTCGTAGCCCGCCGAGACCGCGACATCGCTCGGCTCGCCCTCGAAGACAGTTGCCGCCTCGGCCAATGGGGTCCCGCGGCGCCACAGTTTCGCGATCCGGGGATAGCCTGAATCGGTCAGTGAGCCAGGTCCGAAATCGGTGCCGACATACACCGAGTCGATATCGATCCACCGGATCTCCGACTTCGCCTCCGGCAGGAAGTAGCCGCCGTCCTCGGGGTCGAGGAACACCCTGCGCTCGAGGTCGAACTCGCGCACCACCTTCGCGTCGGCACCGCCGCGCGACAGACTGACCAGCGCGCGGGACTGCTCCGGGCGCAGCACCGCGGCGCCGCCCCACACCCAGTTCTCGTCCTCGGCGGCGGCGACCGCGTCCAGGTCGATCAGGATGTCCCAGTCCGGGACGTCCTTGCCGTACTCGGCGAACGTGGTGCGCCGCCACAGGCCGCGCGGGTGCTGCGCGTCCCGCCAGAAGTTGTACAGCCAAGGACCGCGACGTGCTGGGTAAGCGATCTTGGTGTCGGTGTCGAGCATGTCCAGGATGCGGCGTTCGAGCTCGCGGAAGCGCTCCGAGTCGGCGAACCGCTCGTGCACGACGGCGTTGCGCGCGCGAGCCCAGTCCAGGGCCCGCTCGTCGGTCACTTCTTCGAGCCAGAGGTAAGGGTCGGTCACGTTCTGCTCAACGCCGCTCATGCCCACATTGTTGCCGAGCGGCGCAACCCGGGTTCACCAGGTGTGTGCTACGTCGACCACGATGCGCGATCCGCTGCCCGGTCCGGTGAGGGTGTGCACCTGGAACGGCAACCGGGCGCGCACCCCGAGCCCGACCGTCGTCTGGCCCTCGAAGGAGCCCGCCCAGGCCACCTGCCGGAAGGTTCGGTAGTCCCGCACGTCGGCGAGCTCGGCGCGGTCGCCGGGGTGGTAGGTGGCGTTGTACGCGTCGTCGTGAGCGGGCGCGTTGAGGCTGATGCTCAGCGCAGCGCCGCCGCGCAGCGGGACGACTGCGCCGGAACCATCCATGACGACCCGCTCGACGTAGCCGACGTGGTACCCGGTGACCGGTCCGGCGATGTCGAACACCAGCCGGTCGAAGCACTCGTGTCGTCCGGCGCGCACGCCGGTCAGCGTCGCGAACGGTCGGGCCTGGCTCGTCTTGGGTAGCGAACCCCAGGTCGCGGTGCAATCCGGGGCCGCGGACGCGGGGCCGGGCGCGATCCAGAGACCGGCGAAGGTCACGGCGGAGACAATCAGCAGAAGCAAGCGACGCATGGTCGCACCGCCTTCGTGGGCAGGGAGGATGAACTACTGGGTGAATCGGCCGCCGAGAACCGGCTGTTACGCACAGGAATGCTGAAATGTGTTGGGGAGCTTGGCCATCGGCCATCGCATGCGGCTCGGGCGACTCGGTATTTGCTGCACACCGCCGATGGGCCCGCCTTGCCAGTAGGATCGCTGCTCCGAGGCCGATCCGACCAGGAGGTTCGAGGTTGCCGCCGTTTCTCTGGGAACAGCACTGCTGTCTGCCGCTGTCGTCCGCGGCCCGGATCGGCGACCTCGCGCGCTACCCGGCCGGGTCGTACTTGTCGGTCAACGTCGGGTACTCCCGCCAGTCGACCGCCGACGCTCTGGCGCTGCTGCGGCAATTTCGCCGGGATGCGTTGGCGGACGGTCGGTTTCATCTCGTCCGCACGGTGGATGACATCGGCGTCCCCGAAACGGTCGCGCTGGCGTTCGATCTCGAGGACGCCGGGCCGCTGGGCGGTGATCTGAACAATGTCGCGCGGTTCTACGAGCTCGGCGTGCGATCGCTGCTGCCCGCCTACAACCACGCCAACGCCGCGGGTTGCGGGTGCCTGGATACCGAGGACACCGGACTCACACGGTACGGCCGCGACCTAATCCACGCGCTCGACGAGGCCGGGATGTTCGCCGACGGGTCGCACTGCTCGCGGCGATCCGGCCTGGAGATCGCGGACCTGAGCGCCGTCCCGATGATCTACAGCCACTCGAATTTCGCCGCACTGTGGGACCACCCGCGCAACATCACCGACGAGCAGGCGCGTGCTTGTGCCGCGACCGGCGGCGTAATCGGAATCAATGGGGTAGGGATCTTTTTGGGGCGCAATGCCGAGGATGAGCGCGCCGCGCGGATCGAGGCGATGGCGCGGCACGTCGAGTACGGCGCCGAGCTGGTCGGCATCGAGCACATCGGAATCGGATCGGACTACTCCTTCGACGCCGAGGACTTCAACGCCGAGCTGCGGCAGAACCCGGGCGCCTTCTCCGAGTCGTACACCCGGTGGGGCCCGCTGCAGTGGGTTCCACCGGAGGACCTGCTCGGCGCCACCGACCTGCCCGGCCTGGACGAAGTGCTGGCCGGGCGCGGCTTCAGCGCGACAGAGCGGGCCGCGGTGTTCGGCGGGAACTTCCGCCGGGTCGCCGCGCAGGTGTGGCGGAACTGATCACGCCGGCCGCACCGGCATCTTGCCGATATCGGCGCCGGACAGGACGCCGAGGAACGCGGCGGGCGCCTGCTGGAGTGCCGTCCGCGAGCCATCCGGCTGCTGCCCACCGCGCCGGCCGCCGAGTTGACCACAGTGTTGCCGGGTGTGCGCGCGGCATGCTAACCCCCGGATCTACCATGTTCTTCCCGGTCACGGGAAGTTTTCTGGTGGGTGTGGCCCACGACTCATTGTTGTGGGGGACCGGTGGGTGAAGTTTGCCCGGCGGAGTTAGGCTCGGTCTCGTGACTTCCCATTACGACGTTGTCGTTCTCGGTGCCGGTCCAGGCGGTTACGTCGCCGCCATCCGTGCGGCACAGTTAGGCCTCCGTACCGCGATCGTCGAGCAGAAGTATTGGGGCGGGGTGTGCCTCAATGTCGGCTGCATCCCCTCCAAGGCGCTGCTGCGGAATGCGGAACTGGCACACATCTTCACCAAAGAGGCGAAGACCTTCGGCATCTCCGGCGAGGCGACCTTCGACTTCGGCGTCGCCTTCGACCGCAGCCGCAAGGTCGCCGACGGTCGCGTCAAGGGCGTCCACTTCCTGATGAAGAAGAACAAGATCGACGAGTTCGACGGCAAGGGCACCTTCACCGGCCCGAACTCGCTGTCGGTCGAGCTCAACAAGGGCGGCACCGAGACGGTCACGTTCGACAACGTGATCATCGCGGCGGGCACCGTCACCAAGCTGCTGCCCGGCACGCAGCTGAGCGCGAACGTGGTCACCTACGAGGAGCAGATCCTCACCCGCGACCTGCCCGGCTCGATCCTGATCGTCGGCGCCGGCGCGATCGGCATGGAGTTCGGTTACGTCCTGAAGAACTACGGCGTCGACGTGCGCATCGTCGAGTTCCTCGACCGCGCGCTGCCGAACGAGGACGCGGACGTCTCCAAGGAGATCACCAAGCAGTACAAGAAGCTCGGCATCACCATCACCACCGGTGCCGCCGTGCAGTCCATCGAGGACGACGGCGCCAAGGTCACCGTCTCGATCAAGGACAACAAGACCGGCGCGATCGAGACCGTCACCGTCGACAAGGTGCTGCAAGCCGTCGGCTTCGCGCCGCGGGTCGAGGGCTACGGCCTGGAGACCACCGGCGTGCAGCTCGAGCGCGGCGCCATCGTGATCGACGACTACATGCGCACCAACGTGCCGAACATCTACGCCATCGGCGACGTCACCGGCAAACTGCAGCTCGCGCACGTCGCCGAGGCCCAAGGCGTGGTGGCGGCGGAGACGATCGCGGGCGCGGAGACCGTCACTCTCGGCGACTACCGGATGATGCCGCGTGCCACGTTCTGCCAGCCGCAGGTCGCCAGCTTCGGCCTGACCGAGCAGCAGGCCCGCGACGAGGGCTACGAGGTGAAGGTCGCGACCTTCCCGTTCACCGCCAACGGCAAGGCGCACGGCCTCGGTGACCCGACCGGTTTCGTCAAGCTCGTCGCCGACGCCAAGTACGGCGAGCTGCTCGGCGGGCATCTCATCGGCCCCGACGTCTCCGAGCTGCTGCCCGAGCTCACCCTCGCGCAGAAGTGGGACCTGACGGTCAACGAGCTGACCCGCAACGTGCACACCCACCCGACGCTCAGCGAGGCCCTCCAGGAAGCGTTCCACGGCCTGGCCGGCCACATGATCAACTTCTGATCTTCGGCACAAGGGGCGTGCGGCCGTCGGCCGCACGCCCCTTGGCTTGTCCGGCAATGGTTTCCGCGGCGGTAGGGACTTCGGAAGTCGGCGTCGGCGCGGGTGGTCTGCTATACAGCGTGCATGCTTCGTAGGTGGCTGATCGGAAGTGTGCCGGTGCTCGTCGTCGTGGTGCTGCTGGCTACGGGCACCTACTACGTGATGAACGCCCGCACCTTCCAGTTGGCCGGTCATGTGGTGAGCCGGGTGGACACCGACGCGAAGGTGGTCGCGCTGACCTTGGACGACGGACCGACCGATCGCGCGCCGGAAGTGCTGAGAGTCCTTGCCGAGGCCCAGGTTCCGGCCACTTTCTATCTGAACGGCCGTGATCTCGCCGCGCACCCGGAGCACGGCAGGGCCATCGCGGCGGCGGGCCATGAGATCGGCAATCACACCTATTCACATCGGCGGATGGTCTTCGTCACTCCCGGCACGGTTCGTGACGAAGTGGAGCGCACCGACGCTGAGATCATGAAAACGGGTTACGTCGGCCCGATCACCTTCCGCCCGCCCTACGGCAAGAAGCTCCTGCTGCTGCCGCGTTACCTGGCCGAGCATGATCGGGTCACCGTGATGTGGGATGTCGAACCCGATTCCGGAAAGTCCGCCACCGCGGACGATATCGTCGCCGAAACGCTCGCCGAGGTCCGGCCCGGGTCGATCATCTTGCTGCATGCCATGTTCGGCGCGACCGCCGCACTGGAGGCCATCCCGCGCATTGTCGCCGAATTGCGTTCCGCCGGGTACCAATTCGTCACGGTCTCCGACTTGATGTCCCGCTGAGCGATCGGCACGCGCGGGGCAAGGGCGCATAACCCCGGGCCGACTGCCCGGGTTGTCCGGAGAAATCAGAGCATTCCGTAAGCGTGTGTCGGCGTGAACAGGACCAAGGCGCGGCGATCGGCGACCATCGCGTTGCGGTATTCGTCCCAGTCGGGGTGCTCCCCGGAGGCGGTGCGGTAGTAGTCGACGAGCGCGTCGACCGTGCGATCGTCGGGGGCGGCGGCGACCGGCGTGAGTTCCACCGTTCCTTCCAGTACGGCGTAGGCGAAGAAGTCGTCGCGGGTCACGTGCAACGCCGCCCATGGGTCGCGGACCAGGTTGTGGTACTTCGCGCGGTCGGCGGTGATGGAGATGCGGATGCGGCCGTCCGCGCCGACGACGTGCAGCACGTTGGACAGTTGCGGGCGTCCGTTGCGGCGCATCGTGGTGAGCACGGACCTGCGGTGTTCGCGTGCGAAATCAACTGCGGCGGCGAGTTCCATGCCCGTGTAACCAGCGATGACGCCGGGCTCTTCCCGGCTCAGTCGCGGTGGTAGGCCGCCTGCGCCTCGCGCACGAGCGGCATGTTGATCTCCAGCACCTGGATGAGTGCCTCCAGATGCTCGGCCACCTGGGCGCCCAGTTCGGTGAGGGTGTATTCGACTCGCGGGGGGATGGTCTCCAGTACCTCCCGGTGCACCATGCCGTCGCGCTCGAGCGCCTGGAGAGTTTGCGAGAGCATGCGCTCGCTGACGCCGTCCACTCGGCGGCGCAGGGCGCTGAACCGGTACGGCCCCTCACGCAGCGCGACCAGCGCCAATGTGCCCCACCGGCTGGCCACATTCTGCAAAACCGGCCGCGAGGTGCAGTTCCGGGCGAAGACATCGGCTTCCAGCGTGGGGTCGTCGGCCTCAGCCGGGACGGTGCGCTGGGTTGTCATGACCGCCATGGTACCCAACTTGACCGCAGTAGTATCAGAATGCATAGTGCTTACGAATAGTTAGTACTAGTCAAACCGTACACAACTGGGAGGTAGTCATGACCGTCGCGGTGACCGGGGCCAGCGGACAACTGGGCCGACTCGTGGTGGAGGCGCTGTTGCGTGAGGGATCTGCGGAGGTTGTGGCCATCGTGCGCGATCCGCAGAAGGTGGCCGATCTGGCCGCGCGAGGCGTCGACGTCCGGCAGGCCGACTACGGCGACGCGGCGGCGCTGAATCGGGCGCTCGACGGCGTCGACCGAGTGCTGCTGATCTCCGGCAACGAGTTCGGCGCCCGAGTGGCCCAGCACACCAATGTGATTCGTGCGGCGGAGCGCGCAGGCGTCGAACTGCTCGCCTACACCAGCATCCCGGATGCGGCGGAGAATCCGATGATTCTCGCTCGAGAGCACAAGGGGACCGAGGCGGTACTCGCCGAATCGACCGTGCCGTACGCGCTGCTGCGCAACGGCTGGTACTGGGAGAACTACCTGGGCGGCCTCGGGCACGCGGTGCGCTCGGGTGTGCTGCACGGTGCCGCGGCCGAGGGCCGGGTGGCGGGTGCGGCACGCGCCGACTTTGCCGAGGTGGCCGCCAAGGTGCTCACCACCGATGGGCACGCGGGCCGGGTATACGAACTCGGTGGCAGCGAATCGCTCACCTATGCCGAACTAGCCCAGGCGATTGCGGATGCGGCCGGTAAGCCTGTGCGCTACGAGGATCTGTCGGAGGACGACTACGCTGCCGTGCTGGTCGGGGCAGGGCTGCCCGCCGACTACGCCAAGGCACTCGCCGATGCCGACACGGGCATTTCGCGGGGCCTTCTGGACGTGCGCTCCGGTGATCTGGAAAAGCTGCTCGGCCGGCCTGCGACCAGCGCTGTCGAAGTATTCCGCGCCGCGCTCGGCTGATATCAGGTCAGCCGAGCGTCCGGGGCCGTGTCCATGGCGAGCCGCGACCGACGCCATGGACCCGCTGCCCTCGGGTGGCAAATACTTGTGTGGCCGCGGTTGGCGCCCTACGTCAGCACAGCGGCGCAACCGCCGCTTTCGTCAGACACCCACTCAGACCCACTGCACGAGTTGGATGATGATCCCGTTCGGATCGCTCATCTGGAAGTACCGCTCGCCCCACGGCTCGGTTTCGATGGGCGTCACGATCGGAACTCCTTCGGTTTGCAGCCGGGCGTACTCGGCATCGATGTCGTCGACGACGAAGACCACGAGCAGGCCCTCGCCCGCGCTGCCTGCCGCGCTCTTCGGCTTGAAGCTCGCCAGCCCGGTGCGCAGGTAGATGACGTTCAGCCCGGCATCCGGCCGCTCCAGCGAGATGAATCCGTCAGCCGACATCTTCTCCTCGAATCCGAGGTGGTCGATCAAGAACTTCGCCGAGGCTCCCGGGTCGGGGACGTTGAGCGAGATGGCGGAACCGGTGATTTTCATGAGCCCTCCCTGGGCGTCGTAACTCTGTACTAAGTACGCTATACTTTGTAGAGAAATTTTCGGGCGGACGCACTGTGATCTGAATCACATGGATACCATCGAATTTCGATCACGTGAGGAGGCGGCGGTGGGACAGCCGAAGGAGCGCAGCGGCGCGGGGGATCCGGTGCGCACACTCGAGCTGCTCTGGCGGATTCCGGCGAGTTCCGGCACCGGCCGCGGGCCGAAGCAACGCAGCAGTGTCGATGCGGTGGTCACCGCGGCGATCGAGATCGCCGACGCGGAAGGCATCGGCGCGCTCACCATGCGTGCGGTCGCCACCGAACTCGGCCTGACGCCGATGGCCACCTACACCTACGTGCCGGGGAAGGCCGAGTTGGTCGATCTGATGCTAGACACGGTCTACGCGCGGATGGAACGCGCCGACCTGACCGGTCTGCCCTGGCGCGAACGCGTCACTCGCGTCGCCGCCGAGAACCGGGCACTGCTGGCGCGGCATCCGTGGGTCGCCTACCTGCCGACCACCCGTCCACCGCTCGGTCCCGGTCTCGCCGCGAAATACGATCACGAGCTGCGGGCCTTCGACGGTCTCGGACTGGACGACGTCGCCATGGACGCCGCGCTGACGTTCGTGCTCGGATTCGTCACGTCCGTCGCCCGCATAGCCATCGACGCTGAGCGCGCGGCGGCCGACAGCGCTATGTCGGACCGGCAGTGGTGGGAGCGGGCCGCACCGGTGCTGGCCGAAGTCTTCGATGCGGAGCGTTATCCGCTCGCCACGCGCGTCGGCGCGGCCGCCGGTCAGGTACACGACGCCGCCTACAGCGCCGACCATGCCTACGAGTTCGGCTTGGAGCTGGTGCTGGACGGTCTCGCCCGGCGCATCGAAGGCCCGCGCTCCGCGGACCGTTAGGCGTACTCCGCCTTTCGCGGCAGCCGTGCGCGGGCTCGAGGCGTACTGCGTTCGACAGCGCCCTCTATGCGGCTGCCTCGCGTCCGCTCGGCGCGACGCGGGCTGTGGATGGACTCCGTCCGATAGCGCCCTTCATGAGGCTGCCTCTGCCACCGTTCGGCCCGGTGCGGGGCTGAGGATGGACTTCGTCCGGCTGCGACTTTTCCCGTCCCTGCCCCTGCCTTCGCTCGGCCCGGTGCGGGCTGTGGACGGGCCTCGTCCAGCTGTGCCCTTTCCTGCGGCTGCCTCTGCCTTCGCTCGGCCCGGTGCGGGCTGTGGACGGGCCTCGTCCGGCTGCTGTCCTCAGACACCGTCGCGCTGGATGCGCAGCGCGGTGATGGTGGCGGCCAGCCCCTCGTACTGGTTGATCAGCAGGACGATTTCGATCAGGCTGCGCTCGTCGTAGTGTTTGGCCAGTTCGGTCCAGGCGTCGTCGCCGATGTCGCGTTTCTCCACGAGCTGGTCCACCGCGGTCAGCAGCGCATGGTGCTTCTGCGACCAGCCCGCCGCGGCCGGTCCGATGCGGAGCCGGTCGAGGACCTCGGCGGTCACCCCGGCCCGCCTGCCGAGGCGGATGTGATGGTCCATCTCGTAGTCGCATCCGCGCAGGTGCGCGACCCGGATGATGACCAACTCGGATTCGTGGCGCGGCAACCGCCCGCCCGGCATCAGCCTGCCCGAGTAGTGCAGCCAGCCGCGGAACAGGCCCTTGGTGCGGCCGAGCGTGCTGAACAAATGCGCGTCGTCGGTGCCGGCGGCACGGGAAAGTACCTGCCAGGCAACCCAGTTGACTGGACCGAGTTCCCGGAGTCGCCCGGGAGAGATGCGTGGTTGCAGCACTGAAACCATGCTGGGACGCCTCCTCGCGTGCTGGTACGGCCTGCGTCGGTGCTGGGCCGTATATCGAGCGTACCCGGGCGTCAGCTCCAGGATGGGGGGATCATTCTTTTGCTTTCCAGTGGTTTTCGGGCGGGTACCCCGTCATCATCAGTACCGGTGCGGGTCGCCGCGGCCGCAGTGGGTTCCGCGGTGTCAGGTGTAGACAACAGGTCGGCAGGGGAACAGATGCTGGTGAGGATCAGGCCCGGAGCGGAGCTTTCCGGTGCCGAGCGGGAATTCGTCGCGTGCCTGCGGTCGTATCCGACGGCCGGCCTCGCCGTGATCGACCTGGAGGCGGACAACCGGCGCGTGGACGCGGCGGTGTGGACGCCGCGCGGTCTGACCGTGCTCGAGGTGCACGGGTTCCGGCGCAGGCAGAGCGGCATCCTGAGCACGCCCGCCGAGGGGCCGTGGAAGATCAGTGACGCGCCGGTGGAACTGGACGACCCGGATTCCGGCAGCCCTGCCGACCGCGTGGAGCACGGCATCTACGCGGTGAAGCACATGCTCCAGCGGGCGTTGCAGGATCCGGGACACATCAGCGGCGCCGTCGTATTGGTCCCGTTCCGCGGCGCGGTGGTGCGCCCGGCACGCACCAATCTGCGTGCGGGGTTGGACGTCGTCGTCGGCAACGTCACGGACGCGACCGAGCTGCGCATCTACCTGGAAGGGTTCTCGGCGGGGCCGCGCAACTGGACCGTGGACCGCGTGATCGGTGCGTGCAACGCGCTCGGCCTCGCGGAACTCGCCCCGTCCCGAGCCGAACTGCTCGACGTGGGCTTCGAGGAGAACGCGCCGGAGCCGGCGACGATGATCGCGCGCCAACCCAAGCCGCGGGTCGAGCCGACGCCCGGCGTCGCGACGAAGAGCCAGGCTTACGCGGGCTGGTCCGTCGTCGTGGTCGCGGTGGTCGGCGTCCTGCTCGTGCTCGCCGTGATCGGCAGCGCGCTGGTGCAGGACTCGACACAACCGACTCGGGCGACCGACACCACGACGAGCCCGACGCCGTCGCCGCCGCCGTACCGGCCCGCCGAGTGCTGGCCGTTCCAATCGGGCTGCTGACTCAATCCCGCACCGCCCGCCCCAGTTTGGTGAGGCGCAGCGCGTGCTGCGCGCGGGCCAGCACATGTGTCCGGGAGGTGTCGATATGGGCGGTGAGGGCCGCCGACGCGGCGTCCACCGCACCGGACAGCAGGTGTTCGGCGATGGCGATGTGCTCGGCGGTCATCGTGGCGATCCGTTCCGGGGTCGGCATGTCCAGCGTCCGCACCGGACGCACCCGGACGTGCACCGCGTCGAGCGCGTCGGCGAGCGCGGCGTTGCCCGCCGCCGCGAGCAAGGCGGTGTGGAATCGTTCGTCGGCCGCCACCAACCCGGGTCCCGGTTCGGGCGGGTTGTCGCGCAGCGCGCGCCAGGTGTCGAGTTCCGCGCGCACCAGGTCCATGTCGTGCGCGTGTTCCGGCGGCCGCGCCCGCTGGATGCCCCTGGCTTCCAGCACGATCCGCAGCTCGTAGAGGTGGTCGAGTTCGTCGAGCCGGGGACGATACGGGTACAGGCCGTCGTGCAGCCGCTCGACCAATCCGTCGGCCTGCAGCCGAGCCAGCGCTTCGCGTACCGGGGTGCGCGACACACCGTAGGCCTCGGCGAGGCGTTCTTCGCCGAGCCGTTCGGTCGGCACGAGGACTCCGGTGGCCAGATCCCGTCGCAGCGAGTCGTAGACCTGCTCGCGCAACGGAATCCGACCCCTGTTGCGGGTCACGGCGGTGCTCAGATCGCCATCGCCGAGCGGACCGCGCTCTCGGCGGCCGCGCCGCCGGCGCCCGTGGCGGCCACCCGGCCCGATTGCAGGACGTAGTAGTGCTGCGCCGCCTGCAACGCGAACCCGATGTGCTGCTCGACCAGCAGCACGCTCAATCCGCCGCGCCGGGTGAGCTCGATGATGGTGCGCTCGATCTCGGCGACCACCGACGGCTGGATGCCTTCGGTCGGCTCGTCGAGGATGAGCAGCTTGGGCTCGGTGATCAGCGCCCGCGCGATGGCGAGCTGCTGACGCTGTCCGCCGGACAACAGGCCCGCCTTGCGGGCGAGCAGGTCGCGCAGCGCGGGGAACAGATCCAGCGACTCGTCGATCAGCGCCTTGCCCCGCTTGCGCCCGTCCGCGACCACCTGCAAGTTCTCCGCTGTGGTCAGCTGCGGGAAGCTCTGCTGTCCCTGCGGCACGTAAGCGATGCCGCGCCGCACCCGTCGCGACGGGGACAGTTTGGTGATCGTCTCCCCGTCGAATGCGATCCGCCCCGATTTCGTGCCGATCAGGCCGACGGCGGTGCGCAGCAGCGTGGTCTTGCCCGCGCCGTTGTGTCCCATGACCGCGACAACGCTGTCATCCGGGACGGTCACCGAGACGCCGTGGATCACCTCGGTGCGGCCGTAGCCGGAGTGGATTTCGGTGAGCTCCAGCATCGCTATGCCCTTTCGTCTTCCAGCTCGGTCCCAACGGCCGCGGTGGTGCCGAGATAGACCTCTTGGACTTTCGGGTCCGCCTGCACCTGCTCGACGGTGCCCTCGCTGAGCACCCTGCCGCCCGCGAGAACGGTCACCGAGCTGGCGAAGGCGCGCATGAAGTCCATATCGTGCTCGACCACCACGACCACGCGTTCACCGCCGATGCGGCGCAGCAGGTTTCCGGTCTCCTCGCGTTCCTCCGCGCTCATCCCGGCGACCGGCTCGTCCAGCAGCAGCACCGAGGCGTTCTGCACCAGCAGCATGCCGATCTCCAGCCACTGCTTCTGCCCGTGCGCCAGGACGCCGGCGGGTTTGTCGCGCAGGCCGGCCAGGCCGGTGGTCTCCAGCGCCTCCTCGATGCTCGGCAGCACCGATTTGCGGCGCCGCAGCATGGTGAGCGCCGAGCGGCCCGCGCCCGCCGCGATGTCGAGATTCTGCAGCACGCTGAGCTGTTCGAAGACGCTCGCGGTCTGGAACGTCCGCCCGACGCCGAGGCGGGCGATCTGATGCACCTTCTTGCCGAGCAGTTCGACGCCGGTCTTCTGGACCGATCCGGTCGCCGGAACGAGCCCGGTGATCGCGTCGATGAGCGTGGTCTTGCCCGCGCCGTTGGGGCCGATCAGGAAGCGCAGGTCACCCTGCAACACCGTCAGGTCGACGTCGGTGACGGCCTTGAAGCCGTCGAAACTCACCGAGAGACCGCGGATCTCGAGGTACTCGCTGGACATTCCGGCGTTGCCGCCGAGTTTGGGTTCGTGCGCCGTCTCGGTCATCGGGATTCCACTTTCTCGGTCGCGGGTTCCGGCAGCGTCTCGACCGCCACGGCCGCAGCCGGGGCCACTGGACGCCGGAATCGGCCCTCCGCCAGCCCTTTCATCATCGGCCACAGTCCGGCGAGTCCCGCCGGGACGAAACCGACCACCACGATGAACAGCACGCCTTGCAGGTAGGTCCACCCGGACGGGAATTCCTCGGAGAACGCCGTCTGCGCCCAGGCCACGCCGATCGCGCCGAGCACCGGCCCGAGCAGGGTGGTGCGGCCGCCGATCGCGACGCCGATGAGGAACGCGATGGACGGGACGACGCCGATGTCGGCGGGGGAGATGATGCCGACGATCGGGGTGAACAGCGCGCCCGCGATGCCGGCGAAGAAGGCGGCGACCACGTAGGCGACGATCTTCACGTTCGCCGGGTCGTACCCCAGGAAGCGCACCCGCTCCTCCTGATCCCGCACCGCGACGAGCAGTTCGCCGTATCTGCTGTGCATCAGCTGCCGCACCAGCGCGACCACCACCAGCAGCGTGCCTGCGGCCAGGAAGAACAGCATGCGCCGGTTCACCGGGTCCGACAGCTTGAAACCGAAGAACGCGCGGAAGTCCGACAGGCCGGTGAACCCGCCGATGGCCTGCTGACCGGTCAGCAGGATGGCCAGCGCCGCGGCAAGCGCCTGGCTGAGGATGGCGAAGTAGGCGCCCTTCACCCGGCGCTTGAACACGCCGTACCCGAGCGCCGCCGCGACCAGCGCGGGCAGTATCAGGATGCCGAGCAGCGCCACCGGAGCCGACGCGAAAGGCCGCCAGAACGACGGCAATTCGCGAATGCCCGCGATCTCCATGAACTCCGGCACGTCGTTGCCGAGCCGCGCGGCGTCGGCCATTTGCAGGTGCATGGCCATGATGTAGGCGCCGATGCCGAAGAACACGCCCTGCCCGAGGGTCAGCATGCCGCCACGTCCCCAGGCCAATCCGATGCCGACCGCGACGATCGCGAAGCACAGGAATTTCGCCAGCAGGTTGAGCCGGAAGTCGCTGAGCACGGCGGGAGCGACCGCGAACAACAGGACGGCGGCAACCGCGAATCCGGCCAGGGCGGTGAGCGAGGAGTGTGCGCGCCACCGTTGCACGAGTGTGGTCATGCCAGACTCCTTGTCCGGACGGTGAACAGGCCCTGCGGGCGGACCTGCAGGAAGATCACGATGATGACGAACACGATGACCTTCGCGATGGACGCGGTGGTCGAGTATTCGATGTAGGAATTGAGCAGGCCGAGCGCGAACGCCGCGATCACCGTGCCCTTGATCTGGCCCAGCCCGCCGATGACCACCACCAGGAACGCGTCGATCAGATAGCTCTGGCCGATGGTCGGGCTGGTGGAACCGATCAGCGTCAGTGCGACCCCGGCCACGCCGGCCAGCCCGGAGCCGATGAAGAAGGTGCTGATGTCGGTGAAACGGCTGGACACGCCGGATGTTTCGGCCAAGCCGCGGTTCTGCACGACCGCGCGGATCCGCCGGCCCAGCGGCGTCGTCTTCAGCACCGCGGCCAGCGCGGTCACCGCGACGACCGCGAGGACCAGGATGAAGATGCGCGTCTTCGGCACCACCGCGCCCAGGATCGTGACGCCGCCGCCGAGCCATTCCGGCGCGATGACGTTCTTGGCGGGCGCGCCGAAGATATCGCGGGCCAGCTGTTGCAGCACCAGCCCCACACCGAAGGTGACCAGCAGGGTGTCCAGGGGCCGGTCGTACATCCAGCGGATCAGGCCCATTTCCAGCGCGGCGCCCAGCAGTCCGCCGACCAGGAACCCGATCAGCAGGGAGACGACGAGCGACACTCCCGCTGACGAAATGACCTTCTGCACAACGTAAGTCGTGTAGCAACCGGCCATGATGAACTCGCCGTGCGCCATGTTGATCACGCCCATCTGACCGAAGGTCAGCGAGAGCCCGAGCGCGGCGAGCAAGAGAATCGATCCCAGGCTCAGCCCCGTGAAGAGCTGTCCGATCAGAACATCCATGGGAAGAGACTCCTGTGTTGGTCTGACTGTGTTTGCTTTGGCAGCGCCTGCGGCGCTGCGTGTTGCGGCCCACCTGTTGCTCGTGCCTGAGTGACCGCCGCTGGCGACTTCGTCGCGGACGCGGCGGCCACTCGGACACGAGCCGGGCCGCGAACGGGCAACGCTCGGTCTCGCTTCGCTCGAAAGCCAGGGTTCGGCCGAGTGGTTGCAGGGGTTCGGAGCCCGCCCGCCCGTGTCCGTGGCCCCCCTCATTGCGCTTCGAACGACCGCCGCCGGCGACTTCGTCGCGGGTGTGCCGGAAACTCGTAGCTGGGCCACGGACACGGTCGTGGACTACTTCAGGCCCTTCGCCCAGTCGTAGGACTTGAGGTACGGGTCCGGGGTCACCGCCTTGCCGGAGTCCCAGACGGTGTAGATGAGACCGTCGGGACGGATTTCGCCGATGCGGGCGGTCTTGGTGATGTGGTGATTGGAGCCGTCGATGGTCACCAGGCCCTCGGGGGCTTCGAAGCTCACCCCGTCGGCAGCGGCCTGAATGTCCTCCACCTTGAACGACTTCGCCTTCTCGACGGTGTTCTTCCACAGGTAGACCGACGCATAGGCGGCTTCCATCGGGTCCGAGGTCGGCTTGTCGGCGCCGAACGCGGCCTTGTAGTCGGCGACGAACTTCTTGTTCACCGGGGTGTCGACGGTCTGGTAGTAGTTCCACGCGGTGAGCTGGCCCGCGATGTTCTGCGCGCCGATGCCCGCGACCTCCTCCTCGGCGATGGACACCGAGATCACCGGCATCTCAGCGGCTTTCAGGCCCGCGCTGGTGTACTCGCGGAAGAACGCGACGTTGGAGTCGCCGTTGAGGGTGTTGAACACCGCGCCCGCCTTGGCGGTGCGGACCTTGTTCACGATGGTGGAGAAGTCGGTGGAGCCGAGCGGGGTGTAGTCCTCGCCCTTGATCTCGATGCCGTTGGCCGCGGCGTAGGCCTTGATCTCGCGATTGGCGGTCTGCGGGAAGACGTAGTCGCTACCGACCAGGTAGAGCGAGGTGATGCCCTTCTGCTTCAGGTAGTCCAGCGCCGGGATGATCTGCTGGTTGGTGGTCGCGCCGGTGTAGAAGATGTTCTTGCTGTCCTCCAGGCCCTCGTACTGCACCGGGTAGTAGAGCAGCGAGTTGAGGCTCTCGAATTTCGGCTTCATGGCCTTGCGGCTCGAGGAGGTCCAGCCGCCGAACACCGCGGCGACGCAGTCGGAGCTGATCAGCTTCTCCGCCTTCTCCGCGAAGGTCTTCGGGTCCGAAGCGCCGTCCTCCAGCACCAGCTCGATCTTCTTGCCGAGCACGCCGCCCGCGGCGTTGATCTGGTCGACGGCCAGCTTGGTGGAGTTGGCGACGGTGACCTCGGAGATGGCCATCGTGCCGGACAGCGAGTGCAGTGAGCCGACCTTGATCGTGTCCTTCGACGTGTCCACGCAGGACGCGGCGTTCGAACCGGTCGAGGCGTCGTCCTTGGCGCCGCAGGCGGTCAGCAACAGGCCGGCGAGCGCGACCGCGGTGGGTACCGCCATCGCCTTGACCAAGCGCCGATGGCGCGGGATGGCACGGGAATCTGACATGGGGCGGACCCTTCTCCTCATCAGGTGTGCGGCGGCGCTGGATGCGCGCCGCATCGAATACCCGCGGCTTTCGACCCGGTCACGGCGGTACACCGGGCTGTATACAACCGCTGTATTCGTGATGCGAACGGTAGACAGAAGTTGTTGCGCCGGAATATCTGTCGATAACGAGTCCGTTTCATCTGTTTCGCACGTGTGAACCTTTGCGGTCAACCGCGGGCGGACAGTTGTGAGGTCTCGGCAAACCCGCTGGCCGGGTCGACGTGGCTACGGTTGCGTAGCGTCGCCGCGATGCGGCACGCTTCGATTCGTACGAGGTCGCAACCGTCTGTCCCGGCGGCGCCTGCCCCGGACTCGAGTCGAGGAGGACGAGATGGGCCACTACAAGGCGAACCTGCGGGATATCGAGTTCAACCTCTTCGAAGTGCTCCAACTGGGCAAGCTCCTCGACACCGGCGCCTACGGCGACCTCGACTCCGACACGGCCCGGGAGATCCTGGCCGAGGTCAGGCGGCTGGCGGAAGGCCCCGTCGCGGACTCCTTCGCCGCAGCCGACCGGGAGCCGGTGGTGTACGACGCGACCACGTTCTCGATCTCGGTTCCGGAGCCGCTGCGCAAGACCATCGCCGCCGTGCGCGAGTCGGACTGGAGCCGGCTGGGCATACCGGAAGGCATAGGCGGCATCCCTGCGCCCGCGGCGCTGGTGTGGGCGGTCGCCGAGATGATCACCTGCGCCAATCCGTCGGCGTCGTTCTTCAACATGGGCCCCGTCATGGCGTCCGTGCTGTACAACGTCGGCACCGAGCAACAGAAGCGCTGGGCCGCGCTCGGCTTCGAGAAGGGCTGGCAGGGCACCATGGTGCTGACCGAGCCCGACGCGGGTTCGGACGTGGGCGCGGGACGGACCAAGGCGATCAGGCAGGAGGACGGCTCCTGGCACATCGAGGGCGTCAAGCGCTTCATCTCCGGCGCCGAGGTCGGCGACACGGCGGAGAACGTCTTCCACCTGGTGCTGGCCCGGCCGGAGGGCGCGGGACCGGGCACCAAGGGCCTATCGCTGTTCTACGTCCCGAAGTTCCTGTTCGACCACGAGACCCTGGCGCTCGGCGAGCGCAACGGCGTGTACGTCACCGGAGTCGAGCACAAGATGGGCTTGAAGTCCTCGCCCACCTGTGAGGTGACTTTCGGCGGCAGCGGGGTGCCCGCCAAAGGCTGGCTGGTCGGCGAGGTGCACAACGGCATCGCGCAGATGTTCCAGGTGATCGAGAACGCGCGCATGATGGTCGGCGTCAAATCCGCGGGCACCCTGTCGACCGGCTACTTGAACGCGTTGGACTACGCCAAGGAGCGGGTGCAGGGCGCCGACCTGACCCAGATGACCGACAAGGCCGCGCCTCGCGTGGCCATCACCCGCCACCCGGACGTGCGGCGCTCGCTGGCCATGCAGAAGGCGTACGCCGAGGGTCTGCGGGCGGTGTACCTGTACACGGCCGCCCACCAGAACGCCGATGTGGCGCAGCTGGTTTCGGGCGCCGACCCCGAGATGGCGCACCGGGTGGACGATCTGCTGCTGCCGATCGTCAAGGGCGTCGGTTCCGAGCGGGCCTACCAGTACCTGACCGAGTCGCTGCAAACGGTGGGTGGCTCGGGCTATCTCCAGGACTATCCGATCGAGCAGTACATTCGGGACGCGAAGATCGACTCGCTGTACGAGGGCACCACCGCGATCCAGGCGCAGGACTTCTTCTTCCGCAAGATCGCCCGCGACCGCGGCGTCGCGCTCGGCCACGTCAACGCGCAGATCGCGGCATTCCTGGACACGAAGACCGGCCGGTTCGACACCGAGCGCGAACTGCTGCGCACCGCCGCGACGGACGTGCAGGCGATGGCGGCCACGCTCACCGGCCATCTGATGTCCGCGCAGCAGACGCCCGCCGAGCTGTACAAGATCGGCCTCGGCTCGGTGCGCTTCCTGCTCGCGGTCGGCGACCTGCTCATCGGCTGGCGACTGCTGGTGCAGGCGGAGATCGCCGCCGCCGCGCTGGCCGGGGACGCGCCGGAGAAGGACCGTGCCTTCTACACCGGAAAGGTCGCCGCGGCGAGCTTCTTCGCCAAGAACGTGCTGCCGACCCTGACCGCGGTGAAAGGGATCATCGCCGCGCTCGACAACGACATCATGGAGCTGGACGAGGCGGCGTTCTAGCGCTCGTCCCCCGAACTTGTCACCAGGGACCTCGACCGTCGCGCCGCGAGCCGACGGTCGAGGTCGGTGGCTGTTCGGGTGCCCGGTGTGCGTCGCGGCGACGGTTCCGGTTGCCTCCCGGCTGAGCAATCGGGCCGAGGTCGTAGTGGGACTCTCGGATCAGCGACGCATGTGGCGCCCGCCGCGACGGTCAGGCTGATGCTATGCGTCAGGCGTCGGGGCTGGCGAGCAATTTGAGTACGACCGGGCGGGAGAGGGTGCCGGAGACCTGCCTGGCCAGCTTGTTGGCGCTCGCGCCCGCGGCGTGGGCGGCGCGCAGCGTCGTGGCGAGTTCTTCGCGGGCGGCTTCCGCGGCGGCTTGGGCGTCCCGGAGTCGGGCGGCGGCCCGGTCCACATCGGAGTGCTCGCCGTGGGTGGTCAAGTCGTTGACCAGTTCGACTTCCGGCACGCGCGCCTCGTGCTCGCCCACGGGCGAGCCGCGCCGCATTGCGGCCCTGGCGAACTCCATCAGGAACTGCCGGGTGCCGTCGGTGTCCTCCGCGGCCTCGCCCAGTAGCAGCCTGGTGGTCTGCGGCACCGCGAGCGACCAGTTGGCCAGGCCGCACAGAGCGATCAGCAGGCGGCCCGCGTTGTCGGAGTCCACGTCGAATTGCTCTTGGGCGCGGTCGGATTTGCGCACGTAGTGCTGGGCCCGCCAGCCGTCGATGTCGTGCGCGTCGGCACCGCGGTGCAGCGACTCCCACAGCATCAGCCGCAGCAGCTGGGGATTGTTCTTGTGGTAGTCGAACAGCTTCCCGACGTAGGCGCCGGGTTCGGTGTCGGCCAGCGGTTCGACCACGGTGATGAACTCGCGCAGCGTATCGATCAGGATGACGTCGAACAGCTTGTCCTTGCTGCCGAACAGCCCGTAGATGCGTTCCTTGTTGACGCCCGCGGCCTCCGCGATGCGGTCGACCCTGGCGCCGGCCAGCCCGTACTGCGCGAATTCGTCGCGGGCGGCGCGCAACAGGGCCTGCCTGGTCACGTCACTGCGTTTCGTCGTGGCCGTCATGACCGAGACTTTACCAGGTCATTAAACCAACTATTTGGTTGACATCTTGGCTTGGACGGGCATACCTTCGACGCATGGCAATGCCCATCGTTCAGCCCGCGGCCGACGCCTCGGCCGTGACGCGCAGCCCAGGCGCGTCATCTCGTGCCCACACCCAGCGCACGCTCCCCTTCTTCGTCCTCGCCGCCCTGCTGGCCACCGGCCAGATGTACGTCCCCATCCCGCTGTTCACCGCCATGAAGGCCGATTGGGGCGTCGGCTCCGCTGTGCTGACCTGGATCATCAGCGCGTTCGCATTCGGATACGCGGGCGGCTTCGTCCTGTTCGGTCCGCTGTCGGACCGCTACGGTCACCGGCGGGTGCTGGTCACCGGAATGCTGGTCGCCGCAGTGGTCACACTATTGACCGGTTTGGCGGTCAGTGCGCCGCTGGCTGTCGGCCTGCGGGTGGTGCAGGGCCTGGTGGTCGGCTCGATGCCGCCCGCGATCATGGCCTACATCGCCACCCGCCTCGATCCCGCGCACCGGGCCGTGGCCACGATGTCGGTGTCGACGGCATTTCTCGCGGCGACGGTGATCGCGCAGATCGTGTCGCAGGCGATGGTCGGCGCGTTCCCTTGGCGCACCGTATTCATCGCCTCCGCAGTCGCTTTCGCCGTACTGGCGCTGGTGTTGCGCTCGATGCTGGTCGCCGACGGCCCAGCCGGGCGGGACCGGCCGCTGCGGCACAGCTACGCCGCGATTCCCGCGGTGCTGCGCATCCGCGCACTGCTGCCGCTGCTGCTCGCGGGTGCGATGAGCATGGCCGCGATGGTCGGCGTGTACACCGGTCTCGAATTGACGGGTGTCATCCAGAATTCGGGGGAACTGCTCGCCCTGCGCGCGGGCGCGCTGCCGGTGATGATCGCGCTGCCTTTTGTCGCGGTCCCGCTGGCCAGGCTGTCCAAGCACCGTCAGATCGTGCTGGGTGTATCGGTCGCGACGGCGGCCATGGTGGTCGCGACCTTCGAGGGAACGCATCCGGTCGTGCTGACCGTCCTGCTCGCCGTCTTGGTCGGCGGCGTAGGCGTCGTCGCTCCGGCGGTCTTGCAGAGCGCGGGCGAACTGGGCGGCAAATCCCGTGCCGCCGCCATGTCGGTCGCGATGTTCAGCTTCTACGTGGGCGCCACCATCGGCCCGCTCGTCGCGTCGGCCGCAGCTCCCCACGGATTCGCCGTTCTCGCCTGGATTTTGGCGCTACTGCTCGTCGCTGCCCTCGTTATGACGGTGGTCGGCCTGCGTGTCCAGCGGCCGGTGCAGCTCGCGTGATCGCACCTGATGTCCGGCCGATATCGGTGCTCCCGATGAGCGGTGGCGGTGCGACTACTTCAACACGTACGGCGAGACCGAGCTGCGGTGTTCGCTGATGTCGAGCACCTTGCCCAGGGGCGGGAACGCGCGCTGCGGGCAGTTGGCACGCTCGCATACCCGGCAGCCGGCGCCGATCGGTGTCGGCTGCACTTCGTCGAGATCGATGCCGTCGGCGTAGATCACCCGGCCCGCGTGGCGCAGCTCGCAGCCGAGGCCGATGGCGAAGGTCTTGCTCGGCTGGCCGTAGCGGGTGGCGCGGCGCTCCACCGTGCGGGCCACCCACAGGTATTTGCGGCCATCGGGCATCTGGGCGATCTGCGTCATGATCTTGCCGGGGTAGGCGAAGGTCTCGTAGACGTTCCACAGCGGGCAGGTCCCGCCGCTGGCGGAGAAGTGGAAACCGGTGGCGGACTGGCGCTTCGACATGTTGCCCGCCCGATCCACCCGGACGAACGAGAACGGGACGCCGCGCAGCGACGGTCGTTGCAGCGTGGAGAGCCGGTGGCAGATGGTCTCGTAGCTCTGGGTGAAGAACGCCGACAGCCGCTCGATGTCGTAGCGGAAATCCTCGGCCACCTCGTGGAAGTGCGTGTACGGCAGCACGGTCGCCGCCGCGAAGTAGTTCGCCAGGCCGAGCATGGCCAGCTTGCGGGCGTCCTCGGAGGCGAAATTGCCCTCCTCGACCAGCTTTTCCAGCAGGTCGCCGCATTCGAAGTAGGCCAGCTCGGCGGCCAGCTTGAAGGTGCGCTGCCCACCGGACAGATGCGGCGCGATCTCCAGATTTCGGGTCTCCGGGTCGTAGCGGTGCAGCACGCCCTCGCCGAGATCGATGCGTTCGGTGATCCGCACGTCGTGCGTGCGCAGCATCCTGGCGACCTCGCTGTTCACATCGCCGCCGTGGAATCGGATGCGCGCGGTGAGCTCTTCGGCGGCCGTGTCCAGCTCGTGGATGTAGTTCTGCCGCTGATAGAAGTAGTCGCGCACTTCCTCGTGCGGCTTGCTGATCGCCGCGCTGCCCGCGCCGTCGGCGAACCGGTCCTCGGTCGCCGCGGCCAGCTGCGCGGACGTGTTGCGGTAGCGGTTGTGCATGTTGACCAGCGCGCGGGCCATGCTCGGATGCGCCGAGACGATGTCCGCGATCTCCTGGGCGTCGGCCTCGATACCCAGCTCCTGGTCCATGACGACTTCCTGCAGCTCGGCGATGAGCCGGGTGTCGTCCTGGGCGGCGAAGAAGGTCGCGTCCACGCCGAACACGTCGCTGATCTTGAGCAGGACCGCTACGGTCAGCGGGCGCACGTCGTGCTCGATCTGGTTGAGGTAGCTCGCCGAGATCTCCAGTTGCTGTGCCAGCGAGACCTGGCTCAGCCCGCGTTCGGTTCGCAGCTGGCGCAGCCGCGCTCCGACGTAAGTCTTGGCCATGGGCCCAGCCTATGGGCGGTTTCGCATCCGTGCCAAGGAACAATTAGCACTCGGGTTGCCGCACGGGTGTCATACCCCGCCGCTACCGTCGGCAGGGTGTTGTTCTCGGATGTCGTCCTGGCCTCGGAGACTGTTCGGGCGACCAGGTCACGAAAGACGAAGATCGCCACGTTGGCGGGGCTGCTGACGTCGGCCGAACCCCAGGAACTGGCGCCTGTGGTCGCCTGGGTGTCCGGTGAACTGCCGCAGGGCCGGATCGGGACGGGCTGGCGCACACTCGCCGGGCTGGACCACCCACCGGCGGCCGGGGCGACGCTGACGGTCTCCGCGGTGCATGCCGCGCTGAGCGATCTGGCCCAGACCTCCGGCCCCGGTTCGGCGGCCCGCCGCAAGGAACTGCTCACCGCGCTTTGGTCCGCCGCCACCACGGATGAGCAGGGCTTTCTGCTGCGCCTGCTGACCGGGGAGCTGCGCCAGGGCGCGTTGACGGCTGTCGTCGCCGAGGCCGTGGCGATCAGCGCCGACGTGCCCGCCGACCTGGTTCGCCGGGCGTACATGCTGTCGGGCCAGTTGCCGGTCACCGCCGCGGCCGCGCTCACCGGCGGCGCCGCCGCACTCGCCGAGTTCCGGCTCGAGGTCGGTCGTCCCATCCAGCCCATGCTGGCCTCGCCGGGCGCGACGCTGGACGAGGCGCTGCTCGAATTCGAGGGCGAGGTGAGCGTCGAGCACAAGCTGGACGGTGCCCGCATCCAGGTGCACCGGAACGGGGATCAGGTCCGGGTGTTCACCAGGACGCTGCGCGACATCACCGCGGGCGTCCCGGAGCTGGTCCAGCTGGTCGCCGGTCTGGCCTGCACGAGCGTAGTGCTGGACGGCGAGACACTCGCGCTCACCGACGCGGGGCGCCCGCGCCCGTTCCAGGAGACCATGAGCCGCTTCGCCGAAGTGAGCTCCACCCGCGAACTGCTGTTGCACCCGTACTTCTTCGACTGTTTGCACCTGGACGGGCGGGACCTGCTGGACGCTCCGTTGGCGGAGCGGCGCGCCGCGCTGACCGAAGTGGCGGGCGAGCACAGCATCCCCGCTCTGCTGCGGCCGGATGCCGAGGCGGCCGCCGAATACTTCGACGGCGCGCTCGCGGCAGGGCACGAGGGCGTCATGGTCAAGTCGTTGACCGCGCCGTACGCTGCGGGCAGGCGCGGCCGGGCCTGGCAGAAGATCAAGCCGACGCACATCCTCGATTTGATCGTGCTCGGCGCGGAGTGGGGCTACGGCCGCCGCACGGGCTACCTGTCGAATCTGCACCTCGGCGCCCGCGATCCGGACACGGGCGAACCGGTCATGGTGGGCAAGACCTTCAAAGGTCTCACCGACGCGCTCCTGCACTGGCAGACCGCCGAATTCCCGCGGCACGAGCGATCCCGCGATCAGTACACCGTGTACCTGTGGCCCCGGCTGGTCGTCGAGATCGCCCTCGACGGGGTCCAGGTGAGCCCGCGCTATCCCGGCGGCGTCGCATTGCGCTTCGCTCGCGTGGTGCGCTACCGCCCGGACAAGGAACCCGCCGACGCCGACACCATCGACACCGTCCGCGCCCTTTTGCCCTGAGCGTCCTCTTTCTCGACGCCGAAGGCGCGATAGGCGATGATCACCGGCTTCCGGCGTCATGCGCGGCCAGCTGTGCCGTGGTCTCACGGCGTGCTGCTCGTTGACGGGTGCGGTCGTGGGGGAGCACGGAGGCGTCGACGGAGTCGAGCTGCGGAGCGTTGTCGACGCGACTCGCGAAGTGAAGCGCGCCCGATCGGCCGAGGGCGCGTGTCGGGCGTGCGAAGGCTCTCGAGCCACTGTAAGTATGGGCAGCGCAAGGTTCCGGATGGCCGCCACAATGCAATGGTCCGGCCGGTTCGTGCTTCCGGACAAGGAATCGGCGGGCGGGTGGGATGATGCGAAAGTTGCTGTGCGGGCGGTCTGCCCGACTGCTGGTGGCGCTGCTCGGCGCCGTGGCGGTGAGTGCGGTCGGAACGCCCGCGCACGCGAATCCGATCGAGCAGTTCCTCACCCCCTCCCGCGAGTACGGCGGGATTCTGCCCACGCCGCTGGGCGATCCGTTCTACACGCCGCCGCCGGAGTTCGAGAGCCAGCCGCCGGGAACGGTTCTCGCGACCCGTCCGGGCGGCACCGGCCTGACGGCTTTTCCGTTGACCTCGACCGAAGTGCTGCTCCGATCCACCGACGCCAAGGGCCGCCCGGTCCCGGTGGTCGCGACGCTGCTGGTGCCGAAGACGCCGTGGACCCGGCCGGGCCCGCGCCCGCTGGTGACGTTCAATGCCGCCATCGATTCACTCGGGCATCGGTGCGCGCCGTCCTACGAACTCAAGAGCGAGCTGTCGGCCAAGCTGTGGGCCGCCCAGATTCCCCTGTCCAAGGGCTACGCCGTGCTCGTGCCGGACCATCAGGGCCCGCGTCAGGCGTACGGCGCGGGTGTGATGGCCGGGCACGCGGTGCTCGACGCGATCAGGGCCGCGGTGGGAACGCCGGAGTTCGGATTGCGACCGGACACGCCGACGGTGGTCACGGGCTACTCCGGTGGCGCTATCGCGAGCGGGTGGGCCGCCCAGTTGGCGCCGGTGTACGCGCCGGAGCTGAATCTCGTCGGTGCGGCGTTCGGCGGAATTCCCGCCGACTTCGGCATGCTGCTGGGCACCATGAACGGCCGCAACCTCGCGTCCGGGGTCTTCCTGGCCGCGACGCTCGGGCTGGCGCGGGAGTACCCGGAGATGCTCGAGTTGATGAACGACAACGGCTGGCGCCTGGCTCAGATCGGCAAGGACTTCTGCATGTCCGCGCAGGAGTTCGCCGGGGTCGTCGCGCCGATCCCGGTGCAGGTGCTCACCGACGCGGCCGCGCCCACCGATCTGCCGGTGATCAAGGAGGTCCTGGCCGCCAACCGGTTGGGCGCTGCCGCGCCGACGGTACCGGTGTTCCTCTATCACGCCACGCACGATCCGTGGGTGCCGCTGGCCGGTGCGGAGAATCTCTACGCGGACTGGTGTCGCGCCGGGACGCCGGTTGATTTCCAGGTCTACCTAGGCGAACACTTCCTGGTCGGGATGAGCGGCATCCCCGGGGCGACCGAGTGGATCGACGATCGCTTCGCAGGCCGGCCCGTAGCTTCCGGCTGCACCCGATTCGGCTGAGCAGGGCGAACAGGATAGTCCATCCTGGGCGAACGGCGCGCGGCAACCGGGCGGCACTCGTATTCGCCGGTGCTTCACACTGGAGGCGTGACCGTCGAACTACTGGTTCTCCTGATCGTCATCAGCACGGCGCTCGCCTTCGATTTCACCAATGGATTCCACGACACCGCCAACGCCATGGCGACCTCGATCGCCACCGGTGCCCTCCGCCCGCGCGTCGCGGTCACGCTCTCGGCGGTGCTGAACCTGATCGGTGCGTTCCTGTCCGTCGCCGTCGCCGCGACCGTGGCCAAGGGGATCGTCCGCCTCGACGCGGTGTCGGGCCAGGACCTGCTCGTCATCGTGTTCGCCGGTCTGGTCGGCGGGATTCTGTGGAACCTGCTCACCTGGTTGTTCGGGTTGCCGTCGAGTTCTTCGCACGCGCTGTTCGGCGGTCTGATCGGCGCGACGCTCGCCGCGCTCGGCTGGAGCGGGGTGATCTGGGCGTCCGGTTCGGAGGGCGTGGTCACCAAGATCGTTCTTCCCGCGGTGCTCGCCCCGGTCGTCGCCGCGCTGGTCTCGGCGATCGGCACCTGGCTGGTCTACCGGATCACCAAGGGCTCCGACGAAGGCAAGGTCACTCAGGGCTTCCGCTGGGGACAGATCGGCTCGGCCTCGCTGGTCTCGCTGGCGCACGGCACCAACGACGCGCAGAAGACGATGGGCGTGATCTTCCTAGCGCTCGTGGCGCACGGGACGCTCACCAAGAACGACGAGATGCCGCTGTGGGTGATGGCCGCATGTGCTGTGGCGATCGCGGCGGGCACGTATCTCGGCGGGTGGCGGATCATCCGGACGCTCGGCAAGGGCCTGGTCGAGATCGACTCACCGCAGGGCTTGGCGGCCGAGTCCGCCTCGGCGGCGATCATTCTCACCTCTGCGCACTTCGGGTTGCCGCTGTCGACCACGCAGACCGCGACCGGCTCGATCCTCGGCACCGGTCTCGGCAAGGGCGCCGAGGTGCGATGGGGCGTGATGGGGCGGATGGTCGTCGCCTGGTTGCTCACCTTGCCGCTGGCCGGTGTGGCCGGGGCGGTCTGCTGGGTCATCGCGCACGTCATCGGTGGGCTGGCGGGCGTGCTGGTGGTCTTCACCATCCTGATCGCATTGTCGACCTTGATGTATCTGCGGTCGCGGCGCGACCCGGTGCACACCGGAAACGTCAACGAGTGGCCGAGTGGTAGTACCGATCCCCAGGCGGCCGCGGAGAAGCCCGCCGACGGCGGCCCGGCGACGCCGTCGAACTCGACCCATTCGGCCCAGGTGTAGGAGGACCAGGCGTGCACACTCTCGTCACGAATCTGAGCTCGCTGGGGAAGGTCACCGCGGCCGGGCTGCTGCTCGGCGCGGGCCTGCCGATGATCTTCGCGATCGGAGTGCGGTTCTGGTCCCTATCGGCCGCCGTGACCGCCGACGGACGCACGGTGCGGCGCAACTATCCGGCGCTCGCGGTGGCGCTGGTGTGCCTCACCCTGGTCGTCGCGGCGATCATCACTGGCATCCTCTACACGGCCAAGGCGTTTCTGGCGGCCAGATTCGGCATCCATCTGTTCGGACAGGCATGAAGGGCGGCAGTGTGACCGATCAAGCGAAACCCGCGCCGATCCGGCCCAAGCTGCTCGGCAAGATCGTAGGCTGGCTGCGTGCGGGTTACCCGCAGGGCGTTCCGCGGTCGGACTATGTCGCGCTGTTGGCGGTGCTGCACCGCCACCTCACCGACTACGAGGTGGCCGCGATCGCCGAGGAACTGGCCGCCTCGAATCCGGAAACCGGGATCACCCGCGCGGAGATCGAGCAGGCCATCGCCCGGTTCGCCAAGGAACAACCGGACGACGACGACATCGCCCGCGTCGCCTCGCACTTGGCGGCGGGTGGCTGGCCCTTGGCCGACCCGCCCGCCGATTCCGACTGACCGAAAAGCGATCGCCGATGCCTCCCTTCCTGACCGCGATCATCGACTGGCTGCGGGCGGGATATCCGGATGGTGTCCCGGAATCCGACTACATCCCGCTGCTCGCGCTGCTGCGCCGCCGCCTGTCCGACGAGGAGGTGGCCCGGATCGCCGCCGAGCTGGCCGATCCCGGCGATACGACGGATATCCAGGTCACCATCACCAAGATCACCAACGACATGCCGTCCGAAGCCGACGTCGCTCGGGTGCGCGCCCGCGTCGAGGCGCGCGCCTGGCCGGACCAGGAGAACGGTTCCGGAGATTCATGACCCCGACCGGGGGCCGCTGAGGTACGGCAGGCGGCGCAGTCCCGCCGCGACTTCGTAGGCGAGATCTTCGTAACCGAGTGCCAGTTCGGCGAGGCGCTCCCAGGCGTCGTGCACGGCCCATTCCGGTGCGGCGGGCAGGATGTCGTGGGCGGAGGCGGAGAACTGGGCGAGCCGGTCGATCACCATGCCCACCGTTTCGGTGTGCATGAAGGCGCCGCCGTGCGGAAGCGGCATCTCGGTCGCCACCCAGCGATCGATGGCGACGACGAGCCCGGCCCGGTGCTGATCGATCAGGTTCGCCCCGCCCGGCTCGGTAAGCAGACGACGCTGGTGCAATCCCGCGAGCAGGTGCGCGGACGCAAGAATCGGATGGTCGCCGCGCGGCGTCGCGCGGCAGGCATGCAGGACAAGTTCTTTGGTCGGCAGCGGTCGCACCGCGATTACCCCCCTGAATCGACTGGTATTGCCGGGCAGTACGCGAAACGCGCGAGTCATCGCCGATGCCGCCCGCCCGGGCGCGGCAATCGGTACCCATGACGGGCATCCCAAGGCTTCTCGATGACGACCAGGCCGAGCGCTTCCATCGCGGTGAGCCCGATCCGGCTCGCCAACTCCTCCATCAGCGAAACCGCTTCCGCCGCTTGAATAGCCGCCGCCGCCTGCTCCGTCGACACCATCCGACCGCGCAGATAGGACACCACCCACGCGTCCTCGCTGACCCGCCGCGCCTCATGCGGCGTCCGATCACTCACCATCCAAGCCCGGTCGATGACGTGCACAGACATTCAGAACCCCCTCCATCCCCGCCGAGCGGGACCGGAAGCCCCCGCCTGTGATGCGCGACACAAAGAAGCTATGACAGGTCCACTGATTAGTCAAGTTGACCAGTCACTTTGACAAGCTCGATCCGCCATGGATGCGAGTACGGTCTTCTGCACGAACAGCCGCGGAGCCGGAAGGACGCATCGGACGATGGCACCACTCTCGCCCACGGTCGCGCGCTGGGAGCTCATGCTCCGAATCAAGCGCCGCCGCACCGAGTTCGACGTCACCGGTGCCGTGATCGCCAAAGAACTCGGCTTCACGCTGTCGTACTGGTCGAAGGTGGAGAAGGACCGGATCCTCGCCGAAGACAAGCTGCGAAAGCTGATGGACCTACTGGAATTCGACGCGGACGAGCGTGCGGAAATGCTGCGGCTGCGCGAAATCGCGAAGCGGCGCGGGTGGTGGTCGGAGTATGCCGGTCTGCTGTCGGACGAAGTGGCACGGCTTTACGGATTGGAATACGGGGCGCACAACATCCGGAGCTACACGAGCATCCTGATCCCCGGTTTGTTGCAGACAGAGGAGTACGCGCGGGCGGTGATCGCCGTCGATAGGGCGCGGATTCGGCAAGTCGAGATCGACCGCTGGGTCGAGGTGCGCATGCGGAGGCAGGAGCGGCTTACCGGAGCGGAGCCGGTGCAGCTGACCGCGATTGTCAACGAGGCCGCGCTGACGCAACGAACCGGTGGTGTCGACATCCTGAAAGGCCAGCTTCTGCATCTGCTCTCGGTTGCAGACAAGCGCTCCGACGCGGTCGACATCCGAGTCATACCATTCGACGCGCCAGGCGGTGCGTTGCTGACCGGTGCGTCGTTCCACCTGCTCGGTTTCGACAGCGCACTTCTACCTGACGTGGCGTGGACTGAGACACTGGTTCATCTCGGCGTGGTCGAGGACGGCGAGTCCGTCCGGCACCTTTCCACCATGTTCGGCAACGCCCTCGCCGAGCATGCGCTCCCGCGGATCGAGTCGATGGCGGTGATTGAACGCATTTTGGGCGCGCTGTAGCCTGATCGGCATGGGGAGTGCGACCAGTTGGTTCAAGTCATCGCATTCGAACGACAGCGTCGCCTGCGTCGAGGTGTGCTTCGATGGTGATCTAGTTCTGGTTCGCGACAGCAAGTTTCAAGGATCGCCGGACGCGTGGCCCGTACTGGCGTTCACTACCTCGCAGTGGTCTGCCTTCACATCGGCCGTCCGCGCCCAACTCACCTAGGTGTGCCGCAAGAAGATGTCGCGCGCGACCGGCTGGTTCACGTCGTCCCATTCCAAGGACAGTCAGACCTGCGTCGAGGTGTGCTTCGATGGCGACCGAGTACTGGTCCGTGACAGCAAGTTTCATGGCACGCCGGGCGCTCAGCCCGTCCTGGCATTCACACCCACCCAGTGGTCCGCATTCACATCGGCGATTCGATCCGCCGAACTTGCCTAGTCGAGCGACAACCGCAACCACTGTCGTCCTACTCCCAGCCGACTCTCAGCTTGACTACAAGCAACACTCAGCCGGACCGGGAAGAGTAGCCCCGTCGGTGCAACCAACCGACAGCACGACCGGTGGACAACTGCCCTGCTCCACCACCCGACCGGCCGGCGGCGCCGACTTCCCTCGCCCGCGCCGCCGGCCGCTCCCAGCGACGAGTGGCACATCACTGAGGCAAAACGCGAGAAGGTACCTCCGTGGTGTGCCACTCGCAGAGGTCTGCGCCGTGGCGGCGGAGGGCGTGGCGGACCACCACCCCCGACATCCTTCGCGAGTGGCACATGGCTGCGGCGAAACGCGAGAAGACCTCTCCGTGGTGTGCCACTCGCGGTGATCAGGCTAGGAGGTGGAGGAAGTGTTCGACTTCGGATTGGATGGCGGTGCGGGCGGGGGTGAGGTATTTGCGGGGGTCGGAGAGGGTGGGGTTGGTGGCGAGGGTGGTGCGGATAGTGGTGGTCATTTGGATGTTGAGGCGGGTGGCGATATTCACTTTGGTCATGCCGTGGGTGATGGCGGCGCGTAGGCCGTCGTCGGGGACGCCGGAGGAGCCGTGCAGTACGAGCGGGACCGGGACTTTTGCCGCGAGGCGGGCGATCAGTTCGTTGTCGAGCTCCGCGGTGCGGGTGTGCATGGCGTGTGAGGAGCCGACGGCTACCGCGAGGGCGTCGATGCCGGTGACGTCGACGAATTCGACGGCCTCGTCCGGGTCGGTGCGTGCGCCGGGGGCATGGGCGCCGTCTTTGCCGCCGACTTCGCCGAGTTCGGCTTCGATATGCACGCCGCGGTCGTGGCACCAGCGGGCGATGGCGGCGGTGGTGGCGAGGTTGTCGGCGTAGTCGAGGGTGGAGCCGTCGTACATGACCGAGCGGATACCGAGATCGACTGCGGCATATATCAATTCGACGGTCGTGGCATGGTCGAGGTGGACTGCGACAGACGCGCTGCTATCGGCGGCGATGCGCAGACAGGCGAGTGCGAGTGGGGCGATGCTTCCGTGGTAGATCGCCGTGTTCTCCGAAAGCTGCAAGACCGCTGGCCTTTTAGCGGATTCCGCTGCGGCGGCGATCGCCTCGGCGTGCTCCAGGGTGATCACGTTGAACGCGCCGAGCCCACCCGGACGGGCCGCTGCTATCAGATTCGGAACGGGGGTCAGCGGCATAGCGCATGTTTTCGTGCAGCGATTGTCATGGCGAAGTTTCCTGGTGTTTCGGTAAATCGAGCCGTTCGACTCGGACCGTGGGGGCGAGCCGGGTCCGCAGGCCGCGGTCGATCTCACCGGCCACCGGGATGACCACGGCGGCAGCCGAAGTCGCTACCGCGTCGGTGAGCAGGGCAGACCAGTCCGGGCTGGCGTCCGTGGAAAGGGCGGCGATCACCGCGGCCACCACAGAATCTCCTGCGCCGGTGGGGTTCCCGGCGAGGGGTTCGGGGAGTGCGGCCGACCACGCGCCGTCTGCGGTCACCGCGACCATTCCTTCCGCACCGCGGGTGGCGATCACGGCGCGCACACCCTGTTCGACGAGGGGGTATGCGGCGGTCACTATGGCGTCGGCGGTGTCGGGTTCGATACCGGTGAGACGATGCACTTCCCCGCGGTTCGGCGTGAGCACGATGCCCGGCACCTGGGCGGCCAGGCGCAACGCCTCGCCGTCGACGTCGACGATGGTCGGCACGTCGGCCGCGATGGCGGTGCGCGCGATCTCGGCGGGAAGCGAGGGTTCGATGCCGCCCGGCAACGAACCGGAGATGACCAGCCCCGCGATCTCGGGTAGCAGCCCGGCCACCCGGACGGCCAGTTGCTCGGCCGCATGGGGATTGGAGACGCGGGCGCCCGGTTCCCATAGCGCGGTGGCGGTGCCGTCCTCGGACTCGCTGATCACCACGGTGCGGCGCACCCAGGGCAGCGCGTGCACGAAGTCCACCGGCATCTCGAGTTCGGCGGCGGCCGCGAAAGCATGGTCGGAGAAACCGGTGGCCCTGGCGTATTTGCCGAGCTGATTCAGCACCCGGGTCACGTTGATGCCCTTGCCGCCGATGCGCTGCTCCACCGAGCGGACCCGGTGGGCCTGCCCGCGTTCGAAGCGTTCGACCCGGTAGGTCATGTCGTACGCGGGATTCATTGTCACGGTGAGGATCACGACAACCACTGTCCACGTCTGAGCACCCGGCGCAACTGGAGATTGTCACTGACTGTCAATATGTCGGCGAAGTAGCCGGGCCGCAGGTCACCGACGTCCGCGAGCCCCAGCGCGGTGGCCGGAGTGCAGGTGGCCGCCAGCACCGCGTCCCGCAATGGGACATCCGATTCGCGCACCGCTCGCGCCACACACTGCAACAGTGCGCTGACCCCACCCGCGATCGAGCCATTGGCGATTCGCGCCACCCCGTCGCGCACGGTGACCGACTGTGGGCCCAGCTGGTATTCGCCGTCCCCGAGCCCCGCCGCTTGCATGGCATCGGTCACCAGCGCGACCCGCCCCGGCGCGGAGGCGAACACCAGCGCGGCGAAGCCCGGATCGACGTGCACGCCGTCGCCGATCAGTTCCACGATCACGTCACCGGCGGCCGCGGCGACGAGAGCCGCGGCGACAGGACCCGCGTTGCGGTGATGCAGCGGTGGCATCCCGTTCGCAAGATGAGTGACGAGGCTGCCTGAACCGCAGGGGTGCAGTGCATTACGGAACGTTTCGTAGTCGGTGTCGCTGTGGCCCAGCGCGACCACTACACCGTGGTCGACCAATCGTCGTGCGGCATCCGCGTATCCGGGGCGCTCCGGCGCGAGCGTCATCGCGCGTAGCCACGCACCGCCCGCGCCCAACAGCTGATCGGTCAGGTCGAGATCCGGGTCACGCAGAAATCGGGGATCCTGTGCTCCGCATCGCGCCTCGGCCAGGAAAGGCCCCTCGACGTGGATGCCACCGAGCACGCCTTCCTCGGCCAGTTCGCGGAGTACGGCGGTCTGCGCCACCATCTCCGCGGCTGGTCCGGTGACCACGCTGGCCACCACCGTGGTGGAGCCGCTCGCGTGATGCGACTCAGCCGCCGCTCTTGCCTGCGCGGCGTCCACCGTGTCGAACCGATGCCCGAACCCGCCGTGATTGTGAATATCTACAAGCCCTGGCAGCAGGATTCCGGAAAATGGCGGCTCGGGTAAATCCAGGTGGACCGCCCGCCACTGCGCGAACGACCGCACCGCCGTGATCCGCTCCCCGGAAGTCATCACCACACCGTCATCGAGCGTGACACTCGCCGAAACGATGCGCCCACGAATCGTCAGCTCGGAGTGCTCTGTCATGCCAGTGCTCCCTCCCGTGCGAATCGTGCTGCGTCCGCGAGGCTCGTGTTTGTGCCGCGCTCGGTGGAGGCCGTAATGGGTGCGGAAACCGGGCGGAGTCGATTGGCGGGCGTGCGCGTCATGCCAGCGTTCCGTCCCGTGCGGAATACGGTGCCCGTTAGGCCCGCATGTGTGCCGCGCTTGGCGGACGCGATTCCGGGTTCGGGTTCCAGGCGGAGTTGATCGGTGAGCGTGCGCGTCATGCCGGTGTTTCCTGCCGTGCGAAATGCAGTGCACGCCATGCCCGCTTGTGTGCTGAATTCGGTGGAGGCGATTCTGGGTGCGGGTTCCGGGCGGAGTTGATCGGCGGGCGTGTGCGTCATGCCAACGTCCCCTTCCGTGCGAGGAGTGCTGCGCCCGCCAGACCTGCGCGGGCGCCGAATTCGCCGAGCGCGACTCGGGGTGTGGGGACCAGGCGGAGGCGGTCGGCCAGTGCTCGCTGCAGTGGCTCGGTGAGTGCCGCGCCGGCTCCGGCGAGTCCACCGCCGAGGACGATCACCTCGGGGCAGGCCGCGTGCACGATGCCTATCAGTCCGTCGGCGAGTGCGTCGATCGCGTCCTGGACCACGGCCGCGGCGTCGGGATCGGTGGGCATGCGCGCGAAAACATCGGCGGCACCAGCGATCTCGCGTCCTGTGCGACGGGTGTATGCCCGTGCGATCGCCGCGCCCGAGGCGATCGTCTCGACGCAGCCGGTATTGCCGCATGGGCAGGGCAATCCGTCGCGCCGTACCGGTATGTGCCCGTATTCGCCGACCTGTCCATAGCCGCTGCGCACCAGGCGACCGCCGACGGACAGCGTGCCGGAGACGCCGGTGCCGAGGATGACGACGCACACGTTCTCGTGGCCCTGTCCGGCGCCGTAACGCCCTTCCGCCCAACCCGCGACCGCGACATCGTGTTCGATCAGGGTAGGCATGCCCCAGCGCTTGGTGAAACGGTCGCCGACGTGCACGTCGCGCCAGCCGACGTTGCTGCTGAACACCGCGACGGATCGGCCGGTATCGACGATTCCGGGCAGCACCACCGCCGCACGGGCGACGCGGCCCCGGTCGGATTCCGGCAGCTCGGCCAGCAATCGCTCGCCCAGCTCTCCCATGGCATCGAAGGCGGCCGCGCCGCGCGGCGTAGCGACCGCGCCGACGGCCAGCGCCGTACCTCCGGCATCGGTGATCTCGCCTTTGATGGTGGTTCCACCGACATCCAACCCGAGCACAAGCGCGTCATCGGGAAATGGCGCGACAGAGCTCGTCATAGCTGCCGGGCTCTGCGTGGTTGCGGACTGCTCGGTTATGTCCGGTGCGGCGTCGCGGGGCGACTCGTTCGTGTGCGAACTGGGCTTGGTCCCGCCGGGGTGCGAGTGCATCATGTGCTGCTCGGCCGCGTCCGGGTCCGGTAGTGGTGTGGCCGATCGAGTCGCAGCCGCCGGGCCGCGCGTGGTCGCGGATTGCTCGGCGGTGTCCGGTGCGGCGGAGGGCCTCAACTCCTCCGTGTGCGAACTGTGCCCGGTCGCGCCGGAGCGCGAGCGCGTCCGGTGCGGCTCGACCGCGTCCGGCGCGGCGGCGGATCGTGCGAATTCTGTTGCGGCCGATCCGGGTCCGGCCGCGCCGGAGCGTGAGCGTGTGCTCGGCGGGCCGGCTACGTCCGGTGCGGCTGCGGAGCGGGTGAACTCCGCCCTGGGCGATCCGGATCTGGTCACGCCGATGTGCGTGGGAGCATCCGGCTGTTTGGTACCCATGTTCGGCACAGTAGTTCCTGGTAGCGCCCGTGCCGCCGCACACGCGGCAGGGATGGGAACGCCCGCGTCGGTCGGCGTGGGCTCTGGTGTGCGCAGGGCAAGTGTGGGCCGGAATCGGACAGGCGCGGTTGTTGCCTGTGCGGCGGCGTGGAGTGCGGCTGTCTCGAGCGCTGAGGTGGCTGTGATTCGACAGCATCGGACGGGAGCCATCGCCCGGCCCCCGGTCATGACTTCAGGACAACGGAGCGGTTGAGGCTGCGCGGGCGGTCGGGGTCGAGTCCCAGGTCGGCGGAGCGCAGTACGCACAGCCGGTGCACCCGGATCAGATCCGCCATCGGATCGATGTCGCGGTGTTCCAGGTGTGCGCCGGTGGCCCCGACATCCGCGGCGAAGTCCGGCTCCAGCGGCCCGAACGCCCAGACCGCGCGGCCCGGCGCGGAGATGCTGATCGGACCGTGGCGATATTCGGTCGCCAAGTACGCTTCGGTCCAGGACTGGCAGGACTCGCGCAGTTTGAGCGCCGCTTCGTCGGCGATGGCCGCCGCGAATCCCATGCCGACGAAACTGATCTGCTCCGCGGCGCGCACCGCGGCCAGGGACTCGGCGGGATCCTCGGCGAGCACCGCGCGGGCCTGGGCGATCACGGGTGTCAGGTTTTGGCCCAGGTGCCAGCGCAGGATGGCGAGGGTGGTCGTCGCGAAGCGGGTCTGCACCACCGACTGTTCGTCCACCCGCTCGATGAGGATCGGATCGCCGAGGTCGAGCACGGGTGTGCCGGGCGTGGAGCAGATCACCGCCCGCGGGATGTGCGCCGGGATGGCCCGCATCGCACGCACGACTTCGGTGGTGGTGCCGGACCGGCAGATCACCAGGTAGCGGTCGTAGTCGCGATCGCGGACCGCGCTGGCGGGCCACGCGTCGGTGACGCCGTGACCCGCGTCCTCGCGTAGGGCGGCGATCGCTCGGGACATGAAAAACGAAGTTCCGCAACCAATTACGGCCACGCGCTCACCCGGTTGGGGTAACACGGCGCGGTGGTCGGCGGCGACGGTCTCGGCATGCGCCCAGTCGTCCGGCTGGGTGGCTACCTCGGTGGCCAGGTACGGCGCGTGGGTGTGTTCGGCAGGCACACGAACAGCTTCACCCCGCGTGATCGTTCATGTCAAATTTACGCTCAAATCGGTCACATTTGATCACCATCCGGGCTAGATTGAGGTGCACGGACGGTGCGTCCCCCCATCATCGGTTCCTCCGTTGGCGCCGGGTGGGTAAATCTGAAAGGTTCTGCTCGTGAAAAGACCATTCCACCGCGTGCTTGCCGGAGTCGCGATGGTCACCGGCCTTGCGCTGGCCCTCTCGTCCTGCGGGTTCGGTTCGAAAGACGCCGCGGACTCCGACACCACGATCAACTTCCTCGCGCCCGCCTACAGCGACGGCGCGACCGGCACCAAGGCTCTGTGGGACGGCATCATCGCCGAGTTCCAGAGGCAGAACCCGGGGATCACCGTCAATCTGCAGATGGAGTCCTGGAATTCGATCAATGACGTGGTGCGCACGAAGCTCCAGTCCACGTCCACCACCCCGGACGTCCTCAATATCGACGCCTACGCCAGCTTCGCCGGCGACGGCATGCTCTACCCGGCGGCCGAGATCGTCTCCGCGCCGGTACTGGCCGATATCCAGCCGGGTTTCGCGCAGAACGCCGCGCTGAACGGCACCCAGTACGCATTGCCGCTGTTCGCCTCCACCCGCACGCTGTTCTACAACACGGAGCTGTTCGACAAGGCAGGCATCACCCGGCCGCCGAAGACCTGGGCCGAGCTGACCGACGCGGCCGAGAAGATCCAGGCACTCGGCGGCGGCGTCTCCGGGTACGGATTGCCATTGGGCAGCGAGGAGGCCCAGGGGGAGACCTCCATCTGGACGTTCGGCGCGGGCGGCGCCTGGGCGGACGGCGACCGGATCACCGTCGACACCCCGGAGAACCTGGAGGGCGTGCGGGCCATGCGCGACCTCATCGATGCGGGTGCGACGCAGCCCAATCCGGGCGCGACCGACCGCAAGGACGTGATCAACGCCTTCATTCAGGGCAAGATCGGCATGATCGAAGCGCTACCGCCCACCATCGGCCAGATCGCCGCGAAGAACCCGGGCCTGCGCTACGCGACCGCGCCGTCGCCGACCAAGACCGGCGGGCCGGTCACCCTCGGGGTCGCCGATCACCTGATGGCGTTCAAAAAGGACGGCAAGAAGACCGAGTCGATCAGGAAGTTCCTCGACTACTTCTACTCCGCCGCCGTGTACGCGAATTTCGTCAAGCACGAGGGCTTCATCCCGATCACGCACAGCGCCGCGGCCGCGCTCGCCGACGACCCGGTCACCAAGGCGTTCGCCGCCACGCTCCCGGTGGCGCGGTTCTATCCCAGCAACAACCCGAAATGGGCCGCGGCGCAGGGCGCCATCCGGCAGCAGATGGGCACCATCGCCCAGGGCGCGGACCCGGCGCAGGTGTTGCGGCGGATCCAGGAAGCCGCGAAGTAGCGTGCGGCGCAGAGGAATACTGGCGGCGCTGCCGTGGATCGGGCCGTCGCTGGTCTTGATCGCGGCCATCGTCGCCTTCCCGGCTTGCTACATGGTGTGGACCAGTACCAGGGACCTGAGCGCCTACGGTCAGGACCGCGGCAACGCCGGGCTGGCCAACTACCGGGCGCTGTTCGGGATCTCGGAACTCGGCTCGGTGCTTGTCCACACGGTGGTCTGGGTGGTCGGCGTGGTGCTGATCACGCTGCTGCTGTCCGCGGCGCTGGCCCAGTTCCTGAACAAGGACTTCCCGGGCCGCACGGCGGTGCGGATGGCGATCCTGGTGCCGTGGGCGGCGTCGGTGGTGATGACGACGACCATCTTCTACTACCTGCTCGATCCGGATGTCGGCATCGCCAACCGGTTCCTGGTCGACATCGGCCTGCTGGACCGGGGCTACGGCTTCACCAAGCAACCGACGCAGGCGTTCCTTGTGGCGATGGGCGTCGCGGTGTTCGTCTCGGTGCCGTTCACGACCTACACGATCCTGGCCGGACTGCAGTCGATTCCGGCGGAGATCGAGGAGGCGGGCCGGGTCGACGGGGCGAGCGCGTGGCAGCGCTACCGCTACCTCACGCTGCCGCAGCTGCGCCCGGCGATCGCGGTGGCGACCATCATCAACATCATCAACGTGTTCAACTCCCTGCCGATTCTGCAGGTGATCACCGGGAGCATCGCGGGCTTCTCCGCCGACACCACGACCACGCTGACCTTCAAGCTGATCAGGCAGAATCAGCAGGTCGACACGGCGGCGGCGATGAGCGTGCTGAACTTCGCGTTGATCGTGGTCGTCATCGCGATCTACGTGAAGGTGGTCCGCCCGACCCAGGAGGTCGACCGATGACGACGCGCACCGAGGTGGCGCGAATCGAGCAGGTTCCCGGCACACCGCAGCCCGTCGCGGTTCGTGCACGGGCGAAACGGAGGCGCTGGGAGCTCACCGCGATCGGGGTGGTGCTGGCCGCGGCGTTCCTGCTGCCGTTCGTCGTGATGGTGCTCGGCTCGCTGAAGAGCAGGGCCGAGATCCTGCGGATCCCGCCGACGTACCTGCCGGAGTCCTGGCACCCGGACAACTACGTGACCATGTGGGACACGCCGGAGACGCCGCTGCCGTTCAACCTGGCCAGCACGATCATCATCGCGGTCTGCGCCACCGCGCTGGTGTTGCTGGTCGCGATACCAGCGGGGTACTACACCGCCCGCCATCGCTTTCCGGGCCGCGGAGTGTTTCTCGGCCTGGTGCTGATCACCCAGATGTTGCAGCCCACCGTCCTGGTCACCGGATTGATCCGGGAGTTCTTCGCGCTCGGGATCAACGACACCTGGCTGGCGATGATCCTGGTGAACGCGGCGTTCAACCTGTCGTTCGCGGTGTGGATCCTGCACAGTTTCTTCGCGGCGATCCCGATCGAGATCGAGGAGGCCGCGTTGCTCGACGGGTTGAATCGATGGCAGACGCTGATCCGGGTGAGCCTGCCGCTGGTGTGGCCGGGCATCGTCACGGCGACGATCTTCGTCGTGGTGGCGTGCTGGAACGAGTTCGCCGCCAGCCTCGTCGTGCTGACCACGCCGGAGAACCAGCCGCTGTCGGTCGCGCTCACCAAGTTCGTCGGTCAGTACGACACGGCGTGGCAATACGTGTTCGCGATCTCCACCGTCGGCATCATTCCGGTGGTGCTGCTGTTCGCGGTGATCGAGAAGCGGTTGGTGGCGGGGCTCACAGCGGGCAGCGTCAAATAGCCGGGGCGTGGCCAGATCCCTTGCCGTCCATGGCCAGAACCTCCGCGGACGATCCCGAGGGATCGACGTTCGCGGCGCGGACCAGCGATTGCCACGCGGTAGCATCGAATGGTGACACGGCAAGATCACGGAGCCAAGGACGGTCGCCACTACGGCGGCCTGACCAAGGAACAACGGGTGGCCCAGCGGCAGACCCGGCTGATCGACGCCGCGCTCGAACTATTCGGCACCCAGGGGTACACGGCCACGTCCATCGAACGGCTCTGCGCCTTCGCCAATGTCTCCACGCGCAGTTTCTACGAGGACATGGGCAGCCGCGAGGCATTGCTCATCGCGCTGGCGAATCGCATCACCACGCAGGCCCTGGACCGCGCGCTCGCCGCGCTCGCGGAAACCGCGGACAAGCCCCTGGCCACCCGTGTCGTGGCGAGTTTCCGGGCGTATCTCGGAGTCACCTGCGCAGACCCTCGCCGAGCCCGAGTGTGCTACGTCGAGGTGGTCGGCGTGAGCACCGCGGTGGAGGAGTGGCGCAGGGAGCAGCGCCGCCTGCTGTCGAGGTTGCTGATCGGCGAGGCCGAACGCGCCATCGAGCGCGGCGAGACCGGGTCGCGGCGGCGTTTCGATCTGTTCGCTCTCGCCGTGATCGGCGCGGTCAATTCCCTTGCCCAGGAGCTGGTGCAGAGCACGGCGCCGGACGCGGCACTCGGACTCGACGAAATATGCGAGGAAATCGCCTATTTCGTGAATTCCGGCCTCGCGCTGACTTGAGCGGAATGCCTGTGGTCATATTGTGCGCGTGCTCACCGAAACAGCGGGTTTCTCGCACGACCGGGACGGTCTGAGATGACCGGACCGACCGACCGACCGCAACGGTGGAACCGGTTGCTGGAACTGCTCGCCGAATCCGGCCGGCTCTCGGTGGAGGAAGCCGCCGAGCGGCTCGGTGTGTCCGCAGCGACCGTGCGCCGCGATTTCACCGCACTCGCCGAACAGCAACTGGCGACCAGGACACACGGCGGCGTGGTGGCCACCGCCGTGGCCTACGACCTGCCCGCCCGCTACCGCCAGTCCGGCGGCGAAGCCAAGCAGCGCATCGCCGAACACACCGCCGCTCTGATCGATCCGCGCGCGGTGGTGGGGATGAACGGCGGCACCACCACCACCGCGGTCGCCAGGGCGCTGGCCGGACGGACCGACCTCGGACTGTCCGGCGACGAGCAGCTGACCATCGTCACCAACGCGCTGAACATCGCGGGCGAGATGGTGCTGCGGCCGCACGTGCGCACGATCGTGCTCGGCGGGGTGGCGCGGCGCGAGTCCTACGAGCTGCACGGACCGCTGGCCGAACGCTCCCTGGCCGAATTGCGGCTCGACGACCTCATCCTCGGCGTGAACGCGATCTCCGCCGAGGGCGGCGCCCAGTGCAGGCACATCGACGAGGCCGGGGTGACCACCGAGATGGTCCGCCGTTCCGGGCGGGTGCTGGTGGTGGCAACCGCGGACAAGCTGGAGCGCACGGCGCTGGCCCGCATCTGCGGCATCGAGCAGGTGCAGCTACTGGTGACCGACACCGACGCCGACCCCGCGGCGGTCGCGACCATCCGCGCGGCGGGCGTGCGGGTCGACGTGGTGTAGATCGCGGTCGCACAGTCGTTTCGACGGTGCCGGCCGGGTCGCTATCAGCGCGTCTGAACAGTCTGCGCGATCCACCTGTCCCAATAGTCCTCGTACCATTCCCGGAATTGCTGCCCGTACGGCATTTTGCTGTTGCTTCCGGTCTCGAAGCGATAGTGTGCGGCTATTCGCTGTACCGCCTCGTCGCGGGGGAACTCGCCATCGCGATATCTTTCGTATATCCTGAGATACTTTCCGGCGGCGCTATGGTTTATGTCCGGTCCGCCGTTTTGAAGTATCTGGTGCCGTACCGTGAGCTGTGACATCACGGCATGGCCTTCGTTCAGCAGCGACCGGTCCACATGATCGTCGACCCATCTCTTCCGGGTCCGGCCCATCGGCGGCGATGGCGCGTCGTTGTGCGGATTCCCCGGGTGGGCATGGTCGATTTCATGTGCGAGCGCATCGGCGGACGCCAAGGGGTTGTCTTTCATCTTGCTGTCGAGAACTATGGCCTTCTCGTCGTAGTCGGCGTATGTTCCGTCACCCCTTTTTCCGTAGCGTATGGACCACCCGTCCTGCTGCACGTCCTGGATCTTACGGATGAGGTCCTCGGACATTTCGGCGATTCTATCGACTTCACTGCCGAGCCCGGAGCGGACGGATGTCGAGTAACCAAGTCGCTGCAAGCTTTTCAGATATTCCGGTAGTTCCCGAAGTTGCCCGAAAGCGTTCCGTCCGGCGATATCGGTGTCAACCAATTCTGCAACGGAATCATTGATGTCCCTGCGGTAGCCGCGGTAATTGCTCGATATGCCATCCGCAGTTCTCGAGAAATCGCGGCGCAGACCGGTTGCCAGGTTCGTGAAGAGCTGGCGTAGCAGCCTCATTCGAGGCTGCCGGAGCTGGGGCGCCGAAATTGCGCACGGTTCTCGTGTACGGATACATCTCGCAGCAGCTTCGAGCGGGCATCAAATCTGAGGCGTATCGTTCTGGCCCCCTGCCCCAGGGTGAACGATACCGTTCCATCGGGGGGAATCCTCGGGTTGATCCGTGCGCTCTCGATCGGTAATTCGAACCGCGCCGCCATATCTGTTCGGGTAATTCGAACGTCCCTCGCGACGTACATGATGGCGAGGGAGCTCGACCTGGCTTCCGGCGCGAGCGGGCAGCGGAACACGATCGATGAGAACGGCTCGCCGTCCAGATGTGCTGCGAATTCGCGTGCATAGGGGTTGGTGCTGGATACCTCACGCAACTCCGCTCCGCAAGCTGTGGAGACCTGCTCTGGCGTGAACCAGTCGGGTGCAGCTAGTACATTGTCGGCAATCAGCCGGATCTCTTGGACGTCTTGCATTGTCATGCCAGATATTCCTCCGCAGGCCGGTACAGTGGCGCGGCGGTGGACCTCTCAGCAAGTGTGGCAAATTTGTGGCACTGCGGGTTTTCCCGCCAGTGGGAACATATCGAACGGTGATTCCGGAAGGTAGCCGTGGGGTTACCAATAGATGAATCTGGCGGCCCCGATTACTGATCGGCGACGGCGGTGGCAACTCGATCGCGCGGCGCGCCGGCGTCGGCGCCTCGGCGCAGGGTTCGCACCCAGACGAGGAAGCCCCACACGACGAAGCCCGCGTAGATCAGATACAGCGTCGCCGACGGGTAGTAGCCGGCCCGTACCAGTAGCGGGATTCCGACAAAGTCGACGGCGATCCAGATCAACCAGAATTCGGCCCAGCCGCGGGCCATGCCGTAGGTGGCCAGCGCCGAGCCGGTGAAGATCCACGCTTCCGCCCACGGGCCGAACGACCCGATCCAGCCGAAGAGTTGAGCGAAGCCCGCGGTGCCGAGCAGCATGGCGGCCGCGAGCAGCCATCGTTCGCGGGCGCTCGCCCAGCGCGGGGAGACACCGCGCTGCTCGCGACCGGTGTCCGCCGTCGCGCGGCGATACCAGCTCCACCACCCGTAGCCGCTCACCGCGATGAATATCAGCTGGCGTCCGGCCTGCCCCGCCATGTTCAGCTGCTGTGGTGTGTGGAAGATCGCACCGACGAACACCGTGAACAGCAGGGCGTTCCCGGCGATGCCGATCGGCCAGGCCCAGACCCGCCGCCGCATGCCGCCGATGGCGGAGGCCAAGCCGAAGCCGTTGCCGATCACCTCGCGCCAGAGGATCTCCGAGCCCGCGATGTGCAGCTTGGCGTCGAGCAGCGTGATGATCGGGTTCACCTGTCGTGCAACCAGTGGCGGGGCGCATCTCATCCGCATCCGATCGCCGCGATTCGAAATCCGCGCGGCGGCCGTCGTGCGCACCGTAACGATTGCGCAATCTGACGACGCCATTCGCAATATCCGCGCAACCGGGTGCTCCTAGGGTGACCGTCATGAGCACGGAAAGCAGTACCGCCGGGGGGACCGGAATTCATCTCAGTGGGTTGACCAAGACCTTCCGGGTAGGCCGGAAAACGGTGCAGGCGTTGGATTCCGTGGATCTGCACACCGAACAGGGCGCGTTCCTGTCGCTGCTGGGCCCCTCCGGCTGCGGCAAGTCGACGGTGCTGCGCATTCTCGCCGGTCTGGAGACGCCGACCGCGGGCCAGGCGTCGATCAACGGCGAGACGCCCGCCGAATTGCGCGGGCACCACGAGCTGGGCATCGCGTTCCAGGATTCGGCGCTGCTGCCGTGGCGGTCGGTGGAGTCGAACATCAAGCTGCCGCTGCAGGTCGCCGGGATGACGCCGGAGCCGGGTCAGATCGCCGAGCTGATCCGGCTGGTCGGGCTGGACGGCTTCGAGAAGGCCAAACCCGCGCAGCTGTCCGGCGGCATGCGCCAGCGGGTCTCGATCGCGCGGGCGCTTGTGGTGAAGCCGACCGTGCTGCTGCTGGACGAACCGTTCGGCGCGCTCGACGACATGACCAGGCAGCGGCTCAATCTGGAATTGCTGCGGATCTGGACCGAGAAACCGGCGACCACGTTGATGGTCACGCACGGCATCGCGGAGGCGGTGTTCCTGTCCGACGTGGTGGCCGTGATGAGCCCGCGGCCGGGCCGGGTGCTGGAGCTGGTCGAGATCGACCTGCCGCGCCCGCGGCTGCCGGAGATGATGCGCACACCGGAGTTCCACAAGCTGCACGACTACCTGTCCGAGCTGCTGTTCGGGAAGTTGGGAAAAGGAGGCTTGGCGTGAGCTGGCGCTGTCTTCGCCATCGCAAGCCGGGATGGCAGCGGGTGAGTACGCACATGCGGCCGGTGCGGCGGCATCCGCTCGCACAGTGCATTCGCCGAGCGGGAGGCGCGTCATGAAGCGCTACGGCGGTGTGCTCGGCGTGCTCGGGCTGGTCGCGGTGTGGTGGATTCTCGCCGCGTTCGAGGTCGCGGGCGGCACCATACCCAGCCCGTGGCTGGTGCTGCACACCATGTTCACCGACGGATGGGGCTTGTACGGACCCAATTTCCGGATCACCGCGCTCGGTGCGTTGCAAGGGTTCGTCTGGGGCAATGGGCTGGCCATCGCGCTGGCCGTCTTGATCGTGCTCGTTCCGCCGATCGAATCGCTGGCCACCCAGCTGGCGATCCTGAGCTACTGCACGCCGCTGCTCGCGCTCGGCCCGATCATTCTGGTCGTCTTCGGCGGGCGCACCCCGACCGTCTTTCTCGCCGCTATGTACTGCTTCTTCACCACGATGGTCGGCACCGTCGCCGGATTGCGCTCGGCCGACCGCACCAGCCTCGACCTGGTGCGCGCCTACGGCGGCGGACGCTGGCAACAGCTCTGCCGGGTCCAGGCGATCGCAGCGCTGCCGAGCACTTTCGCGGCCTTGAAGATCGCCGCGCCGTCCGCCGTCCTCGGCGCCATCATCGGCGAGTACCTCGGCGGCGTGGACAGCGGCATCGGAGTGGCGCTGACCGCCGCGCAGACCGCCTACAACGTGCCGCGCACCTGGGGCATGGCGCTGGCCGCCGCGGCCTTGGCCGGACTCGGCTACGCGCTGGTGGCGCTGGCCGCCCGGCTGGTCGCTCCGTGGACCGCCCAGGAGGCGCGATGAACCTGCTGCGCCGAATCGGGCGGTTCCTGTTCCCGCTGGCCACTTCGCTGCTGCTGATGCTGGTGATCTGGTACGTCTTCCTGAAGGCGTTTCCGCAGGTCGGTCCGCGAGTCGGCAAGACACCCGGCGATATCTGGGCCTATCTGGTGACCGCGCCCAACGCGGAGACCGCGCGTCAGGCCATCCTCGACGATCTGCAGATCACCCTGCGGGACGCGGCCATCGGGTTCGGCGCGGGCATGCTCGCCGCGCTGGTGGTCGCCGCGTTGTTCGTGTCGTTCGCCGCGGTCGAGCAGACCTTCCTTCCGGTGGCGATGCTGCTGCGCTCGGTGCCGCTGGTGGCGTTGACGCCGATCATCGTGCTGGTCTTCGGCCGCGGCCTGGCCGGGGTCGCCGTGCTCGCCGCGATCGTGGTGTTCTTCCCCGCCCTGGTGATGATCATGGCGGGACTGCGCAATGCGCCGCGGCAGGCGCTGGAGCTGGTGGTCGCCTACGGCGGATCCCGGTGGACCGGGTTGCGCATGGTCGCCGTGCCTGCGGCGCTGCCCTCGGTGTTCGCCGCCGCGCGGATCTCGGTGCCCGGCGCGCTGATCGGCGCGCTGCTGGGCGAATGGCTCGGCAGCGGGACCGGGCTCGGCGCCAGCTTGATCCGGGCCATCCCGACCTTCCAGTACAGCAAGCTGTGGGCCTCGATCGTCATCGTCACACTGGTCTCGGTGGTGCTGTACGCCATCGTCGGTGTCATCGAGAACCTGGTGCTCGCCCGCTTCGGGCCGGAGGCGGGACGATACTGACCGCGCGGTCGGCCGGCGAAATCCGCGCGAATTCAGGCCCGGAACGTCAAAGTAAAGAATTTGAAACGCGCTGCACCTAGATTCGGCCCATGACACCCGTGCAGCGCTCCACGTTCGGGCACCTGAACCGACGTACCTTTCTCCGTTACTCCTCGCTCACCGCGGCCGTGCTCGGCGGCTCGGCGGCCATTGCCGCCTGCGGTGGTGAGACGAGCGACACCTCGGGCGGCTCGACCCCGGACGGCTCGAAGTACGGCAAGGTCGCGGTGCAGCTGTCCTGGCTGAAGAACATCGAATTCGCGGGCGAGTACTTCGCCGACGCCAGAGGCTATTTCAAGGAAGCCGGTTTCGGTGCGGTCGATCTCATCGCGGGCGGCGCGGCGAGCACGTCGGTGGAAGCGGGATTGGACACCGGGAAGGTGTGGCTCGGACTGTCGGCGCCGCAGACCACCGCGCCGGCGATCCTGGAGGGCCTGCCCGCGAAGATCGTCGCGACCACCTACCAGAAGAACCCGTTCGCGATCGTCAGTTCCGCGGCCAAGCCGATCCGGACGCCGGGGGACATGAAGGGCCGCAAGATCGGCGTGCAGGACACCAACCAGCTGATCTTCAACGCATTGCTCACCGCCAACGGGATGAAGCCGAGCGACGTCACCGTCGTGCCCGCGCAATTCGATCCGACTCCGCTGGCCAACGGTGAAGTCGACGGATGGGTCAGCTATGTGACCAACGAACCGATCACACTGGCGGCCAAAGGATTCCAGAACACGCATTTCCTGTTCGCCGACTTCAACCTGCCGTTGGTCGCCGAGACTCTGACCGTCGCGCAGTCCACCATCGACAAAGAACGCGACAAGCTGAAGGCGTTCTTGGCCGCCGAGATCAAGGGCTGGAAGGACGCGGTGGCGAATCCGGCGGAGTCGGCCCGGCTCGCGGTCGAGGTGTACGGCAAGGATCAGAAGCTCGATCTGGCCGAGCAGACGCAAGAGGCCATAGCGCAGAATGATTTGGTGGTCTCACCGGACACGGCCGCCAATGGTCTGCTCACGATGAGCGACGCGCTGATCGAGCAGAATATCGCCGCGCTGCGCACCGCCAAGATCGATATCAAGGCCCAGCAGTTGTTCGACCTGTCCGTGCTGCGCGAGGTGTATGCCGAGAATCCGGGACTGAAATAGGTAACTAGATGCCGAGCCCCACAGCGGTTTTCGGAGTGATCGGGATTTCACCGCTGTAGGGGTCTAACGGTCGCGCCGGTTGCGCCGCGCGTACGGCAAGAAGTTCGGCCGCGATCGAGACCGCGACTTCGGGGGCCGTGCGCGCTCCGATGTCGAAGCCCGCGGGCGAATGTAGTCGGGCGAGGGTATGGTCGCCGAAACCGCCTGCTCTGAGGTCCTCGATACGCCGGATGTGTACCTGGCGTGAACCCATGGCGCCGAGGTACCCCAGCTCGGGTAGTCGGAGCGCCACGGTGAGCAGCGGGATTTCGAACGCGGGATCGTGCGCGAGCACGACGATGGCTGTGCTGCTGTCGATCTCACCGGCCGAGGAGAGGGCGTTGAGGTAGCGGTGTGGCCAGTCGACCACGACCTCGGCGCCCGGAAATGATTCCGGCGTAGCGAAATTGGGGCGTGAGTCGCAGATCGTCACCCGGTAGCCGAGCAGCTTGGCCTGCACGGTGAGGGCGGCGGCGAAGGAATTGGCGCCGAAGATGATCAGGCGCGGGGGTGGAGCGAACGAGGCGACGAATACGTCGGAATCCGGCAGTGCGAGCAGTTCGGTCGGGTGTCTTCGGTCGGTGATCAGGTGCTGGCCGATCAGGTCGGCGTCGGAGTTCCACACGACGGTGAAGACGGTGACCCTGCGGTGCGCCGCGATCTCCGCGGCCACGTCGGGGAACTCCGGGAAGTGTCTCCGGGAGAACGGCTCGGTGAAGACGTCCATCATCCCCTCGCCGGTCGAACCCGCCTCGAAGCCGCCGGCCACCCCGAAGCGGTGCAGCGCACGCCGGCCGGTGCGCGCGGCTTGGAGCACCGCCTCGTACGCGATGTCCTCCAGCCCGCCCGCGGCGACCGATCCGTACACGCCGCCGTCCGGGTCGACCAGCATCGCGGAGCCCACCGGTAACGGGGCCGATCCCACCGTGCGCACGATGGTGGCCAGCCCTCCGGTCCGGCCCGAGTGCCACACCCGCAACAGGTCGTCGATGATGTCCCGCATCAGCTAGCTCCGATCACCGTGCGGTCGTGGCCGGAAAGTCACGATCGATCCCCGTCGCCAAATCGTCGCACGTGACGCACACCATATCGTTTCTGCCGGTCAAATAGGTACGAGCTCCGGAATCTCCGGCCGCGGCTCCACAAACCCCGTTCCAATGCTTGTGCGTCATAACAACTGGGTGCCCAGGTGTGTCGTGGAACACAGCTCGCGCGAGGCCGCTGGGCGCCGCCACCGCGGCGGCGAGGACCCGGGCGACTACCTCGGCGCCGACGTCGGGGGTGTCGACCGGCATGATCGCGGCGTAACGCGCGGGGGTGCGAGCTGCGGCGATCAGACCTGCGCGGAGTGCGGCGCTGAGCCCGGTGGCCCAGTCGGCGGCCCACACGTGCTGCACGCCCGGCGGCAGATCGATGATCTGCGGCGTGGGGCCGGTCGCTCCGAGCACGACGATCACCGGATCGCAGCCGCCATCGCGCAGCGCGGCCACCGTCGCGCGCAGCCATGCGCCGCCCTCTGCGAGGACTTTGGGCCGCCCGTAGCGTGTTCCCGCACCGGCGGCGAGAACGACGCCCGCGACAGCCGGGCGGTCCTGATCAGCCATGGTTATGACGGTAATACCGGGCGGTCTGCGCCGCACGACGTAAAACCACTGCTCAGGCCGCGTTCACCTGCGCGACACGCCGAGGGTGATCTCCCGTTTCCGGTGGCGGCCCGCGTGGTCGTATTCGATGCTGTTCGGATGACGGATCAGCGACCTGGACTCGCGGCCTTCGACGCGCTGTCCGACGCCGCCGCCTACGACGCGGTGCTCGGCTGCTGCTCGTCGCCGGGCTTCGCGCGGTCGCTGGTCGAGGGCCGTCCGTACCCGAGTGTCGAGGCGCTGCTCGGCGCCGCCGACGCGGTGCTGGAGCGATTGCCGGACGCCGAGCTCGACTCGGCGCTCGCTGGTCACCCCCGGATCGGGGAGCGACCGCGTTCGGCGGCATCGGCGCGGGAGCAGGCCGGGGTGGCGGGTGCGGCGGACGCGGTCCGCACGGCGCTCGCCGAAGGCAATCGCGCCTACGAGGCACGGTTCGGGCACATCTACCTGGTGTGCGCGAGCGGTAAGTCGGCCGAGGAGCTGCTCGCGCTGCTCACCGCCCGGCTGCGTAATGATCCCGAGACCGAAAGGCGAGTCGTGCGAACAGAACTGGCGAAGATCAACCGCATACGGCTGCGGGCGCTGCTGGCGGAGTGGTCATGACGGAGCCGAGCGGCAGCGAGGTGCCGTCATGAGCACTTTGAGCACCCATGTGCTGGACGCGGTGCGTGGCATACCGGCTGTGGGCGTCACGGTGGCGCTGTATCGACAAGCGCGGCAGCTCGATTCGGGGGAAACCGACGCGGATGGCCGGATACGGGCGTTGGGCGAAGCGCTCGAACCGGGAACCTATCGTCTGGTGTTCGACACCGGCGCCTATTTCGCGGGCCAGGAGGTCGAAACCTTCTATCCCGAGGTCGTCGTCGCGTTCGCGGTCACCGAGGAACGGCACTACCACGTCCCATTGTTGTTGTCGCCGTTCGCCTTTTCCACCTACCGAGGGAGCTGAGCCGAGCATGGAACTGACCGGGCCGATCGTGCTGTCGGACCACCGATACGGCAAGGCGGAGAATCGGATCGTCCGGATCTACCGGGAGACCGTGCGGCACGAGATCCGTGACGTGAACGTCTCCACGGTGCTGCGCGGCGATTTCGCCGACGCGTACGTCACGGGTGACCAGGCGAAGGTACTGCCCACCGATACGCAGAAGCAGACCGCCTACGCCTTCGCGAAGCAGCCGGGTCTGCGCACGATCGAGGACTACGCGCTGGCGCTGGCCGACCACTTCGTCACCGAGATCGAACCGGTGACCAGCGCGCGCGTGGAGGTCGACGAATACGCCTGGCAGCGGGTCCCGGTCGGCGGGGTCGAGCACGATCACACCTGGGTGCGCCAAGGGGCCGAGGTACGCACGGCGGCGGTCACCGTGGCCGGTGCAGGCGCGGATCGGCGGGCCTGGGTGGTGGGCGGAGTGAAGGACCTGACCATCCTGAAGTCGACCGGGTCGGAGTTCGCGGGTTTCCTGACCGACGACTTCACCGTGCTCGCGCCGACCGAAGACCGGCTGCTGGCCACCTCGCTGGTCGCCGAGTGGCGCTTCGCCGGCACCGGCGGCGTCGACTGGGACGAGGTCTACGCGGGAGTGCGGGCGCGGTTGGTGGAGACCTTCGCGACGCTGCACTCGAAAGCGCTCCAGCAGACGCTGTTCGAGATGGGCAAAGCCGCGCTGGCCGCGTACCCGGTGCTGGCCGAGATCCGGCTCGCCGCGCCGAACAAGCACCATTTCGACTACGACCTGGCTCGTTTCGGCATCGAGAACCGCGGCGAGGTCTATCACGCCGACGACCGCCCCTACGGACTCATCCACGCCACCGTGGCGCGTGCCGACGCACCGGAAGCGGGTCTCGCGTGGACGAGGTGACCGTCATTGCCGGCTGTGCCATCGCGACCGTCGACGATCGCCGCACCGAGTACTCGCGTGGCTACGTCGTCGTGCGCGGCAACCGGATCGAGGCGGTCGGGGAGGGCGACGCGCCGGAAGTCGACGCGGGCGCGCGGCGCATCGATGGCCGCGGCTGCCTGCTGACTCCCGGCTTGGTGAACACCCATCATCACCTCTACCAGTGGATCACCCGCGGCTTGGCCACCGATCACACGCTGTTCGAGTGGCTCACCACGCTCTACCCCGTCTGGGCGGGCATCGACGAGGACGCGGTGCGCGTCGCCGCCACGGGTGCGCTGGCCGCGCTCGTCCGCACCGGATGTACCACCACCACCGATCACCACTACTTGTTCCCGCGCGAGGGTGGTGACCTGCTCGGGGCGGAGATCACCGCGGCGGCTGAGGTGGGCCTGCGGTTCCATCCCTGCCGCGGTTCGATGGATCTGGGGGTGAGTGCGGGCGGGTTGCCGCCCGACGAGGTCGTGGAGAGCCTGGACGACATCCTCGCCGCGAGTGCGGCGGCCGTCGAGCGCTGGCATGACCCCTCGTACGACTCGATGCTGCGGATCGCGCTGGCACCGTGCTCGCCGTTCTCGGTCACGCCGGAACTGCTGCGCGAGTCGGCGGCGCTGGCCCGCACCGCCGGAGTCCGGTTGCACACCCATCTCGCCGAGACGATCGAAGAACAGGACTACTGCGCACAGACTTTCGGTTGCACGCCCGCGCAGTACCTGGAGCGGCTCGGCTGGCTCGGCCCGGACGTCTGGTACGCGCACGCCGTCCATCTCGACGACGACGCGATCGAGGCCATGGCGCGAACCGGCACCGGCGTCGCGCATTGCCCCACCTCGAACGCGCGGCTCGGCGCCGGTGTCGCGCGCACGGCCGACCTGGTGCGCGCGGGCGTCCCGGTCGGGCTCGGCGTCGACGGCGCGGCGAGCAATGAGTCCGGCTCGATGATCGAGGAGCCCAGGCACGCGCTGCTATGGGCTCGCAACCGAGGCGGCCCCCGCGCGATGACGGTACGCACGGCGTTGGAACTGGCCACCATCGGCGGCGCGCGAGTGCTGGGCCGCGCCGCCGAGATCGGCTCGATCGAAGTGGGCAAACTGGCGGATCTGGCACTGTGGCGCCTGGACACCGCCGCGCACGCCGGAATCGATGATCCGGTGACCGCGCTGGTGCTCGGCGCACCGCCACCGCTGGCCGCGCTACTGGTGAACGGACGCGAGGTAGTGCGCGACGGAGAGGTCCGCACGGTCGCCACGGACGTGGTCGCCACGGAGGTGGCCCGCGCACAGGCGGCGTTGCTCGCGAAAGCGAGATGAGCGGACGGCTCCGAAGTGGTCGGTCGTGGCGCTACGAGCTTGCTAGTGGTGCGCCGAACCGCTCCGGTGTGGCTCGTGCCGTTCTCAGTGTCGGCGGGGACGATCCCGGGTCGGGATGTCGGGTACACGCTGTGGCGATCCGACGTGCCGAGGTCGTCGCGAAGGTCGAGCGGCGGGCGCTGATGCGTGGGCGGAAAGAGCGGGCCTCGCGACTCGTGGTGCGGATGTCGGGTACGAGCTTGCAGGCCGGAGGGCGAGAAGGGCTGGAAGAGTCGAGCATCTGACACAGTTCTCCGCGCTGGCCGAAGACGATCGCGGACCGGGGATGCCGGGCGCGTGCCATGGCGATCTGTGCCGGACTCGCCGCGTATACCGGCGACGTGGGCGGCGGTGCTGCGAGGCGGGATGAGCGGGCCGCGCAAAAGATGGCGCCGGTGTAACACTGCGAGCTTGCTGGCGGTGCGCGAGATCGCGCTGGATGAGGCGGTGCGGTGGACGCCCCGCGTCGGCGTCGGTCGAAGTCAGCTGCGGATCGGAACGTCGCGTACATCGATGGTGCGTCGGCCGTAATCGGGGTGCGGTTTCGGTCGGTACAGCGGGCGCGAAGCGCAATCGCGGCGGTGAGCGAGGTTTCGTGCCTGGTCAGGCCGGACGCGAGATACTGAAGCAGTGTCGGCTCGGGCGACCAGCGGAGCGGGCGGGAGCTCTGGATCGCGGATGGCGCGCCTGGGAAGCGCGCGGCCGCGGTGGCTCCCTGCCGCGGGCGGTCGTCGCGCGGCGAGGTAACGGCCGCGCAATCTGGCGTGCGTCGGGCGCAATATGGCGGCAACCGACTGGCTCTACCGTGACGGGGAGGCAGGAACGAGGTGAGACGTGGACCTGGACACGATCCGCGAGGTGGTGATCGCCCGCGAGCGAGCGGACCTGACCCTGCTCGGCGAGTCGGCCGCGGTGCTCGCCGGCGGCACCTTCCTGTTCTCCGAACCGCAGGATCAGCTGGTCCGCCTGGTCGACATCACGACCATGGGCTGGCCCGCCTTCGAGGCGGTCGACGACGGACTGGAGATCGCCGCGACCTGCACCTTGGCCGAGTTCGCCGGTGCGGCGCAGGGACATGAGCTGGGCGAGCCGGTCTTGCGCGACCAGTGGCCGGGGACGGCGCTGTTCGCGCAGTCATGCCGGGCGCTGCTGGCCTCACACAAGATCTGGCGCACCGCGACCGTCGGAGGCAACGTCTGTCTCGCGCTGCCCGCCGGTGCGGTGCTCGGCGCGCTGGTCGCGCTCGACGGCTTGGCGCTGGTGTGGGCGGCGGACGGCGTCGATCGCGGTATTCCCTTGCGGGACTTCGTCCTCGGTCCTGGATACACGGCCCTGCGGCCCGGCGAGGTTTTGCGCTCGATCTACCTGCCTCGATCGAGTCTGCTGGCCCACACCAGCTTTCGGAAGATCGCGCTTGCCCCACTCGGCCGGTCCGGTGCGGTAGTGATGGGGCGGCGGGATCCGGACGGCCGCAGTGCGGTCACCATCACGGCCGCCACGACCAAGCCGGTCGTCCTGGACTTCGCCGCACCGCCGAGCGACCCCGAGCTGCGGGACGCCCTCGGCGCGATCGATCCCACGCTCTGGTTCGACGACCCGCACGGTTCGCCGGAATGGCGCCGGCACGTCACCGGGCTGCTCGCCCGCGAAGTCGCCGGTGAACTACGGGAACGCGCATCATGACGCGGTTCGAGGTGGACGGGCAGCCTGTCGAGTTCGAGGCGCGACCGGGGCAGTGCCTGCGCACGGCCTTGCGCGAGAGTGGCCACCTGGCCGTGAAAAAGGGATGCGACGCGGGCGATTGCGGGGCCTGCTCGGTGCTGGTCGACGGAATGACGGTGCACTCCTGCGTGTTTCCCGCCTACCGCGCGGCCGGCCGTTCCATCACGACGGCTGCCGGGCTCGGGACGCCGGAGCACCCGCATCCGGTGCAGCGCCGATTCGTCGACAACGCCGGATTCCAATGCGGTTTCTGCACCGCGGGCATGGTCGTCACCGCCGTGGGACTGGAGTGCGCCCCGGATGGACCGCTCGGCGGACGCGAGAGCGAACTCGCCGAATTGATGAAGGGAAACCTGTGCCGTTGCACGGGTTACCGGGCGATCCGGGAGGCATTGGGCGAGCCGTCCACCCCGGACGATCCCGCCGCCATCGCGCTCGACCAGACGGTGACGACGGGCGCGGGCGCGGGCGTCGGCGCCATCGCCGGACCACGCATCGTCACCGGCAACGAGCCCTTCACCCTCGACCTGCCACAGGGCGAGCTCGCCGCCGATTCCTCCGCGGCGGACCGGCAGCGAACAGGCGATGCGGCCGACGGGCCCCCGGCCGCACCGCTGCATATCGCCGTGCTGCGGAGTCCCCACCCGCACGCCCGAATCCGATCGATCCACACCGCGCACGCCGAGGCGCTGCCGGGCGTGCACGCGGTGCTGACCTACGCCGACGCGCCGGACGTGGCGTTCTCCACCGCACGACATGAGCTGCGGACGGACGACCCCGACGACACCTACGTGCTGGACCGGACCGTCCGATTCGTCGGGCAGCGGGTGGCCGCGGTGGTGGCGGAGAGCCTCGCGACCGCCCGCGCGGCGGTCCGGCTGCTGCACGTCGACTACGAGATGCTGCCCGCGGTGTTCGACCCGCAGGAAGCGTTGCGAGCCGACGCGCCGAAACTGCATGGTGACAAGCCGGATTCGGCGCGCATCGACGATCCCGGCCGCAATCTGGTCGCCGAAGTGCACGGCGAGGTGGGCGACGTGGCGGCGGGTCTGGCGGCAGCGGCCCAGGTGGTGCGTGGTGTGTGGCATTCACCGCGCGGGCAGCACGTGCATCTGGAGACGCACGGCGGGGTCGGATGGCTGGACAACGCGGGCAGGCTGGTCATCCGATGCAGTACCCAGGTCCCGTTTCTGGTGCGCGCCGAACTGTGCCGCGTCTTCGGACTGCCGCCCGAGCGGGTCCGCGTGTTCGCGGCCAGAGTCGGCGGCGGATTCGGCGCGAAGCAAGAGATGCTGGCCGAGGACCTGATCGCGCTGGCCGTCCTGCGGACCGGCAGGCCGGTGCAGTACGAGTTCACCCGTTCCGACGAGTTCACCGCCGCGACCTGCCGGCACCCGATGCGGGTCGCCGTGACGGCGGGCGCCGACGCGAACGGAGTGCTGACCGCGCTGGCCGTCGACGTGCTCGCGGACACCGGGGCATACGGCAACCACAGCGGCGGCGTGATGTTCCACGGCGTCGGTGAGTCGGTGGAGCTCTACCGCTGCGCCAACAAGCGCGTCGACGCGCAAGCGGTCTACACCAACAACGTCCCCTCCGGGGCGTTCCGCGGTTACGGACTCGGGCAGGTGATCTTCGGGGTCGAGTCGGCGCTGGACGATCTCGCGCATGCGCTCGGCATCGACCCGTTCGAATTCCGGCGCCGCAACGTCGTGGTGCCCGGCGATCGGTTCGTCGGAGCCGCGGTGAACGAGGGCGACCTGATGTTCGGCAGCTACGGCGTGGACCAGTGCCTGGACCTGGCCGAGCGGGCACTTCTGCGGGGCAATGACGTGCACGCGCCCGGCCCGGAATGGCGCGTCGGCACCGGGATGGCCGCCGCGATGATCGCGACCATCCCGCCGCGCGGCCACCGATCGACCGCGACGGCGTCGCTGCTGCCCGACGGACGCTACGAGATCAGAGTCGGCACAGCGGAATTCGGCAACGGCACCACTACGGTGCACGCGCAGCTCGCGGCCACCGCGCTGGACACCGACGTGTCCCGCATCGTGATCCGGCACGCCGACACCGACCTGGTGGAGTACGACACCGGCGCGTTCGGCTCCACCGGCATCGTGGTCGCGGGCAAGGCCGTCTACGCCGCCGCTGGAGCCTTGCGCGGCTTGCTGCTGGCCAGAGCGGCCGAGCTATCGGGCGTCCCGGAGCACGACTGTGTGCTGATGTCCGGCGGCGTGCACTGCGGTGACCAGCTACTCGGCGCGTCCGAGCTGCTGGCTCCCGGCGACCTGACAGCGCGCGCCGACCACGCGGGCAGCCCCAGGTCGGTGAGCTTCAACGTGCACGCCTTCCGGGTAGCCGTGCACCCCGGCACCGGCTCGGTCCGCATCCTCCAATCGATCCAGGCGGCCGACGCGGGCACGGTTCTCAACCCGGTGCAGTGCCGCGGGCAGGTGGAAGGCGGTGTCGCGCAAGCCATCGGCACCGCGCTGTACGAGGACATGCGCAGCGACCACGGCGTGATGCTCACGCAGACCTTGCGGCACTACCACGTGCCGCAGTTCGCCGACGTGCCCCGCACCGAGGTGTACTTCGCCGAAACGGCCGACACCCTCGGGCCGCTGGGCGCCAAATCGATGAGCGAGTCGCCGTACAACCCGGTCGCGCCCGCGCTGGCCAACGCGATCCGCGACGCGGTGGGCGTCCGCCTCGACCGCCTGCCGATGACCGCGGACCGGGTGTGGGCCGCGCTGCGGAAGAAGGAGTCGCGATGACCAAGGTGCCCGAGCACGTCCGCGCCAGGATCGAGGCGATGCTCGACACGGTCGACGCCGAGCTGCGCCGGAGGTATCCGGGATCGAACGGCAGGTCGCAGCCGATCCACACGGTGTACGTTCCGGCCGATCGAGTGGCGGAGGAGACTCCGGCGGAATGGGGCGCGACCGCGATCGAATTGCTCGACCGCCACTACGATCTGCTGGCCACCTTCGACGACACCGGGTCGCTGCCCGACGTGCGCAAGCGGCTGGAGTTGGACCCGGTCCAGGACCTGCGCATCGACTTCGAGGACGGCTACGGCGTGCGCCCCGACCCCGAGGAGGACCGGGCCGCTATCGCCGCGGGAGCCGTGCTCGCGGCATGGTCGCGGCGCTCCGATGGCCCGCCGGTCGGAGAGTCCGCGACAGGAGGTGGCGCCGACGAACCTGACCCGGACCTCCGGCGCGGGCAGCACGTCGCCCGGCAAACCACCCCTGGTGCGCGGGGGCAGCGACCGCGCCCGGTGAGCAGCGGCATCCGGATGAAGGGCCTGGGGGTCGGTGAGCGTCGCCGTGCACTGCGGACCCTGGACCTGGTGCTGGAGAGCGCGGGCGGGGTGCCGGATGGTTTCGTCTTCACGGTCCCGAAAATTCGTGCGGCGCAGCAGGTTCCAGCACTGGTGCAGCTGTGCGTCGGGCTGGAACGCGGTTACGGCATCGCGGAGGGCAGTCTGCGGTTCGAACTGCAGATCGAGAGCCCGCAGGCGATTCTCGCCGCGGACGGCACCGCACCGGTGGCCACAATGCTGACGTTGGCCGAGGGACGTTGCAGCGCACTGCATTTCGGCACCTACGACTACACGGCGGCATGCGGCGTCGCCGCGCCGGACCAGGCGCTGGACCATCCGGCCGCCGACTACGCCAAGGCGGTCATGCAGGTCGCGGCCGCCCAGAGCGGGGTGTGGGTGTGCGACGGCTCCACCCAGGTCGTGCCCGACGCCAACCCCGAGGCCGCGCTGCGCAACCATCACCGCTTGGTCGCCCGAGCCCTGCGGCGCGGGTACTACCAGGGCTGGGACATGCATCCCGGTCACCTGGTCACGCGCTGGCTGGCCACCTACGACTTCTTCCGCCGGGCCATCGACGTGGCAGTTCCGCGGCTGCTGGATTATCTGGCTCGCCGCGGCCGCGACGTCATGGACGAGCCTGCCACGGCCGAAGCGCTGGCCGCCACGGTCCTGCGCGGCATCGACTGCGGCGCGAGGCCGACCGCGGGCGTACCGGAGCTGACCGAGACGGTGCTGCGCGCACTGGCGGCGCGCGCACCGATTCCGGAAGAGTCGACGTGAGGGAGCGTCAGCGAGTGAATCGGAGACGCAGCGCGCCGCCGCGCACGACGGAGCCGAGCGCCAGCGAGGCGAAGTCGTGAGCGGCCTACCGAACGGTGCGGCTCCGAACGACGCTGAAGGCGTGGCCGATCGCGGAGCGCCTCATCGCCCCGACCAGGCGCGGGCGTCCCACGAAGACCCAGGAGGCGCGATGCACGACGGCGTCGAGGACGAAGAGTTCACGCTGCTGCCGGATCTGGCGGTCCGCCCGCTCGGCGGCTCGGTGATCTGGGCCGATGACGAATTCTTCGCCGAGAAGGAGAATTTGATCAATCCCGGCCCCGCCGAGCATCGACCGTCCACCTTCGGGCACAAAGGCCAGATCTATGACGGCTGGGAGACCCGCAGGCATCGCGGGCAGCCCGGCGACGATTCCGCGATCGTGCGGCTGGGCGTGCCGGGCGTGATCCGCGGCATCGTGGTCGACACCGCGTGGTTCAAGGGAAACTACCCGCCCGCGGTTTCGGTGTCGGCGCTGGAGATCGAGGACTATCCTGCCGCGGAAACCATTGCCGCACGCGATGATTGGGTGATGCTGATCGACCGTTCCCCGGTCGCGGGTGACCGCCGCAACCTGTTCACCGTCGAGAACGAGAAACGCTGGACGCACGTGAAGCTGACCATGCATCCCGACGGCGGCGTGGCGCGGTTGCGGGTGCACGGCGAGGGAAGACCCGATCCGCGACTGCTCGGCCTCGGGCCGCTGGACCTGGCCGCGTTGGAGAACGGCGCGCTGGTGCTGGACTGCTCCAACCGTTTCTACAGTTCGCCCAATCAATTGCTCTATCCCGGCCTGGCCCGGTCCATGGGCGACGGCTGGGAGACCGCCCGCCGCAGGGACGAGGGCAACGACTGGGTGCGCATCCGTCTGGCCGGGCCGGGGCTGATCCGCCTCGCCGAGCTGGACACTTCCTATTTCCTGGGCAACAGTCCGGGCGCGGCCCGGCTCACCGGCCGCACCACCGACGGCACCGAACTGGAGTTGTTGCCGCGCACCGCGCTGCTGCCCGACACCAGACACCGATTCCCGATCCCGCCGATGGCCGCGTCGGTGGAAGAGGTACGCCTGGACATCTATCCCGACGGTGGGCTGGCGCGGTTGCGACTGTACGGAGAGCTCGGCGGATGAGTGGTCAGACCCGAAGGCGGCAGCGGAGCGTGACCACGGAGGGCTCCGCTCATGCGGGAAGGGACACAGCATGAGCGGTCAGGTCCGGGACTTCGTCGGTTACGGCCCGAACCCGCCGGACCCGCAGTGGCCGGGCGACGCGCGGATCGCGGTCCAGTTCGTGCTCAACTACGAGGAGGGCGGCGAGAACAGCGTCCTCGACGGGGACGCACATTCCGAGACGTTTCTGTCGGAAATGACACCTGCGGAAGCGTTCCCGAACCGCCACATGAGCATGGAATCGCTCTACGAATACGGCTCCCGCGCCGGACTGTGGCGGGTGTTGCGCGTCTTCGAGCGCCGCGGGCTGCCGCTGACCGTCTTCGCCGTCGCCCGCGCCCTACAGCGCAACCCGGAGGCGGCGGCCGCTTTCCGGGAACTCGGCCACGAGATCGCCTGCCACGGGCTGCGCTGGAAGTCCTACCAGCTGACCGACCGCGACACCGAACGAGCGCATATGGCCGAAGCCGTGCGCATCCTGACCGACCTGACCGGCGCCGCACCTCTGGGCTGGTACACCGGCCGCGATTCGCCGCACACCAGGGAACTGGTGGTGGAACACGGCGGGTTCGTCTACGACGCCGATTCCTACGCCGACGACCTCCCGTATTGGGTGCGGGTGCAGGGCCGCGACCACCTAGTGGTGCCGTACACCCTCGACACCAACGACATGCGCTTCGCCTCGCCCGCGGGCTTTCCGACCGGCGAGCAGTTCTTCGCCCACGTCCGCGACGCTTTCGACGTGCTCTATCGGGAAGGCGCGGAAGGCAGCCCGAAGATGCTGTCGATCGGGCTGCACTGCCGCCTGATCGGACGTCCCGCCCGCACCGCCGCACTGGAGCGCTTGCTCGACCACGTGCAGTCCTACGACCAGGTGTGGGTCACCCGGCGCATCGACATCGCCGAACACTGGCGCACGGTACACCCGGCGGGCCCGTCGGCCTGATTTGCTGGATTCCTCGCATCTCTCTCGTTGCCGGAATCGCGCATTCTCGATTGCCTGGTTCGCGGTAGTCCGCCGTTCGGCCGCACACTGGGCGGCGGTGAGCCGTGCGACGAACGGAGGCGGCATTATCGGTGGGGGTCCCGAACGGGTAGGCGCCTGGTTCCGGCGAGCACTTCGGCGGCGAGGTCTTCGTAGCCTTTCGCCAGATCATTGAGCTGGGTATGGACGGCGTGGAAAGCCGTCTCCAGTCCGTCGATCAGCATGGCGAACGCAAGTGCTGTGAGCTGGGCCATTCGGTCGATGATCTGTCCCAGCGTCTCGGTGTGCAAAGGTGCGTCCGGAGACGGAGCCGGTGTGCTCGAGGCGACCAAGTGGTCGATGGCGGCTACCCACCGCAGCCGCGCCCGATCGATCTGCCATGCTTCACCGTCCGGTCCGTTCATCCGGATCTCGTGCAGCTCAGCAAGTTCAACGGCCGCCGCCAGGATCGGGCTGTCGGTTGTCGGCGGCCAACCACGGCACGCCGCCAATAGCGCCTCCCGAACCGGAAGCGTGCCTTGGTCCGGTTGTGGCGTCACCAGTCCTCTCCCGCCGGTGCCGGCAGCCGTCGCACCCCGTCGGTCACTTGTGCGACCAGATCGTTGTATGGCGGCCGAAACCATGGTCTTCGTGGTGCATCGGCACGCCGTCGGGCAGTTCCAGACAACGCTTTATCGACCTCTGATCCGGTGGCATATGTCATTTCGCACACTGTGACGCGGCAGGACAGTCGAGACCAGACACGGGGAGGGGGTTGCATGAACGTTGCAAACGCATACACGCAGCGGTCATCACCTCCAACACGCGCCTGGTGCCGGTTGACGTCCGTCAGCTGATCTGGGTGCCCGACCAGCCGAAGCTGAAGCTGTGGCCCTTCGAGGTGCAGGTCAGCGCGCCTCGGCCGCCGCCGGTGCAGCTCGCGCCCGCGTAGTTGATAGTTCCGGCGATAGGTCGGCTGCCTGCGCGGCCGTGTGCACCGACCAGACCGAACGTCGGATGGGCGGGCAGGAACGGCAGATCAATGGAGAGGTCGTAGATGGTGAAGCCGTACAGGTTCGTGCCGAATGGGATATCGCACCCCACATCACCGTTCGGCCGGATAGCGCAGTTCGAACTGGCGTAGGCGAAATACACAGTGTCGCCGACGAGATAGTCCGCCGGATCTTGATTCGCGATCTGCGTCGGCGCGGCCGCGGCAACCGCGTTGCCTGCCATCGAGACAGCCGCCGCGGCAACAACAGCACCGAGCAACGTACGTGTTTTCACGGAATCTCCTTCTCTCCGGACTTCATTGGACCACCCACGGGCACAGAGAATATGGCGCACAGCACCGATCCGTCGTAAACGGCACGGACTCGGCATCGACTCTAGGGCGGCCGCGAACCAGGTGCTATCGGCTCTATGCCCCCAATTCTGGTGCTCTGGGTGGTGGATGCATGCCAGTGCGGCGTTCACGGTGTACGGCGCAGCTCATCACGCCTGCGCACAGTTCGCAGGCCGCACGCCTGCCCCACACTCTCGCCCTCCAAGACGTATTGCAAGGCGATGAGAACGAAGCCGAACAGCCATCGCCACAGCGTCTGCCAGAAGCGTGGGCGCCGCCCGTCCTTCCATCGCAGCACGCGCATCCCGAACAGGAGCTTGGCGACACTACCTCGGAACAGCAGGGTGCCGACCACATGGTTGACGAAGGACAGCGCGAGCACGCACACCACCCAGGCCGCGAGAAACGCCAGAGCGCCATCGGTGTCCGGAAAGACGCGCTGAGAGACACCGAGACCGACGAACAACACCAGCAAGCTGTCCGCTACCGCGGCCAGAGCCAGCCGGTTCTCCCCCGCCTCCTCCGGCACCCACACCTGCGACTGCTGATATCCCTGCGACTGCGGTCTGAAAGTCATTGTTGGGAATCCTGATTCGATACCGCTTGATGGAACCGCCGATCTTAGCGTTGGAAAGTGCGGTTTCCCGTCGGTGGGGCGGCCGGGGCCAGCACCGGCCAAGATGCGCGTGGACACGGGATGCCGCAGGGTCGGTCCGGCAGTCGGATTCGCTGCTGCTGTCTGCACAGCGGGAATTGGGCTGGCCGAGGAAATTGCCGAAATACCGCGGCTGAGCCGGTCAGCGGTCGTCCCCAGCCGCAACGTCATCCCGGATGTGATCTTCGAACGTAGAGAAATGGCTGTTGTCGGACCACTCGGCAGCAACCATTTTCCTACTGTGGATCGTGGCGCTTCGAAGTGGTGCGCTGGCGAAGGCATTCGCTCGTTAGCGTCCGCCGACCGGCGGGCCCACCCGTGCCGCGCACCCGACACGATCAAATGCCCGGCCTCGGCTGTGAGGGCTGCGATATTCCAGGTAGTTCCATTCGTACAAGACAGGAGCAGCGGATCGGTCGATCCTTGGCGTATGGATGACAAGACTGGGTTCCAGGCTCTGCTCGACAAATGGGCGGCGGCGATTGTCGCCAACGATGCCGACTCCATCGGCAGCTTCGCCACCTCCGACTGGATATTGACCGGCCCAGAAGGTGGCCCCGGCGACCGGGAAACGTTCCTGTCGCTCGTCGCCTCCGGCGATCTGACTCATTCGGAGATGGAGTTCGAACTGCTTGAAGTGCGGGTATTCGGTGAGGTGGCGGTGATCCTCGCGCACGGGACGAACAAAGGAGCTTGGCGCGGTGAGCCGTTCAGCTCCGATGAGTGGGTCACCGAGGTGTTCGTCCGCGAGGACGGCGCCTGGTTGTGCACGATGAGCGCCCTCACACCCAACTACGCTGCGCGCACTGCCTGATCCACATCAGACAGCGCGCGGGCCGACTAGGTTCTGTCTCGAAGTGGTGAGGGCGGGCGTGTGGCCTGCGATGATCGAACTCCCTGAGTCCCGCATCGAGACCGCGAGCAGGATCGCCGATTTCTCCGGATGCGCGATCGCCCACGACTAGAGTGCCATCCCCAATTCACCCTTGCCGAACCATCAGCTCCTGCTGGAGGAATCATCTCATTCTGGTCGTTGCCCGAGCTGGTCCCTGGGTTGGCGGAGCTGTCCGGCCGCCAGGTCGAGGACGGTGGTCGGACGCAACCCGCCCGGGAGTTGGAAGACCGGTCCAGGTCCGAAGTTGAGGGCGGCGTCGAGGTCGAGGGCCGCGTGGATGAGGGCGAGGTGGGTGAATGCCTGGGGGAAGTTGCCGACCTGGTGACCACTCGGGTCGATCTCCTCCGAGTACAGCCCGAGGTGGTTGGCATACGTCAGCATCTTCTCGAAGGCGTACTGGGCCTCCTCCAGGCGGCCGGCGCGGGTCAGGGCGTCGACGTAGAAGAACGAGCACAGCGAGAACGTCCCTTCCGATCCCCGCAGACCGTCGGGCGAGGCGCTCGGGTTGTAGCGGTAGACCAGGCTGTCGGTGACCAACTCTTCATTCATGGCGTCCAACGTGGACAACCAGAGCGGGTCCTTGGGGGCGACGAAGCCGACCAGGGGCATCAGGAGGTTGGAGGCGTCGAGCACATGGGTCCCCGGGTGCTGGGTAAAGGCGCGTCGCGAGGGGTTCCAGCACTTCCTCATGACCTGTTGGGAGACGGCGTCACGCGTGGATGCCCACCGCCGCACGTCGCCCGGCCGTCCCCGGGACTCCGCCATGCGGATGCCCCGGTCCAGGGCCACCCAGGACATCACCCGGCCGTAGGTGAAGTCCTGTCGTCCGCCGCGTGTCTCCCAGACGCCCTCGTCGGGCTGGTCCCAGTTCTCACACAACCAGTCGAGGACCTTCGTGAGCTCGAGCCAATCCTCGTAGCCGATCGCCTGGTACGGCTCGGCCAGGGCTATCGCGTCCATCACCTCGCCGTAGACATCGAGCTGGAGCTGGTCGGCCGCCCCGTTCCCGATCCGTACCGGGCGGGACCCCTTGTAGCCCTCGAAATGGTGCAGGGTCTCCTCGGTCAAATCCGAGGACCCGTCCACTCGGTACATGATCTTGAGCGGCCCGGAATCCACGCCGACCTGCTCCGAGACCCGATCGGAGACCCATTCCAGGAACGCCGTGGCCTCGTCGATGTAGCCCAGGCCCACCAGTGCGTAAACCGACGCCGAGGCATCCCGGATCCAGGTGTAGCGGTAGTCCCAGTTTCGCTCCCCGCCGAGCTGCTCGGGAAGACCTACGGTCGGCGAAGCAACGAGCGCACCTGTCGGCGCGTAGGTCATGAGCTTGAGCGACATGGCTGAGCGGTGAACCATCTCCCGCCACCGGCCCTGGTAGGTGCACTTGCCGAGCCAGCCCCGCCAATACCTGACGGTGCCGTCGAACAGCGCCATCGTCTCACCATGGGAAACCGGCTGTGGCGCTCGGCTTGCTGCAGTCTCCAGCAAGAACCCCCTGATCTCACCGGCCTCGAGGCTGAAGTCGAGTCGGACGCCATCGTCACCCGCGCGCTCCACGCCGGCGGCGCCGTGCAGAACGACATCCTGCCCGTTCGCGCGGAAGACGGCGCCTTCGCTCGTGAGCGACAACTCGTGGAGCTTTCGGGCGAAGTCGAAGCGCGGCTCGCACTCCAAACGGAAGGGTATTTCACCCCGCAGGCACCGCACTACCCGGACGATTTTGTGGTTCTGGCTCACGCTCGTCGGCTTGTCGACGGGCATGAAGTCAACGAGCTCCGCTATCCCGGCCTCGCTCATGAACCGAGTGATCAGGCACGCCGACTGCGGGAAGTAGATCTGGTTGGTCGTGGTGTCGTCACGTGTCGACGTGATCCGAAACCGCCCTCCCTTCCGCGCGTCCAGGAGGGAGGCGAAGATGCTCGGGGAGTCGAAGCGCGGGGCGCAAAAGAAATCGATCGTCCCGTCTTTCGCGACGAGGGCAGCCGTCTGCAGGTCTCCTATGAGGCCGTGGTCGCTGATGAGGGCGTAGTCGCTGTCGCTCACCTCGGGCTCCTCTGTGGCGGCTGGCGGACGCAGGTTGTGGGCCGATTACCATTCCCGACGACCGGCCTGACGATGCCCGGCGATGTCCTCCCACCAGCAGGGGGGTAAGACATGCAACGACAAGGCATGTCGAGGCCGTTCGTCCGTCGTGGGGGCGCTTGCGGATGGCCCTCCCGGATTGTGCATCCGTGTCTACGGGTTCCGGGTTGCTGCTTTCGCACGCTCGTCGGCGTACGCGCGGGCGTCCAGAGCATCCAGGACCGCGAGCCTGGCGTTGTCGACGACCCATCCGGCGTAGGCGATCGCGTCGGATGCGTCGGCCTCTGCGAAGTCGGCCTCCGTGGCGGCCATGTCCGCGTCGATCTGGTCGTTACGTTTGTCGATCTTGGCCTTGATGTCCTCCATCTTCGCGCTGGCATCGGCTCTCATCTGAGCCCACTTGCCCTGCCTTTGTCTGGCAGCCTCACCGACCTCCTGCTTCGCATCCGTCCGTTCGACGTCGACCTGAGCCTGCCCGATGCGTTGCTCCAGCTTCTCCCGTGACTCGGTGGCCGCGGCCCGCACCAGCGTGAGCCCGGCTGAGCTCCGCTTCTCCAGGCTCTCGAACTGCGTAACTAGATCCATTGGTCCTCCCTCCCGAGGTGTTGACAGGTCGGCCGGCATCCGGCAACCGCTTCTCCTAGCCAACTCGCCAAATACGAGCAGCGCATCACTCTCAGCGGATGAGACCGGCGACGTTCGTCCACGAGGTGAACTCTCGTTTGGAATTACTGCCCCCGCAGCTTTCGAAAGACACTTCTCCCCGGCCCCTTTGCCGGGACCACAGAGGCACGTCGCGGTCCTGTCCCCGCACTCTGGTGATGCGGACCACACTCGACTTGTGAAGGTGCTCACAGCCAGGAATGGGTGGACGTGTCATGCGTGCCCCGCTGGCGGTCCGCTAACAGTACGAGCGTTACGCTAAAACCGCACGTCAGAGCTACCGATGGGTAGATTTAACCTTTGCAATCCGGTGGCAAATTTTGCAGGGTTAGCAAAGGGGGTGGGAAACCTAGCTCAGATTCGCATTAGCAACAGGTAGACGCCCATTTCTTCGTGTGCCATCGTGTGGAAGTACACCCCCAGGCCATAGCAAGCCTGCGAATTGCCGCTCCAGCAGTTCGAGTTGTCTGCCAGCTCGAGCGTTGGGCATTCGACTGAACGAGGAAGTGGAGTCACAGATGTCGACCACCGGCACCCCGAAGACCGCTGCGGAGATCCAGCAGGATTGGGACACCAACCCGCGCTGGAAGGGCATCACCCGTAACTACACCGCGGAGCAGGTGGTGAAGCTGCAGGGCACCGTCGTCGAGGAGCACACGCTCGCTCGCCGCGGCTCGGAGATCCTGTGGGATCTCGTCAACAACGAGGACTACATCAACTCCCTCGGCGCCCTCACCGGCAACCAGGCGGTCCAGCAGGTCCGCGCCGGCCTGAAGGCCATCTACCTGTCCGGTTGGCAGGTCGCCGGTGACGCGAACCTCTCCGGTCACACCTACCCCGACCAGTCGCTGTACCCGGCCAACTCGGTTCCTGCCGTGGTCCGCCGCATCAACAACGCGCTGCTGCGCGCCGACGAGATCGCCAAGGTCGAGGGCGACACCTCCGTCGCCAACTGGCTGGCTCCGATCGTCGCCGACGCCGAGGCCGGCTTCGGTGGCGCGCTGAACGCCTACGAGCTGCAGAAGGCCATGATCGCCGCCGGCGCCGCCGGTGTGCACTGGGAGGACCAGCTGGCCTCCGAGAAGAAGTGCGGCCACCTGGGCGGCAAGGTGCTGATCCCGACCCAGCAGCACATCCGCACCCTGACCTCCGCGCGTCTGGCCGCCGACGTCGCCGGCGTGCCGTCGGTGATCATCGCCCGCACCGACGCCGAGGCCGCCACCCTGATCACCTCGGACGTCGACGAGCGCGACCGTGAGTTCCTGGACGGCACCCGCACCCCCGAGGGCTTCTTCGGTGTGCAGAACGGCATCGAGCCCTGCATCGCGCGTGCCAAGGCCTACGCCCCCTACTCGGACCTGATCTGGATGGAGACCGGCGTGCCGGACCTCGAGGTCGCGCGCAAGTTCGCCGAGGCCGTCCGTGGCGAGTTCCCGGACCAGCTGCTGGCCTACAACTGCTCGCCGTCCTTCAACTGGAAGGCCCACCTGGACGACGCGACCATCGCGAAGTTCCAGCGTGAGCTCGGCGCGATGGGCTTCAAGTTCCAGTTCATCACCCTGGCCGGCTTCCACTCGCTCAACTACGGCATGTTCGACCTGGCCTACGGCTACGCCCGCGAGGGCATGACCGCCTTCGTCGACCTGCAGGAACGCGAGTTCAAGGCCGCCGCCGAGCGTGGCTTCACCGCCATCAAGCACCAGCGTGAGGTCGGCGCGGGCTACTTCGACACCATCGCCACCACCGTCGACCCGAACACCTCCACCGCGGCGCTCAAGGGCTCCACCGAAGAGGGCCAGTTCCACTGATCCGACCGGCCGCGCCCACGGGCGCGGCAGCCGGTGCTAACCGAGGGAAGCGAGGTTTCCCGACGTGAATACCGACCATCCTCTACTCCGGTAGGGGTGTACTGCCCTCCCCGCTGAACAGCCCCGGCGGGGAGGGCATCCCTATACCTTGGACCATCGAAGGGCGCTCGCTCATACCGGAGCGGCACCTTCGCAGACCAGCCACCCCAGAGCCAGACAACCCAGCAGGAGCGGGACGTGAGCAGCGAAAAGATCCAACGCGTCGGGATCATCGGCGCCGGACAGATGGGCGCAGGAATCGCGGAGGTGTGTGCACGCGCGCACGTCGACGTGCTGGTGTACGAGCAGACCCGGGAACTAGCTGCCGCGGGCCGCGCCCGCATCCTGCGGTCCCTCGATCGTGGCGTGAGCAGCGGCAAGATCACCGAGCGCGAGCGCGAGCAGGCCGCATGGCGGCTGCGCTTCACCTCCGACCTGGGCGACTTCGCCGACCGCCAGCTGGTGGTCGAGGCGGTGCTCGAGGACGAGAAGGTGAAGACGAGCATCTTCGCCGAACTCGACAAGGTCGTCACCGACCCGTCGGCGGTGCTGGCCTCCAACACCTCCTCCATCCCGATCATGAAGATCGCGGTCGCCACGGCGAACCCCGAGCGCGTGGTCGGCATGCACTTCTTCAACCCCGTCCCGGTGCTGCCGCTGGTCGAGCTGGTCACCACGCTCAAGACCAGCGAGTCGGTCTCCACGCGGGCCGAGGCCTTCGCCGGCGACGTGCTCGGCAAGCAGGTGGTGCGCTCGGCCGACCGCTCCGGCTTCGTGGTCAACGCGCTGCTGGTGCCGTACCTCCTGTCGGCCATCCGTATGGTGGAATCCGGCTTCGCCACCAAGGAGGACGTCGACAAGGCCATGGTGCTCGGCTGCGCCCACCCGATGGGCCCGCTGGCGCTGACCGACCTGGTCGGCCTGGACACCGTGAAGTCCATCGCGGACTCGATGTACGCGGAGTTCAAGGAGCCGCTGTACTCGGCCCCGCCGCTGCTCATGCGTATGGTCGAGGCCGGGCTGCTGGGCAAGAAGACCGGAGCGGGCTTCTACCAGTACAACAACCGCTGACTGTGTTCGATTTGCAGTGCCTGCGGCGCTGCGTGTTCGTGGCCCCGGGAAGTCTCGCGTTCGAGCGTCCGCTGCTCGCGCCTGCGGCGCATGCGCATCGGACACTCGGCCGCGAGACAGGCCACGAACGGTGCTCGTAAGACCACGCACCGGCGGGGCTGGGAAGGTGGTCGCCGGACGGCTGGTATCGGCGTTCGCCCACACAGCGTCCCCCTTGGCGGTGCGGTAACTCGCAGTTGGGAGGCTGAGACTCCGATCGACCGGCCGGTGTCCGTGGTTCGGCTACACAGCCGGACCAGCGGTTCCGGATCTCGATGGGGAGAACCAAGCAGAACTCGGTGTTGCTGAGCCGGTGACGACAATCGGCATAAGCTGCAAAGGGCCGGGCCGTGTGCGCGCTCGGCTGAATATCCAGGGCGTTGCGCTGGGTGTACCCGCCGGTACCGGCGGCGTCGCGCAGGTGATCGAAAGGGAATCCCGCTCATGGTGAACGTGACCGACGGCTACGGATCGAGCATTCTCGGCTATCCCAGGATCGGGCCGCACCGCGAGCTCAAGTGGGCGCTGGAGTCCTACTGGCACGGTGGAATCGACCGCGAGGAACTGCTGGCGGTCGGGCGCGAGATCCAGGAGACCCAGTTCAACGAGCTGGCCGCGACCGGCCTGACCCAGGTTCCGGGCAATACCTTCTCCTTCTACGACCACGTGCTGGACAACGCACTGCTGTTCGGCGCGGTGCCCAAGCGGTTCGAGCCGTACCGGGAAGACCTGCACCCGCTGGATTTCTACTTCCTGATGGCGCGCGGACGCCCGGACCTGCCGCCCCTGGAGCTGGTCCGGTTTTTCGGCACGAACTACCACTACCGCCAGCCGGAACTGGACGCCGACACCGAGTTCTCGTTGCATCCCGAGGCTTTGCTCGACGAATTCGACCGGGCCAAGCAGCAAGACATCGAGCTGCGGCCGGTCGTTCTCGGCCCGGTTTCGCTGCTGCTGCTGTCCAAGGCCGGGCACATCCCCGGCGAACCCGGCGGGTTCGAGACCCTGAGCCTGCTGGACAAGCTGCTGCCGGTCTACGAGGAGCTTTTCGAGATTCTCGCCAAGCGCGGCGCCACGTGTGTGCAGCTGGATGAGCCCGCGTTCACCAGCGAGCGCACGCCCGCCGAACTGGCCGCGTTCGAGACCGCCTATCACCGGCTGTCCAAAGCGCCGCTGCGCCCGCGCATGCTGGTCACCGGGCAGTACGGCGATTTCGGTGCAGCGTTGACCATCCTGGCCGATACCGGTGTCGAGGCGATCGGCCTGGACCTGGCGAGTCATCGGATGCGTCCGGAGGATCTGGCGAAGGTGCCCGGCATCCGTCGCAAGCGCCTGTACGCGGGCGTGATCAGTGGCCGCAACGTGTGGCGCGCCGACCGGTACGTGACGCTGGAATACCTCAACGAGCTCGCCCAGGTGTGTCCGGACCTGGTCGTCTCGACCGGGACCACGCTGCTGCACGTGCCCTACGACCTGCTCATCGAATACGACATCGAGGGCAATGTCGCCGACCGGCTCGCGTTCGCGAAGCAGAAGGTGGGCGAAGTGGTTTCGCTCGCCAAGGCGCTCACCGAGGGTCCGTCGGAGAAGTGGCGCAAGCGGCCCACCGAGGTGCACTTCAAGCAGAAGCACGCGGTGCGGCAACGGGTGTACGCGATCACGTCGGACATGCGCTCGCGCGAGCCCTACGAGGTGCGCCGGGAAGCGCAACAGCGCAAGCTGAACCTGCCGCCGGTGCCCGCGACCACGCTCGGGTCCTTCCCGCAGACCACGCAAATCCGTCAGGCGCGCTACGAACTCGGTCAGGGACGGTTGTCCTACGACGAGTACCGCAAGCGGATCGAGGCCGAGATCGAGGCGACGATCCGGCTGCAGGAGGACATCGGGCTGGATGTGCTGGTGCACGGCGAGCACGAGCGCAACGACATGATCCAGTACTTCGCCGAGCTGCTCGACGGCTTCGCGACCACCCATTTCGGCTGGGTGCAGGTGTACGGATCCCGTTGCGTGCGGCCGCCGATCCTCTACGGCGACGTGTCGCGGCCCGCGCCGATGTCGGTGGAGTGGATCAGCTACGCGCAGTCGCTCACCGACAAGCCGGTCAAGGGCATGGTGACCGGGCCGGTCACCATGCTCGCCCGTTCGTTCGTCCGGCAGGACCAGCCGCTGCACGAGACCGCCGACCAGGTGGCGCTGGCCATCCGTGACGAGGTGGTGGACCTGGAGAAGGCGGGCATCTCGATCATCCAGGTCGACGAGCCCGCGATCCGGGAGATGCTGCCGCTGCGCCCGGAGGGCAGGGCGGAGTACCTGCGCTGGGCCGTCGGCGCGTTCCGGCTGGCCACCTCCGGTGTGCAGGCCGAGACCCAGATCCACACGCACATCGGCTATTCCGGCCGCGCCGAGGTGGTCGACGCGATCGAGCAACTCGACGCCGACGTCACCGCGATCGTGGCGACCCGCTCCATCGATTGGGTGCTGCGGGCGCTGAAGGAAGACTGCGCCTCCGGGCACGGGCTCAGCCACGGCGTCGGCCCCGGCGTGTACGAGAGCCGGTCCGCGCGCATTCCGGACATCGACGAGCTGGATGAATTGCTCACCGCGGCAGCCGAAGCGGTGACGCCGCAGCGATTGTGGGCTAATCCGGACGGCGGTTTGAAGACTCGCCACTATTGGCAGCTCGAGCCGTCGCTGCGGAACATGGTCGCCGCGGCGCGCCGCATCCGCAGGCGTGTCGAATCCGCCGAAACCGCCGAGTGAGCTAGGCGCAGCTCCGCCCCGGATCATCACGCGGTCTTGCGGGTGGCACGGCCGCCCTCCGACAGTTGCACCGGGAGTTTCACGTAGCGGCTCAGCTTGGCGGCCACCGGCGGGGTGCTGCTGACCTGTTCCTTGTAGATGACCGCGGCTTTGCCTTTGAGGTACCACCGGTTCGGGGTGTCATCGGCGTTGGTGAACTGGATGACCGCGTCCTCGCGGCCCAGGCTCACCGGCTGATGGAAGTAGCCGAAGCGCAAGGGCTGCACCGTCTTTCCGCGCAACAGCCGGGCGATGACGGTGGCGGTGTAGTCGGCGGTGACCACGCCGCTCTGGCAGGTGCCGTGGAGTTGTCCCCAGGCCTGCCGCACCAGGGCGGCGTCGCCGATGGCGTGGATCTCGGGGTGCGACACCGAGCGCAGGGTGGGGTCGGTGATGACGAGTCCCTTGGCGTCGGTGGCGATTCCGGCCTGCGTGGCCAGCGGCGACACGCGCACGCCGGTGGTCCACAGGATCAGGTCCGAGCCGACGACTTCGCCGGTGTCCAGACGCACGGCGTCGGGCAGCACCTTGGTGACCTTCGCGCCGACCATGCGCGCCACACCCAGCCGGTCGAGGACACGGTTGAGGTAGGCGCGGGCCTTCTCGCCCATCATGGAGCCGGGTTCGGCCACGCTGACCAGGTTGACGGTCAGCCCGGGATGCGCCTCGGCGATTTCGGCGGCCGCCTCGATGCCGGTGAGCCCGCCACCGCAGACCGTGACCGTGCCGCCCGCGGCGGCGATCTCGGGCAGCCGCTGCGAGAAGTAGTGTGCCAGACGGGGATCGTTGAGGGTCCACGCGTGATCCGCCGCGCCGGGGACGATGCTCGTGTCGGTGGCGCTGCCGAGGGCGTAGACCAGCGTGTCGTAGGAGAGGACCGACCCGTCGTCGAGGGTGACGGTGCGTTCGGCGGTTTCGATGGCGGTGGCGGTGGCTTGGTGGAATTCCACGCCGGTGCCCGCCAGCAGGTCCGGGATCTGGAAGTCGGTCAGTTCCTGGCCCGCGGCGACCTGGTGCATGCGCAGCCGCTCGGTGAAGCGGCGTGCGGGGTTCACCAGGGTGATGCGGGTGTTCAGCTTGCGGGTGTAGCGGGCCAGCCGAGCCGTGGCGATCAGGCCGGTGTAGCCGGCGCCGAGGACAACGATCTCGTGGGCGGTGGAGGTGTTCATCGCTCGCTCCCTGCGGGGCTCGTTCGTTCGGGGTCGGCTATGGGACAGGGCAGCACCGGAGAACGTGACAATCCGCGACCATGACGTGCGTCACAGTTCGCGGCCGCTGCCCGCAGCGATCAGCCACAGCCAGTGGCTGCCCGAGCCGATCTTCGCCGGGGACCGGATATTCGGCCCGGCCGACACCGACGATCAGCCCAAGCCCCTCCACTCGCACCGGCAAAGCGGCCGCGCGACTCGAGGAGATGATCTGCAAGGGCGCGGCCTGGAGCATTTCGCATCCGACCTCGATGGTCCCGTCCCGTCGCCGTCGCATCACCGTGGCCGAGCCGGGCCTCGCGATCACCCGCTGACCGCGGACAGTGAGCTGAGCGTCGCGAGCACCTCGGTGGCGGCATCGGCGACGGAGTCGGTGTCCGTCATGGCCAGCGCGGCCGCGGCGGCCAAGCGAATGTCGGGGAACAGCGCCACGCAGGCCGCCGCGGCGGCGCGGTCGGCCGGGGTGAGCGCGTCGTCAGCGTCGGCGGTCGATTGCCATGCGGCGGTGGCGATCACCTCGTGCAGCCAGTTCAACAACTCGAGGCGCAGCGGCTGTGGCTCGCTGAGCCAGGCGCGGGCGTAGCTCACGTCGGTGCGCTCGTGCAGCAGGGCGCCGAGCACGATCGAGATCGCGGGCGCTGTGACGGAATAGATCGAATCCTCGTGCAGCACTGCGGAATACAGGAAGTCGATGCTGCGTGACCGGTCATCGGCGTCGTCGCCGATCAGGTCGGCGAGGATGGCGGGAGCATCGGCGGCGGAGCCATGGGCATGGCCGAGTCCCGCCCAGTCGGTCTCCAGCAGCACGGTCGCCGCCCGCTCGTGGTAGACCGGCGCGAGCGCGTCCGCCGCTCGTGTGCGTGCTTCGGCGTCCGTCGAATCGAGTGCGCGCTGGAAGGCCGCCAGCGCGGTCTCCGCGTCGCCGAGCCTGCTGCTGAACACCCCGATGTCGAAACTGGCCCGCGCAGCGACGGCCGGATCATCCGATTCAGCGAGGAAGCGGGCGGCCTCCCTGGCTCCGGTCAAGTCCCCGGCGTCGCTCAGGTGCTGAACCAGGTCGCCCGCGGCAACCAGCGCCTGCTCGGCAGGCCAGTCTTCGATGACGGGACGGTAAGCGGCTTTCAGGCCGTCCAGATCGTCTTCGGTGCGCAACAGGTAGGCGAGGTTGGACAAGGCGAGCCGGGCGATCTCGCCCGGACCGGAAGCGATCGCGTGCTCGTAGGCCGTGCGCGCCGCGTCCGAATCGCCGCGCTTGGCCCGCGAATAGCCGAGATTGATCCATGCGCGCGGCGCCGCGTCGGGGTGCCCGGATTCGGCCGCGCGCTGATACATCGCCTCGGCCGCGGCGGCATCGCCTCGCTCGGCCAGCAGCAGGCCGAAGTGGTACGCGGCCCGCGGCGCCGCGTCCGTGTGGCCGGAATCGACCGCCACGTGATAAGCGCCCTCCGCGGACGGTTTGTCGCCCAGCGCGCTGAGCAGGTCGCCCAGCTCGGCGGCGGCAAGCGGAGCCCATTCCGGGTGCCCGGAAGCGACGGCGGTTTGGAATGCCTCGCGCGCGGCCGCCAGGTCGTTGCGCCGCAAGTGCATCTTGCCGAGGTCGAAGGCCAGGTCCGGCGGCCGCTTCAGCATTGTTCCCATCCAGCCTCGGCACCTTGTGGTGCGGATCGTTTTCGAAGAGTTCTACATCGGCTGGCGAGTGTCTGGCCACTTATGGGAAGAACCGGTTCTTACTCAGCGGCCGGCGGGTTACCGCGCGCCAGGCGAAGGGTCAACTGCCTGGCCCACGTTCGGCGCCGCTTCGGCGGCCGCCGCCGCGCGTCGGTCTCCTCGGCGGTCTCGACGTCGTAGCGGCGGATATACGCGCTGGAGAACGCCTGCACCGTCGCGGTCACCGGAATGGCGAGCAGCGCGCCGGTCGGGCCGAGCAGCGCCGCGCCCGCCAGCACCGCGCCGAACGCGACGGCCGCGTGCATGTCCAACGTGCTCGCGGTGATGCGCGGGTGCAGCACGTAGTTCTCGAACTGCTGGTAGAGCACGATGAAGCCGAGGACCCACAGCGCGGTGCTCGGGCCTTGCACCAGCGCGACGATCACCGGAAGCGCACCCGCGAGATAGGTGCCGACGGTGGGGATGAACTGCGAGACCACACCCACCCAGAGCGCCAAGGCGAATGCCGACGGCATGTCCAGCACCCGCAGCATCACGTAATGCGCGAGCGTCGAGATGAGCGCGAGCAGGGCGCGCGAGTAGATGTAGCCGCCGGTCTTGTCCACAGCGATGCCCCAGGCACGCAACACATGTCGTTGGTGCCGCGGCGGTAGCAACGAGCAGACGGCATTGCGGAGGCGCGGGCCTTCCGCGGCGAGGTAGTAAGTGAACAACAGGATGCCGAGACCCTGGAAGACCGCGCCGATCGCGGCGGCGCCGATGCCCCACACATCGCCCGCCAATCCGGTGAGGTAACCCTCCAGGGTCGAACTCCACTCGGTGGCGTACTTCTGGATGTCGGTGCTGGACAGCTCGGTCTTGAACGTGCGGTTGATCCAGTCCACCACCCCGTCGGCGTACTCGGGCGCGTTCTTCACCAAGGTGGTGACCTGCTCCACCAGCAGCGCGCCGAGCGTCCACAGGAAGGCGACGACCAGTGCCATCAGGGCGAGGAACACCAGCCCGGTCGCGAGACCGCGGCGCATCCCGCGCCCGGCCAGCCAGTTCACCGCGGGCTCGATGGCGAACGCGAGGAACAGCGAGACGAGCAGAATTGTCAGCAGGCCCTGCAAGCGCTGGAGCACCCAGCCCGCCGCGAACAGTCCCGCGATAGTCGCCGCGGCGAGCAGGAACGCGCGCGGCAACCACTGCGGCATGCGCGTGGCGCCGTCCTCGGGTTCGGCGGCTTGTGTGGTCTCGTCCTTGTCCTCCACAGGCACAAAGCCAACGTACCCACGCGGCGACCCGTTCATCGCCCGGAACGCGTGGCCACGCGGGTCAGGCGAGGTGGGTCACATAGTGGCGACGTCGATGACGAACCGATACCGCACGTCGCTGGCCACCACCCGGTCGTAGGCGCCGTCGATCTCGTCGGCGGAGATCAGCTCGATCTCGGCGCCGATACCGTGCTCGGCGCAGAAGTTCAGCATCTCCTGGGTCTGCGCGATGCCGCCGATCATCGAGCCCGCCAGCGAGCGCCGGTATCCGGCGAGGGTGAACGGCTTGACGCGCAACGGATTCTCGGGGAGGCCGAGGATCACCAGGGTGCCGTCGAGGTTGAGCAGCCGCAGATAGTCGTCCAGCGGAAGATCCGCCGAGACCGTGTTGAGAATGAGGTCGAACCGGCCGCGTAGGTCGCGGAAGGTCTGCTTGTCGCTGGTCGCGTAGTAGCCGCTCGCCCCGAAGAGCTTGCCGTCGTCCTGCTTGCTCAGCGAGTGACTGAGCACGGTGACCTCGGCGCCCAGCGCGGCGGCGATCTTCACGCCGACGTGCCCGAGCCCGCCCATGCCGATGATCGCGACCTTCTTGCCCGGCCCGGCGTCCCAGTGCCGCAGCGGCGAGTACAGCGTGACGCCCGCGCACAACAGCGGTGCGGCGACGTCCAGCCCGATCCCCTCCGGGATCTGGACCACGAAGTTCTCGGTGACGACGACCTGCGTCGCGTAACCGCCGAGGGTGTGCCCGCCCGGCTGCACCGCCGGATCGACGGGGGTGTTGTAGGTCATCGTCGTGCCTGCGGTGCAGTACTGCTCCTCGTCGGCGAGGCATGGCGCGCAGACTCCGCAGGAGTCGACCATGCACCCGACGCCGACGCGGTCGCCGACCCGATGCTTCGTCACCGCGGATCCGACCGCGGCGACCACGCCCGCGATCTCGTGCCCGGGCACGCACGGGTACCGGGTGCCGCCCCACTCGTCCCGCGCGGTGTGGATGTCCGAATGGCAGATTCCCGCGTACTTGATGTCGATCAGCACGTCGTGCGGCCCCAGGATTCTGCGCTCGATCGTGATCTTCTCGAACGAGCCATCGGGGGCGGACAGGGCGTAGGCGGCAGCGGTACTCATGGATACATGCCTACCGCCGCATGGGTGCGGTTGCCAACCATGACATGTAAACAACCTGGTCACAACCATTCTTCGGCCGGATCTCCGGTTCGGTGATCTTCGCCGGTGATCTGCGGTGACAATGGAAACGGGCAGCGATTCGGCCGAGGCGGGAGAGCCATGGACGAAGGACGGCAGCAGATCATCGCGCGGCGAGCGCAGGGGGGCGGGCGCGTGCTCGTCATGGTGATCACCTTCGTGCTCACCATGGCCGCGTTTCTCGGTTATCGCGGCGAACTGCCCAGCCGGAACGTGCCCGGCCCGGCCGGGACCGCGGCCTCCGTCTCGCCTGCCCTCTCCGAGCCGTTGGATCCCGCGTTCGTCACGGCGGCCGTGCAACCGGCGCTGGTCAATATCAGTGCGTCCACCAAGCTGGCCGGCCCCGGCGCGGCGGGTTCCGGCATCGTTCTGACCGCCGACGGTGAGGTGCTCACCAGCCACCACGTGGTCAAGGGCGCGGACACGGTGACCGTCACCGACGTCGGCAGCGGGAACGTCTACGACGCCGTGGTGCTCGGCTACGACTCCGGCGCCGACATCGCGCTGCTCGACCTTCCCGCGGCCGCGTTGACGACCGCCACCATCGGCAGCTCGGCCGGGTTGCGGCTGCGCGACGAGGTCCTGGCGATCGGCAACGCGGGCGGGACCGGCGGCCCGCCGACCGCGGTGCACGGCCCGCTCACCGACCTGGACAGCGAGATCGTGGCGGTCAACGTCGCCGATCTGTCGCGCAAAGCGCTCAGCGGCATGCTGGAGGTCGCGGCGGAGGTCACCTCGGGACAGTCCGGCGGGGCACTGGTCGATCGGAACGCGTCCGTGGTCGGGGTCATCGCCGCGGCGTCGGGGGACCCGGAAAATGCCCAGGAGCGCGCACCCAACGGTTATGCGGTGCCGATCGACGCGGCGATGCGGGTGGTCCAGCAGATTCGATCCGGGACCCCGACCGATACGGTGCACATCGGCCCGACGGCCACCCTCGGTGTGCTCATCTCCAACGCGCTGCCCACCGGCACGGGCGCCCGGGTGGACGTGGCGATCTACGGCATGCCCGCGCACGCCGCGGGGCTGAGGCCGGGCGACGTGATCACCTCGGTCGACGATCGCGCCGTCACCAGCGTGCTTTCCCTCCGGGCCGCGCTGAATACCCGCAAACCGAACGACACCGTCCGATTGGGCGTCATCGGCGCGGGCGGGGAGCGCACGGTTCCGGTGGTGCTGACCGCGGGTCCACCGAACTGATCCGGCCGGTCAGACCAGCGACAGCCAGTAGTCCTGGAAACGCAGGAACACCAGCAGCAGCACCACCGCGAAGAACACCGCGACCAGGGTCCAGCGCCACTCGGCGAGCACACCCAGCGGGCCGCCGGAGCGACCCCACAACTGGTCGATGCTCACCGCGAGCAGCGGCGTGATGATCGCCCAGACCACCATGCAGTACGGGCACAGCGCGTTGATCCGGTAGAGGCTCTCGAAGATCAGCCAGCAGACGAAGCCGACGCCGAACACGGTGCCGAGCCACAGTCCGCCCCAGATCCAGCGCGGGAAACCCACTCCGGCCACCGACAGCACGCCGAGGGTGACCACGACGGAGAATCCGACGACTCCGATCAGCGGGTTCGGGAACCCGAACACCCTGGCCTGATCTGTCACCATCACCGACCCGCAGGACAGGATCGGGTTGATGCTGCACGTGGGGGTGTAGCCGGGGTCGGTGAACAGTTTGATCCGTTCGACGAGCAACGCCACCGCCGCCAACCAGCCGGTGAGCCCGCCGAGTAGCAGGATCCACGCTGCCCGCGGCCCCGCGGTGATCACTGGGCCGCGGCGGCGCTGATCACGGGAGCGAGGCCGCCGGGGGCCATGAGCTCCTGGGCGGTCTGGATCTGCTTGCCGTTGACGAAGACCGACGGGGTCGACTGGATGCCGCTTTCCAGCACGTCCTTGGTGCGGGCCTGAATGTACTTGTCGTAGGTGTGGCCGCTGATGCACTGGGCGACCGCGTCGTCGGTGTAGCCCGCGCTCTTGGCGATCTGGATCAGCTGGTCGTCGGTGAGACCCGCGCCGCCCTCCGGCGGCTGCTGGGCGAACATCGCCTTCAGCCAGCCCTGGTACTTCGTCGGGTCGGCCTGGGCGACGCAGTAGGAGGCGTTCGCCGCGCGGGTCGAGTACCGCGTGGTGGACGCCTTGTCCAAGAACGCGATGATGTTGTACTCGACGACCGCGGTGCCGTTGTTCACCGCGTCTTCCAGAACCTTTCCGTTGGCCGCCTCGAAGGCTTTGCACGCGGGGCACTGCAGGTCCGCCACGACGCGCACGGTGACCTTCGCGTCCGGCTTACCGAGCCGGACGGAGCCGTTGTCGGTGATCGAGCCGGGAACGCCGCCGGAGTTCAGGTTCCCGGTCGCGGCGATGGACGGGGTGGGGCCGGGATCGTTCTTGCGGGCCTGCTTGACCGCGATGCCGATGCCGATGGCCGCGATCAGACCGATCAGCACGGCCGCGACACCCACCTGGATCAGGATCTTGCGGTTGCGGTCGGCGCGTTCCGCCGCCAGCAGCGGGTTCGACTTCCCACCCTGGTTTTTGCTCACCGTGCGCTCACCACGCCTTTCGCTTCGCCGGACGGTTCCTGCCGCCACGATCGTAGTTGCGCCGGCCATGTCTGCCGGTGGCCGGGCTACAGCCGCCATCATGGTCGGCTTACCTGAGAGATTCCGAAATACGGTCCGTGCGGCGCCGCGTTCAGCGTGGTGCGATTCCGTCCCGGATTATTTCCATGGCTTCGCGCGCCAGGGTCGGGGCAGCGTCTGAACGCCGACAATAGCCAGAACTTGCGGTGCGTGGCGTCGACGGCGGCGTTCCGGCCAGCGCTCCCGCGAAGCCGCTCAGCGCATCCAGCAGGGGGTGGCGTGCGGATTGATGATGCAGCCGAAGGTGCGCCCCGCGGAGGAGCTCAGCGATTCCAGCGCGCCGACGACCGGCTGGGCTGGTGACTGTGTGTCGGCGGTCTCGGTCGGCTGCTCGAGCGGAATCGGTCCCGCGGACGCGGTAGCCGTGCCGAGCCCGGTAGCCAACAGCGCTGCGCCGATGGTGACGGCAATCATCCCAAAGCGTTTCATTCCCAAGTACCTTTCATATTTCTCGATCGACGAAGGGGATATCGATCGAGCAGGAAGTTACCCGCAGGCTGTGCCACCAACCCTGTTGCTGTGCCACCAATTCTGGTGGGGCCGTGTAGAACGCGCCGATCGGACACCGTAACCAGCGCCCCGCTACGACGTGCACATCGCAACCGCTGGCATGGCGTTCCCGGGCTGGCCCGGCGGCACTGCGTTCAGCGCGGTGTGATTCCGCTCAAGACGAGATCGACTGTGTCGCAAGCCAGTCCGGGAGGCAGCGCGTTGCCGAGTTGGGTGACGTGCAGGTGGACCACACCAGCCAGGGTGAGCATGGTCAGCCGGGGATCCGCCGTCGACGCGATCTCACCGCGGGCGATGCCACGCCGGATGATCTCCTCCGATACCGACAACCGCCGCATCCAGAACTCCCGCCGCGTGGCGTCGACGTCCGGGTCGGCGTCGCCGATCACCGTGCCGCGGATCAGGGCCACGCCCGACGGCGTCTCCGCGAACCGGATGAGGTCGGTCATGAATCGCTCCAGATCGCCGCGCAGCGACCCGGTGTCCGGCAGGGGAATCTCCTCGGCCATCCGGGACAGCAGCGCGTCCAGGAGCAGCCTGGGCAGGGTTTTCCAGCGCCGGTAGATCGAGGTCTCGTGCACGCCCGCGTCCGCGGCGACGTCGGCGACGCGCACGTTGCCGATGCCGACCGACTCGATGCGGGCGAGCGTCGCGTCGATCACGGCCTTCCGCAGCCGGGCTCCGCGGATCTGTGCCGAAGGTTGGCCCATGCCGCAATTATCGCAAGTCGTCTTGCGTTGTGCGCCTCCGGTGCCTAGCGTGGTTCTATCGCAAGTCGACTTGCGATAGAAGGCGAGAGTGGCATGGACAACGTGGTCGCGCCCTCAGGGCGCTGGCGGGGCGAAGCCCTCAGCGGGGTAGCGGTGTTTCGCGGGATCCCCTATGCGCGGGCAGAGCGATTCGGTGCGCCGGAGCCGGTCGCACCACACGACGGGGTGTACGACGCGACCCGGCGGTACGCCATTGCGCCGCAGCTGCCGGGGCGGCTCGAACCCGTGATGGGGCGGCCGGATCCGCTGGATCAATCCGAGGATTGCTTGGCGTTGACCGTCACGACTCCGGAGGGCGTCGAACCCGGCAGCTGTCCGGTACTGGTGTGGTTGCACGGCGGCGCGTATCTCGCGGGCAGTGGACAGTGGAATCTGTACGACGCCGACCAGCTCGTGCGCGAGACCCGCATCGTCGTGGTGTCGGTGAGCTATCGGCTCGGCGCACTCGGATACCTGCGAGCGCCCGGCGTTTCAGCGGGCAATCTCGGTTTGCGTGACCAGGTCGCGGCTCTGCGGTGGGTGCGTGAACACATCGCCGAGTTCGGCGGCGATCCGGAGCGCATCACCGTCTCGGGGCAGTCGGCGGGCGCGCAGTCGGTGGTCGCGCTGCTGGGCATCGCGGAAGCGAGACCGCTGTTCGCTCAGGCCATCGTGCAGAGCGCACCGTTCGGCATCGGATTCCAGAGCCACCAGCGCGCCGAACGGGTGGGGGCGATGTTCCTCGCCGAACTCGACGCCGACCCGTTCACCGCTCCGGTCCCCGAACTCCTTGCCGCCCAGGGCCGTACCGTCCGGCGAATGGCCGGACCGGGCGGGTTGAACTCGGCACCGCCCTTCCTGCCGGTAGCTGACGCGGATCCGCTGCCTGACGAGCGCACCTGGCGACAGGCGGTGCGCGACGCGGCCGTCGGCCTGCGGGTGGTGGTCGGCTGTACGGCCGAGGAGGCGCGGGCGTTCTACGGCGGCCCGCATCCGGTGTTCGGCAAAGTCCGGCGACTGCCGTTGCTCGGCAACCGGACCACCCGCGCGATGGAGCGACTGATCGGGCGAAAGGCCTTCGAGCAAGGCCTCTTCCGCTTCGCCGACGAGCTGTCCGACGCCGGCGCGACCGTCTACTGCTACCGCATGGGCCAGCTGCACCCGGCCAACCCGTACGGCGCCTGCCACTGCATTGACCTGCCGCTGCTGTATGGAAGCGGCTCGGCTTGGGCCGCCGCCCCAATGCTCGCGCCACTCGCACCCGAGGAGATCGACGCGCTCGGCGTCCAGATCCGCTGTTGCTGGCGCGAATTCGTGAACACGGGAGGGGTTGGTGATACTAGTTGGACGCCACATCGGCACGGGTCCCGTTTCCCCCATGCCCTGCCGTGAGCTGACCGGGCCGGGCGTCCAGGAACGCACTGAAGAAACTGGCACGACGCCCAGCCCTGGACTACCCCGGCGTTGGGACGATTTCTCGGACGCGCGGCGGACCGCGGCCGCCTTCGACAGCCATGTAACGCGACCCCGACACCGAAGCCGCGGGAGTCGAACATGGCGGGTAGCTACCGCCGAGCGCGCGGCCGGAGGGTCACCCGCGCCCGGTAATCGTTTGCGCCACGTCGACGCACCTTCATGCGGCCAACCCGGAGCTTGCGTCCACTGGGTGCTGGTGGGCGATTTCGCGGGGTGTCAGCCGATGTCCTGCACTGCCCGGCGTTGCGGACCTACTGCGCCGCAACTGGTCCCGACGACCAGGGCGGTGATGGTGGGTGGACGCGGACCGGTGAGCAGGATGAGGACGGCGTTCTGGCCGCGGAAAGTGATGTCGGTGGAGCCGAGGACGGTGCGGTCGAGTCCGTTGGCTTGCACGCAGCGGTCCAGGGCGGCCGGGTTGGCGAGGGAGCCGGTGACGGTGTGGCGGCCGAGGGCGGAGAGCGCGGCGGTGGCGGTGAGTTCCCCACCGAGCTGGTCGGTAGCGGTGGTGGGCTGGGCAGCGGGTGCGGCATCGTCGCCACCACGCAGCACCGAGGCAATCCCGCCGACGGCGGTGACGGCGAGGATCACTGCCGCTGCCGGCCAGCGCACCCGACCGCGGCGGTGGCGATGCTCGGCGAGTGTGACCAGTTGGGCCCGCGCTTCCGAAACGGTTGGCTGACTTTCGGATTCGCCGATCGACTCGGATGGCGACGAGGAAGGCGGTGCGGTGGCCGAGCGATTGGGCGTGTCGTCCTGCGCGGTGGCCAGGGGAGGGATCGTGGCATCTTTTCCGGGTGGATCCAATTCCTCGAGGAACTGTTTGAGCCGGTCGGTGACATCGGCGGGCATGGCGTGGATGACGCGCTCGTCCCGGCCCAGGTTTCGCAGCTCGGCGCTGACCGCATCCAGCGACCGCAGAAAATTCAAAGCTTCCGGATCGCGGGCCACCTCCGGCCACAGTTGCGCACGCTGATCCGGGGTGAGGTTGTCGGCGTGCAGGTCGGCGAGCAACTCGGCCGTGAACACAGGCCGCGAACCCCCGGTCGCCATCACACCTCCGCCTCCGTCAGCACAGCCCATCCCTTCACCCAACCCTGGTGGGAGACTGCCTCTACATCGTGTCGTGGCTCGTCACTGTTAATGACGCAGCCGGGTCAGCTGCGGTTCCCCGGATCACGTAGAAATTCCAGCCGCTGTTGCAACCGCTGTCGCGCCCGCGCGCACCGGCTTTTGATTGTTCCTTCCGCCACACCCAGCAGCGCGGCCGCCTCGGCCACGCTATACCCTTCCACGTCCACCGCGACCAACGCGGTGCGCTGCTCCGGCGGCAGCGAGAACAGAGCGCGATCGATCACCATCGACATCTCGACCTCCGCTATCGCATCACGCTGCGCGCCCGGCTGATGGCGGCAGCGTTCGGAACCCTTGCGCCCGGAGCTGTGCCTCAGCGTCAGATCGATGAGATCGTGCAAGCTTGCCAGGTAGAGCCAGCCTTCATGGAGATGTATCGCAGCACTCCGACCGACGACGAAGTGACCAACCAGCACGTGGTGCTGTGGGACCCGTACCGCGAGGAGTTCGTGACGCACCTGATGCGCGCATCAATCTTCAAATACCCTCCCCGGCCCTGGGATCAGCTGGTTCTGCAGGCACCGGCATGAGGCGCCGGTGAAGCACGATTTTCTAGCGGTCTACGCGTCGACGAAGAGATCGTTGGCGAGCGTGCCGGTGCCCGGTACGACGCGGTAACGGTCCAGGTCGGTGACACCATGGGAAGCGAGGACATCCTCATCCAAGAGCAGTTGACCGGTGTAGGTCGCAGCGGGGCTGGTCACCACCAACAGAGCGGCATCGGCGCAGATGTGGGCGGTCCGGGACGCCGCGACGGCTTCCGCGCCGCCGAGCAGATTGCGTACCGCCGCGGTGTCGATCTTCGTCCGGGGCCACAGCGAGTTCACTGCGATACCAAACGGGCGGAACTCATGCGCCAAGCCGATGGAAGCAAGGCTGACGCCATATTTGGAGATGGTGTAAGCGACGCCGTTGCCGATGTGGTCGGGGTTCATGTTGAGCGGTGGGGAGAGCGTGAGGATGTGTGGGTTGCGCCCGCCCCGAGCCGAGGCGCGCAGATGCGGGAGCGCCAGCTTGGACAGCAGGAACGGGGCGCGGAGGTTGACGGCCTGCATGTGGTCGTAGCGGCGCATGCCGATCTGCTCGGCGCCGGTGAGATCGACCGATCCGGCGTTGTTGACCAGGATGTCGATGCCGCCGAACCGCTCGACGATCTGATCGACCGCATCGGCCAGCGCCTTGTCGTCGCGCACATCCGCTACCAGGGGCAGCACGTCGCCGCCTGCGGCTTCCGCTTCAGCGGCCGCGGTGTGGATCGTGCCGGGCAGTTTGGGGTGCGGCTCCTGGGTTCGGGCGATCATCGCGACGTTCGCGCCCTCCGCCGCGAATCTGATCGCGATCGCCCGGCCGATCCCACGGCTGGCCCCGGTGATGATCGCGGTACGGCCCGCTAGCGGCCCGATCGGCTCTGTCGATGCCATGTTCCCACTCCTAGTCCTGGCCGCCGCGATACCACCTTGGCGTGGCTCGGCAACTCGTTGCCCGAGCCTATCCGCCCGTGGTCACGGACCGCAGCACCGAAAAATCTCAAAAATCGTTTATGTCCAGGGGATTGACACCGGCACCAGCAGACGAATATGCCTGCGCCGGCCCGTTGTGGCGGGTAGGAATGTCGGGTGACTGTTCTCGGTGCTGTGTTCCGTCCGCAAAATCCGCCCGAGTCGCTCCGCGAGGCGGTTCGGGTCGCCGAGGCGACGGGGCTGGAGGAGCTGTGGCTGTGGGAGGACTGCTTCCTGGAGAGCGGAATCGCCACTGCCGCGGCGGCGCTCGCGTGGACCGACCGGGTGCGGGTCGGCATCGGGCTGCTGCCGGTGCCGTTGCGCAACGTCGCGCTCACCGCCATGGAGGCCGCGACGCTCTACCGGCTGTTCCCCGACCGGCTGATCCTCGGTATCGGGCATGGTGTGCAGACCTGGATGGAGCAGGTCGGCGCGCGCGTCGAGTCGCCGGTGACGCTGCTCAGCGAGCATTTGGGCGCGCTGCGTGCGCTGCTGGCCGGTGAGCGGGTCACCACATCCGGCCGCTACGTGCACCTCGACGATGTGGCACTGGACTGGCCGCCCGCGGCGCCGCCGAAGGTCTACGCGGGCGCGCGCGGTCCGCGCTCGATCCGGCTGTGCGGCGAGCACGCCGACGGCACACTGCTGGATTCGATCACCGACGCCGACGGCGTCCGCGTTGCCCGCAAGCTGATCGATGAGGGGCGCGCCGCCGCGGGCCGGACCGACCGCCACCACATCGTGGCGAATCTGCTCGCGGTCACCGGCCCCGACGCCGCGGGCCGCCTCGCAGCCGAACGCACTCCTGCTCACGCGCCCGGTGCGGGCGTCGCAGGTGACGCGCACGCTGTCGCCGAAGCCGTTGTCCGATTGGCCGAGGCAGGTGCGGACACCGTCGTCTTGCAGACCACCGCCGACGATCCGGACACCGCCGCGTTCCTGCGCTTCGTGGCCGAGGAGGTACGGCCACTGGTCTCCTGAGCGGGCACTACGCCCGCGCGAGGCGCCGTTTCTGCTCCTCGACGTCGAATTGAGCTGCGGGCCAGTCGAGTTCCAGCCGCTCCAGCGCGTCGATGAGCAGTTCGGTGACCGCGAGACGGGAGAACCATTTGCGATCGGCGGGCAGCACGTACCACGGCGCGTATTCGGTGCAGGTACGGTCCAGCATCGCCTGGTATGCCTGTTGGTAGGCGGGCCAGTGCGCACGTTCGTCGATGTCGGCGGGATTGAACTTCCAGTATTTGTCCGGGCGCTCCAAGCGCTCGGCGAGCCGCTTCTTCTGTTCGTCGAGGGAGACGAACATGGCGATCTTCACCAGCGTGGTGCCCTCGTCGACCAGTTCACGCTCGAAGGCGTTGATCTCGTCGTAGCGCGGTTCCCATTCCGTGGGCGGCACCAGGTTGTGCACCCGCACCACCAGCACGTCCTCGTAGTGCGAGCGATCGAATACGCCGAGCTGGCCGCCGCGTGGCAGCGCCTTGCGGATGCGCCACAGATAGTGATGGCGCAGCTCCTCCCGAGTCGGCACGCCGAACGCCGTGTGGTCGACGCCCTGGGGGTCGACCGAGCCGATGACGTGCCGGACGATGCCGCCCTTGCCCGCGGTGTCCATCCCTTGCAACACCAGCAGCACGCTGCGCTTGTCGCCGGAGCGGCCGTTCGCGTACAGCTTCTCCTGCAGTTCCGACAGCACTTGGCTTCGTTCCACGAGCAACTCGAGGCCCGCCTCCTTGTCGCCGGTGAATCCCGGCCGCGCTGACGTGTCGAGCTCGGCGATCTGCAATCCATCGGCTTTCAGGGCCTCGGTAGCCGCCACCGTCCACTGCTTGGCCATGACCTACAGCTAACCACGCCATTGCAGCCGATCAAGCCATAAGTGAGCACCGGAGTTCGTCCCTCGCCGGGCCCGCGGCAACACGACAGCGTCCGCCCTTCAGACGTGCGCCAAGCGCAGCAATTGAGCGGCGAACTCCTCATCCGACACCGGGGCGAGGATCAGGTCGTGTGCGGTGGTGAGCAGGTAGCGGCCGTCGCCGGTGAAGTCCAGCCAGGTGCGGTGACGCGTGGGCGGGGACATGGGATTGTCCGGCTGCACCGTCACGGTGATGAAGCCGCGTCCGTCGACCGGTTTGCGCAGCGTCTGGCGGAATCGTGCCGCGCCGCGGTGGCCGTTGGTGACGAATGGCTCAGTGCGATCAGGACTCAGCACCGCGTCTTGCGGCTCGCGCATCGGGGCGAGCTTGCCCGCCCGCGCGGAGCCGATGATCTGCACCAGGCGTTCTCCCACAGCGCGGGCATGACACATCAGCACGGTCACTTTCTCCGGCGAGGCCACCAGGATGCCCGCGTGGTTGTGCACCACCGCGGCGAAGGCGAGAATCCGTTCGACTTGCGTGGCGTTCCCGTCTCGCGAGAGGGCGCCCCGTTCGCCGGAGACGGTGATGGTGGTCGCGTCGTTGCGCGCACACAGCATCAGCGCGGCGGCCAGGTCGGGGTCGGCTTGACGGGCGAAACGCTGCGGCAAGCGCAGTGCGCGATACTCGGACTCCGTGCGCACGGTGGCCGCGGGAACCATGTTGACCGGGTAGGGCCTGCGGTCCAGGCTTGTTTCGTTCGCCCAGACATGCGTGAATTCGTCTGGCGTGAGCACCCATTTCACCGCGCGCCGCCTCCGCGGACGGTGCTGGGATCAGCGGGGGTGGGATTGCTCGCCGCCGAAGGCTCCTGCGGCCGGGGGAACTGCGGAACGCGGTCGCCGGTGGCGGGCATGGTCGGGGTGTAGACGTAAGTCATCGTGTCCCGGACATCCGCCTCGATGTCTGCCGCCGCACTATCGTGTTCCATCCTACGTTTTCCACCGTAAACCGCTTCGGCGGCCGGGTCGGCCAGCGGCTCGTACCGCTGGGGCGGCGTGATCGCACCCCGGACCGTTTGCGCGGCATCGCTATTCAACTCCATCAGCCGCGCGACCGCCCGGCACACATCGTGCGCCTCGCCGCCCGCGCGGACGAACTCCCTGGTCGCGGTCACCGCGGCATCGGCGGCGCGGCCGGACCAGCGCGCGAACTCGCGGTTGGCGGCATCGGAAAAGGCTTGGAACGCTTCGGCAACCGCCGTGGCGTTGGCATGCCATGCCGCGGCCGTCCGGCCGAGCGCCGCCGGGTCGAGCGCCTCGTGCACCAGGTCCCAGATCTGCTGGTGGGTGTAGGCGCCGAACAGTTCCCGGTCCGGCGCGTAGGCGGGATCCGTTGCCCCGCCGTCGAATTCGGACAGTTGCCGCCGGATTCCGTCGGCGGCCGCGCGTGCCGCGGAGTCTGCCATGATCCTCCCCCTCAGTCGGTCCGGACGCACCAGCGCGGGCTCACCGGGGCTCCAGGTACTCGGTGATCAACCGCAGCGCGGCCTGATTCGCCGCCTCGGCGTCGGCCAGCCGGTTCGCCGCCGCCAAGTATGCGGCTTTGAACAGCAGCGCCGTTTCCTGGAACGCCGCCAGGGTGTCCAGGTACTGCCTGCCTTTGTCGGCGAAGCCGCGAGTGAGGGCTTGTCCGGTCGACAGGTCCGGGAAGCCGGCTACGTCCGTGACGAGCTGCCCGTCGTCCATGGCACGACGCAGATCGTCCACCAGCTTGTCGCATGCGGCGGCGAGATTCTCGGCGACCGCGGTGTCCAGCTCGAATGGTTCGCCCCCGCCCTCGCCGATGGCCGCCGCGTACAGCTTTCGCGCCGTCCCTTGTCCGGTATCGGGTACTGCCATCAGGAAGCCCCCTTCCGCTCGGTCCTGTCCGTACCGCGCTGTACTGGATTCGCACTCTACCGCCAGGTATCGCGGCGCGGACCGCCTCGGTGGGCGCTCCCGGACTTCCGAAGGACCCGTTGTTAGACTGGACAATGGTTCGCGGGGCAGGGGAGGCGAATGATGGCCGAAATCGACGACGAACTCCCGAAATACCTGCAGATCTCGGCGCATCTGCGTGAGCTCATCGAGCGCGGCGAGCTGGCTCCCGGCGCCGAGGTGCCCTCCGAGCGGGAACTCGCCGCCCAATGGAAGGTCGCCCGGCCTACCGCGGCGAAGGCGCTGAACACGTTGCGCCAGCAGGGAATCGTCCGGTCCCGCCGCGGGTCGGGCACGTATGTGACCGATCGGCGGGCCCTGATGCGGGAGAACGCGCCGCGATACGGACCGCCGTTCGCCGAGGACGACTCGGTGACGGTGCTGGAAGCGGCGGTGGTCACGGCGCCGCGGGAGGTCGCGGATGAGCTCGGCCCGTCCTGCGTGCGTGCTGTGATGCGAAAAGAATTGAGCATCAACACTCATGGCTCGGTAACGCTGACGACCTCTTGGTATCCCCACGAATTCGCCGAATCCACCGCTGGATTGCTCACCCGCGAGCGCCTGCCCGGCAGGGGCCTGCGCTACCTGGAATCCGCCGTCGGACGCGGTACCGCGGTCGTACGCGAGCGCATCGGCGCCCGCCTCGCCACTGGCGACGAGCGCCGTCATCTGGCGCTGTCGTCTCCGGCCGCGGTGCTGGTCGTCCACCGCACCTGTCTCGACGCCGACGGCCGCGCCCTGGAGTTCTGCGCGGCCGTCCACCCGCCCGGCCGGTGGATTCTCCAACAGGAGTATTCCACCAGCTCAGCGGCCGATTTCCGCCGTTGACACCCCTTGCGTGCAACTGGCATAGTCCAGTTATCGGAAGCGTCGAAGGGTGGGAGTTGCGATGTCCGATCAGTTGACCATCGGTGGCTGGGTGATCGTGGGGGAGCATTGCTCGGTCCGGTTGGCTCCGCTACCCCGCGACAACTACCTCGCCTTCGTCTTCGAAAGCAGCGGAACGGAATTCGAGCTGGCGCTCGCTCCCGCCATCCTCCACCGCATGGTGGATCTCGGTACCCCGCCCGCACCCTGACCCGGAAGGGGTGTGCCGACCGCCCATTGCGGCCGGGCCGGTCGCAGCTCTGCGGTCGTTTGCGGACATGTGGCGAAAAGTGCTGATCGACAGCGATTTCCAGGTCGGCTGCCCGGTATTGGCGGTCGCCATCGAAGATCCCGTCGACGACGACCGGCCGCAGCGCGCCGCCGCGGCCGCGTTCGAGAACTGGACCGCGTTGCTGGCAGGATCGCTGCGCGACCATGGCGCCGGTGATGTCGATGCCGAGCAGACCGCCACGGTTATCGTGGCCGCGGTGGAGGGCACGGTGGCGATGTGCGGGGTCGAACACAGCACCCGCGCGCTCGACCAGACCGTGGACAAGCTCGAGGTCCTCGTCCGGTCCGTCACCACGAACTGAACACTTTCGGGGAGCGTTCAGCCCGCGGTCGAAACTATGCGGGTTTCGTCGCGCTGACGTACTGCAACATCCGATGGATGCGCTGGTCGATCTCCACAAGGCCGTTGTCGGCGAAAAGGGTGGGGAAGGTCTTGGCGTCGAAGACGCGCAGACCGCTCCAACCGCCGATAACGCGGCTCATATCGCCGATGGGATTGTCGGCACGGTGGCTGGTGGTGATGGCGATCCGGCCGCCGGGCGCCAAGACCCGGATCATCTCGCGGGCCGCGGTGAGCGGGTCCGGAATCAGGTATAGAGCGCCGAAACAACAGACAGCGTCGAATGTTTCGTCGGCGAATGGGAGAGTGCGCGCGTCGCCGCGCAGATAGCCCACGCGAGGTCCGGCGTTGTCGGCCACGGCGCGCGCCAGCATCGGCGCGGAATAGTCCACGCCGACCGCGTAGCCGTCACCGGACAGCGCTTTGCTCAGGTACTTGGTGAAATTGCCCGGCCCGCAAGCAATATCGAGCACTTTCTGCGGGCCGCGCAGCCGAAGCGTGGCGACCGCGTCGCGCCGGTCCGCCGCCGTGGTGCGGCCGCTGGCGAGATAGAACACGGTCGGCCGCCAGGCCCGTTCGTACACCGCGGCCAAGGCCGGAGCGTTCATGGTCTTGCGAGCGAGATTCACCGAGAATGTGCCTCAGGCGCGGTCGACTGTGATGGTCATGCCCGCCGCACGCAGCCGATCGGCGAGCGCGTCGCCCATCGCGGCGGCGGGGGTGAGAATGCCCGCGAGGTCGGGTTGCTTGTCGCCGTCGAACGCCAGGCACAGGCCGCTCTCGCCGAGCAGGACCGCGGTGGCCTGGTATCCAGGGTCGCCGGTGCCGGCGAAGGTCGCCACGTATTTCGTGCCGGAGGTGGTGTGCGCGAACGTCTTCATGGTGAACCAGCCGCTGGCCCGGGCTTCTTCGCTCGGTCCTGTCCCCGGCTCGGGCAGCACCCGGTCGAGCACCTTGCGGCCCGCGGAGGACCGCGACAGCAGTGCGCCTACGGTCATGGCGGCCACGATGCCACCTGCCATACCCGCGGCGATGAGCGGCGCCAGCCGCGACCTGCCCGCGTTCATCACCTCGCGGTAGCGGAAATTCTTGCCGTACACCCAGCCGAGCAGCCCGTTGGTGCGGCGCACGACCTTCGTGTTGTGCGCCGCCATGACGAACGTGCTCACCCAGCCGTCCAGGCTCGGATCGATCGCGCTCGCCCGGGACAGCGCCTGATCGGATTGGCGGCCGACGTCGGGGTCCCGCGACTTGTCCGGGCTGAGCGAATACGGGTGGGACAGCACCTTGCCCTTGGCCGGGTCGGCGGCGATCGCCTCCATCATCGCGCGTCCGGAATCGATGGTGCCGCCGCTGGCGCCGCCCTTGAGCGAGGCGACGGTCGTGGTGTCGACCAGCTCACCGGTGTTGTCCTCGACCGAGCGGCGGTAGAGCTGGTACACGTTGATGTCGGACGGAATCGAATCGTAGCCACAGGAATTCACGATCTTCGCGCCGGTCGCGGCGGCCTGGTCGTGGTAGGCGTCGATGGCGTCGCGAATGAACAGCGGCTCACCGGTGAGATCGGCATAGTGGGTTCCGGCCTTGGCGCACGCCGCGACCAGCGGCATCCCGTAGCGCAGGTACGGACCCACGGTGGTGACCACCACCTTGGTCCGCGCGGCCAGCTCGTCCAGCGCGGTCTGGTCGGTCGAGTCGGCGACCACCAGGCCCCAATCGGCGGCCTTCGGCCCGAGTCCAGCACGCACGGAGGTCAGCTTGTCCAGCGACCGCCCGGCCAGTGCGACGCGAGCGGACTCCGGTGCGGCGCCTGCGAGGTACTCCGCGGTCAGCTTGCCGACGAAGCCGGTCGCGCCGAAGAGGACTAGGTCGAATTCCCGTGCGTCTGCCATGGTCTTCCGTTCTGGGTCGGGTCGCCGGTCGGCGGCTATTTGGTGGTCTTCTTCCGCGCGCGCGACCGCTTCGGCGCGGCGGGCGGATGGTCGGCGAGCCAGGCGTGGTGCGCGCGGCCGAGCTCGGTGACCGGTGGTTCGTCGTACAGCCATTCCCTGGCCACCCGGTGCCAGTTCGCGGTGCAGCCGAGCTGACCGAGCATGCCGAAGGTCAGGAAGTCCGCGCGGCGCGAGAACAGGTGCTCCGGCGGCAGATTCTGCTGCTTCATCCCGGTGAACTCGCTGGCTCTCGGGTCCACCGCGAGCAGGAAGGCACCACTGGCCAGCTCGGGGGTGATGGTCAGCTCCTCGTCGACCAAGCACCATTCCGAGGCGGCCAGCACGTATTCCAGGCACTCCTCGGCGCCGATCTCCTGCGGCGAATCGATCACACCGCGCTGGATCATCAACTGCCGCAGGTCCTCGGCGCGGTCCTCGGCGGCGGCGCGCAGGCAGATCACCTCGAATCGCACATGCTCGGGATCCATCCGGTTGAACAACCCGAAGTCCAGGAAGCCGACCCGCCCGTCCTCGGCCAAGAGCACGTTGCCCGGGTGCGGGTCGCCGCAGAACTCGTTGAAGGCGAACAGCGAACCGACGTAGAACCGGTAGATGATCTCGCCGATCCGGTTGCGTTCGGCCTCGGGCAGTTGCCGGATCTCCTCGAAGCCCTTGCCCTCCACGTACTCGGTGACCAGCACCCGAGTGGTGCTGAACTCCGGCAGCGACCGCGGCACGATGATGAACGGATGCTCGGTGTAGATCTCGGCGATCTGCAGCTGCGTCGCGGCCTCGGCACGGTAGTCGAGTTCGCCCTCCATGTTCAGCCGCAGCTCGTCCAGCACCGCGGGCGTCACCCATGGCATCGCGGACTGCAGCACGCGCCGGAACATCGCGAGGTTCTTCAGGTCCGCACGCACCGCGGTGTCGATGCCCGGATACTGCACCTTCACCGCGACTCGGCGGCCGTCGTGCAGCCGCGCCCGGTACACCTGGCCGATCGAGGCCGCGGCCACCGGCTCGGCGTCGAACTCGGCGAACACCGCGTCGAGCGGCTTGCCGAAATCCTCTTCGATCACCGTGCGCATGGCCGCGAAGGAGACCGTGGGCGCCGCGTTGCGCAGCACAGCCAGGCGTTTCTGGAATCGTTCCCGGTGGTTCTCGGGCACAAGGTCCAGGTCGAGCACCGACATCATCTGCCCGAGCTTCATCGCCACGCCCTTCATGGTGCCCAGCACCATGACCACCTGCTCGGTGGTGCGAATCATGGATTCCTCGGCCATCTTCGCGCGGACGGCCTCGGACCTGCCCCGCATGGTCAGCCGTGTCCGCTGTGTGCGAAGCACCGAACTCGCCGCTACCGCGCCCAGCTTGGTGCCACGAGCAAGCCGAGAGGTCGGCACTTGCTTCGCCATCGAGGTACCTCCGTTGGTGCCGCGGTCGTCAGCGACGGACACGCGGGCGGTAGCTCGCGTGACCAGGGTCCGCGCGGACCGCCGTCGAGTACGGCGCTTGCGGTGACGCAGCGCACTCGGCGCACCGCTCGGCTTCAGACTAGCCAACGTTTCGGCAAAGTCGAGAGGGCTGATGAACTTTTGCTAGCGGTACAGCTAGCACCTGGGCGATCGGCCCGGATCAGTCCGCCGCAGGAGTCTCGGGCGTGGGCAGCACGTGCGGCTGCGCGTTGAACACCGCGGGTGAACCGCCGGCGCGGGCCATGCCCTCGATGGCGCTCCAGGCCAGCATGGTGAGGTAATCGATGACGTCCTCGCGGGACAGCGACTTGTTCGTCGACCACCAGTGCGTCGCCAGCTGGATGCCGCCGACCAGCACATATGATGCCAGCGCCGCACCTTCGGTCTGGACGCCGCGCTCCAGGGCGCGCTCGGTGATCACGGTGCACACCACCTCGGCGAAGAGCTTCTCGAACTCCGCCAGCGAGGACTGGTCGGCCGCGCCGTTGCCCATGATGAAGCGATAGACCTCCGGGTCCTCGTCCACGGTGCCGACGTACTCGGCCAGCGCCGAGCGGACCAGCTGGTATTCGTCGGCATCCAGGCTGATCGCGCCGTACACCCGCGGCATCAGGGTGGTCTCGATGTACCGCTGCATGGTCGCGTGGACCAGATCGTTCTTGTCGGAGAAGTAGCGGTACAGGACGGTCTTGGAAACGCCGATCTCCGCGGCGATCTCGTCCATGCCCGCGTTGCTGCCGCGCGCGCGGACAGCGGCGAGGGTGCCGTCGACGAGTTCCTCGCGGCGATCGATCTTGTGTTGCCGCCACCGGCGCTTGCGGCCGTCCATCCGGCCGCCGCGCACCGCCGTCGGTCGCTCGCCGATGTCGACAAGGTCTTCGGTGGACAGCGTGGGCTCCCTCGTTCGTAATTGCTCCGGTGGCTACCAGCTTAGGTCGCGAATACCCGTGATATGCGCGTTTGGGCCCGGATGCGGCGGGAACCACAGCGTCGGGCGGGCCTGGCGTGTCGAGTGCCACTCGCCGGCTCGCCCAGATGCCGAAGCACAGCAGAATGGGAGGCATGGAGAAAGCTCCCGGCAACACCGCGGTGCTGGACGCCCGCGCCGCGCCTGCCGCCGCGTCCCTCGGCTTCGCCGCCGTGCTCGACGAGGCGGCCAAGCGCCGCGACCTGTGGCGGATGAAGGCGCTCGCCACCGGCATGCTGGCGCTGGCCACCGCGATCTACCTGTTCTGCCGCTGGACCGAATCCCGCGGCGCGGGTGGCGACTGGGTCGGCTACCTGCGGGCGGCGTCGGAGGCGGGCATGGTCGGCGCGCTGGCCGACTGGTTCGCGGTGACCGCGCTGTTCCGGCACCCGCTCGGCCTGCCCATCCCGCACACCGCCATCATCCGGCGCAAGAAGGACCAGCTCGGCGCCAGCCTCGGCACCTTCGTCGGTACGAATTTCCTTGCACCGGAAGTAGTTTCGACGAAACTGAAGTCCGCGCAGGTCTCTTGGCGGGTGGGGCGCTGGATGGCCGACCCCGGACACGCCGCCCGGGTGGCCCAGGAGAGCTCGACGATTCTGCGCGCCGTCGTCGGGGTCCTGCGTGACGAAGACGTGCAGCAGGTGATCGACAACACCATCGTCAAACGGATCGCCGAGCCGCTGTGGGGCCCGCCGATCGGGCGGGTGCTCGCGGAATTGCTCGCCGACAACCGGCAGCAGGCGCTGCTGGATCTGCTCGCCGAGCGCGCGCACCAATGGGCGCTCGGCTCACAGGAGACGATCGACCGCATCGTGCTGCGGGACGCGCCGCAGTGGGCGCCGAAGTTCGTCAACATCCTGCTTTCCGAGCGGATCTACCGGGAGCTGGTCGAGTTCACCTGGAAGATCCGTTCCAACCCCGAGCACGAGGTCCGGCTGGCGGCGAACCGCTTCCTGGAGGAATTCGCCGAAGACCTGCAATACGACGACGCCATGATCAAGAAGGCGGAGCGCGTCAAGGCGCAGATCATGGGCCGGGAGGAGATCACCGGAATGGCCGAGGCCACCTGGCGGGCGGCCAAGCGGCTGATCCTGGAGTCGGCCGACGACCCGAACAGCACGCTGCGGCGCAAGGTCGCCGAGAACGTGCAGCAGCTCGGTGAGCGCTTGCGCGACGAGGCCGACATGCGCGCGAAGGTGGACGGCTGGATCGACCGGGGCGCCCGCTACTTGGTGGGCAACTATGCGGATGAGATCAGCACTCTGGTCACCGACACGGTTGCCAGGTGGGATGCCGACGAGGCGAGCAAGAAGATCGAATTGCAGGTCGGCCGGGACCTGCAATTCATCCGCATCAACGGCACCGTGGTCGGTTCGCTTGCCGGATTGGCGATCTACACGATCTCCCATCTGATGTTCGGCGGCTGATCCGCGGTGCGCGGGCCGTTTGCCGAGACTCTGCTAGCACACTGCTTGCAATAGCTAGCACCCTGACCTAGAATCGAACCCGTACAACCGCCAGAAGGTGAGTGATGGCAGACCAGCCCGAGGTTTCCGCCGAGTACACCGACAGATCGGACGAGCACTCGTCCGATGTCGGCGAACGAGGGGGTCGCGTCGCCAGCGCGGCGCACGACATCGGAGGCTTCATCAGGGCGCAGCGAGAAGCCGCGCAAGTCTCGCTACGCCAGCTCGCCCAGCTGGCGGGGGTGAGCAATCCGTATCTCAGTCAGATCGAGCGCGGACTGCGCAATCCGTCCGCCGAAGTGCTCACGCAGATCGCGAAGGCGCTGCGGGTCTCCTCGGAGGTCTTGTACGTACGGGCTGGCTATCTCGAGCAGCGGCCGCACAGTCCGGTCCGGGATGCCCTGCTTGCCGACACGTCGATCAGTGAGCGGCAAAAGCAGGTGCTGCTGGACATCTATGAATCGTTTCGCCGGGAAAACGGAGGAAACGAGGCAGGGGGGGACGTTTGGGACAGCGACGTTCCGCGCACGACAACCGACACTCCGCCACGCCAGGAGAACGAAACATCATGACCGAGAAGAACGCCACCGTGACCAAGCCACTGCTCGCCACCGTCGGCGCGGGTGACGCCCTCTATGCCGCCGTCAACGACGTCGTCGCGCAGGTTCGCGATCGTGCGGCCGCCGCCGACGTTCAGACCCGCGTGGACGAGGCGCGCGAGCGCTTCGCGAACGTGCCCGCCGACGTGCAGGCCCAGTTCGAGTCGCTGCGTGAGCGGCTGTCGGGGCTGCCTTCGGAGCTGCCGGACGACCTCGCCGAGTTGCGCGAGAAGTTCACCGCCGAGGAGCTGCGCGCGCGGGCCGAGAAGTACTACCGCCAGGTGCTCGACGCCTACGCCGACCTCGCCGTCCGGGGCGAGGAGACCATCGAGCGGCTGCGCGCCAACGAACGCGTCGAGGAGCGGATCGGCCAGGTCGAAAGCCTCTACGACGACGCGGTGAGCCGCGCCGAGGACGTGCTCGACCGCGTCAACGGGCTGCTCGGCCGCCCGGCCAAGGCCGAGGACGCCGCCGAGGCGGATCCGGTCGTCGAGGCCGAAGTCGTCGACGTGACCACCGAGGAGACCCCTGCTCCCGTCACGAACGGCGCGCCGAAGAAGGCCCCGGCCAAGAAGGCCACCACCACCGCCGCGAAGAAGACTCCCGCCAAGAAGGCCGCCCCTAAGAAGGCCTGACCTCCCGCGGATAAACCGTTCGACGCCCCCGTGCACCCGTTCGTGGTGTACGGGGGCGTTTTGGTGGAGCAGTCCGTGACGCGGCCGGACGTAGTCCGTCTTCAGGCCCGCGCATGGCCGGAGCGGAGGCGGAGTACGCATAGGGGACGCCGTCGGACGTAGTCCGTCTTCAGGCCCGCGCATGGCCGGAGCGGAGGCGGAGTACGCATAGGGGACGCCGTCGGACGTAGTCCGTCTTCAGGCCCGCGCATGGCCGGAGCGGAGGCGGAGTACGCATAGAGGACGCGGCCGGACGTAGTCCGTCCTCAGTCCCGCGCATGGCCGGAGCGGAGGCGGAGGTACGCCTATCATTGTTGGGGTGAATATGGTGCACGGATTGACCGGGATGATCCTGCTGGTGCTCTGGCTGGCGGCGCTCGGTGCGACGATTTTCGCGCTGATCCACGCCGTGCGTCAGCGTCCGGACGCGTTCACCGCGGTGGACAAACTGACCAAGCCGATCTGGCTGGCGATTCTCGGGGCGGCCGTGCTGGTGCTTCTCCTCTCGCCCGCGGGGCTCGGCCTGCTGTCGTTCGCGGCGATCATCGCGACCGGCATCTACCTCGCCGACGTGCGGCCCAAGGTGGACGAAGTTCAGCGGGGTCCGCGCTGGTGAGGGAGTAGTTCGCGGACTGGTACGGGTGCTTGCACTAGCAAGCGGCGCAAATCGGGGTTACTGTATCTATCAGTAACACAAAGGAGTGTCCGATGCGTGCCATGCTGCCGACGGCGTTGACGAGCTTCCGGGCCCTGCTCCGGGGCTTGCGCGACGCGCACAGCGCCGAGCTGCGTTCCCGTACCTACCGGACCGCGGCGTTCAATCTCCCTACGACGGCCCCTGAGGTGATCCCGGTGCACGGCCGGGACGGCGCGCTGCTGCGGGTGCACGCCTATGGCCCGTCCGATCGGCCGGTCATCGTGCTGATTCACGGCTGGACCTGCTGTCTGGAGTACTGGAACCCGCAGATCAACGCCTTCGCCGGCGAGTACCGCGTGATCGCCTACGACCAGCGCGGCCACGGCGAGAGCGAGTACGGCTCCGACAAGCTGAACATGGACCTGCTGGCCGACGATCTGGCCGCGGTACTCGACGCCGCGCTCGCGCCCGGACAGCGGGCCGTGCTGGTCGGCCACAGCCTCGGCGGCATGACCGTGCAGGCATGGGCGGGCCGCTACCCCGAGCGGGTCGAGAAGCAGGCGCTGGCGGCCCTGCTGGTCAATACGGCGGCAGACCGGCTGATCCTGGAGACCACGCTGGTACCGCTGTTGAACCGGCCGCTGCGGCTGCTGCAACTGAAGGTGCCGTTGCCGTTCCTGTTCGGCAGGCTCGGACTCGGGACCCCGATCGTCTTCCCGCCCATCGCGCCGGTGCGCTGGTTGTTCGCCCGGCAGATCCTCACCACCACGGCGAAAGGCGACATGCTGGCGTTCAGCATGGCCATCGTGCGCTCGTGTCCGGCGTGGGTGCGTTCCAGGTTCGGTGTCCTGCTCGCCACGATGGACCTCGGGGAGGCGGCGCGCAATCTGGTGGTACCGACCACGGTGCTCGCAGGCCAATTCGACGACATGACCCCGCCGGTCCACTCCGAGCGGATCGTGGAGATGCTCCGGCAGACCGGCAGCTTGATGCGCTACGGCGTGCTGCCCACCGGCCACCTCGGCAACGTCGAGGCCTATGGACGGTTCAACGAGGAACTCGCGCGCCTGCTCGCCGCGGTGCGCCCGCGCACCCGCGCCGACCTCGTGGGCTGACTACTCGGCCGGTCCGGCCGGTGGTCAGGAAAAGACGACTGTGCGGCGGCCGTGTACCAGGACGCGTCCTTCCAGATGCCAGCGCAGGCCGCGCGCCAGCACCACCCGTTCGATGTCGCGGCCCTGGCGGACCATGTCGCGCACCTCGTCGGCGTGGTCGATCCGGATGACGTCCTGCTCGATGATCGGGCCCGCGTCCAGCTCCGCGGTGACGTAGTGGCAGGTGGCCCCGATCAGTTTCACGCCGCGGGCGAACGCCTGGTGATAGGGGCGAGCGCCGACGAACGAGGGCAAGAAGCTGTGGTGGATGTTGATCGCCTTGCCTGCCCAGTGCTCGCACAGCTCGGCCGGCAGCACCTGCATGAACCGGGCGAGCACCACCGCGTGCGGGTCGTGCGCGTCCACCAAGGCGCGAACCTCCTCGAACGCGGGGCCGCGCTCGGCCGGGTCCTTGGGGAACGGCACGTGATGGAACTTCACACCGTGCGCCTCGGTCATCGCCGCCAGATCCGGATGGTTGCCGATCACCGCCTCGATGGTGGCGGGCAGCTCGCCGCTGGCGGCGCGGCCGAGCAGGTCGTGCAGGCAGTGGCCATCCCTGCTGACCAGCAGGACCGCGCGGCGGCGCTCGCGGGAATCCAGCAGTTGCCATTCGGTTTCCGGACCGAGATCGGCCGCCACCGCGGCGAATCGGTCACGCAGTTCTTCGATCGAGAACGGCACTGTCTCGGCCTTGATCGCCTGACGCGTGAAGAACCACCCGGTGTCGAGGTCGGAGTGGTAGCCCGCCTCCACTATCGAGCCGCCGAATTCGGCGATGAACGACGTGATTCCCGCGATGATGCCGGGGCGATCCAGGCACCCCAGAGTCAATACATAGCGACGGTCGTCCTGAACGGGTGGAGCGGAACTCATGGCCCCATCCTCCCAGGTGTGCTGCGGAGGATTTGCCGCGGCTTCGGAAATACACCGCACCGTTCCAGGCTGCCTGAGGGCCGGTCATCGACCTGTGGGCATGGAAAACCGGGTCAGAGATCGTAAAACGGGTCCGCGTAGTGGAATTCGCCGGCTATTTGCGAGTCGTAGGCCGACAGTGAGCGGACCTGGAAATGACTGACCCAGGCGGGTTCGTCGGGAGTGATGCCGAGGCGGGCGGCGGGGACGAAGCCGAAGCGGGGGTAGAACTCCAGGCTGCCGAGCAGGCCGACCAGCGGTTCGTCGAGGGCGTCGGCGGCTCCGAGAGCCGCGTGCATGAGTGCCGAGCCGACGCCCGCTCCTTGATGGCCGGCGAGCACACCGATCGGGCCGAGCGCCAGCACGGGGAACGGGCCGACGGTGGCCCTGGTCAGGCACAGGTGACCGACCACGCTGTCGTGCTCGATCGCCACCAGCGAGAGCGTGGGAATCCAGCCCTCGTCGCTGCGCAGCCGTTCGACGAGGCCCACCTCGGGTGGATCCGCGCTGCCGCGGTCACCGGCGTCGGCGCCGTCGGGATCGATGGCGGTGGCGTAGCGCGGTGCGAATGCGCTGCGATGCACCGCCGCGATCGCAGCGGCGTCGTCGGCGCGTTCGCGACGGATCAGCACGGTCGTCTCCTCCCGAACGAAGTAGGGCCCATCCGCACACGTTAGTCAGTCGACCGTGGCGTCACGCTTTCCGATGCGCCATCAGCTACGAGTGTGCGTGAAGCGCGTCCAGGTGCGCAACGGAATTCGCCCACGGAACGGGGTATGGCGTTCGGTGTGCCAGACTCTCACCCCATGGCAGATTCCGCGTCGCTGACCAGGTCCGAAGTGGCCGCCATGATCGACCATACGCTGCTGGCGCCGGAGGCGACCCCCGCCGAGGTCGCCGCGCTGGTCGAGGACGCGCGCGGGTTGGGCGTACTCGCGATCTGTGTGTCGCCGTCCATGTTGCCGCTGCGCGCGCCCGGGCTCGTGGTCGCGACGGTCGCCGGATTCCCCTCGGGGAAACATCATTCGCTGGTGAAGGGCGCCGAGGCGCGGCTCGCGGTGGATCAGGGAGCGGCCGAGGTCGACATGGTGATCGACGTCGGCGCGGCGCGTGCCGGGGACTACACGGCGGTGCTCGCCGACATCGTCACGGTGCGCGAGGCAGTCGGGGATCGGGCGCTGCTGAAAGTGATCATCGAATCCGCCGCCCTGCCGGATCAGGCGATCGTGGAGGTGTGCCGGGTCGCCGAGCGCGCCGGAGCGGATTTCGTCAAGACTTCCACGGGATTTCACCCCTCCGGTGGCGCCAGTGCCCACGCGGTGCGGCTGATGGCGGAGACGGTGGGCGGGCGGCTCGGCGTCAAGGCCAGTGGCGGTATCCGCACCGCCGAGACCGCGGCCGAGATGATCGCCGCGGGAGCGACCCGGCTGGGGCTGTCGAAATCCCGCGACGTGCTGGACGGCTTTCCGGCCTGACCGTCAGCCGAAAGCTGTTTCGCGACGGAGGCATTCGACCCTCCCGGCGAATGTCTTGCGCCACTGGGAATTCAGCAGCTGGCCCCGGAACCGTTGCTCGCGGACTCCAGCGGGGTGCGTCCACCGGCCAGCTTGACGTCGACGCCGGAATCGGTCACCTTCAGCTCGGTCGCCGACATGCCGAGCGGGTAGCTCTGCAGGCTCCGGGTGAGAATATCGACGATGCTCTGCACCAGGTCGGGGGGCACACCGATGCCAAGCAGCTGCGCCGACATCGTCTCCACCTCGACCATCCCGTTCTGGATCTGCGGCTTCAGCTGAAGTTCGGCCAGGCCGCCGAGCACGGCCAGCGTCAGCATGCCCGAGCTCTCCGACGAGGTCACTCCGGTGACCAGGCCGCCGAGCGTCTCCTTGATGCCCTCGTTGCTCCACGTGACGTCCGCGGAGGAGCTCCCGATCGTGCTCCCCTTGCGGTCGTCGAGCTCGACGTCGCGGAAGACGGCATGGACCACCATCCCGACGGCGGGGCCGAATTTGGTGTCGTCGCTGTTCACCCGCACCGAGGGCACCTTGCCGTCGATCCAGGTGATCAGCATCGGCTTGGGACCGAATCGCACGTCGATCTTCGACCCCATCTCCTTCTCGAATTGCGAGCTGATACAGCTCGCCACCGTGTGCCTGGCGTATGCCTCTCCGCCGACCAGGACCGTTGCGAGCAGAATCGCTACCACGGTCAGGGCGATCAGCAGGGGCCGCCGGTTGATCGTCGAGGTGGACGGCGTGTTCGTACTCATGGTGGCGATTCTTCCCGACCTTTCTGTGCCGTTTCTGTGGAGGCATTGAGGGGTCCGAATGTGACATCCAGCACAAATGCCGAGCGTAGCCTGGTTCGCATGGCTGGCGATGCGGCAAGCCGCGCGAACGGATCCGCGGAACAAGAATGGCGTGTCCTGCGCCGATGGGCCGGTCGGCACGCCGGTTTCTTCACCGCCCGGCAGGTGCTGCGCATCGGGTGTGCGGGGCGAGTGCGGGACGGGCTCCGCGATGGTTCGGTGACCAGGGCGGCGCCGGGCGGCCTGCTGCGCTTGGCCGGATGGCCGGAAGGTCCGCTCGACGAATACGCGATGTGGTCGGCCTGGTTCGACGGCGCGGCGGTCGTCTCCCATCACAGTGCGGCCGAGTTGCACGGCCTGGGCAGGCTGTGTCCGCGGTTCCTGCATCTGTCGGTGCGCGCGGGCCACCCGCCAGCGCCGTCCCGGTTGGTGGTCGTGCGCCGCTCGCTGACCGGCGCCGACGTGGAATCGGCCGGGCCGTTTCTGGTGACCACCCCGGTGCGCACGGTGCTCGACCTGGCCGAGGCGGGTATCGGACAGGCCGCCTTGAACGAGGTGGTCGCCGACGCGGTCGCCATCGACCGCTGTGCGGGCGAGGAGATCACCGAGGCCGGCGCGCGGCTGAAGCCCCGCGCCGCGGCACGGGTGTATCGCGCGCTCGCCGTCGCCTGACGGGCATCAACCGACCGGCGCCACGGCCGACCACGGCACCGACAGCACGTTGTCGCGCAGGCGGCGACGGTAGTGGCGGATCGGGAAACCTTCCTCGCGCAGCGCCTGCGCGGCGGCGCGCCAGCGGACCCGGGGACCATAGGGAGCCAGCGGCGCCGCGCGGGCCCACGCGCGGTCCGCGGCGGTGAGCAGCTCGTGGATCGGCTCCCCCGGGATGTTGCGGTGGATCAACGCCTTCGGCAGCCGTTCCGCGAGGGCGGAGGGCCGCTCCACGCTGAATGGATCCCAGGCCAGGGTGAGGGAACGGGGGCCGTCCCGGTCGAGCAGGATCCATGCGCAGCGCCTGCCCACTTCGTCGCAGGTGCCGTCGACCAGCAGACCGTCCGGCGCCAGCCCGGAACGGATGGTCGACCACGCCTCCGGTACGGCGGATTCCGGATACTGCCGCAACACATTGAACGCCCGCACCAGGACCGGTCGCAGCCCCGCCAGTTCGAATCCGCCACGGGCGAAGGTCACGCCGTCGCGGCCGGGCACCACACGCTGCGGATCGATCTCCAGACCCACCACGCGCACGTCGGCGCGCACGATGCGCAGCCGCGCGGCCAGCTCGAACGTCGTCCAGGGGCTGGCGCCGTACCCGAGGTCGACCACGAGCGGATCGGCCGCCTCGCGCAGCCGGGCGGCGATGAACTCGTCGTTGATCAGTCGGCGATCGCTGCGGCGGAGGCGGTTGACGGCGGTGGTGCCACGGGTGATCGTGCCGACCGGTTTGGTCAGCGGGTGGGGTGGTGTTCTTCCAACCACTGAACCGTGAATTCGGCCTCGCCGCGGAACAGGTCGACCAGGTTCACGAGCATCAGCTGCTCCAGTCGCGGTCCGACCATGGGGATGAAGACCTTCGCTTCCGAGGAGAAGCGCATGGTGCAACCGGTTTCGGTCGGGAAGAGGCGGATGGTGCCGCCCAGGCTGCCCGGTCCGGCTGGAATCGACGCCGAGTACTTACCCGTGATCTCGTCCGGCGCGTAGGCGCCGTAGGTCTCCTTGCGGGTGATCACCATGTCCTTGCGCAGCACCGTCTGCGCGATCTCCGGCAGCATCTCGCGGGGCAGGATGTGGTGCAGTTCGATGTTGATGCCGCCGTCGCCCGCCTCCAGCTTGACCACCTCGTTGCCGGGGGTGTACTTCCGCATCTCTTCGATCCGCGCTTCCCAGTAGTCACGGTTCGACAGCGCCGCGTACAGCTCTTTTGTGGTGTGCAGCGGATAGCGGGCGGAGTAGTCCAGTCGGCGTGCCATGGGCTCACAGATTACTGGGTCCGGTAACAGGTACTTCGGCGGGCGGGGGGTCTGCGGAGGTCACACAAATGCGGGCATTGGGGGATGTGGCCGGACCCAGTGCCCGTTTTCGGTGCGAATCAGTGCGACGCGATCCAGTTCTCGGTGAACTCCGCCTCGTTCTTCAGCAGTTCGGTGAGGTGCTCGTCGATCGCCTTCTCGATCTTGCCGCCGAACAGCGGGATCTTCACCTCGATGGTTCCCTCGACCGCGACGGTGGTGCCGGAACCGTCGGCGGAGAGCGTGACGGTGCCGCGCACTTGGGCGGGCGCGCCGTCGACGCGCGCTTCGAAGGTGGCGGTGTCGCCGCTCCAGTGCTCGACGCGGGGAATGACCAGGTCACCGGGGCGTACCGCGGTGATCGCGGGCGGCAGCTTTTCCGCGGCGATGGCCTGCACCATCTCGACGCGCACCTCGTCACCGCTGATGGTGACCGACTCCAGGCGGGCGTTGGGGCCGCCGACCTCGGTGATGCGGTCCTTCCAGTACAGCTCGTTCGCGAAGGCCGCGCGCACGGTAGCGGGAGAATGCGAGTAGCGGGCCGTATACGCCAGCGGTGTAGCCATGGGTCCACACGCTACCGTGCGGCGCGCGAACTACACGAGTGGTGGCATCGGAGCTGCTCGGGCAGTGCACTGCACGCTACCGTGTGGCGTGCGAACTTCACGTTTGGTGCTGTCGGATCTGCTCGCCGACACCGGCGCGCGGCTGCGCGAGGACGTGCGGCTGGCGGAGCTGACCACGCTGCGGGTCGGCGGACCCGCCTTGGTCGCCGAGTGCGCGACGACCGAAGCGCTGGTCGCGACGGTGCGCGCGCTGGACGCCGCGGGGGTCCCGGTGCTGTTGCTGGCGGGTGGCTCGAATCTGCTTGTCGGCGATGACGGTTTCGACGGCGTTGTGGTCCGCATCGCCACCACAGGCGTGGAGATCGGTGCCGACGGCGTAGTCGCGGAGGCCGGAGCAAACTGGGACGACGTGGTGCACGCCACAGTCGCCGCCAGATTCGGCGGGCTGGAATGTCTGTCCGGCATTCCCGGCTCGGCGGGGGCGACGCCGGTGCAGAACGTCGGCGCGTACGGCGCCGAGGTGGCCAGCCTGCTGCGCCGAGTGCGTCTGCTGGACCGCGCCAGCGGCGAGATCCGCTGGGTGGCGCCCGACGAGCTCGGGTTCGGTTATCGCACCAGCGTGCTGAAGCACCGCGACGACGCCGTGGTGCTCGCGGTCGATTTCGCGCTGCGCACGGACGGTTCCAGCGTTGCGCTGCGCTACGGCGAGCTGGCCACCGCGCTGGGCGCCGAGGTGGGGGAGTCCCGGCCCGCGCCGCAGGTCAGGGAAGCGGTGCTGCGGCTGCGCGCGGGCAAGGGCATGGTGCTCGACCCGGCCGACCACGACACCTGGAGCGCGGGATCGTTCTTCACCAACCCGGTTGTCGCCCAGGACCGGGTGGCGCAGGTGCGGGCCGCGATCGCCGCCCAGGTGGGCGATGTCACGGTGCCGACTTACCCGGCGGCGGGCGGGGTCAAGTTCTCCGCCGGCTGGCTGATCGAGCGGGCGGGTTTCGCGAAAGGATTCCCCGATGCCGAGGCGCCGGCCCGGCTGTCGACGAAACATACTCTGGCGCTGACCAATCGCGGCAGCGCCAGCGCGGCCGATCTGGTGGCCCTGGCGAGAACGGTGCGCGACGGCGTCGCCGACCGCTTCGGGATCCGATTGGAACCGGAACCGGTCACCGTCGGCGTCACATTGTGATCGTCAGCGTGATCGACTGAAAGCGACGCCACACGCTGCGCGGACGTGTCCGGCCGTGCGCCGCGCGTAGATTCGACGAAATGAGCGACCGACCGATGATGCCCCGCCGGGTGGCCGCGGTGTCGGCCGTGCTGCTGGCAGTCGTCGCGCTGGTGGCCGGATGCACGATCGACCGCGGTGCGGCGGGCGGCCGCGACGCCGGTCCGATCGCCGAGGCGACGTTGGTTCCCGCCGACGACGCCGCGAACGTCAACCCGACCGCGCCGGTCTCGGTGACGATCAGCGACGGGACGATCGACCAGATCGCGCTGACCAACGCCGCGGGCAAGCAGGTCCGCGGCGAACTCGCCCCGGACAAGCGCGGTTACGCCATCACCGAGCCGCTCGGCTACGACGCCACCTACACCTGGTCGGGCACCGCGGTCGGGACCGATGGCAAGCCGATCCCCATCGAGGGTTCGTTCCGCACGCTCGCGCCGAAGAGCACAGTTCCCACGACCATCAATATCGGCGACAACCAGGAGGTCGGCATCGCCGCGCCGATCGTGCTGCAGTTCAAGTCATCCGTGTCGAACAAGGCCGCGGTGGAGAAGGCGCTCACGGTCACCACCGACCCGCCCACCGAGGGCGCGTGGGCCTGGTTTCCGGACGACGGCGGTTCGCGGGTGCACTGGCGTCCGAAGAACTACTGGACGCCGGGCACCACCGTGCACGTCTCGGCGCGGCTCTACGGACTCGACCTGGGGGGCGGCAATTACGGCTATTCCGATCTGACCTCGGACTTCCGCATCGGCCGCAGCCAGATCGTCAAGGCGAACGCGCCGAGCCACCGCATGCAGGTGGTCCGCGAAGGACAGACAGTGTTCGATTTCGGGGTCAGCTATGGCGAGGGCAATGAGCCGCGCAACGTCACCCGGTCCGGCGTTCACGTGGTCACCGAGAAATACGAAGACTTCATGATGTCGAATCCGCCGTACTACACCAATGTCCGCGAACGCTGGGCGGTCCGCATCTCCAACAATGGCGAATTCATCCACGCCAATCCGGAATCGCTCTCCGCACAGGGTTCGGCGAACGTCACCAACGGTTGCATCAACCTCTCGCCCGCCGACGCGCAGGCCTATTTCCCCACCGCGCTCTACGGCGATCCGGTCGAGGTGACCGGTACGTCGATCCCGCTCTCCGCCGCAGACGGCGATCTCTATGACTGGACCATCGACTGGAACACCTGGAAGAGCATGTCGGCGTTGCAGGGCGCGCCCTCGGCGGTGGTGTCGGCCACGCCGGTACCGCCGCAGCCGGCCGGCGGCCGCTGAGCTCTGTCAATTTGCAGCGCCTGCGGCGCTGCGTGTTCGCGGCTCGCGTCCGAGCGACCGCCGCTTGCGACTGCGTCGCTTGCGCGTCGGCCACTCGGACGCGAGCCGGGCCGCGAACGGGCAATGCTCGGTCTCGCTCCGCTTGAAAACGAGGGTTGGGCTGATGCTGATGGCGCTGGGAGCAAACGTGGCATTCATCGACCGCGCTTCCATGGGCCACTGCGCGCTCCTGAGGCACGGTCGTAGCCGCGGCACGGGGCCCGGTCAGCTGAAGTCTTTGGGCGCACCGACCGTGTTCGGCTCCTGCTCTTGCTCGATGTGGTGGTCGGCGGCGCGTTCGGCGCGGACCGCCTCGTGCCGTTCGGCGAGCAGGTCGCGGATTTCGATCAGCAGCTCGATCTCGGTGGGCTCGGCCGCCTTGGTGGTGCCGAAGCGGTTCTTGATCGTCTTCATCGGCAGGATCAGCACGAAGTACAGCACCGCCGCGACCATCGCGAAATCGATGGCCGCCGTGATGATCGGGCCGACGGCGATGAAGGTGGCGGGTTTGGATGGAATCAGCTGCACGCCGAGGCCCAGCTCATTGGTGCTGCCGAAGACGGCGAGCAAAGGATTGATGATGCCTTTCGTCACCGAGGTCACCACGGCGGTGAACGCGGTGCCCATGACGACGGCGACCGCGAGGTCGATGACGTTCCCGCGCATCAGGAACTCTTTGAAGCCTTTGAACATGCGCCGAACCACTCCCATCCGATGTCCTGCGTTCGGTCCCTGGGATGCTAACGGCTCAGCTGAGGACGGGCGCCCCTAACCGCGACGGGCGAATCGGCCCGGGTCGGCCTGGTCGCGCGGCTTCACGATGATCTGGTCCAGGTTCACGTGCGGGGGCCGCGACGCCACGAAGCCGATGATCTCCGCGATGTCCTGGGCGACCAGCGGGTCGATGCCCTCGTACACCTTCGCGGCGCGCTCGGCGTCGCCGCCGAAGCGCACCACGGAGAACTCGGTTTCCACTGCACCAGGGGCGATCTCGGTCAGCCGCACCGGCTGTCCGAGCAGCTCGCCGCGCAAGGTGCGGTGCAGCACGGCCTGCGCGTGCTTGGCCGAGGTGTAGCCGGAGCCGTTGTCGTAGGCGGTGAACGCGGCCACCGACGTGACGGTGACGATCAATCCGTCGCCGGAATCGATCAGCTTGGGCAGCAGGGCCTTCGTGACGCGCAGCGTGCCGAGTACGTTGGTCTCCCACATCCAGCGCCAGTCGTCCAGGTCGGCCTCGGCGACCGGAGCCAGGCCCTTCGCGCCGCCCGCGTTGTTGACCAGCACGTCGACACGCTCGACCGTGTCGGTGAACGAGCGCACCGACTCCTCGGAGGTGACGTCGAGTTCCAGTGCGGTGCCGCCGATCTCGTCGGCGAGGCGGTGCAGCCGGTCGAGCCTGCGGGCGCCGACGTAGACGTGGTAGCCCTGCGCGGCCAGCTCCCTGGCGGTGGCTTCTCCGATTCCCGAGCTGGCTCCGGTGACGACGGCGGTGCGAGTACTCATGCTCGTGATCCTAAGTGCGCGGTGTTTGCCAGGGCCGAGCCGTCGCCCGGGATCACGGTTAGCCTCGGTGCCATGCCTATTCGGGATGTGGTTAGCGCGGACGGAACGACCATCGTCTACCGGGTGAGCGGGCCGGACGACGCCCGCCCGCTGGTGCTGCTGCACGGCTGGTCGGCGAATCTGCTCTGCTGGGGCGCGTCCGCGGACGACCTCGCCGCACACTTCCGGGTAGTCGCCGTCGACCTGCGCGGCCACGGCTACTCCGACGCGCCCGCCGCGGGCTACGACGATCCGAAGAACTGGGCCGCCGACGTCGCGGCGGTCCTGGCCGCCGAGGACATCGCGACGGGCGCGGTGTTGCTGGGCTGGTCCTACGGCGGGATCGTGCTGTCGGATTACCTCGCCGCCTACGGCACGGATGCCGTCGCCGGCGTCGTCTACAGCGGCTCGATGGCGAACATCGGCCCGGGTGTGCCGGGCGCGGCGACCGGGAGCCTCATGCGGGAGGCGATTCCAGGCGTCTTCGAGGAGAGCGCGGGCCGCGCGGTGCGGGCCTTCGGTGCGTTCGGCGATGCCAACACCGGCCCGGGCGCGGACAAGGGGCCGGATGCCCAGCGTCTGTTCGGTGCCAGTCTCGCCACTGCACCCAGGGTGCGCAAAGCGCTCTTCTACCGAACCGTCGACAACACCGAAACGCTACGCGGGCTGGATATTCCGGTGCTCGTCATGCACGGGACCGATGATCGGATCGTTCCGATCGAGAACGGCCGCTACATCGCCGATACCGTCCCGGACGCGCGCGCGTCGTTCTGGGACGGCGCCCAGCACGGCCTGTTCATCGAGGATCGCTCCCGGTTCGTCGCCGAGGTGAGCACGTTCGCCGCTGAGCTGTGATCCGTGGCATCTGCTGTGTGATAGCTCTCACTTGGTGCGGTCAGGGCGTCTGAGACCCGCACGGCGCCGTGCACTATGGAGAGTGTGAGTCAGCGCCTGGACCTACGGCCGAACCGTATCGCCGTGCTATCGGTGCACACCTCACCACTCGCCCAGCCAGGGACCGGCGACGCGGGCGGTATGAACGTCTATGTCTTGCAAACAGCCGTTGAGCTGGCTCGACGCGGCACCGAGGTGGAGATCTTCACCCGCGCCACCGCCTCGAACGTCCCGCCGGTTCAGGAAGCCGCGCCCGGCGTGCTCGTGCGCAACGTGGTGGCCGGGCCGTTCGAAGGGCTGGACAAGCACGATCTGCCCACGCAGCTGTGCGCGTTCACGGCGGAGGTACTGCGCCAAGAGGCCAGGCACCTGCCCGGCTACTACGACCTGGTGCACTCGCACTACTGGCTGTCCGGTCAGGTCGGCTGGCTGGCCAGGGACCGGTGGCGGGTGCCGCTGGTGCACACCGCGCACACGCTCGCCGCGGTGAAGAACGCCGCACTGGCCGAAGGCGACTGCCCGGAACCGGCGACCCGCGAGATCGGGGAGAAGCAGGTGATCGCGGAGTCCGATCGGCTGGTCGCCAACACCGCCGAGGAGGCCCGCCAGTTGGTCGAGCTCTACGGCGCCGACGCCGAGCGGATCGATGTGGTGCCTCCCGGCGCGGACCTGGCCTGCTATCGCCCCGGCGACCGGGCCGCCGCGCGCGCGGCGCTCGGGTTGGCCGCCGACGAGCAGATCGTCGCGTTCGTCGGTCGCATCCAGCCGCTGAAGGCGCCCGACGTGCTGGTGCGTGCCGCGGCTGAGGTGCTGCGCGACGCTCCGGAGCGTTCGCTGCGGGTACTCATCGTCGGGGGACCGTCCGGCAGCGGCCTGGAGCGACCCGACGCGCTGATCGAGCTGGCCGCCGAACTGGGCATCGCCGAGCGGGTGAGCTTCCTGCCGCCGCAGCCGCCGGACCGGCTGGTGCTGGTCTACCGCGCCGCCGACCTGGTCGCGGTGCCGAGCTACAACGAGTCCTTCGGCTTGGTGGCGATCGAGGCGCAGGCCAGCGGCACCCCGGTGCTCGCAGCCGACGTCGGCGGTCTCGGCACGGCCGTACGGCACGAGGACTCCGGCCTGCTGGTCCCGGGACACCGCACCTCGGACTGGGCGAACGCGCTGCGCCTGCTGCTCGACGACCCGGACCGGCTGCACCGGATGAGCGAGCGAGCCGTCGCGCACGCCGCGAACTTCTCCTGGGCGCACACCGCCGACGGTCTGCTTGCCAGCTACTCCGCGGCGCTGGCCGGTTTCCGTGAGGAGCGCGAGTTGCTCGGCGGTCGTGGCCTCGCGCACAGCGTGTTGCGCGACGACGCCGACGACCGCGTCTCCGGCGAGCGCACCGACCTGGCCGGCGAACGGACGGCCGCGCTCCTCGGCGAGACCAGCCAGGCCAGGTCGCGGGCGCTGTGGCGGCGCCGGATGGGAGTACGCCGGTGAACGAGGTACAGGCGATCGCGCGGCTCATCGACGAGACGCTGCGCGAAAGGGAGATCGAGTACACCCGGCCCGGCGAGGAGACCTTCGTCGTCGTTCTGCCCGGCGAGCGCAAGCTCAAGACCACAGTGATGCTCACGGTGGGCAAGCACGGGATCCGGATCGAATCGTTCGTCTGCCGCAAGCCGGACGAGAACTTCGAGGGCGTCTACAAGTTCCTGTTGCGCCGCAACCGCAGGCTCTACGCCGTGGCCTACACGCTGGACCGGATCGGCGACATCTACCTGGTCGGCCGGATGGCCGCGCACGCCGTCACCCCCGACGAACTGGATCGGGTATTCGGCCAGATCCTCGAGGCGGTCGACGCCGATTTCAACGTGCTGCTGGAACTCGGTTTCGCCGAATCCATTCGGCGCGAATGGAAGTGGCGTGTCTCGCGGGGCGAGTCGTTGCAGAATCTGCGCGCCTTCGAGCATCTGGTCGATTCCGCCGACCAGCCCTGAGTACCTCGCGCGCCGGATCCGGCGCGCCGGTCCCTGCCCTGAGCGACAATCTCTGGTGGCTCGGATCGGCGAAGGGGAACGGCGTTGGCGGTACTCGCTCTGGATATCGGCGCGACGAAGTTCGCGGCCGGGATAGTGCACCCCGGCTATGAGATTCGCGACGTGCGGCGGGTGGACGTGCCGCAGACGGACGTGTGGGACGCCTGTCGCGAACTGCTGCTCGAGGTGGCGGGTACGGAGCCGGTCGTGGCCGTGGGGATCGGTTCCGCCGGGCCGGTAGACGTGCGGACCGGTGTCACCGGGCCGTTGAACATCCCCGAGTGGAAAGCGGGGTTCCGGATCGTCGCCGCCGTGCAGGAGCTGTTTCCCTCGGCCGCGATTCGATTCGCCATGGACGGCGCCTGCCTGGCGTTGGCCGAGCACCGCGTCGGCGCGCTGCGCGGGGTGCCCGATGCCCTGGCGATGACCGTGTCGTCGGGGATCGGCGGCGGGCTGATCGCGGACGGCAAAGTGCTGCTCGGGCGCACCGGCAATGCCGGGCATGTCGGGCACATCGTCGTACCGGGCTGGGATACGCCGTGCGGCTGTGGCGGGGTCGGGTGCGTCGAGGCCGTCGCCAGCGGCATGTCGTCGGTGCGCTGGGCGCGCGAGCAGGGGTGGCCGGGCGTCACCGGGGCGCGGCTGGCCGAGGACGCGCACGCGGGCGACCGGATCGCCATCGCGGCGCTGCACCGGGCGGGCACCGCGCTCGGCACGGCCATCGCCTCCGCCGCCGCCCTGCTCGACATCGACCGGGTGGTGATCGGCGGCGGCTTCGCGCAATCCGGTGCGCCGCTGTGGGATCCATTGCGCGCCGCGGTTGACGAGCACGCCCGGCTGAACTTCCTGCGGGAACTGCGCGTGGAACTGTCCCGCATCACCCACGGCGCCACGCTGGTGGGCGCGGGTGTGCTCGCCACGGACCGAACGGTCTGACTTCGCGCATCCCCGCCCAGGCCCGTCGGGCGGTGGCGGGGAACCGATGCGACCTGGCCGAGCGCGCATGGGAGGATGACGGCATGACGTACACCCTCGTGCTGCTGCGCCACGGCGAGAGCGAATGGAACGCCCTGAACCTGTTCACCGGCTGGGTGGACGTGCACCTGACCGACAAGGGCATCGCCGAGGGCAAGCGTGCCGGGGAGCTGATGGCCGAGCACGGCATCCTGCCGGACATCGTCTACACCTCGCTGCTGCGCCGCGCGATCTCCACCGCGAACATCGCGCTGGACGCCGCCGACCGGCACTGGGTTCCGGTGGTCCGCGACTGGCGGCTCAACGAGCGTCACTACGGCGAACTGCAGGGCAAGAACAAGGCGCAGATCCGGGAGAAGTACGGCGACGAGCAGTTCATGCTGTGGCGCCGCAGCTACGACACCCCGCCGCCACCGATCGATCCGGCCAACGAGTACAGCCAGGAGGGCGACCCGCGCTACGCGGGTATCGACGTCCCGAAAACCGAGTGCCTGCTCGACGTGGTGAACCGGATGGTCCCGTACTGGGAGTCGACCATCTCCAAGGACCTGCTCGCCGGCAAGACCGTGCTGGTCGCCGCACACGGCAACTCGCTGCGCGCACTGGTCAAACACCTCGACCGGATCTCCGACGAGGACATCGCGGGCCTGAACATCCCCACCGGCATCCCGCTGCGCTACGAGCTGGACGAGAACCTGCGCCCGGTGCGTCCGCACGAGTACCTGGACCCGGAAGCGGCTGCCGCCGGCGCCGCCGCCGTCGCGGGCCAGGGCGGTAAGTAACCTCCGCAAACGCGAATCCCAACGCGCTGCCACCATCCGGTGGCAGCGCGTTGTCTTTTCGGCGCTTTCCGCCCGGAAAGGAGTGTCGTGCGACACGCCGGAAGGGTGGACGCCAGTCGGCAGCGGCGACGTCTACCGTTCCTGCGGTGAGGCAGGATTCCGCTGCACGCTGTGCGCCGCGATCGCCGTGGCCAGCGCAAAAGACGGGGACTGCGGCATCTCGTCAGGTTATGTGAATTGTCATTCCGCACAAAGTTGGTGTTACCCGCTGTTCTTACCGACAAGTAGGTCGGTACACTCTCGTCCGTTCGACCAGCCGAGAGGTGGATCACGTCCAATGAAGCACGCGTTGCGGGCCACAGTGGCGGCACTCGCCGTCACCGTGCTCGCCCCCTTCCTCACCAGTGGCGCCGCCGCCGTGCCGCCGATCGGGCCCGACGGCGGCCTGGCCGGAGCCGCTTGGCTGGCGACCCAGGACGCCCCGCAGCAGTACCCGAATATCCACATCCAGTGGGACGTCCCCATCACGATGAGTGACGGCACCGTCCTGAAGGGCAATGTCTACCGGCCCGCCGACGCCTCCGGACGCCCGATCGACACCCCGACGCCGACGGTGGTCAACCTGACGCCCTACACCAAGCTGGTGTCGAACCTGGCCGATCACGCGCAGTCCATCCCCGGGCTGTCCGACGCGCTGATCCAGCTGTTCCGGCAGATCGATATGAGCGGAACCCCGCTATCCGGGGTCACCGACCTCACCAAGGCATTCGGCGGCGGGGAACTGCGCAGCTTCACCGTCGACCGCCAGCTGATCAAGAGCGGCTACTCCCAGGTGGTCGTCGACGTGCGCGGGACCGGCTTCTCCCAGGGCACCTGGGACATGCTGCGCGGCCGTGAGCAGCAGGACACCGTCGAGGTGATCGACTGGGCGGCGCGCCAGCCGTGGTCCAACGGACGCATCGGTATGAACGGCATCTCCTACTCCGCGATCAACCAGGTGCAGGCGGCCGAGAAGCGCCCGCCCGCGCTCCAGGCGATCTTCCCGATCGTGCCGGGCAGCGACCTGGTCAACGACGTGCTCGCGCCCGGCGGCGGCTTCGGCTTCAACTTCATCCCGCTGTGGCTCACCGCGATCAACGGACTCAAGCTGATTCCCGACCTCGCGTCCGTGCTCACCGGGCAGCTCGACACCACCTGGCTGGCCGACCGCGCGCGAGACCCGTTGACGTTCATGGACGTGCTGCTCAACGTCTACACCACCGCGCGGATGGAGGATCTCGACCCGCGTGCCAGGGAACTGCTCACCGACGGCTCCCGGCCGCGTCAGGACTGGATGGGCGATCCGAGCCGGATCCAGACGCCGACCTTCGTGACCGGCGGCTGGCATGACCTGTTCACCTACTCGCAAGCCAAGATCTACAACGCGATTCCGCTGCCGCCCGGGCAGAAACAGCTCCTGATGGGCAACACCTACCACATCAATTCGGGCAACGAGTACGGCAAGCCGGGCTTGCCGCCGCGGCTGGACGTGCTGCAACGCGCGTGGTTCGACCGGTGGCTCAAGGACGTCGACAACGGCATCGAGCAGTACGGTCCGGTCACGTTGCGCCAGCAGGGCGGCGGCTGGATCACCGCCGACTCATTCGCCGTCCCGGCCGACGACCCGGTGCCGGGGCAGGCGGTGCACCGCCGGATGTACTTGTCCGCGGCGCCCAGCGGCACGGCCGACAGCCTCTACGACGGCTCGCTCGCCCCGGAGGCGACCGGCGAGACCGCGCGGCTGACCGTCGCGCCCGGTTTGACCAGCATGTGCTCCAACGATGCCGCGCAGGGCAGCGCGGGCGCGCTGTCGGTGATCGACGGCTGCGCGAAGGATTCCAGGATCCAGGAGCTGAACGGGCTGACCTTCACCAGCGCCCCGGTCGCCGAGCCGACCACGGTCTCCGGCCGGATCGCGGTGCGGCTCAACACTGTGCAGGACGCCGCCGACGGCTACTGGGTGGTCACCGTGAACGACGTCGCGCCGGACGGCCAGTCGAGCGTGCTGTCGTCGGGGCAGCTCATGGCTTCGCTGCGCGCGATCGACGACGCGAACAGCACCAAGTCGGCCAACGGCGATTACACCGACCCGCGACCGTTCACCTCCCTGGATCAGCGGCAGCTGACGGTCCCCGGGGAGCCGACCACGCTGGACATCGCACTGCCCGCCACCGAGGCGATCCTCCAGCCGGGCCACCGCCTCCGGGTCGACGTCTACGCGGGCAACTTCCCGAAGGGCCTGCCGATCCTGCCGATGCTCATCGACACCGGGCTGCGGCCACAGCATGTGCAGCTGGATCCGGATCGGCCGAGCTTCGTCAACATCCCGCTCCGGGGAAATCCGGGCTGGTAGATCCGGTCGCTGTGCGAGCGTGCACCCGTCGCGCATCTCCCCGCCGGAAGATGTGGGTGCGGGGTGCACGCTCCGATCGGCACCGCCGATCACGATGTGGCAGCAGGTCAGTCGACGACGGCGAACGCGGCTTCCAGCGGCGGGAACATCGCGCGCGCATCGTGTCCGGCGAACCAAAGGCCGACGGTGAACACCGACATCGCCTCCAGATACCTGGCGCGGTGCAGCCCACCAGCCGGGATCGCGTGCAGATCGAGGTCCTGCGCAAGGGTCGCGACCAGTCCCACCGCGGTCGCGTCGTCGCCGCAGATCGGCACGGCCAGGCGGCGCCCGTCGAATGTCCGCTCCCGCGACTGCCACACTTCCGCCGCACACAGGTTGAAGGCCTTCACCACGTGCGCTCCGGGCGCCTGCGCCGCGATCCGTTCGGCCACTGCGTCTTCGGCGAGCACGAAGGCGGTCGATCCCTCCGGTGCCGCCGCGTCCGGTGCGAAGGCATTGGTGCAGTCGACCACCGTCCGGCCGACCAGCAGTTCCCGGGTGGCGTCCAGCACTTCCGTCAAAGCGGGGACCGGTAGTGCCGGCACCACGACATCGCCGAACCCGGCGGCCTCGGGGATAGTTCCGGCTTGGGCGCCGAGCGCGGCGGCGAGCTCCGCCGCGGCGTCGGCGGACCGGGCGCCGATGAGCACTTCGTGCCCGGCCTTGGTCCAACCGCTGCCAAGGGCCCTTGCCATCGCACCCGCGCCGATGATTCCGATTCGCATCTGGAACTCCTCACTCGAAAAGCGTTCGGCACCGACGCTACGAATTCCGATAGGCACCTCAGGGTGCGCAACGTCGGTGGCAAGCTGGAGCGGTGAGCGCAGCCCCGACCGAACCGATCACCGCCGAGTGGGTGGAATACGCGCCCTACGGCGACTTCGAATCCGACTGCCCGGCCCGGATGGGTGTGGACATCTTCGGCAACTCCTGGCTGCCCGTGATCGTGTACATGCTGCGGGAGGGTCCGATGCGTCCCGGCGAGCTGCGCGCCGCGATCGGCGGGATCAGCCAGAAGATGCTGACCCAGACCCTGCGCCGCATGGAACAGATGACGCTGGTGCGCCGCGACCGCTACGCCGAGGCTCCGCCGCGGGTGGAATACGAGCTGACCGCGGCGGGCCGAGACCTGTTGATCCCGATCTATGCTCTCGGCGACTGGGTCGACAAACACGGCAGGGCGGTGAACGAGGCGCTGGCCGATGCTGACCTCGAAGCAGACTGACCGGCCGGTGAATACGTCCCGGATACGCCACATCGAACGGCGCGTAAACACGCGGCTAACGGGGTCGTAAGGTGCTATGACCTGCGCGAAACATCGAGTACCCGGAGTTGGCCAAATGGTCGGCGACCGTACGATTCAAGTGTGAGTGTTCCCCAGGCCGTGCTCTTGGCAGTCGTCGCGGCTGTCGTCGGCCTGGCAGTCGGCGGGCTACTGATCCCGTATGTCAATGCCAGGCAGGCCGCCCGCAGGCAGGCCGAGTCCGGCCTCACCATGTCGCAGGTCCTGGACCTGATCGTGCTCGCCTCCGAGAGCGGCATCGCGGTGGTCGACGAATACCGCGACGTAGTGCTGGTCAACCCGCGTGCGGAGGAACTGGGCCTGGTCCGCAACCGTCTGCTCGACGAGCGTGCCTGGGCCGCGGTGGAGAAAGTGCTCGCCACCGGTGAGTCCGCCGAGTTCGACCTCACCGCCAAGAACCCCGTTCCCGGCCGCGGCCGCATCGCGGTGCGCGGCGTCGCCAGGCAACTGTCGCGCGAAGAGACCACGTTCACCGTGCTGTTCGCCGACGACGACTCCGAGCAGGCGCGCATGGAGGCCACCCGGCGCGACTTCGTCGCCAACGTCAGCCATGAGCTCAAGACGCCGGTCGGCGCGATGAGCCTGCTGGCCGAGGCCATGCTGGAGTCGGCGGAGGACCCGGAGGCCGTGCGTCACTTCGGGCAGCGTGTGCTCGGCGAATCGCGTCGGCTCGGCAAGATGGTGACCGAGCTCATCGCGCTCTCGCGACTCCAGGGTGCGGAGAAGCTGCCCGAGCTGGAAGTGGTGGACGTGGACACCGTGGTGATGCAGGCGGTCGACCGCTCGCGCACCGCCGCCGAGGCCGCGGGCATCACGGTCAGCACCGACCGGCCGAGCGGTCTCGAGGTGCTCGGTGACGAGACCCTGCTGGTCACCGCCCTGTCCAACCTGGTGGAGAACGCCATCGCCTACTCGCCGGCCGGCTCGCACGTGTCGGTGAGCCGGTCGCTGCGCGGCGATCACGTCGCGATGGCGGTCACCGACCGCGGCATCGGCATCGCCAAGGAAGACCAAGAGCGGGTGTTCGAGCGATTCTTCCGGTCCGACAAGGCGCGTTCCCGTGCGACCGGCGGAACCGGGCTCGGCCTGGCTATCGTCAAGCACGTGGCCGCCAACCACAACGGGGAGATCACCCTGTGGAGCAAGTTGGGCACCGGATCGACGTTCACCTTGCGCATACCCGCCCACCACGAAGCAGGCGCCGACGATGATCACGACGGTGCCGTGGTGAGCACGATAGAAACAAGCCCGCGTCCCTCGGGTCCGGGCCGACCGAATGGTGTGGAGGCACGCAGATGACGAGTGTTCTGATCGTCGAGGATGAGGAGTCGCTGGCCGATCCGCTCGCGTTCCTGCTGCGCAAGGAGGGTTTCGAGGTCACCGTGGTCGGTGACGGGCCGTCCGCGCTCGCCGAGTTCGACCGGTCCGGGGCGGACATCGTCCTGCTCGATCTCATGCTGCCCGGCATGAGCGGCACGGACGTGTGCAAGCAGCTGCGCACCCGCAGCGGCGTCCCGGTGATCATGGTCACCGCGCGCGACAGCGAGATCGACAAGGTGGTCGGCCTGGAGCTCGGCGCCGACGACTACGTCACCAAGCCGTATTCCGCGCGCGAGCTCATCGCGCGCATCCGCGCGGTGCTGCGTCGCGGCGCGGGCGAAGACCTGGATGGTTCCAGTGAGAGCGGCGTGCTGGAGGCCGGTCCGGTCCGGATGGATGTCGACCGGCACACCGTCATGGTGAACGGCAAGCCGGTCACCTTGCCGCTCAAGGAATTCGACCTGCTCGAATACCTGCTGCGCAATTCCGGGCGAGTGCTCACCCGCGGTCAGCTGATCGACCGCGTGTGGGGCGCGGACTATGTCGGCGACACCAAGACCTTGGACGTGCACGTCAAGCGGCTGCGCTCGAAGATCGAGGCCGACCCGGCCAAGCCGGAGCACCTGGTCACCGTCCGCGGCCTCGGCTACAAGCTCGAAGCGTAGGCACACGTCGGGCGACAGCCCTCGCTAGTGCGGCCTGAAGAAGCGCAGAGGCGGACGGCCGAGGGCACTGCGGTGCCCTCGGCCGTCCTCCGGTGTCTCAGGGGAAGTAGATCCAAGTGGTGCCGAGGGGGGTCTCGGTCTTCCGCAGGGTGATCCAGCCCAGATCGTCTTCCTGCATGCAGTCGTAGAGGTCGGCGGTGTTGGTTCCGCGGCACGCGATGGTGTGCGAAGTGCCGTACGGGCTCGCGATCACGAGCTTGCCCGCGGCCTTGGCGTTGGCCGCGGCCGGATCGGTGGCGGCCACGAACTCCGAGGTGAAGTCGTAGTACTTGTGCGGGTCGCCGTTCGGCTCCGCCTGGGCTACTCCGGTCAGCGAGAGTGCGGCGCCCAGCGCGATGGTCGCCACGGTGAGAACTTTCTTCGACATAGCGGCACATCAAACCCCATTCGGGTGAAGCTCGCATGGCGAGGGAGTGAATCCGGCGCACGGACGGGCGAACCGAGCGGGCGCTCGGTCGGCAAACGATCAGGCGGACGGACGGGCGGAATCGCTCATCCGCTCGGCGTGCACCGTGGCCGGGTGCACGGCGATCAGGCCGAGGCCTTCTCTGCGCTTGCAGTGTCTGGCCAGCTCCTCGTAGGCGGGTGCGCCGATCAGCTCGGTCAGCTCCGGCGCGTAGGTCTGCCAGACCGGCCTGCTGGCGACGTGGGCGTCCGGCGAGCCGGAGCAGTACCAGTCCAGGTCGGCTCCGCCCGGACCCCAGCCGCGGCGGTCGTACTCGGTGATCACGGTGCGCAGGATCTGCACGCCGTCCGGGCGGTCCACCCAGTCCTGGGTGCGCCTGATGGGTAGCTGCCAGCACACGTCGGGCTTCACCTCGAGCGGCTCGATGCCGCGGCGCAGCGCCATGGTGTGCAGCGCGCAGCCGACGCCGCCCGCGAAGCCGGGACGGTTCAGGAAGATGCAGGCGCCGTCGAACCGGCGGGTGCGCAGCGCCGGCTCGTCGTCCAGCTCGTCGAGCTCCAGATACCCGCTCTTGGTGACCTTGCCGTCCGCATTGGTGGCCTCCTCCCGCAGCTGCCAATCTTGGGGTGTGAGCATTTTCACAGCACGTTGCAGGCGTTTGCGGTCGTCGTCGTCGGAGAGGAAGGCGCCGTGCGAGCAGCAACCGTCATCCGGCCGGTCGGCCAGAATGCCCTGACAGGCGGGTGTACCGAACACACATGTCCATCTCGACAGCAGCCAGGTCAAATCGGCGACGATCAGATGCTCGTCGTTTGCCGGATCGACGAACTCGATCCATTCCCGGGGAAAGTCGAGATCGACTTCCGGGGCCGGGTCGATCTTCCCCGCTGGTCGGGACCGGGTCGGGCTGCTCGCGGATGCGCCTACCGTCACGAATTAGGACGCTAACAGTTCGATCGCCTGGGCTGAAGTGCCGCGGTACCCAGTACCGTGTTCATGTGCGGCTTGGGGTACTCGACGTCGGAAGCAATACCGTTCACCTGCTGGTGGTGGACGCGCATCGTGGCGGTCACCCCCTGCCCATGAGCTCGACGAAGGCAACCTTGCGGCTGTCGGAGAACATCGACGCCGCGGGGCGCATCACCGAGTCGGGCGCGCAGCGGCTGATCGACACCGTCGCCGAATTCGCCAGCATCGCCCAGACGTCCGGGTGTGTGGAGCTGATGCCGTTCGCCACCTCGGCGCTGCGCGAGGCGACCAACTCCGACGAGGTTCTCGCCGAGGTGCGCGCGTCGACCGGCGTCGACCTGCGAGTTCTGTCCGGCGTCGACGAGGCGCGGCTGACGTTCCTCGCGGTGCGCCGATGGTACGGCTGGAGCGCCGGACGCATTCTCAATCTCGACATCGGCGGCGGATCGCTGGAGATGAGCCACGGCGGCGACGAGGAACCGGACGTCGCGTTGTCGCTGCAACTGGGTGCCGGCCACCTGACCAGGGAATGGCTGAGCGAGGACCCGCCGGGCAAGCGCCGGGTGGCCGTGCTGCGCGACTGGCTCGACGCCGAGCTGGTAGCTCCGGCGAAGAGGCTGATCGAGCCGGGCAAACCCGACCTCGCCGTCGGCACGTCGAAGACCTTCCGATCTCTGGCCAGACTGACCGGAGCGGCTCCTTCCGCCGCGGGCCCACGGGCGCGCCGTACACTGACCAGCTCAGGTCTGCGCCAACTGATTGCGTTCATCTCGCGGATGACGGCGGCGGACCGTGCAGAATTGGAAGGCGTAAGTTCCGATCGGTCACAGCAATTGGTGGCTGGCGCACTGGTCGCGGAGGCGAGTATGCGTGCACTGTCGCTGGATACGTTGGAGATTTGTCCGTGGGCGCTGCGCGAAGGACTCATCCTGCGCAAACTGGATACCGATATGAATGGTGGACCCGAAGCAATCTACTCGGCGGGCCCGGCGGCCGGGGACGGTAAGCCGGCGCCCGGCGGTGGCGCGCCGCTGTCGGGCCCGATCGGGACGGTGTCGTCATGAGTGAGGATTCCAAACAGCTGTCGGTCGCTGAGCTGCTGGCACGCAACGGCCAGCAGGGGGGCGCCTCGTCCGGCGGGGGCAGGCGCCGCCGTAGCGGCCGTGGCATCTCCGTAGCCGAGCTGACCGGCGACCTGCCGGTCATCCGGGAGGGGGGCGGGCATTCGGCGCACGCCGCGCCCGATGCCGGCGCGGAGGAACCCGCGTACGCACCGCCCTCGTTCGACCCGCCCGCGCCCGAGCCGGTTTCCTACGCGCCGCAACCCGAGCCCGACCCGTCTGCGTACTCGCCCATCTCGGGCCCGATTTCGATGTACGACCCGCTGGCCGGCTATGCCCAGCCGGACCCGCCGCGGGCCGGCGAGCCGTCCCAAGCGGACTATCCGAGCGCCGGTTGGTCGAGCAGGGTGATGCCGGGCCGGGAGATGCCGGGCCGGGAAATGCCCTCCGCCACGCGGCACAGCGCGCCTTACGATCCGCTCTCGCCGGATACCCCGGTGTCCGAACTGTTTTCGGCCGCGCCCGGTCCTTACCTGCCGGATCCGCTGTCCAGTGGCGCCGTCCCGGAGACGCCGCCGCGCTCCGGGCGCAGGCGCAGACGAGAGGAGCCCGAGGAGGAAGCCTGGCACGGAATCCGGCCCGAGCCGTCCGACCGGGGCGTGCTGCCCGACCACGGGGCCACCGAATTCGGCCGCAGCCGCCACACGGAATTCGACGAGCCGGACTTCGGCCGGTCCGAGCGCAGCCGGTCGCACGGATTTCCCGAGCACAACGCCGTTCAGGGCGGACGCGCGGCCAGGCGCAGAGCAGCGGAGGCGGCCGAGGCGGCGGAGGAACTCGGGCCCACCACCGCGGCGTGGTCGCCGACCACAGGCGGCTTCGCACCCGAGTCGCAGCCGCTGCCGCTGCCCGACACCCGCCCGAAGCCGGGCCGGCCGCTTCCTCCCGACCCGCAGCCCGACGCGCACCGACGCTCATCCCGGAGCAACGTCTCGGGCGAGAACGGCCTTCCGGCCTGGTCCGCTCGCCGCCACAAGTCTCAGGACCCGGTCCATGACGCGGCGCCGCAGTCCGGCGGCATCCCCACCGCCGCGTGGTCGCTGGCCAGCCAGGACCAGCAACTGGTGTCCGGGCAGACGGTCGCGGGTGACCTGCTGCGTGACGGCATGGAGCGGGCCGAGCGCGGGACGGGCCGGGGCAGGCGCGGCGCGCGTGGTGCCGCCCGTTCCGCCGTCGACGTCGAGGAACTGGACGGCGCCACCGACGTCTACGAGCCGCTCGACCTGGACACCGAGGACGAGGAGAGTGAAGCCGCCGAGCGGCCCTGGACGGCACTGCGCGAACGCGCCAGGTCGCCGCGCCGGTCGCGGGCGGTGAAGAAGGAGGAGGACGACGCCAACCGGCGCCAGTGGATGATCCTGGGCGGCCAGAGTACCGGCGCGGCCGTCGCGGGAATGTTGCTGTTCAAGGGTTTCGAGCGCATGTGGGAGATGCTGCCCTGGGTGGCGCTGGCCCTGGCGATGATCGTGATTCTCGGCTTGGTGGCTCTCGTGCGGATTCTGCGCAGGACCGACGACATCCTCAGCACTGTGATCGCCGTCGTCGTGGGCATCTTCGTCACGTTGGGACCACTAGCCTTTCTCCTCAGCACGAACTGAGTAGGGAGCGGCCGTGGGGAACATCGGGCAGGCGGGCGAGAACGGGACGCGGCAGGCGCCCCGGCCGGACTCGTGGACGGGAGCGGGCTCGGTGGACGAGCCCGCGCCTCGGCCGACGCCGATCCAGGTGGGCCTGTCCACGGCCTCGGTGTACCCACAGAATGCCGAGGCCGCGTTCCGCTACGCGGCCGAACTCGGCTATGACGGCGTCGAACTGATGGTCTGGGCCGAACCGGCCAGTCAGAGCATCGCCACCGTGCAGACCTACTCCCGCCGATACGATGTTCCCGTACTCGCCGTGCACGCGCCCTGCCTGCTGATCTCGCAGCGAGTGTGGGGCTCGGATCCGATCGCGAAGCTCGAGCGGAGTGTGTACACCGCGGAGGCGCTCGGCGCGCGCACCGTGGTGGTGCACCCGCCGTTTCGCTGGCAGCGCCGCTACGCGGCGGGGTTCGCCGCACAGGTGGCCGAGCTGGAGGAGAACAGCCCGGTCATCGTCGCGGTGGAGAACATGTTCCCGATGCGGGCCGACACGCTGTTCGGCAGGCGGGAAGGATCGGTCAAACGGTTGACCAAGCGCGGCGGCCCCGGTCCGGGTCTCACCGCGTTCAGCCCTTCCTACGACCCCACCGACACCGGTTTCCGGCACTACACCCTCGACCTGTCGCACACCGCGACCGCGGGCGCCGATCCGCTGGCCTTGGCCGCCCGCATGGGTCCCGGCCTGGCCCACCTGCACTTGGCCGACGGTCGCGGCGCGGCCCACGACGAGCACCTGATTCCCGGCGAGGGCACCCAGCCGTGTGTCGAAGTATGCGAGAGCCTGGTCAGCACTGGCTTCGCCGGCCATGCGGTGGCCGAGATCAACACGCAGAACGCCCGCACCACCCAGGACCGCGCGGCCATGCTGCACCGCACGCTGGCGTTCGCGCGCAGGCACTTGAACGTGTCCGCCGTGGCGCCCGCGCCTACCGGGGCCAACCGCGCCTCGGCCGAACCGCCGATGTGACGATCGTCCCAACCTCGGATGCGGAGAAATTCCCGGCCGGACGTTGCGTTGTACGCTGTACGAACGCTGCTCGGCGGCGTCGCGGCACGGAAATCGTGTGCGACGCCCCGACGCCGATGGACGACAGGAGTGACGATGACGACGGAGCTGACGGCCGACCTCGGCCCGGCTGCCACGACCGACGCGCCGTTCAGCCGGGTGTGCGCGCTGACCGAACTGGCGCCTTCCGCCGCGGACGGCACTCCGCGGACGGACACCGGCCGCTACCTCGGCGTCATCGACGAGATCTGGACGATCGGACCGAAGGTGCACGGCGGGACGATGGTCGCGGGCAGCGCGGCGGCGGCGACCAACTGGCTGCGTGCGACCGATCCGGCGCTGGTAGGCATGGCTCCGGTCGCCGCGAGCTCCGACTTCCTCGGCGCGCCGAACCCCGGCGAGGTCGAGTACGAGGTACGCGTCCGCAAGATCGGCCGCCAGATCTGCCTCGCCGATACCGAGCTCATCCAGGACGGCCGCGTCCTGGTGCGCACAGCGCTGACCTTCAGCCGCTTGGACGACGCCGATCCGGTCTACGCCCCGCAGCACACCGACATGCCCGTGCTGCCGCCTGCCGACGCGATCGGCTACGAGCCCGGTTCCTCGATGGGCGAGGTCGTGCACGTAGGCCAGGGTGCCGAGATCTACCTGGACCGCGAGTGGGCCCGCTTCCTGGCGGGCGAGCGGGGCGAACCGCGCCTGCGGCTGTGGATGCGTCCGCGGCCGGGCGACGAGCAGGATCCCGACGTCGCCATGTTCTTCGCGATGATGAGCGCGGACATGAGTCCGCCCGTGCCGGTGAACCTCGGTCACTTCGGCTGGGCGCCCACCGTGCAGATGACCACCTACCTGCGCCGCAGGCCGGCTCCCGGCTGGCTGCGGATCATCGCGACCACGCACGAAGTCGGCGAGCGGATGTTCGACGAGGACCAGTTGGTGCTCGACTCGACCGGGGCCGTCGTCGCGCAGAGTCGTCAGCTGGCGCTCGTTCCCCAGCGCTGAGCGCGCGGGCGCGCCGTCTAGCCTTGACACCCATGACGAGAATTGCGGTGATCGGCGGCGGCCGCATCGGTGAGGCGTTGGTCGCCGGGTTGCTGGAGTCCGGGCGGCTGACCAAGGACTTGGTCGTGGTGGAGACGCATCGGGAGCGGGCCGATCTGATCGCCGATCGTCTCGGCATCCGGGTCACCGACGATGTGACCGATGCGGCCGTCGGCGCGGACCTGCTGGTGATCGCGGTGAAGCCCGGCGATGTGGACGGCGTGCTCGCCTCGCTGGGTAAGGCCGAGCTGGGCGACCGGGATCAGGTGCTGGTCTCGTTGGCCGCCGGTGTGCCGACCACTCGGTTGGAGGGCAAGTTGCCCGCCGGATTCCCGGTGGTGCGGGTGATGGCGAATACGCCGATGCTGGTGGGCCAAGGCATGAGTGTGATCGCGCCCGGTCGCTACGCGCGCGAAGAGCACCTGAAGCTGGTGACCGAGATGCTCGCCGCGGTCGGCAAGGTGGTGGCCGTCGCGGAGAGCCAGATGGACGCGGTCACCGCCGTGTCCGGATCGGGCCCCGCCTATTTCTTCCTGGTGGTCGAGGCCATGGTGGACGCGGGTGTCGGGCTCGGACTGACCCGGGATGTCGCCACCCGGCTGGTGGTGCAGACCATGGTCGGCTCGGCCGCGCTGCTGGATGAATCCGGCCAGACCGCGGCGGAGCTGCGCGCCGCGGTCACCTCGCCCGCGGGCACCACCGCGGCCGCGATGCGCGAGTTGGAGCGCGGCGGACTGCGCTCGTCTTTCCTGGAGGCGCTGTTCGCGGCCAAGCAACGGTCAGCCGAACAGGGTGCGTCAGTGGAATGACCGGGCTGTTTCCGATCGGAAAACCCGATTTCTCACTCCCGTCGCAGTAACACCACTGGTCCCGCTAAGCTTCAAGGAGCACGTGCGTGTCTGTTCCGCCGGTGGGGAAGCCGGCGGCGCGGACGTGCCGGAGGTCAATGGTGCAATGATGTCTTCCAACAAGATGTCTGCAAGTTCCGGAGCGTCCGGCGGCTCCGGTCCAGCAGGCGGTCGGGGGAATTCCCGGACACAGCGTGAGACCGCATCGCAGGGGCAATCAGTGCTCGGCGGCGGTACTCAATTCCTCACCGTCGCCGAAGTGGCGAATCTGATGCGGGTCTCCAAGATGACGGTGTACCGGCTGGTGCACTCGGGCGAGTTGCCCGCCGTGCGCGTCGGTCGATCGTTCCGCGTGCACGCCAAGGCGGTGCACGACTATCTGGAAACGTCGTATTTCGACGCTGGATGAGGCGGTTTCGGGACCACGTGGCCGGGCCGGTACGATAGCTCTTCGGTTCGTGTTCGCCCGCCGGTGGCATCGCTGTTGGTTGCCTCGTGGTCTCCGGCGGCGCGGACACGGGGCGTGAGCTTGCCGAGCGACCCGGCTGGTGGGCCGGGGCCTCGGCGGACGGACGTCCGGCAATCGCGCACGGCGAACGTGCGCGCCGAGTAGAGAGAACGCGAGGACAACCCTATGGGTTCTGTGATCAAGAAGCGCCGCAAGCGCATGTCGAAGAAGAAGCACCGCAAGCTGCTTCGCCGCACGCGTGTTCAGCGGCGCAAACTCGGCAAGTAAGCGTCGCTGCGCGGTAGCTGCGAAGGCCCGTCACCAATAGGTGACGGGCCTTTCGTTTGAAAGTTGAAATTTTGGAATCGCCATTTGTATCACGTGACTGAAGTCATCGTTAGATCCTGGTTAATACTCTCGGTGAGCGGGTAGGCACCCGCTACGCTAGGACCGGGAATAATCACAAGACGGCTGGCCGATGGGAAGCGGGTGCCGGTGGGTTCTGAGGGTCGGGAAGGACACGCACCGAAGGTCGTGCTGGTCACCGGGGCCAGCAGGTTCTTCGGCGGAACGGTTGTCGCACGGCTCGCCCAGGATCCTCGCATCGAGCGCATTCTCGCCGTCGACACGATGACGCCCGGCCGAGAGTTGCAGCGGCGCATGGGCCGCGCCGAATTCGTACGTGCCGATATTCGAAACCCCTTGATCCGTAAGGTGATCGATGGTGGTGAGGTGGACACCGTGGTGCATACCGCGGTGCTGGCGCGCCCACCGGCGGGCGGCGGTCGCGCGGTGATGAAGGATCTGAACGTCCTGGGCGCGATGCAGCTGTTCGCGGTGTGCCAGAAGGCGCCATCCGTGCACCGGGTGGTGTTGCGCTCCTCGTCGGCGGTGTACGGGTGCAGCGCGAAGGATCCGGCGAAATTCAGCGAGGAAATGAGTGCGCGCACGCCGCCGCGGGGTGGGTTCGGGCGCGACCTCATCGATATCGAAGGTTATGTTCGCGGGCTGGCCCGTCGGCGCCCCGATATCGCCACGTCAATTCTGCGATTCGCCCCGATCGTCGGCCCCCGGCTGGCCGCCCGCGGCGTGCAATATCTGCGTTCGCCGGTAACCCCCACCGTATTCGGCCGGGACGCCAGGATGCAGCTGTTGCACGAGGAGGACGCGGTGGCCGCGCTGACTCTCGCGGCGCGTACCGCGGCGAGCGGCACCTACAACATCGCGGGCGACGGCGCGCTGTCGCTGTCGCAGGCGGTCCGGCGGGCGGGCCGGATCGAGTTGCCGGTGCCCTTCACGGTGTTCCGCACCGCGGGGCGCCTGCTGATGGGCCCGGTGATGCGGGAGTTCTCCACCGAACAGCTCGACTATTTCCACTTCGGTTGTGGCCTGGACACCACGCGGATGCGCACCGAACTCGGGTTCGAGCCGCGCTGGACGACGGTGCAGGCGTTCGACGACTTCATCGGGGGCGCAGCGTTGCGGCCCGTGGTCGATCCAACGTGGATCGACGCCGCAGAACACAAACTGCTCGGCCTGCTCGGGGCCGGTACGGGAGCACACCAATGAGTGACGTAGCGAAGGTCATCCAACTCCACGATGTCCAGGCAGAGGCGCGCCAGCGGCCCGCGCCGCGACGGCTGTCCGCTCCCAGTCCGGTGACGTCGCTGATCGAGCGGCGCGCCGCGGTGGCGCCGCCGGCTCCGCGGTCGGTGTCGGAGATGGTGCGCGGCGCACTCGGCAGGCAGGTGAGCAAGACCGCCGATTTCGCGCGCCGCAGGCTCACCGGCGATTACCAGGTCGACGAGTTCGGCCTCGACGAGCACCTGCTCGAGTCGCTCATCCTGCCCGCGCTGCGCCCGCTGTCGGAGCTGTGGTTCCGCGTGGAGGTCAGCGGGATGGAGAACATCCCGGAAGCCGGCGGCGCGCTGATCGTGGCCAATCACGCGGGCACCGTGCCGCTGGACGGCCTGATGCTGCAGCTGGCCGTGCACGACCGGCACCCCAAGCAGCGTGCGCTGCGTCTGCTCGCGGCCGATCTGATCTTCGAGATGCCGGTTCTCGGCGTGCTGGCCCGCAAGGCGGGGCACACGCTCGCTTGCCGCGAGGACGCCGAGCGCCTGCTGCGCTCCGGCGAACTGACCGGCGTGTTCCCGGAGGGCTTCAAAGGCGTCGGCAAGCAGTACACCGACCGCTACAAGCTGCAGCGCTTCGGCCGCGGCGGTTTCGTCGCCGCGGCGGTGCGCACCGGCGCGCCGATCATCCCGTGCTCCATCGTCGGTTCCGAGGAGATCTACCCGAAGCTGGCCGATCTCAAGCCGCTGGCCCGGCTGCTCGGACTGCCCTACTTCCCGGTGACGCCGCTGTTCCCGCATCTGGGCGTGCTCGGCGCGGTGCCGCTGCCGTCGAAGTGGTACATCGAGTTCGGCACGCCCATCCCGACCACCGCATACGAACCGGAGGCGGCCGACGATCCGATGACCATGTTCGAGATCACCGACCAGGTTCGCGAGACCATCCAGCAGACGCTCTACAAGCTGCTCACCAAGCGCCGCAACGTTTTCACGGGGTGAATGGCTAGCTGCTGTCGCGCCTGCGGGTCACCGCCGCGGCGACGGCGCCGCCCGCTGCGCCCAGGGCCAGCGCCGTCGGCACGCCGATCTTGGCGGCTTTGCGGCCGGTCCGGAAATCGCGAATCTCCCAGCCCCGGTTCTTGGCCACCTCACGCAGATCCGAATCCGGGTTGATCGCCACCGCCGTGCCGACCAGCGAGAGCATCGGCACGTCGTTGTGGCTGTCGGAGTAGGCCGTACACCGCTTGAGGTTCAGGCCCTCGCGGATCGCCAGCGTGCGCACCGCGTGCGCCTTGCCCAGACCGTGCAGGATGTCACCGACGAGGCGTCCGGTGAACTTTCCGTCCACGCTTTCGGCGACGGTGCCGAGCGCGCCGGTCAGCCCGAGCCGTTTCGCGATCACTTGCGCCAATTCGACCGGGGTCGCGGTCACCAGCCACACCTGCTGGCCCGCGTCCAAGTGCATCTGCGCGAGCGCGCGGGTGCCCGGCCAGATCTTGTCGGCGATGATCTCGTCGTAGATCTCCTCACCGAGCGCGGCCAGTTCGGCGGTGGAGCGACCGGCGATGAACGCCAGCGCCTTTTCCTTGCCGCTGGCCATGTCGGTGCTGCTTTCCTTGCCGGTCACCCGGAATTTCACCTGCTTCCAGGCGACGTCCACCAGATCGGAGGTCTTGAAATACTTGCGCGCGGCCAGCCCGCGCGCGAAGTGGACGATCGAGGCGCCCTGCACCATGGTGTTGTCGACGTCGAAGAACGCCGCCGCGGTCAGGTCGCGCGGCGCCTCCGGTCCCGCGGCTTCCACCTCGCCCGCGGCCAGCTCCGCGTCGTGCAACGTCAGGGCGGCGTCCGCGCTCGCCTCACCCGCCAGATTGGCGCGCAATTCCTCTTCGCTCGGGCCGAAGGGGCTGCGCGAGATGCGGGCGAGCTGATCCTGCAGCCCTTGGCCCATCTGGCTCAGATTCCACCGCGCCGGAAACTCCCCGAATCGTCCCGCGATGAATCCGGCCCTTGCCACCTTCGATCGTTCCGGCACCAGTACCTCCGCCCGTCGCGCGAACCATGTCAACAGTAGCCGGATCGGCCGACAGTCACGGCAGAAGGCGGTGTGCGACACAATCGAGTGGCGCGTACCGCGCCTTCGCGGCGAACGAGCCCCCGATTAAATATCCGCATGACCAATCCCACACATTCGGTGACATTGCTTACCCGCGCCGGCTGCGGGCTGTGTGCGACGGCGCTGGAACAGCTGCGTGTGATCTGCGCCGAATTCGGTATCGAACCGGGGACCGTCGACGTCGACGAAGCCGCCGCAACCGACCCTGGCCTGCGCGCGGAGTACGGCGATCGGCTTCCGGTCGTGCTGCTCGACGGCCGCGAACACAGCTATTTCGATGTCGACGAGGCCCGGTTGCGCGCCGACCTGAGGCGCTGAGCGAAGCCGTTTCGGCCACTGTGCTGGTCGGGACGGAAAATGAGGCCAATTTCACCGACTTTGTGCAGGGCTTCACAAGCAGTTACGGTGGTGGCACGCGACCCGCATGCCGAGGCTGCGGAGCCGCCCCGAAATCCGAAACTTCGACACCCATGGCACCGGACCGTCCCGGGTCAGAGGGTCGAGCGACGAACCGGTGCCCGAGGCGCCGGGACGAGGAGCCGACGACGTGACAGAGCAGCATGAGGCGCCAGGCGGCGTCTCCGGCAGGGCTCTGCAGAAAGACATCCCGCAGGCCACGGTCGCGCGGCTGGCTACCTATCTTCGGGTCCTCGCCATGTTGGCCGACGACGGTGTTGCCATCGTATCGAGTGAGGAACTGGCTGTCGCGGCGGGTGTCAATTCGGCCAAATTGCGCAAGGATCTTTCCTTCCTCGGCCCCAACGGAGTTCGCGGTGTCGGGTACGACGTGGCCAAACTGCGCTCCAGGATCGAAGACGTGCTCGGCCTGTCGAAGGGCCACCGCGTGGTGCTGGTCGGCGCGGGCAATCTGGGCCGGGCATTGGTCGGGTACGGCGGCTTCCGGCGGCGCGGATTCAGCGTGGTCGGCATCTTCGACAGCCACTGCGAGGTCATCGGCATGACGGTCGCCGGGCTGGTGGTGCGTGACGTCGCCGAACTGGCCGAAGCGGTCGCCGAGCTGGAGCCGACCATCGCGGTAATCACCGTTCCCGACGACGCGGCCCAGGACGTCTGCGACCGCCTCGTCGCGGCCGGTGTGCAGTCGATCCTCAGTTTCGCCCCGTGCGAGTTGGTCGCTCCGGCGTCTGTGGAGGTGCGCCGCGTGGATCTGGCGGTCGAAATGCAGATGCTTTCCTTCGAACGGGTGCGCAATGCGGAACAGACCTCACTCCCCGAGGTCGCGCACGGCGGCGCCGGCCACATCGGCCGGCACCTGCCGACACCGCACGCGGGGTCCGCGCACCCGGCACTTCAGCACTCGACAACCCCGCATACGGCAACGGAGCCAAGCAGCAAGGGATCGGTGGTCACACCATGAGTGAGCGCAGCGAGCGAGTCCATCAGCGCGGCACGGCGGTGCCGGGCGATAGCGAGGGCGAGGCATGAGCGTTCTTCTCGTCGGCATCTCCCATCGCAGTGCGCCGGTATCGGTGCTGGAGAAGGTGGCCATCACCGACGCCGACCGGCCGAAACTGATCGACCGCCTGCTCGCCTCCAGCCACGTGTCCGAGGCGATGATTGTCTCCACCTGTAACCGGGTGGAGGTCTACGCCGTGGTCGACGCCTTCCACGGCGGCCTGGCCGAGATCGGCGACCTGCTGACCAAGCACTCCGGCCTGCCGCTGCCCGATCTGACCAAGCACGCCTATGTCCGTTACGCCGAGGCCGCCGCCGAGCACCTGTTCGCGGTGGCCAGCGGCCTCGACTCGATGGTGGTCGGCGAGCAGCAGGTGCTCAGCCAGATTCGCGGCGCCTACGCCTCCGCCGACGCGCAGCAGGCCGTCGGGCGGACCTTGCACGAGCTGGCCCAGCACGCACTGCGGGTCGGCAAGCGGGTGCACGCGGAAACCGGGATCGACCGCGCGGGCGCGTCGGTGGTGTCGGTGGCGCTGGATCGCGCACAGCACGTGCTCGGGCCGCTGGCCGGTCGGACGGCGGCGGTGGTCGGAGCGGGCGCGATGGGCGGCCTTGCGGTAGCACATCTCTCGCGTGCGGGAATCGGCCGGATCATCGTGGTGAACCGCACGATCGGACGGGCGCGCAGGCTCGCCGAGACCGCGCGCACGCACGGCGTGACCGCCGAGGCGAAGGAGCTGTCCCGGCTCACCGAGGCGATGGCCGCGGCCGACGTGGTGGTCACCTGTACCGGCGCGGTAGGCGCCGTCGTGACTCTCGCCGACTCCCATCGCGCGCTGACCGACCGCGAGCGCGGCGAGGAATTCGCCACGGTGGAGCGGCCGTTGGTGTTCTGCGATCTCGGCCTGCCCCGCGATGTCGAGCACGCCGTAGCCGGGCTACCGGGCGTCACCCTCATCGACATCGAGACGTTGCAGCGCGATCCCGCGGCGGGCGCCGCCGCCGACGACACCGCGGCCGCCCGCTCGATCGTCGCCGACGAACTCGCCAAATACCTTGCCGGACAGCGGATGGCCGAGGTCACCCCGACCGTAGCCGCGCTACGCCAGCGGGCGGCGGAGGTGGTCGAGGCCGAACTGCTCCGGCTGGATTCGCGGCTGCCCGGCCTGGCCGATCCGGAACGCGACGAGGTCGCGCGCACGGTGCGCCGTGTGGTCGACAAGCTGCTGCACGCGCCGACCGTGCGGGTCAAGCAGTTGGCGTCAACGCCGGGCGGCGACAGCTACGCCGAAGCACTGCGTGAGCTGTTCGAACTGAAACCGGGTGCGGCGCAGGCGGTCGCCGCGCCGATGGAGATCACCGCGCTCGCCGGCGATCGCGCCGAGATCACACTGGCCGACGGGGAGATCGCGCTGGCCGACGACTTCACCGCCGGGCATCGCGGCGAGGAACAGGGGCAGACGGCATGACCATGGTCCACCACCAAGGCGACGCGACAGCGCAAGCCCCCCGCGGGCCTTGGCGTATCGGCACCCGGGGGAGCCTGCTCGCGCTCACCCAGGCGGGCACTGTGCGCGACGCGCTGATCGCCGCCGGGCACCCGGCCGAACTCGTCGTGATCAAGACCGCAGGCGACCTGTCCGCCGATCCGGTGCAGAAGATCGGTGTCGGCGTGTTCACCTCCGCGCTGCGTGACGAACTGGCCGCAGGCGCGATCGACATCGCGGTGCATTCCTACAAGGACCTGCCGACCGCGCTGGACCCGCGCTTCACCATCGCCGCCATCCCGCCTAGAGAGGATCCGCGGGACGCCTTGGTCGCGCGCGACGGACTGGTGCTGGGTGAGCTGCCTGCGGGAGCCAAGGTCGGCACCTCCGCGCCGCGTCGCGCCGCGCAGTTGCGGGCGCTCGGTCTCGGCTTGGACATCGTCCCGCTGCGCGGCAATCTGGACACCCGCCTGCGCAAGGTCAGCGAGGGTGAACTGGACGCCGTCGTGGTGGCCAGGGCCGGACTGGCCCGCATCGAGCGGTTGGACGCGGTCACGGAGGCGCTGGAGCCGGTGCAGATGCTGTCCGCTCCCGCCCAGGGCGCGCTGGCGGTGGAGTGCCGCAGCGACGACGCCGCCGTGATGGAGATCCTGACCGGCCTGGACGACGCGGCCACCCGCGCGTCGGTGCTCGCCGAGCGGTCACTGCTGGCCGAGCTGGAGGCGGGCTGCACCGCGCCGATCGGCGCGCTGGCCGAGGTGGTCGAGTCGCTCGACGACGAAGGCCGGATCGTGGACGAGCTCTCGCTGCGCGCGTGCGCGGCCGCCATCGACGGGTCCGATGTGTTACGGGCGTCGGTGGTCGGCGCCCCGGCCGACGCGGTCGAGCTGGGCCGTGCGCTGGCCCGCGAGTTGCTCGACATGGGCGCGCGCGAGCTGCTCGCCACCGAACCGGACGACGGTTCCCTCACCCGGGCGGTGCATCCGCCCGCCGCAGACTTGCCCAACACCAGCCCAATGGAGAACAGCCGATGAGTGAGCGAATCCTCACCTCGCCTTCGGGCATGCCGGAGCCGAGCGCAAGCGAGGTGCGGGCATGAGCCGAGGCACGAAGAAGCACCCCGGTCGGATCCTTTTCGTCGGATCGGGTCCGGGTGACCCGGCGCTGCTCACGGTGCGGGCGCGTGAGGTGATCGGACGGGCGACGCTGGCTTTCACCGATCCGGACGTCGACAAGGGCGTGCTGGCCTTGATCGGCACCGACGTCGAGCCGGGGCCCGACGGTGAGCGCCCGGTCGACGTGCGACCCGCGCTCGGCGAGCCCGCCGAAGTGGCCAAGACGCTGATCGCCGAGGCGCGTGCCGGGCACGACGTGGTGCGCGTGGTCGCGGGCGACCCGCTGACCACCGACTCGGTGATCGCCGAGGTCAACGCCGTCACGCGGTCGCACATGATCTTCGAGGTGCTGCCGGGCCTGCCCAACGGCTCGGCGGTGCCCAGTTACGCGGGCATCGCGCTCGGCTCCGGGCACACCGAGGCCGATGTGCGCGGCGAGGTCGACTGGGCGGCGCTCGCGGCCGCGCCCGGTCCGCTCGTTCTGCACTCGACCTCTGGCCACTTGGCCGAGACCGCGAGCGCCTTGGTCGAGCACGGCATGGCGCCACAGACCCCGGTGGCGGTGACGGTGCGGGGCACCACCCGCCAGCAGCGCACCATCGAGGCCACCTTGGCCACGCTGAACAGCGCGGCCTCCGAGCTGGTCGGCCCGCTCGTGGTGACCATCGGCAAGGTGGTCGCGCAGCGCTCGAAGATGTCCTGGTGGGAATCGCGGGCGCTGTACGGCTGGACCGTGCTGGTGCCGCGCACCAAGGAGCAGGCGTCCGAGATGAGCGAGCGGCTCGTCACGCACGGCGCCATCCCGATGGAGGTGCCGACCATCGCGGTCGAGCCGCCGCGCAGTCCCGCTCAGATGGAGCGGGCGGTCAAGGGCCTGGTCGACGGGCGCTACCAGTGGGTGGTGTTCACCTCCACCAACGCGGTGCGCGCGGTGTGGGAGAAGTTCGCCGAATTCGGGTTGGACGCGCGCGCGTTCTCCGGTGTGAAGATCGCCTGCGTCGGCGAGGCCACCGCGGACAAGGTGCGCTCGTTCGGTATCAACCCGGAATTGGTGCCGAGCGGTGAGCAGTCCTCCGAGGGGCTGCTTGCCGACTTCCCGCCCTACGACGACGTTTTCGACCCGGTGAACCGGGTGCTGCTGCCGCGCGCGGACATCGCCACCGAGACGCTGGCCGAGGGCTTGCGCGACCGCGGCTGGGAGATCGATGACGTCACGGCCTACCGGACGGTGCGCGCGTCGCCGCCGCCCGCGGAGACCCGCGAGATGATCAAGACCGGCGGCTTCGACGCGGTCCTGTTCACCTCGTCCTCCACCGTGCGCAACCTGGTCGGCATCGCGGGCAAGCCGCACGCGCGCACGATCGTGGCGTGCATCGGCCCCAAGACCGCCGAGACGGCCATCGAGTTCGGCCTGCGCGTTGACGTGCAGCCCGAGGTGGCCCAGGTCGGTCCGCTGGTCGAGGCACTGGCGGAGCACGCAGCGCGCCTGCGGGCCGAGGGCCTGCTGCCGCCGCCGCGCAAGAAGAGCCGCCGCAGCCGCTGAGCTGTGCTTTTGGCCGCGCCTGCGTGTCCACGGCTGCTCCGTAGCCGACAGGCTCGGATCTGGCTTGCGCATCGCGGTCGAGCCGTCCGCACCTCGAGGTGGCCAAGAATGCGCTGGTGAACGTTGTGCCGGGGCGTCGAAGCCGGCCGGTGCTGTCGCATCGTGGGTTACCGCGGAGGCGATGGGCCGCCCAAGGGGAGCGCCAATACGCTGATCTGGGCGGCCTTGCACCTTGCTCGGAAGTTCCGGCCCTCGGGTGGCAATGCGAGGGCCGTGCCATCCGTGTGATCTCAGTACCGCCTGCGCATCAGCGTGCGGACCATGGTGCAGGTGGCGTCGGAGGGCGGGCGGATGCCGATCACCTCGGCGGTGTGCCTGATCCGCTTGTTGGTGGCGTAACTCGGTGCGTAGACGCCCGCGTCGAGCAAGGCGATCGCCAGGCGCATCGCCTTCAGGCGCCGGTTGTGCATGACGTACCACGCCCGGGGACGGCCCGGCGGCAGCGGGCGCTTCTGCAACGGCGCGTAGGGGCGGTCGATGAGAACGGTTTGTGGTGTGCGCACTGGCATCCCTCCCGTGGCGATCGGGGGCGGCGAGCCCCCTCGAACGTAGATTCGATTATACCGTGGGAGACCGACAAACTTCGCTGGCCACAAGGCTTTTCGCACATGACGTCGTGCGACGGCTCATAGATCGTGCAGCAGCCGCAGCGACTGTGGATGGCCGAGGGCGGCGGCGCGTTCGATCCACCGCCTGGCCTCCTGCTGCGCCCGCGTGCTCCCGGTCGCGATCTCGTCGGCCCGCAGCACCTCGGGGTCGGCCGAATCACCTTCGGGCTCAGGCGTGTTCGCCGAGCAGAGCAAGAGCGCGAGATGGAACATCGAGTCCGGATCGCCCGCGTCGGCGCCCTTGCGCAGCCACCTCTCGCCCTCGATCCGATCACCGCGATCCACGTACAGGGCGCCGAGCACCGCCATCGCGTCGGTCCTTCCGCGGCGCGCGGCCTCGGTGAGCAGCGTGATTGCACGGTCGAATTCGCCGCGCCCGGCCAGGTGCAAACCGAGACTACGCATGGCCGTTGGGTTTCCGGCCCGCACCCCGCGTTCGTACCACCGCTCCGCCGCTACGTCGTCACCGCGCCGATTCGCGAGAACGCCCATGTTGCACAGTGCTTCGGGCAGCCCGTTCTCAGCCGCGGGCCGCAACCAGCGCTCGGCCTCGTCCAGGTTCCCGCGCTCCAGGTGCAGCAGGCCCAGGTGCACGCCCGCGGGCTCGTCGCCACGCGCGGCGGCCTGCTCCAACCAGCGGATCGCCTCGCCGATCCGCCCGTCGGCGCCGAGCAGCGCGCCGAGCGTCCCCATGGCGGGTACGCTGCCGCCCGCGGCGGCCCGGCGCAGCCAGCGTTCGGCGCCCGCCGCGTCGCCGGCGTCCCACAGCGCTTCGGCGCGCCGCTGCATGGCGAGGAGTTCGATCTCGCTCGGCGGCTCGGTCATGTCCAGACTCCTGCCCGGTGGCTTTCGGCGGATGCCACGCCGCCGATCATCGTGGTTGTCCGAGCGGGCCGGGGTATCCGTTCTCGCGCGCGTAGGCGATCAGTTGCGCGTCGTAGTTGCCCAGGCTGTCCAGCAGCCAGGTGTGTCCAGTGTCCTTGACCACCACGATCGGTCCTCGGTTGCCCGGCGGCAGCGTGGGCACCGCGCCGTCGGTGTACCAGGACGTGGTCGACCACGGAAAGATGAACGCCCAGCCGATGTCGCAGACTCGCTCCGGCGGTCCGAGCTGCAGAGGATCGGCCGGAGTGCTGTGCCGTGCGCTGTGCGCGGCGAGCAGGTGCCGCGCGCTGTTGCGGGCCACCCGCACGTCCAGCGGGCCTGCCGCGGTGTCCGGGAACGGCAGATTCGCCTGCGGCTCGCTCAGCAGCCGTCGGCCCGCCATCGGCGTCACCGGGCACGGCCTGCTCTGCAGGCGGAGGAAGACGGTGTGGGCGGTGTCGGAGTACCGCAGCCCGACGATCGCGTCCTCGGTGCGACCCACCAGGTGCGTGCCGCGGCTGCGCATCCATTCGGGCTCGTCGGGGCGGATGCCGAGGGTGGCGAAGGCGGCGTGCGCGCCGGGCATCAGATGGGGATCGGACCATTGCCGCGCGATGAACTCCACGAAGATGTGCTGCCCGGTCGCGTCGGCGGCGCGCCAGGCCCGCAGGGTGGTCGCGGGCGGGGGCAGGCCGCCGGTCAGCACCGGCCACCAGTCCGACAGCAGCACCGCCACCCACGATTCGAAGTCGGCGGCTCTGGCCAGCGAGATATCGATGTGCGGATCGGTCATCCTGTCCCCCAGCGGGTCCCGCCCGGTCGGAGTATGCGCCTCGGAGGGGTTCTCCGATGTGATTTCACACACATAAAGCATGACGCGCGTCCGGACAAAATGTGCCCCTATCTGGCGTTTTGCCGGTTCGGGCGCGCATCTTCGTGAGGGGCGAGATCCATTTGCCCGTTCGCGGCCCGGCTCGCGCCCCGAGCGGTCGCGATGTCTGCGATGCAGTCGCCAGCGAGAGCTGGTGACCGGCGAACTCCGAAGGACCTGGGCGCTGCCGAGACTCTCCGGCTGCCACAAGAGGGCCGCGAACACGCAGTGCCGCAGGCACTGCAAATTGAACACAGACACAGGCGTATCGTGCGATTCATGACCGGAATGGACCGCCCGCGGCGGTTGCGCCGTACCCCGGCTTTGCGTCGTCTCGTGGCCGAAACAACACTGGAACCACGGCAATTGGTGCTACCGATGTTCGTCGCCGACGGTCTGGAGGAACCGCGCGCGATCGGCTCGATGCCGGGAGTGGTGCAGCATTCACTGGACTCGCTGCGAAAGGCCGCCGTCGAGGCGGTCACGGCGGGCGTCGGCGGGATCATGCTGTTCGGCGTGCCCCGCCCGGAGGACAAGGACGCCGTCGGCAGCCAGGCCAGCGATCCGCACGGCATCCTCAACCGCGGCCTGCGCGCCCTCGCCGACGAGGTGGGCGATTCGACCGTGGTCATGGCGGACACCTGTCTGGACGAGTTCACCGACCACGGCCACTGCGGCGTGCTCGCCGCCGACGGAGCGGTCGACAACGACGCCACGCTCGACCGCTATGTCGAGATGGCGCTGGCGCAGACCGAGGCGGGCGCGGACCTGCTCGGCACCAGCGGCATGATGGACGGCCAGGTCGACGCGATCCGGCACGGACTGGACGCGGCCGGGCACATCGACACCGGCATCCTCGCCTACGCCGCGAAGTACGCCTCGGCGTTCTACGGCCCGTTCCGTGAGGCCGTGGGTTCCTCGCTGCAAGGCGACCGGCGCACCTACCAGCAGGACCCGGCCAATCGCCGCGAGGCCATCCGCGAATTGGAACTGGACCTCGCCGAGGGCGCGGACATCGTCATGGTGAAGCCGGCGATGTCGTACCTGGACATCCTGCGCGAGGTCGCCGACCGCTCGACCGTCCCGGTCGCCGCCTACCAGATCTCCGGTGAGTACGCGATGATCACCGCCGCCGCCGAACGCGGGTGGATCGATCGCCGTGGCGCCGTTCTCGAGTCGTTGCTCGGTATCCGCCGGGCGGGTGCGGACATCGTGCTCACCTACTGGGCGACCGAGGCCGCGCACTGGCTGTCGTGACGAATATGGCAGGGCCGTCCGGCGTTCGACCGGCCCGGGTTCCGATGCCGGAGGATGTCGGTACCGCGCGGCAGTTGTGGTGGGGTGTCATCGGATTCGGCGTCGTGCAGCTGATCACGTCGGTCATCGCCGCGCTGGAGCGGCGGCGTGGCTTCGCCGAGGAGGTCTTCGAACAGGCCAGGGCGAAGGACCCTCAGGTGACGCTGGCCAGCGCGGAGCTCATGGTGTCGCTGGTGTACGTGTTCGTGGTGCTGTTCGGGCTGGGCGTCGCGGCGCTCGCGCTGGTGATCGTGCACCAGTTCGGGCGCGGCAAGCTCTGGGCGCGCACCATGCTGACCGTGCTCGGTGTCTGGGTCGTTGTGATCGGCGTCGGCGCGCTGCTGGCGATCGACGCGGTAACCGGGACAGCATCGCTGGTGGCGGGCGGAGCATCGATCGTGCAGGCCGTGCTCGCCGCCGGCGCCATCTACCTGTCCCACCGTCCGGAGTCCACCGCATACTTTCAGCTGGGCGGACACTGAGCCGACTGGTGGAACCTGTTCCCAGTTTGTCCGAGACAGACCGGCATGTATGGTGAGGGTTGTCACAGTGGACATGGGAACCGGAAGTCGTTTGCCATGCGTTGTTCTACGTTTCGAGCGGGAACTCGGCAGATGGCTCCGGAGGATCGGAGGCAACGATGCGAGTGGTGATCCAGCAGCCGCAGAGCATTCGGCGGGATCTGGCCGTATTGAGCCTGCTGATTCTGTTCGCCGTGCTGACCGTCGCCGTGCTGTTGCTGCCCGGCCTGACTCGCTGATTCCGCTTTCTGTCGTGTCGCCGCGCACCGCCGTGATGGGCTCGGTGTGAGCGCCGCGACCGTTTTGTTCGCCGAGCCGGGCGCCCGCTGGCGTGCGGTGTTCTACGGGCCGATCCTGTGCCTGGTCATTCTCGTCCTCGAACTCGTCACGGGCGGTGGTTCCGTGCACTGGTTCGCCTTGCTGTTCTGTGCCGCGCTGATCGCCTGCTTCGTCGCGCTGCAAGTGCTCGCCGGTAAGCGGCACGTCAGCGTCGAGCTCACCTCGACGACGCTGCGCTCGGGAACCGAGACGCTGCCGCTGAGCTCGGTCGCGGAAGTCCTCCCCGAACGCGACGAGGAGTCCTGGGACGACGAACCGTGGGAGTCGGCCAGGGCGCTCGGGGAATTGACCGGCGTGCCGCGCCGCCGCACCGGCATCGGGCTGCGGCTGGCCGACGATACGCTGGTGCAGGCATGGGCCAGGGACCACAAAGCGCTGCGGGCGGCGTTGGCCGGAGCCGTGCGGCACGGCGAGAACGGAGCGGACCGATGAGGCGATGGATCATCGCGGTGCTCGTGGAACTCGATCTGATCCTGCTCGCGCTGGTGGCGGCGGCGCTGAGCTGGCGCAACAGCGTGCGCGCCATCGACTTCGCGCCTTTGGGCGACGTGCCGGGGTTCACCGCGATCCGTTATGCGGCGCCCTGGCAGCTATTGGCCGCGGTGCTCGTCGCGGTGGCCGGAGTGCTCGCGATCGATGCGGCGGCCCGGCTCGTCCGTGGTCTCCGCGGCCAGGCCGGAACCGGCCGCTGACCGGGCCCGCTGCATACACCGGCCGTTTGGCCGCTGCGGCGACGGGAACGCCGAATTCATGAAACCACTTGTACGACGAACACTTTGCGGCGCGGTGGCGGCGGGCGTGATCGGCGTCACCGTAGCGGCTCCGGCTGCCGCATCCACCGAAACCGCTACCGCACCGCCGCTTCCGGTCCTGCCCGCGTTCGCTGCCACCCCGCCCGCGCCGTTGCTGCATGCGCTGCCCGCGCCGTTGGCGTGCCTGGTGACAACCGGATTCGCCGCTTTCTGCCTCGGCATCACCTAGCTGCGGATTGCCTGCTAAGCGCTGCGGATGCCGCGCGTCTGGGCTACCGTGCAACCGCGCGTCGTCCGGTGCGTACCACCCGGCGACCGCGCGCTTTGCCAGGAATATTCCTGCGGCCGTTAGTATTTCGGCCGTAGTTCGGAACGCACGCGATGAAGGAAAGTGTTTGATGAACCGGTTCGCCGTAAAGATCTGTGCCGCGTTTGCCGTGGCCGCCGCCCTCGGAATCGGGGCCGCGCCGGCCGGCGCGAACTCCGGGCTGCCGCTGGAAGACGCGACCGCCGTCGATGCGCCGATCTTCGTGCCGGATTCGGGTTCCGCCGGGCCCTACAACTCGTTCATGTGTGTCCTGCACACTATGTCGGCGCAGGTGCCCTGCATGTACACCTGACCGCGGGCTCCCGGCGCCCTCAGCCCCAGTGCTGGTAGATGTCCAGCACGCGGCCGTCGCGGGTACCGGGGGCATTGAGGTAGACGGTGATCGTCCCGTCCGGATGGCCGGCCGCCTCCATCAGCACTTGGCGCAGCGAGGCGTAGACCCTGCCGTGCTGGTCGCGGTATATCTCGGAGTCGGCCTTCAGGCCGGCCCCGATGCGGTTGGGCGGGACGACCATGGTGACGACGGCGGGAATGGGTCCGCCGGCCAGCGTCGTGGTCGTCATGTGGTCCAAATGGATGCCGATGCGCAAGTGGTCGAGCTGATCGAGCGGCTCCGCGGTGGCGGACCCGGCGCCCAGTGCCGCAGTGGCACAGGCGACCGCGGTGAGTAAACCCGCACTGACGATGGCAATCCGCATGCAGACCCTCCCAGCCGGTAGACGATGGCTCCCCGACATTACGCACCGGCAACCCTCCAGCGATCGAAATTCGAACGAACCTGATCTCGGCGTGTTGCGGGCCGGCTGCGGCCTGCGTCACTGCACTACACCCTGTCGTCGAACCATTTCGGCGGTGCTGAGAGACTGGAACACGTGAGTTCTTCTCCGCGTGTGACCAGTGCGGCGGTGCCGGTCTCCGCTCAGCTCTTCGACCGGGCGAGTTCGGTGATTCCGGGTGGCGTCAACTCTCCGGTGCGGGCGTTCCGATCCGTCGGCGGCACACCGCGATTCATCGCCTCGGCCGACGGCTGCAGACTCGTCGACGCCGACGGCAACGAGTACGTCGACCTGGTCTGCTCCTGGGGCCCGATGATTCTCGGCCACGCGCACCCCGCGGTCGTCGACGCGGTGCGGCGCGCGGCATCCGGCGGGCTATCTTTCGGCGCGCCGACCGAGGCGGAGATCGAGCTGGCCGAGGCGATCGTGCGGCGAGTCGCGCCGGTGGAGCGGGTGCGCCTGGTGAATTCCGGGACCGAGGCCACCATGAGCGCGGTCCGGCTGGCTCGCGGCTACACCGGACGTACCAAGATCATCAAGTTCGCCGGCTGCTACCACGGCCACGTCGACGCGCTGCTGGCCGACGCCGGATCCGGCGTCGCCACGCTCGGACTGCCCACCTCGCCCGGCGTCACCGGCGCCCAGGCGGCCGACACCATCGTGCTGCCCTACAACGACCTGGACGCCGTCGCCGCCGCGTTCGCCGCGAATCCCGGCGAGATCGCGTGTGTGATCACCGAGGCGGCCGCGGGCAATATGGGCGCGGTCGCGCCACTGCCCGGGTTCAACGCGGGTCTGAGCGCACTGACCACCGAGCACGGCGCGCTGCTGATCATGGACGAGGTGATGACCGGCTTCCGGGTCAGCGGCGCGGGTTGGTTCGGCCGGGAGGGCGTCGCGGGCGACCTGTACACCTTCGGCAAAGTGATGAGCGGCGGGCTTCCCGCCGCCGCGTTCGGCGGGCGCGCCGAGATCATGAACCACCTCGCCCCGCTCGGGCCCGTCTACCAGGCGGGGACGCTGTCCGGTAACCCGGTCGCGGTGGCCGCGGGTCTGGCCACCCTGCGGGCGGCCGACGACGACGTCTACGCGGCGCTGGATCGCAATGCCGAGCGGCTCGGCGCTCTGTTCAGCGACGCGCTGACCACGGCGGGGGTCGGGCACCAGGTTCAATTCGCAGGCAATATGGTGAGCGTGTTCTTCGCCGAACGCCCGGTCACCGATTACGCCGCCGCCAAGGCGAGCGAGACGTGGCGCTATCCAGCGTTCTTCCACGCCTTGCTCGATGGCGGCGTGTACGCGCCGCCGAGCGCGTTCGAAGCGTGGTTCGTCTCCGCGGCGCTCGACGAGAACGCATTCGACCGTATCGCTGCCGCCTTGCCCGCCGCCGCACACGCGGCGGCGGCCGCCACCCCCGAAGGACCCCGCGCGTGAGCTCCGATCTCGATCAACCCGATGCCGACCGGCGCGAGCCGGCCGAGCCCGCCGAGAGCAGTGCCGTCGATGCCCCGGCGCCGGTCGTCGATCCGGTAGCGGAGGCGACCGTGATCGACGCGGGCGAGCAGTTCGCCGCCGCCGGCGCCGCCACCGAGTCCGCGGCAGACGACTCGGAGCCCGTGGAATCGAGCGTGGTCGACGCCGGCGCCCATTTCGCGGCGGCCGCGGCGGTGACCGCACAGGTCGCCACGGCGCGTAAAGAGGGGAAGACCGCTCCGGCCGGGCACGAGATTCCGGCCGAGCCCGCCGACAGCCCGGCCCCGGCCGCCGAGCGGGTGCACGGCAGTGACGCCGCGCCGATCGAGACCATCGTGCACGTGCTGCGCCACGGTGAGGTGCACAATCCGAACGGCATCCTCTACGGGCGCCTGCCCGGATTCAGTCTCTCGGTGGCGGGCCGCGCGCAGGCCGGCGCGGTCGCCAGGACGCTGGCCGATCACGACATCGCCCTGGTGATCGCCTCGCCGCTGCAGCGGGCGCAGGAGACCGCCGAGGCGATCGCCGTGCAGCACGACCTGATCGTGCGGACCGACGAGAACCTCATCGAGGCGGGCAACACCTTCGAGGGCCTGCGCGTCTCCGTCGGCGACGGCGCGCTGCGCAAACCGCGGCACTGGTGGAAGTTGCGCGACCCGTTCACCCCCTCCTGGGGCGAGCCCTACTTGCAGATCGCGCACCGCATGCTTGCCGCGGTGAACAAGGCGCGGGTGGAAGCGGCCGGACGCGAAGCGGTGCTGGTCTCGCACCAGCTGCCCGTGTGGACGCTGCGCCGATTCCTGCAGGGACAGCGGCTCTGGCACGACCCGCGGCAACGGCAGTGCTCGCTCGCGTCGCTGACTTCGCTGGTGTACCACGGCGACACGCTCGTCGACATCGTCTACTCCGAGCCCGCGGGCGGCTCGGACCCCTCGGTACACGGCGCATGATTCGCCGCACCGGGTCCGCCACCCCGCCCACCACGCGCACCGGGCGGGTGCTGCCGGTTGTGCTCGCGTGTGTGGCGCTGGTCGCCGCGCTCGCCGGGTGTTCGACCGGTTCGGACGCGGTGGCCTCGGGCGGCACCTTCGAGTTCGTCTCGCCCGGCGGCAAGACCGATATCCGCTACGACCCGCCCGCCTCGCGCGGCACCATCGGCAAGCTGGCCGGCCCGGACCTGATGACGGTGGGCAAGACCACGTCGGTCGAGGACTACCCGGGCAAGGTCGTGGTGCTCAACCTGTGGGGCCAGTGGTGCGGTCCGTGCCGTGCCGAGGCGCCCGCCCTGGAGAAGGTCTACGAGTCGACCAAGGACAAGGGCGTCGCTTTCCTCGGCATCAATGTCCGCGATCCGCAGCAGGACAAGGCCCAAGATTTCGTGGTCGACAACAAGGTCGGCTACCCGTCCATCTACGACCCGTCGATGCGCACTCTGCTGGCGCTCGGCGGGAACTTCCCTACCAGTGTCATCCCCACCACCCTCGTCCTCGACCGGCAACACCGGGTCGCCGCGGTCTTCCTGCGGTCCCTGCTCGCCGAGGATCTGCAGCCGGTGGTCGAAAGTCTCGCCGCGGAGGAATCACAGTGAATCGCGACCGTCGTACCCGTCATCTGCGTGCCTGCCGGCCCCGGCAGGGCGCTCGGCGCATCGGCGGCGGATGGGCCGTCGACGACCGGTGGGCGGGCATCGCCACCGTGCCGCGCAGCGTAGCCGCCGACTCGCTGCTGGACTTCGCCGTTTTCGAGGTGGCCGAAGAACCCGCGGCCACCGAGCGGAAGGTGTCGTTGCGCCGCGGCACGGGGCGAGCGCCGGAGGACACGCGGGAGGAATCGGTGTGAGACCTGAGCGCCTCGCGCCGCGCTCCGGGGAGGCCATCTGATGGTGCTCGCCGGAGTCGGTGAATCGTTCCAGCAGACGGCGGCCTCCGGTCCGCTGCTGCTGGCGTTCGGCGCGTGCCTGCTCGCGGGTCTGGTGTCGTTCGCCTCGCCGTGCGTGGTGCCGCTCGTCCCCGGGTATCTGTCGTACCTGGCCGGACTGGTCGGCGCGGAGGCGCCGCCCGCCACCGTCGCGGAGGCCACCGGAACGCGCGCGTCGCGGTCCGGATCGACCGCCGTCGCGCAACAGCTTCGTTCCGGCCGGGTGCGGGTCGCCGGTGCGGCCGGGCTGTTCGTCGCCGGATTCACCGTGGTATTCGTCCTCGCGACCGCGACGGTGTTCGGGGTCATCCAGACCCTCAACGTGAATCGGGAACTGCTGCAACGGATCGGCGGCGTGGTGACGATCCTGATGGGCCTGGTGTTCATCGGCTTGGTACCCGCGTTGCAGCGCGACACCAGGATGGAGCCGCGCAGGCTCACCAGCCTCATGGGCGCCCCGCTGCTCGGAGGGGTGTTCGCGCTCGGGTGGACGCCGTGTCTCGGCCCGACGCTCTCGGGCGTCATGGCGGTCGCCGCGGGCACCGACGGGACCACCGCCGCGCGCGGCGTCGCGCTGATCGTCGGCTACTGCCTCGGCTTGGGCTTGCCGTTCGTCGTACTCGCTTTCGGGTCTGCGAGCGCACTGCGCGGTGTCGGCTGGCTGCGCCGCAATTCCCGCACCATCCAGATCATCGGGGGCATGCTGCTCGTCGCGGTCGGCGCCGCGCTGGTCACCGGAGCGTGGGACCAGTTCGTCGCCTGGGTGCGCGACGCGTTCGTCTCCGAGGTGACCTTGCCGATATGACCGTGACCCACCAGCCGCCGACCGAGAACTCGGCGCGGCCGCCGCGCCAAGCCATGGCCGGCCGGGCCTGGGCGTTCGTGCGCAATACCTGGCGCGGACTCACCAGCATGCGCACCGCCCTGGTGCTGCTGTTTCTGCTCGCGCTGGCCGCGATTCCCGGCGCGCTGCTGCCGCAGCGCAACCTCAATGAGCAGAAGGTGGCCCAGTACATCGCCGATCGGCCCGCGCTCGGTCCGTGGATGGACCGCTTCGAGCTGTTCGACGTGTTCTCCAGCTTCTGGTTCACCGCGATCTACGTCCTGCTTTTCATCTCGCTGGTCGGTTGCATCCTGCCGCGCACGCTCGATCACTACCGCGCTCTGCGCACGCCGCCGGTGCGGGCGCCACGCAACCTGACCAGGCTGCCGCACCACTACTCCGGCCACGTCGCGCAGTCGCCCGGTGCGGTGATCGAGCACGCGCGGTCGCAGCTGCGCGGCTGGCGCACCGAGGTGCGGCCCGGCGACCGGGACGGCGAACTGGCGCTCTCGGCGGAGAAGGGCTACGCCCGCGAACTCGGCAATCTGGTGTTCCATCTCGCGCTGGTCGGGCTGTTGGTCGCCATCGCGGCGGGCAAACTGTTCGGCTACGAGGGCAGCGTCATCGTCCTGGCGAACAACGGTCCCGGATTCTGCACCACCTCGCCCGCGGTGTTCGACTCGTTCAAGGCGGGCAACGTCAACGACGGCACCGGCATGACCCCGATCTGCGTGCGGGTCAAGAACTTCCGGGCCGACTATCTGACCACCGGGCAGGCCGAGATGTTCACCGCTGACCTGGCCTACCAGGCGGGCGAGGATCTGCGGACGAACACCTGGCAGGACACCCAGGTGCAGGTGAACCACCCGCTGCGCGTCGCCGGTGACCGGCTCTACCTGCAGGGCCACGGCTACGCGCCGACCTTCACGGTCACTTTCCCCAATGGGCAGACGCGCACCGAGTCCATCCAATGGCGCCCGGACGACGCGTCGACGTTCCTGTCCAGCGGGGTGCTGCGGATCGACCCGCCCGGCGGCATGTACGCCACCGACGAGGAACGCCGCAAGAACCAGATCGCGATCGAGGGCCTGTTCGCGCCCACCGCCATGTTCCACGGATCGCTGCTGACCTCGGCGTTTCCCGCGATGAACGACCCGGCCGTCGCGGTCGACATCTATCGCGGCGACACCGGGCTGGACACCGGCAAGCCGCAGTCGCTGTTCGCGCTGGACCCCGAACAGGTCAAGCAGGGCAGGTTGACCAAGGAGGCCAGGGTCAATCTGCGTCCCGGCGAGTCGACCACACTGCCGAACGGCACCAAGGTCACCTTCGACGGCGCCCAAGAGTTCGTGAATTTGCAGGTCTCGCACGATCCCGCCCAGCAGTGGGTGCTGGTGAGCGCGCTGCTGATGATGGCAGGCCTGCTGGTCTCGCTGCTGATCAAGCGCAGGCGGATCTGGGTGCGGGTGTACCCGGCCGGCGACGAAGCCGGTACCGTTGACAAACGACACACTGTAGTAGAGATGGGCGGGCTCGCCAGGACCGATCAGGCAGGCTGGGGCGACGAGTTCGACCGACTGCGCGCGCGCCTGCTCGACCAGCAGCCGGACGCCGATACCATCGCGGCGCGTGGCGCCGAGACCACGGGAGAGTGACCATGCCGATCGACGAGACCATCGCCCGGTACAGCGATTTCGCGTTCAAGTCGGCGATCGTGGTGTACGCGCTGGTGCTGGTGCTGCTGATCTGGCAGTACGCGACGGCGCGCAGCCGCAAGGTCGCCGAGCGTGAATTGGTGACCGTCGGCGGCGGATCCACGCCGCAGGGGCCGGGGCGGGTCGCCGAGCCCGCGCGTACGCCGCTGTCCGAGCGGCTCGGCAACATGGCGTTCTCGGTGCTGATGGTCGCGATCGCGTTGCATGTGGGCTCGATGGTGTTGCGTGGCTTCGCGACTCATCGCTTCCCGTTGGGCAACATGTACGAGTTCGTCACCATGGCGACGGCCGCCGCCGTGCTGGTGGGGCTGCTGTTCCTGCGCGAGCAGCGCTATCGCGCGATGTGGGCGTTCCTCTTGGTGCCGGTGCTGATTCTGCTGTTCCTCGCGGGCACCGTACTGTACGCCGACGCCGCGCCCGTGGTGCCCGCGTTGAAGTCGTTCTGGCTGCCCGTGCACGTCACCATCGTCAGTGTCGGCAGCGGCGTCTTCCTGTTCGCGGGCGTGGCCAGCATGCTGTTCCTGTACCGCCTGCGCCAGCCCGACGGCCAGGAGTCGAACAACCTCCTCGGCGCCATCGCCCGCCGCCTGCCCGACGCCCGCACCCTGGACCGCCTGGCCTACAAGGCCACCATCATCGGCTTCCCGCTGTTCGGCGCGGGCGTCATCCTGGGCGCCATCTGGGCCGAAGCCGCCTGGGGCCGCTTCTGGGGCTGGGACCCCAAGGAAACCTGCTCCTTCATCGCCTGGGTCCTCTACGCCGCCTACCTGCACGCCCGCGCCACCTCCGGCTGGCGCGACACCAAGGCCGCCTGGATCAACATCGCGGCTTTCGTCGCGATGTTGTTCAACTTGTTCATCATCAACATGGTGATCAGCGGGTTGCACAGCTATGCGGGACTCAACTAAGAGGCGAAAAATAGGGTCTGAGCTGCACCGACATATTCTCCGCCGGTCATGAGTCCTCGGTGCCGTCGCGCTCGGTACGCAGTGAGTACGCAGCAGGATCCAGACGTTCCCGCAGAACATCCCCGACAGCGGTACGCGTGGACTCGTCGGCGTCCGGCCACAGATGCGTGTAGATGCCGAGCGTTGTCATGGGGCTACCGTGCCGCATCCGCGCCTGCACGACCTTCACGTCGGCGCCCTTGCTGATGAGAAGCGACGCGTAGTAGTGCCGGAGATCGTGGAAGCTGAACCCCTCGGGCAAGCCCGCGACTCCCGTCTTGGCCTCCCGGATGTGGCGGCCTAGTGTCCACGGCGACACCGGCTTGCCGAGTTGGTCGCACAGCAGATGGTCCCCTGGGAACTTCTCGACAGACGCGGACAGCAGTAGCGTCAGCTCGCGGGGGATCGGGATCGGCGCGTCGCTGGCTTTGGTCTTCAGCGGACGGTCCTTCCACTGCTGCTTCGGGTGGACGATGCCGCGGATGAAATCGACGTCGACCACCTTCAATTGGCTGACCTCGCCGATGCGGAGTCCGACGAAGGCACCGAGGAGGATCGCCACTTGGAGATGCTTGGGCAGTGCGTCATGGAGGGCCCAGATCTGCTCGGTGGTGGCGACGTAGACCTTCTGGCGTCCGGCCGTGGGGGAAGTTCTTCGCGAGCACGGGTTGCGCGCAAGCAGGCCGTCCTCGACAGCGTCGCCGAGGATCTGGGCGAGGCGGCTGTGCAGGCTGTAGACGTAGCTGTCGGCCCGGCCCTCGGCCTTGAGTTTCGCGATCCATGCCTTCACCATCGTCTGCCGGACCTGGGAGAGGGTGAAGTCTCCGAACTCGTTCTTGATGTGCTTGATGTGCTGCTTGGCCAGCTCGACCGTGCCGTCGCGGTTTCGGCCGTAGCTGCGGATCCATTCGTCGCACCACTGCTTGACGGTGCGCTGCGCGTCCCGCGGCGAGACATGCGTGCCCTGGACCAGGGTCGACATCTGTGTGTCCAGCCAGTCCTGCGCGTCGACCTTTTTGGCGAACCGCTTCGTGTGTTCGTTGCCAGCGTCGTCGACGTACCGGCCACGCCAGCGCTTCCCCTTACCGTGCAGCTTGGTCGGAACCTTCTCGGTGGTCCCGTCCTCCAAGCGCACCTCCATGAACCACAGGTCTTCTACGCCAGAGCGGCGGTTACGGCGGGCGGTCACGACTCGGCAGCCTTGTCCGCCTCCAGGGCAGCCCTGCTGAGCGAGTCCACAGCAACGGCGCGCTGCCGCACCCAGTAGGCCACGGTCTTGGCGGCGTCTTCTAGACGCTCCTCGGCGTCGTTGATCGATTCCTCGTAGTTATCCATCAACTCGCGCATTGACGACATCGACATCGGCTCCTCCTCTGGCCCCGGCCCGTAGAACACGGACAGCGCCGGGACTCCGAAGATCTGCGCGAGCGCCACGGCCTCCGCGACTCGCAGCGGCCGTGTCCCGCGCTCGATTTTGGCGACCGTCGTCTGATGCATCTCGAAGCCGAAGTCGTTCAACTTGGCCGCCAGATCCTCCTGTGACCAGCTACGGGCCTTCCTCCACTGACGGACCCTTCCGCCGAACACCTGCTCGAACCACTCGAAGCTCGATCGCATTGCCTCCCTGTGGCGTTGCCGCTCCGGTTCATGTTCCGCCTCGAGCTTCTTTCGGTACTCCTCAAGCTCCTGCTCCCGGATCCTCTGCAGGGTCTCAGCGTGCTCCCGCATTTCCTCCGACAACGACGACTCGGATTCTTCAGCCATGCCAACGCACTCTAAGCGCTACGCGCAGATTCGCAAAGCCCCTATAGCTTGCAAGTCGAATAGCCAACCGTTAACGTTGACAACGCAAGGCGCTTGAATCTCAAGCGCATAGAGCTTGACAACGGAGGGTCGCAACACATGGCATCGGATGCAACGCGTAGCCACGGGGACTTCGCACAGCCAATTCGCGAGTACCTGACCACGCGAGAGGTCGCCGAAATGACCGGCATCGCGGAGGGCACATGGCGGTACTGGCGCCACAAGGACGAGGGGCCAGCATCGTTCACCCTGAATGGAAAGCGGGTTGTCTACCGCCGCAGCGAAATTGAGCGCTGGATAGCAGAGCAGGAGGCGGCTACGCGCCGGGGCGGCAGCCCCGAGGTGGCGTGAAGGACGAACTACGCCGAGATGAAACGCAAGCAGTCCGGGGGCGGGGTAGGAGCCGCACCCGGACTGTCAGAACACCCGCCCAACCCAAAGAGGATGTCATGGAAAATCCTATCAACCCTCAGCCCGGCGATCGGGTGCGTATCGCCGCGATCGACAAGTTCGGCCGGACCAACGGATCGGCGATGTTCGGCACCGTACTGCCGCAGAGCCACCACGACGGGCACGTGCGCGTGAAGGTGGACGGCATCTCCCGCCCGCTCGTGCTCGCTCGCTGGCGGCTGGAGATCGCCGAGCCGGAGCACGCGGACCTCAACCCCTTGCAGCTCGACGGGCACGCCTGCGTGCGCTGCGGTCGCGAGTACGGGCCCGGTTCCATCTCGGCGCCGGTCGACTACACCGAATCCGGGCGGCAACTGTTCGCCTGCGCGGACAACTGGGGCTGCTCCGCTGGCGAAGGCGGTGCACGGTGATCCGGCAGTCGAACAGCTACAACGACCAGGTGAACGGCTCGATATGGGCTCGCGTCGATGACCGCGGCAAGACCATCGAGCGGATCGCCGCGGAAACCGGGATCAAGCCGGGCAGGCTTCTCGCCTACCGCGACGGGCGCAAGCCCTGGACGGTCAGGGACATCGAACTCGTCTGCCGCCGCTCGCTCGGCATCTCCGGCTGGTCTGTCCTGATCGGCGACTCGGAGGTGCGGACGTGACATCCCCCGCCGTACAGCTGCGGCGTCGCGTGGCCGCTGCCCACCGCATGGAGGGCGGCGACCCGTGGCCGCGCGAACATGACGAGCTGCCGATCACCGCGGCGCAACTCACCGCGTGGGCGCACGCCGCAGCGCACATCCTCAGTGACGGTCTGACGCCGGTGGTACCGGTGGAAATCCTGCGCGCTCTGTGGCGATGCGGAGGTGAGGAACGCGATCTCGCCGTGCGCGTCGCCGAGACCGGAGGTGCCACAGCCGCCGCTTGACGCCTTACCCGACCAATCCCGCTGACTGACCGAATCGGCCCGCCTCCAACGTGCGGGGGCGGGCCGGTTCTGAAAGGAACATCCCGAGTGACCAATTCGAGCGATTCGAGCCTAGCAGGGGAGGAAGAGTTCCCCGGCCCGTCCGAGCCGATGAAGGTAGCCCGGCGCCTGTACGAGAACTACCAGCACCAGGACACACCGACGCTCGTGGCGTGGCGTGGAGGGTGGATGCGATGGCGCGGCACCCACTGGGCCGAAGAGGACGCCGCCGCGCTGCGTAGCGACATCTACAAGGTTCTGGAGAACGCCTTCTACGACGACGAGGAGAAGGGCGAGATCCTGGATTGGAGTCCGAACCGGAACAAGGTCGCGAACGTTATGGAAGCCATGGCCGCTATCGGACACCTGTCCGGGAACATCGACCCGCCTTCCTGGCTCGACGGTACCCGCGTGCGCTCCGGTGTGATCGCCTGCCGCAACGGCCGTCTCGACGTGCGCACACGCGACCTGACCGGGCACGGACCCGACTTGTTCAACCTGGTCTCCGTCCCGTTCGACTTCGACCCTGACGCACCGAAACCCGCGGCGTGGCTGGAGTTCCTGAACTCGGTATGGCCCGACGACCCTGAATCCGTTGCCCTGCTCCAGGAGTACACCGGGTACGTCCTGTCCGGCCGCACGGACATGCAGAAGATGTTGTTGTTGATCGGTCCGACCCGCAGCGGCAAGGGCACATACGCCCGTCTCCTGACCGCTCTCGTGGGCCGCGGGAACGCGGCGGGCCCGACGCTGGCCAGTCTCGGCACGAACTTCGGTCTATCCCCCCTTCTGGGCAAGCCGCTCGCCGTGGTCGCCGATGCCCGCCTCGGTGACGGCAATGTCCGCACGGTGGTGGAGCGGCTGTTGAGCATTTCTGGCGAGGACATGTTGACCATCGACCGCAAGTTCAAAGAGCCCTGGACGGGCAAGCTGCCGACGCGGTTCGTGGTCCTGTCCAACGAGCTACCGCGGTTCGGTGACGCGTCCGGCGCCATCGCCAACAGGTTCCTCGTCTTGCAGATGACCAGATCCTTTCTGGGCAAGGAAGACCGCGGTCTGGATGCCCGTCTGACCGCCGAGCTGCCCGGCATCCTGTCGTGGGCTCTCGATGGTCTTGACCGGCTGGTCCGCAACGGCAGGTTCACCGTTCCTTCGGCGTCGCAGGACGCGACCACGTTGATGATGGATCTCGCCTCGCCGATCTCGGCGTTCGTCCGCGATTGCTGCGTGCGCGCCGCGTCCGCGCATGTGCAGTGCTCGACCCTGTACGAGGCATGGAAGACCTGGTGTGAAGACAACGGTCACCGGGCGGGCAGCGCGCCAGGGTTCAGCCGAGACCTGCGCGCAGCCGTGCCCGAACTGCTGACCACCCGACCCAGGACAGACGAAAGCCGGGGGCGACGGTTCGAGCGAATTGGCCTGCGAACCGACAGGCCTGATCTGCTGAATAGGACCTTAAATGCAGAACCAAGCGGACCAAGCGGACCAGGCCAGGAAACCGCAGGTCAAACCATGTTCCCCGATGAGAGGGTAAGCGGACCAGAAGAACCGTCCCAATCCGGCGGTCCGCTAGGTGGTCCGCATGGGGAGCCAGAGAAACCGCAGGTCAAAGCTAGTGGTCCGCATGGTCCGCATGGAAGTGCATTTAAGGGTCTACTCGACAGCGAGGAAGGCAGCGCACAACCGCGCACCCCCGGCGCGAGACCAGGCCACTGGATCGGCAGCGGAGAACCCGTCGCCACCGTGACTTCGCTCGAACCAGGCACGCCCGACCGACGCGACAAGGTACGCGGCTACCTGCTCGCCAGAGTCGGCAAAGCCAACGGTGACCTCGTGCCCCACGCCGCAATGCACCAATGCGTGTCCGGCAAGACCGGTGACCGCGCCCTAGTGCCGACAGTGCTCGCCGATCTCCTCGCAGAGGGCCTACTCATCTCCGACCAGGTACCGAACAAGCGCAAGGGCACCGTCGGATACCGGATGGCAAGCTGATGCGCGCCCTTCGCGCCGAACACCGTGCGGTTGCTGACACCCGGCAACCGCACGGTGTCGGTACCCTGGGCATCGCCTCCCAGACGCCCCGCAGCGCTCCCCTTCGGCATAGTGGCTCTGGCTGGCTACGGGTCTGGGGATCCTGGAGCCGCAGGTCAGCGACTCGGCCCACGCGAGTCGTTGACGGGCAGCGACAGGGCCAACACGAAAGCCCTGGTAGGGCATGGTTATTCGTTACACCCCCACCGCCATGTCTCCCATCGCGCCTGCTCCGCCCCCTTCGTCCTAGGCAAGCGACCCCCATTCGTTTTTCCCAAACCCATCGTCGCTGGTCAGGGCGTTGCGGGCTCTGGGCCTGGTCCTCCCGGCCTCCCTGGCTGCACGTTTCCCCTGGTCAGCGCGTCATACCGTTACGCGCCCCATCTAGCCGAGAGGACAGCAGATATGGGAGCTGAACAAGACCTGAGCGACGGATTCCCGGAGTTCCGGCCCGCGCCGCGCGACATCGTGCCGCGCCGCACACTGCCCGCCGACGACATCCCGGTGGGAGATGCCGAGGTGACCTACTTCGAGTTCGCCGAGGACGGCATCGAGCGCGTCTCCGAGCGCGCCTACATCACCCGCCCATTCACCCGAGAGGACATGCCATGACCGAACCAGCCACCACGCCCGAACCGGTCGAAAACGTCGACGCCGCGCCGGCCGATCCGTCAGGGGATGCGCCGGAGACCGACGCCGGCGGCGAGCAGTCGGGCCCGAATCGCGAGGCGGCGAAGTGGCGCAAGCAGTTGCGCACCGTCGAAGCTGAGCGCGATGGACTTCGTGAGCGCGTCACCGCGTTCGAGCGTGCGGAAGTCGAACGGCTTGCCGCGGACCGGTTGGCCGATCCTGCCGACCTGTGGACGGGCGGAGTCGACCTGGAGTCGTTGCGCGGCAAGGACGGCATTGATGCGGCGAAGGTGGGCAAGGCGGTTGACGCCATTCTCCGGTCGCATCCGCATTGGCAGCGAGCCCAGAAGCAGCGTCCCGCGGTCGGGTCGCTGCGGTCTGGTGCGACGGGTGCGAGCGTCGACAGTCTCGGCACGAGCTGGGCCGAGGTGTTCGGGGCGTCGCGGGAACGGCGGTAAACTGTCACGTGACGGCGGCGTGTCTGCCAGGGAGCTAGGGCGCCGCCGTCACGTCCGCCTCAGTGGGGCAGCCGGAAGGGCTTGAAGCCGACCGGAGTCCATTCCCCACTCCGAAGGCGAGCATTCCGTGTCCTTGTACACAACCACGAGCGGTATCGGCGGTCTTCTGCCGGAGCAGATTCACGCGCTGATCGTCCGGCCCGTCGAGCGCGATTCGGTCGCGTTTCAGGTGTCGACGGTTTTACAGACCGATTCGACGTCGAGCATTTTTCCGGTCGTCAAAGAAGACCCGGCCGCGGCCTGGGTTGCCGAGGGCGAAGAAATCGCCCCGGACGATTCCGAGCACGCGGAAATCGAAGTCGTGCACCGGAAAGTCGCCGGGTTGACGATCGTCAGCCGCGAGCTTGCCGAGGACAGTAATCCGTCTGCGCTGGATATCGTCGGCAGCGGGTTGGTCCGCAGCATCGTCGGCAAAGTCGATCAGGCATTCTTCGCGGCGGCCACGGTCAACGGTCCGGCCGGAATCGGTTCTACTACACACCAGTTCGTCGATATCGGTTCCGGCATTGTCGATTTGGATCCTTTTGCCGAGGCGATCAGCCTGGCGGAGGAGAAGGGCGCGTTGATTACCAGTTTCGTCGCTGCCCCGGCGACGGTGCTGGCGTTGTCGCAGTTGAAGGAGCTGACGACCGGTTCGAACAAGCCGTTGTTGGGTCCGGACCCGTCTCGGCCTGGTGCGCGGTCCGTGTTGGGTGTGCCGTTGTTGAGCAGCCCGTTTGTCACTGATGGCGACGTTTGGGCTGTACCGAAGCAATTCGTGTTCACTACATTGCGATCGGGTACGCGGCTGACTATCTCCGAGGACGCGTATTTTTCGAGTGATCGGGTTGGAGTGAAAGCGACTTTGCGCTGCGGATTCGGCTTCCCGCATCCGGCGTCGATCGTTCGAATCGGCCTGCCGGACGAGTCCTGATGACGGCCGCAGCGGTAGAGCCTGCCGACTGGGACGACCTTGATGAGCTACCGGAGGTGATGCATGGGTATCGCCTCGGCGAGGACTGACACCGGGCGATAACCTGTCGCAGATCTGCGACAGGTTATCCCGCCCCCGCGCCCACGGAGCAGACGGATCCGTCGATATAGGACACGAGTCCAATATCTTCCCGCCCCCGCGCCCACGGAGCAGACTTGGGCTTCATCACCTTGAAAAGGTGATGATGTTTCCCGCCCCCGTGCCCACGGAGCAGACAGGGCAAATAGCTTCGTCCAAATTGGACGAAGCTCCCACGGAGCAGACCGATCGACTTTCGAAAGGTTCAGATCTGAACCTTTCCCGCCCCGGCGCCCACGGAGCAGACGCTTCCTGACCAGCGATTTCCTGCGATCCCAGAAGATGGTTTCCCCCGCGCGCGGGAGTTCGACTATCCACGGCCGTGGATAGTTCTTGCTCTGACCGGTTCCCCCGCGCGGGGTGTCGGGTCCTTCTGGGACCTGACAACCTCCTCCAAGTTGGAGGGGTTTTCGGTGACGCCAACGAAAAGGGTTGCGACCAGTGATGTCACCGTTAACATCACTGACCGCGCTCCCGGAGATACCGCTGGGCGGACACCTTCCGCGGGCACGGTGGGGTGCAGGTGGCGTGGATCTTCAGCAGGCCGCGGGCATGGGTTTCGTCGGCCGGCATGTTCCCGTCCTCGCAATAGTCTTCGACCCAGGACCGTCGGGTGGTCACTGCTTGTCCTCGCGGTCGATGCGTTCCATGACCTCACGGAACGGCACGGTCTCGTCGGGTTCGTCGGATTCGCCGAGCTGGATTAGCCACGGCAGGACCCAGAACACGATGATGAGCAGTCCGGCGACGGCGGCGATGACGATGAGGACGTTGGCGAGTTCGTCGGTCATGCGGTGACCCTTCGGGCGTGGTGTGGGTTGGGTAGCACCCGGCGCCGAGGAGTTCGGGGCTCAGACCCGGCGCCGGGGCCACATTCAGAGTCGGCCGACAGGACATGTCCCCGCGATGACGCAACCGGCGTCAATCCACCTCTATTCAGGGCGACATTTAGGCGTCAAAGCACTACCGTGGCGACATGGCATCCGCACCGAACACGGCTCTCCGCGCGGCCCGGAACGCGCGCCTGATGAGCCAAGACGACCTCGCGCGGGCACTCCGGGAAGCAGGATGCGCCAGCGCCACCAAACGCCTTGTGCAGCGCTGGGAATCCGGCCTCACCACCAACCCGCGGCCGTCGCACGCGCGAGCATTGGAGAAGGTCATGCGACTACCCATCGAGTCTCTTGGGTTCGGCGCCGTCATGGCAGGCCGAAGCCTGTCCGGCGGTGAAGACGGGACCGAGGTCGACTCGGCTATCGGTCAGGTGGAATCGGAGCAGTTCGCGAACGCGCGCCGACCGCGGACTCCCGGCAACTACTCGGGCATTTGGCTGTCCCGGTACGAGTACTACTCGAGCGGCCGTGACGCGACGTTCACCGCAGTGCATCACGTCGTGGTGTTGCAGCACGACAACCGTCTGACGGTGCGCAGTCTGCCGAACTCCGCGCAGTCGTCCATGGAGATGGACCTCACGGTGGACGGGCACGTTGCGACGGGCACATGGAGCGAGCACACCGCGCAGGACGGCTACTACCGTGGCGCCTACTACCACGGCGCCATTCAACTGCTGATCGAGCTGACCGGAGCACGGATGGCGGGGAAGTGGGTCGGGTTCGGCAAGAGCTTCGAGATCAACTCTGGTCCGTGGGAGCTGGTCTTGCAGGACTCCTCGACGTCGAAGGCCACGATCGAGGCGTACGACCGGCCGCCCGACATCGCCTGACCGGCCGAGCACCCCGCGAGCGGCCAACCGTGGGTCCTGAGCCCACGGTTGGCCGCTCGTTTCGATTCAGGCGAGCGCTCGGTACGCAGTGAGTACGCAGCAGCACCGAACGACCCCCATACATGCCAACACTGCACAACCCCATCTACCTGCGGTTTATCGACTCAACAAAACACGCCAATCCTCGCAAACGCCGAGATTGCTATCCATCATCAATATGGTGATCAGCGGGTTGCACAGCTATGCGGGACTGAACTAGTACTTCGGCCGGCATCGGTCGCCCCGACTCCACTCCATAGCCCTGGCCAGAAATCAAGCATCCGCCGGGGCAGGGTCGCCATTACCATTGCGGCGTGTCCCTTCCGTACATCGAACGGCCGGAACTTCCCACGTACCTGACGTGGGAAGAACTGGAGCGACTGCCCACGGAGATCGCGGAGCAGATCGAACTCTGGGACGGTCGCGTGGTCTGGGTGCGTCGCGGTCCTGGCGAACATCAGGTCTTCACACGCCGCTTGACGAATTCAGGGAATCGAGATCGATTCCCCGTTCCCGATTACCATCCCCTGGACGGAACTCGAATACTGACGGAGTTGGTCCGCCCGCGGTGCATTGAGCGGAGTGTCCGACCAAGACAGTCGGCTCGGGCTTACCGATGCGCTCGTCGGATAGGCCGGACGACCCATAGGTGAGTTGTACGCGTCCCTGCTGGATCGCCTCGCTGCTGTCGCGCCCGGGTAGCCGGGGCCGATGCCGCTGGTACCGGTCAGAGGCGGTTGACGCAGACGACGTAATGGCGCTGCCGGTAGACGATTCCGCTGTCGGTCGAGCCGCAGGCGTTGACGTCGACGGTGTTCTGTTTGATGTCGATCACCCGCACGCCGGTGGGGGTGGGGGCCGCGCAGTCCAGGCGCTTCGGGTTACCGGGGACCACTTCCATGCAGCCGCCGATCACCCAGTCGATGTCCAGGCACAGTGCGGCTTGCGCTGCGCCCTGGAGGGTTTCGTTGTAGGTGTGGTCGGCATCGGTGGGACACTGGGCGTTTGCGGGAGCCTTCTCGAAGACCTTGTAGGTCGAGTTCGGGGTGCCGCAGGCGGCCTTGTCGATTCCGGAGCCGCTGAGGTGCACGCAGTCGCCGACGTTCACCTGCAAACTCGTGGCACCTTTGTTCGACGCGCCGCGCATCGCCGAGGTGGTCGGCAGTTCCTCGGTGGTGGTCGGCACTTCCTCGGTGGTGCTCGGTGGTAGCGCCGATGTGGTCGTCACATTGCCGGTCTGGGCGGCGTTGGCCGGCTCCTCCTTGGGATCCGACATCGACACCGCAGCGGCGACCACGAGGCCCGCTGCCAGCGCGGTCCCAGCCATGAAGGCAAACAAGGTCAGTCCGGCACGGATACGTTGGCGCGACACGTCACGTCCTCCACAGCTGTAACCTTCGAACCCACGCCTGAGCCGACCCGAAGTTGTGAAATTGCGGATTGAAGAACCTTGCCATGCATACACTACGCGGCGCGTCCGCGTCGAGTTTTCGTTCCCAGGAGCCGTGATTTGCCCCCGCAGTTAACCTACTGGTCGTCCTCGTCAGTAGAACTGATCACAATCGGATAACGAACCTTCGCGAGACGTGTGCCGATCGCCAAGTCTGGCAACAAGCTACGGGCGCTGTACAGTCACACGCCATCCGGCCTCGGGAGCCGGAGGTCTCGAGAAGGAACTCCAGAATGAAGTTCGGCACTATTGCCGCCATTACGCTCACGGCGGTTGCCGCCGTTGGCATCACAGCGGGGGCCGCGAACGCGCAACCCGTGGAAGCGGATAAGGAGACAGCGACCGTCGGCGTAGAGCAGGGCGTCGACTACCGCACCACGGTCTCCCGCGAAACCGGCACTATCACCACCGCTGTCGAGCACGGCACCTTCGCGGTGGTCGACGACGGTACCAAGATCAAACTGACCTCCGACACCGGCGCCGTGGTCGCCGAGGTGCCGCTGACCTTCCAGGTTTCCGGAAGCAAGCTGGCGGTCGCGCACGAGATCAGCGACAACGGAAGGCGTCTCGCGCTCACGCCGGTGTCGGACGCGAAGGAGATCGGCGAGATGCAGCCGATCAGCTCGATGAATCGCCTCATCGCCGAACTGAACAAGAACGTCGTCGGCGTGGTCGCGGGCGCGCTGCTCGGCGGCCTGCTCGGAGCCCTGATCGGCCTGGGCTTCTTCAGCATCATCACCGGCCCGATCGGCCTGGTCGTCGGCGCGATCGCGGGCGGAGCCATCCAGGGTGGGCAGCCCTTCACGGACGCCTTACTGGCGGTCGTCAACGGCGAGCCCTGATCGACGCTCGGATCGGACGAGGCAGGCGCACCGCAGCGCGCCTGCCTCACCCCGACCGAACGGCCGATATCCGTGCTCCACGAGCCGCGTCAGCGCTCGGCAGAACCGGACTCGCCGTCGCGGTGCTGGCGGGAGAGCCGCCAGAGGAACTCCGGGTCGTCGTCGGGTCCGATGACGCGCTTGCGCTGTGGTGAACGCGTTTGCGGGAGAGTGGGTCCGATCCGCTGGGGACCGAACGCCTTCCAGCACAACACCGCGATTGCCACCACTGCGATGAGTGCCAACAGGTACGTCACGTCGCTCACCTCCTGATTACGAGGGTAGTCGCGGACGTGACTTCAGCACACCGCAGACGCGAAATCCGCCTGCGGGCGAGCGCGGGCCCTGCGACGGCGGGCCCGCGCGCCCTGCGATCAGCGTGCGGTCGCCTCGGTGGTCAGCGACTTGAGCAGCTGGAGTACTTCCGTTTCGCGGAACCGGCGATGTCCGCCCGGTGTGCGCAGCGACCCGAGGCGCCCGGCGTGAGCCCAGCGCGTCACGGTCTTGGGGTCGACGTGGAACAGGGCAGCAACCTGGCCCGGAGTCAGCAGGGTGTCCTGGCCGCCGACGGTGATCGCAGTCATAGCAAACCTCTCCGTTCTCGACAGTTCCCTCATCAGATGGCGCCATCGTCGCACTGAAACCCCTAGGTACTCGAACCACCTACAGTTGGTAAAGGGGAGGTAATAGACAAAACGGATGTGCGCCTCACCCCCGGCTATGGGCGTGCACCGGGGACGGGCAACAGCTTCGCATAGGCTGACGGATGTGCGTGACGCAACTCCACCAGAAAAGGCTTCCGGACAGCAAACCGCTGGCGTTGGTCGTCGGCTGGCCCGGAATCTGGCGCTTTATACCGTCGCGAGGTTGGGTCTCGTGGTAGCGCTGACCGCGGTGATCGTGCTGGCCGCCCAGCTGGTGTCGGTGGACATACCGGTGGTGGTGGCGGCCCTGTTCGCCCTGATCATCGCCATGCCGCTGTCGCTGACCCTGTTCAAGCGCCTCCGTACCAGGGTCAACGAGGACATCGCCCTGGTCGACGAGCGCAGGCGGAGGGACAAAGCCCAGCTGCGGGCGCGGCTACGCGGTGAGGAGCCGGGGAACCCTCCGGACGCGGGGACGCCTTCGTGAGGTTCTGCGACCACACCGCCCCGCGTGCGTGGGTCGACAACGCGGTGCGGCTGATCGACGCCGACGCCCAGCGCAGCGCGGACACCCACCTGCTGCGCTACCCGCTGCCCCCGGAGTGGCAGGTGCAGCTGTATCTCAAGGACGAGTCGACCCACATCACCGGCAGCCTCAAACACCGCTTGGCTCGCTCGCTGTTCCTGTACGCGATCTGCAACGGCTGGGTCACCGAGGGCACCACGGTGGTGGAGGCGTCTTCCGGATCGACCGCGATCAGCGAGGCCTACTTCGCGAAGCTGCTCGGCCTGGAGTTCGTCGCGGTGATGCCCGCGAGCACCTCACCGCAGAAGATCGCGCTGATCGAAGCCCAGGGTGGTCGCTGTCATTTCGTGCAGCGCCCGCCGGACATGTACACCGAGGCGGCGCGGCTGGCCGCCGAATGCGGCGGTCACTACATGGATCAGTTCACCCACGCCGAGCGCGCCACCGACTGGCGCGGCAACAACAACATCGCCGAATCGATCTTCGAGCAGCTGGCGTTGGAGACCCATCCGGTGCCGGAGTGGATCGTGGTCGGCGCGGGCACCGGCGGTACCAGCGCCACGATCGGCCGCTACATCCGTTATCGCAGGCACGCAACCAAATTGGCCGTGGTCGATCCGGAGAACTCCGCGTTCTTCGGCGGCTACGAGACCGGAGATTCGGGCTACCAGACCGGAATGCCCTCCCGCATCGAGGGGATCGGCCGACCCCGCGTGGAGCCGTCGTTTGTCGGGCAGGTGGTGGACCGCATGTTCGAGGTGCCCGACGCGGCGTCCATCGCGGCCGCCCGCTACGCGAGCGCTCGGCTGGGCCGCCGCGTCGGCGGATCGACCGGAACCAATCTGTGGGGCGTGTTCGCCCTCATCGGCGAGATGATCGCCGAGGGATGCAGCGGCAGCGTGGTCACGCTGCTCTGTGACGGTGGCGATCGTTACGTGGGAACGTATTTCGACGACGACTGGGTCGCGTCCCAGGGTTTGAGCCTCGCCGAGCCGACCGCGATCTTGGACAAGTTCCTCGGGACCGGGATCTGGGAAGGCTGAGCGGTTCGCCGCTGCGCGGTGCCGGTTCCTCTGACACCGCCGATGGCCGTAAGGGCTGTTCGCCGATAGCCGAATCGGGCTTGTCCGCGCCCTCGGTTGTCAATTTTTGTTGACACCACTCTCCGGCGTCAATCAAAATTGACGCATGACAGAAGCAACCACACTGGCGGCCGCCGCGGGCAGCCCCGACCCCAAGGTCGGGCTGCGCGCGGTGCTCGCACTGCGCAGGCTGCTCGAACGTCTCGAGGCGATCCAGGTGGCCAATGCCCGTGCCCAGGGCTGGTCCTGGCAGGCGATCGCGGAAGCGCTCGAGGTCAGCAAGCAGGCAGTCCACCAGAAATACAACCGGAAAGGCAGGGGCCGCTGATGTTCGAACGGTTCAGCAGGTCGGCGCGTACGGCGATCGTCGCCGCCCAGGAGGACGCACGCGAGCTCGGCGCGTCGAATATCGAGGTGGAGCACGTGCTGCTCGGCTTGCTCGGGCAGACCGAGCCGGAGCTGACGGCGCTGCTCGCGGAGGCCGGGCTCACTCGCGAGGGTGTCCGCCGCGCGCTGGCCCAGCAGGGCAAGGGGGAACCGCTCGGGCCCGAGGACGCCGAGGCATTGCGGTCCATCGGCATCGATCTGGACGCCGTCCGCGAGTCCCTGGAGGCCCATTTCGGCGAGGACGCGCTCGACCGCGCGGCGCCGGACGAGCGGCGTGGGGCGTTCCCCTGGGGTCGCGGCGGGTACTACGGGCACATCCCGTTCACCAAGCAAGCGAAGAAGGTGCTCGAACTCTCGCTGCGCGAGGCGCTCGCGCGCAAGGACAAGACCATCGAATCCGGGCATGTCCTGCTCGGCATCCTGCGGGCGCCGAACGAAACCACCGAGCGCCTGTTCGGCGGCGCCGCGGCGATCCACGAGTTGCGCCCCAAAGTGCACGCCCTGCTCGATCGTGCGGCCTGAGTGGCGGACATGCGCTGTCCCAGTTCGAGCTTTCCGGCGGCGCATGTCCCCACCCCGGGCCTAGCATTGCCGCATGCAGCTAGTTATTCGGTTGGTCATCAACGCGGTCGCCATCTGGCTGGCCGCCGTCTGGGTCGACAAGATCGACATTCTCGCCCCGGAAGGGGGCACCGGGGCCAAGATCGCCGTCGTGCTCGCCGTCGCCGCGGTGTTCACGGCGGTGAACGCGCTGGTCAAGCCGATCGTCAAGCTGCTGTCGCTGCCGCTGGTGATCGTGACGCTCGGCCTGTTCCTGCTGTTGGTCAACGCGCTGATGCTGTGGCTGACCGCCGAGATCACCGACGCGTTCACCGACTACGGCTTGCGCGTGGAGGGCTTCTGGGCCGCGGTGTTCGGCGGCATCATCGTCTCGCTGGTGAACTGGGTGCTCGGCATCCTGGTCCCGGACGAGGACTAACCGAGACCGACCGCGAGTGCGGTCACCGCCGACCAGGCGAGCAGGGCGAGGCCGGAATCTCGCAGTGCCGGAATCAGTTCCAGGCCGCCCTTGCCGCCGCGCACCGGCGCGTTGGCGCGTACGGCCAGCGGGATGGCGACCAGCCCGGCCAGTGCCAAGGGGGTGCGGGCGAGCAGGATCAGGGTCGCGACGAACGGCACCGTGAGCAGCGTGAGATGCAGGGTGCGGGTGCGGGGGTCGCCGAGTTTCACCGCGAGAGTGACCTTCCCGGACTCGGTGTCGGTCGGGATGTCGCGCAGGTTGTTCGCGACGAGCACGGCGCTGGAGAACGCGCCCACCGAGATCGCGAGCAGCGCTCCCACCCAGTCGATCCGGTTCGCCTGCACGAACTGGGTGCCGAGCACGCCGATCAGGCCGAAGAAGACGAACACCGCCACCTCGCCGAACCCGCGGTAGCCGTAGGGCTTGCTGCCTCCGGTGTAGTACCACGCACCCGCCAGGCAGGCCAGGCCGATCAGCAGCAGCCACCACGCGCTGGTGGCGACGAGCGCCAGACCGAAGATCGCGCCGAGGGCGAGGCTGGCGATCGCGGCGTTCTTCACCGCCGCGGGGGAGGCCAGTTTCTGCCCGACCAGGCGTACCGGACCGACTCGGACGTCGTCGGTGCCGCGGATACCGTCGGAGTAGTCGTTGGCGTAGTTCACGCCGACGATCAGCGCCAGCGAAACCAGCAGCGCGAGAACCGCTTTCCACCACACCGCGCCGTCGATGGACGCGGCGGCGCCGGTTCCGGCGAGCACGGGGGCGATCGCGTTCGGCAGGGTGCGCGGTCGCGCGCCCTCGATCCATTGCGCTGCAGTAGCCATGTCCGCAGCATAATGGGCGCAGTCGGACATAGTCCGTCGTCAGCCCGCGCACAGCCGGGGCGGAGGCGGCGGTACCGCCTGATGTGTGCGAAGCGATCAGGCTGTTCGGGCCGCCGCTGCCTGCTGCAACGCGGCGAGTCCCTTCTCGAAGTCACGGCCGACGAGTTTGTCCATCGGGATGAGTTTGCCGATGATGCCCATCAGGCCGGTCTGCTGTCCGGTCATCCGCCAGGTCACCTCGGTTCCGGTCTCCACCGGGTCCAGGATGAACGTCACCTGGTTGGTGGCCTTCATCGGCTTCAGGAATTCCAGGCGCACCCCGATCTGGCGCTGGGTGCTGCTGACGATCTCCATGCTGCCTGCCCCCGCCTTGCGGTTGCCGCTCCAGGCGTAGCGTGCGCCGACGCCGGAGTCCGCGCCGGAATAGCTGCGCTGCAACTGCGGGTCCAGGTCCTCCCAGGGCGACCACTTGACCCATTCGTGAAAGTCGTTGATCAGCGCGTGCACTCGCGCGGGTTCGGCCGTGATCACTGCCTGCCGGACCACTTCGAACTCAGCCATGGGGTCAGCCTATGCGACCGGCCACTCGGAATCGCGGCAAGAGAATCGTGTCGGCCCGGTCGGCCGTGCTCGCCTACGATGACCCCGGGATGTTTCCGGAGCACAACGGCCCGCACGGCCACAGTCGAGCAGTGACGACGCCCGCAGGCGAATCGGTCGTGGTGGCCTTGCTGGGCGAGGTGGCGCTGCGCCGTGACGGTGCGCTGACGGCGCTACCCGGTGCGCGCTCCCGCCTCCTGCTCGCTGCGCTGGCCCTGCGTCCGGGGCGCAGCCGTAGGGCACAGGCCCTGATCGATGACGTCTGGGGCGACCAGCCGCCGCGGTCGCCGATGAACGCGCTGCACACCCAGGTCTCTCGGCTGCGAGCCGCCCTGCCGGAGGGCGCGCTGGAGATCGGTCCGGCGGGCTACCGGCTGACGCTCAGCGCCGAGCAAGTCGATGTGGCATCGGCCGGAGAACGGGTGCGAGAGGCTCGCCGGTGCTACACCGTGGACGATCGCGCCGGGTGCCTCGCGGCGATCGGGCAGGCGCGGGCGCTGTGGCGGGGCGAACCCGGCGCTGATCTGCCGTCCGGTGACGTCGCCGATGACCTGCGCGCCACGGCCGGCCAGCTGCTCACCGAACTCGACGACCTCGAGCTGACCGCGCGCGAGGACGGCGGCGACGTCGACGGCGCACTGCGTCTGGCCCGCCGCCGCGCCGCCGCCGGCCCATTGGACGAGACCGCGCAGCAGATTCTGATGCGCCTGCTCGCCACGGCAGGGCGTGCGAACGAGGCGCTGGAATCCTTCGCGGCCTTCCGTTCCCGGCTGGTCGAGCAGCTCGGCGCGGACCCGGGGCCGGCGCTTGCCGCGTTGCACACGGCGATCCTGCGCGGGGAGCCGGTGGGGCGCGCCGCGGCGCATCCCGGCCACATCGGTATGTCTGGAACGGCTGGCGGCTCCCGGGGCAGTTTGGCGTCCGCCCCGATGGCCGGTATGGCTGCGCAACCACCGTCCGTGGTCGGTGGCGCACCGGCGCGGCCGGATTCCACCGATGTTTCTGCGACGCCCAGCAGCTCCCAGGGCGGTTTCGCGTCGGCCCCGGCAATGGCCGGTATCGCTGCGGAACCGGCTCCCGCAGTGGGTCGCACCGAGGCGAGTCCGGGCTCTACCGGTGTTTCTGCGGTGGTCGGCGGCCCCTGGATCGGTTCCGGGCCCGCCTCGACGGCTGAGTCCGGTATCGCCGCAGACCCATCGCAAGGACCGGCGTCCGCGGCCGGAATCGCGGAACCACTGCCCGCCGCCATCGGTCTGCGTGCCGCGCCCAACGCGCTGCTCGGCCGTACGGCAGATCTCGCCGCGCTCGCCGAACTGCTGCGCGATTCCCGCGTGGTGACCGTGCTCGGCCCGGGTGGCGCGGGAAAGACCAGGGTTGCCAACGAAGTCGGCGCACGCGTGGCAGGCGCGCGTCCGGTGGTCCTCGTCGAGCTGGCCTCGGTGCGTGCCGAGGGCGCCGACGCCAGGGTCGAGATCGAGGCGGCGATCGCGGCGACGCTCGGACTCAGCGATGTCACCTTCGACACCGCCGCACTGCGCTCCAGACAGGCCGTCGACGCTCGCCGACGCTTGCACGACGCCGTATCGGCACGCTCGATGCTGCTCATCCTGGACAACTGCGAGCACCTGATCGACGCCGTCGCCGTGGTTGTCGCCGACCTGATCGGCGTCGCGAACCGGCTCACCGTGCTCACCACGAGCCGATCGCCGCTGTCGATCACCGCGGAGACCGTGTATCCGTTGCCGCCCTTGACCATCGACCCGGCGGGCTCGCCCGCGACCGAGCTGTTCGCCGCGCGCGCCAGGGCGGTGCGGCCCGCGGTCCGGCTCGATCCGAACGTCGTCGCCCAGCTCTGCCACACCCTCGACGGCCTGCCGCTGGCCATCGAGCTGGCCGCCGCCCGGGTGCGGGTGATGAGCGTCGAGGAGATCAACGAACGGCTGGCCGACCGGTTCGCGCTGTTGCGCCACGGGGATCGCAGCTCGCCCGAGCGGCACCGCACCTTGCACGCCGTGATCGACTGGAGCTGGAACCTGCTCGACACCGAACAGCAGGTGGCGCTGCGCCGATTGTGCCGCTTCCCGGCCGGTTTCACGCTGTCGGCCGCCGAGGCGGTGACGGGCGGAGACGATCTGCAGGATGTCGCCGCTGCCGTTGACGGCCTGGTCAACCAGTCGCTGCTCACCGTGCTGGACGACGAGGTACTCGGCATCCGCTACCGGATGCTGGAGACGGTGCGCGAATTCGGCGAAGAGCGATTGATCGGCATCGCAGGCGATCCGGAGGCGGTCGACACGCGAATGATGCGGTGGGCCAAGAATTATGCCGACGACGTGGCGGGCCGATATATGACCGGCGATCAGCTCCAGTTGGCGCTCTCGGTGGCGGCTGAACTGGACAACCTGCTCGCGGCATTTCGCTGCGCGCTCGAACGGCGGGACGCGGCTACGGCGTACACCGTCTTTCCCGTCGTCGCCATGCTGTGGGTGATCCGCGGCTCACATATGGAAGTGGTCACCTGGGCGGAGCGGGTGATCGAGCTGGATGCGCCCGACTCCGGTCCGGACGCCCCGCGCGCCGACCTGGTGCTCACCACCTACGAGATGATGTTCTTGCATCTCGCGTACACCGGCGGGGGCGCCCGCGAACTCGCCCGGCTGCGCCTGAAAGTGCGTCGCTTGTTCCGTGCGGACGCAGATCTCACCGAGACCAACCGTTTCATCGGCCGGGTTGTGCTCACCAGGGCCGACGGACGCGGACTCGGCAGGCGGATCGCCGACGCGCTGCGCTCGAGCGATCCGGCGACCAAGGCCGCCGCACTGCTGCTGCGCGCCAACATCCGCGAGAACCTCGGTGACGTGCGCGGCTCGACCGTCGACGCGACGAGGGCGCTGGAGATCTTCGGGCAGAATCAGGTCTGGAGCGTGGCCATGGTGTGTCGGCACCTCGGCCAGGTCTGCGGACAGATCGCCCAGTACGCGGAATCGGTGACCTACTACCGCCGTTCGCTCGAACTGCTGCTGCGGCTCGGTGCGTACGAGGACACGGTGGAGACCCGCAGCCTGCTGGTGGCTTCACTGGTCGGCATCGGCGAGCTGGCGCAGGCCGAGCGCGAACTCGAGCTCGCGTTCGGCACGTTGGACGCGGACATCGCGCCCGGTGGACAGAATCGGTTGGTGTCCGCCGTTATGCAAAGTGCGGCCGAGGTGGCGTTCGCCGCGGGCGACACCGCCACCGGCTTCGCTCGCTACCAGCGCGCACTGGAACTGTTCGGCTGGCCGGACAACGCACTCGGGCCGGGGCCGGGCGCACTGATGCTCGCGGCGGCGGCGCTCGACGCGAAGGTGCTCTACGGTGCGGCCGAAACCGGCGCGGTACTGGCCGGGGAACTTGCCGAGGTCACGGTGCCGACGATGACGCAGTATCAGGACTTGCCGCAGATCGGCGCCGTCGCGTGTGCGATCGGCTCGTATCTCGTCGCTGTCGGCCAGGACGTTTCGCGCGGTCTCGAACTGCTCGTCCTGGCTCAGAACGTGTTCTGTCGCCAGGACTTCCCCACGATGCGCTGGGACCGGCACCTGGACGCCGCGGTCAGGATGCTCGGCGCCGCGCGAGTCGGCGAGGAGCGTAACCGGGTCGGCCGCCTGCGCCGAAGGGACTCCGCCGACCGGATCATGCGGATGATCCAGGAACTGAACGACGCGCACTGACCGGTGCGCTCGCTGTCCTCAGGGACGCCGAGCCGCGCGGTGACGGACCCACCCGCGCAGGACGATGAGGCGACGCACGACGAACCACGCGCCGACTCGGTTTCATTCGCCGGCCCCGTCGGCGGTGAGCAACTTCGCCACACGACCGTACGCCGAGTGACCGATTGTCACCCGGCGTGCCGATCACCCCGGCGCTTTCGCGGCCACGTCGGCGTTGGAGTGGCCCCGCGGCGGGTGTTTCACGCCCGGCGCATGTACGCCTTGACGGTGAGCGGGGCGAAGATCGCGATCACGACCAGCGAGCCGATCAGCGACCAGGCCAGGTCGCTGCCGTACGCGCCGCCGTTCATCAACCCGCGGCACGCGTTCACCATGTAGTACACGGGATTCGCGTGGTTGAGCCCCTGGATCCAGCCCGGCATGGTGCTCACCAGCGCGAACGCGCCGGACATGAAGGTCAAGGGCAACATGATCATCATCGAGATGCCCTGCACGCCCGCCGCGCTCTTGCCGGTGACGCCGACCAGGGCCCAGATCCAGCTGATCGCGAACGAGCAGACCACGATGACCACACCCGCCGCGACGACGCCGAACACGCCACCCTCCGGCCGATAGCCGATGCACAGGCCGACGACGATGGTCAGCACGGTCGCGATGACGTAGCGCACCATGTCGGCGATCAACGCTCCGGCAAGGGCCGAGATGCGGGCAATCGGAAGCGATTTGAACCGGTCGAAAACGCCCTTGTCCATGTCCTCGCGCAACTGGGTGCCGGTGACGACCGACGTGAGCAGCACGGTCTGCACCAGGATGCCGGGGATCAGGATCGGCAGATAGTCCCGCACACTGCCGCCGATGGCGCCACCGAAGATGTAGGCGAACAAGGCGGTGAACAGGATCGGTTGAATCGTGACGTCGAACAGCTGCTCGGGCTTGTGCTTGACCTTCAGCAGGCCGCGGTAGGCCATGGTGAACGAGTTCGCCACCGCCTGCCCGATCGAAATCCGGTTGCCGACTTCGGGAATCGGGGCGGGCGGGGTACGGCGCGTCTCGGTCGCGGTGATGGTGGTCATGCCGCGCTCCTCTCGGACTCGTCGGTGGTGTCGTCGGCCGGGTGGCCGGTGATGGTGAGGAAGACCTCGTCCAGGCTCGGCTTGCTCACGGTGATCTCGTCGATCCCGATCTCCCACTCGCGCAGGCGGATCAGCAGATCGGCGGTGATACCGGCGTCGGGCAGCGGCGCGGTGAGCCGTCCCGCCTCCGGCGTGATCTGGGTTTCGGTGCCCAGGAAATCGCCGATGATCCGGCGCGCCTCGTCCACTTGGCCGCGATCGGCCAGGGTCAAGTGCAGCGAGGAACCGCCCACCGATGCCTTGAGTTCGTCGGCCGTGCCGTCGGCGATCACCTTGCCGTGGTCGATCACCGCGATCCGATCGGCGAGCTGATCGGCTTCGTCCAGATACTGCGTGGTCAGCAGCACCGTCGCGCCCTCCCGGACGAGGCGGCGGATGGTCTCCCACATCTGGGCGCGGGTGCGCGGATCGAGGCCGGTGGTCGGTTCGTCCAGGAACAGCAGCGGCGGCGTCGCGATCAGGCTGGCGGCCAGATCGAGCCTGCGCCGCATGCCGCCGGAGAAGTTCCGCAGCGGCTTGTCCGCCGCCTCGACAAGGTCGAATTCCTCCAGCAGTTCGACCGTCTTGCGCCGGGCGTCGATCCGGCTCAGGCCGAGCAGGCGGGAGAAGATGATCAGGTTCTCGGTGGCGGTCAAGTCCTCGTCGACCGAGGCGTACTGTCCGGTGACGCCGAGCAGCGAGCGGACCGCCGTCGGCTCCGCCACCACGTCGTGGCCGAAGATCCGGGCGCTGCCGCCATCCGGGCGCAGCAGGGTCGCCAGCATGCGGATGGTCGTGGTCTTGCCCGCGCCGTTCGGTCCGAGCACGCCGTACACCGAGCCCCGCGGCACCGCCAGGCTCACACCGTCGACGGCGCGCTGTTCCCCGAACACCTTGACCAGGCCGTCCGCCTCCACGGCGAGCGCTGAATATGGTGTGAAAGAAGTCATGCCGACGACTGTGCCGGTCTCTGCTTGCGCGGCCCTTGCGCGGCCCTGTCGTGCCGGGTGCGTCGGGTCATCGCGACCGGCGAGACCGGCCGCAGGGCCTCGCCGATCGGGGGACAGCGCGTTCGCTCACACCGCGGGCGGGTTCAGGCGGGTGAAGTCCGGTAAGCGGTAGTACGGGTAGTAGGGGTAGGGCGGGGTGGTGGCGCTTGCTTTGTCCAGGCGGGCGATTTGGCCGGCGTCGAGTTCCCAGCCGATGGCGCCGAGGTTCTGGCGCAGTTGGTCCTCGTTGCGGGCGCCGACGATGACGGTCGCGACCGTGGGGCGGCGCAGCAGCCAGTTCAGGGCGATCTGCGGGACCGTCTTACCGGTTTCGGCCGCCAGTTCGTCGAGGACGTCGACCACGTCGTAGAGCTTCTCGTCGTCGACCGGAGGACCGGCTTCGGCGGTCCGATGCAGACGGCTGCCTTCCGGAAGCGGTTGGCCGCGCCGGATCCTGCCGGTGAGCCTGCCCCAGCCGAGCGGGCTCCAGACGACCGCGCCGACACCCTGGTCCCGCCCGAGTGGCATGAGCTCCCATTCGTAGTCGCGCCCGATCAGCGAGTAGTAGACCTGGTGCGCGACATACCTGGTCAGGCCGTTGCGATCGGCCGCGGCAAGGGATTTCATCAGCTGCCAGCCCGCGAAGTTCGAGGCGCCGACGTAGCGGATCTTGCCCGCGCGCACCAGGTCGTCCAATGCGGCGACGACTTCCTCCACCGGGGTGCCCGCGTCGAAGGCGTGCAACTGGAACAGATCGATGTAGTCGGTGCCCAGCCTGCGGAGCGACGCTTCGACCGCACCGATCAACCTGGCCCGTCCGGAACCGGCGTCCAGCGGGCCGGGGCCGGTCGGCAACGTCGCCTTGGTAGACAGCAGCACTTGATCACGCCTGCCCTTGACGGCTGCGCCGAGTACCTCTTCGGAGGCGCCGTCGGAGTAGACGTCGGCGGTGTCGAACATCGTGACACCGGCGTCCAGGCTGATATCGACCAGCCGCCGGGCCTGCTCGGCACCGGTGTCGCCCCACGCGCTGAACAACTCACCCCGTCCGCCGAAGGTGCCCGCGCCGAAGCTCAAGGCCGGGACGAGCAGACCCGATGCGCCGAGCCGCCGGTACTCCATCTGCGCGTCCACTGTCTGAAGGTTCACAGGAACCGCCCTCCTGACATCCAAGCGACCACTAAAGGGTCTATAGTTCCATTAACAACTTGGACATTACACCCATTGAGCAGTAAATGAAACTGGAGTCCCGTTATGGAGCAAGGAGAGTCCGCGCCCGGATCGATTCGCCCTGGTGGACGCACAGCGCGGGTCCGCGAGGCCGTGCTGCGCGTCGCGGGTGACGTCCTCGCCGAACGCGGCTTCGCCCAGCTGGATCTCGCCGAGGTCGCGGCGCGCGCCGAGGTCGGAAAGACCACCGTCTACCGCCGCTGGCGCACGCCCGCCGGGCTGGTCGCCGATCTGCTGGCCGACATGGCCGAACAGTCGCTGCCGCACGCCGACACCGGTTCCCTGCTCGGCGATCTCACCGCCAACGCCCATCTGGTCGCCTCGACGTTGACCGACCCTCGGCAAGGGCGGCTGTTCCAGGCCGTCATCGCCGCTGCCACCTGCGACGAGACCGCCGCCACCGCGCTGCGCCGCTTCTACGACATCCGGCTCACCGAATGGGCTCCCTGCGTCGCGGCCGCGATAGCGCGGGGCGAGGCTCCCTCGGGCACCGACCCTCGCGCCGTCCTGTCCGCGGTATCCGGTCCGCTCTACTACAGGCTGCTGGCCAGCGGCGATCCCATCGACGACAACACCATTCGGACCACCGCGGCGGCCGCAGCCAGTGCGGCGCAAGCGGGAATGTTCGTTCCGCCGGCCGGACGCGACGCAGATTAGGGGGTCCAAGCCGGGTCGCGCCCGGTGAGACCCAGCACCCGGTGCAGGACAGGTGCTTCGGCCGGGACCGGCACGACCGGGCCGAAGAGCCCCGGTGTGCCTTCGGGCGGCGTATCCGCCAGGAATTCGACGAGCACCGTGAGGTCGGCGGGGTCATAGCGCGGTTCCTGACCAGTCGCCTTGGCCAGATCCCAGCAGTGGATGACCAATTCGTCCAGCGCGACCCTGGCCATGGCGGAGGCGGGCATGGTGACGCCGCCCGCTTCGGTCACGCCGTCCCATGCCGCGGGTTCCCGCCACCCGGAGACGAGTGCCTTCAGCTGCGCGGGAATCCTACCGCGCCACTCGGGCACGAGAGGCCGATCCGGGCTCGTGTTCGGGGCGACCGAACGGCCGACGGCTTCTTTGGTGGCAGCCTGCCGGAATGCCTCGGTCAGGTCGATGACGTGCACGAGCAGGTCGCGCACTGTGGTACCGGCACAGGGCGTCGGCAGGGCAAGCTGATCATCGGCTATGCCGGCGACCACCGCCTCGAGCGCGGTAGCCGCCGGTTCGAAATCGAATTCCGGTTTCATCGAATCTCCTGAGCGAGGGGACGTCTCCACCTGGTTGGACGCGCAAGCCTCCCGAAATTCATCGGCAGCGAATTACGCCCCGTGGGCTGACAGCGCGGACCGGGTCAGCCTTCCGACACGACGCGATCGGTCTGCTCATGATGGACGGCGAGCGCGGTGTGCAGGAAGTCGAGGATCAGCGCGAGCTGGCCGGTGTCGTAGCGGCCGAGAGCTTGTGCGCCCGCGCGGCCGACCGGTTCGAAGATCCGCTGCGCCACCTCGCTCGCGGCGTCGGTGGCGGTCACCAGCACCCGGCGCCGGTTGGCCGGATCCTGGCCGCGAGCGACGAACCCGGCACGTTCCAAGCGATCGATGACCGTAGTCGTTGCCGCCGGACTGAGTTTCAGCGCGGCACTCAGCTCGCCGGCGGGCAGCGGGCCGCGGCCGAGCACGACATCCAAGCACCGCAGGTCGGTGCGGTTCACACCGAGACGCGCGGCGACCGCCTCGTCGAAGAGGTCGAAGCTCTGCTGAAGCAGCCGCAACTGCGTACCGATCTCGCCGATGAGGTCATCTTTCGACATTCGAAACTTTCTGTTAGCGTATATTTCGTTCATCGAAACGATAGCACAGGCAGGGACACCAGAAATGACCGACCAGACCGCCACCGACGCCGCCCAGATCCGGGCGCTGTTCCAGGACCTCATGCGGGCCTGGACCGCCAACGACGCCGCGGCGTACGCCGCGCTGTTCACCGAAGACTCCGACTATGTGTCCTACGACGGCACCCGCGCGATCGGCCGCGCCGAGCATCAGCGCAATCACGACAAGCTTTTTCGCGGCGTGCTGGCGGGCTCGGCACTGGTCGGCGATGTGGAGTCGATCCGCTTCGTCACTCCGGACGTCGCGATCCTGCACGGCACCGCGTCGGTGCTGATGCCATGGCGTTCCCGGCTGCCCAAGCGCAGGCTCTCGCGTCAGACGCTCGTGCTGGTGTGCACGCCCGGGGGCTGGCGGGTCAGCGCGATCCACAACGGCCGGGTCCGCCCGGTCACGGTCCCCGAGCCGGATTCCTTTCCGGCCGCGATGTCCCAGCTCATGAGCCGCATCGCGCGCATGCTGGGACTCGGTCTGCGCCGGGCGGCGGCGTAGCCGCCCGTGCCTGACGCGGCTGTCCTGACCAGCGCTCGAGACGACCCGCGCTGTACCGCCGTTATCCAGCCGTAGCGGCGAAAACCCCTGGAAAAGCGGACAATTGGAGGATGAAGGGTGATCGGGTTGAGATCGTCGTCGATGTCGGCGACGGGTCTCGCAATTACGAGATCGCGGCTACGCGGGCCGGGCGGCGCGTCGAGGTGCGGATCGCGCGCGGCGTGGTCGAAGTCAGTGAGGTGACGCGGTCCGGGACGGCGGTGCGCACCGCGCGGTTCATGGCCGGGCGCACACTCGCACTGGTGGAGCATCCCGCGAACACAGCGGCCCCGCGTGCGGACGAGGCGGGATAACGCACATGATTGCGGCGTGCCACGGCGGGTATGCCGATCGAGAGTCCTACGCGGAAAGGAGCGCACGATGACAGATCCCCTTGCGGACGCGGTTCCCGAGGCCGATCTCGCGGAGCAGTCCATTCCGGCGTATCCGGAGGAGCCGGTCCTACCCGACGACGTCTCGGAGCGGGAAGAAAGCGCGGAGCGGGCGGTCATCGAGCGCGACGTGTGGGACGCCAATCCGGCGGACGTGGTCGAACAATCCATCTCGGTCCCGCTGGATGACGAAGTCGAGGACGAATTCGATTACTGACCGGACCCGAGTCCGGTCAGGGCTGGATCTTCGCTCGCACCGTCGCGTGCAGTTCACGCAGGCTCGACCGTTCGGTGGCGACCTCCAGCACCCGCATGCCGTGTGCGTGCCCGGTCAGCTCGACGGCCAGCTGCTGGGGATCGACCTGCCGGTGCGGGATGCGGTAGGCGGCGCACAGCGCGGCCAGATCCATGCCGTGCGGCGTGCCGAAGACCCGTTCGAACACGCCCGCGTACTGCGGATCGCCCTGCTCGAGCAACTCGAAGATGCCGCCGCCGTCGTCGTTGGCGACCACGATGGTCAGATCGGCCGGTCGCGGTTCGCCGGGCCCGATGAGCAGGCCGGAGGCGTCGTGCAGGAACGTGAGGTCGCCGATCAGCGCGATGGTGCGGCCCGGGTGGTGCAGTGCGGCGCCGACCGCCGTGGACACCGTGCCGTCGATACCGGCAACGCCGCGATTCGACAGCACCTTGATGCCGGGGCGGGGGTGGGATACCAGCGCCGCGTCGCGCACCGGGTTCGACGCACCGAGCAGGAGCTGGTCGCCGTCGCGCAGCGCGTCCATCACGACCGCGGCGACGTGCAGTCCGGTCGGCTTCGGGTGTCGCGCGAGTTCGGCGCGCACCACTTGGTCGGCTTTCGCGTTCAGTTCGTGGCAGTGGTTCAGCCATTCGGCGCTCGGTTCGCCCGTCGTGACCGCGCGCGTTCCGGTGCCGACCACGTTGCCGGACACGTCGGGCCAGCGCGGGCCGGTGGTGAGCGCGTACACGCGGACGTCCGGGTCGGCGAGCACCTTCGACACCTGGCGGTGCAGGGTCGGACGGCCGGTGATGATCGCTTGCCGGGGCCGCAGCAGCGGCAGCGCGAGCGGGTGCAGCGCGGGGCCGTGCATGGGTGCGGTCGGCTCGGCGACGGTCGGCAACGCCGCCAGTTCCGGCCGGAGCCCGGCGCCGTGTCCGGAGATCACCACGGTGTCGGGGGACAGATCGAGATCGAGCGGTACGTCCAGCGTCGCGTACTGGGTCTCGGTCCAGGCGCACTCGCCTGCGCGGCCCGCGGGAGCCGACTCGTTCGGCATCGGGTCGGGGACGAGCGGTTCGCGCAGCGGGACGTCGAAGTGCACCGGACCCGCGTTGCCGGAGCGGGTGCCGCGTGCCGCGGCGAGCACCCGGCACACCGTCGAGCGCCACTGGCTGTTCTGCTTACCGTAGGGCGGATGGTCGGCGTCGCCCGCCTCCTCCTCGGCCAGGCCGAGCGAGATGGTGGCGCGCACCTGGCTGCCGAACAGGCCGAACTGCTCGATGGTCTGGTTGGCGCCGGAGCCGAGCAGCTCGTAGGGCCGGTTGGCGCTCAGCACCACCAGCGGGACCCTGGCGTAGTTGGCCTCCAGCACGGCGGGCCCGAGGTTGGCCACCGCGGTGCCCGAGGTCATCACGACCGGGACCGGGAGCCTGCTCGCGACGGCGAGTCCGACGGCGAGGAAGCCCGCCGTTCGTTCGTCGATCCGCATGTGCAGCCGCAACCGCCCGGCCGCGTCGGCGGCCTGCAGGGCGAAGGCCAGCGGAGCGTTCCGGGAGCCGGGGCACAGGACGACATCCCGCACGCCCCCGCGCACGAGTTCGTCGACGACGACCTGCGCTTGTGCTGTAGACGGGTTCACGCCTCCAGACTGGCAGACAGTTCGGCCTGTTCGACGTCCGGGAGGGGCATATCTCAGTGTCTGTTGGGCCACGTCCACAGCGCGGCAGGATTCGCGAGCCCTGGCCCGGACCGGAGCGACGTTGTTCGGCCACGTCGGCGGCACCGGATTCGTGCTGGACGTGGGTCCGGCTCGAGCGGTGCTGTTGGGCGAGCGGCAGCGCCGTTCGTGATGTTCTGGGTCCGGGAGTCGATCTCGGCTGCTCGGTGCGGATCGATATGTCGCGCGTGCGTCGCACATCGAGGGCCGGGAGGCCGGAGCGCCCCGATGTGCGACCTCGCAATCAGTTGGCGTGCTTCTGGATCAGGTCGCCGACCCGCGGCAGCGCCTCGACGACGTTCTTCTTCGCCGACGAGCGCATCGAGGAGTAGACCTTCTTCAGGGCGGGCCGGGTGGAGGCATCGGCGCGCGCGTCGGTGACGGCGAGCAACGCCTCGGCGACCTCGTCGGACTTGGCGACGAGCAGATCGGCGAACTTGCCGGAGCCCGACGCGGCGTACTCCTGCCAGAACGGCTCCAGCTGCGCGACGAGCTTGGGCGCCAACGACTCCAGCGCATCGGACACGATGGTCGGGCTGATCTTCTTGACCGCCGCGTAGCCACCCTTCACGGCCAGGCCGGACGCACCACCCTTGTCCGAGACCTCGGCGTCGAGAACCTCGACGGCATCGGCAAGGAAAGCCGGGCGCTTGGCGTCGTCGAGCAGGGATTCAGACAGTGCTGCAACCACTTTGGGGTTCCTCCGGGATCGATATCGATGAACGAGCGAGGGCAACTATACGCACCCGCGCCAGCGTTCACCCGGCTACGGCTGCCAGGGCAGCAACTCCACCATCAATCCCTCGCAGTCGGCGAGCAGATCGCCCTGCTCATCGCGCAATTCGGCGGTGATGAAAGTTTTTCGCCCCTCGATCCGGTCCACCCGCCCGCGAACGGTCAGCGGCGCCTCCAGCGGGGTGATCTTGCGGTAGTTCACGTGAAGGTACGCCGTGCGGCTGATCGGCCGTCCGGCGTAGTGCACGATCATGCCGAGCAGGTCGTCGAACAGCAACGGAAGCACGCCGCCGTGCGCGGCCCCGTTCCCACCGAGGTGGAAGCGGCGGAACACGCCGGTCATCTCGATTCCGTCCGGTCCGGCCTCGACCACCCGCCATGGCAGCAGCAAAAGGCTCCCGCGTCCGGGCAATTCGACGGCCCGGCCCGCGGGGCCCTGCAACTCCGGCGCGCGGTACGGCTCGAGCAGGTCGATCAGCTCCCGGGCTTTGGCCTGCGCCGCTCCGAAGACGTCGTCCGGCGCGTCCACGGCGACCGCGAGATCCTGCAGCGTCCGCATGGCCTCGACGAACGCGCCGAAGTTCGGCCCGACCCGCGCCGCGGTGACCTTCGGGAATCCGCCGTGCTTCTCGTACCGGGACTCGTCCACCGCGCTCCGGTCGATAACAGGTTTCACTCGTTCGCTCATACCTGCACGGTAACGCGTCGTTTTACACCGTCAAGTCGTGACCTCGCTGACACAGCGGACACGCCGTACCGCGGGCGCGGTCGGACACCACACCTCGCCGCCCAACCACGCTGGCGCAGTTTCCCTTTTCGAGCGCAGCGGGACCGAGCATTCCCCGTTGCGCGGCCCGGCTCGCGTCCGAGTGGCCGCCGCGTCCGCGACGCAGTCGCCGGCGGCGGTCGCTCGAAGGCGAGCCACGAGGGGGCCGCGAACGGGGAATGCCGCAGGCACTGCAAATTGGACAACAGCAATAATCACGAGCGTGACGTTCAATCCGACGCTGTGGCGCCCCGTTCCGGGATTCGAGAACCTGACCGACATCACCTACCACCGGCATATCGATCAGGGCACCGTGCGGGTCGCGTTCGACCGGCCGGAGGTGCGCAATGCGTTCCGCCCGCACACGGTCGACGAACTGTACCGGGCACTCGACCACGCCAGGATGACGCCGGACGTCGGCGCGGTGCTGCTCACCGGGAACGGCCCGAGCCCCAAGGACGGCGGCTGGGCCTTCTGTTCCGGCGGCGACCAGCGCATCCGCGGACGCAACGGCTACCAGTACGCCAGTGGCGACACCGCGGACACGGTCGACCAGGCCCGCGCGGGCCGGCTGCACATTCTCGAGGTGCAGCGGCTGATCCGTTTCATGCCGAAGGTGGTGATCGCGCTGGTGAACGGCTGGGCCGCGGGCGGCGGCCACAGCCTGCACGTGGTCTGCGACCTCACCCTGGCCAGTCGCGAGCATGCCCGCTTCAAGCAGACCGACGCCGACGTGGGCAGCTTCGACGGCGGCTACGGCAGCGCATACCTGGCCAAGATGGTCGGCCAGAAGTTCGCCCGCGAGATCTTCTTCCTCGGCCGTCCCTACACCGCCGAGGAGATGCACCAGATGGGCGCGGTCAACAAGGTCGTCGACCACGCCGAGCTGGAAGACGTGGCGCTGGAATGGACGGCCGACATCAACGGCAAGTCCCCGCAGGCGCAGCGCATGCTGAAGTACGCGTTCAATTTGCTCGACGACGGTCTGGTCGGCCAGCAACTGTTCGCGGGCGAAGCGACCAGGATGGCGTACATGACCGACGAAGCCGTCGAAGGCCGCGACGCGTTCCTGGAGAAGCGCAAGCCGGACTGGACCCCCTATCCCTGGTATTTCTGACATGGACATCCTCAGCAGCCGGATCATCCTGCGTCCCGCCGACTACGCGGCCACGCTCGCCTTCTACCGGGACGGGCTGGGGCTGGCCATCGCGCGGGAGTATCCCGGCGGCACGGTCTTCTTCGCCGGACAGTCGCTGATCGAGGTGGCGGCGCACGGCGGATCGGGTAGCTCGTCGTCGTTCGAAGGCGCCATCTGGCTCCAGGTCCGCGATCTGTCCGATGCCGCCGCGGAGCTCTCGCTCAAAGGCATCGTGATCGACCGTGCCCCGGTGGAGGAGCCATGGGGCCTGGTCGAGATGTGGGTGCGCGATCCCGACGGCGTGCCGATCGTGTTCGTCGAAGTACCGCCCTCCCATCCGATACGACGGGATTCTCGCTGGTCACCCTCGTGACATCGGTTCCGTTCGGTAGCTCGGCGGGTCGCGTCGAGTTGCCAACGCGACAACCGGCGAGGACGATAACGCTCAGACGGCCACCCGACCGCCGACGTCCGGGGTGCCGTGTCCGCGTCCCGTCCGACGAGTGAATCGCAGTCCCGATGCCAGTCGTACTCGAGCCCCGATCCGTCCGGGTGGCCGCACCGCTGCGGCGCCACCCCAGCAAACCGACCCGTTCCGCGTGCGGCGACGCGGGCATGACACGATCCCTACTGTGAGGGAGCGCAGCGAGCGAGCCATGGGCACAGCGGCTCTGGGCACGACCGAGCCGGGCGAACGGCGAGATCGGTCATGAGTAAGACACTGCGAACCTTGCCGATGCCCACCGGATCGGGTCTCGGCGACGTCATGCCGCACCTGCGGCAGGCGCTGGAGGGCAATGGGGCCGCGTGGCTGCCGATTCCCACCAGCGACCGGCGCGAGGCGAGACGGCTGAGCGACGCGCTGTCGCCGGGAGAACCGATCGACGACGAGGTCGCCCTGGTCGTGACCACTTCCGGCACCACAGGTGTGCCGAAGGGCGCGATGCTCAGCGCGGCGGCCCTGCGCGCCAGCTGCACCGCGACGCATGAGCGGCTCGGCGGGCCCGGCAACTGGTTGCTGGCCCTGCCCACCCATCACATCGCGGGCATCCAAGTGCTGCTGCGCAGCATCCTGGCCGGCACCGAACCCACGGTGCTGGACGTGTCGGGCGGATTCCTGCCCGAAGCGCTCGCGGGCGCCATCTCCGGCATGCGCGGCGAGCGCCGGTACACGGCCTTGGTCCCGACCCAGCTGATCAAGGCGCTCGACTCCCCGCTCGCCGCCGCGGCGCTGGCCGAGCTCGACGGCGTGCTCGTCGGCGGCGCGGCCACACCGCTTCCGGTGTACGAGCGCGCCCGAGCCGCTGGCATTACCGTGGTCCGCACTTACGGCATGAGCGAAACCTGCGGAGGTTGCGTATACGACGGCGTGCCGCTGGACGGCACGAAGGTGCGCATCGAGGACGGCCGGGTGGTGATCGGCGGCGCCATGATCGCCTCCGGCTATCGCAATCAGCCCGACCATCCCGCCTTCGCGGAACCGGGCTGGTTCCGCACCGAGGACGCGGGCACGTTCCAGAACGGCGTGCTGACCATCACCGGGCGGCTGGACGAGGCGATCACGACCGGCGGCCTGCTGGTGATCCCACAGGTGGTCGAGGCGGTGCTGAGCACCCATCCCGCGATCAGCGAGGTGGTGGTACTCGGGCTGCCGGACGAACGGCTCGGTGAGCGCGTCGCCGCCGCCGTTGTGCCCGCCTCTGGTGCCGCACCCAGCCTGGACGAGCTACGCGAACACGTGATCGCGGAACTGGACACCATCGCCGCCCCGCGCGAGCTGGCCGTGCTGGACGAGATCCCGCTCCGCGGCCCTGGCAAGCCCGACCGCGCGAAACTCCGCGAATACCTGCTGGCCGACTAGCCGGCGGTCGGCACAACGCGGGCGGCACCCAGGAACTGGCGTTCCAGCTCAGTAAACGTCGCGGACGTAGCGCTTTTCGGCGACCAACTGCTTCTTGAACGCCAGCGCGCCGTCCTCGTCGAGTTTGCCGTGGATGCGCGCGATCCGCAGCAGCGCGTCGTCGACGTCCTTCGCCATGCGGCTGGCGTCGCCGCAGACATAGAAGTGGGCGCCCTCGCGCAGCCAGGACCACAGCTCGGCGCCGTGCTCGATCATCCGGTGCTGCACGTAGATCCGCTCGCGCTGATCGCGGGAGAAGGCCAGGTCGAGCCGGGTCAGGAAGCCGGAGCGGAACATGTCCTCCAGTTCGGCGCGGTAGTAGAAGTTGTGTGCCGCGTGCTGATCGCCGAAGAACAGCCAGTTGCGTCCGGTGCAGCCGAGGGCTCTGCGTTCCTGGAGGAACCCGCGGAACGGCGCGATGCCGGTGCCCGGCCCGACCATGATCATCGGCGTGGCCGGGTCGGCGGGCGGACGGAAGTGCGGAGCCCGCTGCAAGAAGATCGGCACCGCCGCGTCGGCGAGGTCGGCACCCGCCCGGTCGGCCAGGAAGGTCGAGCACACCCCGCCACGGCGCGCGGCCGAACCGATGGCCGCTGGGTCGCCGTAGCGGACGATGCCGACGGTCAGCTCCACCTCATCCGGGCTCACCAGCGGGCTCGACGAGATCGAATACTGCCGTGGCTGCAGCTTCTTCAGCGTGCCGAGCCACTCCACCAGGTCCGCCCGCACCGGAAAATCGCGCAGCACGTCGACGGCCTGCCGGTCCCACAGGTAGTTGGCCAGCTCGTTGCGATTGTCCCTGCGCAGCAGCTTGGCGAGCCTGCCGCTGTGATTGCGCTCGGCGAGGAATCCGAGCAGGTCGTGACTGACCTTGGTGAGGTCGTAATGCGTGCGCAGCGCCTCGGCCAGCGGTAGTTCGCGGTCGTCGACTTCGACCACCCGGCGGCCGTCCAGGCCGGTGGCGGTCAGCCATTCGGTGACCAGCGAGGTGCAGTTCACCGGCCAGATGCCCAGTGAATCGCCCACTTCGTATCCGGCCTCGAGACCACGCAGATCGAACCCGAACCGGCGCACCTCCTTCGGCGAATCCCCCGCCGACAGCAATTCATTGCGCACCAGCGGGGCGCGCAGCGGCGCGCTGCGGGTGAACGGCGCGGGAGCGGTACGGGTCCGGCCGAGCGCGGGCGCGGCGGTCGGACGCTCCATCGTGGCTACCGAACCGGTGTGAGTTGTTGTGCGCACGGAGCCGAGCCCGCCGCGTGCCGGCGGATCGGCGGGGGACCCTGGCTCGTCGGACGGGCCTGCCGGACCGTCGCCGAACGCGGCGAGCACGTCAGCGAGCCAGCGCTCGCCGGCGTCCTGGTAGTCGGGTTCGCTGTCGACGCGCGGGAGCAGCCGTGTCGCGCCCAGCTGGGCCAGCTTCTGGTCCAGTTTGCGGCCGTAGCCGCAGAAGTCGTCATAGGACGAGTCGCCGAGAGCGAACACCGCGTAGCGCACACCGGTCAGCCGCGCCGCGCTCTCGGCCAGCCGATCCCAGAAATCGGCTCCGTTGTCCGGCGGCCCGCCGTCGCCGAACGTGCTGCTGATCAGCACCACGTCGCCGCTGATCGCGGCTAGGTCGCAGGAATCCAGGTCCAGCAGCCGGGGCGCGAAACCGCCCTCGGCCAAGCGCGCGGCGGCCTTGGCGGCGAATTCCTCCGCGGTGCCGGTCTGGGAAGCCCACAACACCGTGATCACACGTGCGGCGGCACTCGCGCTCGGCGCGGCCACCGGGACCGCCGTGTCGCGCGAGTACATGCCGGCGAGCAGGCCGTCGACCCACAGCCTGGTGTGTGCGGACATCGGCGCCGACTCCGGAAGCACAGGCTGCCCGGTCACCGGAAGCGCTTGCAGCGCGGCCAGATAGCCGCTGAGGTAGATCCGCTCGGTCTCGCTGAGCGTGGGTGCGGTGCCGCTGTCCAGGCCGAGCACGGCCGCCAGCGGGTGCGCCGACTCCACCGTGGGCAGTGCGGCGGGCATCTCCGGCTGCGGCGCGGCGGCGATCCGGCGCAGCGCCACCGCGCACGCCTTGAACTCCGGTTGCAGCGACGCCGGGTCGACCGCGTCGTTGGTGACCGCGTTGATGGTCAGGTATTCGCCCTGCTCGTCGTTCCAATGGAACGGCACGAAGCAATCGCCCTGGCGAACCCGGTCGCCGACCTGCACCGGCAGCACGGCTCGACCCCGACGCGAGGCGATCTCGAGCTGGTCACCTTTGCGCAGGCCGAGCCGCTCGGCATCGGCCGGGTGGACCTCGACGAACGGCGCCCCGTTCAGCTTGGTCAGCTTGTCGATCTTGCCGGTCTTGGTCATCGTGTGCCACTGGTGCTGCAGGCGGCCGGTGTTGAGCAAGAACGGGTAGTCGTCGTCCGGCATCTCCCGCGGCGGCATGTGCGGCCGCGGCCAGAACACCGCCCGGCGGCTCGGTGTGGCGAAAGCGAGCCGGGGCTGATGGCCGTTCTCGTCGACGAAAAGCGTCTGGCTGACCCCATCGTTGATGTACCGGATCGGGTTGCGCCTGCGCTCGGGCTGCGCGCACGGCCACTGCATGGGCCCGTCGCGCAGCGCCTCGTAGCTCACGCCGCGCAGGTCGTAGCCGGTCGCGGGATTCGCGAACCGCTTGATCTCTTCGAAAATCTCGGCGCTGGAGGCGAACTCGAAGCCGGGGAACCCCATCGCGGTGGCGACATCGGCGATCAGCTGCCAGTCCGGCCGCGCGTCGCCGGTGGGCGGGACCGACTGCTGCAACAAGGTGAGGTTGCGTTCGGAATTCACCATCACCGCATCGGCTTCCGCCCACAACGTGGCGGGCAGCAGCAGATCGGCGTAGGCGTTGGTCGCGGTTTCGGTGTAGGCGTCCTGGGCGATCACCAGTTCGGCCGCCTCCAGGCCCGCTATCACCGTCTTCCGGTTCGACACGGTGGCAACGGGATTGGTGCAGATGATCCACGCCGCCTTGATCGTGCCCTCGGCCAGCGCGCGGAACATCTCGATCGTGCCAGGCCCGGCCTCGGTGCGCAGCGTGCCCGGTTCGAGGCCCCACTCGGTTTCCACGAACGTGCGGTCGTCGGCGGAGAGCAGGCTGCGCTGACCGGGCAGTCCCGGCCCCATGTAGCCCATCTCGCGCCCGCCCATCGCGTTCGGCTGGCCGGTGAGCGAGAACGGCCCACTGCCGGGACGGCAGATGGCCCCGGTGGCCAAGTGCAGGTTGCACAGGGCGTTGGTGTTCCACGTGCCGTGCGTGGACTGGTTGAGGCCCATCGTCCAGAGCGACATCCACTCACCCGCCGCGCCGATCCACTGCGCGGCGGTGCGGATGTCGGCTTCGGCGAGTCCGGTGATCTCGGCGACCCGCGCAGGCGGGTAGTCGGCCAGGAACTCCGGCATCGCGTCCCAGCCCTCGGTGTGCTCGGCGATGAACTCCGCATCGATGTCGCCGTTTTCGACGAGCAGGTGCAGCAGCCCGTTCAGCAGCGCGAGATCCGTGCCGGGTGCGATCTGGAGGAACAGGTCGGCGCGCGCGGCGGTCTCGGTGCGGCGCGGATCGACCACGATGAGCTTCACACCCGCCTTGAGTCGGTCGGCCATGCGGAGATGGAGGATCGGGTGGCAGTCGGCCATGTTCGCGCCGATCACGAAGAACAGATCGGCGTGTTCGAAGTCGTCGTAGGAGCCGGGTGGCCCGTCCGCGCCGAGCGACTGTTTGTACCCCGTCCCCGCGCTGGCCATGCACAGCCGCGAGTTGGCCTCGATGTGCATGGTGCGCAGATAGCCCTTGGCGAGCTTGGTCGCGAGGTACTGCGCTTCCAGCGACATCTGCCCGGAGACGTACAGGGCGATCGCGTCCGGACCGTGCTCGTCCAGGATTGCCCGCAGCCGGGTGGCGGCCTCGTGCACGGCCTCGTCGACGGGAAACGGCACCGGGACCTGGCCACGCTCCGACCGCCGGTATGCGGTCTCCATCCGGCCGGAGGTGCGCATCAGCTCCGCGTGCGTCGCGCCTTTGGTGCACAGCCGCCCCGCGTTCGCCGGGTGCAGTTTGTCGCCGCTGACCTTGGCGATCACCGGCTTGCCCACGCCGCCGGAGCTGGTCTGCACCGTCATCCCGCAGCCGACGCCGCAGTACGAGCACGCCGTTCGGGCGTTGCCGTCGCTGCGGCCGGTCACTGCGTCAGACATGCCTTCGATCATGCGGACCGCCGATTGCGCCGGATTTACCCCGCGTTATCGGCAGGTGACATTCCACCTCACCGCGCAGAAATTTGGCGGTGAGGTGTGATGGGGGTCTCCGGATCAGCCGAGTTTGTACGCGCGATGCAAGGCGACGACACCGCCCGTGAGGTTGCGCCACTTCACCGACGCCCACCCGTTGGCCGCGATCCGCATCGCCAGCCGGCGCTGGTTCGGCCAGTCCGGGATGGATTCGGCCAGGTAGACGTAGGCGTCGGGATTGCTGCTGACCACGCGTGCCACCTTGGGCAGCGCCTTCATCAGGTACTCCAGGTACAGCGTGCGGAACACCGGGATGACGGGTGTGGAGAACTCGCACACCACCAGCCTGCCGCCCGGTTTGGCGACCCGCAGCATTTCCCGCAGCGCGAGGTCGGTGTCCGCTACGTTGCGCAGCCCGAACGAGATGGTCACCGCGTCGAAGGAGTTGTCGGCGAACGGCAGCGCCATCGCGTCGGCCGCCACCATCGGCACGTCGCGGAACCGGCCTGCGGCGAGCATGCCCTTGGAGAAGTCGGCCGCCAGGCACCACGCGCCGGATTTCCGCAGCTCCAGGGTGGACACGCCGGTCCCGGCCGCCAGATCGAGCAACCGCTCACCCGGTCGCAGCGCGAGCGCTTTGCGGGTCGCCCAGCGCCAGTAGCGATCCTGACCCGCGGAGATCACCGTGTTGGTCACGTCGTATCGCCGGGCCACGCCGTCGAACATCGCCGCGACTTCCCGCGGCTGCTTGTCCAACGAGGCCCGGTTCGATTGCGTTTTCGCCACGCCAAGACACTAACTCCCGGCCCGGGACGAACCCAGCACGGCACGACGATACGTCGGTCACGTCCGATCGCGGTCTCGAGCCGTATGCGGCAAGCGGATCCGCGTCCCGGTCAAGCCGTATGCGGCAAGCGGATCCGGGTCCCGGTCACCTCGGCGTAGTGGCCCATCAGTTGATCGCAAATGGCGGGCCAGGTGCGCGACAGCACCGATTTCCTGGCCGCGCCCGCGAATCGGGTCCGCAGCGCTGGATCGTGCAGCGCTCCCACGGCGCTGGGCAGCAGCTCGCAGAACCGGTCCACCGGAAGGAGGTAGCCGTTGCGGCAGTGCGCGATGAGATCGCGCGGACCGCCCGCGTCGGGACCGATCACCGGGACGCCCGACGCCAGCGCCTCCTGCACGCCTTGGCAGAACGTCTCGTGCTCGCCCGCGTGCACCATCACGTCCAGGCTGGCGTACGCGCGGGCCAGCTCGTCGCCACCGAGCTCGCCGGTGAACACCGCGGTCGGCATCATCCGGGCCAGCCGCTGGCGCTCCGGCCCGTCGCCGACGACGACCAGCTGGATGTCCGGGTCGGTGGCGAGCACCGCGAGCCGCTCGACATGCTTCTCCGGCGCGAGCCGTCCCACGAAACCGACCAGCAACCGCTCGCGTCCGGCGAGCCAGGCGTCGCGCAGCTCGGCGGATCGGGCGCTGGGTGTGAAACGCGCGATGTCGACACCGCGGCCCCACCGGTGCACACGCGGGATACCGTGCCTGGCCAGGTCCTCAGCCGCTGCCCGGGACGGGGCGAGGGTGCGGGTGGCGCCCTCGTGGATGCGCCGGGTCCATGCCCAGGCCGCCCGGCTCGCCAGTCCGAGTCCATAACTCTTCGCGAAGCCCGCGACGTCGGTCTGGTACACCGCCACGGTCGGCAGGTCCAAACGCAGCGCCGCGCCCAGGCCGCCCGCGCCGAGCAGGAACGGCGAGGCCAGATGGACCACGTCGGCGTCGAAGTCGTCGATGGCCGAGACGATGCCCGGTTGCGGCAGTCCAACGGGAAGCGAACTGACCTTCGGAACCATGATCGCAGGCACCCGGTGGACCGGGAACCGCTCGTAGCTGGGCGCTGCGGCGGGTAGCCCGCGCGGGGTGTCCGGCGCGATGATCAGCGCGTCGTGTCCGTGCCGGTCCAGGTGCTCCAGCACCCGCAGCACGGAGTTGACCACGCCGTTCATATTCGGCAGAAACGACTCCGCGACGATCGCAACTCGCACGCTCCCAGCCTGACCGCCGCATCGCGCCGCGCCGTCACGCCGAAGTGAAGCGCACGGAAAGTTCCGGCGAACTATCGGCGCCGCAAGTCACCGGCAACGGTCGTGGGCCGGGAAGTGTGCAGCCACCGCAACGCTCGACCCGCCGGTCAGATCAACGCGCCGGAACACTCGACCCTGGATATGCGAGCCGCACCGGGACGGCTCAGCCGACCGGCGTCGGCCTGCGCTTGCTCACCCGCGTGAGCAGCCACAACGCCGGAAGCGCCAGCAGCCAGACCGCCACGATGACCGACAGCGCGGGCGGAATCGCGACGCGCACGTCGCGGCCCTCCACGCGCACCAGGTCGGGGTCGCTGCGGCTGTACTCCACGCGGATGCGCTCGCCCGCGGTGAGGTTGGTCGGATACAGCACGCCGACCTTCGGATTGTGCGTCTCACCGTCCGGTGTGACGTACATGACGGCCGAGCGCAGCCGCCCCGCCGAGAGCACCTCGGCCGTGGTGCTGCCCTTGTCGGAGCTGATCAGGTAGTCGTTGCGCCACGCGGCCAGCACCAGCAGCGCGACCAGCACGCTGACGGCGGTCGCGGCGATCAGCACGCCGATCCTGGCCCGTCGCAGGCGGATCGGCCGCCCGGTGGACTGGCTGGTTTCCGACACCGCCACAGGCTACCGACCCGCTCGGCTACGGTGGCGGCCATGTCCCGAAAATTCAGCTTCACCGTGCCCTACACCGTCCCGGTCGAAGATCTCCACCGGGCACTCATCACCGACGACGTCTGGCAGGCCCGCTTCGCCGACGCCCCGACCGCGACGCTGCAGGTATCGCATCCCGACGGCGCGGGCACCATCCGCATCCACATGACCGAAAAGGCCGCCGAGGACAAGATTCCCGCGCTGGTGCGCAAGGTGCTCAAAAGCGAGCTCACCTTCTCCCGCACCGACAACTGGCAGCCCCTGGCCGGCGAGGTCGCCAAGGGCACCTTCGAGGCCGGTACCGGCGGCATCAACACCGCCATGTCCGGGACCTACGAAATACGCTCCACCGCCGAAGGTTCCGAGCTCGAGGTGGCAGGCACCGTGCAGGTGAAGGTCCCTCTGGTCGGCGGCGCCATCGAGCCGCTCGCCGAACAACTGCACCACCGGGTGCTCAAGAGCGAGCGCAAATTCATCGAGGAGTGGCTGACCACCGAACCGACCGCCTGACGAATCCGTCCGTTGCCCCAGCGCGAGCCGGGGCAACGCCTCGATCGCCCGGCCGGGTACTACGCGAAGTCCTCCGTCGAGTACTCCTTCGGCTCCACCAGGACCAGCCAGTTCCCCGAGTTGTCCCGAATGATCGCCTCGGTCCCGTAGGGCCGTTCGGCGGGCGGCTGAATGAACTCGACCCCCTTGGCGGTGAGTTCCTCGAAAGTCTTCTGACAGTTCTCGGTCCGCAGACCGAGCGAGCCGTGCGTGCCGCTCGCCAGCGCGCGCCGGACAGCGTCGGCGTAGTGCTCGTCCAGCGGCGGCCCCGGCAGCATCAGCGCGATCTCCAGCTCCCGATGTGCCGGATGCGCGACCGTGACCCACCGGAAGCCGTTATCGCCCATCGTGACGTCAGCGGTCTCGACGAATCCGAGCTTGTCGATGTACCACTGCTTGGCCGCGTCCTGATCCGTCACATACACCGTGACCAGGGAAACATTTGTGATCGTCGTCATGCGCCCAGGCTATGGCGGGACACATTGCCGAGGCTTCTCCGAAATTGCGTTGTTCGCTCAGTCCGCCGGCTTGCGGTCGGACAGGCCGTGCATGAAGACGAAACAGCCGGGAATGCGCGGTGCGCCGTCGGCGAAATTCGCCTGATATTGCGACGGTGTGATCCCGACCAGCTGGCGGAATTTGCTGCTGAACGAGCCGAGACTGCTGTAGCCGACCATCATGCACACCTCGGTGACCGTGAGATTGGTCGCGCGCAGCAGATCCTGCGCGCGCTCGATGCGCCGCTGCGCCAGATACGCGGCGGGAGTCAGGCCGTAGACCGCGGCGAAGGCGCGCAAGAAGTGATACTTGGATACCCCCGCGGCCGCCGCCAGCTCGTCCAGATTCAGCGGGTCGGCGTAATGCCGGTCCGCGAGGTCCCTGGCGCGGCGCAGATGCGGGAGCAGATACAGCGCCGGCAATCCGCGAGCTGGTTGTTCGCCCATCGCGCCACCAGGATTCCTAGGCGAACGGCTGGCGTTCGTCGAAACGCATCGATGTCCGTCCGGCCGCGCGCCATGCCCGCGCGGTCAGGTCCACGTCCTCGTCGGTGACCAGGTTGCCCATCACGCGAACGGCTGTGCGCTGCAGGTACTTCGAGCGCATCACCGGAGGGCCGCCGAGCGGAACCATGCGCGGATGGGTCGCAAGGCCCGCGATCCGGCGCGCGACCGAGAAGGTCCGGCCATAGCGTGCGCGCAACACCTGCGGCCAGATCGTGGTGAGGTCGGGCTCGTCCAGCAGATCGGCCAGCAGGTGGCCGCCTTCCAGGCCGTAGTCGATGCCTTCGCCGTTGAGCGGGTTCACACAGCCCGCGGCGTCGCCGACCAGCACCCAGTTGCGGCCCGCGACATTCGACACCGCGCCGCCCATCGGGAGCAGCGCCGAGGCCACCGCGCGCAGCGAGCCCTCGAATTGCCATTCCTCCGTGCGCAACGCCGTGTAATGCGCCAGAAGCGGTTTCAGCGCGATATGCGAGGGCCGCCGCTCCGTGGCCAGGGAGCCGACGCCGATGTTCACCTCGCCGTTCCCGAGCGGGAACACCCAGCCGTAACCGGGAACCAGCGCACCGGAGGCGTCGCGCAACTCCAGATGCGAGGTGATCCACTGATCATCGCTGCGGCCGGATTTGATGTAAGCGCGCGCCGCGGTGCCGTAGGCGTACTGCCGGTGCCAAGTGCGGCCGAGCAGCCGCCCGATCGGCGAGCGCACCCCGTCGGCGACCACCAGCGTCCGGCAGGCGATCGTTCGCACGCCATCGGCCGTGCGCACCGTCACGCCGGTGACCCGGTCGCCATCCCGGGTGACGTCCACCACCTTCGTTCCGTCCACCATGCGCGCGCCGGACTTCACCGCCGTCTCGCGCAGCTTGTCGTCGAGTTCGGTTCGCGGAACGGCGCTTCCGTAGGTCGGGAAGGAACCGCCGGGCCAGCTCAGCAGCGCCTCGCGGCCGAAGCCGGTCATCCGTAGACCGTGGTTGACGATGTGTGCCCGCACCCACTCGCCGAGGCCGAGCTGCTCCAGTTCCGCGGTCGCGCGCGGGGTCAGTCCGTCACCGCAGGTCTTGTCCCTGGGGAACACGGCGGAGTCGACGAGCACCACGTCCCGTCCCGCCCTGGCCGCCCACGCTGCGGACGCCGCGCCCGCGGGACCAGCACCGACGACCAGCACCTCGGCCCGGCTGGGCAGCGCGTCCTCGTCGCCGCCCGCGGGAGTCGCTTCCGGTGAACCCATGCGGTCCATACTCGCAGGGCCGTCTCGTCGCTGTCGACGGCGGCCGCGCCGAGGGCCCCGACGGCGAACGGCGACAAGACAGATCCGCCGCAGAGTGACGGTGTTCATGGGCCATCGGCCGGGGACACGCTAGGTTCTCTACCGTGGGGTCGGACGCGTCGCTGGGAGAAGAAATGAGCAGATCGGCCATGAGCGAGCGCAGCGAGCGAAACATGGACACAGCCGAGCATCTCGCTCGTGCCGGAGCCGAGCGTCAGCGAGGCGCAGGCATGAGCGAGCGCAGCGAGCGAAACATGGACACAGCCGAGCGCAGCGAGCGAATCGTGGATGCGCACGACGGCGCAGGCAACGCCGGGAACACGGTGGTGGCCGGCGTCGATCTCGGTGACGACCAGCTCGCCGCCACGGTGCGCGACGGCTTGGAGCAAGTCGAGAAACTCCTGGTCGACGAGCTGTCCGACGGTGCGGAATTCCTCCAGGAAGCCGCGTTGCACCTGGCCAAGGCCGGTGGCAAGCGGTTCAGGCCGTTGTTCACCATCCTCACCGGCCAGCTCGGCCCGCGCCCGGCCGATCCCGACTTGATCACCGCGGGCACCGTGGTGGAGCTGGTGCATCTGGCCACGCTGTACCACGACGACGTCATGGACGAGGCCCCGATGCGCCGCGGCGCTCCCAGCGTGAACTCGCGGTGGGGCAACAACATCGCCATCCTCGCGGGGGACTACCTGTTCGCGCACGCCTCCCGGCTCACCTCCACCCTCGGCCCCGATGCCGTGCGCATCATCGCCGAGACCTTCGCCGAACTCGTCACCGGTCAGATGCGCGAGACCATGGGCGCCCGCGAGTCCCAGGACCCGGTCGAGCACTACCTGCGCGTGGTGTGGGAGAAGACCGGTTCGCTCATCGCCGCCGCCGGACGCTTCGGCGGCACCTTCTCCGGCGCCGACCCCGAGCACGTCGAGCGACTCGCCCGGCTCGGCGACGCGGTCGGCACCGCCTTCCAGATCTCCGACGACATCATCGACATCTCCTCGGCCGCCGAGCAGTCCGGTAAGACACCGGGCACCGACCTGCGCGAAGGCGTGCACACTTTGCCGGTGCTGTACGCGCTGCGCGAAGAGGGCGTCGAAGGCGACCGCCTGCGCAAGCTGCTCGCCCGGCCGCTGGAAACCGATGACGAAGTGGCCGAGGCGCTCGATCTGCTCTCCCGCTCCCGGGGCATGGTGCTGGCCAAGGAGAAGCTGCAAGGCTACGCCGAGCTCGCCTACACCGAACTGTCCGCGCTGCCCGACGGCCCAGCCAACGACGCACTCGAGCGATTGGTCCGCTACACCATCGAACGCGTCGGCTGAACCGTCGGCCGCGCGGCCACCATGGTTCACCGGAACTTTGCCCAGGGCTCCTATCGTTGACCTTGTGTCATGCAATACGGCCTGAATACTCGGAGAGGCGGGGGAGTGAGGCGGGACAGCAGGTGCACGGGTTCGCGAACGGACTGAAGACCTTCGGGCTGATGGTGGGTCTCTCGGCCTTGATCGTGTTCGCGGGTGCGATGTTCCGCAACCCGACCATCCTGGTCATCGCGATCCTGCTGGCGGTAGGCATGAACGCGTACGCCTATTTCAACAGCGACAAGATCGCGTTGAAGGCGATGCACGCCCAGCCGGTCAGCGAGCTGGAGGCGCCGGTCGTCTACCGGATCGTGCGCGAGCTGGCCACCACCGCCCGCCAGCCGATGCCGCGGCTGTACATCAGCCCGACGAACGCGCCCAACGCGTTCGCCACCGGACGCAGCCCTCGGCATGCCGCGGTCTGCTGCACCAGCGGCATCCTGCAGATTCTCGACGAGCGCGAATTACGCGCCGTGCTCGGCCACGAACTCTCCCACGTCTACAACCGCGACATCCTGATCTCGTCGATCGCCGGCGCGCTGGCGGCTGTCATCTCCGGTCTGGCCAACTTGGCCTTCTTCGCGTCCATGTTCGGCGGGAACCGCAACGGTGAGGGCCCGAACATCCTCGGCGTGCTGCTGGTGTCGCTGCTCGGTCCGATCGCCGCCACGCTGATCAAGCTGGCCGTCTCCCGTTCGCGCGAATACCAAGCCGATCAGTCCGGCGCCGAGCTCACCGGCGACCCGCTGGCGCTCGCCTCTGCGCTGCGCAAGATCGAGCGTGGCGTCCACGCCGCTCCGCTGCCGCCCGAGCCCAAGCTGGCGGCACAGTCGCACCTGATGATCGCCAACCCGTTCCGCCCGGGTGAGCGGGCCACGCGCTGGTTCTCCACGCACCCGCCCATCGCCGAACGCGTCGAACGGCTGGAGGAGATGGCGGGCGGCCCGCGCCGGTACTGACTTCCCGGCGTTCGCCTCAGTCGTCCATGGCCAACTGGTCTTCGTAGGCGCGAAAGGTATCGACGAACAATCGCCGCTGCTCCGGCGTGAGCGGCTCCAGCACCGTTCGCCAAGCCCGCGCGCTGCGGCCCAGCCACTTGTGCACCGACGTCTCGTGAGCCGCCGCTATGGCGACGATGGTGCGCCTGCGGTCGTCCGGGTCCGCGCCGCGCTCGAGCACACCCTGTCTGCTGAGTTCACCGACCATCAGGCTCACCGTGGTCGGAGCCACCTCCAGGCGCGCGGCCAGATCGGTCACCGTGGTCGGTCCATCGAATACCAGGTTGGCCAGCAGCGATAGGTGCCGGGGGGCGAGTGAGAAGGCTTCCAGTTCCTTCGGAATGCCCAGCTTCTTGGCCCGCCCGACCACCCTGGGCATGAGCAACAGCAGAGTGCGGATGCCCTCATCGACGCCGAGTCCCGCCCGCTCCTCGGTTGACACGCCACGCACCTCCCAAATAGTCTTTGCTTACAAAGTAGATTTGCTTGCAAAGCAAAATTCGATTTCGACATCAGGCTATAACCAGCGGTCGCGGCGAGTGCGCCGCGCCGGGAAGGAGCGTCGGCGATGACCGATCCGGAGGCTCGGCCAGCGGATTTCAACCGCGCGATCATCACGGAGTTCCGCGCCAACGCGGGCGAGGTCGGCGGGATGTTCGAAGGGGCTGCGCTCCTGCTGCTGACCACTGTCGGGGCCAGAACCGGCCGTCGGCACACCGTGCCGGTCGTCTACCGCCGCGACGGCGCACGCGTCCTCGTGTTCGGGTCCAACGCCGGCGCCGACGCCCATCCCACCTGGTTTCACAACGTGCGGGCGAATCCGGAAGTGACCGTGGAGATCGGCATGGGGGACCGGATCGAGACCTATCCCGCACACGCCCGAATCCTCGAAGGCGCCGAACGGGATCGCCACTACGCCGCACAGGCGAGCGACGATCCGGCCTTCGCCGCTTACCAAGCGGCGACAGAGCGAATCATCCCGGTGGTCGCACTGGATCGGGTAGCGGAGCCGAAGCTGCGCAGGCGGCGCTTCCTGGCGGGCGCGGGCGCCACCGCGGCCGTCGCGGCCGGAGCCGCGGGGGTGCTCACGGGCGGCTCGCCGGATGCGGCCGCGCCTGCTCGGCAGCGTGCCGCGGCCATCGGCGACCACCTGCGCCAGGTGCATGCCCAGTTGCGCCGCGACCTCACCACCGTCCGCACAGGTCTCGACGAATACCTCCGCGCACCCGACGCCAAGGCGAAACCCGCATTCCCGCAGGATCTGCGCGCCCACTGCGTCGCTTTCTGCGGTGCGCTCGGCGAGCACCACACCAGCGAAGACGGTGTCTTTCCGGCCTTGATCCGGCTGCGGCCCGAACTCGCGCCAGTGGTGGAGCGACTGCATCGCGAACACGGCACGGTGGCCACGGCACTGACCGGGCTACGGACCCTGCTGGACGAGCCGGAACCGGCCGACCCGGCTCGGCTGCGCACTGAATTCGACCGCCTGGCAACGGCGTTGGAAACCCACTTCGACTACGAGGAAGACACCCTGGTCGAAGCGCTCAACGCGACCGACCCGGCCGCGCTGCGACCCGCGGTCAGCGGTAATTGACGAACTGCAGCGCGATGCCGAAATCCTCGCCCTTCAGCAGCGCGATGACCGCCTGCAGATCGTCGCGCTTCTTGCTGGTGACCCGCAGCTCGTCACCCTGAATCTGTGCCTTCACACCCTTGGGGCCCTCGTCGCGGATTTTCTTCGAGATCTTCTTCGCGTGCTCGGAATCGATGCCCTGCACCAGCGAACCGGTGATCTTGTACACCTTGCCGGAGGACACCGGCTCGCCCGCGTCGAACGCCTTCAGCGAGATGTCCCGCCGGATCAGCTTCTCCTTGAACACCTCCAGCGCGGCCTTGACCCGCTCCTCCGCCTCGGCGGTGAGCACGATCTTGTCCTCGCCCGACCACTCGATGGACGCGCCGGTGCCGCGGAAGTCGTAGCGGGTGTTGAGCTCCTTCTCCGCCTGATGCAGGGCGTTGTCGACCTCCTGCCGGTCGACCTTGCTCACCACATCGAAAGACGAATCAGCCACGCTGCGCTCCTGTTCTGACGGTCGAGGAGGTCATCTGAACCGGAGGCTTCCGGCCCTCGTCAGTTCTACCCGCCAGGGCCGAGGGTAGTCGCGCCGCACAGCCGATAGCCAGCCGGTTTGCATTCAGGGTGCGGGTTCGATGTATTCTGCTCAGCGCGCAGAAACAATGCGCAAAAGGCAGGTTGCCCGAGCGGCCAATGGGAGCAGACTGTAAATCTGTCGGTGAAAGCCTACGTAGGTTCGAATCCTACACCTGCCACTCCGCTCGATAGGCGAGCCCTGTACGCAGAATGCGCGTACGGGGCTCGCTTCGTCTTCTCTTGTGGGGGTGCAACCCCCACGCCCCGCCCGGCGGGGCTTCGCCCCCCGGACCCCCCTTCCCGTGGTTGCGTTGGTCGGCCGGGCGCGGGTTTTCCAAGCGCACGGCACCGTAGTCGTTCGGACGCGAGCTACAACGGGAACACGCAGTGCAACTAGGCGCGGCCAAAGATTCGCAAACACCACGGTCGCCATTGCCACTTCACGCGACCCGATAGGCCCAACTCTCGTTTTCGAGCGAAGCGAGAGCGGACACGCCGCGCCCGCGCGGCCAAAAATGCAGCTCTGACCACGCGGTTTGGTGGTGCGACCGGTGAGTGTGTAACCTCGTTCAAGACTTCACCGCGCTGAGGTCGAGCGTTTGGGGCTCGGTGCGGAAGTAGTCATGCCCCCTTAGCTCAGTCGGCAGAGCGTTTCCATGGTAAGGAAAAGGTCAACGGTTCGATTCCGTTAGGGGGCTCGCCGGATTGCCGGTGGTGACCGACTCGGCATCGCTTCCGTAGTTGCGGGTTGGGCTCGGCACCATGGCAATGCGACGCCGTGGCGGTGTAGCTCAGTCGGTAGAGCAAACGACTCATAATCGTTGTGTCGCCGGTTCAAGTCCGGCCATCGCTACCACAACCGATCAAGCCCATCAGGTACCGGAAAGAAGGCATATCGTGGCCGCGAAGTCCACCGATGTCCGGCCAAAGATCACCTTGGCCTGCGAGCAGTGCAAGCATCGCAACTACATCACCAAGAAGAACCGGCGCAACGATCCGGATCGGCTGGAGCTGAAGAAGTTCTGCCCGAACTGCGGCACCCACCGGGCGCACCGCGAATCCCGCTAGTTCTCCACGCGTGAACTACCGCGTGGAATGGCGCCGGGAGTCGCATCCCGGTATCTCGGGCCGTGACACCGCGAGGGCCGGACAATAGTCCGGCCCTGACGCATTTTCACGGTGTGGGTGCGGTGGTGAGCGCTCCACCGACTCCGTGCATCGGGGTCAGATAGGTACAGTCCTCCCGTGACAATCAACACCGGTACAGACGAAGCGGTCCAGACGGGCGAGGCGCTCGACCCCGCGGCCCACGCCGCGGCGATGGTCGGTCACCACTACCGCGTCGACGACTACTACGAGGTCGGCCGCGAGAAGGTGCGGGAATACGCCCGTGCCGTGCAGGACTACCACCCGGTGCACTGGGACGAGGACGTGGCCCAGGAATACGGCTACGACAACCTGCTCGCGCCGGTCACGTTCATCTCCCTGGTCGGCATCCTGGCCCAGCGCAAGCTGTTCGAACAGGTCGTCACCGGCTACGACCTCAGCCAGATCATGCAGACCGACCAGATCCTGGAGTTCCACCGCCCGATCAAGGTCGGCGACCAGCTCACCTGCGACGTCTACCTGCACTCGTTCCGGCAGGCCTTCGGCGGCGACATCATCGTGACCAAGAACATCGTCACCGCGCAGAACGACGAACTGGTGCTCACCACCTACACCACGCTGGTCGGCCGCAGCGGCGGCGACATCGACCCGAACCTCACCGCCGCCGTCCGCAACGTGCTCATGCACGGCATCGGCGAGGAGGAGCCCGGACACCGCCCGCGCACCGGGGCTCCCGCGAGCCAGGCGCCCGCGCCGGTCGCCCCTGCCGCCGAAGGGCTCCGCACCAAGCACGCCATCCGCTTCGAGGACGTCTCGGTCGGCGACGAGCTGCCTCCGCGTACCGTCCGGCTCACCCGCGGCGATCTGGTGAACTATGCGGGCGTCTCCGGCGACGCCAACCCGATCCATTGGAGCGACGAGGTCGTGAAACTGGTCGGCCTGGACGACGTCGTCGCGCACGGCATGCTCACCATGGGCCTCGGCGGCGGTTTCGTCACCTCCTGGCTCGGTGATCCCGGTGCGGTCAAGGAGTACAACGTCCGTTTCACCAGCCCGGTCTACGTGGGCACCGACGAGGCCGCCGAGGTCGAGTACACCGGTAAGGTGAAATCGGTCGATCCGGAAGCCAAGACCGCGGTCGTGGCCATCGTGGCGAAGTCGGCGGGAAAGAAGATCTTCGGCCGCGCCACCGCGACGGTGCAACTGGCCTGACCTGGTCGGCCGACCCTGATTGGCTAATGCCGCGCGCGGTAACGTACACTCAGGTTTCTGGGGTCACCAGCCGCTGCGCGCTGCTCTGTAGGGCTGGTTCCAGGCGGTCCACCCGGATCGCCGACGGGGCCGGCAACTGCCGGAGTGGCGCGCGTGTTGTGTGACACCAGGACACAACTGAATACCGAAGAGTGGTTGGACAGCTCACACCGTCCGACCGAAGGGGCGTAGCTCAACTGGCAGAGCAGCGGTCTCCAAAACCGCAGGTTGCAGGTTCAAGTCCTGTCGCCCCTGCCCTGGATGCCAGCGACGAGAGAGGATCGACGTGGACGAGCGGGACACTCGCCGCGGCGCGCATGCCGACGAAGGCGATGGCACCGCTGCAGCGACTCGGCCGAGCGGCAAGCGGTCCGCCCGGCGGACTCGCACGTCCTCGCCGGCCGACACGGGCGCGATCGCCACGCTCGATCGCCCGTCGCGGAAGGCAGCCAAGACAACCGATCGGGCCGAGCGCAAGTCGGGTAATCCGTTCAAGCGTTTGATCAAGTTCCTGCGTGAGGTCATCGCGGAACTGCGCAAGGTGATCTGGCCCAACCGGAAGCAGATGGTCACCTATACGAGCGTTGTTCTGGTGTTCGTGATTTTCATGGTCGCGTTCATCAGCGGGTTGGATCTGGCGTTCATCAAGGGTGTCAACTGGCTGTTCGGCTAGCTGAACGACGCCGCAGCCGGTAGCCGATCCCGGGGCGGACACGGGCGGAAGCATTTCGCCGCGCCCGGCCCGGCACGCAGACGATGTACGTGACGACACAGGAAGCGAGTGCCCCAGTGAGCACCCCGGAGAACGACACACACGACAAGTTCCCGGCCGACGACGCGGTGGCCGAGCCCACCGACTCCGTCGAGGAGTTCGCGACCGACGAGTCCCCGGTCGAGGAATCGGAGCCCGCTGCGTCCGCCCCCACCGCTGCCATCGATGCCGAGCCCGCCGATCCCGTCGCCGAGATGAAGGCAGCGCTGCGGCGCGCGCCCGGCGAGTGGTATGTCATCCACTCCTACGCGGGCTACGAGAACAAGGTGAAGGCCAACCTCGAGACTCGCGTGCAGAACCTGGACCTGGAGGACTACATCTTCCAGGTCGAGGTCCCCACCGAAGAGGTCACCGAGATCAAGAACGGGCAGCGCAAGCACGTCAACCGCAAGGTGCTGCCCGGCTACATCCTGGTCCGGATGGAGCTCAACGACGAGTCGTGGGGCGCCGTGCGCAACACCCCCGGCGTCACCGGATTCGTCGGCGCCACCTCGCGCCCGTCGCCGCTGTCCATCGATGACGTGGTGAAGTTCCTCGTTCCGGCCGCACAGCAGCAGAAGAAGCCCGCCGCGGCCGCCGCCGCGGCGACCACCGAGGCCGCGGGCGGCGAGGTCGCGCCGAAGCCGGTCATCGAGGTCGACTTCGAGGTCGGCGAGTCGGTGACGGTGATGGACGGCCCGTTCGCGACGCTGCCCGCCAGCATCTCCGAGGTCAACGCCGAACAGCAGAAGCTCAAGGTCCTCGTGTCGATCTTCGGCCGCGAGACGCCGGTCGAGCTGGCGTTCACCCAGGTCGCGAAGATCTAGACACAGTTCTGTCAGCGGCAGGGTGAATTCGCCCGGTCGAGGATCGCAACACCACGACTTGCAAAGAGCAAGGGACAACAAACACCTAGGAAAGAAAGATGCCCCCCAAGAAGAAGAAGCTCGCCGGGATCATCAAGCTTCAGATCCAGGCCGGCCAGGCGAACCCGGCCCCTCCGGTCGGCCCCGCGCTCGGTCAGCACGGCGTCAACATCATGGAGTTCTGCAAGGCGTACAACGCCGCGACCGAGTCGCAGCGTGGCAACGTCATCCCGGTCGAGATCTCGGTGTACGAGGACCGGTCCTTCGACTTCAAGCTGAAGACCCCGCCGGCCGCCAAGCTGCTGCTCAAGGCCGCGGGAGTGCAGAAGGGCTCGGCCGAGCCGCACCGCAACAAGGTCGCCAAGGTGACCATGGACCAGGTGCGCGAGATCGCCAAGACCAAGCAGGAAGATCTGAACGCCAACGATCTCGATCAGGCGGCCAAGATCATCGCGGGTACCGCCCGTTCGATGGGCATCACCGTCGAGGGCTGAGCGCACTCGCCGCACGGTGGGAGGGCCGGCCAGGCCCGATAACCACGTCTGAACCACACACAAGGACAGAGAATTATGGCAAAACGAAGCAAGGCATACCTCGCCGCGGCCGAGAAGGTCGATCGCACGAAGCTCTACTCCCCGCTGAGCGCCGCGCGCCTGGCGAAGGAGACCGCCACCACCAAGACCGACGCGACCGTCGAGGTCGCCGTGCGCCTCGGTGTGGATCCCCGCAAGGCCGACCAGATGGTCCGCGGCACCGTGAACCTGCCGCACGGCACCGGTAAGACCGCCCGCGTCATCGTGTTCGCGGCGGGCGAGAAGGCCGCCGAGGCCGAGGCCGCAGGCGCCGACGCCGTCGGCGCCGAGGACCTGATCGAGCGGATCCAGGGCGGCTGGCTGGACTTCGACGCCGCGATCGCCACCCCGGACCAGATGGCCAAGGTCGGTCGCATCGCGCGTGTCCTCGGCCCGCGCGGTCTGATGCCGAACCCGAAGACGGGCACGGTCACCACCGACGTGACCAAGGCCGTCAACGACATCAAGGGCGGCAAGATCAACTTTCGTGTCGACAAGCAGGCCAACCTGCACTTCGTCATCGGCAAGGCGTCATTCGACGACACCAAGCTGGTGGAGAACTACGGCGCCGCGCTGGACGAGATCCTGCGCGTCAAGCCGTCGACGGCCAAGGGCCGCTACGTCAAGAAGGTGACGGTTTCGACGAACACCGGACCGGGCATCCCGGTGGACCCGAACCGCACCCGCAACCTCCTCGACGAGGACGCGTAAGCAGCACCTGAACACCACCGCAATGGCGGGAACGCAGATCGCGTTCCCGCCATTGCCGTTTCCGGACTAATTCGCCCGGCGGCGGCGTTGGGTTCGATGTGACAGTCGTCCTGTTGATCTCCGGCAGCACACGCGCCGCGTCCACCAATTCCGCCGCATTGCGCACGGTCTCGGCGATTGCGCCGGACGCCATCGGAACCCGGTGGTACGACGATCTCGCGGCATTGCCCGCCTTCAACCCGGACGACGACGGCTCGGCGCATCCATCGGTTCTCGCGCTGCGGGAACAGATTTCGGACGCCGATGCGGTCCTGTTCTGCACTCCGGAATACGCGGGCACACTGCCCGGCAGTCTGAAGAACCTGCTCGACTGGACGGTCGGCACCGGTGACCTCTACGAGAAGCCCGTTGCGTGGATCACTGTCGCGCCACTCGGCCGGGGCGACGGTGCGGCCGCGACGCTGCGGAGCGTGCTCGGGTACGTAGGCGCCGACATCCATCTCGAGGCCTGCGGGCGCCTGCCGGTGCTTCGCGAGGACGTCGGCCCGGATGGGCTGGTGGTCGCGGACGAGTTCCGCTCCGGTGCATTGGACTTGCTCGGCCGACTCGTCCGGCATGCGCAACGCGCAACGCCCTGAGAACCGCACGCGCCGGTACACGGACGGGCAACCCGTGTACCGGCGCTCCGCCGCCCGTATCCTGCCCAGGCGCGGCATCCTGGGTCGGCGGCGGTGTCCAGTCGGCGCTACCGCGACGAATCGTCCTGCGATTCCGCGGCTTTCCGCCATCCGAGCAGAATTGAATCGCGGTCCGGCACTCCCCAGGGCAGGAAGATCGCCACGAGGACCGCGCACCCGACGACCGCGCCTGCGGCCACCAGCGACGCGGCGTGCGAACCCTGGAGCATCGCGGTCTTCATGGCGAGGATCAAGTTCTCCCGCTGGGTCTCGAAGAACGGCGCCAGTGGTCGTTTGCGCATCTCGATGACGCTCAGCAGGCTGGCTTTCACCAGGCCCTTCTCGGTGTCGTTCATCATCCCGGCCGGTACGGCATCGATGCGCGGCCCGATCCGGGTGCTGTAGTACGAGGCCACGATCGAGCCGAGCACGGCGACGCCCAGCGTGCCGCCGATCTCACGGGTCGTGTCGTTGACCGCCGACCCGGCGCCCGCCTCGTTCAGCGGAAGCGAGCCCATGATGGATTCGGTGGCCGGGCCCTGCACGATGGCCACGCCGAGCGCCATCGAGACCATGGATGGCAGCACCTCGGTCACATAGGCGCTGTCCACGGTCACCTGGCCACCGAGATACAGGCCCAGACCGGTCAGCAGCAGTCCGAAGACGATGACGGGCGTGGTGCCGAGCCGCTGTGCGAGCAGTGTGGCGATCGGCGCTCCGATCGCCACCGAGAACGCGAAAGGCAAAGAGGCGACGCCGAATTCGAGCGGCGTGTACTCCCGGACGCCCTGGAAGTACTGGGTGATCAGGAAGAGGAATCCGAACATCGAGAAATAGCCGACCGCGATGGCCGAGGCGGGCATCGAGAAGCGGCGGTCGCGGAACAGCCGCATATCGAGAATCGGTGCGGCGGTCCGCAATTCCCATATGACGAATGCGGCGAGCAGCACGATGCCGAACGCGCCGACGCCGAGTGTGGTCGCCGAGAGCCAGCCATGGCGCGGCGCTTCGATAATCGACCACACCAGCAGCGTGATGCCCGCGATGGACAGCGCGATGCCGAGCATGTCGAGCCGTCCCACCCGATCCGATCGCGACTCGGGCACCCAGGTCAGCGTCGCGGCCAAGGCGAACAGCGCCCCGGGCACGTTGATCCAGAACACCGCGTGCCAGGTGAAGTGCTCGAGCAGCCAGCCGCCCGAGATCGGGCCGATGGCGATCGCGAAGCCCGCCATGGCGGTCCACGCGGCGACGGCGAGGGCGCGCTCCCTGCGGTCGATGAAGATGTTGATGATCAGGGCGAGCGTCGCGGGGAAGACGGCGGCGGCGAAGACGCCCATGGCGGCGCGTGCCGCGATGACCGCCGCCATGGAATTCGACAGCGCTCCGCCGATCGACATGACGGCGACGCCGATCAGGCCGATCATCATGACGCGGCGGCGCCCATAGCGATCACCGAGGTTTCCGAAGGCGAGCAAAAGCCCGGCGAAGGTGAGCGTGTAGGCGTCGACGACCCATTGCAGCCCGCTGATTCCGGTGGCGAGTTCGACTCCCAGCGAGGGCAGCGCCACGTTGACGATGGTGTTGTCCAGGACGACCAGCAGTTCCGCCAGGCAGATCACGGCCAGGGCGACGAAGCGCGCGGTGCGTCGTTCCAGCAGCATCGGTGGATCGACTATGGAGGTTGCCATAGCTGGGCAGTCTAAGAGGTAGCTGTCACTCTCGGTAACAGATTCTTTCGGCGATGTCGGCCACACTCGGCGGGAAATGTGATGCCGCACACGATTTCCTGAAGGCGGATGGGTAGCGCGTCGTTTTCTGTGCAGGGCCGTTTTGGCAGATGGGAACCCGTCCGGGTACATTGGACGTCAGTTATCGACACGTTCGATCGCTACCCAAATCCGTTCTACCGAAGACCGTTGGTCGCCGATCCCGCATGGGTTCGGTCGAAGGTCCGGCGACATTGCCGGCGGCCCACGCAGGGAGAGCCGAGGCTGGGAATTGATCCAGTGCATTGCGTCCTGGATTGGTTTTCTATTGCGCCCCGGAACGCTCTGCGTTCGGGGCGTTTGTTTTGTCGCCGACCCTGATCGGTAGTTCGCGTGTACGAACCGACCATCAGAGAGGAGGCGAAGTATGGCAAAACCCGAGAAGGTCACCGCGGTCGCGGAGATCGCGGAGCAGTTCAGGAGCTCGACGGCCACCGTCGTCACGGAATACCGTGGCCTGTCGGTCGGCAAGCTCACCGAGCTGCGGCGCGCGCTCGGCGCCGACGCCACGTACTCCGTCGCCAAGAACACCCTGGTCAAGCGGGCCGCTGCCGAGGCGGGCGTGGAGGGTCTCGACGACCTGTTCGTCGGCCCTACCGCGATCACCTTCATCAGTGGTGAGCCGGTCAACGCGGCCAAGGCGCTGAAGACCTTCGCGAAGGACAACAAGGCGCTTGTCATCAAGGGCGGCTACATGGACGGCGCTCCGCTGTCCGTGTCCGAGGTCGAGCGCATCGCCGACCTGGAGACCCGCGAGGTCCTGCTGGCCAAGCTCGCCGGCGCCCTGAAGGGCAACCTGGCGAAGGCCGCCGGTCTGTTCAACGCTCCCGCCTCGCAGGTGGCCCGCCTGGCCGCCGCGCTGCAGGAGAAGAAGCAGGCCGAAGAAGGCGGAACTGCCGCCGAGTAAACCCGTGCGGCAAGACTCGCCCGCATAGACATCAACTACCGAAAGGAACACAACAATGGCCAACGTTGACGAACTGCTCGAGGTCTTCGGCAACATGACCCTGCTCGAGCTGTCGGACTTCGTGAAGAAGTTCGAGGAGAAGTTCGAGGTCACCGCGGCTGCTCCGGTCGCCGTCGCCGCCGTCGGCGGTGCCGCCGCCCCGGCCGAGGCCGCCGAGGAGCAGGACGAGTTCGACGTCATCCTCGAGGGTGCAGGCGACAAGAAGATCCAGGTCATCAAGGTGGTCCGCGAGATCGTCTCCGGCCTGGGCCTGAAGGAAGCCAAGGACCTGGTCGAGAGCGCTCCGAAGCCGATCCTGGAGAAGGTCGCCAAGGAAGCCGCCGAGGCTGCCAAGGCGAAGCTGGAAGAGGCCGGCGCCAAGGTCGCGGTCAAGTAATTCCAGAGCGAAAACACGCGAACGGGCGGTCCCCTCAGGGGACCGCCCGTTTGTTATTTTTCCGCAAATCTTTGCTCTTTTTTTGGGCTTCGGCACTGTCCTGAATACAAACGGCTTTGTGGAGTTACTCTTCAGTCAAGTGAGGGGTGTGCCCCGTCTCTCTCATGGGTTACAGTGACCGCACCCACTGTGACGTGACACACCGCGATGACCGAGCGCGCGGTTCCGCCGGTGGGCAGCTCGTTGAGAAATTGTGGAGGTTGGCGTGGGCGTCGAGGTCAGGACCGAGGGAGTAACCAAGTCCTTCGGTTCGCAGCGAATTTGGCAGGATGTGTCTCTGACGTTGCCGTCGGGCGAAGTGAGCGCGCTACTCGGCCCGTCGGGCACCGGTAAGTCGGTGTTCCTGAAGTCGTTGATCGGTCTCCTGCGTCCGGAGCGCGGCTCCATCTATATCGACGGCACCGATATCACCACCTGCTCCAATAAGGAGCTGTACGAGATTCGCAAGCTGTTCGGTGTGCTGTTCCAGGACGGTGCGCTGTTCGGTTCGATGAACCTGTTCGACAACGTTGCCTTCCCGTTGCGCGAGCACACCAAGAAGAGCGAATCCGAGATCAAGAAGATCGTGATGGAGAAGCTCGAGCTGACCGGTCTGCTCGGGGCCGAGGGCAAGCTGCCCGGCGAGATCTCCGGCGGTATGCGCAAGCGCGCCGGGCTGGCCCGCGCCCTGGTGCTCGACCCGCAGATCATCCTCGTCGACGAGCCCGACTCCGGTCTGGACCCGGTGCGCACGTCGTATCTGAGCCAGCTGCTGATCGACATCAACGCCCAGATCGACGCCACGATCCTGATCGTCACGCACAACATCAACCTGGCCCGTACCGTGCCGGACAACATCGGCATGCTCTTCCGCCGCCAACTGGTCATGTTCGGCCCGCGCGAGGTGTTGCTGACCTCTGAGGAGCCGGTGGTCAAGCAGTTCCTCAACGGCCGGATGATCGGCCCGATCGGCATGTCCGAGGAGAAGGACGAGGCCCAGATGGCGCGCGAGCAAGCGCTGGTGGACGCCGGGCACCACCATGGCGGCGCCGAGGAGGTCGAGGGGATCATCCCGCAGATGCGGGCAACACCGGGCATGCCGGTACGCCAGGCGGTCCTACGGCGTAAAGAGCGCGTCCGGGAAATCATGCACACCCTGCCGCACGCGGCTCAGGTTGCGATTCGCGAGTCACTTGCTGAGAACGATGACACGCAGGTGATGGCATATAACGGTGGCGACCTGGCGAATTATCAAGGCGGCGCGTACGACGCCACCGTGCGACACAACACAACTAACGGGTAACATCTGCGATCGTGAATTCCACCCTGGCGCGATTGCGAGCTCCACTGGAGTCGGGGTTTGCCCAGGCCGGCAACATCTTTGCGCTGTTCATCGACGTTCTTCGCAAGACATTCCGTCGGCCCTTCGAGTGGCGGGAGTTCATCGAACAATCGTGGTTCATCGCGAGTGTTTCGATCCTGCCCAGCGCGCTGGTCGCGATTCCGTTCGGTGCGGTCGTGGCATTGCAAACCGGCTCGCTCATCAAACAGCTGGGCGCCGAATCCTTCACCGGTGCAACCAGCGTGCTGGCCACCGTCCAGCAGGCGGCTCCGGTCGTCACGGCGCTGATCATCGCCGGCGCGGCCGGGTCGGCGGTGGCCGCCGATCTCGGCTCGCGCACCATCCGCGAGGAAATCGATGCCATGGAGGTGCTCGGCGTCGATCCGGTGCGAAAGCTCGTCGTACCGCGCGTGCTCGGCATGATGCTGGTGGCGTTGCTGCTCAACGGTCTGGTGTCGGTGGTCGGCATCGCGGGCGGCTACTTCTTCAACGTGCTGCTGCAAGGCGGAACGCCCGGCGCCTACCTGGCGTCGTTCTCCGCGCTCGCTCAGCTGCCGGACCTGTGGATCGGCGAGATCAAGGCAGCGGTGTTCGGCCTCATCGCCGGTGTGATCGCCGCGTACAAGGGGTTGCATCCCAAGGGGGGTCCGAAAGGAGTCGGTGACGCGGTGAACCAATCCGTGGTGATCACATTCATGGTGCTGTTCTTCGTGAACCTCATCCTGACCCTGGTTTACCTGCAAGTCGTCCCAGCCAAGGGTGCCTGATCGATGGCCACCTCATATCGCACCCCGGTCGCCAGGTCGATGCGGCGGGCGGGGGAAGTTATCCGCATGCCGCTGAACGTCATCGATCGCGCGGGCGACCAGATGTCGTTCTATTCCCGGGCCATCGCGTGGATCCCGCGCACCGCCGTGCACTACCGCAAGGAGGTCATGCGGCTGCTCGCCGAAGTCACCTTCGGCACCGGAGCGCTCGCGGTGATCGGCGGAACCATCGGCGTCATCGTGTTCATGTCCGGCTCGGTCGGCGTCGTCGTCGGCCTGCAGGGCTTCAAGGCGCTCGACGCACTCGGTAGCTCGGCGCTCACCGGCTTCCTCACCGCCTACATCAATACCCGTGAGATCGCACCGCTGGTCGCCGCGCTGGCGCTGTCGGCGACGGTCGGCTCTGGTTTCACCGCGCAGCTGGGCGCCATGCGGATCTCCGAGGAGATCGACGCGCTCGAGGTGATGGCCGTGCCCGGCATCCCGTTCCTGGTCACCAGCCGCGTGATCGCCGGATTCCTCGCGGTGATCCCGCTGTACATCGTGGGCCTGCTCGGCACGTTCCTCGCTTCCCGAATGGTCAGCATCTGGTTCAGCGGGCAGTCCAGCGGGTCGTATGACCATTACTTCAATCTGTTCCTGCCACCGGAGGACGTGCTCTATTCGTTCCTCAAGGTGCTGGTCTTCGCATTCGTGATCATCATGGTGCACTGCTACTACGGCTTCCATGCCACCGGAGGGCCCGCCGGCGTCGGCGTCGCGGTCGGTCGCGCGGTCCGCGCCGCGATCGTGCTGGTGAACATCCTCGACTTCTTCCTGAGCCTCGCGATCTGGGGTACCACGACCACGGTGCGGGTGGCCGGATGACCCGCGGCGGCCAGGCCTGGCGTTCGACGGAGAAGCTGCGCGTCCGGGTGCTTGGCATCGCGTTCTTCGCCGTGGTGGCACTGTTCCTGTGGACGACGGTCGCGATCTACAACAAGCAGTTCGTGCGAAGCGTGCAGGTCGATCTGATCACCGACACCGTGGGCAACGCGCTGACCCGGAACGCGGATGTGAAGGCCCGCGGCGTCACCGTCGGCGAGGTGCGCTCGAGCAGCGCCGAGGGTGGCGAGGTGACGTTGCGCCTGGCCATCGATCCGGACAAGGCGAAGCAGATTCCGGTCAACGCGACCGCGCGGCTGCTGCCCAAGACGCTGTTCGGTGAGCGCTATGTGGACCTGGTGATCCCGGCGGACCCGAGTCCGAAGCACCTGACCGACGGCGTGACGTTGCACCAGGACGTCAGCGGCAACGCGGTCGAGCTGAGCAAGCTGCTCGATGACCTGCTGCCGCTGCTGCAGGCGATTCCGCCGCAGGATCTCGCCGCCACCCTGGGCGCGTTGTCCCAGGCCCTGGCCGGTCAGGGCACCGCGCTCGGCCAGAGCGTGGACAAGCTGGACGAGATCTTCCGACAGATCAACGTCGTGCTTCCCGATCTGCGAGCCGACCTGCGTAGCTTCGCCGAGGTCGCCGCCACGTACTCGGACGCGGCCCCGCAGCTGATCCAGGCGCTGGACAACCTGCGCACCACCAACGCGACGATCGTCCAGCGGCGCACCGACATCGATGTGCTCTACGCGACGCTGACGCCGTCCTCGGCGACCACCACCGAGTTCCTGATCGCCAACCGCGACAACATCATCGACGTGGCCGCCGACTCGCGTCCGGCACTGGAACAGCTCGCCTACTACTCGCCGAACTTCGCCTGCTCATTCGCGAACTTCGCGCAGTTGAAGCCACGCATCGACAAGATCTTCGGCAAGGGCACCGATCGGCCCGGCTCGCGCGTCACCATCGAGCTGACCAATACTCGCGGCAAGTACCTGCCGAACCAGGACGAACCGCGCTGGCTGGACACCAGGGGACCGTGGTGTATCCCCGAGATGCCGTTGGGTGTCGACCCCGGCCAGTACACCGGCGGTCCGAACAACGACGGGTCCTACGCTGTGCCCAGCCGCAACCCCGGTGACCAGGAGACCGGCAAACTGGAGCCGCCGCAGTTCGGCGTCTACCCGGCGAGCAAGATGCCCACGATCGCCGGTTCGCCGATGGAGCAGCAGTCGCTCGGCGCAATCTACGGCGCGGCCAATGGTGTCGCGCCGGATCAGGTGCCCGGCTGGGTGACCCGGGCTGGTGCGCCCGCATTCCGCGGAAGCGAGGTGAGCGTGCGATGAGGCAGCCGTTGCGTGGCCTGGGCGGGCCACTGGCCAAGCTGATCATCTTCGCGGTGGTGACCTTGTTCGTGACCACCATGCTCGCGTTGTCGATCGCCAACTACAGCCGTGGCGGCACCGGGTTCAAAGCCAGATTCACCGACGTCACCTCGGTCAATCGCGGTGACGACGTGCGCATCGCCGGCGTACGGGTCGGCAAGGTCACCGATGTGCGGATCGTGGACAAGCGCGTGGCCGAGGTGAAGTTCGATCTCACCGACCGGGACTGGTTGCCCGCCTCGACCACCGCGACGATCAGGTACCGCAACTTGGTCGGCCAGCGCTACATCGCCTTGGAACAGGGGACCGGGGAGCAGGGCCGCAAGCTGACCGAGGGCGCCACCATCCCGTTGGAGCGCACCAAGCCCGCGTTGAACCTCACCACCTTGTTCAATGGCTTCCGGCCGCTGTTCCGCACGTTGACCGCCGAGGACGTGAACAAGCTGTCCTTCGAGATCATCCAGGTCTTCCAGGGCGAGCAGGGCACGATCCAAGACTTGGTCGCGACCACGGCGAATCTGACCAACAAGATCGCGGACAAGGACGCCGTGATCGGTGAGCTGACCCGGAACCTGACCGCCGTGCTGGACACGGTCAACCAGCGCGACGATCAGTTCGACCAGTTGATCGTGAACACCGAGGCGCTGATCAGCGGCTTGGCCGCGGAACGCGACACCATCGGGCGCTCGGTGACCTCGCTCGCCGACCTGACCTCGGCCACCTCCGACCTGCTGGTGCCGGTCCGTCCGACGCTGCAAGGCTCGATCGCCGGCCTGAGCCAGCTGACCGGCACCCTCGACGAACGCCGAGACGATGTGAACGAAGCGCTGTACAACCTGCCGATCAAGATGGAGAAGCTCGGCCGCGCCGGCAGCTACGGCTCCTGGTTCCAGTTCTATCTCTGTGGCATCGATATCGTCGTCGGTCCCGGTGCGGTCGACGCGCCGCAGCTCAACCTGCCCGCCGGCATGCCCACGATCAACCAGCCGCTGTACACCAACGTGGCGCCGCGCTGCCAGGGGAGGGCTCGCTGATGGAAGATCGCAACCTACTCGGCAAACGCAGCCCGGCGTTCATGGGCGTGCTCGGCATCGCCATCGTGCTTCTGGTGACGGTGTCGGCGTTCTTCCTCGACCGGCTGCCCATCATCGGGGCGGGCACCAAGTACACCGCGGAGTTCACCGAGGCCGCTGGCCTCAAGCGGGGCAACGAAGTCCGGATCGCAGGCGTGAAGGTCGGTTCGGTGTCCGATGTCCGGCTCGACGGCGACCGCGTGGTCGTGGATTTCCGTACCCAGGACGCCTGGATCGGCAACGAGACCACCGCGTCGATCCAGATCAAGACGCTGCTCGGGCAGAAGTATCTGGCGCTCGACCCGAGGGGATCCAAGCCCGCCGACCCGGACACCCGGATTCCACTGTCGCGCACGGTGTCTCCGTACGACGTGGTGGACGCGTTCACCGACGCGGCCCGCACTATCGACCAGATCGACACCGCGCAGCTGGCCCGCAGCATGCAGGTGCTGTCGGAGGCGTTCGCGACGACGCCGCCGGAGATCCGCGGCTCCATCGACGGTGTCGCCCGGCTGTCGGAGACACTCGCCAAACGCGACCAGGAGCTGAAGCGGCTGTTCGCCGCGACCAGACAGACCACCCAGGTCCTCGCCGACCGCAACGCCGAGTTCGAGCGGCTGCTGGCCTCCGGCGGTCAGCTGCTCGCCGAGCTGAACATCCGCCAGCAGTCCATCTCGCGGCTGCTGGACGGAGCCAGGACGGTGTCGGCGGAGCTGACCGCGCTGGTGCACGACAACGAGGAGCAGATCGGGCCCGCGCTGACCAACCTGCGTGCCTCGATCGACCTGCTCAACGCCAACCAGCAGAACATCTCCAAGACATTGGAACTCGCGGCGCCCTTCTACGGCCTCTACGCCAACGTGCTCGGCACGGGCCGCTGGTTCGACGCGGTGATCGTCAACCTGGTTCCGCCCGCGCTGCCCGAGATCCCCGGCTACCGTCCGCCGGTCCGCACCCTGGGAGGTAACTGACGTGGCGGAGAACTGGCGCAGCGACCCCGTCGGCGCGGTGCGCGGTTCCAGCCGCGGCGCCAAGGTGGCCATCGCGTTGGTCGTCGTCCTTGCCGTGCTGGTGGCCGGAGTGCTGTGGTGGCTGTTCAACCGGCTGAACACCACCAAGATCACCGCCTACTTCGATCGCTCGGTCGGCATCTACGAAGGCTCGGACGTGCGCATTCTCGGTGTACCGGTCGGCTCGGTGGACTCGGTGGAGCCGCAGGGCGATCAGGTCAAGATCGTCATGAGTGTGGATCGCAAGTACGACGTGCCCGCGGGCGCGCGAGCCGCGCAGATCACGCCGTCGATCGTGTCCGACCGCTACATCCAGTTGACCCCGGTCTATAAAGACGGCCCCAAGATGCCGCGCAACGGGACGATCCCGCGCGACCGCACGGTTACGCCGGTCGAAGTGGATGAGCTGTACAAGAGCATCACCGAACTGTCGGACGCGCTGGGGCCCAAGGGAGCCAACGCCGATGGCGCGGTGAACGAACTCGTGCGCACCGGCGCGGCGAACCTGGCCGGCAACGGCGAGGCGCTGGCCAACAGCCTCACCCAGTTGTCACGGGCGGTGCGGTATCTGTCGGACGCGCGCGGGGACATCTTCGACACGGTCAAGAATCTGCAAGCCTTCATCACCATGCTGGCGCAGAACGACCAGCAGGTGCGGCAGTTCAACGTCCAGTTGGCCGACCTGTCGACGTTCCTCGCCGACGAACGCGAAGATCTCGGCGCCGCACTGCATCTGCTGTCGATCGCGCTGGGTGACATCGCCCGGTTCATCGACGACAACCGGGATCTGATCGCGAGCAACGCCGAAGGGTTGATCACGCTCACCAAGACACTGGCCGACCAGCGCGCCGACCTGGCCGCCCTGCTGCCGGTGCTGCCGTTGGCGCTGAGCAATCTGATCAACGTGCACAACGCCGAATCCGGCACTCTCGACATGCGCGCCAACTTCACCGACCTGCAGGACCCGTTCGGCGTGGTGTGCAAGATGCTCGACCTGTCCAAGCTGATGCCCGGCGACCCCAAGTTCGAGGCGCTCGGCAGGCAGATGCGGCCGATTCTCGATCACTGCAAGGAAATCACCGACCAGATCACCGCCGGGGTGAAGACTCCGACGCTGATCCTCCCGTTCGGCATTCTCAGCGGCGAGAACCAGCAGCGCGACCCGGTGCCGGGCACGGTGCCCGGCACCGAGTCGGATCGGCTTCCGCCGTCGCAGGGAGGGGACCGATGACCGCCCGAATCCGTTCCATCGCACGAGGTCTCGGCGTTGCGCTGGCGCTGGGCCTGTCCACCGCACTGGTCACCTCGTGCGCCGCCGACGGCATCTACAGCGTGCCGCTGCCCGGTGGCGCCGATGTCGGCGAGCACCCGATGCACATCGACATCCAGTTCGACGACGTACTCGACTTGGTGCCGCAGTCGGCGGTCAAGGTCGACGGCGTGCCGGTCGGCCGGGTCGAGGAGATCACCATCGGCAAGGATCAGTGGACCGCGACCGTGCGCACCCTGGTGCAGTCGTCGGTGGACCTGCCCGCGAACGCGCACGCCGAGGTCAGGCAGTCGAATCTGCTCGGGGAGAAGTTCATCGAGCTGTCCCGGCCCGCCGCCGACCCGGATCCGCGCCGCCTTGGCGACGGGTCGGTGATCCCGATCGACCGCACCAGGCACGCCACCGAGATCGAGCAGGTGCTCGGCGCGCTGTCGCTGCTGCTCAACGGCGGCGGTGTCGCGCAGTTGCAGCCGATCATCACCGAGCTGAACAAGACCTTCGGGGGCCGCGAGGATCGCGTGCGCTCGCTGATCGAGCAGGCGAACACGCTGATCAACGGCCTGAACGACCAGGTGGACGACATCACGAGGGCGCTGGACGGCCTCGATGTGCTCAGCGCCAGAGTCAGCACGCAGACCGAGCAGATCGGCAAGATCCTCGAGCAGTTGCCCGAGGGCATCAAGATCCTGGAAGAGCAGCGACCGCAATTGATCGGCCTGCTCGCCCAGCTGGATCGCCTCGGCCAGGCCGGCTTCGACGTGCTGAACACCTCGAAGAACGACCTGATTCGCGATCTCACCGCGCTGCGGCCCACGCTGCAGGAACTCGGCCGCTCCGCGCCCGATCTGGTGAGCGCGTTCCCGCTGATTCCGACCTATCCGTTCCCCGACTCAGCGCTGGAGAGCACCTTCGGCGGGTCGGTCAACACCTGGTTGTCGGTGGACCAGCAGATCGGCGTCACGCTCAGCAATCTCGGTGTGGGCAAGCCGGATCCGGTCTACATCCCACCGCTCGGTCCACCGGTGCCGGTGGACCCGACGAATCCGTACTACGGCGGCAACGGCCCGCGGCCCGGCTGGCCGACGGTGTCGATCCTGCCCCTGCCGCCGCTCATGGCGCAGCCGCCGGCGCCGGGCGTGCCCGCGGGTCCGGTCGGCGCGATCCTCGAGCAACTAGGCGTAGGGAGTGGTCCGCGGTGACGCGTCTGGTCCGGTGGCAGCTGATCACGTTCGTGGTGATCGCGGTGCTCGGCGTGGTGTTCGTCGGCGCCAAGTACATCCGGCTCGACCAGATGCTCGGATTCGGTTTCTACACGGTGCACGTGCAGGCGGCGCAGACCGGCGGCATCTACAAGGGCGCCGAGGTGACCTACCGTGGTGTTCCGGTCGGCCGGATCGGCGAGCTCGAGCTCACCGACGACGGCGTGGTGATGAACCTCATCATCAATTCGAGTGCGCCGGATATCCCGGCCTCGGCGAAAGCGGTGGTGGCCAACCGATCCGCGATCGGTGAGCAGTACCTCGATCTGCAACCCACCTCCGACCAGGGTCCGTATCTGCACGACAACTCGGTGATCACCTCGGTGACCACGCCGATTCCGGTCGAACAGCTGGTGGCCAGTGTGGACAGCTTCACCCGGTCGGTGGATCTGAACGCGCTCAACACCACGGTGCGCGAACTGGGCAAGGCGTTCGACGGCAAGGGCGACGATCTGCAGGTGCTGATCGAATCGCTGAACCAGTTCACCGAGACCTTTCACGCGACGCTGCCGCAGACCATCCAGTTGATCCAGGACGGCAGGATCGCGCTCGGTACTCAGGCCGAGCAGTCCGCCGCCATCCGGGAGTTCAGCGACGGTCTGGACAAGCTCACCGCCCAGTTGCGCTCCAGCGATCCCGACGTGCGCAGGTTGATCGGCACCGGAACCGACGCGGGTGAGCAGATCGGCGGGCTGATCAACGAGAGCGGCGGCGCGCTCACCCAGGACCTGGCGAACCTGCGGCTGGTGCTGCAGGCGATCTCGCCGAAGTTCTATGCCTTGCGACCGCTGCTGCAATTCCTTCCGCAGTTGTCCATCGGCGGGTCCTCCACCGCGCCCGGTGACGGCACCAGCCACTTCGGCTTGGTGCTGGAGACCAACAATCCGCCCGCCTGTACCGTTGGCTACGAGGGCACGTATCGGATCCTCGAACAGATGAAGGCGCAGAACCCGGATTTCGACGACACGCGCGACGAATTCCCGTTCAACAAAGACGCCAAATGTCTCGTGCCCTTCGGTAATCCGACCGCCGTCCGGGGTGGCGAACGCGCCGAGCTCGCCGATCCGGCCATTGTGCAGCCCTGGGACAGCAATCCCAAGTCCGATCCGGAAAAGCTGAATCTGACTCCGGTCGCCGTGCAGCTGTCGACCCTGCTGGGGGTCACGCCGAAGCGGTGACCAGGAGCAATGACGTTAGGGTGGCTCGCGTGAGTGATTCCGCGCAGGAAGCGCCGGAGGCCGTGGAGGCCACGGCGGAAGCGACCGTGGAGCCGGGTGACGCGCCCGTCGCGGCATCCGCGGACGACCGGACCGAGGCCGCGGCGCAGCGCTCCGGCGCCGCGTCGGTGCTCGGCAGGGTGGCGTTCGCCGGCTCGGCGGCGCTGCTGGTTGCCGCCCTGGTCGCCGCCGCATGGTTCGGCACGGGCTGGGTTCGTGCCGCGCTCACCGACGGCCCGCGTGCCGACGCGCGCGACACCGCCTTGGACGCCGCACGGCAGGCCGCGCTGAACATGACGTCGATGAACCTCGATGACGTGCCCGGCTCGCTCGCTCTGGCCAGGTCGTCGATGACCGGCGCGCTGCTGGACTCGGCCACCGAGAACAAGGACCAAGCGGAGAAGCTGGCCCAGCAGAGCGGGGTCGGGATGACCTCGAAGGTGCTCGGCGCCGCCCTCACCTCGCTCAACAGCGAGCAGGACAAGGCGTCGGCGCTGGTCGTGCTGCAGGTGACGGAGCAGGCCAAGGACAAGCCGTCCGCGGAGTACCGCTACAGCTGGACCGTCGACGTGGCCAAGGACGGCGAGGTGTGGAAGGCCGAGCAGATCTCCTCGCTCGGCCAGCCGGTGCTGCTGAGCGGTGGACCCGTCCAGCAGGCGTCCGCGCCCGCGGGGGATCAGCCCGCCGCGCCGAAGCCGGGATCTTAGGAGGACCGCCATGACTTCTCGCCGACCGGTCAACCGGGTTACCTCCAAGCGCCGTCCTGCCGCCGAGCAGCCGTCGCGCACCGCGTCCGCCCGGACCGAGCGCACCGCACCGGGCCGCAAGCCGCGCGTGGCGGGCGTTTCCCGTCCCGCCACGGCATCCGGTGCCTCCCGCGTCGAGAGCATCGAGGAGAAGTCGGGACTGTCTCGATTGCGCATGCCGTGGAAGGCGAGCCGTCCCCAGCGCCGAGAGGCCGGACGTCCACGCTGGGGCGTGGTGGCGGGATTGCTGGTTGCCGCGCTGCTGCTGGGCGCCTTCGCATGGCTCGCCGCGCAGCGGCCCGGAGTGGACACCTCGAACCAGGCGTACGTGAACAACGAGGCCACCCAGGAGGTACGCGCGGCCGCCGACAACGCGCTGCGGACCGTCTACGCCTACGACGTGAAGAACATCGACGGCTACCGGGACACCGCGAAGCAGGTGCTCACCGGGAAGATGCTCGCCGACCTGGACAAGTACGCCCAAACCACCATTTCGGCGGTCAAGCAGGCCCAGACCAGCGCCGATGCCAAGGCAGATCCGATCGCCGTGACGTTGCTCACCGATGATCGCGCGGAGCTGCTGGTCAACTTGGTGGTGAGCGCCACCAAGGACGGCGTGGCACAGCAGAGCGTCGCGGGCCCCGTCGTCCTGCACATGCAGAAGGTGGACGGTCGCTGGCTGGCCAGCGACATCGTCGACCGGTAAGCGTACCTCCGCCTTCGCTCCGGCCATGCGCGGGCTGATGACGGACTACGTCCGGCTGCGCCAGCTCTGCCCAGGATCCCCTGGGATGGCCCAGCGCGGCAGGCGATCTCGCTAGCGTCTCGGTCGGGCCTGCCACTTGACGAGTTTCGCCCGACCCGTCACGCTATTCACAACAGCGGCAGCTGTCACAGTGGCTTCCAGCGCATTGCGGCACCGGACGCGGCCAGCGAATTCGGCCCGGCGCGCCAGCCATGTGGAGGATCACACGGGTGGTACTTTGACACCTCCGTGTCGATGGGTGTAGGTTTGGACGTTGCGCTGGCTGCCTCCTGTCCATACCTCGATTTGCACACGTAAGTTCACCCTTCCGGTGTTACTTCCGTTGTTGCCTGTTCGAGTTTCGTTCGGGTTGTAACCAGCGGAATTCGTAGCAGACAAGCGACGGTCGCGGACCCACCACGCGACGCGCGTGAGGTGCTGGAAGGACGCATCTTGGCAGTCTCCACCCAGACCAAGGCAGTTGCCGGAATCCCCGGAGCCCCATCCCGGGTGTCTTTCGCGAAGATCCGTGAGCCCTTGGAGGTGCCCGGACTTCTCGATCTACAAACGGAATCGTTCGCCTGGTTGATCGGTTCGCCGGATTGGCGCGAGCGTGCGGCCGCTCGCGGCGACGTCGGCCTAGTCGGTGGCCTCGAGGAGGTGCTCGAGGAGCTCTCCCCGATCGAGGACTTCTCCGGCTCCATGTCCCTGTCCTTCTCCGATCCGCGCTTCGAAGAGGTCAAGGCCTCGATCGACGAGTGCAAAGACAAGGACATGACCTACGCGGCTCCGCTGTTCGTCACGGCGGAGTTCATCAACAACAACACCGGTGAGATCAAGAGCCAGACGGTCTTCATGGGTGACTTCCCGATGATGACCGACAAGGGCACGTTCATCATCAACGGCACCGAGCGCGTGGTCGTCTCGCAGCTGGTGCGTTCCCCGGGTGTCTACTTCGACCACAGCGTCGACAAGGGCACGGAGAAGGACCTGCACAGCGTGCGCGTCATCCCCAGCCGCGGCGCGTGGCTGGAGTTCGACGTGGACAAGCGCGACACCGTGGGTGTGCGCATCGACCGCAAGCGTCGCCAGCCGGTCACGGTGCTGCTCAAGGCGCTGGGCTGGACCACCGAGGAGATCGTCGAGCGCTTCGGCTTCTCCGAGATCATGATGTCGACCCTGGAGAAGGACAACACCGCCGGCCAGGACGAGGCGCTGCTGGACATCTACCGCAAGCTGCGTCCGGGCGAGCCGCCGACCAAGGAGTCGGCGCAGACCCTGCTGGAGAACCTGTTCTTCAAGGAGAAGCGCTACGACCTGGCGCGCGTCGGCCGGTACAAGATCAACAAGAAGCTCGGCATCCACTTGGGCGAGCAGGTCGTCGGTTCGGTGCTGACCAAGGAAGACATCGTCAACACCATCGAGTACCTGGTCCGCCTGCACGCGGGCGACAAGCTCATGACCGCCCCCGGTGGCGTCGAGGTGCCGGTGGAAGTGGACGACATCGACCACTTCGGCAACCGTCGCCTGCGCACCGTCGGCGAGCTGATCCAGAACCAGATCCGGGTCGGCCTCTCCCGCATGGAGCGCGTGGTGCGCGAGCGGATGACCACGCAGGACGTCGAGGCGATCACGCCGCAGACCCTGATCAACATCCGCCCGGTCGTGGCCGCGATCAAGGAGTTCTTCGGAACCTCCCAGCTGTCGCAGTTCATGGACCAGAACAACCCGCTTTCGGGCCTCACCCACAAGCGTCGCCTCTCGGCGCTGGGCCCGGGTGGTCTGTCCCGTGAGCGCGCCGGCCTCGAGGTCCGCGACGTGCACCCCTCGCACTACGGCCGCATGTGCCCGATCGAGACCCCGGAAGGCCCGAACATCGGCCTGATCGGCTCGCTGTCGGTGTACGCGCGGGTCAACCCGTTCGGCTTCATCGAGACGCCGTACCGCAAGGTCGTCGAGGGCCGGGTCACCGACGAGGTGGTCTACCTGACCGCCGACGAAGAGGACCGCCACGTGCGCGCCCAGGCGAACTCGCCGGTCGGCGCGGACGGCCGCTTCCTCGAGGAGCGCGTGCTGTGCCGCCGCGGCAACGAGGAGAACGAGCTCGTCGCGCCCACCGAGATCGACTTCATGGACGTCTCCCCGCGTCAGATGGTGTCGGTGGCGACCGCGATGATTCCGTTCCTCGAGCACGACGACGCCAACCGCGCCCTGATGGGTGCGAACATGCAGCGTCAGGCGGTGCCGCTGATCCGTTCCGAGGCGCCGATCGTCGGCACCGGCATGGAGCTGCGCGCCGCCGTGGACGCGGGCGATGTCGTGGTCAACGACAAGCCCGGTGTGGTCGAGGAGGTCTCCGCCGACTACGTCACCGTGATGCACGACGACGGTACGCGCAAGAGCTACCGGATGCGTAAGTTCAACCGGTCGAACCAGGGCACCTGCTCGAATCAGCGTCCGATCGTGGACGAGGGTCAGCGGGTGGAGCAGGGTCAGGTGCTGGCCGATGGTCCGTGCACCGAGAACGGTGAGATGGCTCTGGGTAAGAACCTGCTGGTGGCGATCATGCCGTGGGAGGGCCACAACTACGAGGACGCGAT
>NZ_JADLQX010000070.1 GCF_015477605.1 Nocardia amamiensis
GTGCGAGCCCCGTGGGGCTCGCACCGCACTATTGTCCGATCGTGGTGATCCCGCGGTTGACCGGCGGGGCGTTCGGCGAACCGAGGTGCCGGTCTACTGGTCGGATGGCGGTGTGACACCACCGCAACCGCAGCCTGTGTCGCTGCTGGGTGCGCCGCCGCAGGCTCCCTCGCGGAGTTGGTAGTCGTGCACGTGGCCGGTGCGGTCCTGGCTGATCCGGCAGCAGGCGTGCAGTTGGGTTTTGAGGGCGGCGCGGCCGCGTTGGACGCGGGATTTCATGCCGGACACCGCGATACCCGCCTCGCTGGCGGCAGCGGCGTGCGTGCGGGCGTCGAAGTCGACCATCTTCACCGCCGCGGCCTGCTCGGCGGGCAGCGTGGAGAGCATCGGCACCAGGCAGGAGGCGAGTTCTTTCTTCGCCGCCTCGCCGGTGTCGAGTCTATCCTCGCCTGCAGATGGGTTGTCCGGGACGGCGTCGACGGGTAGTTCGCGGCGATGGGCCGCCGAGCGGTAGTAGTCGGTGATCGCGTTGCGGGTGATGGCATACATCCAGCCCAGCAGCCGTTCCTGCTCGCGCAGATTGTCCAGGCTTTTGGCCATCCGCAGGGCGATGAAGGCCCGCAGGTCGCCGGAGAAGCGGCGCCAGAGTTGGTCGAGATCACCGGGTTGCGGCTGTGGTGTGGTCACGGTGGTGGCCGTTGGCTGGCTCATGATCGTGGGTCCTCTCTGTCTCCAGCATCCTCGCCTGCCAGCGTGGTGGCGAGCCTTGATGCCTCAACACAGATACCGACGGCGCTGACCGGCATCGGACGCATCCGTGCGTCCCGATCCGGGGTGTCACGTCTGTTTGGGTGTCGAAGTCGATGTCGGGATCTTCGATTCGACAGACCCGATAAGCGCGGTGAGGAGGTGAGAGCGATGCTGACGACACATCTGCTGTCGGATCTGACCGACGAAGAGGTCAATCTGATCGTGGCCGAGGAACTGCATCTGCTCGACGCCACCATTGTCCGTTCCGCATGAACATGGCGGACGTCGATGTTGCTGAGCTGCGGTTCGCCGGGTTGTTCTGGACAGTCCGCAGGCTGGGTGTCCAGTTCTAGTTGGCGAATTCCGGGGCGCCGTCGGATGCGCTACTACGACCGGGGTCGTGATGGGTGTTCGAACCGGAGTTGGCAGCTGATCAGCGATATCGGTGGCGCCGTGCGTATCTCGCGGGATACCGATTTGAGATTCAGAGCGGTGGTGTTGATGCGCACCGCGCGCCCCAGTTCACCACGTTCACGATGCGCCTTTGCAATGGCAGCGATGCTTGTGACCAGTTGTCGTACCAGTAGAGATTCCACCGGCCGATCATGAACCTCTCGGCATAACTGGGCCAGGACGAACGCGGCCTGCGCCAGGTCTGGCGTGGGCGTTGGGAGGATGGCTGGCCGCCGCTGACTTCCGCCTGCGAGTGCCGATAGCCCGACTTCCCGCGCGGCGGCCGCGAAGGGTCCGTCCGCGTTGGGCTCGGTGCGCCGTGACCAGAGCGCCAGCACGCCCGAGAGCCGGCTTGCCGCCCACCGCCATGCCGGTCGCTCGTTGCTGGGAACGCGCGCCAGTGCCTCATTGAAGCCTCGGGCATCAGCAAGGGCGTGTGTCCACAACGCCGTGTCACCTGAAAGGACCTTTTCCCTGGCAGATGGCTCGATCGACCGTGGAAGTTTCCATTCGGTCTGCGCGTCCGCCCTAGCCTGTGCATCGATTTCCCATCCGTCTCGAAGATTGGGCAGGCTCAGACCGCCGCCCACTTCAACATCAGTAATGGCGGGGCCGAGGCGTGCGCTGTGGGGGTCACGCCACTGAGCAAAGTAACCCGCGACGTATCCATCGACAACATTGACTCGAGCATCCAATTTCGTCCCGGTGGCTCGCATCCGGCGAATCCACTCCGCCTCGGAGAGGCTGACCACGGCCATGGCACGGATCGTGTGCCGCAGCATCCGACGGTCGGTCCCGACACTGTCCTCGAGCCGTTCGAATCCGGCCTGCATCTGCTCCTCGAAGCTCAAATGAGGTCCAGGCAGCCCGAGGGGCACAAACTTGTAGATACAGACGTCACAGTCCGGCAATGCCGCACGATCCCGTCAGTGTTGCAGCGATGACCTGGGTTGCCCAGCGCGGGCCACTTTCGCAGAAGCCGCCGCGGATACCGCGCGACGATCGAGACGTTGACTGGCTGGCGATCATCATGCGACCCTCCCAAGCCGCCCGCCTGCGCGGTATGGGGGAAATCCCTACGAACTACTACTCGGCATGGTCTTCACATGGCGTGAATATTGTTTCCGGAGAACATGTTTCATTGCGCATGTCGCAAAGTCATCGTCTTGGTTTTTTGCGTCGCGCAGAAGCTCGACCGCTGGCTGGTGGTTGCACGAGCTGTTGTTCGAGATATCGGAACCATCGTCTTGGATGCTGCTCAGGCAACGGCGTGCTGGCTGCCTGGGGCGGCGGGTCTCCCTGATGCCGTCGTATGACCGCACCCTCCGGTGGGCGCGAGTGATGTTTGCTGACCTGGCGGGTCCGCCAATCCGGACGGGCGAACCTCTCCTGTAGGGTCCAGGCCTACTGAGGCGATCGTGGCTGCCTGAACCGTGCGTTCGTGCGTTGGCTGACCCAGATCGCACCGCGGTACTCCTGCATGTTGGGTGACCATTCTCGAACGATCACCGGGTGGAGTGTGCGGTGGTGCAGGACAACGTCGCCCATGCCGCGGCGATCCTTCAGGGCGAACCACGCCGCAGAACGAATGGTCCGCTCGATGCTGGGAAGTTTCATTCGTTGGACTTGGCTGGGTTTCCGATTCCCTGGCGCGGTGTCGAACGTCGTCGGTGGCCCGGTGGGCGGACGCCAGCAATCGGTCTCGATCCAGTGCGCGATGGGGTCTTGCTCTGCGCGTGGCTGGTAGTCCTCGTCATGCAGCCGCCGACGAACCTCGGCAATGTAGTGCGCAAGCTGTTCGTCGTTGCCAGCAGCGAGTTTTCGCCATTGGGGTGCGGCGATCGCAGGTGCGAGATCGATCGCTTCGGGATAGAGGCAGGCGAACAACTTCGACGCGGTGAACGTCGAGCGTTCGGTGCCTTCGGGCATGAGCACGAAGCTTCGAGTTCTCCAGATCTCTTGCTGCCGTTGCAGTCCACTGGTCGGTTTGAGTTGTTCCCATCGGTGCGCGCAGATCATGAAGGCCGTCAGCACCGCGTCGTAGGCCGCGGCCCAGCCGAAGCGTTGAACCCAGGCGCAGGTGTCGCCGTTGCGTGGTGATCACTTCGGGGCATCGCCGCAACGACGGGCCGTGCCGGTCACCGTCGGGCGGACCGATCCAATACTCGTGCCGGGTGCAGACGTAACGGTGGTGCGGCAGGATCCGCCAGACGGGTCCGCCTTGGTGACGGGCGTCGCATCGTGTGCAGCCTGGTTGTGGTGCGTGCCGAAACAACGGCCAGTGTGCTGTCGAGGTCCGCAGCTCGGGGAGCGCCCCGGCCAGGTGTTCGCCGGGGCGACCGGTGAGAGCTGACATCCGTTCGGCGGTAACGGTCCGTCGCGATGGCGTCGGGCCTGGAACGCTCACGCGTTTCCAGAGTTCGTCGCTGTCTAGGTGGTTCAGCGCGGCGAGTCGCGCCAGCACAGCCGTTCTGGTTGTTCTGGCCGGTGAGCGGCGGCCGTGGGATCAGCCGGGCTCGCCGCCGGGCGGCGGCCCGCGGCATCCGCCAACCCGACCCGGACCTCATCGCCGCCCATCTCCACGTAGGCCAGCTCGAACCCCGTCGCCGACTCACGCGTACCACCCTCGACCGCGCTCAGCACCGTTACCACGGCCGTCAATTCTGCGGGCGCGCATGATGTTCCGAGCCGAATCCCAACGCTGACGTCCGAACTCCGCTAGCCGATGCGGCGCGTCGTGTCCCGACGCGCCGCAATCAGCGCACCGGCCCCACAGCGCTCACCCACCGCTCGTAAGCTTCTACGCGCCAACTAAACCTCGATCCACCGATGAGGGTTGTGGGTGGTCTGAGCGGCTGCGGTGTGCGGACCACCGGTTTTCGGGCGTGAGGTAGCCGCTGGTCTGCCCAGCTTTTCCACTGTTGTTCCTGGTCGTAGGGACGGGAGGGATGGTTCAGGTGGTTGCGGTGGTGGCCTGCCAGAGTCGTCGCCAGGCAGCCGCCCAGGGCCAGTGCGTGGGTAGGTGCAGCACGGGCTTTCGCTGCGGGCGGGCCAAGCGGGCGGGAACGACGATGATCTTTCGGCGCAGGGTGGAGCCGCGGGCTTTGCCCAGGACGGGGTCGGCGAGGGCTCCGGCGGCGCGCAGCAGGTTGTGGGCGATCGCGGCGCACAGTACCCACGCGGAGTTCGCGCCGAACCGCCCCGACGGCATGTGGGCCAGCGGGCCGTCGATGAGGTCGGCGAACACGGTCTCGATGATCGCGTGGCGGCGGTGGGTGATGTCGGCGTCGATGGTGGGTTCGGTCGAATCGGTGAAGAACGGGTGGTATCGCCAGACCGGGAACAGTTCGTCCTGGCGGGCGGCATCGCGGACGCGGCGCACGATCAACCGGGCGGTGATCGCATCGGGCTTGGAAGCGAAAGCGGTGTAGGGGATTTCGGCGACCTCGGCGTCGGAGATCCACTCACCGGTCTCGGGATCGCGGACCGCACCCGGATATCTCACCGGCCTCCACGCGCCATCGGGAATCGACGCGATCGCCCGCTGCACGGCACGGTTCTTCGTCAGCACCAGCGAGAATCGGACCCCCGCGCGGCGGCATGCACCGATCACCGACCGGGTGCCGTAGGCCGAATCGCCACGGACCAGGATCTCACCGGTGACTCCGGCCGCGCGGGCGCAGGCGATGGCCTGGGCAACCATCCGGCCGGCGCCCTTGCCCGAGCCGGTCTTGCCGGCCCGCAGGCGCATCCCCGCGATCACCGGCGCTGCGAGATCGGTGCTGATGGTCGCTGCCAGCGGCGAAAGCCCTTTCCGCAGAATCGATTTGCCCGCGATCTTGGTATGACCGTAGGAGGCGCCCTGCTTGGCATACCCATACACCGGCCGCAGCAGCGAGTCGATATCGACGAACGCCCGCACACCGGCACCCGGCAGCAACTCCACCCGCCGACACAACCGCGCCAGATGCGCCCGCAGCACCGACTCGAGCTGGCGAGCGTGACCGAAACTGAACTCCCGCAACAAGGTTCCGATCGTCGACGGCGCATACACCCGGTCGAACACGGTGGTCATCCCGCCGCTGCGCAGCACGTCGACATCGTCGATGCTGTCCGCACCAGCGGCCATCCCCGCGATCAGTGTGGCCAGCTTCGGGCCCGGATTCGCCGAACCCGATTTGATGCGCGGCGCGGCGATCACCACCTTCTCCGCCAGCAGCTCGCCCAGCCCGGTCTGGGCGGCCAGCCGCATCACCGGCACCAGTCCGGCCAGCGACACGAGATTGTCATCGTCGAACACCGCAGACTCCGCGGCGAACCTGTGCGAAACTTGCACCCGAAGTGTCCTTCTGAACTGGACCGATCATTGCCTATGGCCCGTCCCCAGTTAATGAGACCGCTCGGTATTAGAGTCCTGTTGGCCCTGGTGAGGGCTGGAAGGGACGATGAGAGGTATGGCTGGACGGAAGCGGCATTCTGCGGAGGAGATCGTGCGGAAGCTGCGCCGTGCCGACGAACTGGCGGCGGCCGGTCAGTCGGGTGAGGAGATCGCCGCGGAGCTCGAGGTGTCGGCGGCGACGTTGTACAACTGGCGCCGCCAGTACGGGGGCATGGATACCGACGCGGCGAAAGAGTTGAAGGAGTTGCGGGAGCAGAACGCGCGGCTGAAGCGACTGCTGGCCGATGCGGAGCTGGAGAAGGACGCGCTGCGGGAGATCGCCAAGGGAAAATGGTGAGCCCAGCGGCCGGACGCCGCGTCGTGGACATGCTCAAAGAGGTGTTGGGCCTGTCGGAACGGTTCGCGTGCAAGGTTGTTGGGCTACACAGATCCACCTATCGGCGGCTGCCGGATGCGCAAACTCCGGCCGACCCGGACGCCGGTTTACGGGCCTGGCTGCGCTCGTATGCGACGAAACGCCCGTGTCACGGGTTCCGGCGTGCGTGGGCGGCGCTGCGGTTCGACGAGGGGCAGCCGGTGAACAAGAAGCGAGTGCACCGGCTCTGGCGTGAGGAGGGCTTGCAGGTGCGTGAGCATTCGCCGCGCAAGCGCGCCGGTGTCTCGTCGATGCCGCCGATCGATGCTGATGCACCGAAGGTGGTGTGGGCGTTGGACTTCCAGTTCGACTCCACCGTCGATGGGCGGGCGGTGAAGATCGCGTCGATGGTCGATGAGCATACTCGTGAATCGCTGTTGCACTTGGTGGAGCGCTCGATCACTGCCGAGCGGCTCGTCGCTGAGCTCGGGCGGGTGTTCGCTGCCCGCGGCGGGCCGCCGAGGGTGCTGCGGATGGATAACGGTCCGGAGATGATTTCTCAAGCGTTGCAACAGTTTTGCTCCGGGAAGACCGGGCTGGTCTACATTCCGCCGGGTACGCCGTGGAACAACGGGTTCGTCGAGTCGTTCAACCGGCGACTGCGCGCGGAGTGCTTGAACCGCAACCACTGGACCAGCTTGCTCGAGGCCCGAGTGGTGATCGGAGACTTCAAGGACGAACACAATCGGCGTCATCGGCATTCGGCGCTGGGCTACCTGACCCCGGCCGAGTACGCTGCGGCCTGCACCCACGGCCACCACCCGGTGGCATGCGGCATCAACTGAATCTGGATCGAAAACAACCCGGACTCAAGAACCGGGTGGTCCCGTTACCGGGGACCGGTCACCTAGACAACAGTGATCATCCCAGCTCGAAGGGCACTTTCTCATTCACGGCACACCAACAGGCGCAAGCCCGTCGGTGGATCGAGGCTAAACCTGGACACCGCCACCCATGCGCCAACTACACCTGGACTGCGCCAACTACACCTGGACAGGACAACGATCAGCCCTGCCGTGCACCGCTGATCAATCAATGCCATTGGGAGACACAACCTAGTGCGCCACAGACAGGAATTCTGAGCGGGGCCGACGGGTTAGATGGCGCGGGAGTGGCACCGGGACCTGGCTGGGGAACGCATACTGGCCAGCTATTGAACCGAACCGTCTTGGTTGCCTTGGACGTTGAGGGTGTGTGAGTGATGTGGAGCTGCGGCGGTTGTCGCCTGCCGCGCAGGAGGTGGTGCGGCTGCGGGTGGTGGCCGCGCTGGAGTCGGGACGGGTGAGCGGTTACCGCGAGGCCGCCGAGATGTTCGGAGTCTCGCAGCGGTCGGTGGGGACCTGGTGGCGTAAGTACCAGGCTGGTGGTCGGGAATCGCTGGCCGCTCCGGTCAAGTCGCGTACCGGGCGGG
>NZ_JADLQX010000071.1 GCF_015477605.1 Nocardia amamiensis
GCAACATGGTCGGTTCCGGCCCGCCCACCGACATCGGTACTCAGATCGGCTATGTGATTCGATGGGCCTCGGGCAATGGGCAATACCCGCTGCCAGGGGCACGAAAGGTCGAATTCTCCACCGCGAAGCTCACGAGTTCTGCGTTGTGGGCAGGCGCCGTTTCCGCGTTTTCGGCCGTGGCGGCGGTCGGGCAATGGTTTCACAGCATGAAATCGCTCCGCCGTTTCCTGCCGAGCGACGAAGTGTCCGGCGGCACCGATCAATCGACGTCGCCCAGCGTGACCGCTACGCCGTAGAACGACGATCGCCTCGCTCTGGTCGGAGCGGGGCGATCGCCGAAACCTCAGGTGCACTACGCATCTCACTCACTGCCGACGATAGATGTCTCCCCGTGTCGGACAAGACGTCGGACTCCGATCCCATCGATCACTGGGTAGTCTGTTCGCTGCAGAAGGAGGGGAGTCCCGAACCAATGGACGACATGAGCGCACGTGCGCTCGAAATCAAGCGGATCAACGAGCAACTGGCCGCGGTGCGCGGCTCGGCACGGTCGATGGATGGCAGCGTCAGCATCGAAACCGACGTCAGCGGCCGCATCACCGATCTCTACCTCGCCGACTATGCGATGGAGAACGGCCCGGACCGACTTGCCGCACTCATCATCGATCGCCATCGAGCCGCACTGGACAACGCCAACGCGGAAGCGACACGGATCTTCGATGCCCCCGCGAACAACCCGGCGGTGCCGGACAACTCGTCGACGCCGGACAACTCCGCGGCGAACGAGCCTGCCCTGGAGTGGACGCCATCCCATCTCAGACGCGACGACACCTACCAGAGCGATCAATGGCGCGAGCCCTCCGACTGGGATCGGAGGCGCTGATGTTCAACGTCGACCCGGCCAGGATGCGCGATCTGGCAAATGATGTACGGACGAACGCGGACGCACTGGCGGGCAAGGCGCCGATCGCGCTGGACAGCCGCAAGGAAGTGAGGCCGAACATGTACCGCTCCAATTTCGCCACCAAGATCGAAGAAGTCTTGCAGGCAATGGACACGGTTCTCGGCTATCACGTTCGTCGGCTGCGTGACTCGTGTGATGAAATCGACAGACAGGCAGCCGTGTATGAGATGGTCGATCAGCATCGCGCCGCGGGTTTGAACAGGCACGGGCAATGAGCGGCGTAAAACTGCTGACGATTACAGACGTACTGTCCTGGAATCTCCACTACGCGAAGGAGACCGCGGCCAAGGTGCTGGCAACCGCGAAGGATGTCGATCAAGAGGGCGCCGCCGCCGAGAACAAGATCGGCCGTTCCCAGGACTATTACGAAAGCGAGGCCGGGGACGCTGCGCGGGTACGCGGCCGCAAGGATCGCGACGAAACCTTCAGCACCGCAGACGTGCTCGAGGCGATGGGCAAGATGATCAGCTCGCTGAGCGATGACATCGAGGCCAACATCAGAACCATCCGAGAGAAGAAGAAGGAAGCCGAGGATTCCCGCTGGAATCTTTTCGTACAGGAAGACGGCGAGGTCTTGTCCCACGATTCCAACTGGGAGACAGCCAAAAAGTACTTTCCATTCGGCGGCCCCGCCGTCGCCGCGAAAGAGTTGCAGATCACTCAGCTGTCCAGTGCCATACAGGGCGCGCTGCGTAACATCCAGCGTGATGATCAGGAGGGTGCCGAGAAGTTCGTCCGTTTGATCGAAACGTTGCCCGACACGGTGAAACAAGGCCTCGCGTTGGGGCCGGGCGATCCCGAACTCGCGAAGATTCTCACCGACTATCAAACGGATGTGTCCAAAGGTGAGCCGCAGCTATGGCCGCTCGGATTAGAACTCGAAGCATTCCGTGCCTTCAAGCCCGAATTCAATCCGTCCCTCATGACATCCGAAGAGATCGACGCGATGAAGAAACTGTTACTGACCCAGGGACCGCTGGCCTGCATCGAACACGGGCAGCTCGCGGAAACCGCGAGAGATGCCGCAACCGAAGTGTTCCCGGCTTCTGTGGATGACGGCCACGGTGATGCCTTCCGGCACGCGTATTGGAACGCTCTGATGACTCAGAAGTACGGCGAGGATTGGACGAAGGAGTTCGCCACAGCGCACGAGAAGAGCGGTGGCAATACACCGCAGCGTGAGGCCATGGACCTGTACAACAACGAACTCGGTCGCAAAGTCGCGCTCGCCCATCCCGACGCGTCGCCAGAGGAATTGAAGGACCTGATCCGGAACGAGATCAACAATGGCAACGCAATCGTCATCGAAAGCAAGAACCTCGATGACACGAACTCGACGAAGCCTTCTCAGATCACGTGGAGCAATGCGGTCAGTGAAGCACAAACTGGACCACCGCCCGGCGTCGGAGTCCCGCTACCAGGAAAGAAGTGACAGCTGATGATCACAGCACGGAGAATGATACCGATTCTGGCGGCGATCATGGCCATGTTGGTCAGCACCGGTTGCGGAGTTCTTCTACGATCGAATGAATCCAACTCCGAAGCACACTGCGCGAACGTCTACACGATGTCGACGAACGTCGACAATCTCGGTTCGACTAGCGCGTTCACCCGAGAGGCGATGAAAGCGGCAACGGGTACGGGACCGATCACCCTGGCCGACATCGCACGCGCCGCGGGCTGGAGCGATGGCTGGGACCGCATGGTCGACGTCCCGCAAAACATCACGGCCGAAGAACTCAACAGACGAGCGAACACCCCAGCCAACTGCTGGAAAAGTCTTCCCAGACCCTACAACAGCGACGGAGACGGCCCACCTAATGGCTTGTACCTCTTCCTGAAGGATGACAAGGCCGTTCAGTCAGTGGGCTGGTACTACGGCCACGACCAAGCCTTCGATCTCCGCGGCCAGGATGCGATCTACCCGACCACCGTCCTGACCCCCCGGGCAGGCCAACTCCGTCCCACACCCTGAATCATCAAGGCAGATAGCAACTTCCAAGGGCTCCACAGCACATCGGCCCCCGCTCCGAAACGGAGCGGGGGCCGAATGCTGTTACAGGATTACCGGTAGTCGCTGAATCCGTAATCGTCCAACGGAACCGCAGCGCCGGTCGGGGCGCCGAAGCCCTCCGGGCTGTAGTAGGTGTCGTCGTAGGACGGCACCGCGTACGCCGCGGCACGGGCCTCTTCGGTCGGCTGCACCTGGATGTTCCGGTAGCGGTTGATACCGGTACCGGCCGGGATCAGCTTACCGATGATCACGTTCTCCTTGAGGCCGATGAGCTTGTCGGAGCGGCAGTTGATCGCCGCGTCCGTCAGGACTCGGGTGGTCTCCTGGAAGGACGCCGCCGACAGCCACGAGTCGGTGGCCAGCGACGCCTTGGTGATACCCATCAGCACCGGACGACCCGCCGCGGGCTCGTTGCCCTCGGCGACGACGCGGCGGTTGGAGGCCTCGAACTCGGAGCGCTCGGTGAGCGAGCCGGGCAGGAACTCCGTGGCACCCGAGTCGATGATGGTCACGCGACGCAGCATCTGGCGAACGATCACCTCGATGTGCTTGTCGTGGATCGACACACCCTGCGAGCGGTAGACCTCTTGGACCTCGTGAACCAGGTGGACCTGAACCTGCCGGGGGCCCATGATGCGCAGCACCTCGTGCGGATCCGCCGCGCCTTCCAGCAGCTGCTGGCCGACCTCGACGTGGTCGCCGTCGGAGAGCAGACGCTCGGTGCCGTCGTCGTGCTTGAACACACGCAGCCGCTGCCGCTTCGAGAGCTTGTCGTAGACAACCTCTTCGCCACCGTCATCCGGGATGATGGTGATCTTGTAGAAGCGATCGTCGTCCTCCAGCCGCACGCGACCGGAGACCTCGGCGATGGGCGCCTTGCCCTTCGGCACGCGCGCCTCGAACAGCTCCTGCACCCGAGGCAGACCGCCGGTAATGTCGTCACCGGCGACACCACCCTGGTGGAAGGTGCGCATGGTCAGCTGGGTACCGGGCTCACCGATGGACTGCGCGGCGACGATACCGACGGCCTCACCGATGTCGACCAGCTTGCCGGTCGCCATGGAGCGGCCGTAGCAGGTCGCGCACACTCCGGTGCCGGTGGTGCAGGTCAGCACGGAGCGGACCTTCACCTCGGTGATGCCCGCCTCCAGCAGCGCCTCGAGCGCCGGGTCGCCGAGGTCGGCGCCCTTCGCCACGATGACGTTGCCCTGCTCGTCGATCGCGTCGGCCGCGAGCGTGCGCGCGTAGGTGGAGGTCTCCACGTGCGCGTCGCGGATGATCGAGCCGTCGAGCAGCTTCTCCGCGATCGGCACCACGATGCCGCGCTCGGTGCCACAGTCGTGCTCGCGCACGATGACGTCCTGCGACACGTCCACCAGACGACGGGTCAGGTAACCCGAGTCGGCGGTACGCAGCGCGGTGTCGGCCAGACCCTTACGAGCACCGTGGGTGTTGATGAAGTACTCCAGAACCGTCAGGCCCTCACGGAAGGAAGACTTGATCGGCCGCGGGATGAACTCACCCTTCGGGTTCGTCACCAGGCCCTTCATACCGGCGAGGGTACGGGTCTGGGTGAAGTTACCCGTGGCGCCCGAGTCCACGATCGTGATGATCGGGTTGTCGGCCGGGTAGTGCGCGCGCAGCGCCTTACCGACCTCCTCGGTCGCCTCCTGCCAGATCTTGACCAGGGCGTTGTTGCGCTCCTGGTGATCGAGCGCACCACGCTGGTACTTCTTCTCGATCTGATCCGACTGCGCCTCGTAGCGCTCCATGATCTCGGCCTTCTCCGGCGGCACGAGCACGTCGGACATGGAGACCGTCACGCCGGAACGCGTGGCCCAGTAGAAGCCGGCGTCCTTGAGCTTGTCGACGGTCTGCGCGACCACGATCATCGGGTAGCGCTCGGCGAGATCGTTGATGATCGTCGCCTGACGCTTCTTCGGCATCTGCTCGTTGATGAACGGGTAGTCCGCCGGCAGCAGCTCGTTGAACAGCACCCGGCCCAGCGTGGTCTCGGTGGTCCACGCGTCGCCGCGGCGCCAGCCCTCTGGGAACAGCGCCGCCTCGATGTCCTTCGGCGGACGCTGGTCGGTCAGCCGGACCTTGATCAGCGAACGAACGGTGAGCTCACCGCGGTCCACCGCCATCTGCGCCTCGGCAGGCGAGGAATACACGCCCTGCTCCGGAGCGTCCTTGGTGGCCGGCTCGTAGGAACCCTTCGCGCCGTCTTCCAGGCGGGTCAGGTAGTACAGGCCGGTCACCATGTCAAGACGCGGCATAGCCAGCGGTCGGCCCGAGGCAGGCGACAGGATGTTGTTCGACGACAGCATCAGCACGCGCGCCTCGGCCTGCGCCTCCGCGGACAGCGGCAGGTGCACGGCCATCTGGTCACCGTCGAAGTCGGCGTTGAACGCCTCACAGACCAGCGGGTGCAGCTGGATGGCCTTGCCTTCCACCAGCTGCGGCTCGAAGGCCTGGATACCGAGGCGGTGCAGGGTGGGCGCGCGGTTGAGCAACACGGGGTGTTCGGCGATGACCTCTTCGAGGACGTCCCACACCTGCGGCCGCTGCCGCTCCACCATCCGCTTGGCCGACTTGATGTTCTGCGCGTGGTTCAGATCGACCAGGCGCTTCATCACGAACGGCTTGAACAGCTCCAGCGCCATCAGCTTGGGCAGACCGCACTGGTGCAGCTTCAGCTGCGGACCGACGACGATGACCGAACGGCCCGAGTAGTCGACGCGCTTACCGAGCAGGTTCTGACGGAAGCGGCCCTGCTTGCCCTTGAGCAGATCCGACAGCGACTTGAGCGGACGGTTGCCCGGCCCGGTGACCGGACGGCCGCGGCGGCCGTTGTCGAACAGCGCGTCGACGGACTCCTGCAGCATCCGCTTCTCGTTGTTGACGATGATCTCGGGCGCGCCGAGGTCGATCAGTCGCTTGAGGCGGTTGTTGCGGTTGATCACGCGACGGTACAGGTCGTTCAGGTCGGAGGTGGCGAAGCGGCCACCGTCGAGCTGAACCATCGGGCGCAGCTCCGGCGGGATCACCGGAACGGCGTCGAGCACCATGCCCATCGGCGAGTTGCCGTTGGTCTGGAAGGCCGCGACGACCTTGAGCCGCTTGAGCGCACGCAGCTTCTTCTGGCCTTTGCCGGTGCGGATGGTCTCGCGCAGCAACTCGGCCTCGGCCTCGATGTCGAAGTTCTCCATCAGCTTCTGGATGGACTCCGCGCCCATCGCGCCGGTGAAGTACTCGCCGTAGCGGTCGACCAGCTCGCGGTAGAGCACCTCGTCGACGATGAGCTGCTTGGGCGCCAGCTTGGTGAAGGTGTTCCAGATCTCCTCCAGCCGGTCCAGCTCGCGCTGGGCCCGGTCGCGGAGCTGGCGCATCTCGCGCTCGCCGCCGTCCTTCACCTTGCGGCGGACGTCGGACTTGGCGCCTTCGGCCTCCAGCTCGGCCAGGTCGGCCTCCAGCTTCTGGGCGCGGGCCTCGAGGTCGGCGTCGCGCTGGTCGGCGACCGCCTTCTTCTCGACCTCCATCTCGGCCTCGAGCGTGGACAGCTCGTTGTGCCGCAGCTCCTCGTCGACGCCCACGATGACGTAGGCGGCGAAGTAGATGATCTTCTCCAGATCCTTCGGCGCCAGGTCGAGCAGGTAGCCCAGGCGCGAGGGCACGCCCTTGAAGTACCAGATGTGGGTGACCGGAGCGGCCAGCTCGATGTGGCCCATCCGCTCGCGGCGCACCTTGGCGCGAGTCACCTCGACGCCACAGCGCTCACAGATGATGCCCTTGAAGCGGACGCGCTTGTACTTGCCGCAGTAGCACTCCCAGTCCCGGGTGGGACCGAAGATCTTCTCGCAGAACAGGCCGTCCTTCTCCGGCTTGAGCGTGCGGTAGTTGATGGTCTCCGGCTTCTTCACCTCGCCGTAGGACCACTGACGGATGTCGTCGGCGGTGGCGAGGCCGATCCGGAGTTCATCGAAGAAGTTGACGTCTAGCACGTAACTTCCTTTCCCCTGTGCGGGTCGAATTCGAGCAAAAGTTCACTAGTTGGGTAATCCGTTGCGGAGGCCGGATGCCGTCCGATGACGGCATCCGGCCAGCCGCCTAGTTCGCCAGATCGTCGACGGTGGCCGCTTCGTTCCGGGACAGGTTGATGCCCAGGTTGGCCGCCGCACGCTCCAGGTCCTCGTCCTCGCCTTCCCGCAGCTCGATCGCGGCGCCGTCGGACGACAGCACCTCGACGTTGAGGCACAGCGACTGGAGTTCCTTGAGCAAGACCTTGAACGACTCCGGAATGCCCGGCTCCGGAATGTTCTCGCCCTTGACGATCGCCTCGTAGACCTTCACCCGACCGACCACGT
>NZ_JADLQX010000072.1 GCF_015477605.1 Nocardia amamiensis
AAACCCCAGCCGAGAAACACGATCCACCGGGTTGAGCACGAACCCAAGGATCGACCCGCCCCAAATCCCGTAAGCATCCTTGGGTTCCTGCCAAGAAACCTTCAGTTCGCGTGAACTCCGGGCAAAGCCGTCCCCGCCCGCCGAACCCGGCGTGCGCCGCCAAGCGCACCGGGCTCTCCACAAATCCCTTCGGGCAGTGGATGTTTGCCTCATGCCGCACTCGGCCACGGCGACGCGATCTTCGTGCCCCGGTAGTAGTAGCGCTTGGCGCTGACTCGGGCGGGGTCGAACAGTGTCACGCCGCCGTCGCCGGGCCAGATGCCGTAGCGTCGGCGTAGTTGTTTCCAGGGGGTTCGCCGATGCTTGCGTTCCTGCCACCTGACGATCTCCTGCCAGAGATAGGCACGCAGGTAGCTGAAGGTCGCGTTCGAGCATCCGAACTTGAAGTACGCGGTCCAGCCCCGCAGCATCCGGTTGAGATGGATGAGCAGGACCTTCAGCGGCAGGTTCGTGCCCTTGCGGCACCACGCCTTGATCTTGGCCTTGACAGCGACCAGCGCCTTCTTGGCCGGGTAGACGTAGACGTAGCGTTTGTTCGTGCCCCGTTTCCGGTGCCGCTGGATGCGCCAGCCGAGAAAGTCGAGACCTTCGTCGATGTGGGTGACCAGGGTCTTTTCCGGCGATAGGCGCAGGCCCATCGTCGTCAGGACCTCGGTGATCTCTTCCTTGAGGGCTTCGGCGTGCGCCTTGGTGCCCGATACGACCAGGCACCAGTCATCCGCTTATGCGGACTGCGGGGTTATGCCGACCGTGACGTGATGGTGCTGGTGGGTGGGGGTTGACGGGGTGGATGGTCGGCATAATCCGGGTCTTGTGACCGGGGCGGTTTCGCGTCTTGGTGGTTGAAGAACAACCATTCGAGACGGGAGAAGATCGTGAGCGTCGAGGTGTCCCCGGTCGCAGTGCTGCTGGCCGGGTTCCGTTCGTGGCTGGCCGGCGAGCGGGGATTGTCGCGGGAGACGGTGCGCTGTTACGGCACTCAGGCCGGCATCTTCCTGGGTTGGCTGCCGTGTCCGGTGGATATTGCTGTGCGACAGCTGGATTCGGGTCAGGTCACCGGGTTCATGGTCGACTATTGCCGTGACCGCAACACGTGGTCGATGAAGGCGATGGTGACATCGTTGCGAGCGCTGTTGCGGTTCCTGCACGCGTCCGGGCAGACACCGACACCGCTGGCGGACGCGGTTCCGGGGGTGGCGGGATGGCGGTTGGCGTCGCTGCCGCGCGGGCTGGACGCCACGGTGGTGGCGCGGCTGTTGGAGTCTTGCGACCGCACGACCGTGGTGGGGCGCCGCGACTACGCGATCTTGACGGTGCTGGCGCGGCTGGGATTGCGCGGCGCCGAAGTCACCGGTTTGACGATCGATGACTTCGATTGGCGCAGTGGCGAAATCGTCGTCCACGGCAAAGGGAATCGCCTCGATCGGCTGCCGCTGCCGGTCGATGTCGGCGAAGCGATCGTTGCCTATCTGACCGACGGCCGGCCGGCCAGCACCGGGCGGGCGATCTTCTGCACCGTCCGGGCGCCCTATCGGCCGTTGACGGCGGCGGCGCTGCGGCAGGTCATGGGCCGCGCCTGCCGCCGCGCGAGCCTACCTCGGGCAGGCGCGCATCGTCTGCGGCACTCGCTGGCCACCGACATGCTCCGAGCAGGGGCGTCGCTTCCGCAGGTGGGTCAGGTGCTGCGGCATCGCAGCGCGTTGTCGACGGCGATCTATGCGAAGGTCGACGAGAACGCGCTGCGCCCGTTGGCGCGGCCGTGGCCGACGGGAGCACAGTCGTGACCGGGCTGCGGCGCGCCGTCGAGGATTATCTGGCCCTGCGGCGGGCGCTGGGGTTCAAGCTGACCACCCAAGCTGCGCAACTGATGTCGTTCGTCGACTACTGCGAAACCCGCGGCAGCGACCGGATCACCAGCGAGCTGGCGGTCGAGTGGGCGACCACGACCCGCAGCGGCAGCAGTCACGATGCCTATCTGGCGCGCAGGTTGATGACCGTGCGGATCTTCGCCCGCCATTACAAGACCCTCGACCCCGACAGTGAGATCCCGCCCGAAGACGCCCTACCGCATCACAAGTGCCGGATCGCGCCCTATCTGTATTCGCCTGGTGATATCACCGCGCTGCTCGATGCGGCCGCCCAGCTGCAGCCACCGCTGCGGGCAGCGACCTGGCAGACGCTGATCGGGCTTCTCGCGGTGACCGGCATGCGCAAGAGCGAGGCCTGCCGCCTCGACGATGGTCACCTCGACCTCGACAATGCGACCCTGGTCGTGCTGGACTCGAAATTCGGCAAATCGCGGCGGCTGTTCCTGCACCCCTCGACGGTCGCTGCGTTGCGCGACTACCGGCAGCGGCGCGACCGGTGGTGCCCGCACCGGGCCGAGGCGAGTTTGTTCGTCTCCATCCGCGGCACCCGCCTGGACGCCGAAAACCTTTCGGCCACTTTCAATGGTCTGGTCGAGGCGGCCGGGATCATCACGCTGCCGGGACAGCGTCGGCCTCGGCTGCATGACCTGCGGCATTCCTTCACCGTCGCCACGTTGATCGACTTCTATCGCGGTGGCGGCGATATTCAGGCTCGGCTGCCGATCTTGTCGACCTGGCTCGGTCATGTCGACCCGAAGTCGACATATTGGTATCTGCAGCAGGTCCCGCAGTTGCTCACCTTGGCCGCTTACCGTCTGGAATCGGTTGGAGGTGACCGGTGATGACCGCGTTGGCTCCGATCCTGCAGGGATTCTTCACCGACAAGTTGATGCGGCAACGCCGCGCCGGCCCGAACACCATCGCCGCCTACCGCGACACCTGGCGGCTGCTGCTGCAATTTGCCTCCCGCACAACCGCAACCGCTGCCAGCGGTCTCGATCTCGCGCAGCTCGACACCGCGCTGGTCACCGCGTTTCTCGAGCACCTGGAAACCGACCGAGCCAACAGCACCGCCACCCGCAACGCCCGCCTGGCCGCGATCCGATCGCTGTTCCGCTATGCGGCGCTGCACGCACCCGAACACGCCGACCACATCAGCCGGGTGCTGGCAATCCCACCCAAGCGATGCGACCGGCCGATCGTATGTTTCCTCACCGCCGACGAGATCGACGCACTGCTGGCCGCACCCGACCGCACCACCCGGCTCGGCCGCCGCGACCACGCCCTGCTGCTGCTCGCCTGCCAAACCGGGCTACGGGTCTCCGAACTGATCGGCCTCACGCGCAGCGACATCCACCTCGAGGCTGGCGCACACATCTGCTGCCACGGCAAAGGCCGCAAGGACCGGGCCACCCCAATCACCCGGCAAACCGTTGCCGCCCTACGGATCTGGCTCACCGAAAACCCCGGCAGAACCGACGATCCGGTGTTCACCACGTGGGAGGGCCGACCATTGTCACGAGACGCGGTGGCCAAACTCGTCACCAAGCACGCCACCTGGGCCGCAGCCAACTGCCCGAGCCTCGCCACCAAGAACGTCACCCCGCACACCCTGCGTCATTCTGCGGCCATGGCGTTACTGCACGCCGGGGTCGACACCTCGGTCATCGCCCTCTGGCTCGGCCACGAAGATCCCAGCTCCACCCACGCCTACCTACACGCCGACATGACCATCAAAGAGCAAGCACTGGCTCGCCTCACACCCCCGAACACCAAACCCGGACGCTATCGCGCCCCCGACACCCTGCTCGCCTTCCTCGACAGCCTCTAACCGCCCCGATCACAAGGCCCGGATTATGCCGACCATCCACCCCGTCAACCCCCACCCACCAGCACCATCACGCCACGGTCGGCATAACCCCGCAGTCCGCATAAGCCGATTTATGCCGACGTCGGCATAAGTCCGCGTACCGGCAGAGCCGGTAGTTGGGCAGACCGTGACGCCGCCGCTTGGCCCGCTCGTAGTTGCTGGCAGCCGGGCCTCCGGGCGCTTGGGCGACGAAGTCGTCCAAGACCGACAAGGCTACGTTGCTGAGCAACGGGGAAAGGATCGACCCCTGCGGAGTACCCGCACTGGTGTCGGCCAGCGTGCCGTCCTCGGTGAGGATGCCCGCCTTCAGAAATGCTTTCACCAGCGCCAGAACGCGTTTGTCCCCGATTCTTCTGCGCACCCGGTCCATGAGCCGGATGCGAGATTTCGTCGAAGCAGGCTTTGATGTCTCCCTCCACCACCCACTCATACGAGCGGGACGCGAAATGATGCACCTCGGCCACCGCGTCATGAGCACGGCGGTTCGGGCGGAACCCGTAGGAACACGGGCGGAAATCCGCCTCGAACACCGGTTCGAGTACCAGTTTCAAGGACGCTTGGACCACTCGGTCGCGGATCGTTGCGATCCCCAGATAGCGAAGCTTGCCGCCCGCCTTGGGAATCGCTCGCTGCCGGACCGGAAGAGGCTGGAAACTTCGGGCTTTCACATCGACCCGCAGCTGAGCCAGGAACTCGGCGGTCCCGCGTTCGGCCTCGATGTAGTGGGCGGTTTCTCCGTCCACTCCGGCCGTGCGTGCGCCCCTGTTGTTCCGCACCCGATCCCACGCCACCAGCAAGAACGCGGGATCGGCGACGAGATTGAACAGATCATCGAACCTGCGATGAGGATCATCACCGGCCCAACGGTGCAGCTTGGTTTGGATCTCCAGTACCCGACGCTCGGCCATCATCAGCTCGAACGCCAGCTCGTCGGTATTCACCGACGATCCTTCCGGCATTCCACACTCCTCCCTGCTGACTTGCTGGCTCCCTTCGCCATGCACACGCCTCTCGCGTGCTCGGACTACTACGGAGCCTCCGCCCCACCTGAAATCTTCAGCCGACGACGGGCCTATCCCGCACTGGCAGATGGATTCCGCAGCGCGGGAACGATTTCGAGCGGTTCCCGTGTTCACCAGAAATCGATCGATCGGGTAGGCACCCAGCTTTGCTCCGGCAGCATCGCCATGGCTACGCCGCAGTCCTTCACCATGGCCTCCTCACCGGCACGCTTAGCCGGCTTCGGAGTCGACCACCCGTAACGGGTTGTCGTGCACTGCGTCCCGGCCCATATCCGCCAGATTTGAGCCGGTGCCTCGCTTACGAAGCTTTAACCACTGGTTCCTCTCGTATACCGTCCGATCTCGCTCGCCGGACCCGGCCCGTCTGGCAGTTCCGAACCGTCCCGGCTACCGCAGCGCTGCTTCCCGTCCTCCCCGGCGTCTCCCGGATCGGACTGCGCTCCGCTCCTACCAGGCTGCTGCGACAGCCCAGCGAGAAGGTCTTTCACCTCCTTCGATTCCTGGCGCCTCACGGCGCACAGACGCCTCGTGGCGCACGTGCCCTTCGGCCCAGTCCACGCCGCAGTAACGGTGCATCTATCCCTCCATCCGGTATGTTTGCGCTGGTCTCGAACCCAAGCGAAAACGCGCAGCGCCCTACTTACGAGCCTCTGTGGGCTTGCCTCCGATGAGCTGTTCGCGATCCCAGCTCACCCGCACGGCGCCGGTCTGTGTCAGAGCTCGAAGGCTCCCGAGTGTCGCGGCCGTGCGGGATGCGCGGTTATCGTTTCGGGCCAAGGGTGTGCTGGCGTTGCTGATCGCGGCCGGCGGGAGTGAGGATTTCACGATCGAGTCGATCGCGGCCGTGGGCACCGACGATCCCGCCGCCATCACAATCGCGTTGCAGGAACTCGTCGAGCACGGCTACCTGGCCCGCCAACGCCAGCCCGACGGGCAGCTCAGCGAAACCGAATGGGTCATCACCGACACCCCTAACGGGCCCGAAACACCGTGATACCGGCAGAGACCGCGCCGGACGGCACCCCTGTTCCGAGTAGGAGGACGCGAGCCTCCGCGCAGGCCCCACTCTGCGGGGGCGGACGCTGTTGTTTCAGTCGATGAGTTCTTCGTCGCCGCATTCGCTGCAGCGCCACAACTCGCCGCCGTTGGCCAGTTCGGCGATCTATATCAGTGCGCCCTGGCTGTGGCAGGCCGCGCAGTCAAGGTAGGTATCGCGACGGTGATAGGACTCGGTGAGCTCGCCCAGCAGCGCCCAGTCCTCGTCCCCGCCAGGGGAGCCGCTGTCGCGCATTTTCGTTGCCTCCCGGCTGCGTCTGATCCCCGTCCTTGCCGGGTGAAATGTGGTGATGGGCCACGAAACTACCCCGGCGGTGAGTGCGAGAACCTGCGGGTTCACCACCGGTGGGTATACCGGGATGCGCACCCCGCAGCGAGACCACCCGCCCACGGCAAGCAGATCCCCACGGGCGCCAGGCATGGCACCGCCCAGGCCGCGTGCGCCGTCCTGGGCGGGTGGGGAGGGCGAGTCGCACAACAGCCCTCGAACAAGTCGCCGGATCAGAGCAAACCCGGCGACCCGCCCACGATAACACCACCCAGTCCGCTTTGCTGAAAGATTGCTTGACCAGGTTATTCATGCCTGTTCGGCGTGGTGGGCGGGGGACGTCATGGCTCGGGGTGCCTCATCCGGTGGATTACCTGCTGCTGCGCTGCCCGCTTTTCCTCTTGCGACAGTGCGCCGGCGGCGGCGGCCTGGGCGATCCGTTCGAGTTCGCTGCGGCCGGTTATCGGGTCGTGCAGTGGCTGCGCGACCCGGTCTCGGAGCAGTCCGGCCAGCCGGATCAGCCTTTTCATGGGGGCAAGCGGCACCGCGATGATCGAGCAGATCAGTCCCACGGGCCGGCCTTCCGATGTTCCTGTGATCCTGGCGCGACGGCGCCAGGGGGCACGGTGCGCGCGCACCCACCGATTTCGTTGCAGCCGTCGAGGCGTCCGCATGCCATGTTCCATACCGCCCAGTCCAGGTTATCGCGTCCGCGTCCGGTGCCTGTGGCTCGTGTCCTCACCCCATCGCACGTTGTCGGCACGTTCGTCCGGCGGAATGGGGTCAAGGCCCGACTTCGTGCACTGCGGCATCGGCTCGCACGTCGAGGACCGCCAGCAGGACCATCCGGCACACGGACATGTTCGACAGGTGCCCGTGCAGTGTGATCACCGCGTGTGCTGCGGCTCGCCGGCATTCCTGGACGAGATCGACGAACGCCGGGGGAAGGGTCCCGCCCTGGGGTGGCGGCTCGTGGAATACGGCGCCCAACTCGTAGCCA
>NZ_JADLQX010000073.1 GCF_015477605.1 Nocardia amamiensis
CCCGAGTCCGCCACCGGATCCCATCGATGAGCTGCCGTTTCGTCCACTTCGGCGGGCGTCCCGCCTTCTTGCCCCGAGGCAGCAACGGCTCCAACCGCGCCCACTGGGCATCGGTCAGATCCGCCCGGCCAGGGTGGTCACGAGGTCCTACCTTCAGTTCCGGGTCGAGCAAGCCAGTCGTAAGGTCTTGCAGGCCCTGGGAAACCGGGTGTGGCTTTCACGAGGTCGCCGAACATGGCTCCGGAGACTTGGCCGCCCGGTTTCCCGCGACGACCCCGGCCGCCAATTGGGATGTGCGAGCGAATCGCTGTGTAGGACAACGCCGGCGTGGTCGTTCGTAGGGCGAATGTGTATCGAGCGACCGGAGGTGTTCATGGCCCAGGTCTGGGCTGGCGTCGATGTCGGAAAGAATCATCACCATTGCGTGGTCATCGACTCCGACGGAGAGCGACTGTTGTCGCGGCGGGTCTCCAACGACGAGGCCGAGCTCTCGAGTCTGATGCACGATGTCGCCCGCCTCGGTGACCAGGTCACCTGGGCGGTGGACGTGCCCGACGGCGGTGCGGCGTTGCTGATCAGCCTGCTCCTGGCCCACGACCAGCGGTTGCTCTACCTGCCCGGCCGCACTCTCAACCGCGCGGCCGGCGGCTATCGCGGAGAAGGCAAGACCGACTCGCGAGACGCCGCGATCATCGCCGACCAAGCGCGGATGCGTCGCGATCTGCGCCCGCTGTGTCCTGGTGACGAGGTCACCGTGGAATTGAAACTGCTGACCGCTCGACGCAAGGACCTGGTCGCTGACCGCACCCGTGTCATCAATCGCCTGCGAGGTCTGCTGCTGGGAGTCTTTCCCGCGCTCGATCGTGTTCTCGCGGACCTGACACGCACAGGGCAACTGACGCTGCTGACCGGCTACCAGACCCGGCCGCGCTACGCCGAATCGGCGCAGTCCGACTCGAACGCTGGTTGCGCGCAAGGAAAGTCCGCAACCACGACACGATCGCCGCGTCGGCTGTCGCCGCCGCACACCAGCAGCACGTCAGCCTGCCGGGCGAGGCGCTCACCGCCACTGTGATCGCCGAGCTAGCTCGGGAGGTGATGGCCCTCAACGACCAGATCAAGAAGACCGACAGGCTCATCGAGAGCCGGTTCAATCAACATGGGCTCGCCGAGGTGATCACCAGCCTGCCGGGGTTCGGCCACTTGCTCGGCGCGGAATTCCTCGCGGTCACCGGCGGCGACATGTCCTGCTTCGCCACCCCGGACCGCTTGGCCGCGCTTGCTGGTCTGGCGCCCGCTCCCTGGGATTCCGGCCGGATCCGCGGAAATCTGCACCGGCCTCGCCGCTACCACCGCGGTCTCAACCGCGTCTTCTACATGTCAGCCATGATCAGCATCACCTGCTGTCCGGAATCCAGACGGTTCTACGACCGAAAACGCCTCGAAGGCAAGCGCCACAACCAGGCCGTCATCGCCCTCGCCCGACGACGCGTCAATGTCGTCTGGGCACTCATCCGCGACAACCGGCTCTACCAACCGACACCACCCAACACAGCGGCAGCCTGACCGGCTTGACAACTCCATTGGGAAGTCTCCGGTCAGGTCTCCGGTTTTTCTTGGTCGTTAAACCACCTACCGGAGACCTCGCCCATCTGCCAACGCGGACAACCCCTTTCAAACAAACAGTTGAGGGGTGGCACCGCACAGCGGTGCCACCCCTCAACTCACTTCGACACAGGCCCTAGTGTGCTGGCCGGTGACCACGAAGCCGCCGAACGCGTCGAGTTGGTGTTGCCCGACACCGGTGTATGCGGCGGCGCAGGCGTCTTCGACGACGCTACTCCCGCCGAAGAAGCCACCGAGGGTGGCGGCTGCTGCGGCGCACCTGCCGCTGCACAGTCGCTGACGCTGACAGCGCCGACTACGCTGCAGGAGTTGCCACTGACCGTGTCGTCGGCCCGCTGACCGCAGTGGGACAGACTCTAACGGCGCCACCGGCGCCCGCCGTGGCGGGGTTGCGGCGGGTGCTGGTGGTGCTGTGCGTCACCGAGATCACCAGCTGGGGAATCCTGTTCTACGCCTTCCCCGTGCTGCTCGGGCACATCACCACCGACACCGGCTGGTCGCCCACCGCCCTCACCGCCGCGTTCTCCGCCGGACAACTCGTCTCCGCGCTGACCGGGATCCCGGTCGGGCGCTGGATCGACCGCCACGGCCCACGCGGGGTGATGACCGCTGGCTCGGTGCTCGCGATCCCCGCATTGATCGTGGTGGCGACCGCGCCGAACCCGACATGGTTCTTCACCGGCTGGCTGGTGGCCGGGATCGCGATGGGCGCGGTGCTGTATCCACCCGCCTTCGCCGCGCTCACCCGCTGGCACGGCCCCAACCGCGTCCGCGCTCTGACCGTCCTCACCTTGGCTGCGGGGTTGGCGTCGACGGTGTTCGCGCCTTTGACCGCGGCGCTGGTGGCGCATCTGGATTGGCGGGCAACCTATCTGGTGCTCGCGGTGATCCTCGCGGTGGTGACCGTGCCGGGACATTGGTTCGGGCTGCGGCTGCCGTGGCCGCCACGCCCGCCCACCGAACCCGAGCACGCGCATCTCACCGATCCTGGCCCGATCGCGCGCAGCCGCTCGTTCGTGACACTGGCGGTCGCGTTGAGTCTCAGCGGGTTCGCCTCCTTCGCTGTGGTGGTCACACTCGTGCCGCTGCTGACCGAACGCGGCCTCGACACCGGCCTGGCGGCGGTCGCGCTCGGGTTAGGCGGTGCCGGGCAGGTCGCCAGCCGCCTCGGCTACGCGGCGTTCGCCGCCCGCACCAGCCTGCGCACCCGCACCCTGGTGATCCTGCTGGCCATCGCCGCCACCACCGCCCTGCTCGGCATCTTCACCACCGCGTGGGCGTTGGTCGCCGCCGCGATCGCCGCCGGCATGGCACGCGGGGTGTTCACCCTTCTGCAAGCCACCGCCGTCACCGACCGCTGGGGCACAGGCCACTACGGGCACCTCACCGGCCTGCTATCCGCACCGCTCACCATCACCATGGCACTCGCGCCGTTCGCCGCCACCGCACTGGCGTCGGCCCTCGACGGATACGCCACCACCTTCCTGCTCCTGGCCACCCTCGCCGCCACGGCCGCCCTCCTATCGACCGCGACCATCCCCAAACCACGACCGAGAGAACACCATCCATGGCCGAGGCCAGCACCGACGACACCCACACCAGCCAGGCGCTGGTGCACGGCGGGTACGTGCCCTCGACGGACGGCACCATCATCAGCTACCTCGCCCGAGGATCCGGCCCGAGGATCCTCGGTATCCACGGCGGACTCGGCAGCGCGCTGAGCCTGCAACCCCTCGCCCAGCACCTCGCCGACGACTTCCAGGTCGTCACCATGAACTGCCGCGGCCACGGCACCAGCGAATGGGGCCAATCACCACCGCACATCGCCCGCGAAGTCGAAGACGTCCTCGCCGTCATCGACGCCGTCGGACCGATCACCGCACTGTTCGGATACTCCTACGGCGCGGTACTGGCCCTGGAAACCGCCCTCGCCGCTGCCGACTGCATCCCCCGCCTGGCTCTCTACGAACCGCCCCTACCCATCACCTACCCCATCCCAGACCTGGCGGCGCTGGAAACCGCGCTGGCGGCAGGCAACTACGAACAACTACTCCTCAACGCCTCCGTAACCGGTGGAGGGTTCTCACCTACGGAGCTCGCCGCCCTGCGGGAGGACCCGCTGTGGCTGGCGAAAGTCGCCCACGCCCCAACCCTCGTTCCAACCATGCGGGTCCTCGCTGGGCTGGAACCGACGGTGGAGCAGTATGCGGAGGTGACCGCGCCGACGAAGCTCATCGTCGGCACCACCAGCGCCCCCTACCTGCTGCAAGCCGCCGACCAGCTCGCCGCCGTCATGCCACACCTCACCCGCGACGTGCTGCACGGCCAAGGCCACCACGTCGACCAGCAGCTACTCGCCCAATCCCTCGAACGCTTCCTGCGCACCTGACACGCGATCCGCGGGTCCGCCCGGACAGCCCGACGCCGAGCCGGGCACCCCCGCGCACCCAACTCCACTGCAATCCTCACGGAAAGAACAACCTCATGTTCGACGCCATCGTCATCGGCGCCGGTCAATCCGGACTCGCCGCCGCCCGAGCACTCCTCGACCACGGCCTCACCCCTGTCGTGCTCGAAGCCGGACCCGAACCCGTCGGATCCTGGCCGCACTACTACGACAGCCTCACCCTGTTCTCACCCGCCCAATACAGCGCCCTGCCAGGCATCGCATTCCCCGGCGACCCCGACCACTACCCGCATCGCGACGAAGTCATCGACTACCTACGCCACTACGCCGCGACCCTCGACGCCGATACCCGCACCGGCCACCGCGTCGAGGCCGTCGATCACGACGGCGACGCCTTCACCGCCCGCACCGACACCGCAACCACGTTCACCGCACCCCGACTGATCGCCGCCACCGGCGGCTTCGGCACACCGCATATTCCCACACTGCCCGGCCAGGACAGCTTCACCGGGAAGCTGCTGCACGCTAGCCGATACCGCTCACCACTGGAATACACCGGACAGAACGTGATCGTGGTCGGCGCCGGAACCACCGCCGTTCAGATCGCCGCGGAACTCGCCGACCACGCCACCGTCACCCTCGCCACCCGAACCCCGGTGAAATTCGTGCCACAACGACCACTGGGCAAAGACCTGCACTTCTGGTTCCGGATCACCGGCTTCGACGCCCTCCCACTCGGCCGCTTCGTCACCAACCCACCCATCCAACCCGTCCTGGACACCGGCCGCTACCGCGCCGCCCTCACCGCCGAAAACCCCCGTCCCGACCGATGTTCATGCGACTCGACGGCGACACAGCCGTCTGGCCGGACGGCTCACACACCGCCGCAGACACGGTCATCCTGGCTACTGGCTACCGGCCAGACCTGCCCTACCTCGCAGGTCTCGGCGCACTCACCGACACCGGCCTGCCCCGCCATCGGCACGGGCTGTCCATCACCCACCCCGGCCTGGGCTACCTCGGCCTGGAATGGCAGCGCACCCCCTCATCGAACTCACTGCGCGGCGTCGGCCGCGACGCCCAACAGCTAGCACGTCAACTAGCCCAACAACCCCAGCGGCACGCTGAGGAGACCGCGCTCACGATAGTCCACGGCAGACACAGCGAGGGCCGGCGTCGGACCTAATCCGGATCGGCGCCCCGACCCTACGTCGCGCTTTCCCACCGAGCCACCCGCCTACCCAAGCGACCCCAGATGTCGCACGGTCATCTACACTCACACAACGAGTTTCGACACCCCTGTCGGGCAGTGAATGGATCATCAAAACCGCTCTGCGGAAGACGACCGAGGCCGTGGTGGCGGGCTGGACGCCGGGAGCTGGAATGACTGCAGCGTCTTTTGGTTCGCTGGTCTTGGCTGCGCGGGCGCCCACCGGCTGGGTGTATCTCGGCAATGTCGGTACTGGGTTCACCGCCGCCGCTCGCCGTCAACTCCGGCAGCGGCTCGACACCTTGGCCGTCGGCGTCAGCCCTTTCGAATCCGCACCTCAGCGGCGTGAGCTCCGCGCTGCGCGGTGGGTCCGCGCCGAACTCGTCGCCACCATCGAATACCGGGAATACACAGGCGCAGGCCTTCGACACCCTAGCTGGCGAGGCCTGCGCAACGACATATCCCCCGAAGACGTCAGGTTGCCGGAATAGGTCGACTCGACGACATTCGCAGACACCTGCCCGGAGACAGTGAACCGGGTGTCGTGTTGGCCAGGGTGGTCGTGCCGGCACCCCTGCCCGCTCACCATCCGCCGCGCGCGGCGCCGTTCGGACTTGGACTCACTGCATGAGCAGGCTTTCCAAACGGCAGGTCATCATCGAGATCGGCTGAGTGCGGCGTTGCTCGCGGTGACCTACAGCGAGGTCCCCGCAGCCCGGGCCAGGTGGCCGATGGCCTGCGGGCACGGCGATGGCCACTGCTGGCCGCCGTCCCCGATGTCGCCACGCTCCCCGCCGATGTCGCCGCGGCACTGAATCGCGGACGCGGCCCACCACGTGACCGGCATCCTCACCAACGCCCGAGCAGCCGGCTACGGCGACAGCCCGGTGATGCCCAGAAGACCGGCGCTGCTGAACAATTGGCATCCCAGCCTCGCCCAATGGGAACCATTGCTGGAGTTGCTGTCCGAACCGCTGGTGCAACCCGGCGACAAATTCAGTGCCCTACAGCTACTCGGCGCCCTCAACCCATCCGTCATCGCCCCCGATGTCCGCACCAGGCTCGCCGAGATCGCCGTAACGATCCCCACCGGTCCACCTCGCGACTGGGACCTGCCCGGGCAGGGCAATGCCGGGGCGGCCGCGCTTCGCCTCGCCGCGCACCTAGGAGTCCTGCAGCCGGCCGCGGCTGCCACCGCGCTGGGGCAACTACTCGCCAGCACTGACGAGCAACGCATCGGCGCGGTATGGCTGGCCTCCGAACTGGGCCGCCCCGAAGACCTCGGAATACTCCTGACGCTGGCCCATGACGCCGAAGCCGATGTGCGCACGACGGTGCGTCAAACTCGCCCGCGACCCTGGTATCACCGTTGCCCGGGCACTGGCGCCGGTGCTCGGCGCGTCGCACGACAGCGAAGTCCTGGCCGAACTCGGTGTCAGCACGTCGAAGAAGGTGTGCAGGACGGGGGTGTTGTGGTCGTCGTAGTCGCCCTCGTGCGTGGGCGCGGTGCTTTCGACGATGCCCTGTTTGATTTCGTCGCGGATGATCGCATGGATGCCGACGCGCAAGGCCAGGCGCGGGCGAGGACGGACTTACCCGATCCCGGGGGACCGCTTACGACGGTGATCACCGGGTTCTGCGCGGAATTGGGCATGCGGCATTGTGGCAGGTCATTAGTCATCGATGTCGGCGTCCTCGGTGCAGGATTGATGAGCCGTCGGCGATAAGTCGAGTGCCGGGTCAGGATCTGGTGCCGGCGGCATACTGTCGCTTGCCAGGGTGATGGGACCACCGGTTTGCCACGGGTATGGGACCGTGTTGTCTGGTCGCGGGCCGTGTGGTGATGGTGACGCATGATCGGGTTGCTGGTCAATCCGGTGTGGCGGATA
>NZ_JADLQX010000074.1 GCF_015477605.1 Nocardia amamiensis
ACACCTTCGCCGAGGTGCTCGGCGTGCAGCGGGTCGGCCTGGACGACGACTTCTTCGAACTGGGCGGCAACTCGCTGGTCGCCACCCAGGTGGCGGCGCGACTGGGCGAGGCGCTGGATACGCAGGTTCCGGTGCGCGTGCTGTTCGAGGCGTCCACCGTCGCGGCGTTGGCCGCGAAGGTGGAATCGGCTGCCGGACAGGGCGGCCGGGCGCCGCTGGTGGCGCGGGAACGGCCGGAGCTGGTGCCGCTGTCACTGGCTCAGCAGCGGATGTGGTTCCTCAACCGGTTCGACAACCAGACCGCGGTGAACAACATCCCGATCGCGTTGCGGCTGACCGGTGAGCTCGATGTCGCCGCGCTGGGCGCGGCCATCCGCGACGTGCTCGCGCGGCACGAGGCGCTGCGCACCGTCTACCCGGAGGTGGAGGGCACCGGCTACCAGCGCGTGCTGCCGGTCGGTGAGGTCGCCTTCGACCTGGTCGCCGAACCGGTCGCCGTGGAGCAGTTGCCCGCGCGGATCGTCGAGCTGGCGAGCGTCGGATTCGACGTGACCGCCGAGATCGGGTTCAGGGCGAGCCTGCTGGCGCTGTCGGACACCGATCACGTCGCGGTGCTGGTCATGCACCACATCAGCGCGGACGGTTTCTCGCTGCGTCCGCTGCTGCGTGACGTGGTGCTCGCCTACACCGAGCGCGCCCGTGGCGAGGTCCCGTCCTGGGCCACGCTCCAAGTGCAATACGCGGACTATACGCTGTGGCAGCGCGAGGTGCTCGGCGCCGAGGACGACGCGGACTCCGTCGCCGCACGCCAGATCGCCTACTGGACCGAGCAGCTGCGCGACCTGCCCGATCAGATCGAGCTGCCCGCCGACCGGCCCCGGCCCGAAATCGCCTCCAATGCCGGTGGCACGCACAACTTCTCGGTCGACGCCGAGGTCCACCAGGCGCTGGCCGAGCTGGCGCGCGCCCGCGGCGTGACGCTGTTCATGGTGGTGCACGCCGCGCTCGCCGCCTGGGCGGGCAGGCTGTCGAACAGCACCGACATCGCGATCGGCACCCCGATCGCGGGCCGCGGCGAACGCGCGCTCGACGACGTGGTGGGCATGTTCGTCAACACGCTGGTGCTGCGCAGCCAGGTCGATCCCGGCGCAGGCTTCGGCGAGCTGCTCGAGCAGGTGCGCCGCACCGACCTGGCCGCCTTCGCCAACGCCGACGTGCCGTTCGAGCGGTTGGTGGACGTGATCAGCCCGGTGCGTTCGCAGGCGCATCATCCGCTGTTCCAGGTCGCGCTGACCTTCGAAGCCGCCTCGGCCGCCGACCTGGGCGCGGTCGCGCTGCCCGGCCTGGATATCGCGGTGGTCGACTTCGACCCGGGCACGGCGAAATTCGACGTGCAGCTCACCGTCGGCGAGGCCGCCGACGGCGGGCTGACGCTGTCCTGGAACTACGCCACCGATCTGTTCGACCCGGAGACGGTGGCCGCCTTCGCCGACCGCTTCGTGCGCATCCTGCGCGGTGTCGCCGAGGACCCGGAGATCGCGGTCGGCGATATCGATCTGCTCGGCGAGAGCGAGCGTCTCGACGTGTCGCAGCGCTGGGTGTCATCCGCAGCGGACGCCACTGGTACGCAGCGGTTCGCCGATCCCGACATCACGCTGGTCGGGCTGTTCGACGCCGCCGTCGCCGCGCACCCGGGTCGCGTCGCGGCCCGCTTCGGCGTGGAGACGCTGACCTACGCGGAGCTGGACCGGCGCGCGAATGTGCTGGCGCGCAGGCTGATCGCCGACGGCGCGGGCCCGGAGACGCTGGTCGCGGTGATCCTGCCGCGGTCGCTGGACCTGGTGGTCGCGCTGCTGGCCGTGGTGAAGACCGGTGCGGGCTACGTGCCGGTGGATCCGACCTACCCGGCCGACCGCATCGCCTACGTGCTCGCCGATTCCCGGCCGACCAGCGTGGTGCTCGATTCCACGGTGCAGGTCGCGGTTCCGGACGGGCTGCCCGCCGTGGTGCTGGACGGCTTCGCGGTGGAGACCGGCAATATCGAGGACGCCGACGACGCGCCGATCACCGACGGCGACCGGAATGCCGCGCTCACGCCGGACAACGTCGCGTACGTGATCTACACCTCCGGCTCGACCGGCCGCCCGAAGGGTGTCGCGGTCGCGCACCGCAACGTGGTGCGGTTGTTCGCGAACACCGACCGCGACTTCGGTTTCGGGCCCGAGGACACCTGGACGTTGTTCCACAGCTACGCCTTCGACTTCTCGGTATGGGAGCTGTGGGGACCGCTGCTGTTCGGCGGCACCCTCGTGGTGGTCGACTACTACACCTCGCGCTCGCCGGAGCAGTTCCTGGAACTGCTGCGCGCCGAACGCGTCACGGTGCTCAACCAGACTCCGTCCGCGTTCTACCAGCTGGCCGAGGCGGACCGGAACGCCGCGCCCGACGCCGCGCCGCTGGCGCTGCGTTACGTGGTGTTCGGCGGTGAGGCGCTGGAGCTGCGCAGGCTGTCGGATTGGGTGGCGCGGCACGGCGCTGGGCCCGACGGCCGCTCCGCAAGCTCCGCGACTGGGGCTCCGCTGCTGGTCAACATGTACGGCATCACCGAGACCACGGTGCACGTGTCCTACCGCGCGCTGGACGCCGCGACCATCGCCGCCGCCTCCGGCAGCGTGGTCGGCCGCGCCATCGCCGGTCTGCGGGTGTACGTGCTCGACAACCGGTTGCGTCCGGTGCCGGTCGGCGTCGCGGGCGAAATGTATGTGGCGGGCCCGCAATTGGCTCGCGGCTACCTCGGCCGCCCCGACCTGTCGGCCACGCGCTTCGTCGCCAACCCCATGGGTGACGCACCGGGGGAGCGGCTCTACCGCTCCGGTGACCTCGCCCGCTGGAACCGGCACGGCGAGCTGGAGTACCTGGGCCGCGCCGACGACCAGGTGAAGGTGCGCGGCTTCCGCATCGAGCTCGGCGAGATCGAATCGGCGATCCTGGCCCAGCCGGGCATCGCCCAGGCCGCGGTGATCGTGCGCGAGGACCAGCCCGGCGATCAGCGGATCGTCGCCTACGTGGTCGCCGAACCGGGCGTCGAGCCGGTGCTCGACGCGGTCCGCGACGGCGCCGCCGAGCAGCTGCCGTCCTACATGGTGCCCTCGGCCGTGGTGCGGCTGGAATGGATTCCGCTGACCGTCAACGGGAAGCTGGACCGCCGCGCGCTGCCCGCCCCGACGGCGCAGGCGCGCGCCTTCCGCGCGCCGGTCACGCCGGTGCAGGAAACCGTGGCCGCGGTGTTCGCCGACGTGCTCGGCCTGGAGCGGGTCGGCGTGGACGACGACTTCTTCGACCTCGGCGGCAACTCGCTGATCGCCACCAGGGTGGTCGCCCGCATCGGCGCCGCGCTCGGCGCCACCGTCGCGGTGCGCACCCTGTTCGAGGCCTCCACCGTGGAAGCCCTTGCCGCACGGGTGGAATCGCACGCCGACGGCGCCGCCCGGGCGCGTTTGGTCGCCCGCGAGCGGGCCGCCGACGAACTGGTGCCGCTGTCGTTCGCGCAGCAGCGCATGTGGTTCCTGAACAAGTACGACACCGCGTCGGCGGCCTACAACCTGCCGATCGCCATCAGGCTCACCGGTGGGTTGGACGTCGAGGCGCTGCGGCTGGCGGTCGCCGACGTGGTGCGCAGGCACGAGTCGCTGCGCACCCGCTACCCCGAGCACGGCGGCACCCCGGTCCAGGTGATCGTGCCCGCCGAGGACATCGCCCTGGACCTGCATCCGGTCGCAGTGGATCCGGCGGAGCTGACCGCGGTGGTGACCGAGTTCGTCACCACCGGATTCGATGTGGCCGAAGAGGTTCCGCTGCGCACCCGGCTGTACGCGGCGGGACCTGAGGAGCACGTGCTCGTCGTCATGGTGCACCACATCGCGGCCGACGGTTTCTCCATGGGGCCGCTGACCCGCGACGTGATGACCGCCTACACCGCGCGCAGCACCGGCGCCGCCCCCGGTTGGGCGCCGCTGGCGGTGCAGTACGCCGACTTCGCGGTGTGGCAGCGCGAGATCCTCGGCACCGAGGAGGATCCCGACTCGCTGCTGGCCAAGCAGGTCGCGCACTGGCGGCGCACACTCGACGGCGTCCCCGACGAGCTGGCGCTGCCCACCGACCGCCCGCGTCCGGCCGTGGCCTCGCACCGCGGCGCGACGCTGCATCGCGCGCTGTCCGGCGAGCTGATCGCCGCGCTGGAGGACCTCGCGCGGCAGCGCGGAGCCTCGCTGTTCATGGTCATGCACAGCGCGCTCGCCGTCCTGCTGTCGCGTCTGTCGGGTGGGGACGACATCGCGGTCGGCACTCCGATCGCGGGCCGAGGCGAAGCCGAACTCGATGACGTAATCGGCATGTTCGTCAACACCCTGGTGCTGCGCACTCCGATCGTGCCGGGCGAATCGTTCGCCGACCTGCTCGACCGGGTACGGCGCGCCGACCTGGACGCGTACGGCAACGCCGACGTGCCGTTCGAGCGGCTGGTGGAACTGCTCGCGCCGGAACGCTCGCAGGCGCGCAATCCGCTGTTCCAGGTAATGCTGGCGTTCCAGAACCTGGAGCGCACCACCCTGGACCTGCCGGGCCTTTCGGTGTCCGCGCTGGATCTGGAAGAGAACGTCGCACGCTTCGACCTGCAGTTCACTTTGGCCGACCGCGGTGAATCCGTTTCCAGCGGTATGGCATTGGCGCTCACCTACGCCACCGAGCTGTTCGACTCCTCGACCGCTGCCGGCATCGTGGACCGCTGGGAACGCGTGCTCGAAGCCATCGCCGCCGACCCGGATGTGCCGGTCGGTGATATCGCGCTGCTGGATGAGCAGGAGATTGAACGGGCGCTGCGTGGCTGGAATAACACCGCACGCGACCTCGGCCCGGTGGGCACGTTGGTCGAGGAGTTCGCCGCGCAGGCAGAGGCGACGCCGGACGCGGTCGCTGTTGTCGATCCGGCTACCGGAATCTCGTTGACGTATGCGGATTTCGCTGCTCAGGTATGGCGGTTGGCGCGTCGTCTGATCGAGGCGGGTGTGGGTCCGGAGACGTTGGTGGCGTTGGGTATGCGCCGGTCGGTGGATTTGGTCGTCGCGGCCTATGCGGTGCACGCCGCTGGTGGCGGCTATGTGCCATTGGATCTGGATCAGCCTGCTGAGCGGGTGGACTATGTGCTGGGTTCGGCGGACCCGGTTTGTGTGCTGACCACCTCGCGGGATGGGTTCGACGGCGCGGGTCGCGCCACGTTGTGCGTGGATGAGCTGGAGTTGTCCGGGTACTCTGATGCGCCGATCACCGACGCCGAGCGCATCGCGTCGTTGCGTTCGCAGCATCCGGCGTACGTGATTTTCACCTCCGGTTCGACCGGCCGTCCGAAGGGTGTGGCGGTGTCGCACGCCGCGGTGGTCAACCAGGTCCGTTGGATCACCGGCGTTTACGGTATCGGCGGGGATGATGTGGTGTTGTTCAAGACCCCCGCGACGTTCGATGTGTCGGTCTGGGAGTTGTTCGGTCCGTTGAGTACCGGCGGCCGTATTGTCGTGGCGAGTCCGGATGGGCACCGTGATCCGCAGTATCTGGTCGAGGTGATCGCGGCCGAGCGGGTCACCATGACTTCGTTCGTGCCGTCGATGCTGACTGTTTTCGCTGGTGGTGTGGATCCGGCTGATGCGGAAGCGTTGGCCTCGTTGCGGATTTTGTTCGTCGCCGGTGAGGCGTTCACCGCGGACGCGGTTGTGGCGATCCGGCGGGTGAGTGACGCGGCGCTGTACAACTTGTACGGCCCCACCGAGTTCACCGTGCATGCTACGCACGGCCCGGTCGCCGATGAGGTGGACGGCGCTGTGCCGATCGGCTTGCCGGTGTGGAATGCGCAGGCGTATGTGCTGGACGCGCGCTTGCATCCGGTGCCTGCGAACGTTGCGGGGGAGTTGTATCTCGCTGGTGACCAGCTTGCCCGTGGGTATGTCGGTCGTGCTGATCTGACCGCGGACCGTTTCGTGGCCAACCTGTTCGGGGCGCCGGGCGCGCGGATGTACCGTACCGGTGATCTGGTCGCCCGGGACGCTGCTGGCGCCATCGAGTATCTGGGGCGCACGGACTTCCAGGTGAAGTTGCGTGGTCTGCGTATCGAGCTCGGGGAGATCGAAACCGCGCTCACCGCGCACGAATCGGTCGCGCAGTCGGTGGCGCTGGTGCGTTCGGATACCCGCACCGGGGATCGGCTGGTCGGCTATGTGGTGCCCGCGAACAGTGTGACGGTGGACGTCGAGCAGTTGCGTGCGCATCTGTCGGCGTGGTTGCCGTCCTACATGGTGCCCGCCGCGATCGTGGTGCTCGAGGCGATGCCGCTGAATCCCAACGGCAAGCTGGACCGGCGTGCGCTGCCCGAACCCGTTTTCGAGGCGCGGGAATCCCGTGCGCCGCGCACCCCGGTCGAGCAGACCATCGCCGAGGTGTTCGCCGAAGTGCTCGGCGTGGAGCGCGTCGGCGTGGACGACTCGTTCTTCGCGCTCGGCGGCGACAGCATCGTGTCCATCCAGCTGGTCTCGCGGGCCAAGGCGCGCGGTGTGGTGTTCACGCCGCGGCACGTCTTCGAGCAGCGCACCGTGGCTGGACTGGCCGCCGTCGCGGAAACCGCCGAGGCGGCCGAGGCGTCGGCGGTGACGCTCGCCGAGCCGCCGGGCGGCGGCATCGGCGCGATGCCGTTGACGCCGGTGGTCCGGTTCATGGCCGAGCGGCGCGGTTCGTTCGGCCGGTTCAACCAGACGCTGGCGCTGGAACTGCCGGTCGGCATCGATCGCGCGGGCATCGCCGCGACGGTCGGCGCTGTCATCGATCGGCACGACATGCTGCGGGCGAGCCTGCGCCGCGACGGCGACGACTGGGTCGTCGAGACCGCCGCGCCGGGCACGGTCGAGGTGGACGCGCTGATCGATCGGACCGAGTTCGACGCGGGCGTCGGCGACGCGGAGCTGGTCGAGGTCGCCTCGGCCGCGCTGGACGAGTCGCTGGACCGGCTCGATCCGGCGGCCGGCGTGGTCATCCGGTTCGTGTGGCTGGAACCCTCGGCCGCCGATCGCGCCGGACGACTGATCG
>NZ_JADLQX010000075.1 GCF_015477605.1 Nocardia amamiensis
CTCCCGGCTGATGCACCGGCTCGGCCGCCGACCACCGATCGAATACGAAGACGACTACTATTCCACCTGCTCCGAACAACCTGCCGGAGACAGATAACGCGGTGCGCACGGAACCCGGGGAGATTCAGGCTGCACGACTCGCCGCTGCTGTTCCCCAACACGATGGAGGTCAACGGCCACTCCTCGCCCGACCGGCTCAGGGCCCGAACCGTCCACGCCGCACGCAACGACCAGCTGATGACCCAGGACGTCGACCGATTCATCGACTGGGTCAACCAGTACTGCGCCGAGCACGGCCGATCCGACGCGATCCCTGCCGATCCGGTCAAGGCCAGCATCAGCCTGGGACGGCTGCGTCGCACGCTGGCGTGGTTCATCGTGCGCCGCCCACGCGGCCTGGTCGCCGCCGCCATCCAGTACGGCCACGTCCGCACCGGCATGACCCTCGGCTATGCCGGAAGCTACGACTCCGGATTCCCCGACGATCTCGTCTTCGAGGAATGGCTCACCCGCCTCGACGCCCTCAGCGACGCCCACCAACGACTGCGCGACGGCGAGCACATCTCCGGACCCGCTGCCGAGGTCTACCGCCAACGGGTCGAATCGGCGCCCCGCTTCGCCGGACGAGTGCTACGCCAATCCCGCGACGCGGCAGCACTGCTCGCCAACCCTGATCTTCAGATCTACCAAGGCAACGCCATGACCTGTGTCCTCGATCCCGCGCGAGCGGCCTGTCGGCTCGCCGGCGATGACCAGGGCACCCGCCGCACCCCCGACATCACCAACTGCCGCCCCACCTGCGCCAACATCGCACGCACTGACCGCGACATCGCCAAACTTACCCAGCAGGCCGACCAACTGCGTCTCATCGTGGCCGACCCACTCGCGCCGCCGATCCGGTCCCTGCGGGAACGGCGGGAGTTGACCCGGATCGAGAAGATCATCGCCGAGCATCGGAGCATCAGGAGACCATGACCGACGAGGAGGAACGCGCAGCGATCCATGCGGCTATGGAACGGCTGTTGGCGGGGACGCCCACGAACTCCACCGGCGCGTTGACCGTGTTGCAACTGGCCGCCGAAGCCGGGGTCAAACGTTGGGTGCTGACCCACAAGCACACCGACCTTCGGGACGAATTCCAGTCCAAGCGACCCCAGGCCAACGGAGTACCCGCCGCCTATCAGTATCTCCAAGCCCGCGTCGTCGACCTGACCGCCCGCAACGAGCAACTACGCGCCGACAAAGCCGAACTCGAACAACAACTTGTCATCTACGTCCAGCTCATCCACGAACTCGCCACCGAGAACACCCGCCTCCAAACAGCCGCTCCCGCGAACGTCACGGTCCTCGATGGACAAGCCCGGCATCCGAGCTGACGACACAGGCTGTCGGTCGCACCCTGGCATTCCCTCCCGCAACCGGTACTCCTGGTTTTGACACCGCGCGCACTACCACCAGCGACTCTGGCGGCGATCAGACCGTGGCCGAGCTGATCACCCTGCGCAGACTCTTCTCGTTGTCCTCGTCCAACCCGTAGGCAAGCAGGTAGCTGGCGATGAAATCGTTGGTGTAGCCAGCCGCGCGGATGTCTGCGGCGATCTCGGGGACCATTTCCCGGACGAAGTAGTTGTCCCGCCGGTCGCCATAACCGTTGTTGCCGTACTGCACGAGCCGATCAAACAGCGAGTGCACCTCATCTGGAACAGCCTGTGCTGGTTCGCCGGTGAGCGCGTCGACGGCTCCCACGGCCGCCGCCCAACCCGCGAGCGGCAGCCGGATTACCCCTGGCGGGCCGTCCAGGACCGCCAGGACGCCGCCATGTGCCCAGTTCACTGCCATCGCCATCTCCTTGATGGTGGGATAGTCGACGAACACCAGCCCGCAGGGCAGGTTCATCTTCCGCGATTTGGGCGTCACGGTGCGATCGTTACCGATCCCGAAAGGGTTGCCGCCCAAGGCTCCAGCCACACGGATCGCGGTGGCCGGATTCACGCCTTCAGATTTCACCCTGCGGATCAACGCCACCTCGTGCTCGGCGCGTACGCCCGGATTCGCTTCCGTCCATGGGATCCAAATACCGCGATGGTTGATCGTCAGTCGCATGCGCTCTCAGCCCTTCGAAGAGCGGGGGTCGTTACCCGGAGCGATCGTGTCCTGGCGTCGAATAGTGCCGTCACGACCGCGGACCTGCATTTCACCGCCACCAAGGTTGCCGAGGATGTCACGAGCACGGTCGATGCCGGCTTCTTGGGTGGGGACGATCGCGCTGGCACGGTCGGCACCAGGAGCGCGGACTTCCCAGTCACCGTCGTCCCGTCGCTGAACCATTCGCCTATTGGTCATGAAAATTCCTGCCTTTCAGAAGGATTGGGTATGAAGGGTGCTGTGCCCTGGCCCGGCGGGCCAGGGCACAGCGGCTACTTTTCGTTGCGGACGCCCTTGTGCTGGTGAGGGCTGCCGTCGAGGATTCGGCCGGTGGTGGTGTCTCGCTTGAACCACGTCTTGCCGACCTTGAATTCGCTGCGATTCTTCACGGCGCCGACGCGATGTCCGTGTCCGGTGTTCTTCGCCATTTCTGTACTCACCTCCGTTCCGACAGCGACCGGGCTTGGCCGGTGTCTGTTGCGCTGTCATCACGTAGTCGACACAGCTCGATCAAGAGTTAGCCCCGTCGTTACGGAACGCTAGGATCGGCATTCCTCACACAACCCTCCAACCACCAGGTGGGCCTGGAACCGGAGAAGGCAGCCGTGGCAGGCCTGTTCACGGGCGGCGCGACGCTGACAGCGACACCGTCCGCACTCGGGGCAGAACTGCTCGTTGCACTCGGGGCACGGATAGCCGCGGACCGTCCTTGTGCTCCCGCAACAATGGATGGTCGCCGTAGGGCGCTGATCGAAATCACGGGTGCCATCGAGGTGCAGGCTTTCGCAATCCCATAGGTCGATGTCGCTGAAGACCGCAGTGATCCGGCGGTGATCACTCACCGCGTCAACGTAATACTCGGCGCGGCGATCCCACTGATCCTTCCAGAACATCTTGCCGGTCACCGAGACACCGGCGTTCAGACTGGCCAACCGATGACCAGCAGGCAACAGCTGTCCCTTCCAAGGAACCACCAGGGGCCAGCCCTCTTCCGGATCCGGCCGGACACTGGCGAACAGCACCTTGCCCTCGGCGCGGTCGATGAGCGCCACAGCGCCGACGTGCGGCAGCCGAGTCGCGATAGCGATCGCGCAGACCGGTCGGCTGGCTTGCGTACGGTCGAACAACTCGATGATGTGTGCAGCTCGAACAGGCGGGCGCCCCACCACGGATGCGATAGACGCGGGCGGGAGCAGCAGACGCTGAGCCACCCGGTCACAAACAGTCTCCACCAGTTGTTCGGCGTGGTCCTGCTCGACGATCCACTCCATGACCTCGTCGGACTGGGGAATGAGCCAATGCCCAAGCTCATGCCCCAGGGTGAAGTTTTCTCGCCGGTTATAAGGCGTGGACACATAAAGGATCACCCCATCCTCGATGAACGAGGTGCCGTCGCACGCGCCGCCTTGGCGGCGTGTATCCGGTGGGTACTCGATGGGGGCGACGTTAAGTTTGAGGTCCTCACGCAGCGCCAGCAGCGGTTCCTCGGCAAACCGCTGCTGGACCTCCGGCGTCAATAGATCGAGAAGCCGAGCGACACACTGATCGAGGTTCAACGACTTCGCCCCTTCTCGTATGCCTCTATGAACGCGGCCAATGAATGCAGCATTTGAGCCGCATCCGGCTTTTCTCCTCGGTGAACCGTGGTCAACATGCGAGCCTTCAGTGTCGACCTGGCCAGCGCCTGTGACGTTCGTTGGCTCTCGGCCCATCGGGCGACGAGTTCCTGGAAGTCTGTCGACGCCATGACAGCTGCCACCTCGTCGTTCTCCGAAGCGGTGCTCCGGTCGGTGACCAGGTTGTCAGGCTGTGTCGCTGTTTCCTCGGCAATCGCGCGGATCAGCGCAGGTGACACCTCCGGTCCGCCTCGAGTCTCCCAACGGAAAACATCCCCGAGCGAGATGTCCCACCCCCGCGCAGCCAAGCGTTCGGCCAGGTCTCGCGCTGAATAGCCAGCGCTCTTCCTCGCCCGCGTCAAAGCAGTGGAATCGAGGCTGTAGGTAGGGTCGGGCACCAAGCCCAGCATCGCTGCGACACGGTCCTCCTCGAGCGGAAGAGCAGCCTCCTCCGCGGGGATGTCATCGGTGGCGCGTACAGCGTCTGCCACAAAATCGACCGCTGCGATCAATGCCTCGACCTCGGCAGCGTCCTCTTCATTCAGTACAGGTCGCTCCCCGGTCGCATCGCCAGTGCGTGCGTCCAGCAAATATTCGAGAGCCTTGTCCCGCTCGTTCTTACCCATCTGCCACCTGCTCTCGGTTTATGGCTTCCTGCAGCAACTCTGCCGCTTTGTTCGCGATCTGGCTCACTCGCCCGGGAGTCACTCCCAGCTCCGTCGCAACCTCCCCGCGAGGCCGCTTCTGGACCAGGTACTCGTCGAAGACCCTTCTCTGTTGGGCGTTCAGTACCGACAGAGCGTCCCAGGCGCGCGCTGCATCCCGGTCACGATCGACGGTCTCAGCAACGTCATCAGCCAAATCGTGGCCTCGTTCTGCGTCATCGTGAAGCTGCACGTCGAACTCCGGACCGGCATGCCGGAACGCGGCTGAACGAAGCCGATCCGTGGCCTTGTTCCTCACGATCCTGATCAGGAATGCCTCCCAACTGCGGATCTCCTCGGTCGGCGGAGCCTTCAGCAGCGATTCGAACGCATCATGCACCACGTCTTCAGCCTGGTCAGCAATGCCGCGTTCGCCGAGCACTTGAGCGGCCTTTCGCCGCATCGCTCCGCCGTACTTGAGGTAGAGCGCCGCCAAATCGGGCCTGGTGTCGTGCACGCCGATTACCCGCGCGTCTCATGTGTCGCAGGACTCGTCATCAATCCTCCATCCGGATAAACAGAAGCGGGTCCCCGACCCCGTGTGATACGTAGTCGAGGCAGGCGGCTCCCGCGTTAGCTGAGCCCCCCGCCAGGAGCACGCACTCATCCGGCGAACGAACTCACAACGATGCCCCACCTCGACAATGTCCGAGTTCGGACGACAAGCCACGAGGTGATGTCGTCTGTCCCATGCCCTCGTGCAACAAGTCCGAAGCGAGCGGGAGAAGGCTTGGCGTCGACAGCTCGGCGCTCTTGCTCCGCTGGATCAACGATCCCGCCAGCCACGACTTCGAACTGCACGATCTGGCGGTCGTAGTCGCCATTGTCGGTAGCGAGTGGGAGCAGACCATCCGCGACGCCACCGAGGTGGTCCTGCCCGAGCTTGCCCGCCACGGGATCCGGCTCATTCAGGCCGGCCGTGGCCGCCGTCGCGCTGGCAACGACGGCTCTGGTGTCGTCATCTTTTCCGACTCGCGCACACCCGACGAACTCCACGCCGCGGGGGCCTACACGCTTCTCGCTGAAATGCGCTCTGCTGGTACAACTCCTCAAGTCGGTGGACGTCGAGCGTGCACAGTTGACTGCACCATCTGAGTGTCCTCCATCATGGCGACGGTTCCGTTGTTGTGTTGGAGGAGCACTGGTTTGGACATCCGTCAGCAGTTGATGCAAGTCCGCGTCATGATTCCCCGAGCAGGCCTGGTCGTTCCTACCGATCGTGCGCACCCACCGTTCGTGGTGCTGGATCGGTCCGACGTCGAGATTGCCGCGGTGACCGAGTACTTGGCCGAGACACTCGGGCTACCAGCCGCACCACGGCGCCAGGCCAGGGAGTGAACCTGTTCCCGCGGGAACTCCCTTACAGCACTCGGGTTGTCTGGTCTGAGCGGAGGAACCTCTACTTCCTCGACGGAAAGGTGTAGAACGCCACGTGTTCGAGGGCTCCCCGCTCGTGGCTGCGCTAGATGGGTACCCCAAGAAGTCGAACCCGGCATCGATCAGGCACGGGACGCCGAGTGCATTGCTGACGGAGTGACGGGGCTGTGGATGGGGTTCAGATGATGTGCCCGATACTGCCGAGAACGCCGGGGTTCGGGGCGCGGACAGACTCTGATTACTCAGCTGAGTCACCAGCCCCGAGCATATTCAGCGCGACGGCCAGGCGAGCGGCCGCACTTTTGGAATCAGCCAGAGCTTTCTCGTGCTTGCGTTGGCTCGCTTCGACATCCGCACCGCAGTGTGGGCACTGAGAGGTTCCGGAGTATACATAACAGCAGCAGGTGTAACAGAGCACGAGTGTTCCGTCGTGGTCAGCCATCGGAACCGGAGGGCCATTGGGATGGGCCGCAGCCCGCGCCGGTCGTCCGGTCGGTTCGCATACGACGTCGAATTCGCCATGGTCGAATGGGGTGCCGGGCGCGGGGAGGCGGCGCACTACCCGCTCGCGCATACCACGCGCATCTAGCTCCAACGCCCGGTAGTGACAATACGGATTATTGCCTGGTTTCCCGACTAACGAGTGCGACGTCCACGTGCAGCCGGCCTGACACACCCGCGCGTAGTAGCAGCCTCGGCAGAATCCCCACAACTCGGCCGTCCGGTCGGCGCGCGCGAACGACAGCTCTGGAGTAGATGTCCAGATATCGCGTACGGAACGGTCGCGGACATTCCCGCCGCTGTAGGACGTGGTAGGCAAGGACGGGCAACCCTTAATCGTCCCATCTGCCTCTAGGGCCTGTGTCGAAGTGAGTTGAGGGGTGGCACCGCTGTGCGGTGCCACCCCTCAACTGTTTGTTTGAAAGTGGTTGTCCGCGTTGGCAGATGGGCGAGGTCTCCGGTAGGTGG
>NZ_JADLQX010000076.1 GCF_015477605.1 Nocardia amamiensis
CCAGCGCATTGGTTCCGATCGTCTCCTCGGCCAGACAGACCCCGTCCCGGATGCCGAGGCTTTCCAGCGCGGATTCGAACCGTGGGTCGCCGAACCAGCGGTACACCAGACGACAGTCACGGTCGACGAGCAACAGGCTGAACTCGGTGCCCGCGAGCCTGTCGGCCATGCGATCGAGAACCACCGAGGCGGCTTCGACCAGACGGCTGCTGGGATCGAATTCAGCCACGGGGAGATCGGCGAAACCGTCGAACTCGGGCGCTACGCCGCTGAGCTTCGATCGCCTCCACGACAGTTCGATTTCCGGTCGCGTCACCGACGCTCCGGTTCCGGGGTCGTGAATCGACGACACCTCACTCCTCGCGTCCTGCCCTGCGGCTCAGTTACCGGCGCCAGGGCGTAGCCCGTCGAAAATGATCGCGGTGGCCCTGGACTGAATTTCGGGTTCTCCCGCGGAGTACTCCGCGGCGCGGAACGCTCCAAGGAGAACGGCCATCAATTCTGGTAGTGAGATGTCGGTTCGGACGGCGCCGACCTGTTGGCCGCGGTCGAGCAGTCGTCCCATCGCATCGTCGAATGCCTGGCGGACCTGAGACATCGCGCTGTCCAGCGGGGCGGAGCCGATGCCCGCCCCAGCGAGCGCGGCAGCAAAGGAATGCTTGGCGGCAGTCTGGTCGACCATCCAGGCTAAGAACGCGTAGAAGGCCGCGCCAGGGTCGTCGGTCTCTGCGAGAGCCCGCGCGTCCGCGACGAGATGGTCAAGTCGCTGGACCAGCACAGCTTCGATCAGCGACTCTTTCGTCGGAAAGTGCCGGAATATCGTGCCGATGGCGACGCCGGCCAGCTGGGCAACCTCCTCGGTGGTGGCACCAGGCCCGACAGCGGTGAAAACTGCGTCGGCCGCTTCCAGGATGCGCAAGCGGTTGCGGCGGGCGTCCGCACGCAGCGGCCGACCCTCGGAAGCGCGGTGGGCAGTCGGGGTCACGTGCTCCTCCAGGTTCGCATTGACAATGTGAGTAGTGACTCATATTGTAGATTGAGTAATGACTCATCTTATCTGACGGGAGTGAATAATGAACACGTTCGTGATGACTGGCGGTACCTCAGGGATCGGCGAGATCGCCGCGCGCCGCCTCGCGGGCGTTCCGGGCGCTCGGCTGCTGTTGGGTACCCGCGGTGCGGCGCTGCCGGAGGCCGAGGCGTTTCCGCTCGACCTGGCTCGACTTGACAGCGTCCGAGCCTTCGCCGAATCGATTGTCAGCCAGGTCGACGGAACCCGGATCAACGGACTCGTCCTCAATGCTGGCATCGCGACGCCCGATGCCGATAGCCGCACCGCGGACGGATTCGAGACGGCGTTTGCTGTCAACCACCTCGCGCACTATCTGCTGCTTCGGCTGCTGCTGCCCCATCTGGCAGACGGCGCCACGGTAGTGCTGACCACCAGCAGCACCCACGATCCCGCCGCTGGCACCCGCATGCCGCCGCCGCGACATGCCGATGCTCCGTTGCTAGCCCACCCCGACCGGGACGCCGAACGCGACAGACAGCCAGGCACTGCCGGACGACGGGCGTACGCGTCGTCCAAGCTGTGCAACATCCTTACCGCGCGGGCGCTGGCCGCGCAACCCGAGGCGCGTCAGCGCGATCTCGTCGTGGTGGCCTACGACCCAGGCCCCACTCCGGGTACCGGGTTGATGCGCAACGGCCCATGGGCACTTCGTCTGGCATGGGCCGCGCTCGAGCCGTTACGATCGCTTGTCCCACGCTTCAACGGGCGGGTAGCTACTGGAACAGTGCTGGCCGACATCGTGCTCGGTGCGATCAAACCACCGTCGGGACGGGTATATGCCTCATTCCAGCGCAGCCACCTCGGCTGGCCCGACCCATCGCAACTCGCGATGAGTGACGATGCAATGCACGCACTATGGCGCGACAGCGCCGCACTCACGGGAATCCCGAAGTAAGTGAGCAGCCCGACGGGAACCGGCGAACATGGGCCGGATTCGCCATTGGCTCAACGTGGATCGAAGCCGGTCGTGTGTTGTGACTGTCTCCTGGTTGACGCTCGAATTAGACGTGCTGCGCGCCATGGACAGTGCGGCCGTGGACCGACTCCGGGCAGAGCTCGGAGAGGCGGGCCGGCACTTCAATGCCATAGATGGGGCAGTGGCACGGCTGGAGAAGGTCCGAGAACTGAAGAAGATCCCAGCCAACCTCCAGATACCGCTGCGCTACTCACCTGCCTCAGCCAAGCCCGGACCCTGCTGACCAACTCTCAGACCGCTCTTCACACATGCGCACAGGGGTTCTCGGGCTTTTCGTGCAGGCGACTCCTCGCATTGGCGGCGACCCCACCACAGCGCCCGGCGGGTGCGATAACTCCGTCTCTGCCACAGCGCTTTTCTGCCAGATCAATGTCGTCACCGTCGTCTGGGCGGTGTGTCTCACACTGGATGCGGTCGCGCTCGCGAGTTGTGCAGCACTGGGCGTCGCACAACACCACCCTGCTGATCGTGTGCAAGGTCGGATTCTTCATCGCCGCCGCGATGGTCACAACCCGATACCCGGATATCGCGCGGCGGCGCGCCGGAGTCAGCGATGCCGAACTGGAGGCACTGACATGAGCAAGACCGAGACGACGACACCATCGTGGCTGACCGGACATCTGGCACCGGTACCCGACGAGATCGAGGCATTCGATCTGCCCCTTACCGGGGCGCTGCCAGCAGAACTGAGTGGCCGCTACTTCCGCAATGGACCCAATCCGCTACCGGGCCAGGACAGCGGGCACTGGTTCGCCGGACACGGCATGATTCACGGGTTGCGGCTGCGCGGCGGCCGCGCCGAGTGGTACCGCAACCGATGGGTGCGCACCCGTAGATTCACCGACAACGCACCGTTTCTGCGGGACGATCACACCTTCGACCGCACCGCAGTATCCGCCAACACGCACGTCATTGCGCACGGTCACCGGATACTGGCCCTGGCGGAGAACGGTTTTCCTTATGAGGTGAGCTCTGAGCTCGACACCATCGGCCCACGTGATTTCGACGGTCACCTGACCACCCCGATGACAGCACACCCCAAACGGGATCCCGACACCGGCGAATTGCTGTTCTTCGGCTACAGTTACGCGCCGCCATACCTCACCTACCATCGACTCACCGCCACAGGGGAATTGGTGGAGAGCCGCGTGGTGGACGTGCCGGGTCCAACGATGATGCACGACTTCGCCATCACCCGAAACCATGTGGTATGGTTGGATCTGCCGGTCGTCTTCGACCCGAAGCTGTTGGGCGGTGTGCCGTTTCGCTGGGACAACGAGTACAGCTCTCGGCTTGGCGTCATGCCCCGGCGCGGGAATCACCCCGTGCGCTGGTATGATATCGATCCCTGCTACATCTTCCATGTCGCCAACGCTCATGAGGATGCCGCAGGCCGGATCGTGTTCGATGCGGTCCGCTACGGTCCAGAGGATTTCGCCGCCTTATGGACGCAAATCGGGGGTAGTGTCAGCGAACGTACCGATCAGACGGGTGCAGCGCGGCTGCACCGCTGGACCCTGGACCCGGTGACCGGGCAAGCGACCGAGGTGCGCCTCGACGACCGGGGAGTGGAGTTCCCGACCCACGACGACACCCGCACCGGCTATCCGAACCGCTTCGTGTACGCGGCGGCCGATACCGCGATCGTCAAATATGACGTCACGAGCGGTCGTTCGACGACGCTGGAATTGGCTCCAGATCTCGTGCCCGGTGAGGCCGTCTTCGTTCCCGCCGCCGGAGCCCACGCCGAGGACGAGGGCTGGCTGCTCTCCATCGTCTCCGATCGCGCCGGACACGGCTCCGAACTCCTTGTCCTCGACGCCACCGATCTGTCGCACACGGCCTCCGTGCACCTACCCAGGCGAGTCCCGGCAGGATTCCACGGCAGCTGGATACCTGACAACCTCATGTAAAGGGATTCGACAGGGGTGCCGTCAAAGTCGTCTTTCAGTAGGTGGGCACTAGTCATATTCGTAGCTCTCATGGGCTAAGAAAGCTGTTGTCGAATGCGAGTGAGTACGGCAGCCATATTGCGGGAAGAGGTAGTTTGATTTACACGTAGGTCGCCGCGTTATTGACGTCAGAAGCTTCCGTTGATTTTCCGAGTCGGCTTTACCTGTCATCCGTCATACGTGCATTGTTGATGACAATTTTGCTGACTGGATGTATCGGCAGCGCTTGTGGCGGTATCGGGCCACTTATGGCAATGTCCGAATTGATCTTATGTAGTGTTTAGTTGCAGAAATGCATGAGTACAGAAATAAGGAGCATCACACGATGTTGACTCGCCGGTCGGCGGTCGCGCTCGCGATCGCCGGAGCTGTTCTGATCGCACTGGCAGCACTGCTGCGTTTAGCGGTAATTCCCTTTATGACGAAATTGCCAGAAGACCTCGACGCAAAGGTTCGTTTCGAGGGTACCATGATGCTGCTGAACTCGCAGGCTCTGGCCTCGGGGGACGTTTCTGACGCGATAGTGGATGGTATTCCGATCTCGGTCGACCGGCATGTACGTGTGGCCGCAACGGTTGGAGATATAGCGATCGTTCACGATAAGAGCACCATCAACGGCCCTAACGGCATGTCTATGGGGCAGTCCCACGTCTACGCAGTGGATCGCGTGTCATTCGGGCGCGCACCGGCTCCGGCTGGGATGGAGGTCGAGCCCCATGAGGGCATCACGGTCTCGCTTCCGATAAACCCACCAGCTGACAACTCCATGAAGCTCTGGGAGGCGGTAACACAGAACGGCGTTCCGCTGTCGTACACGGGATCCGGGGTAGTTCTCGGGCGTGCGATTAACAATTATACAGGAATTGCAGTTGGGTCCGTCAAAGACGATGCGACCTTGAAGAGGTTTCCACCCGAACTGCCGAAGCGCATGATTGAACAAATCCTTCCGCAATTGCCACCCGATACCCAAACACGCATTCGGGCAGCGATTCCGCTATTACCCGACATCACCCCATTGTCCTACTCTGCGACCAATACCGTGCGGTTGGCCGCCGACGCGCGACTCGGTATGCCAATTACTGCGGCGCGGGAACAGAAGATTGTCGCCCGGCTGGACCTGAACGGTGAGTATGTGGACCTGCTGCCGGTGATGGCTTTGAAGGTCGACCTGACTGGGCAATCCAGCGCGGAAGCCGCCGCCAGGGCTCAGGCATTAGGGCGCACGCTCGATCTCGTGGAGGTATGGGCGCCACTGGCCCTCGTCGTCGCGGGGTTCGGACTGGTCGCAGTCGCTGTCATGCGCCGAAAGGCCCGAACTGGAGACAGACTTTATGACTTTCACTAGGTGAGCAGTAACGCGGCAGGATTGGAAGATGGCCGAAGCAGTCGATGTCCGAGGAGTTGCCAAGGCACGGCGCATGGAACTGGGAGCCTTCCTCAAATCGCGGCGGGCGCGAATCGCGCCACGGGATGTCGGTTTTCCAGTAGAGGCACGGCGACGTACCCCTGGGTTGCGCCGCGAAGAAGTTGCTCAGTTATCGGGAATCGGGGTGACGTGGTATACGTGGCTAGAACAAGGCCGTGAGATCAATGTCAGTGTTCAGGTGTTGAATGCCGTGGCGCGGACGCTGTCGTTGAATGCTGCGGAGAAGGCGCACTTGTATCGATTGGCGGATGTACCGACGGTTCCCCCGGTATATTCCGGGACCGTGTTGCCCGGGGAGTTGCAGGTGATTTTGGATCATTTGGAGCCGTTGCCGGGTGTGGTGTTGAGTGCGCGGTATGACGTGTTGGCGCATAACAGGTCGTATGAAGCGTTGTGTCCGGTGGTTTTGTCGGGAGAGCGAAATTTGGCGCGTAGAGTATTCCTGACGCCGGAGTGCTTCAAACTGTACCGCCATAATTGGGATGATATGCGTCGGATGGTGGGTTATCTGCGTGGTGCGTACGCGAATAATCTGGGTGATCCGGGTTGGGAGAAGTTCATTGCGGAGTTGCATTCGGGTAGTGCGAGTTTCGCGTCGTTGTGGGCGTTGAATGATGTGGCGGTTCCGGTGGTTCGGACGAAGCGGGTGCGGAATTTGGCGGTGGGGGAGTTGGAGATGTTCGTGACAAGTATGTCGTTTCCGTCGGTGCCGCATTCGTGGATGCAGGTGTATACGCCGGTCGATGAGGTGGAGTGGGGGAAGTTGCGGAAGTTGTTGGCGATCAATCAGGAGGAGCGGCAACGTCCTGGATCGAGCATCGGAAGACGTATCACGACAACGCCGGCTGAGTTTCGCGATCTGCGCGGCGCAACGAGCGAGGGCTCCTCCAACCTGTGAATGCGCCCTGGAGGGTTCGAGGCTCGTCGTAGTGGAAATGGGATCGGCCCGGACCGCGCATGTTAGATACCGGGTGTCGGGCTGAAGTTGCCCTTTTCGAAATGCTGTCGACTTCGGAAGTTCGTGGTCTCTAACCTGACTCGGGCCACGTTTCTGGCTTGATGGTCGGTGCGGGTTGTTGACCTGGTGTTCTTCGGTGTGTGTGTGTGTGTGGATTTGCGCTCTAAGACCATGTCTCACATGGCTGATTTTGCTTTCGCCAGCTTCTTGAAGCAGGTGAGCGTGGCCGCCAACGTCAGGAAGCCCAGATAGTGAGTTCCTTTGCGGTCGTAGCGGATTGTGAGCCGGTGG
>NZ_JADLQX010000077.1 GCF_015477605.1 Nocardia amamiensis
GGAACAGGTACAGCGACCAGCTGTTCCAGGAGAAACCGGCTAATCCGCTGCCGATGAGATAAATCGCCAGGGTCAGGATGAACAGCTTCTTACGGCCGAGTCTGTCGGTGAGTCGACCGAAGAAGAGCGCGCCGACGACCTGACCGGCCAGGTACCACGAGGCCGCCGCGCCTACCTGACCGCTGGTCAGATTCAGGGCTTCGGGGCTCTGCAGTGGCCCTCCCATGCTGCTGACGATCTGGATCTCGATTCCGTCGAGGATCCAAGACACACCCAGACCCACCACGATGAGCCAATGGAATCTGGTCCACGGAAGCCGGTCCATCCGGGCGGGAACCAGACTTCGAATGTTTTCTGTTCGCATTGTTGCCATTTCTCGATCACCTCATTTTCGGAACAAAGCTAGTTCGTCCAAATTCCGACATTCGTATTCGATAGGATCAAATCAAGATTTACGGCTATATCCTTGATTTTAGTGGCCTCGGCGAGTTTTTCCTCGGCCTGTTCTTTCGAATAGCTTTTTGCTGCTTCATTGAGCGCATCTGCGAGACTGCTCCCTATGTATCTGCGCGTGTCGCCATTGACGGATCTCCACTCTTCGGCCGGTACGGAGTTCTTGAGCTCTTCGTACGACTTGTTCCAATTCTCTGTGACTTTCCGAACAAACTCATGGTCCACGTTCCTGTTGTCCCGATACAGCGGGCGGCTTGCCACTCGATGGAACAGACTCGCTGATTCCACAAACTGAGCTACGTAGGCATCTCTTTGCACACCAGGGAGATCCCTGGCGTTATCGGCGAGTTCCAGCGCGGCGGCGACCTTTGCCAGCGGGCCGTACACCACTGGATTGTCCTCGCCGGCCGTGTTCATGAGGACGTGGGCTTGGATCGCTCTTCTGGCCATTTTTTCGGAGAAGCCGGCAACCATGAGAGCACCCAGGGCGTCGCCGAGGTCACCGCTGAGATCTACCACATTTGTGACCGCCGCCGCGGCGGCCCGAGGGTTGTGGCCACCGAATTCTGCAACCGCAAGTCTGGCCGCCGCGTCGTGCGCATTCTTTCCTGCGGTGAGTCGACCCATCCAACTCTCCGCGGCCTCGGGTGGCAGCCGTCCCAGCAATAATTCGTAATTCAAGTAGTTCATATGTTGCTGAAGACCCGAAAAGTACGTCAACGGGTTCGGGCGACGAAAGAGCCATGATGTCACGGGGCTGGCGTTGATGACGCTGAGGTCATTGAGCCAGCGCATTCCGGCGGTGGCGAGGTGTCCCGGCGACATTGTGTAGCGAAGGCTCACTTCGCCCATTCCTGCGGTGGCCGCCACCGCAGACGCGGGTTTGCCGGCAAGCGCGGCGCCGATCTGCGTGGCGATCCGGCTCTGGCCGCCGATGAGGCTGATATCGAGGCGCCGCAATAGCGCGAAGCCTGCGATCATCAGAATGCCACTGACAAAGATCACCGCCAAGCCGCCGCCAGGGGCCGCCCGAAACATGCTGTCCAACACGAAGGCGTATACACCGAGGTATATGGTGTAGGACACCATCGAGAATGCATCGCCGACGATATCAACCAGATTGCGAACCAGGAATGTTTGAGTCGGGCCATAGATGAAACCTCCTGCGGCGAAACCGAAGATGGCCAGGATGGCGTGATAGATCGAAGAGAGTGCAGCGAGGAAGATCTTGATCGCCAAGTAGGCCAGGAAGAGCAGCAGAATCGTCCCGAAGATCAACAGCACAAGGCCGGTACCGACCTGCCCCATGTTCGGATTCTCGGTCTTCGCGAACGCATACGAGTCGCCGCAGGCACTCATGGCCCTCGCGACTTGCGCCTCATTGCCCGCCAGTACGCCCGCTGACCATCCCGCTCGGCAGCGCGGCGAGTCGTCGACCACGTGACCGAAATTCCATACCTGCAATGGGTGGCGTGCGAAGTTATCGGCCAACGAGCCGCTCAAGGTGTCAATGATCGACCCGGTCTCCGGGCTGGCATCGCCACTGAGTCCCGCTGCGACCGAGATCCCGACATCGCGACCTTGCACGAGCAACCCGTCCGAGGACAGCACGTCTGCTAATGGCTGCGCCAAGTAGGTCGGTCCGAGCACGGCGACCCCTAACATCGTGACGACCTGGAGCACAGCTTTGGCGTGATATCCACGCGCAACGCACCACGCCACGAAGAACGCACCGATCGACGCCGCCACGGTCAACACGATCGGGATGCCTATCTGATTCGTAAGGCTGTCGCCGACCGCGCGCAACGGCTCGGCCAGGTAGTCGAGCCAGCGGAAGCTCACCACGTAGCCGGTCAGCCAGATAGCGCTGATCACGATGACCATGAACACCATGAATTCCAAGCCCAGAACCATCGACAACGCCGTGTCCTCCGGGTCGAAAAGACTGCCGTCGGGGGTGACGAACATGTAATTCGACAACGGGATCCCCGAAGAGTCCTTGACATCGGTCCAGTCGAGCCCATCGATGGCGGACATACTGCCGTCTTGGGCGACTGCATCGGTGCGGGCGGCAGCGGCCCCTCCCAGGAGGAACGTGATCCCTAGGAGAACCTGCATGATGATCAGAAACCGGACCACCCTGCGTCGAACGAAACTGGCGTTGACCCAGTCGCGACATCGCCCGAGCACGGCACATGGTGCCCAATGTGCTGGCTCGCACGCCTTGGGCCAGCGCGGACATGAGCCGGAACCGCGTCTCAACGGGTGCACTGGCGTCGCTCCTCACCCCGAGCGGGAATCTATATACGCTTGGATTACGTCAACGTTGACTCGCTGAGGATTGTGCCATCATTCAACGGCCCGTTAAAGTGTGACGTGCGGTACCGATTACACGGGCCACTGCTTCGCTCCGGGCATAAAGTTGCACAGCGGCAACCGAATTGACAACAACCCACTGCCGGACGACGCCCGTTTGCATGTAGTTCGCGGGCAGCGAGAGCATGTGAGTCGGGGCGCGCTGTCGAACCCAACAAATGCAATAAAAGATTCTGTCGCACATAGGTTGCTGAGTGATCTGGCTGGAAGCGGCTGGCGCCGCACTCGCTTGTGTGCCAGACGTTCCGTCGATGTCCAATACGCGGCACCAACCTTGCGCGGTTCACCGCAGCTCTGTCGAAAAATGTTGCTGCGTGAACGCGTCGGTCACCGATACGTGCAAGGTTTCCGGTGGTGTGTCCTGGGAGCGTCCGCGCTGGCCGGGATCCGCCAGGACCGCGCCACCGACGCCGCGATCGGCTCGTCTGCCTACGTCATGGTGATGAGTGCTTGGTGGCGGGCGTGCGGCCGGCACGTCCAGTCACGTCTGCTGCCCGAACCGGACCTGCGGGTACATCACCTGCGCCGGCCGTGTGCTGGCGCGTGGAAGAGGTTGTGGGTTGAGTTGAGAGTGTGGGTTGACGTTGCCGCCGGTGACGAGGGTGAGGACTTCTTGACAGCAGATGTCATGTACGGTGCCGCTGGGCTCCGTGGAGCACGCCGCCGGATCCGAGGACGGCTATCGGCCCCGAGGGTAGCGTCAGCCTCGACAGGGTGGCCGATTATGTTGCTCAGCAGCGGGATTCCTTGCTGAATACACTTTTCCGGCACCAGAACGACGTCGTCGGCTAATCGCAGGATTTCCGGCAGCAGGTGGGCGTCGACGATCCCGACGTTGACGGCCTCGGCCATCGTGCGTGGCGGCATGGTGACCGGTCTCAAATGCCCAACCGATGCTCTCGGCGCCCGCGACCCCATCGCAGGAACCGAACCATGGACGATACCCGGTTCGAGGGCGGCGTGCTCCTCTGAAACGTCAACCGCGACGCGGCGGCGACCGTCGAAGTCGGCAACGATCTGCCGACCGCAACCGGCCGTCGCGCCCGCACGACGCCGATAGCACGATCCCCGACGGCGCGTGGCTGGCCGAGCTGACCAGGCTGAACGACCTGACTGAGTGGCCAACCGGCATGCGCGTCATCGTGCGGAAAGAACGCCCGCATCACGGGCGCAGCTGCGGTTCACCCACCGTGACGGCCTGCTGTTGACCGCGTTCGCCACCAAGTCCCCCACCGGCCAGCCTCCCGACCTTGGGCTGCGCTACCGCCGCCGCGCCCGTTCCGCACTCACTCCATCGCAGCGGCAGCGAGTAGTTGCCTGGAAACGTGGAGGGAAGCGCCCGGCAACGGTGACTGCACGGATGGTAGGAGTTTCCCCCATACCGGTTTGCATACCGAGCTGGGACCCTCTCGTTGTGGCGTCCACTGCGATCACGCATCCGAAACTGCAACGGGTCCATGGCTACTCGTTTCCATCGAATAGGTGAAATCACGTGAACATGTTCGGCCTCGAATGGGAACTCGAAGGTAAGGACATCGCTTCAGGCGCGGCGAGCTTGGCCGGATTCGCGTTGGGCGGTCCGGTCGGCGGCGCTTTGCTCGGTGGCGCCGTCAGCATGGCGTTCACCTGGGCCGATACCGGCAGCTTCTCCGACGGTGTGGAAGCCGGGCTTTTCGGCGCGGCCTTGGGTGCGATACCCGGTGGCGTGGTCGGTGGCGCGTCGAGAGGCCTGGTCGGCAACGGAGTCAAGGCGTTGGGGCGGAGCTTCAAAGGCGCCCCTGCTCTCGTGAGGAACAAGCAGGCAGTCTATGGCACAGCCAAGCAGAGGTTGGAAATCGCGCGGGCCGGTATGCCCAGATTGGGTGCCGGTGCGGCGACGGCAGGCGCTGCCACCACGCTCGGCCTGGGACTCGTCGGCAATCCGACCAGCATACCGACGAGGGATATAGGTAACGGGGCTGGTTGAGGGGCATCGTGGAGATGGAACGAATGCGAATGCCCGACATGACGCATCCGGATTTTCCGGACCAGTACCGATTCCTCAAGGCCACCGAGACATTTCATCTTGAACTCCCCAAGAAGCTGCGCCAATACTACGACAGTTTCGCCGAGGATGAATCGGCGCCACTGCCCCCGGAGGGGGCGTTGATACCCGGCATCAATGATCCGCACCGCGCTAAAATCACCAACTACGCCGAAACGGTGATGTCGCTCGAGCGAGTGTTCAACGAATTGTACGAATCGAGCAAGAGATTGGCGCCGCTGGCGCACGATTCTCTGGAGAAGTCTGCCCAGGGCAAACAGGCAATCAACAATGTGGTCGTCGTCATCAACGGCGCCGCGGGAGCGTTGCCGCAGGATGGGACGTCCGAAGACGACCACATTCTTGCGTACGTCACACAGGCGCTCGAAGAGGGCGACCGCGTGATCAAGGAGGCGATGATGGACCAGCAAGGCCTCAGCAAGGAAGTGGACAAAGAGTCCGAAGCGCTGAAAGAACTGAGAGATCAGCTCACACAGATGCAAAAGGAGAACGCGGATTTGCGGCAGCGTTTGGCGGATCCGGCCGGCATCACTCCACCATCCTGGACGCCGCCGAGTACGGCGGACCCCTCATATATCGACCCGAGCACGTTTCCTACCGGTTTGGACAGCTCGGACGACACCGGGTTTGATGGCCTGACACCCAGCGGGAACGACTCCCGCCTCGACGACCGGACACCCGGCGGCGTCGACAACCTTGGGAACACCTCGGGCATGACCTCGCCGACCACTCCCGCTGCGCCAGCCTCTGCCGCGACCTCGCCGGTGGGCTCCGGCATGGACATCCTGGGCCCTATGATGCAGATGATCACCCAGCAAGCGATGATGCGTAACCTCGCAGACCAAGACTTGAACAACCGTCGTGCGGAGCTCGACCAGCGGCGCTTCGAGGATGAACTCGCCCCAGAAGCTGCGCCGCCGGTCGCCGCGCCGGTTATGGCCCAGCCCGCCACGGCGCTGCCGCCCACGACGGCGCCTGCGGCCCACCATGCGCAGCCGTCCTCCATCGCGGCGACATCCACGTCGCCTGCCGGGGCGCCGGCTCGCACACCAGGCGCGGATGACAAAGTGTTGTACACGTTCCCTGACGGCCGCACGCAGAAGGTGTCGGTGTTGGTCGCTCAGGCGTTGGATGCGGCGTTCGGCGACCACAGCGGCACGGACGCCCAGAAGGCGTACGAGAAGACATCGGCGAAGTGGTCGAACACCAAGCAGATCGGCGATCACGTCGATCCGTTCCAACTGATGACCGGCGACGTCGCCACCTGGGCCAAGCGGACCGCGATCCTTGTGGTGTTCACTGCCGACGAGGGCGGCACACTGGAGGCGGTGATCAACGGCGAGCTGAAGCCGTTCACTGCGGAGATGTCCGACAGCACAGGCGAATTCGGTCAGTTCACCGGGTTTGCGCACCCGAAGGGCATCGAGCTGACCGCGTCGGCGGACGAAGCTACACCTCCGGCGACGCCGGGCACGTCCGATCAGTCCGGGAACCCGGCAATGCAGGTTGCCACGGCACCCGCAAGCTAATCGTCCGCAAGACGGCGGCAGAGGGCGAGAGATTCCTATCCTGACTGCGATCGCCGCCTTCGCCCTCGGTCCGACCGCCTGGTTGCAAAACAATCGTCCTGCCCGCCCCGCCACTGAGCTTGAAATTTAACCTCCGCTGGGTATATGCGCTGTTCGGCGGGGTTTGGTGCCCTTCTTGTGGTGGGCCGGGCGGGTGTAGGCGTGGCCGGTGGCCAGGACCAATCCCACGTCATGGCGAGTGGC
>NZ_JADLQX010000078.1 GCF_015477605.1 Nocardia amamiensis
CAAGCGCCCCCGCGGCAACCACGAACCCAAGACACAGAACAAGGAGGTCGGGTAGAACATCACCCAGGACCCACCACCTGCCCAATTACGTGAACGAACGGGCCGGGAAAAACGTGAACGTCGACACTTGCGTCTCTTCTCCGCCATCCAGCCTTTCCTCTATGGTCAGGCCTCCACGGTACGAGGGGAAACGCACTGCCGACGCCTGCCTGCCGCGCAAGATGCGCAGCCAACATATACCCGGCAGGCAGGCTGACCAGGGATGAGGTTCACCCCGAGGAGTGGACACCGAGTTAGCAGGATCGTTGGTTCTGCTGGTAAGGATGTTCGTTATGCCTCCTCGCAAGCGTCGGTCGTTTACGGCCGAGTGCAAGGTTGAGGCTGCTCATCGTGTGATCGATTCCGGTCGTCCGATCGCGGTGGTCGCGCGTGAGGCTCGGTATTCACGAGACTGTGTTGAGTACGTGGGTCAAGGACGAGCGCCGCAGGATCGTCGCCGCGCAGGTCGTGGGCGAGAAGCCCTTGGACGCGGCCGAGCGGGCCGAGTTGCTGCGTTTACGCAGACAGGTCGGTGAGCTGGAGAAGGACAACGCGTTCCTGGCAAAAGCTTCGGCGTACTTTGCCGCGATGCAGACCAACCGACCCGGTTCGATCTGATGGCAAAGTACGCCGGCTCCGACGACATCACCGAGACCGCGGGCATCGGCCGCCCCGAGGGGCGACGGTTCTCGATCCGACGGATGGCCCGCGTGTTGGGTGTGTCGGTGTCGGGCTACTACGCGCATGTGAAGCGCGGGGCGGCAACGGTTCCCACCCCACGCGCACAGCGTCGGGCCGATCTGACGGTGAAGATCCTGGATGTGCATGCCGCCTCCGACGGCACGTATGGTTCGCCGCGGATCACCGCCGAACTCCGCGAACGAGGCGAGAAGGTCAGCGCCAAGACCGTCGCGGCGATCATGGCGCGCATCGGGATCGAGGGCATCAGCCCACGCACCTTCAAGGTGAGAACGACCGTGGTCGATCCGGCGGCGTCGTTCCCGCCGGACCTGGTGCGCCGCGCTTTCGACCAAGGGTGCTTGGACGCGGTGTGGACGACCGATTTCACGTATCTGACCTGCGGTGAAGGCGATATGTACCTGTGTGCGATCCGGGACGGGCATTCCCGCCGCGTGCTCGCCCACGTCATCGCCGATCACATCGGCTCCGATGTGGTGTGCCGGGCGATCGAGGCGGCTGTGGCGGTGCGTGGGCATCCGGTGGCCGGGACCGTGCTGCACTCGGATCGCGGCGGTGAGTTCACCGCCGGATCGACCGAGCGGGCCTGCCACCGTCACGGGCTACGCCGGTCGATGGGCGAGACCGGGATCTGTTGGGACAACAGCCCCGCCGAATCGTTCTGGTCGACTTTCAAACATGAGCGCTACTATCGCCATGTCTACGCAACTAGAGCTGAACTCGTTGCCTCGGTTGACAATTGGGTCCACTACTACAACCATGAGCGGCGGCACTCCGCCCTCGGGATGCTCAGCCCCGTACGCTATGAGCAGTCCCTGACAGTCGCAGCCGAGGCTGCTTGAAACCCTGTCCACCATTCGGGGTGAACCTCAGCAGCGTATTAGCCGGTTCGGCGGTATTACTTGTTGCGGTGGTTATTCCTTCGGCATTCGCAGGCTCGGTCCGAGCGGTGAGACAGCCCGACCGCTGCTGAGCCGGGCCGTCTGTCACACAGCGGGTCCTAGTACCGCGTCAGGCGAAGTAGATGTACAGAGACGGGCTTTCGGTCGTGACCTCCTCCATGGCAGCGGCGAACTCTTCGCTTTCGCCGAGGACGTCGTCGCTTACATCGATCTGCTCGATGACTGCGGGAAGCAAAATTGTACTCATGGATCAGTTCCTTCTCTCCAAGTGCTCGTCGTTGTTGCTCAACTTCCTGGGGCGACAAGCAGACCCCGAGGTCTATGCGACTCATTGATAGCCATAAAGCCGAAGGAGATATCCGTATCGGTGCTCGACCAGCGCTTGATGGTTCGGCGTGAAGTGTTCCCGCCACGCACCGATCTGGCCCGTTCGGAAGGTGTGAGAGGTGCGGTTGAATATCCGGCTGGCCAGGGCGTGCCTGCTTGCAGTGTTGATATCGTCGGCCATGCCGAGGAAGTCGACGATTCGGTTGATCTCAGTGGACTGAGCAGCCGCGGAGCCTCCCCCGTCCGGCCCGATCAGTGCTTCGAAGGACACCTTGCAGACACGTGGGTGGCGAAGCAGCCACAGTGCCCGCTCGAATGAGTCACTTCCTGGGAAGCCAGGGTCTGTGAGCGCGATGTCGATGCGATCGCTCGGCTGCCGAGCCGATTTGAGGATGTCGCTGTAGACGAGGTGGTCTGGGAATCCGCCTAGTCTCCTTGTGTCGGCTTCAACGAGGAAGTTCACCATGGACAGCAGGACGTCTCGGGGGTCGCGGTAGTTGAGAATGATTCTGGGGGTGCCGGTGCGGGCCCATTCCAGCAGAAAGTTCTCGTCCGCTCGACCGAGGTCCAAGTCGTGGGTGAACCAACATACACCGCCCGGGGTGTCACTGAATCTGTAGCCGGATTGACGTGAGAGTTCTCTGGCGGTGAGCCGGTCGATTTCCGGATCGACATCGGTTGCGGCAGTGCGAGGCATCCCCAGGCGATCCGCCCAAGCTCGGTTGAGCACAATCACAGCGCGACTGACGGCCAGATCGATGGCTGCACGGTCGCTCGACCGCTTGATCTGCGAAATCTCATCCGGCGTGTAGACCGCTCCGAGCGCACGCAGAGCTCCCTGCCTGCCAAGCGGTCGCGGTTGCGCGTCCGCCGACGACACCGCACCGAGCAGGACATATCCGAGCCCGGCTAACACCTCCTTGAGGAGGTGCGTTCCCGACTTGCGTAGAGACACGACCAGGACGTGTTCGGCCTTCATCGCGGCCACCAGCGCAATCTCACCGGCAACATGCTGTAACGCGGTTGCACGCGGTGAAGCTGTCCGTCAGGCACTTCAGCTGTCGTGCTCCGCGCTCCAAGCCCCGTGGTCATCGACAACCGCTTTCATGGCCTTCAGCTTTTACCGGATGCACCGCTCCACACAGACTGCGAAGTACGTGGCGATGATGGCGTCGGCCGGTGATGGGCAATCGCCTCAGCGTCTGCTCCGCGTCGGCATCACGAACCGGGCCAAGAACTCCAGGAAACGTGAATGATGCGCGCGCTTCGGTCTCCGTGTAGAGGTTCGGGCTGGTCTCGAAGTCGATCCGCATGTTCAGCGGGTGGCTACACTCAACGCGCGTCCACACCATCGCCGCCGCCTCCGGATCATCGCTCCAACAGCGCCACGTCCAGCTCACCATGCAAGTCGGCGTACACCGCGATCGCCATCGGAACCCGCGGATCCATGCGCTGCTCGTGCCAGATCCCAAGCTGCGCCAGCGACAACGAGAAGAATTTGCTGTCCTCGTTGCCGATTCCACTGATTTCCTGCCGGCCACACCGACTCCCTCCAGACCGACACCACGCAACGCGGTACGTAAAGAACGAACAACTCGACTGTTCCGAACAAACTGACCGATCGGCATGGGGGAATCGCCTACGATCCGCTCCGGCCGGTGGGGCGGCCCGCGCGCCGGAGGTTACTCACGTTGCTTTCACTCAAAGCTGGATCGGTGGTGTCACGTCCTCTCCGAGGATCGTCCTCTCTGGTAGAAGATTGCGAGGTCGCGCCCCCACAGCAGGCCGACGCCGTGGTCGATGGACCAGTTCAAGACCATCGTGAACCGTTGCCGTATCACGCAGTCGTAGTCGGTTCGTCGTCGGGTTCTCGCCTCGACGGGAGAAGCGTCGCGAGCTCACGGGCCTCAGCGGCGTCGAGCCAGCCGCAGATCCCGTCAAGATAACCACCGCCGCCGTGCATCCAGAAGCACACCGAGTGCATTCGACTGTCCAAGCGTCGTAGAAGCTGCCCCAACCTGCGCTGATCGAGATCCTCCGCGGTTTCCTCGATCCGGCCCGCAAGCCGCAGCGCCCTCCACGGATTCTCACCCTGCCGACCGAGCACCGTGTAGGCGAGGATCGCCTCCCGAGTCAGCACCCACTCGACCAGCTCCACCAGCTCCCAGTACCCCCACCCGTGCTCGCTGTAGGGCTCGGTCGTCGTGGTGGGCACACCGTCGACGACACGGTAGTCGCGTCCGAGACCGCACCGCCGGAATGTGTCGTCGACGTGGGCCATGACCCCGGCCAGCCCCTCGAACCGCAACGGTGGTGTCGCGGAGGGGTACTCGTAGTGCCCCTCGTCCTTGAACCCTTCCGGACCCGCCCCGTAGGCCCACAGCTGCCGCGCGGCACGCTCGACCACCGGATGGTCTGCGCCGAACCGCAGCGCCGGGACCACCACCTTCCGAAACCTCGTCTCATCGAACGCACACAACCCGCCCCATACACCCATCCCCACTCCTCTCGACCCGCGACATGGTGTCACACCGAGCGTCGGGGAACCGATCGATAGAACACCGACAACACCCACCACATCGTCATCCGCGCCGGCTGTCCAGCCGGTCCGCTCCGGCAAGATGCTCCCCGGAAGACCACTCCCGGTTCGTGGTGATCGCCACGATGCTGTGGCGGTGCCATCCTGAGGATATCGGCGTACTTTCTCGCGATTCTCTAACCTCACGGATTCACCGAAATTGGTGACAGTGCGTGCCGGAGACGAAGAAGGGTGCTCCGAACTGCGATAATCCTGTTTGCTGAAGACAGAATTTTCGTGAGTGAGGAGCACCCTTCTGGTGCGGAAGTCTATCTCGCCGTATCCGGCGGTGGCCGTGGACGGTGACGGTTCGGGTGTCGTGTCGCAGGCCGGGGCGGTGCTGCTGTTACGCACCGCGGAGCGGATCGGCCTGGTCAAGGGCTTGTCGAAGGCGTTGGCGCCGTGGCGTAAACCCCTCGCCACGCACAACCCGGGCAAGATCGTGCTGGATCTGGCGGCGTCGCTCGCGCTCGGCGGGGATTGTGTGTCGGATCTGGCGGTGTTGCGGGACGAGCCGGGCGTATTCGGGCCGGTCGCGTCGGATCCGACCGTGTCGCGTCTGGTCGCGGTCCTGGCCGCCGATGCGTCGAAGGTCTTGTCCGCCATCGCTTCCGCGCGCGCGGATGCACGCGGCCACGCGTGGGTGCTGGCTGGCGAGCAGGCACCCGAGGACGGTATCGATGCCGAGCATCCGCTGCTGATCGATCTCGATGCCACGCTGACCGACGCGCATTCGGAGAAAGAACTGGCGGCCCCGACGTTCAAGCGGGGCTTCGGGTTTCACCCGTTGTGGGCGTTCATCGACCACGGTGACACCGGTACCGGTGAGCCCGCCGCGGCGATGCTGCGGCCGGGTAACGCCGGAAGTAATACCGCCTCCGACCACACGCAGGTGCTGCGCGATGCCCTATCCCAGCTACCGTGGACCCCGTCGTGGCGGGTCGGCCGGAAAGTGTTGTTGCGCACCGATTCCGGTGGTGGCTCCCACGAGTTCCTCGACTACTGCCACCGTCGCCGGGTGCAGTACTCGATCGGATTCACCCTCACCGACGAGATCGCGGCAGCCATGGATACTCACCTGGAGCCCGGTGATTGGACACCGGCCTACGACGCCGACGGCGAGGTCCGCGACGGCGCCTGGGTCGTGGAGGTCACCGGTATCGCCGAGTTGTCCGGATGGCCACCCGGGATGCGCCTGGTCGTCCGGAAAGAGAGGCCGCATCCCGGCGCGCAGTTGCGGTTCACCGACCGCGACGGAATGCGGTTGACCGCGTTCGTCACCAACACCACCCGCGGCCAGCTGCCGGATCTGGAACTGCGCCACCGCCGCCGCGCCCGCTGTGAGGACCGCATCCGCGCGGCCAAGGACACCGGCCTGCGCAACCTGCCGTTCCACAGCTTCAACGCCAACCGCATCTGGCTCGCCGTCGTCGCGCTGGCACTGGACCTGACCGCTTGGATGCAGACCCTCGCACTGCACGACCACAACGCGCGCCGCTGGGAGCCGAAAACCCTCCGGCTGCGGCTGTTCTCGATCCCCGCCCGTCTGGCCCGCCACGCCCGCCGAGTCCACCTGCGCCTGTCGGCCCACAACCCGTGGACCAACCTCGCCGTCACCGCCCACACCCACCTGACAGCGACCTGACCAGCACAAACCCGCCCCTGCAACCACCGAAAGGACCACCACCGGGCCCGTGGAACCCGGCAGCCAGCCCGCTGACACGGGCCGGACGGCCACACCCACCAGCCCGGACACCATCTGAAAACACCAATCCGAACCCGATCACGCCCGACCGAAGGCCAGGCGAAAAATCGAGGCTAACACCAATACCAGTGACTTAAGGTTGGTCGGTTCTGGGTGTTGCGTTGGCCAGCGATGTGGTTGATGCGGTACGCCAGTGTGGGGCGATGGTGACTGCGTCGATCGGATTGGGTTGTCGTGGAACGGGTTTGCGGTGTTC
>NZ_JADLQX010000079.1 GCF_015477605.1 Nocardia amamiensis
CCGGCCGCCCGGTCACACGCACGATCCGCACCGCGCCCCCACGGAACCCCCGATCGAACTTGCGTCTCTTCTCCGCCATCCAGCCTTTCCTCTATGGTCAGGCCTCCACGGTACGAGGGGAAACGCACCTGGTCGTACTAGCGGTGGCACTGCTTCGCCGAGTCACCGATGCGGCCGCGCCGGAACACGCAAGTCCATGACGGTGAATGCCGAAGCAGCGACGCTGGAACGGTGGAAGCCACTAGGACCCCGGTCGGGCGCTCGTAGATGACGGTCGCGTCTGTGGCGATCAGCCAGCGGCCACCGGCGATCGGCGTGTCGGATGCCTCCACGTAGATTTCGACTACGGTGCGTGGGCGGGTCGCTCGGGCAGCCGTGGGTGCGCGGTCGCCGGCCCTGCCGGTCGACGCGTGCGCCCGCTGCCCGGTCGGCTCGAGCCATGCGCTGTCCTCATGACTCTCGGATACAGCCACTGCGCGCACACCGCGCGCGGGCGTGCCCGGTGCGGCGGCCGCGGCCGCCACGACAGCAGGGATTGTCGCGCGCGACGGACACTCGCCTACACCGGCGCTCCCGGATCGCGGTGGGCCAGAGGCAAGCGCGGTGGCTCTGCGGGGGTTGGGTTGTCTTTCATTGTCCGCGGTTGGGTGGTGCGCGGTTGCTGCGCGGGCCGACTGCGGCTGTGTGGGTGCGGTGTGGATCGTGAGAGGTAGGGGAGTGGGTCGGTGGTGTTGGCTGAGCCAGTGCTTCCAGGCTGCTCGGTGTTGGTGATGGTGAGCCAGGCGCTGGATTCGCTGCTGGTGAAGCCCGTGCGCGTGGGCGATGTCATCGAGGCTGACGGTTCCTTGCTGGAGGTGGCCGTGGGTGTGGTTGATGAGTCCGGCGGTGGTGAGGATGGCCAGGGCGTTGTATCCGGCGCTGGGACTCACCCAGGCTGCGGCGAACACATCTGCGGGCGTGGTGAGCCGGTCGCGGGTGATGAGTTCATGCAGGCGGCGGCAGTGCAGCCCAAGGACGGTCCAGGCGGGATGGACGGGTTCGACCCGCATGCGGCTGATCTGGATGTGGTCGGGGCGGACGGGACGGTGGCCGCTACGCGGTGTGACCAGCGCGTAGCGGTCGGCGGCTAGTCTGCGGCCTGCGCGGGTACGCAAGATGGGTGCGCCGGGCAGATCTCGCAGCTCCCGCAACACGCCCCACACGGTGGATTCGGGCAGATCGCCAGCGGTCAGTGACAGCGACCGGCCACCGAACTCGACGATGGGCACACCACGCGTGAGGTGTCCTCCTACCGCGGAAGCCCACGCTAAGGCCTGCAGCACCGCCAGCACGGTCCAGCGCCGCGGGGATCGAGGCCACTGCGCGTGCGTCCACAGCGTCGCGGCGGCCAGCCATCGCTGTTGGGTGTGCGCTGCTGGGTTGTGCGCGGACCCCCCTGTGTCTTTTTTCTTGTGCGCCACCGACAGGAATTCGGGGGCGGTGCGCTCGGCCCACCGGCAGGCCGAGATCCAGTCGCGGTGCATCGCTGCGTCAGCGCCCCGGCCGTAGCGGCGGTAAGCGTCGGCGAACCCGCGCCAGCTGCCACCGGCGGTCGGTAGCTGGGCGCGCACGTCGAGGTAGGAGTAGCCGCGCACGACAGCGGCGGCCAGCACGGATTGGCGCGCGGCAGAGCGATCCAGGCGACCCGCGCGCGTCGTCCAGCGGCCATCGGGCGGCGCTGCGCCGTCGCGCGCGAAGGCCGTGACGGCGGTGGAGATCCGGCCCCGACGGCGATATTCCGCGCGTAACCGCGCGCACTCGCCGTCGCCGCCCCACAGCTGCATGTCGTGCGCGACTGCGGCGGCTGCGCGCGCCGCGCGCGATGTCGCGCGTGCTGCGCGCGCGATGGTCGCGTCGTGCGCGATTCCGGCCAACAGGTGGTGCAGTCGGGCGACGAAGCCGGGCGCGGATCGAGTGCGCAGGGTGTCGATGGCGTCGTCGAGGCTGCTGTCGAGGCGGCGGTATCCGCCTTGTTTGCAGCGTGATCCGGGAGGGGTGATGCAGCCGGTGGCGGGGTTGAGCATCGGTGTGATGTCCAGGCTGGATAGCCGCGCCGCCAGCAGGCGCATGAGGGATTCCGCCTGGGCGAGGTCGAGGGTGACCCCGAGGGGTAGGGGGATGAGGATGTGGCGGCCGCCGCTGGTGGAGTAGTCGGTGATCGCGCGGCCGCCGGCCTCCCGAATCCATGCCAGGCAGCACTGGACGTCGCGTTCGACCGCGGCGACGCCGTCGCGGGTGCTGTCGAAGTCCAGCGCCAGCAGACGGGTCCGGCCGTGCAGATAGATCGGCACCGCCGCGGGCTGATCGGGCAGTCTTCGGGTCAGTGTTTGGGCGCGGTCGTTATAGCCATCCAGGCTGGGCTTCCATAGGCGCATGGAGCGGCGAGCGGCCAGTAATGGTGCGAGTCGAGCAAACGCTTCGTGCGCGGCAGTGGCGGCCTCATCCAGAGCCGGTGGGGCAGGGGTGTTCTCCGTGCTGCGGGGTAGCCGCGCTGGCGACCGGTATGGAACGCCCATGCCACGGTCAGTATTTGATGCCGTGACAAGACGTGCGCTACCCTCGGAGATGCCTATCATGAGCAACCTTCGGGTTGTATTTCAGAAGTGCCCTCAGTTGCAGCTGGGGGCCTTCGTCATATCTGGAGTTGTTGTGAGCTGACGCTTACGAAATCGGCCGGGGCGTGCGCGACTTTTGTGCGTCCAGATCGCGCACACCCACCATCAATTCGACTGAGGGTCAGGCGGAGTTGATCGAAGGCCCCACCCCCTGTCTGGATCCGCTTTGAAAGCCCATCGACTCCGCGCGAGTTACGATGCGATCGACAGTCGAGCGGGGCCACTTGCCGCGGGTGATCTGCCTCAGTTCGGTCGCGATCGCGTACCGGTTCACGCCACGCTCAGCAAGTCGCAGGTGCTCCTCGATCTCTCCTTCTGGCTTCTGGGTCAACCTGCTGCGTACCAGTTCTCGTGCGATTCGACGGCATTGGTCAGGCTCTGATACATCGACCAGCACCCGCTCGGGCAGGTGCGCTTGCTGCTGCGGTATCGGGCGGTGTTGATGGGGCTGCGCGACCGAACTCCGCTCTGGTTCGTCGGTCGCCGCCGCAAGGCCGGTTGCCTCCGCACTGGGAGCAATGGTCTGAGCTACCACCGACGTGAGGCGGTCGTCTACATCGAGGGCGGGAAGGTTCGGATCGGCACCGCGAGCGCCACCGACAGCATGGCCTGCGAGGTCTGACACATGGTCAGGGCCGTTGGTTTGACTGACCATGCTGATGAGCCGCGCGTAGCGAGCGGCCACCCAGGCGTGCAACCGCATCAGTACAACAACCATCACCGGCGCGACCGCATACTCGACCGCGCGGCCGAAGTTTCCTTCCGCGAGATGAGGCCCGGTGTTCAGGCCGACCGTTGCGGTCAACAGGCAGGCCTCGAAGAGCAGAATTTTGCGGCGTTCGACCGTGACACCCAACCGCGCGGCGGTGGCGGCCTGCGCCATCACCTCGAGGATCGGCACCGAGATCATCGCCTCGATCCCGAATGACAGCAGCCACAACAGCCACCACGACACGCCTGTCGGCCCGCCCTCGGGCACGAGATTGCGACCGACGTTCACCGCAGACCACACCAGCCCGACCACGATCACCGCGCGCAGCCGCAACGACGACCACGTCGCGCGACGGTGCAGCATGCCCTCCAACGCATCCGGGCTGGTGGCACGGCGACGGTCCGCCCGAGCTCGCGCATGCCACCGCAGCTCACGCTGTTCACTCTCCCGAATCCGCGCCGCGGTACGCCGAGCTCGATTTCTCGACGCACGCTCACGGCGAACCTCGCTCCGACGATCGCGCCGGCCGCGCGCGCGAATCCATCGACGCAGTCTCTGCTCGGCTTCGAGCTCGCTCCCATCGATCGCGTCGTACAACGCCGGATCTTGCAGAGCAGGCAGACACGCTTTCGCCGCTGCGAGGCGGAGAGCGAGGTCATCCGGATCCAGAGCGTTAGGGCGACGCATACGCGGGCGCACCGGCAATCGACTGCGACGGTTCCTGGATGTGTTGCCCACCGGCGGCGGGTGTGCTGATCTTGTAGTCGGATCGGTCTGACCCGCAACGGGATTCATCTCGTTAGTTCCTCCGGGTGCACAGGTAGGAGTTTGGGGCGAGAGGATGCGGTTCCCCGGTCAGGGCGGACAGCGCATAGGCCACTTCTTCGCGGGTCGCGCGGGTATAGATCAAGGTGGCGCCATCGGTGTGGTTGTCGGCGTGTCCGGCATATGCCTTTGCCACGGCGTGGCCGAAATTGCGCTCTACCCATGTCAACGTGGTGTGGCGCAGCCAGTGGCAGGTGATTCCCTGCTGCTTGACCCAGGTCAGCTGCTGGCCGATCTGATTCCAGATGGTGTTGAAGCGCATTGTGCTGATCGGATCGCCATTGCGGTAGCGCAGAAGTCTTTCGTTGGCTTTGGCGGTTATCGGCCTGCCGTTCTGCGCTTGTGGATTTGGTTCATCGCGAAGGTGGGCGCGCGAATCGTGGTGTTTCAGAAGCGCGCGCATGAGAGTCGGCGACACGGGTTGCCACCGCTCGGTGTTTCCCTTCTCGCGCAGCAGGACTAGGCACTGGTCCGGGTCCAGATCGCGTTTCCTCAAAGCCAGGATGCCGCCCCGGCGACAAGCGGTTTCGGTGCAGAATCGAAGGATGAGTGTGGTGAGTTCAGGGTCATCGCCATGCTCTGCCGCGACACGGTTGATCTCCGCGAGACGGTCGGTCGGTATCGCGCCACGGCTGGAAGGGCGTCGTCTGGGTTTGACTAGTTTGGCTGCGGGATTGTCTGCGGGCCGGATCAGGTTGTCATCGACGGCATGACGGTAGAGACAGCGCAATGCATTAGTCGTTGTCTGGACGACGCCGATCCCACCACGGTCGCTGCGCCGGACATCGCGTTGATCCTGGAGTGTCGCGATAAGTCGTTTGAACTCTGTGATGGTCGGCTCGTCGAGTCGGCGATCCGGCCATAGCTTGACGATCCGGTTCCAATAGCTACTGTACAAATCGCGTGTTCTGCCGGGAGGCATGGCGGCATAGACGATGGGTACGTACTCGGCGAAAGTCGGCACGAGCCGCTTCGACTGAGCGGCCATGAGGTCCTCGAGGGTCACTCCCAGTCTCTCGAGGAGCAATTGTGCGGTCTGCACTTCGACGTTCGACGCTGACATTGTCATCGGACCACCTCGGAGGGTGTCGTTGCTTGCCTTGCACGCGCGACCATCGCGGCGACAGCATCAGGGGGGAACATCAGAAGGACGTTTTCTCTGGGATCTGCGACGAGGAGGATCCGATCAGCGGCGCGTACGCCAACCTTGCGACGGAATCGAGCGGGAAGCCGGATGTCGCCAACAGCAGTGATCCACAGTTCGGGATCCCCGAAGCGCCCGACGACGACTGCGTTGCCCTCGAGCCTGTATCCGAGCCGCACGCCGGGCCGCCAACCGAGAGCGGCGAGAAGCGCCCTTTCGATCACTCTGCCCCTGGCGTCTAGACGCCGCACACTGCAAAGCCACTGCGGCTGACACCGAGATGGACGCTGATGCAGCGTCGTGACAGGACGGTCGTTCCGAATGTTCATCTGACCGGCAACCGCTGGAAGAGGGCCTCGGCTGGGCAGGACCGGCGGCAAGATGTGGTTCACAACGGCCACCCCCCGCCAGCTGACCGCAGGCATGGGGAGATCAGACGTCGGTACGAGGTGCCAGAACTGTTGTAGAGCACCTGCCAGGTTGCGAGATCGCTACGGAAATGTGTCCTAACCGGACATCGTGTATTTCGGGGAGAACGTACCGAAGGAGCGGGTCGCCGCGGCCTACGAGCTCGTCGACGCGGCGGACGCGCTGCTGGTCGCCGGGTCGACGCTGACGGTGATGTCCGGGCTGCGCTTCGTCCGTCATGCGGTCAAGCACGGGCGTCCGGTCGTCATCGTCAATCGTGGCCGCACCCGCGGCGACGAGCTGGCCGCGCTCGTCCTGGACGCGGGATGCTCTGATGTTCTGCCCGCTCTTGCCGAGCGCCTCAGCGAAATACGCGTCCCGGCAACGGATCAGCGCGATGTGCTCGCTATGGCCGAACCGGCCGAGCGCGTGTGATCGAACTTCGGCCGGATCAACGCGGGCGGGTATCTCGCCTGTTTCGGACGCTCGGCAAATTCCACTGCCGGTCAATGGCTCGGGGCGGCCTGGCGGGTATCTCGCCTGGTGACGCGTTTTCCGCCCCCCGCCAAGGGCGGCTAGGCCCTGTGTCGAAGTGATGAGGGCGGGCCTGGTGGCCTGCCTTCACTCGTTTCGGAGCCATTGGTTGATCACGGCGATGTGGATGGTGGCCAGGTAGCGGACGGCGAGCTTGTCGTACC
>NZ_JADLQX010000007.1 GCF_015477605.1 Nocardia amamiensis
CAAACCCCGCGAAATCCACATCGTGCCCGAACTCCCCAAAACCCGCTCCGGCAAAATCATGCGCCGCCTGCTACGCGACGTCGCCGAAGGACGCGAACTCGGCGACACCTCCACCCTCCTCGACCCGGGGGTCTTCGAGGCGATCCGAGCGGGCAAGGCCTGACCCGGACAGCTCGGGTGCGGCCGGTGGCGGACTTCGTCACCGGCCGCACCCGTTAGAATTGCGTAAGGAGTGCCGGGAAGTCTGGTCGGCAAAGGGGCGCGCATCATCCGCCGAAGTCGGTGGTTGCCGCGTCCCCTCGGCCTGACCATCGCCCGAAAGGTTTCCCGTGATCACACAGGTGCGCTCGGAGCTATCCCGTTATCTCCGCACCGAAACCGTCGGTGGCGCACTGATTCTGATCGCGGCGGCGGCAGCGTTGCTGTGGGTGAACTCGCCGTGGAGCGCGAGCTATCAGACGATGACCGAGACAGTTGTCGCGATCCCGCCGTTACATTTGGAACTCACCCTCGCCGAGTGGACCGCGGACGGCCTGCTCGCGGTGTTCTTCTTCGTCGCCGGTCTGGAGCTCAAACGGGAACTCGTGGTCGGCGAACTCGCCGACCGCAAGCGCGCCACGTTACCGGTGATCGCGGCGATCGGTGGTGTGGTGGTCCCCGCGCTGATCGCGGCGGTGGTCGGGTTCGGCGTCCCCGGCATGGACCGGGGCTGGGCCATTCCGGTCGCCACCGACATCGCGTTCGCGCTGGCCGTGCTCGCGTTGACCGGCTCGCGTATCCCCGCGGGCGCACGCGTTTTCCTGCTCAGCCTGGCGGTGGTCGACGACCTGATGGCGATCGTCCTGATCGCGGTCCTGTTCACCACGACGGTGTCGCTGCTGTGGCTGCTCGCGGCGGCCGGGTGCTTCGCCGCATGGGCGCTGGCACAGCACAAACGGATCGGCTCGCCGTTGCTCTATGTCCCGCTGGCTCTGGTGTCCTGGTACGCATTGCATGAGGCGGGTGTCCACCCCACTATCGCTGGTGTCGTGCTCGGTCTGCTCACCAGGGTGCGTCCCGACCCCGCCGAGGAGCAGGCGCCTGCCACGCGACTGGAGCACTTGATCCAACCGGTTTCCGCCAGCGTATGCGTTCCGTTGTTCGCGCTCTTCGCGGCCGGAGTTCCGTTGAGCACCAACGTTTTCGGTGAGCTGTTCAGTGACAGGATCGCCCTCGCCGTGATTCTCGGCCTCCTGGTGGGCAAGCCGCTCGGCATCTTCGGGCTGAGCTGGGTGGCGATCCGGCTCGGCGTCGCCACCCGTCCGAGCGAACTCGGCTGGCGGGACATGGTCGCCCTGGCGGTGCTCGGCGGAATCGGCTTCACCGTTAGCCTTCTCGTGGCGGAACTCGCGCTCGCCGATGTCGCGGGCGGTTCCTCCGTCGAATTGGCGAAGACCGCTGTGTTGGTCGCATCAATGGCGGCGTCGCTCGCCGGTTCGGCGCTACTGTTGCGGCGCGGGCGTGTCCACCAAGCGCGGCGGGACGCCCGTGCGCTAGAACGTGAAGAGTAAGGCGGCGCGAGCGACGTGCCCGGAAGCGGTAGCCTGCGTGACCGGTGGAGGGCACCGGGAGCGCCGCGGCGAACGGGGCCGAAGCAGTGCCCGGATAGGGAGAAGGGTCGACCAAGTGAGTTTCAACCACGGCGGCAACGGGAACGACGCGCAACGCGGTCGTACGGTGACCTCCATCCCCCTCACAGACGCCGATCCACTCGGCTCCGCAAGCTTCGGGACCTTGGTCCGCGACGCCGCCGAGCAGATGTCGACCCTGGTCCGCGCCGAGGTGGAACTGGCCAAGGCCGAGGTCACCGGCGAGATCAAGAAGGGCCTGCAGGGCAGCGTCTACTTCATCCTGGCGCTGACCGTGCTGCTGTTCAGCACCTTCTTCTTTTTCTTCTTCCTCGGCGAGCTGCTCGACGTGTGGCTCGCGCGCTGGGCGGCCTTCCTGATCGTCTTCGGGCTCATGATCGTGGCGACCGCGGTGCTCGCGTTCCTCGGCTACCGGCGGGTGAAGAAGCTGCGCGCGCCGGAGAAGACCATCGACTCGCTGAAGCAAGCGCGCACGGTGCTGCCGCACGCGCTCGGCGGACCCGAGGACCATCCCGCGCTGGAGAAGCGGCCTTCCTAGGCGCGCGTTCGCAAGCCGGTGGGGCGGCTACTAGGCTCGATCGGCGTGTCGGCGAACTTCCTTCCGGATCCGTCCAGCGTCCGTTACGACGGACCGTGGACACATCGGGACGTTCATGCCAACGGCATTCGATTCCACGTCGTGGAGGCGGCGCCCGAGCGGTCCGACGCGCCACTGGTCGTGCTGCTGCATGGATTCGCGGACTTCTGGTGGTCCTGGCGGCATCAGCTGACCGGCCTGGCCGAGCTCGGCTATCGCACCGTGGCCGTCGATCTGCGCGGCTACGGCGACAGCGACAAGCCGCCGCGCGGCTACGACGGCTGGACGCTGGCCGGTGACGTCGCCGGGCTCATCCGCGCCCTCGGCTACACCGAGGCCACACTGGTCGGGCACGCCGACGGCGGACTGGTCTGCTGGACCACCGCGGTGCTGCACCCGCGGCTGGTTCGCTCGATCGCGCTGGTCAGCTCACCGCATCCGGCGGCGCTGAAAAGCGCCGTGCTGCGCAACCGCCGTCAGCGCGCGGCCTGGCTGCCCAATTTCCTGCGCTACCAGCTCCCCCGCTACGGCGAGCACTTGCTGACCACCGCCGACGGCTTCGAGGTGGAACGGCTGCTGCGGCAACGGGTGAGCCCGGGCTGGGCGGGCACCGCCGAATTCGTCGACACGGCCCGGCGGATGCGCTCGGCCATCCAGATCCCCGGCGCCGCGCACTGCGCGCTGGAATACCAGCGCTGGGCCTTCCGCAGCCAGTGGCGTCCGGACGGCCGCCGGTTCATGGCGACCATGCGCGAACCCATCCACATCCCGGTCCTCACCATGCGCGGCGATCTCGACCCTTACGTGCTGCCGGGAACGTTCCGTCGCGCCCAGTACCTCTCGCCGGAACGGCGTCTGGTCGGTATCCCCGCGGCCGGGCACTTCGCCCATCAGGAGAACCCCGACGCCGTCACGACCGAGCTGACCAAACTCCTCGCCTGAACGCCGCATCGAACCCTCGACAAGGAGCCCGGGTGACGTCCGCCGCGGTGCCGCGCTTGGGCCAGCGAAAGCCGATATGACTCGCAAGGGGCGCAGCTCGACGAGGACGCAGCCCGACAAAAGTCCGTAGCCCGCGCCGGGCCGAGACAGGGCAGCCGCCTCGAAGAACGCCGCCAGACAAAAGCTCCTCTACCGCCCGCGCTCAGCCGAGCGAAGCCGAGGTGAGCCGCCATCGAGCGCGCCGCCTGATCAAAGGCCCGTCCGTAGTCCCCACACCGCCGAGCCAACACCGAGACAGCCGCCATCGAGCGCGCCGCTGGACCAAAGGCCCGTCCGGTAGTCCCCACACAGCCGAGCCAACGCTGAGACAGCCGCCTCGAGGGCAACCGCCGGACCAAAGCGTCCGCAGCCCGCGGCGCCCAGCCGAGCGGAGGTGGGCGCTGCCACCCACCGGATGTCCCCGGCTCGACTCAGCTGAGGACGCAGGCTCCGGTGTCGACCGCGATGTCGGTCCTTGTGGCCGCGTCCAGCTGAGCGCGGACCTCGGCGAGGGTGAGGACGTAGCCGGTGTCGTCGTCGGTGACCGCCGCGCCGAAGACCACGCCGAGCACCTGCCCTTCGGTGTCCACGAGCGGTCCACCGGAATTGCCCGCCCTGACCTGACCGCGCACGGTGTAGACCTCGCGTTCGACAGTGCCGTTGCGGTAGATCGTCGGGCCGGTCAGATCCAGCGTCTCCCGGACCCTGGCCGCGCTCGCGGTGTACGGGCCGCCACCCGGGTAGCCGAGCACGATGGCGCTGTCGCCCGAGCGTGCGGGCACGGGCGCGCGCGGGACCACCGGAGCGGTCAGCCCGGGGACCGCGAGTACCGCGACGTCCTTGGACGGGTCGAACAGGACCACATTCGCGTCCAATGGGCCGCGCGGCGTGTCCACCGAGACGCTCGTGGTGCCAGCGACGACATGGGCGTTGGTCATCACGCGTTCCGGCGCGATCACGAAGCCAGAGCCTTCCAGCGCCCGCTGGCAACTCGGCGCCACGCCACGAATACGCAGCACACTCTGCTGCAGGGACGCGGCCACCGGGCTGGCGAGCACGCTCGGATCGGGCGGTTCGACGGCCGCGATCGGTGCCCGCCCGAACGGGCCTATCACGTCCGGCAGGCCCGAGGTGTTGAGCAGCTTGGAGAACTCGTTGGGCAGCCGGCGCAGCCAGTTCGGCGCGACGCCGTTGACGTCGGCCAGCACCCGTGAGCCGTTGATCGCCGTCGCGATGGCCGGCTGCGACGAGGTGGCCAGCGGCAACGCCAGCAGCCACGCCGTGACCAGCACGGCGACCGCCTGCAACCCCGCGCCGACCACGCTGTCCACGCTGCGCGTGAACGGATGGTGCATGCCGCTGCGGGCGGCGCGGCCGAGCACCATGCCCGCGACCTCGCCGACGATCACCAGCACCACGATGAGCAGCACGCCGGTCAGGACTCTGGTCCGGCCCTCGTCGACGTGCACCAGGATGTGCGGCGCGATCAAAATGCCCGCGACGGCACCGAGCACCACGCCGAGGAAGGCCAGCGCGGAGGCCACCGCCCCCTGCCGCCACCCCGAGGAGGCGGCGAGCAAGGCGAGCAGCACGACGGCGATGTCGAGCCAGGCCGACGAACTCATAAGGTCATCCCCACAGCGGCGAGTGCGGTTTCCAAGTCACGAACGTCCTCGTGGTCCCACTCGCGGTCCCAGCCGCAGGCTTTGCTGATCCCCGCGAGGAGGCCGCCGGTCAGCCCCCAGACCAGCATTCCGTCCACCTGGAAGGCCGGGCTCTGGTAGCCGAGCGGGCTGCGGACCAGGAAGCGGTTCGCCGGATCGAGCAGTTGGACGAGCGGAACGCGCACCACCCGCTCGGTCTCGCTCTCGCTCACGACGCGGACCTCGCCCGGCGTGCGCCAGTACGCGATCACCGGCGTGACGTCGAACCGGGATGGCGGCACGAAGAGTTTCGGCAGCACCGCGAACGGTTCCACGCCCGAGCGGTCGAGCCCGGTCTCCTCGCAGGCCTCGCGCAGAGCCGTGTCGATCGGCCCGGCATCGCCGGGATCCACCGCACCACCGGGAAACGCGACCTGACCGCGATGCTGACGCATGGTGGAGGCGCGCTGGGTGAGCAGTACGTTCGCGTCGGCGGGCAATCCGCCCGGCGCCTCCGGGTCCGCCTCGGGCGAGCCGCCGAACAGCATGAGCACCGCGGCTTGGCGCGGGGTCGAGGTCAAGGTCAGGGCCCGGCGCAGGGCACGCGCCTTGGTCAACGTGTCGGCGGAGTCGTCAGCGGGCTCGGCGGATCTGAGCAGCCATTTCGGAATGTCCTGCGGTATCTCGACGGTCATCGCACCCCTCCCCGCATTGTCATGCGGCCACTCCGAGTTCGCGTGCGACGGTGTTCGCAATGTCATCGACCCCTTCGAACGCCCGGACGACGACATCGGCGACCGAACCGTCGGCCCGCACCAGCACCGAGACCGGCAATACCGCCGGGGCTCCGACCGCCGTGCGCACCCGCGTGTCCGCGTCGAGCACGCCGGGCAGCTTCACGTCCAGTCCGGCCAGCCTGGCCAGTGCCTTGGCTTCATCAGGGTCGCTGTGCACGGTCAGCACGGTAATCGCGTTCCCAGCTCGTTGTGCGTATTGCTGCAAATACGGCAGCTCCTGGGCGCAGGGTGCGCACCAGTAGGCCCACAGGTTCAGCAGAGCGGGCTTGCCCGCCAGCGCGGCGGCCAAGTCGACCGGCCCGCCGTCTGCCAGGCATGCCAACGTTATCCCGGCCAGCGGACCGTTCCCCGTGGTGGCGGTAGCCGGGCATGCGGCGAGACCCGCCGCGGCGCGCAGTTCGCCGGATACGCCGGAGGTGATCTGGGTCGACTGTGGCGTGGGCGTCTCGGCGTCGTCCCCGCGCGGCCACACCGCGACGGCCAGCGCCACCACCGCAATCAGCCCGGCAAGTGCCCAGCGCCACGCATGCCCCGCACTGCTTCCGCCCGAGGGCTTCGAGCTCACCGGCCCACCAGCTCGAGCAGATGCTCCCGCTCCGGCCCCTTCACCAGCTTGGCAGCAGCCTCCGGCTCGGTCGGCCCCACCCCGAAGGACGGGCAGTCCTTGGCCAGGATGCACGCGCCGCACGCGGGCTTGCGGGAGTGGCACACGCGCCGGCCGTGGAATATCACCCGGTGCGAGAGCATCGTCCAGTCCTTGCGCTCGATCAGCGCGCCGACGGCATGTTCGACCTTCACCGGGTCTTCCTCGCCGGTCCATTCCCAGCGGCGCACCAGACGGCCGAAGTGGGTGTCGACGGTGATGCCCGGGACGCCGAACGCGTTACCGAGGATGACATTGGCGGTTTTGCGCCCGATGCCCGGCAACCGCACCAGGTCGGTCAGGGTGTGAGGCAATTCACCGTCGTGGTGCTCGAGCAACGCCTGTCCGAGACCGATCAGCGCGGCGGCCTTGTTCCGGAAGAACCCGGTCGGCCGGAGGTATTCCTCCAGCTCCGCGCGGTTGGCCTCGGCATAGGCGCGGGCGTCTGGATAGCGCGCGAACACCGCGGGCGTGGTGAGATTCACGCGCTCGTCGGTGCACTGGGCGGAAAGTATTGTCGCGACCGCCAATTCGAGCGGCGTGGTGAAGTCGAGCTCGCAATGCGCATCGGGAAAGGCGACGGCGAGTTCCCGGTTCATCCGGCGCGCCCTTCGGACCAGCCCGAGCCGGGTTTCCGCCTGTCGCGCCCTGGTTTTCCGTTTCCGAGCCGCGGCGGCGCCCGACTGTGCTTCGGAGGACTCGGAGGCGGACGGAAGGCCGTTCCCGGCGGAGACGGAGGGGGAGACGCGCACGCGTCCACCATACGGAACCGCCGACCAACGTTGCCCTTCCAGTTCAGTTGCCGTGTTCCATCTGAGACCTGGACCGTGTTTACTGCTCGTCATGCAAGGACTCGCTGTGGTGCTCTTCCCAGTGGTGTTGATGCTGTTCGCACTGGGTATGGAGCGGGTCGAGAATCGGCTCCGCAAGCTTCTCGAACCCGACGAAGAGGTTCAGCAGTACCTGGACAAAGCAAGCAACGCCGAAGTGAAGGAGCTGACGAAGCTCGGTCTGCCCGCCGCCGTGGCACGGATGCGCAGGCGCCGCTCCCGCGGCGAGGAGCTGGACGTGGCTCGCGCGAGTTGAGGCGGCGGCTGACGCAGGTGTCCCGGATCCGGTAACTCCGCAGGCGCTCGCGGGCGCCTCTGATCACACTGGTACGGTTCTGCGCTGCACCACGCAATCCACTCGTTACGTGGTGTCCATCACTACGCTGCCACCACGCCGCGTAGACTGCGCTGTTGGCCGAGTCGCTTCGGTCCGGTACAGAGCCATTTCCCATAAGGAGCACATTCGTGGACGAGGCCCTCGCCAGAGCAGGCATCTTCCAGGGCGTCGAGCCCACTGCGGTGGCCGCCCTCGCCAAGCAACTTCAGCCGGTGGATTTCCCGCGCGGCCACGTCATTTTCAACGAGGGTGAGCCGGGCGACCGGCTGTACATCATCACGTCCGGCAAGGTGAAGATCGGCCGTCGTTCGCCCGATGGCCGCGAGAACCTGCTGACCATCATGGGCCCGTCCGACATGTTCGGCGAGCTGTCGATCTTCGACCCGGGCCCGCGTACCTCCACCGCCACCACGGTGACCGAGGTGCGCGCGGTGACGATGGACCGCGACGCCCTCAAAACCTGGATCGACCAGCGTCCCGAAATCGCCGAGCAGTTGCTCCGCGTGCTCGCCCGCCGCCTGCGCCGGACCAACAACAACCTGGCCGACCTGATCTTCACCGACGTTCCCGGCCGGGTGGCCAAGGCCCTGTTGCAGCTCGCGCAGCGGTTCGGCACCCAGGAGGCAGGTGCCCTGCGGGTCACCCACGACCTGACCCAGGAAGAGATCGCCCAGCTGGTCGGCGCCTCCCGCGAGACCGTCAACAAGGCGCTCGCCGACTTCGCGCATCGCGGTTGGCTGCGGCTGGAGGGCAAGAGCGTGCTCATCTCCGACTCCGAGCGCCTCGCCCGCCGCGCCCGGTAACCCACGAACGCCATACGGCACGCCGGATTCAGCGCTCCACTGAACCCGGCGTGCTGTCGTTTCCCGCGAAGCGCGGCAGCCGGAGATTCCGCCAGAGCGAAGGCGAAGCAGCCGCCTAGCCGTGCACCCGCAGATAATCCAGCTGCGCCTGCACCGAGCTGTGCGCGGCCGGCCACAGCCGCTTGTCCACGTCGGTGTACACCTGCCGCACCACCGCCATCGCCTCCGCTTCCGGGCCTAGCACGCGCAATGCCTCCCGCACTTGATCGAGGCGCTCGTGCCGATGGGCGATGTAGTACCGCGCGACCGGCTCCAGGTCCGGATGATCCGGGCCGTGCGCGGGCAGCAATGCCTTGCCCCGGCCCGCCTCGACCAGGCGGTCCAGCGACGACAGATAGTCGGCCAGCGTGCCGTCGCTGGAATCCAGCACTGTGGTGCCCGCGCCGAGGATGGTGTCGCCGGTCAGCACCGCGTCGTCGAGGACGAAACTCACCGAGTCGGCGGTGTGGCCGGGCGTGTCCAGCACGGTGATCCGCAGGCCTGCGGCCTCGATCACCTCGCCGTCGGCCAGCGGCACGTCCGAGCCGCGCAGAAAGCCGGGGTCCTTTGCCCGCACCGTTGTCCCGGTCAGCTCGGTGAGCCGATCGATGCCGCCGGTGTGGTCGTGGTGGCGGTGGGTGATCACGGTGAGGGCGATCCGGCCTCCCGTGGCCTCGGCGATCGCGGCGCTGTGCGCCTCGTCCTTCGGCCCCGGATCGATCACCACACAGTCCGACCGCCCCGGTGCCCGCAGAATCCAGGTGTTGGTTCCATCCAGGGTCATCGGGCCCGGATTGTCGGCCAGCAGCACCGACGCCGTCTCGGTGACCTGCCGTAGCTGCCCGTAGGCGGGGTGTGTCAACGTCATCGCAAACCTCGGCTGGAACGGTGCCGGAAAGTCCGGCTCAATGGGCGAAGGCGGAGGTACGCCTCAGCGCACCTCGGCGATCAGTTCGACCTCGACCGGGGTGTTCTTGGGCAGTTCGGAGACGCCGACGGCCGAACGCGCGTGCTTGCCCGCGTCACCGAAGACCTGGCCGAGGAATTCCGACGCGCCGTTGATCACCACCGGCTGGTCGCCGAATCCCGGTGCGGAGGCGACGAATCCGACGACCTTCACGATCCGCACCACCGTGTCCAGCCCGACCAGGTCGTGCACCGCGGCCAGCGCGTTCAGCGCGCACAACCGGGCGGCCTCCTTGGCCTCCTCGATCGACACCTCGGCTCCGACCTTGCCGACCGCGGACAACCGGCCGTCCACGAACGGCAACTGGCCGGAGGTGTAGACGAGCGACCCGGTGCGGATCGCGGGAATGTAGGCCGCGACCGGAGGCACGACCGGAGGCAGGGTGAGTCCCAGCTCGGCGAGGTTCTTCTCCCACTGAGTCACTGCGCCACCCGCCCTACTTCTTGGGCCGCTTGAGATAGGCGACGTGCTGTTCACCGGTCGGTCCGGGCAGCACGCTGACCAGTTCCCAGCCGTCGGCTCCCCACTGGTCGAGAATCTGCTTCGTCGCGTGCGTCAGCAATGGCACGGTCGCGTACTCCCACAGGGTCGTATCACTCATGTGCGAAGCGTAGCTCCCCCGCCCCTGCGGGACTTCAGGCCGTACTAGCAGGTGACGCGGGATCCCGAGACGACGCCACACCCACCCGTCTGGTACGGCCAAAAACTCGGAGGGTTGGATTGGTTATAGGCTCGCGATCGTGGGAGTACCAACAGCAGTGCCGCTTTCGGCGGAGACCGGGCCGGACGCACGGTGGCCGAAGCGCGCCGAGCAGGCCCGCTTGCACTACGTCTCCGGCAAGGGAGGCACAGGTAAGTCGACGGTCGCCGCGGCGCTGGCGCTGGCGCTCGCCGCGGGCGGGCGCCGCGTGCTGTTGGTGGAGGTGGAGAGCAGGCAGTCGATCGCGCAGCTGTTCGATCTGCCGCCGCTGCCGCCGACCGAGACACGGATCGCCACCGCCGACGGCGGCGGCGAAGTGGTCGCGCTGGCGCTGGACATCGAGCACGCTTTCCTCGAGTACCTCGAGATGTTCTACAACCTGGGCTTCGCAGGGCGGGCGATGCGCAGAATGGGCGCCATCGAGTTCGTCACCACGATCGCCCCTGGTCTGCGCGACGTCATCCTGACCGGCAAGATCAAGGAATGCGCGGTCCGCGTGGACAAGTCCGGCAGGCGGGTCTACGACGAGATCGTGGTGGACGCGCCGCCGACCGGTCGCATCGCCAGCTTCCTCGACGTCACCAAGGCGATGCTCGAGGTAGCCAAAGGCGGGCCGATCGCCTCGCAGGCCGAGGGCGTTTCGCGGCTGCTGCACTCCGACGAGACGCTGGTTCACCTGGTCACCCTGCTGGAAGCACTGCCGGTGCAGGAAACCGCCGACGCCGTCGCCGAACTCACCGCCGCCGACCTGCGCATCGGCACCGTGATCGTGAACCGCGCGACCGAAGGCGAGCTGCCGCTCGAACTGCGCGCCAGGGCCGCTCAGGGCGATCTCGACGCCGACGCCATTCGCGCTGGTCTGACGTCCGCGGGGATCACCTTGCCGGACAGCGACTTCCGCGGGCTGCTCACCGAAACCATCGAGCACTCCGCCACTCTGCAAGCACAGGACGACAGCGCTGAGGAACTGGCCAAGGTCGACATCTCGCGGCTGTATCTGCCTACCCTCCCGGACGGGATGGACCTGGGCGGACTGTACGAATTGGCCGAACATCTCAGCGCGCAGGGAGTCCGATGAGTACCCCGACCCACCCCGTGGCTGCCCCGCTGGACATTTCGCGGATCATCGCCGATCCGTCGGCTCGCGTAGTGGTCTGCTGCGGCTCCGGCGGCGTCGGCAAGACGACCACCGCCGCCGCCATCGCGCTGCGCGCCGCCGAGCAGGGACGCAAGGTCGTGGTGCTCACCATCGACCCCGCGCGCAGGCTGGCCCAGTCACTCGGCGTCGCCGACTTGGACAACACCCCGCAGCGGGTGGCCCTCGGCCCGGAGGCGAAGGGTGAGCTGCACGCGATGATGCTCAACATGCGTCGCACGTTCGACGACATGGTGCTCGAGCACACCAGCCCGGAGAAAGCGGAGCAGATTTTCGCCAATCCCTTCTATCAGACCGTTGCCTCCTCTTTCGGCGGCACTCAGGAGTACATGGCGATGGAAAAGCTGGGCCAGCTGGCCCACCGGGGCGAGTGGGACCTGATCGTGGTCGACACTCCGCCCTCGCGAAACGCCCTCGATTTCCTGGACGCCCCCAAACGACTCGGTAACTTCCTCAACGGCCGCATGATCCGGGTGATCATGGCGCCCGGTCGCGGCGTGACCCGGTTGGTGACCGGCGCGATGAGCCTGGCGGTCCGCGGTGTGTCCACCATCGTCGGCGGGCAGATGCTCAAGGACGCGTCGAACTTCCTGCAGTCCCTGGAGTCGCTGTTCGGCGGCTTCCAGGAGCGGGCCGACCGCACCTACGCGATGTTGTCCAAGCCCGGCACGCACTTTCTCGTGGTCGCCGCGCCGGAACCGGACGCGCTGCGGGAAGCCTCGTTCTTCGTCGACCGGCTCTCCACCGAGCGCATGCCGCTGGCAGGGCTGGTACTCAACCGCACGCATCCGGTGCTCAGCTCGCTGCAGGCCGACCACGCGCTCACCGCCGCCGACCAGCTCGACCAGGACGACCCGCTCACCGCGGCGGTGTTGCGCGTGCACGCCCGCCGCGTTGCCACCGACAAGCGGGAACAGCACCTGCTGTATCGATTCACGGGCGCGCACCCGCGGGTGTCGATCGTCTCGGTCACGGCGCTGCCGTTCGAAGTATCCGATCTCGACGCGCTGCGCGCCGTGGGCGATCAGCTGACCCGAACGGTGCGGGCGACCGCCTGATACTTAGGCGTATCCGCTATATCTCGAATGGAAATATCGGCCCCGAAACGAAACTGAGCCCGCTTGCGCGGGCTCCGTTTCGGGGTTCTCGGGGACTACATCGCCACTTGATGCTGGCGCTGGGCCTGGAAGAAATCGGCCCACGAGGTCACTTCCGGGTGCTGCTTCAACAGGGCGCGTCGCTGGCGTTCGGTCATGCCGCCCCATACGCCGAACTCGACGCGGTTGTCCAGCGCATCGGCGCCACACTGCATGAGCACCGGGCAGTGCCTGCAGATCGTCGCCGCTTTGCGCTGCGCCGCGCCGCGGACGAACAACTGATCGGGATCTACTTCCTTGCATCGGGCCTGGGCTACCCAGGCGATCCTTGCTTCGGCCTGCTCCACGTCCAATCGAGCGATGGGGGTTGTCATGTGCATTTGGTGTGCCCCTTTGCAGTCCGAACACCGGGTCAACGGCGCTCCAGAATCGCGTTGTCACCGCGCAGCACCCAAACCCCGCTGCGAAGTGCACCACATTCCACTTTGAGTGTTAGCTCTATCACACTGGGTTCTCAATCTAGGTAAAGGTATGGCGCTTGCGCAAGACCGTCCCGAGATTTTTTGGTACGTCCGTGCCTGCAAACGGCGGCGTACACGGGACGGTCAGGCAGATTGCGCGCGCGCCGTCATCCGACACGCCGAATGCGCTCGCGCGACACGCCGATTCTGGTTCGGGAACAACCAGTTCCAGGCGTCGGACAAATGCCGCCAGGAACGCTCGAATCCCAACCCGTAATCTAGTTTCGTGCCGATCACACATACGCTCGCGCGGCTGGCCGGCAGTTGCGTGCTGGCCTCCGTGCTCGTCGCCGGGTTGTTGTTCCCGCTCGCCGGCGGCTTCGGGTTCGTCTCCAACCGTGCCGCCGACGCCGTCGACAACGTCTCCGCCGAGCTGGTCGAGGGGACGGTGCCCGCGGTCTCGACCATGGTCGACGCGGCGGGCAATCCGATCGCCTGGCTGTACGAGCAACGCCGCTTCGAGGTGCCGAGCGACCGGATCTCCAACGACATGAAGCTGGCGATCGTGTCCATCGAGGACCGCCGCTTCGCCGAGCACGAGGGCGTCGACTGGCAGGGCACGCTGCGCGCGTTCCTCACCAACACCACCAGCGGCGAGGTGCAGCAGGGCGCGTCGACGCTGGACCAGCAGTATGTGAAGAACTTCCAGCTGCTCGTGGTCGCCAAGACCGACGCCGAGCGCCGCGCCGCCATCGAGACCACCCCGGCGCGCAAGATCCGGGAGATCCGGATGGCGCTGACGCTGGACCGCGAGCTGACCAAGGACGAGATCCTCACCCGCTACCTGAACCTCGTCCCGTTCGGCAACTCCTCCTACGGCGTGCAAGACGCCGCGAAGACCTACTTCGGCGTCGACGCCGCCGAGCTGAACGTGTCGCAGGCCGCGATGCTGGCGGGCATGGTGCAGAGCTCGTCGAAACTGAACCCGTACACCAACCCCGACGGCGTGCTGGCCCGGCGCAACACGGTGCTGGACACCATGATCCAGAACATCCCCAGCCGCGCCGACGAGTTCCGCGAGGCCAAGACCAAGCCGCTGGGCGTGCTGCCGGAGCCCAAGGGTCTGCCGCGCGGCTGCATCGCCGCCAACGATCGCGGCTTCTTCTGCGACTACGCACTGCAGTACCTGGCCAATGCCGGCATCAGCCGCGAGCAGATCGACAAGGGTGGCTACCTGATCAGGACCACCCTGGATCCCGCCGTGCAGGACTCGGTGAAGCGGGCGGTGACCGACGCGGCCAACCCGAACCTCGACAACATCGCCGAGGTCATGTCCGTGGTCGCGCCCGGGCAGGACTCACATCCGGTGGTCGCGATGGCCAGCAGTCGCACCTACGGCCTGAACCGGGACGCGGCCGAGACCGTGCAGCCGCAGCCGTTCTCGATGGTCGGCGACGGCGCCGGATCGATCTTCAAGATCTTCACCACCGCCGCGGCCATGGAGAAGGGCCTCGGCATCAGCGCCGAGCTCGACGTGCCAGGCCGCTTCGAGGCCAGGGGCATGGGTAACGGCGGCGCACGCGGCTGCCCGCCCGCCACCTACTGCGTGGAGAACGCGGGCAGGTACAAGTCGCCCATGTCGGTGACCGAAGCGCTGGCCACCTCGCCGAACACCGCGTTCGTCAAGCTGATCCAGGCCGTCGGCGTCACCCCGACCGTCGACATGGCGATCCGGCTGGGCATGCGCTCGTTCACCGAACCGGGCTCCTCCGGTCACGGCAACCAGAGCCTGGCCGACATGATCAAGGACCAGAACCTCGGCTCGTTCACCCTGGGCCCGGTCGCGATCAACCCGCTCGAGCTGTCCAACGTCGCCGCGACGCTTGGCTCCGGCGGCCGGTGGTGCCCGCCGAACCCGATCAAGGAGGTCATCGACCGCCAGGGCAAGCAGGTGCCGCTGACCCAGCAGGCGTGCGAGCAAGTCGTCGAGCCGGGCTTGGCGAACACCCTCGCCCACGCGATGAGCAAGGACGACACCGCGGGCACCGCGACGGCCGCGGCCCAGTCGGTGCAATGGAACTACCCGATGTCCGGCAAGACCGGTACCACCGAGAGTCACCGCTCCTCAGCCTTCCTCGGCTTCACCAACGCGCTGGCCGCCGCGGCCTACGTCTACGGCGACAGCCCGACGCCCGGCGAGATCTGCTCGTTCCCGCTGCGCAACTGCGGCGACGGCAACCTGTTCGGCGGCAACGAACCGGCGCGGACCTGGTTCAACGCGATCAAACCGGTGATCCCGCTGTTCCCGCCGCCCGCGCTGCCGCCGCTGGACGACAAGTACGTGCGCGGCGCCAACAACGCCCAGGTGCCCGACGTCGTCGGCAAGACGCAGGCCGAGGCCACCGCCGCGCTGGTCGCGGCGGGCTTCCAGGTATCACCGGTGACCGGCGCCGGTGACCGGCCCAAGGGCACCGTGATGGGCACCGCGCCGAACGGCTCGGCCATTCCCGGCTCGGTGATCACGCTGTACATCAGTGACGGCACCGTGCGGGCCGCGCCACCGCCGGGTCCGGCGCCACCGCCGCCGGGAGCGCCGGGGCTGCCGCCACTGCCGCGGCTGCCACCGATCCCGATCCCGATTCCGCTCCCTCGCTGAGCAGACGAAAGGGGCCGCGAACCTGGTTCGCGGCCCCTTTCTGTATTCGACATGCGCCGGTCCCTGGCCCTCCGTGGCCACGCAAGCTACCGCCTCCGGGCCTGAGGGTCGCGGCGCGGATTCGACGCTACAGCCGCGCCTTCACCGCGGCCGAGATGCGCGAGCCGTCGGCTTTGCCCGCCGCCAGTCCGGTGGCGATCTTCATGACCTGGCCCATCTGGCGCATGCCCGGCCGTTCGCCGATTTCCTCGGCGACCTGCGCGATGGCGGTGTCGGCGAGGTCGGCGACCTCGGCGTCGGTCAGCTGCGTCGGCAGGTACTCGTCGATGATGCGGGCCTCGGCGTGCTCGTTCGCCGCCAGCTCGCCGCGCCCGGCCTGCGTGTAGACCTCGGCCGATTCGTTGCGCTTCTTCGACTCCTTCTGCAGCACGGCGATGACCTCGGCGTCGGTGAGCTCACGCGCCTGGGTGCCGGCGACCTCGGCGGTCTGGATCGCCGACAGCATCATTCGCAACGTGGAAAGGCGCAGCGTGTCCTTGGCTTTCATCGCGGCGGTCAGGTCCGCGCGCAGCTGCGATTTGAGTTCCGACATGCCGCTCACGGTAGCCGCTTCGGCGCGGCGGTCACACTACATTTGCCGCGGCGTCCGATTTCCCGGGCCCGAACTGGGCGCTTGTGCCGAAACACACTCGGCGCTCCCGAGCGAGGTCACCTATGCTGGGCAAATGCCCGTGATCTCGACCTCTGCTGTACGCACGACCGCACTGGGAGCCGCCGGGGCCGCGGTAGCCGGAATCGGCTACGCCTCGCTGGTCGAACGCAACGCCTTCATCCTCCGGGAGGCGACCATGCCAGTGCTGGCGCCGGGGTCGTCGTCGCTGCGGGTGCTGCATCTCAGTGACCTGCACATGATGCCGGGGCAGAAGCTCAAGCAGCAGTGGTTGCGGGAGCTGGACCGGCTGGAACCGGATCTGGTGATCAACACCGGCGACAACCTGTCGCACCAGAAGTCGGTGCCCGCGGTGGTTCAGGCCCTCGGCGGATTGCTTTCCCGCCCTGGCCTTTTCGTTTTCGGCAGCAATGACTACTTCGCGCCGGTGGCCAAGAACCCGCTGAAGTACTTCAAGAAGGACCACCGCCGGACCTTCGGTGCGCCACTGCCGTGGAAGGACCTGCGCGCGGCCTTCACCGAGCGCGGCTGGCTCGACCTGACGCATGTGCGTCGCGACCTCGAGGTGGCCGGTATCCGGATCGCCACCGCCGGTGTGGACGACCCGCACCTGCAGCGCGACCGCTACGACACCATCGCAGGCGCCCCGAATCCGATGGCCGACCTGCGGATCGGACTCACCCACTCGCCCGAGCCGCGGGTGCTGGACCGCTTCGCCGAGGACGGATACGACCTGGTGCTGGCCGGACACACGCACGGCGGCCAGCTGTGCCTGCCCGGCTACGGCGCCCTGGTCACCAACTGCGGAATCGACCGGTCCCGGGTGAAGGGTCCGTCGAAGTGGGGCGAGCACACTCAGCTGCACGTCTCCGCGGGCGTCGGTACCTCGCCGTGGGCACCTTACCGATTCTGCTGCCGTCCGGAGGCAACCCTGTTGACGTTGGTCGCCGCGCCACCGAAACGGCCGGGAGCAGACACGGGCCAGGGTGTGTCGGCATCGGAGGCCGTCGCCCGCTAAGGTCCCCTGCCAAGAGCTGTGTCAGGTAGGGGAAAACTGTGTGCGAGCGTCAGCGAGTGAACCGAGAACACAGCGCGCCCTCGCGCACGACGGAGCGACCGCCAGCGAGGCGCAGTCGTGAGCGAGCGCCAGCGAGTGAACCGAGAACACAGCGCGCCCTCGCGCACGACGGAGCGACCGCCAGCGAGGCGCAGTCGTGAGCGAGCGCCAGCGAGTGAACCGAGAACACAGCGCGCCCTCGCGCACGACGGAGCCGACCGCCAGCGAGGCGCAGTCGTGAGCGAGCGCCAGCGAGTGAACCGAGAATACAGCGCGCCCTCGCGCACGACGGAGCCGAGCGCCAGCGAGGCGCAGTCGTGAGCGAATTCGACGACCGGCGCGACGACCCGACGGTTCTCGGGCGGCCCGCTGCGCCCCGGACTCCCCGGCAACAGCCGTTCGGCGCACCGCATTTCGACCCTCACCCCGCGCATGACGATCCCGATGCCGCGCGGCGTCCGGCCTCCGGAGCGCATCCGGTCGCACCATCCGAAGGACCGCAACCGTTTTCGCAATGGCAGCCGACCGGCAGCCGGCCACCTGGAGTGAACGAACCCGCGCGCCCTGTCACTCCATGGCGGCGTGACGCGAATGAACAAGGTTCCGCCCATGATTCGGAGCAGTGGCGGCCGAGCACGGGCGGATTCCAGCAGGCGGGGTATCCCCCGGCGTCGCGGTGGCCCGGTTCGCACGCGACGGGTGACGGACCCGCACCGTCCTTTCCCTGGCAGCCAGCCGGTTACCACGGAGCCGCGGGGAACGCGGGACAATCGCCGGACGCACAGCAACTAGGTCACCCGAATCAAACCGGGTCCGGATCGACGGCGCAGAGCGATCCCACTATGCAATGGCAGCCAGGTACCTCCGGTGACGGAAGCGAGCGCCGACAATCTGGCGCGGGGCAGCCGAATCCCCAGCCCGACCCGGCCATGCAGTGGCAGCCGCACGGGCAACCCGCGCCGCGCCTGCCTGACCCGAGTTCGCAATGGCCGCCGCATGGACAACCCGCGCTGCCGGAGTGGTCTGCAGCTCAGGGCGCTCCCGTCATGCCACCGAATAGTGCTTCGGCACCGAGCACGGCCGATCCCACGATGATCGCCCGGCTGGGTGACGGCCGCCCGCACCCGGAGCCGGATTCGACCGGCCGCAACGATCCGACGATGCTTGCGCGCTCCCTCGGCGAGGACGCGTCGTCCGGGCAGTGGCCGCCGCAGGCGGATCCGACCATGCTGGCTCGCCCAGTGGGCGCGTTCGACCAACCCGCGCCCTTCGGCAGCCCGAACTCGGGTCCCGAGCCGGAAGGGGGTGGCGCGGTCGTGCTCCGGCACCCGACCGCCGATCGGTTCGCGCAGCAGAACTACCAATGGCGACCGGCAGACGGGCCGGGAGCCCACGGCACTCCCCCGCGCGAGCAGTACCAGCCCAGCTACGGCCCGTACGGCGGGTCCGGTGGACCGCCGCCCTACCACCGCCCGCGCGGGAGCGGCCGAGGTAAGACGCTGCTGCTGGCCGGGTTGGTCGTGCTGCTCGTAGCCGGTATCGCGGTGGGCGCCGTGGCGCTGACCAAGCGGGAATCGAGCGATTCCGCCCAGGACGACTCCCCCGCGCTGGTGAGCGCGCTCACCTCGACGGGATCGCCCGCACCGGCCACCAAGAGCGCGCCGCCGACGACCACTGCGGGCCCGGCGAACGGCAAGACCCCGCTCATCCCCGGCTTCCAGGTGGTCCCGGCGCCCAGCAACGGCGCCGCCTACGACGTGCCCGCCGGGTGGACCATCGCTCCGCAGGAAACCATCGGCGGCTTCGGCCACCCACCCGACACCGTCGCGGGCAAGGGTTATGCCAGCGAGGGCAAGGGCTATTGCCCTGGCTCGACCCGCACGGTCGCCTTCCTCACCGGCTCGGACACCACCGATCCGGCCCGCGCGGCAATCGAACTGGGCACCAAGACCGCCGCACTCGCATACCAGGGCACCCCGGGCGGCACACCCGGCGCGCCCGTGCCACTGGCGTCGCTGGACGGATCCCAGCACGGTGTGTTCGTGGAGACCACCGGCACCGTCACCGAGGCCAAGCCGGGCTGCGCGACGGCGTACTCCATCTACACCGCCGCTTACCCCACCGACAGCGGAACCTTCGTCATGGTGATCGCCGCCGACACCGGCGTTCCGCGCGCTCTCGACGCCGAAACCGCCAAGCGCATCTGCACCAGCATCCGCCCCCTATAAGGCTGACTGACCTGCCGGTTTAACGTCTCACCCCCCGCTGTTGTAAGCTACTCCAGGTTCGCTTCACGGGGTGTGGCGCAGCTTGGTAGCGCGCTTCGTTCGGGACGAAGAGGTCGCAGGTTCAAATCCTGTCACCCCGACTCGTGTGGTTGAGACACGACACGGCTCCCAGCCTCCACCGGCTGGGAGCCGTTCTGTTTCCTTGGACCCGCTCGTCGGCACATCCGAGGTCGGCTGTGCCTTACGATGGCAGCGCCTACCCACTGAAGGACGGATCACCGTGTCGGATGCGTTCGACTGGTCTCCACTCAAGACCTATACCTTCCCCATCGACATGGACACCTATCTGTCCATGCCTGAGGACGTGTCCCGCGCCATAGAGGTCAAGGACGGGATGATCGTCTTTTGCGAGTCCGCCTCCCCCAATCACAATGCGATCGCGTACAACATCGAGCGGGCGCTGCGAGATGCCAACGAAAAACGGTCATCGGCAGAACCGTGCCTGCGGGTCAACCACGACGTCGACATGCTCGTCTCGGAGGTTCCGTACCATTTCAAGCGGCCTGACGTCATCGTCTACCACTGCATCAACGAATCCCGCGGGCGCTGGAAACGAAAGCCGACCATCGCCGATACCCTCCTGGTCGTCGAGGTGGTCTCGCCCACCACCGTTACGGCGGACATGATCGACAAGCGGGCAGAATATGCGCGCTTCGGTATTCAGCACTACTGGATCGTCCGCATGGCCAATGACGATGGCCCCGCGATCTCGGTCGAGATGCTGACCCTGAACTCCGATGGAAAGTACTTCTCCGACGGCCATCGAACCCGTACGAAACCGTTCGCCGCTGCCATCGAAACGTTGAGCCCATTGGATGTGCGGATCACTTGGGAAGACCTCAACGTCGGCGTCGACTGATCCTGCCGTCAGCGCACTTGCTCGGGACGAATAGATCGCGGCTTCGACAGTCCCGGCGCCGGAGGCGAGTGGCGGTTACTCGGCGGCATCCCAATCCGCTTGCCCACCAGCACATTCGGGAAATGCGCGGCCCAGTACGTACGCTCAGGTGGTGCTTGCCATCTACAGTGCGGCGATCGCGGTTGTCACCGGTGCGACCTCGGCCTGGATCGGCTACTACTTCAATGTCCGCAAGGACCGCTTGCAATGGAACCGGAATCATGCGACTCGCTGGGACAGTGCGCGGCATGAGGCCTACGTAGCGTTCGCGGCCGCGATCAAACGGGAGATCCGGCTGCATGTAAAGATGGCTGCCACAAAGCATCCCGACCTTTGGCCCGGGCATGAAACGTTGCCGGTGGAGGAAGGCTGGCCACTGCTGGCGGCGGCCGAGGACACGCGTGCCGACCTCCTGGAGTCGATACTGCTGCTCGCTGACGGGCCCACCGTCGAGGCGGCACGCGACTGGCAGCAAAAGGTCTGGGAATTGCGCGTACTCCACAACGATGACGCGGCTTCCGCCGAGACCATACGTCAAGCGCTGGCCCGAGCATCGGACGCCAGGGACCGTTTCTACGCCTGCGCGCGACCCGACCTGGGCATTCATACCGCACTTCCCGCTCCCCAGCCACTGCGGGCACTCGGCACCGCCGACGAATCCGACACGATGATGATCGATAGTCCTTCGTAAGGCGTCGTCAGATGATCTGCGGGAATTACCATCGCTGAATCAGTACTCCAGCGATCGACGGAAGGTCGGCAAATGAGCGAGCCGGTCGATAGTGCGCCCGCAGACAAACCGCTAGCCGGGAAAACCGCGCTGGTCACGGAGGCCCACACCGGAATAGGTAAGAAAATCGCGAAAACGCTTGCGGCTCAAGGGGCTCAGGTAGTGGTCCACAATCCGCATATACCGGAGTGGGCGGCGGACGTGGTCAAGGAGATCACCTCCGCCGGTGGTGCGGCGCTCGCGTTGGCGGCGGACGTCGCCGACCGCGCCGAGTATCAGGAGTTGGTGGAGGTGGTGCTCGAGGACTGCGGCAGGTGGGACCTGCTGGTCCACACCGCGGCGGTGCCGGAGGCCGTGCCGTTCACGCAGGTCAGCGCGGACGCGTTCGACACAGGATTCGCCGCGACGGTGCGGGGCGTGTTCCACGGGATGCAGCTGGCCGCGCAGCACCTCGCCGAGGGTGGCCGGATCGTCACCGTCTGCGACTCCCCGAACCCGGGCGGCGCGGTCTACGACGCGACCCGGGGCGCGGTCGAGCAACTCGGCCAGGCCGTGGCACCGGACTTCGTACCGCGGCGGATCACCGTCAACACGATCAGTCATGGCGTCGGCACCACCGACAATGCGGAGCTCGAGACCGCCATCGCCGCCATGAATCCGGCCGAGCCCGCCGCCGTCGTGGCTTACCTGGCCGGCGAAGCGGCGAGCACGGTGACGGCGCAGGCCATCCGGCTGGGCGGGGCCGCCCAGGCGCCGCGGTAGACGGCCGATTACGCGACGACGTTCCCACCGAAGGCACTGAAACCGCGCCCCTTCGCCTGGCAGGTGAAGCTCCCGTGGAATCCCACCGCACACGTCGAGCCCGCGTGCTCGATGATCGGCCCCCACTGGCCCGAGCCGGTCTTCACGTCGTAGATGCTGGGGTTGCCGCCCGGCAGTGTGTACGGCGTGCCGGGGTCGAAGGTGGGATGCGCGGGCAGCCAGGGCTGGTCGATCACCATTTCGCTGACTTTCACCGGCATCGGAAGGTAGGTGTCGCCCACGCGGTAGCTCAGGAACAGCGGGTAGCCGAAATCGCATCCCACGGACCCGTCTCCGAAGATCGCGCAGTTCGTGCTGCCCGCCGCGAAATAGACCGTGCCCGCGTCGGCCTGGGCGTTCCCGGCCGCGATGAGCGGCGCGACGGCCGCGGCGGCGAGTGCTCCGGCGAACTTCGTGCTGCGCTTCATGCCTTCTCTCCTTGGTGAATTCGCTGACCGACCCGATAACTCTGTCGGTCCGGCGCCGGATTCCGTTTCGCGCCATCGGCCCCCCGGCACAGCGCCGCGACAGGCGCGGTGAGGAGACGCTAACGCGGCGATAACCTACGGACACGTCATCGACATCCGAGGTCAATAGCGTATACAGCCATGTCGACACGGATAGCGACTCTGGCGGACGCGGCAGGCAAACCGCTGCGCGACGTGGTGTACGCGGCCTTGCGCAGCGAACTCATGAATGGGGACATCAAGTTCGGCGAACGCCTGACCGAGCCGAAACTCTCGGCGCGGTTCGGCATCTCGCGCACACCGATTCGCGAAGCCCTGACCGTCTTGTGCTCGGACGGCTTGCTGCAACGGGAAGAATACGGCTTCAGCCCGGTGCGGCCGAGCATTCCGCTGATTCGTGACCTGTATGAGCTGCGAATCACCCTGGAACTGGGCGGTTTACAGCGCGCCATGACCAACCCGGCGGTCAGCCACGACCGGGAACTGCTGGAATCCGAACGCGCCGCGTGGCTGGAACTGCGCGCCGATCCTCCGGAACAAGAACCGGGTTTCGTGGTGCGCGACGAGGAATTCCACGTCACGCTGCTCACGGCCGCGGGCAACACCGAGATGGTGCGTGCCCTGAAAGCGGTGAACTCGCGCATCCGCCATGTTCGGATGTACGACTTCATGGTCAACAACCGGATCGAGACCACCATCGCCGAGCATCTCGGCATTCTCGAAGCGGTGCTGGCGGACGATCTCCCACTGGCCTACCGGCTGCTGCACAGGCACATCGGCGAGTCGCTGGACGTGGTGCTCGAACGCGTCACGCGCGCGATCGCGGCGATGTCGCTGGCCACCGATTAGCGGGGAGCAGCAGTGAGTCTGGAATTCGACACCGTACTCGTCGCCAATCGCGGGGAGATCGCCTGCCGCATCATGCGCACCGCACGGACGCTCGGCTTGAAGACGGTCGCCGTGTACTCCGACGCCGACGTGGGATCCGCGCACGTCGAAATGGCGGACGTGGCCGTGCGCTTGGGGCCGAGCCCCGCGGCGGAGTCCTATCTTCGGGCCGACGCGGTGATCGAAGCGGCGCTGTCGACCGGTGCGGGCGCCATCCATCCCGGCTACGGATTTCTCTCGGAGAACGCGGATTTCGCCACCGCGGTGGATGCGGCGGGGATCGCATTCGTCGGACCCACTCCGGAACAGCTGCGCGTCTTCGGTGACAAACACACCGCGCGGGCGAAGGCACATGTGATCGGCGTGCCGCTCATCCCGGGCAGCGGCCTGCTCGATTCGGCCGATCACGCGGTGGCGGAGGCGGAGCGGATCGGCTTCCCCGTGATGCTGAAGGCGGTCGGCGGAGGCGGCGGCATCGGCATGCAGGCATGCTTCGGCCCGGACCAGCTGCGCGCCGCCTACCGGCGTGTGCAGCGCCTCGCGGCGGCGAACTTCAGCTCGACCGGCGTCTTCCTGGAGCGTTTCGTGGCGCGGGCCAGGCACGTCGAGGTGCAGGTGTTCGGCGACGGCCACGGCCGGGTGGTCAGTCTCGGAACCCGGGACTGCTCGCTGCAACGCCGCAACCAGAAGGTGATCGAGGAGGCTCCCGCACCTGGACTCAGCGCGGAACTGTCGGAGCGCTTGCTCGCCGCTTCACGAGAACTCGCCCGATCGGTCGACTACCGGTCGGCGGGGACGGTCGAGTTCGTCTATGACGCCGACCACGACACCGCCTCCTTCCTCGAAATGAACACCCGCCTGCAGGTCGAGCATCCGGTCACCGAAGCGGTCACCGGAGTCGACCTGGTGGAATGGATGCTCCGGCTGGCGGGCGGCGATACCTCGATGGTGGACGAACTGCCCGAGAGCGGGCCGCCGATCACGGGCCATGCCGTGGAGGCTCGCGTCTACGCGGAGGACCCCGGGCACGATTACCGGCCCAGCGCGGGTCTGGTGACGTCCGCGCAGTTCCCGGCCGCCGCCCGGGTCGACACCTGGGTCGAGACCGGCTCAGAGGTCAGCCCGTACTACGACCCACTGCTGGCCAAGGTGATCAGCTCCGGCGCGGACCGCGCGGACGCCTTCGCCGCGTTGCGCGCCGCGCTCGGCACGACGCGGATCTACGGCGTCCAGACGAATCTGCCGCAACTGCGTCAGGCGGCGGACGACGCCCGAGTTCAGCGCACCGAGCACACCACGACCACGCTGGCCGAGATCCGCCCGACCGGGCATCGCATCGATGTGCTGCGCGGCGGGACGACGACCACGGTGCAGGACTATCCGGGCCGAATCGGCTTGTGGGAAGTCGGCATTCCGCCGTCCGGCCCGATGGACGACCTCTCCTTCAGCCTCGCCAACACCGCGGTCGGCAATCCGATCGGCGTCCCCGCGCTCGAATGCACGTTGCACGGGCCGCAATTGCGCTTCGCCGACACCACCATCGTGTGCGTAACCGGTGCGCCGGCCCCCGTGACTGTCGACGGCAGCCCCGTGGACATGTGGGAGCCAATCACCGTGCCCGCCGGTGCCGTGCTCGATATCGGCGCGCCCTCCGACACCGGTCTGCGCACCTATGTGGCGGTGCGCGGCGGTATCGACGCTCCGCTGTATCACGGCAGCGCCGCCACCTTCACACTCGGCGGATTCGGCGGTGTCACCGGAAAAGCGATAGCCACCGGCGACGTACTCGGCATCGCCCGGATCACGGGCGACGCGCTCGGCGCGCCTGCCACTGTGCCGCCGGGCGAGCGGCCGGAATTCACCCACGACTGGCGGCTCGCCGTCGGCGTGGGACCGCAGACCGCGCCCGCGTACTTCACCGACGCCGACATGACCCAGTTCTGCACGCATCCGTGGCGGGTCGGCAGCCACGCGAACCGCACCGGCATCCGCCTGGAGGGCCCGAAACCGGCCTGGTCGCGCACCGACGGCGGCGAGGCCGGGCTGCACCCGTCCAACCTGCACGACAACCCCTACAGCGTCGGCGCGCTGAACGTCTCCGGCGACACGCCGATCCTGCTCGGCCCCGACGGACCGAGTCTCGGCGGCTTCGCCTGCCCGCTGACGGTGGTGTCCGCGCATCGCTGGCGACTCGGCCAGCTCCGTCCCGGTGACACGGTGCGGTTCGTGCCGGTCGACGACGACAAAGCGGCCGAATTGCGCTCGGCCAACGGCAGCCGCGTGCCCGACCTCGTTCCCGATTCCATCGCAGCCCTTGCCGATCGCGGCATCTTGGGCGGCGTCGAGGCGTCCTCAGACCGTCCGCGCGTGCGCTACCTGCGCGGCGGGGACGACAACGTCCTGGTCGAATACGGCGAGATGGTGCTCGATCTCGGATTGCGCATGCGGGTGCACGCGCTGGCCGAAGCACTCGCGGCCGCCGGGTTACCCGGCATTCTCGACGTCACCCCGGGCGTCCGATCGCTGCACATCCACTTCGATCCCGCGGTGCTACCGCGGTATCGGCTGCTCGGCACGCTGGCCGAGTTCGAACTCGACTCACCCGCCACCACCGAACTCGTGGTGCCGAGCCGCACTATCCGGCTACCGCTGTCGTTCGACGACCCGTCCATCGCCGAGGCGATCGACCGCTACCGCAGCGGCGTGCGCGATACCGCGCCCTGGCTGCCGTCGAACGTCGAGTTCATTCGTCGCGTCAACGGGCTCGACAGCGTCGAGGACGTGCGCACCACCGTATTCGACGCCGAATACCTGGTGCTGGGTCTGGGTGACGTGTATCTCGGTGCGCCGCTGGCGGTTCCGCTCGATCCGCGCCACCGCCTGGTCACCACGAAATACAACCCGGCCCGGACCTGGACGCCCTCCGACGCCGTCGGCATCGGCGGCAAATACCTGTGTGTCTACGGGATGGCCTCGCCGGGCGGCTACCAGTTGATCGGCCGCACCGTGCCGATCTGGTCGAGCTACCGGCAGTCCGCGCCGTTCGAACCTGGCACGCCTTGGCTGTTCCGGTTCTTCGATCGCATCGTCTGGGAACCGGTGAGCCCGGAGCAACTGCTCGAGTACCGGGCGGCGGCCGAAGCGGGCCGGTTCGACGCGGAAGTGAGCGACGGCGCCTTCGCCCTCGCCGACCATGTGCGAATGCTGCGTACCGAGGCCGACTCCATCGCCGAGTTCGAAGCCCGGCAGACCGCCGCGTTCGAGGCGGAGAAGGCGGCGTGGCGCGCGGCGGGCGAATTCGAGCGCACCACCGTCGCACCCGTCGCCGCACCGATCGACGATCCACTGGCCGGCCTGCCCGCGGACGCGACCGTGGTGACCGCACCGATGATCGGCAATGTCTGGCGGGTGGAAGTCGAAGCGGGACAACGACTCACGGCCGGTGCGCCGGTCGCCGTGCTGGAGGCGATGAAACTCGAATTACCGGTGCACAGCCCTGGCGACGGCACCGTGCTGAAGGTATTGACGGCCCCCGGCGCCAAGGTGGAACCGGGCACACCACTTGTAGTGATCGGAGTCGACTGAATGCCCCCAGGCGTCCTAGGCAGCACGGCGGCCGACCCCGTCGAACGGGTCGCGGCCGCCTACCGGCGGATAGCCGAGGTGGATCGTCCGGAGGTGTGGATCACGCTGCGGCCGGAAGGCGAGGTCACCGCGGAAGCGGCCGTGGTCGCCGAGCGGCTCGCGGCCGGTGCGACGTTGCCGCTGGCCGGGGTGCTGGTGGCGGTGAAGGACAACATCGATGTGGCCGGTCTGCCGACGACCGCGGCCTGTCCCGAATTCGCCTACAACCCGGAGGTGACCGCGGCGGCGATCGAGCGGCTGATCGCGGCGGGTGCGCTCGTGCTGGGCAAGACGAACCTGGACCAGTTCGCCACCGGCCTGGTCGGGACGCGCAGTCCATACGGCCCGGTGCGCAACGCTCTCGACCCGAATCTGGTGTCCGGCGGGTCGAGCTCGGGGTCCGCGGCGGCGGTGGCGCTCGCCGTCGCGGACCTCGGTATCGGCACCGACACGGCGGGTTCCGGGCGGGTGCCCGCCGCGCTGCAGGGGATCGTCGGCATCAAGGCGACGCTGGGCGTCATCCCGGCGCACGGAACCGTACCCGCCTGTGCGGATTACGACGCCGTCACGGTGTTCGCCGCCGACCTGGATCTGGCCGTGACCGCCGCCGCGGTGATGAGCGGGCCGGAGCCGCGCGACCCGCGCAGCCGGACCTGGCCCGCCGATGTCCGGCTGTCGGCTCCGCTCGCGCCGCGCATCGCCGTGCCGCGCGCCGAGGACTTGGCCGCGCTGAGCGAGCCGTATCGGGAGGCGTTCGCTCGCACCGTCGCCGGGGTTGCCGAGACGGGCGCGAAAACCGAAGAGATCGATATCTCCGTCCTGCTCGACGCCGCGCTGCTGCTCTATGACGGCGGGATCGTCGCGGAACGCTATGCGGCGGTCGGCGCGTTCCTGGACACCGCACCGGCGGGCGCCGACCCCACGGTCGCCGCCATTATCGGCGCGGCGCGGGAAAAGACCGGCCCCGCGTTCGCGGCCGACCTCGACACGCTCGCCCACGCCAAAGCGGCAGCCGCCGACCTGCTGCACGGCTTCGACGCGTTGTTGCTGCCCACCACCACCGAACACCCCAGTATCGCGGCGGTGCAAGCGGATCCGATCGGTATCAACCGGCGGATGGGCACCTACACCAACTTCTGCAATCTGCTGGATATGGCCGCTGTCGCCATCCCCGGCGCACCGACCGCCGACGGTGCGCCGTTCGGCGTCATGCTGGTCGCTCCGGCCTTCGCCGACCAAGTGGCCATAGATCTGGCCGCTCGCCTGCTCGGCGACGAGAGCGCGCCGCTGCTGGTCGATCGTGGCGTCGATCTCGCCGTCTTCGGCGCGCACCTGCGCGGGCAACCGCTGCATTTCCAGCTCGAGCAGCTCGGCGCCCGCTTCCTGGGCGAGATCCGGACCACCGACGCCTACCGCCTTGCCGCGCTGGACACGACACCGCCCAAGCCGGGCCTGGTGCGTCACGGACCCGGCCTCGGCGCACCGATCGCGGGAGAGCTCTTCCGCGTCTCCGAGGCCGGGCTCGGCCGCTTCCTCGCAGACCTCCCAGCTCCCATGGCGCTTACCAGCATCGACCTCGCCGACGGCCGCAGCGTCATCGGTTTCACCTGCACCCACGACGCCGCACGTACCGCCCTCGACATCACCCCCTACGCCAGCTGGCGAACCTACCTCCACCACCGCGCATAACTCCTCTCCGCGAGTGGCACATGGTGGTTGAGTCCACTCGGACTTCACCGCGGCCCATGTGCCATTCGCTTGCATGCCCGGAGATTTAGACATTTGTACTAGACGAATGTGCTAGATGTGTGTTAGACATATGTCTGAGACGTTTGGACAACACAGTGGGAATCGAGGAAGTCATGAGCGCCAAGTCCGAAAGCAGCCAGCTCCGAGTGCTCGTCGCCGGTGGCGGCATCGGCGGCAATGCCGTTGCGCTGCAACTGCTCAGGGCCGGTATACGGGCCACCGTCGTGGAGCGGGCAGCAGCGCCGCGGCCCGGCGGGCAGGCCGTCGACCTGCGCGGGCCGAGCCGCGAGGTGGCCGAGCGGATGGGGATGATGCCGGGTATCCGTAGCTATCAGCTCGACGAGCGCGGCATGAAGTACGTCGACGACGCGGGCCGCGAGATCCTGCGCATGCCCGCCGAACTGTTCGACGGCAAGGGCGCGGTCGCCGAAATCGAGATCACCCGTGGGGATCTCAATCAGGTTCTGCTCGATCTACTCGCCGCCGAGGGCGGCGTCGACTACCGCTACGGGGAGTGGATCACCGAGATCGAGCAGGACGGTGCTGGCGCCGAGGTGACGTTCGCCTCCGGCGGCACCGAGCGATTCGACATCGTGATCGGCGCGGACGGCCTGCATTCCGCGACCCGCCGCATGGTGTTCGGCCCCGAGCAGCAATTCACCACCTACCTGGGTGGATACATGTCTTTCTTCACCCTGCCGCGACCGGAAGACCTGGAGCCGCACTGGTTCACGATGCATTCTCTGGTCGGAGCCACCGGGTTGGGCATGCGCCCCGATGCCGACCCCGCCACCTGCAAGGCGCTCGTCGTCATCCGCGCCGAGGCGAATCCCGCATTGCGCCGGGACGTCGAAGCGCAGCAGCAGTTCATCCGCGAGCGGCTGGCCGGTGGCGGATGGGAGTCCGCCCGCATCGTCGCGGCGATGACCGAAGCCCCGGACTTCTATTTCGACGAGCTGGCGCGGATCGACATGCCGAGCTGGGTTCAGGGCCGCGTGGTGCTGCTCGGCGACGCGGGCTACTGCGGCTCGCCGCTGACCGGCCAAGGGACGGCTATGGCGCTGGTCGGCGCGTATGTGCTCGCCGGTGAGATCGCCGCGCACGCAGCCGATCCTGGACGCGGCTTGGCCCGTTACGAAGAGGTTCTGCGTCCCTTCGTGCGGAAGGCGCAGAAGTTGCAGCCGGGCGGGGTGAAGGCCATGACACCCAAGACCCGCTTCGGCATTCGCGCGGGGCACGCCTTCAGCAAGCTGATGATGTCGAAACCGATGCGGCCGGTTTTGCTACGGATGATCAGCGAGACCGAGTCCTACGACCTGCCCGACTACTCCGCCGTGAACGTCGGCTGACCACCCCGTCAGTCGATCAGCGTCCGACCATCGAGCACGAAAGGCAGCACGAAGGTGCGCAGCACAGCGCGTTCGTCGTCTTCGCCCGCACCGGGCAAAGTCAGCAGCGATACCATCGCGCGCACCATCCACTGGCCCACACGCTTGGCCGCGGACGCGGACAGTTCGGGGCGGAACCCGGCGACGAAGTCCGTGGCGAGTGCGTCGACCACGCCCGGCGAATTCGCGAGCTGGGCAACGATTCCCGCGTTGGCCGGTTCGAACCAGACCGCCAGATGCGGCGTCTTGCGCACCTCGGCGAGCAGCGCGGTCAATGTGTCGAGCAGCTGCTCCTCCGGCTTCGCACTCGCCGAGACAGCCCGTTCCCGCCACACCCGCTGGATCAGTTGACGCGCCTCGCGCCCTGCGAAGGCGACGTAGAGCGCCTGTCGATTCTCGAAGTAGCGGTACAGCGTCGCCCTGGAACAGCCCGCGACCTCCGCGACTTCGGCCATTCCCACTCCGCTGACCCCTTTGTCGATGAACAGCGCACGGACCGCGTCGAGGATGCGCTCACCGGCCAGCTCGGCGCGACCGTCGGCCAGCCAGTCGCCACTCATACGACGTCCTTTCCGGAGGGCTCCGCGGTCACACTTCGCTGGCGCCTCCACGCCTGACCGCTCATGCCGTGCACCGGAACGGGAGGGTGGTCGGCCTGCGGACATAGGGACCGTTCGCGTACTCGACCGCGTCGATGTCGACCAGGTACTCGGGGAACCGGTCGAGCAGTTCCTCGAGCGCGACGCGGGCCTGCATCCGGGCGGCGGCCGCGCCGAGGCAGTGGTGCGGCCCATGCCCGAACGTGAGGATGCGCTGCGGATTCCGGTCTATGTCGAGGGTGGCGGCGTTCGGGCCGAACGCCTGCTCGTCCCGGTTGGCGGACCCGAACACCAACAGAACTTTGCGCCCGGCGGGCACCGTCTTTCCGGTCAGCTCCACATCCTGCGTGGTGGTTCGCGCCAGCCCCTGGACCGGCGACGTCAGCCGGGCGAACTCCTCCACCGCGACCCGAATCCGGTCCGGATCGGCGGCAAGAGCGGCGCGCTGGTCCGGATGCTGTTGCAGCAATTGCACCGCGCCGCCCAGCAGACCCGTCGTCGTGTCGTTTCCGCCCGCCACCATGGTCCAGGTGTAGGCCAGGATTTGGACCAGTCCGCGCACGTCCGCGTCGTCGGCGGCCATCCCCGCTCGAACGAGCAGAGACACCGTGTCGTCCCCGGGATCGGTGCGGCGGCGTTTGATCAGCTCGGCGAAGTAGCCCATCATCTCCGCCGACGCCGCTTGGGCTCGGGTGTTCGTCCGGTCGATGCTGCCCGCGACGACCGCGTCGGTCCACCCGTCGAACCGCGCCCGGTCCTGCGCAGGGACGCCGAGGTAGTGCGCGACGACCATGCTGGGCAGCGGCTTGAACAGCTGCTGGACGATGTCGCCGCCGCCGTTGCCCGCTATGTCGTCGAGCCGGTCGCGCACGAATCGGCGGACCACCGGTTCGACCTCCTCCACCTGGCGCGGCGTGAACCCGCTGGCGACCAGCTTGCGAAAGTCGGTGTGCCGCGGCGGGTCCTGCATCACCAGCGGCGGATTGCCGGTGAGACCGAGTTCGTCGAGTTCGCCGTATTCGACGGTGAGCCCGTCGCGGGAGGAGTACGTCTCGCTGTCGCGCGCCGCCGCGTACACGTGCTCGTGCCGGGTGAGCACCCAGTAGTCGTTCTCCGGTCGCGCGGCCGGGACGACGTGATGCACCGGGTCCTGCTCGCGCAGCGCGGCGTACATCTCCCACGGCGACGCCCAACTGGGGCCGGAACGAAGTTCGAAAACGGGAGCCGTCCGATACGCAAGGTTCGCCATGTATCGACGGTAAGACAAAATATTGAAACTGTCTAGAACTGGTTTCAGTTAGCCGGGCCGATCACCTTCACCACAGCCCGGCCATCCCCTTCCCCGCGTCGGGTTCGGTGCCGCACACCCGTGGGTTACCTTCGGCAGCCGCAAGGACCGATTCGTTGCCGGTCAGCTTCAGGAAGAGCCAGCGCGAGCGACCGCTCCGCACCCTATGTCCGCCGGGCCGGCCACCCCTCGTAGACCGGCCCGGCGGACACCACCTCCGAGGGCCGACCTGTCACCCCTCGAGACAGGTCGCTCCCCGGTGGCGGCTTGCTTCCCCGCGAGACCAAGAATGCAAGCGCGGGCTTAGCGCACCCTTAAGAACACCTTGCAAGATCGAATCCGCAGGTAGCGGAGCGTTACCAAGTGGTGACGCGGCAAGCTCCTGCCGCACCGCCGCAATCGCGGGATGATGGAGACAAGTGCGCCAAGAAGATTGGGAGCGACGATGGAAACCGTGGTGGTCTGGATTCTGGCCAGCCTGCTCTACTGGTGGGGCTTGCTGTAACTGAACGAACCTGGCCGTCCCACCCGGCCAGGTCTACTACAACCGTCGCATAGCTTCCCGCTCGAAGACTTCGCCGACAGGTGTCGCCCTCGGTTTGCCTCATGCGTGAACCCACCACCGATCGGGCCACTGTTCCGACCTGCCCGTGTGGCACGACGACCACGATCCGTTCGGTGCCGGGCCATAGTCACAATGACGGAATCCGTCATATCGACAGCGTTACGTGTCGGATCCCAGCGCATCCCCCACGGAAACGGTCCCGGCGTGCGATGTCGGTCCACACTCGGTCGCAACCGTTCCAAGAAGGAGTGAGCAATGCTGACCGTGCTGCCCATCAGGTACGTCTCGGATGTGGAAGCGTGCCGGAAGTTCTACGCCGGTCTCGGACTCGTCTTCGATTCCGATGCGAGTGTCGATGTGTGGGCTCAACTTTCGACCGATGCCGGGGCAGTCGGACTGCACGATTTCAGGGTGTCGAAGGGACGACCGGCCGGATCGGTCGAACTCGGGTTCGCGACCGACGAGAAGCTGGAAGTGGTCGCAAGCCGATTGCGCGAGCAGGGCTACGACTACGAGATCTTCGACGAGGACTTCGGTCGCAGCTTGCGGGTCGTCGATCCGGACGGCGTGACGCTGCAGATCCAGGAGATCGACATGGACGTCGCCCGGGCGTCCGCGTCGGCCTTGTCAATGCCGAACGAGTAACACCCGGTCGGTGCATGGCCAGCACCGTCGAACCCATCGAACACATGTAGTGGCGCGCATCACGAATTCACGGCGGAATAGGTTCCGGCGAACGGTCGTTGAAGCTCCCTGTCGGCGTCCGGACAGCCCCGGGCCGCACCCTTTGTCGCTTCGAGCGACCACTCGCCGAGAGGCGCTTGTGGGACGTCGACCCGAGTCGTGACGTTGGCGTGGCGTCCGGCAGCTGAACGCCGTCAGGTTTCGCGACCTGGCGGCGTTTTTCTTCGCCAGTAGATTCCCGCCGGAACGCCGCCTCGACGCGCTGACTAGCCGCTCAGATGCGTCGTGACCACCGGCGCGACCCGCGCGATCAGCTCCTCGACCGATTCCGAGGCGACCGGCTCGACCTTCAGGACATGGCGGAGGTAGGCGATGCCGAGCAGTTGGGCCATCGCCAGATCGATCCTGAGTTCGGCATCAGGACCGGGCAGGGCGGAGGCGAGCTGCGGGTACAGCCGGCCCTGGATGAACTGCCGCACCAGACCGGCGGACTCCTCATGGGTCGCCGCGCCGCGCAGGATCGCCAGCAGCGGGCCGCGTGATTCCGGCTGTTCCCACGCCTCGAAGAACACCCGTGTCAGCCGATCACCGATCCTTCCGCTCGCACCGTCGATTATCCGTGCGGCGACGTCGGCGGGCTCGAACGGCCATCCCATCGTGGCGCGGAACAGTTCCGCCTTGTTGCCGAAATAGTGCCGGATCAGCGCCGGGTCGACTCCGGCCGCAGCCGCGATGTCCCGCACGGTCGTCTTGTCGTAACCGAATTCGGCGAACTTGCGGCGCGCGGTCGCCAGGAGCACATCTCGGGTGTCAGTCTTGCCGGGTCGTCGTCCCATCGGAGGCATAGTGCCCAGAATTCTACAGCCGTTGACTTTCCGGCCGAACCGCTCTTAGGCTGTAGAGAGAAAACTCAACGAGTGAGGAATTTTTGATGCCGGCTCCACGATGGATCGCCCGAGCCAACAAGATCGGGCTCAATCGAGTCACCAAGTTCATCGCCCCGTGGGCGCCGGGGTGGGCGGTGGTAATCCATCGCGGGCGCAAGTCGGGCCGGATCTTCCGGACACCGCTGTGGGCATTCCGCCGCGGAGATGGCTACGTGATCGCACTGACGTACGGATCGAACGCGGACTGGGTGCGCAATGTCCTCTCCGCTGACGGCTGTGAACTACAAACCAGACGCAGGCACTATGCGGTCGGCACTCCCCGCGTCTACCGGGACGAGAACGCCACCGACATGCCGGCGTTCATCCGCTTCATGCTTCGCAAAGTGATCAAGGCTCCCGAATTCCTCAGCGTCGAGGTGGTACGCGAACTGGATGCACCGACAGGCCCACCCATCCCCCGCTGAACTCCGAACATCGTTCAGCGCCTGTGTCGACCTGAACCCCTTACGCGTAACCGGCGATGACGACCTGCGCTGGCTCGAAGCCTTGATTTGGCCGGGGCAGGACGAGCATCTGTACCGCCTGCGGGCGGCGGCGAGCATCGCGTGCAGATCAGCGGAGTCCACGCCTTCTTCGGGCGCGATGGTTCAGCCTTTGAAGAGGCGGCGATATTTTCCAGGGCTGATCCCGACATGGCGGTTGAAGACGGCGCGGGTGTTGGCCGGGCTGCCTAGCCCGACGCGGTATCCGATTCGGTCTACGGGGAGGTCCGTGGTTTCGAGGAGCTCGCGAGCTCGGTCGATGCGGGCGGCGGTGAGCCAGGCGCGGGTCGAGGTTCCGGTCTCGTCGCGGAACCGCCGGATGAAGGTTCGTCGCGACAGGTGCGATCGGCGAGCAAGTTCATCGAGCGTGTGCGGGTGGTCCAGCTTTCCCAGCATCCAGGCGCGGGTTTCCTCGAGGGTGCTGGAGGTGGCGGTGGGGAGAAACTGGCGCGTGTATTGCGCTTGGCCCCCTTCGCGTACCGGCGGCGCGACAAGGTCGCGGGCACGCTCGTTGGCTACGGCTGCGCCGAAGTCCTTGCGGATGATGTGCAGGCACAGATCGATCCCGCTGGTGACGCCTGCCGAGGTGAGCACGTCACCATCGTCGACGAAGAGCCGATCGGGTTGCACGTCGATGTCCGGATATCTGGTTTGTAGCAGGGCGGCGGCGCGCCAGTGGGTCGTGGCCGGCCGGTTGGCCAGCAGTCCTGCGGCGGCCAAGGCGAAAGCTCCGGTGCAGATCGATACCAGCCGCGCGCCGCCCGAATGCGCCTGACCGAGGGCATCCGTGAGCGGATCTGGCGGTGTCCGGTCGAAACCGGCATAACCGGGCATCACGATTGTGTCGGCATCAGCCAGGACATCCAGCGTGATCGTTTCACCCGATAGCCAGGGGATGGGGGCACTTCTCGATGTCGGGCACACGACAAGGTCGTAGTTGGGGTCGGAACCGAAAACATCGATCGGAATCGCGGCGTCGAGCATGACGACCTTGTCTGGCACCACAACGGCGACGCGCCGCTTCCCCACCCCGGCTGACATGGCCCGATGCTAGCGTTTCGTGGCACTGGAGCCACTCCTGAGATAGGAAATGCCGAAATAGCCTCGCGTTCGTGACTTTCCGTATCGAATTACCATCTACTCGACTGGCCGATGCCGCCTTGGCGGTCGTGCGGCGGTCGGAGGACGAAGCGATCGTCAACCACAGTGTCCGCAGCTACCTCTTCGCCGAGCTGCTCGCCGAACACCAGGGCTTGCACGCCGATCCAGGCTATGACCGCGAGCTATTGTTCGCCGCCACGGCCATGCACGATCTCGGAACGAGCGGATTGGCCTCGGGCAAGGAACGTTTCGAGGTCGAGGGTGCCGATCTCGCCGCCGAAATCCTCTCCGATCACGGTGTTCCGCAAGTGGATGTCGACCGAGTGTGGGAGGCGATCGCGCTGCACACCTCACCCGGCATTGCCGAACGGCGCGGGCTCCTGGCTTACCTGACGGCGGAGGGCAGCAAGATGGACATCGGCTTTCACGCCCACCTGACCGAGTCGCATCAGGCAGCGATACACGCTGCCTATCCGCGCCTGCACATGGTGAAATCACTGACCGACGCGGTAGTCGACCACGCGGGTAGATCCGAAACCGCGGCACCGATCTACTCGATGGAGTATCAATTCCGGCTCGAACGACGCGCGAATGGCGCGACACAGCTGGAGAGACTCGTAGCGGGCCGGTTTCCCTGGGGAGAGTAGAGACCTCGGGCCAGGACGTCGACGGCGGCTGTTCACCCCTGCGCAGCCACAACGGGATCGGCTCAACCGAGCCTCTTCGTCCAGGTCGGTCCGGTGAGTTCAAGACTCGGGGTACACGACTTTGCGATGTGCGTATTCGCAAGGGCACGGAGGTTCGCCGTCGAATCCATCGACGTCTTCGTCGAGGTGGACCAGCACGCGCGCACCATCGGATCGGGTGAGTGTCCACAACCACGGCTGCGGTTCGTCGCCGAAGCTGCAAAGGATGTCGCAGCCGATCTGTGCTGCGAGCAGGACGACGAATCCTTGGCTGTCCAGCGCATCCGGTCCGGATAGTGGCAGATCGGCACTGACCGAGAACGCTGCCGCGAAGTCCCCGCCGACCGGCCCATATGTGCAGAAGGCCGGGAACGGGCCGTCCCGGTGGACATTCCGAAGGGCCTCTTCTACAAGGTTGTCACTGCTGACGAAGATTTCCGACTCCGGAACCTCGAAGCACCTCCGCAGAAAGGCACGGAGTTCCATCGCGTCGAGGGGACGAGAGCACAGCCCGTCGCACGCAATCACTCGACGAGCGTACTCGGCTGGCACCATGCGGAGCCGGTTCGTCCGATCGAGCTCGGTGGCCTGCACGGAGTCGATGGGGCCCTGCGTCGGCGACGAGAGTGCGGAAGGATGCAGATCATGGCGTCGCATGATGGGACCTTGCACCGCAGGCTCGGGCTCACCGATTCGGTGATCATCGGGCTCGGGGCGATGATCGGGGCGGGCATCTTCGCGGCGTTGGCGCCTGCGGCGGCCTCGGCCGGGAGCTGGTTGCTGCTCGCACTCGCGGTGGCGGCGCTGCTCGCGTACTGCAATGCGATGTCGTCGGCGCGGCTGGCGGCGCGCTATCCGGTGTCCGGGGGAACGTACGTGTATGGGCGGGAGCGGCTCGGCCCGTTCTGGGGCTACCTCGCCGGTTGGGGCTTCGTCGCGGGAAAGACTGCCTCATGCGCGGCGATGGCGTTGACGGTCGGTAGTTACGCCTGGCCCGAGCAGGCGCATGCGGTGGCGGTCGGCGCGGTGGTGGCGATTACCGCGATCAACTACACCGGGGTGCAGAAATCGGCGTTGGCCACCCGGGTGCTCGTCGCGGTGGTGCTCGCGGTGCTCGCGGTGGTGGTCGTGGCCGGGTTCTTCGGAACGCACTCGGCGGCAACGGCCTTGCCCGACCGGATCGGTCCGCGCGACGTTCTCACGGCGGCCGGTCTGCTGTTCTTCGCGTTCGCGGGATACGCCCGCATCGCCACCCTCGGCGAGGAGGTGCGCGAACCGGAACGGACCATTCCACGCGCTGTCATGATCGCGCTCGGACTCGCTCTCGCGGTCTACGCACTGGTGGCGGTCGTGGCGCTGAGCGTGCTCGGATCCGCCGGACTTGCCCAGGCGACAGACCCGCTGGCGCGAGTGGTCACCGCGGCGGGTTTTCCGGCGGCGGCCCCGGTGGTGCGGATCGGCGCGGTGCTGGCAGCGGCCGGATCGCTGCTGGCGCTGATCCTCGGAGTGTCCCGCACGGTGCTCGCCATGGCGCGAGATCGCTATCTGCCGGGTGCGCTGGCCGCGGTGCATCCGCGCTTCGGGGTGCCGCATCGCGCCGAACTGGTGGTCGGCGCGGTCGTCGCGGTGGTCGCCGCGGTCTTCGATCTGCGTGCGGCGATCGGCTTCTCCTCGTTCACGGTGCTCGTCTACTACCTGATCGCGAATATCTCCGCCGCGACGCTGACCGCCGAGGAGAACCGCCCGGCCCGCTGGATTCCCGTCGTCGGCGCAGCGGGCTGTGTCATCGTGGGATTCTCGCTGCCCCTCGGCTCCGTCCTGGCCGGACTCGGCACACTCGCCTTCGGCGCGGTGCTTTACGTGCTGCGTGTCCGGTCACGTTCGTAGGGACGAGGAAGCGCTGCGGCAATGGGGCGGCGCCGAGTCGCCGAGTTGCCGCGGCAGGCACGACCGCTGCTCGTAGATCTCACCGGCTCGGTGGGCGACACCGGCGGAGACCGGGCTGACCGCATCGACATCATTACCGCCACCGCCGCGGACGCGCCCGCTGCCGCGCTGCTGATCCGCCCGGACGGTTATGTCGCCTGGGCCGCGACAAATCCCGAGCACGACGGTCTCGCCACGGCATCGACCCGCTGGTTCGGTTCGGCGAGCACCCCGGCCCCGGTAATCGGCTGATCGCGAGGATCGTGATGTCCCGCCTGTTGAGCGTGCGATGGCGCCCAGGAGCGCTAGCCTCGTGCACATGGGGCGTATGGGTGGATTCCTAGCCGGAATCGCGGCGGTTTCGCTGGTGGCGGGCAATCTGCTCGCCGGGAGCGCGCACGCCGCGCCCGGCGATCAGGTGCGGTGCGCCGTAACCTCGGGCCGTGACCTGGAGCGGGCGGCGCCGGAGCAGGTCGGGTTGGATTCCGGGCGGCTGCACGAAGCGCTGCGCTTCGCCTCCGGGCGGAACCGATTCAACGTGCAGGTGTTCCGGCACAACTGCCTGATCGGCGAGGGGCTGACGAACAATCAGACCGACAACGTCGCGTGGAACATCTGGAGCGCCACCAAGAGCATCGTCTCCGTGCTCGCCGGAATCGCCTGGGACCAAGGCCAACTCGAACTCGACGCGCCGATCGACCGGTATCTGCCCGCCGGGCTCGGCGGCCCCACGCACCGGTCGATCACCGTGGAGAATCTGCTCACCGAGACGTCGGGCATGCGAGTCGGGGTGGTGACCGAGGGCATCACCGGCGTGGTCCCGATCGATCCGAACAGCGCGGTGCAGGCGCTCGGTGTGCCGCTGGACAATCCGCCGGGCACCGTATTCACCTACAGCCAGCGCAACGTCGACCTCCTGGCTTACGTAATCGAGCTGGCCATGGGTGAACCACTGCAACAGTTCGCGCAGCGGGAATTGTTCGACCCGCTCGGCATTCCGCGCGGCGACTACTACTGGGCCCGCGACCGCTCCGGACACACCTACGGCTACGCACACCTGATGATTCCGCCGAAGGATTTCGCCAAGCTCGGCCTGCTGGTGAGCAACAACGGACAGTGGGGCGGCCAGCGGATCGTCTCCGCCGAATACCTGCGGAAAGCGCGCACGCCCTCGCCCACGAACCCGTGCTACGGATACCTGTTCTGGCTCGGGCCCGGATGCGCCGAGACCGCGGATTTCCTGCCCCGCGACGTCTACACGATGGCGGGTCTCGGAATGCAGAACGTCTTCATCATTCCGAGTCTGGATCTCACCGTTGTGTGGACCGGAGTCTTCGGAAACGTCAGCAGCCAGGGAGTGAGCGGGATCATCCAGAACACCCAGGAACTACCCTACGAATTCTTCCGCAAAGTATTCGACGCGTTCGACGAGCGGCCGGTGCGCGACCCGGGCCCCTACATAGAGCCGCCGGTCCGGCTGGACCCCCGCCGCTTCGTCGACAACGACATCCTGATCGCGGTCTTCGGCATCGGGCCCGCCGCCTATCCGGGTTGCAACGTCTTCGCCTGCCTGAATTACCCGTTGGAGCCGCCATTCGCGGACACCCCGCCGGGCTGCGCCATCGTGGCCTGCCTCGGGCCGGACCCGCGCACCCCTGGCATCCGCTGACGCGGTATCACCCTGGCGCGTTGAACCTGCCCTTCGCAGACCTTGCTGGGCTGCGCAAACCCGGCCGATCCAGGCCCGACCGCAAGGACTCGCGCCCACATCTAACCGGACAGATTCGTGACCCATCCGTGCATCTCGTCGGTGCGCAGCGCGGCGTAGTGGCGCTTGCGCAGCGCCTGCGAGATCGGTCCCGGTGCGCCGTCGGCGACCACGCGACCGTCTACCTCGACGACCGGAGCCGCACCGGCTGAGGTTCCGGTGACGAAGACCTCGTCGGCGATGTACAGCTCGGTGAGGTCCACAGTGCGTTCGACTACCGGAATGCCGTCCTCGGCCGCCAGGGTGAGGACGGTCCTGCGGTTGATGCCGTCGAGGATGTCGCAGGACACGTCCGGGGTGATCAGCGTGCCGCCCCGGACCAGGAAGATATTGGCCGCGCTGAGCTCACAGACATGGCCGTTGCCGTCGAGGAAGACACAGTCGTCGTATCCGCTGTCGATCGCGTCCTGCTTGGCCAGAACCGAATTCACGTAGGCGCCATTGACCTTGGCGCGGGACGGGATGGCGTTGTCCGGAATCCGCCGCCACGGGCTGGACTTCAGCCGCATCCCGTCCTGCGGGACGATCGGCACCGCGTCGTAGACGAAGATGCTCACCTGGATCGCACAGCCGCGCACGCGAGTGCCCGGAATGGATTCGACCACGTGCACCGTCGCCCGTACGAAGACATCCTCAGTGGGGGCGTTCGCCGCGATCAGTTCCACGACGGCGGCGCGAAACCTGGCGAAATCCCACTCCACGGGGAACTGATCGATCCCGATGATCTTGCACGACTCCTCGAGCCGCCGGAAATGATCATCCAGCCGGAATGCGGTCCGTGCCGCCCCTTCCACGTGCACCGGGAAGACGGTGTAGACACTCAGTCCGTACAACACCGCGGACGATGCGACACCGACCACGGCCGCATCGGCCGCAACGATCCGGTCGCCGAGATACACGTGGGGATGAGGGTTAGCCATCGCCGCAGGCTAACAGCGCGACGAGCCGGTGCGCGAACCTATTTCGAACCGCCCGCCGACACCCGCCATGTCGCCAAGGCCCATTCTCATTCGATGAGGTCGCGTTCGATGCCGCCACCGGCCTCGAGTTCCTGAACGGATCGACGTAGGCGCGCCCCGTCGGGCCCGCTCAGCAACGCGAGGGTCGTGGACAGCGAGCGATCATCTTCCTCGGACGTCGGCACGCCATTCCCCTCGCGTAACGGCTTACAGGTTGTGATCCCTCAGCGGTTGCTGAGCAGCACCTCGGCGATCTGAATCGTGTTGAGCGCGGCGCCCTTTCGCAGGTTGTCACCGGAGATGAACAGGGCGAGACCGCGACCTCCGGGGACGCCGGGGTCCTGGCGGATGCGGCCGACGAGGGAATCGTCGACACCGGCCGCGGCCAACGGGGTCGGCACGTCGACCAGCTTGACGCCGGGGGCTTTGGCCAGGATCTCCTTGGCGTGCTCGACGGAGAGCGGCTCGGCGAACTCGGCGTTCACCGACAGCGAGTGGCCGGTGAACACCGGGACGCGCACGCAGGTGCCGCTCACCGCGAGATCCGGGATGCCCAGGATCTTGCGGCTCTCGTTGCGCAGCTTCTGATCCTCGTCGGTCTCGCCGGAGCCGTCGTCGACCAGCGAACCGGCCAGCGGAAGCACATTGAACGCGATCGGCGCGACGTACTTGTTCGGCGGGGGGAAGTCGACGGCGCGGCCGTCCTGGGTCAGCTGCTCGGCGTCATCGATCACCGCACGCGCCTGGCCGGCCAGCTCTTCGACACCGGCCAGGCCGCTGCCGGACACCGCCTGGTAGCTGGACACGATCAGGCGGCGCAGACCCGCGATATCGTGCAGCGGCTTGAGCACCGGCATCGCCGCCATGGTGGTGCAGTTCGGATTGGCGATGATGCCCTTGACCAGATTGCGCGTCTGCTCCGGGTTGACCTCGCTGACCACCAGCGGGACTTCAGGGTCCTTGCGCCAGGCCGACGAGTTATCGATCACGGTGACACCGGCCGCCGCGAAACGCGGGGCCTGCACCCGGGACATGGTTGCTCCGGCGGAGAACAGCGCGATGTCCAGGCCGGACGGATCGGCGGTCTCGGTGTCCTCGACCACGATCTCGCGGCCGCGCCACGGCAGCGTCTTGCCCGCCGAACGCGCGGAGGCGAAGAACCGCACCTCGTCGGCGGGGAAGTTGCGCTCGTCCAGCAGCTTCCGCATGACGGCGCCGACCTGTCCGGTCGCGCCGACGACTCCTACCCGAATGCCCATGGCTTATCGCCCCGTTCCCGCATGGACCACCGCGACCTCGTCGCCGCCGAGGTCGAACGCCTTGTGCAGCACTTTGACCGCCTCGTCCAGTTCGGTGTCCTTGACCAGCACGGAGATCCGGATCTCCGAGGTGGAGATCAGATCGATGTTCACACCCGCCTTGGCCAGCGCCTCACAGAACGTGGCGGTGACCCCCGGGTGGCTCTTCATGCCCGCGCCGACCAGCGACACCTTGCCGATGTGGTCGTCGTAGAGCACCTGGGAGAAGCCGATGTCGGCCTGCCGCTTGGTCAGCATCTCGACCGCGCGGGCACCCTCGGTTTTCGGCAGCGTGAAGGTGATGTCGGTCTTACCGGTCTCGACCTTCGAGATGTTCTGCAGAACCATGTCGATGTTGATCTCGGCGTCGGCGACGGCGCGGAACACCTTGGCGGCGTAACCCGGCTCGTCCGGCAGCCCGACCACGGTCACCTTGGCCTCGCTGCGGTCATGTGCGACGCCGGTGAGGATTGCTTGCTCCAAGGGGATGTCCTCCATCGATCCAGAAACGTAGGTGCCCCGCTTGTCGGTGTAGGACGAGCGCACATGCACGGGCACGTTGTAGCGGCGGGCGTATTCGACGCAGCGCAGCATCAGCACCTTGGCGCCGCAGGCCGCCAGTTCCAGCATCTCCTCGTAGGAGACCTGCTCGAGCCGCTGCGCGTCGGGCACGATCCGCGGGTCGGCGGTGAAGACGCCGTCCACGTCGGTGTAGATCTCGCAGACGTCCGCGTTCAGCGCGGCGGCCAGCGCTACCGCGGTGGTGTCCGAACCGCCGCGGCCCAGCGTGGTGACGTCCCTGCTGTCCTGGCTGACGCCCTGGAAGCCGGCGACCAGCACGACGAGGCCCTCGTCGAGCGCGTCCCGGACCCGGCCCGGGGTCACGTCGATGATCTTGGCGTTGCCGTGCGCGCCCGTGGTGATCACACCCGCCTGCGAGCCGGTGAAGGAGCGGGCCTCGGCGCCAAGGGAGTGGATGGCCATGGCGACCAGCGCGTTGGAGATGCGCTCCCCGGAGGTGAGCAGCATGTCCATCTCGCGGGCGGGCGGCGCGGGCGCCACCTGCTGGGCGAGATCGAGCAGTTCGTCGGTGGTGTCGCCCATGGCGGAGCAGACGACCACCACGTCGTGGCCCTGCTTCTTGGTCTCCACGATCCGTTCAGCGACGCGCCGGATACGCTCGGCGGTCGCCACCGAGGATCCTCCGTACTTCTGAACCACGAGAGCCACGACAGGGTCCTCCAAGATCGACAACAAACTGGTAACAGTCATCCAGACTACCGGCCGGGGGCCAGCGGTTTTGCCGATACCTACCCGGCTTGTGCAAAAGCCCACAGCCGCATCCGATCCCGGGGCGGACGCGCGGCCCGCGCCCGATGCGGGACCATGTGGGTATGAAGAGCACGCTGCTCGAGGTGAGAACGGGCCACAGCGAGGTGGTGCAGGACATCACGCCGCAGTGCGCGACATTCGTCCGCGAAGCGGGTGGCGACGGGCTGCTGCACGTCTTCGTGCCGCACGCCACCGCGGGGATCGCGATCATGGAATTGGGCGCACGCAGCGACGACGACCTGCTGGCCGCGCTGCGCGATCTGCTGCCCGCCGACGACCGATGGCGGCACGCGCACGGCTCCCGCGGCCACGGGCGCTCGCACGTGATGCCCGCGCTGATCCCGCCGTACGCGACGGTCCCGGTGCTCGGCGGGAAGCTGGCCCTCGGCACCTGGCAGTCGATCGCGCTGGTCGATCTCAACATCGACAACCCCGACCGCCAGGTACGGCTGTCCTTCCTCTCCGACGCGAGCTGAGCCGACCCGGCCACGGCCCTGCGCGCGGCCGCGACCGCGCGGTTCAGGCCCTGGTGAGCCAGGTGACCTGGACGCCGTTGCTGAACTCCGTTCGCTCGGTCGGGCGAAACAGGGTCGGACGGAACTCGCCCGCGAACCCGGGAACGCCGGTGCCCGCGACCACCGGATAGCTCTTGATCACCAGTTCATCGATCTCCTCCAGCAGCGCTGCGGCGAGCTTGCCGCCGCCCGCCAGCCAGATGTCCATGCCGTCCTGCCGCTTCAGTTCCTGGACCAAGCCGACGGGATCGCCCTCCACCACCTCCACGCCGGGAGCATCGATCCGGCCGAGCGTGCTCGACACCACGTACTGCTTCATGTGTGCGTACGGGCTGGTCACGCCGATGGACAGGGCCGGATCGTAGGTGCCGCGACCCATCACGAGCGTGTCGAATTTCTGGTTCGGCGCGTCCACGTCGAGCCCGACGTGGGGGCGCACATGGGTGGGCAGCGTCTCCGGATACTCCGCGCGCATCCATTCCCACATATCGTCTGCTACCGGGTAGAAGTCGATTTCGCCATTCGGGCCCGCGATGTAGCCGTCGAGTGAAACACCGACGAAGTAGACGAGTTTTCGCATGGGATTACCTCTTTCTGTGGATTTCGGTGGCGGTCAGGCGCGGGTGAACCAGGTGACCTGCGCGCCGTTGCCGAATTCCTGGCGCTGAGCTGGAGTGAACAGCGTCGGACGGAACGCGCCGGAGAACACGGACACGCCGCCGCCCGCGACGACCGGGTAGCTCTTGATGATCATCTCGTCGATCTCGCCGAGCAGTTCGGCGGCGAGCTTGCCGCCGCCGACGAGCCAGATGTCCCCACCCTCGGCCCGCTTCAGCCCCCGCACGAGCTCGACGGGGTCGCGTTCGACCACCTCGATGGCCGGATCGTCGACTGGACCGAGCGTGCTGGACACCACGTACTGCTTCATGTGCGCGTACGGGCTGGTCACACCGAGTGACAACGCGGGCTCGTAGCTGCCCCTGCCCATCACCGCGGTGTCGAACCGCTTGTTCGGCTCATCCACCGCCATTCCAGCCTGCGTCCGCAGGAAGCTGGGCACGAACTCCGGATATTCGCCGATGGCCCAAGCCGTCATCGCGTCGTCGAGAGGGTAGAAATCGAACTCTCCCCCGGGGCCCGCGATGTAGCCGTCGAGCGACACACCCACGTAGTAGACAAGCTTTCGCATCCATACCGCCTAACACGTTGTACTCTGTCTATAGTGATTTGAAATGTAGTACTACGACTGGAGTGGTGTCAAGTGCGGACCAACCCGGAACGACGACAGGCGCTGGTGGACGCGGCGATCGAAGTTCTCGCGCGCGACGGCGCACGCGGACTGACCTTCCGCGCGGTGGACAAAGAGGCCGCGGTACCAGCGGGCACGGCGTCGAACTACTTCGCCAATCGCGATGACCTGCTTACCCAGGCAGGCGGCCGGTTCTACGAGCGGCTACAGCCGAGTGAAGCGACCATGGCCAAGCTGACCGAGGGGCCGAAGACCCGTGCGAATATCACCGAGCTGATGCGGGAGACGGTCGGGCGCATCGAGGCCTTCCGCACCGGCTACCTGGCCCTGCTCGAATTGCGACTGGAGGCGACTCGGCGACCGGAGCTTCGCGCAGTGCTGACCGAGCGGGTGCGCCAGGACATCGAGTTCAACGTGCGCAACCACCTCGAGTCCGGCCTGCCCGGCGACGAGAAATCGGTGCTGCTGCTCTATCTGGCACTGAACTGGTTGATCGTGGATCGGCTCACCCTGCCCGAGGTGTTCACCGAAGAACAGAGCCAGGCATTGATCGAGGCCGCCGTCGAGCGGGTCATCGGCGGAGACGACTGAATCGACGCGCCCATAGCTTTGCGGAACGGTTGTGACGCGCAGCACTCCGTTCGATAATGGGGCGATGATCGCACATGTAGGAGATCGACTCTGCGTACACGGACACGTGGTGGGAGAAGTGGATCACCTGGCCGAGATCATCGAGGTCCGCGGCCCGGACGGGACGCCGCCCTACTTGGTGCGCTACTCCGACGGTCACGAGTCCTTGGTGTATCCAGGACCTGATGCGGTGGTCGAGCCCGCCAACTGAACGCCACGCCGGATCGAGCGCTAGGCGGCTACCTCGCCTGCGCTCGGTCCGGCGCAGGCTATCGACGGACTCCGTCCGGCAGCGCCCTTCATGCGGCTACTCGCCTGCGCTCGGTCCCGTGCTGCCGGGGCTACCACCCCTTCGTCGCCCGGCGCAGGCTACGGACGAACCGCGTCGTGATGCGCCCGTCAGTCGTGTCGCGTACGCGGCGCGCCAGCGCAAAAGCGAGGATTCCCGCGATCAGCACCTTGCCGACCGTCTCGATGATCGCGTTGACGTCCACGGCCGGGTGCCAGGTGAGTCGACCGTCGCGCAGGACGTACGCGCCGACGGGCTTGGCGCCAACACCGAACGCCACTCCTTCGCCCCCGCCCTCCCCCTGGCCATCTTTTCCGCCGCCACCGCCACCACCGCCGCCGCCTCCGACCGAGGCGGCGGGAATGATCACTGCCCCATCGGATTCATACGGCTCCCCGTAGACCCGGCGAACCGTGATCGTGTCCCGCACCTGCGCCAGCAGTTCGGCGTACTTCATGACAACCTCCCACCCGTGCCGACGGCGTCGGACAGCGACGATCTTTCCGATCCGATCGTATGCGAGCGGGCCGAGCGCGAGCCCTTCCACACGAAACCTGCTACTCGGAAGTTGTTCGGGCAGTGGCCAATCCCCGATCTCGAGCAGATAACGGCATGTTACCCAGGGTAATCCAGAATCGGTGTCAGCGGTCAGGTTGACGACGCCGACAAATGGCGGCCACAATCGGCCGACTTGTCCACCCGGGGGTCGGAGGTATGCCATGCGCACCAAAACAGATATCCGATTCTTCGTCGACACCGACCCCGCCCAGGTCATGGACGCCCTGATCGCTGTCGAATCACTACCGGAATGGTCGTCCTCCTACAGCGACGTGCGGGTCGCGACGCGCGACCGGTGGCGCAGGCCGCTGCGCGTCTTCGTCCGGGCGGAGCTGCTCGGCAGCGGCGATCTGCAAGTGCTGGAATACGATTGGACCCATGACCGGTGCTCATGGGTCGTCGCCGACAGCACTCGCGGCGTGCGGGGCGGCGGCTGGTTCGAGGTGTCCGACCGCGTCGACGGCACGCATGTCTGGTACCACGTCGAGCTGTATCTACCCCTCCCGATTCCCGGATTTCTGCTCAAACGCACCGTCCGCAAGGCCAATGAAGTAGTGGTGGAGTGCTTCATCGATTTCGCCGAGCGTTTCCCGGAACCGGAAACCTATCAACACATATAGCAAAAGGGAATAATTGCCCGCGGCGCTGCGCTCTGCGCGAAATCGCCTGCTCCTCCCGGTAGCGAACCGGCGCCGAATCGGCCGGAGTGCGACGATATGCACCATGATCGGTACCAAACGGGTTCGGTTTCAGCCGGTGGCGGAAGATGCATCGGTAACCCAGCTCGAGCTGTTCTTCGACCTCGTGCTCGTCTTCGCGTTCACCATGGTCGCCGGGCTGGCCGCAGAGGAGACCAGCGCGAAGAACATGCTGCGCGCATTGCTGGTGCTCGCGGTGATGTGGTGGCTGTGGATCGCCTACTCCTGGCTCGGCAACGTGGTTCGCGCTGACGAGGGCATCGCACGGCTCGCGATGTTCGCGGCGATGGGCGGCGGCTTCCTGGCGGCGCTCACCATTCCCGAGGCGTTCGCCGACAAGCCCGGCGGCTGGTTCGGCCCGCTGGTCTTCGCCATCGCCTATCTGATCGTCCGGTTGGTGCATGTCGGGATGTTCTGGCTGGCCAGCTCCGAGGACCCCAAGCTGCGGAACCAGGTACTGCGCTGGGCGCTCGGCTCGATCAGCATCGGCACCACGCTGCTGGTCATCGCCGCGATGACGTCCGGCCGTGCGCAGATCGCACTGTGGATCGCCGCCATCGCGGGCGACTACCTGTGGACGCTGTTCGCGGGGACCGATTGGCGGTTGAATTCGGCCAAACATTTCGTCGAGCGGTACGGGCTGATCATCATCGTCGCGCTCGGTGAATCCATCGTCTCGATCGGCATCGGAGTGGCGGGGCTGCCGATCTCCTGGCCGATCGCACTCGGCTCGATGCTGGGCCTGGCCATTTCCGGTCTGCTGTGGTGGGCGTATTTCGACGTGGCCGCACTATCGGTGGAGCACGCGCTCATTCGCGCCGAAGGTGCACGTCAGATCAAGATCGCGACGGGTTCCTACACCTTTTGGCATTTCCCGATGATCGTCGGGATCATCGCGCTGTCGCTCGGTCTGAAGAAGGTGCTCTACTACGTCGGCGACTCCGCGCACCACACTCTGAAGGACGCGCTCTACGGAATTCCGCTGTACTCGCTCTACGGCGGCGTCGCGCTGTACTTGATCGCACTCGTGGGGTTCAAGCACTACGCCACGGGCATCGTCACGGTGCCCCGGGTGGTCGCCGCGGCGGTGCTGCTCGCGCTCATCCCGCTGGCCTGCGCGCTCCCCGCGCTGGCGTCGCTGTCCCTGCTCTGCGTCGTCCTGATCGGGCTGATCGCTTGGGAGACCGTCCGATTCGCGCAGTCGAGGGACGAGATCAGGCACGCGGCAGCCGACTGAGCTGGTGGCGCACGCCGTTCTCGCGCGGCGTCGGGCCGTACGCGGACGGCGGCACCCGGACGCCGTCGCGGACCGCGTCGCGGATCTGATCGATGTTCTCCCGCAACATGTCCGAGACGAGTTCGTCGGTCCGCGGGTCTTCCAGCACCTGGAACACGATGCGGAACGTGGTGTCGGCGATCAGCCGGATGATCTCGTCGTGGAACGGGATGTAGCGTACCCGGCCCGCCTGCGGGTCCTTCTTGATCAGTTCGAGGATCATCTCGTCCAGTTCGGCGCGGTTCTCCTCCAGCGCCGCCGCGATATTGCGGGTGTAGTGGCCGGTGCGCAGCACGTTCGCCACCTCGTCCATCACCGCGATCGTCATCGGGCGGCGGATGGTGTCCACGATGGTCGCCACGAAGTGATTCACCACCGCGGCGGTCACGCGGTCGCCGAACAGCCGGTCGGCCACCCGGGCGAGGCGGACGGCGATCACCACGATCCGCAGCAGCCGGAAGCCGCGGAAGAACGGGCTGGTCACCGGGATCATGCCGAGGACTTCGTACCAGTAGACCAGCGGGAAGGTCCACGGCCAGCCCGCGCGGCGCCAGCGCCACAGGAACTCCGCGGCGAACACCGCGCACAACGACCAGTCGACGAACACGACCACGCGGTAGGTGTGCCCGGAGACCGGGAAGACGGTGATCCAGACGACCAGCGCCACCGAGACGATGGCCAGCGCCAGCATCACGAAATCGGTCCACAGCATGGGCGGCTTGCGCGGATAGTCCTGCGGCTGCGGCGCTTCCCGCAGGCCGTATCGCTCGCGAGGCGAGCCGCCGATGCCCGAACTGGAGGTGGGAGCGGACACTACTGGGATCCCTTCGACGCCGAACGGTGCCGCCGACAGTAGTACGCGGAAAGCACGCTCGGCACGGTTGCGGAACACCGCGCCGAGCGGACGGGCCGCCGGTGCCGATGCGATCAGCGACCGGCGCGGATGATCGCCTCGATATTGCGTTCGGCCAGTGCGGCGATGGTGAGCGACGGGTTGACCGTTCCGGTGCTGCCGGGCACCGCGGCGCCGTCCATCACGTACAGCCCGGGATGGCCGTGCACGCGCCCGTGGTTGTCCGTGGCACGTCCCAGCACCGCGCCGCCGAGCGGATGCGCGGTGAACAACGCGTTCGCGTCATAACCGAGAGCGCCGTACTCGACGAGCGCGCCCGCGCGTTCGGCGATCCGATGGTCGACCGCGCGCGCCGCGGCCACGATGTCGTCGCGGTTCTTCGCCGACCAACTGAGCCCCACGCCGTTCGTGGCCGAGTTGTAGCCGAACCGGGTGCGGGTCGGGTCGAGCACCATGCCGAGCGAGGCAAGCGCGCCGGTCTCGAACGGGATGCCGGGGATGTACCAGCTCTCCAGGGTGAGGGGCGCACCGGATTCATCGAAGATCCGGCTCGCGCTCGGCACTCCTTGGCCGTGCCCGGCCAGCGCGCTTGCGCCACGGGCCAGGACCACGTCGCCGTTGGTGCCCCAGCCGTCGCCGATGTGCTCGTTAAGACGGGGCAGCGCACCGGTGGCCTGGGCGCGGACCAGCAGTTCGGAGGTACCGATCGAACCCGCGCCGAGGAAGAGCCGATCACAGGTGACAGTGCGGGTGGCCAGTACTTCACCGGTGGGCGAGAGTTTCGCCACGGTAACCGCGTAACGGTCGCCGTCCTGCGCGATGGCGTCGACACGGTGGCCGGGGAAGATCGCGCAGCGGCCGGTGTTCTGCGCGTTCCTCAAGTAGTTCTGGTTCAGGTCGAATTTGGCGCCGTTGGAGTTGCCCAGGTTGCTTCTGGCCGCGGTGGCCGAAGGCCGTGCGGCCCCGGATAGTTCGGCGCGCAGGATGTCCCAGTTGAAGATCGAGTCGTTCGGCTGGGGGTGGTAGCCCGCCTTGCGCACTTGATCGTCCCAGGCGCGGGAGTGGGCGAACGGCGAGGACTGGTAGATGTCCGCGGGCATCGCGCTCAACCGCAGCATCCCCCGCACCCGCGGGTAGTAGACGCGCTCCATCTCGCCGTAGTCGACGGTGCCACGGAAGACGTGGTCGAAGAAACGGCGTTCCGGGGCGATCATGGCTCCGCTGAAGATCACCGAGCCGCCGCCGACCGCCGCCGCACGCCAGACATCGATGCCCGGGTACTCGGTGCAGTCCAGCACGCCGCCGAAGCTGGCGAACCGCATCGGCACCTTGGTGACGCCGGTGAAGTGGGTGCGGTGCCAGAAGCCGCGACCGTCGGGCAGGTCGTCGCCGGTGAAGATCTCCCGCCACGGGTCGTTCGGCCAGCGTGAACCGCGTTCCAGCACGGTGGTGGCGATACCGGCCTCGGCCAGGCGCAGCGCGGTGACCGCGGCGCCGAAGCCGGAACCGATGACTATCGCGGGCGAGTGCTGAGGTGCATCGGGAAGCGGCGCAAAGATTTCCGGTACCCAACCGCGGAACAAGGACTCCCACGCCGGGTCCGTGGACGCCGCGCTGGTACCGGCGGTGGTTCCCACAGCACCGAGCAGCGCGGCCGTGCCCGCCGCCCTGAACAAGGCACGTCTACGCACCAGTCACCTTCCATCTTCACGCCTAGCGTGCGCAGACTACCGTTATTCCTGTTTTGTGAACATATATCCGGTTTTGCTATCGACCGAACGGCGTCTCGTCGGCGCGGCAGGTGGCCCCGGGAGCAGGCAGCTGCAAGTCGATGAGGTAGCGCTCCCGCAACTTCCGGGTGCAGTCGTTGAGCGGGGTGTGCCCATAGCCCCCGTCCACGACGACCAGCCTGGCGTTCACCAATTCGTCCTGTGCGCGCCGTGCGGCGGTCAGCGGCGTGACCGGATCGAATCGGTTGTTGACCAGCAGCGCAGGGGTGTCCGACCGCAGGATCCACGGTCCGGTGTAGCGCTGGCCATACCCTTCCGGCGGCGACGGCCAAGACGCGCAGGGCTGGCGCATGTACAGCCAGAACGCGCCGTAGATCGGGCTGACAGCGGCGAGATCCTTTGCCAGCGCGGGCCATTGGTCAGGATCGCGCGGCAATGTGTTGTCCGCGCAGGAGATCGCGGTGAACGAGTCGAGGAAGTCGTCCGTTGCCGCCGTTCCCGTCAAGATCTCGCGCACGGCGTGCGGATCGCCCTCCGGACCGCGCTCCAGCTCGGCCAGCAATTCGGCCAGCGCGGGCCAGCCCTCGTTCGGGTCGTAGAGCAGCAGCGCGTGCGATGACATCCCCTCGGAGTAGGTGACCGTGCGCGCCGCCTCGCCCGTCCCGACCACGATCGGTGCCTGCCGAAGACGTTGCAGCACAGCATCGTTGCGGGAACGCAGGCCGGCGCTCCCCTGCGCTGCGGCTTCGTTCGAGCCACCCTCGGCCGCGAAGGCGCAGCGCGGGCGTCCCGCCTCCGCGCACAGTCGCAGGAACTCACTCAGTACCTGCTCGGTACCGGCGGCGGTGCTCTCGATCAAGCTGCGCGTGTCGTTGGTGTAGGCGTTCGGGTCGATCATCGAGGCCAGGTGCAGCGCGCGTACCCGGTCGCCGAACAGCGCGCCGTACACCTGGCCCAGATAGCTTGCGTAGGAACCGCCTTCGTACGTCAGCCGAGGTTCGCCGACCGCGCGGCGCAGCAGGTCGAGATCGCGCGCGACGTCGACGGTGGTGAGGTGCCCGAGCAGCTCGCCGCCGTGCCCGGCACAGCCCGCTGCCAGCTCACGGCTCGCCACGGCGGCGGCGCGCTCCTGTTCCGGATTGGCCGGCGGCAGCCACACCCCGGACCAGAACCGTTGCTGCTGTTCGGCGTTCGGGAAGCAACGCACCTGCCCACTGCGGCCGACACCGCGCTGGTCGAAGGTGATCACGTCGAACCGGCGCGCGATCTCGCCGCCGAGGAACTCCCCTTCCGCCGCCCAGCGCAATCCCGAACCACCAGGACCGCCGACCGCCGCGAACAACGTGCCGATCCGCCGCTCCGGGTCGGTGGCCCGCTGGCGCACGACCGCGAGTGGGAGGGTCGGGCCGTCGGGACGGGCGTAGTCCACCGGCACGGCCGCTGTCGCGCACTCGAACTTGCTCAGCCGTGGCTCGGCGCACCGCGCCCAGTCCAGCCGTGGTGTCGGCGCCGCGTCGGCCTGTGCGACCAGATCGGCGATAGCCGACTCATGGCGGCTCGGCGTTCCGGCACAGGCGCTCACCGCCGGTAGCACGATGGCGAGGGCGACGACGACCAACTTCCAGCTACGCACGAAATCATCCTGTGCCCACGCACGGGTGGGCGTCGTCCTCCTCAGGGCTGACATCGGACCCTGAGATTCCCCGAACGTCCTCCTGGGATGCGCACTACCCCGACGCCCGCCGCGGCCGCCACACCAGCTCGCCACCGCAGGTCGGGCAGACGCCCTGCAACTCGCATCGCACCGCACGCCTAAGACGTCACCAGGCGGATCACCGCGAGCAGACCGACCACGACGATGACCGCGCGCAGCACGGTCGGCGGCATCCGCCTGCCCATCTTGGCACCGAGCTGGCCGCCGATGATCGAACCCAGCGCGATCAACGCGGCCGCCCGCCAGTCCACGTCGGCGATCACGATGAAGATCACCGCGGACACGGCGTTCACGATCAACGCGAGCGCGTTCTTCGTCCCGTTGAGGCGCTGGATGTCGTCGTGCACGAAGACGCCGAGCAACCCGATCAGCAGTACGCCCTGGGCGGCGCCGAAGTACCCGCCATAGACGCCGGCCGCGTAGATCGCGGCGAAGAGGATGGCGCCGCCATGCTCCGGGACCGGCGCGCCGTCGTTCTCCCGCCTGCGCTTCACCCAGCTCGCCAGCCGCGGCTGCACCACGACCAGGACCAGCGCCACGGCGATCAGCACCGGCACGATCGCCTTGAACGCCGCGGGCGGAAGCACGAGCAGCAGCACCGCCCCCGTGATGCCGCCGAGTAGCGACGCGGTGCCCAGCCGCAGCAGCCGGTCCCGCTGCCCGGCCAATTCGCGGCGGTAGCCGTGCACACCGCTGAGCGAACCGGGCACCAGACCTATGGTGTTGGACACATTCGCGGTGACCGGCGGCAACCCGAAGGCGAGTAGAACCGGAAAAGTGATCAGGGTGCCCGAGCCGACGATCGTGTTGATACCGCCCGCCGCGATACCCGCACCGAAGACGGCCAGTTGCTCCAGCCAGGTCATAGCTATCCTTCGACGTCCCGTCGGGCCGCTGGGCCCGTACAAGCGTGCCACTACCGGACCGAACCGTAGCGGGTCATCGGATCACCCGACGACAGGACCGCCCTTCCCGGCGGTGTCGCGGCACGGTAAGCTCGCAACATCATGCAGCGGGCACTTCTTCTCGGCCGCCGCGACGGGGTCTGATCGGACCGGCTCCCGTCGCGGGGTTTCGCCGCGCCGGTCGACCCAGCCCTTTGGGAAAAACCACACCCACGGAGAGATTCCCCATGTCCCCTGCTGACGCGTTCGTATCCGGCGCCAAGACCATCACGGCGCCGAGCAAACCCGCCCCCGCCGACCAGCCGGCGTGGAACAAGCAGAAGAACTCCTCGATGCCGACGTTCCGCTATCGGCCGTTCGCCGAGGAGGTCGAGCCGATCACCTTGCCCGACCGCACCTGGCCGGAGAAAGTCATCGACCGGGCACCCGGCTGGTGCGCTGTCGACTTGCGCGACGGTAACCAGGCGCTGATCGACCCGATGAGCCCGGCGCGCAAGCGCCGCATGTTCGATCTGCTGGTGCGGATGGGCTACAAGGAGATCGAGGTCGGCTTCCCCTCCGCCAGCCAGACCGACTTCGATTTCGTCCGCGAGATCATCGAGGACGGCGCGATCCCCGACGACGTGACCATCCAGGTGCTGACCCAGTGTCGCCCCGAGCTGATCGAACGCACCTTCGAGGCCTGCGCCGGCGCGCAGAACGTGATCGTCCACTTCTACAACTCCACGTCGATCCTGCAGCGGAAAGTGGTTTTCCGCGCCGATCGCGCGGCGATCAAGAAGATCGCGACCGACGCCGCTGCGCTGTGCCTGGAGACCGAGAAGCGCTACCCGGACACCAACTGGCGTTACGAGTACAGCCCGGAGTCCTACACCGGCACCGAATTGGAGTACGCCAAGGAGGTGTGCGACGCGGTCTCGGAGATCATCGCGCCGACACCGGACAAGCCGCTGATCATCAACCTGCCCGCCACTGTGGAGATGGCGACGCCGAACGTCTACGCCGACTCGATCGAGTGGATGAGCCGCAATCTGGCCCGTCGCGACGCGATCGTGCTGTCGCTGCACCCGCACAACGACCGCGGCACCGCCGTGGCCGCGGCCGAGCTGGGCTTTCAGGCGGGCGCCGACCGGATCGAGGGCTGCCTGTTCGGCAACGGCGAGCGCACCGGCAATGTCTGCTTGGTCACGCTGGGGATGAACCTGTTCTCCCGCGGCATCGACCCGCAGATCAACTTCTCCGACATCGATGAGATCCGCCGCACCGTCGAATACTGCAACCAGCTGCCGGTGCACGAGCGCCACCCCTACGGCGGCGACCTGGTCTACACCGCGTTCTCCGGCAGCCACCAGGACGCGATCAACAAGGGCTTGGACGCGATGAAGGCCACGGCGGACGCCGCCGGAGCGGACGTCGCCGACATCGTCTGGGAAGTGCCCTACCTGCCGATCGACCCGAAGGACGTCGGCCGCACCTACGAGGCGGTCATCCGAGTCAACTCGCAGTCCGGCAAGGGCGGCGTCGCCTACATCATGAAGACCGATCACGGGTTGGCGCTGCCGCGGCGTCTGCAGATCGAGTTCTCCCAGGCGATCCAGCGGATCACCGACGGCGAGGGCGGCGAGGTGACGCCCAAGGAGATGTGGGACGTCTTCTCCGAGGAGTACCTGAGCCCGATCCGTCCGCTGGAGCGGATGCGCCAGCGGGTCACCGCGTCGGAGACCGACGGCGGGGTCGACTCGATCGCGGCGGTGGTGAAGGTCGACGGCGTCGAGCAGGAGATCACCGGCAAGGGCAACGGACCGCTGGCCGCGTTCGTCGACGCGATCGCGAGCGTCGGCTACAACGTCGAGGTCTTGGACTACTCCGAGCACGCGATGTCCGCGGGCGACGACGCGCAGGCCGCCGCTTACGTGGAATGCGCGATCGGCGACAAGGTGGTGTGGGGCGTCGGCATCGCCACCTCGATCACCACCGCGTCGCTGCGTGCGGTGGTGTCGGCGGTCAACCGGGCGCACTGATTCCCGTCGCACGGCCGGAGCGAAGGCGGAGGTAGCACGGCCGGAGCGAAGGCGGAGGTAGCACGGCCGGAGCGAAGGCGGAGGTACGCATAAAGGACGCAGTCGGACGTAGTCCGTCCTCAGCCGCGCGCATGGCCGGAGCGAAGGCGGAGGTACGCCTGTCCCGGAACGCGTCTGGCGAGGGCGCCGTGGCGGTTCGTCCGCGCGGCGCCCGATCTCGCTGTCGCAGACCATTTGTCGATGGCGTGTCGCTCGGCGCGTCTGCCCTACCTACCGCGACCCGGCGTAGCGAACCCCGTGCTAGCGTGGATTCGCACTCCAAGCGCCGAGCTCTCTGCTCGAACTCCCGAGCAGATGGGGGAACCGTGACAACAAACGACCACAATCCGACCTCTCCGCCCTGGCTGCAGAGTCATTCCGTGGACACGGCCGAAGTCACCGAGGCGGAGTCATCGGCCACCGACCCGTCGGCCGAGCACACCGGGGGCGTGGAAGCGAAGGAAACCGACGTGGCGGATGGGCTGGATCAGCCGGACGCACAGCCCGAACAGCCGGAGCCGCAAGGCTCGACCGAGCAGACCACTGTCTACCCGCATGCTGCCGGGCCCGCACAGTCCTACGGTCCGCCGCCGTCCGGGCCGCCCGCGGAGCCGTACGGCCCCTACGCTGCTCCGGGCCCCGGTGCGTATGCGCCGCCGTCGTTTCCCGGGGAGCCGTTCCCCACCGGCGCGTTTCAACCGCCGCCGAACACCAGTGGTAGCCACCCGATTCCCATGCCGGGGCATGATCCCGGCTATGGCGAGTACCGCCACGAGATCGGCGAGGAGATGCGGCGCGGTCCCGTGGACTCTCTACCACCGGAACCCTCTGCGCCGCAGCCCGATCCCAGCGGACCGATCTACAGCTGGGCACCACCGCCTCCACCGGTGACGCATCAGCCGCCACCGCCGCCCGCCTACCAACCGCCGCCGCCCCCAGCTCCGGTCGGGCAACCCCAGGTACCGGGCTGGCAGGGCCAGCCGAATCCGCACCATCCCGCACAGCCCTTCCAGCCGCAGCATGTGCCGCAACCCGGACAGCCGGGGCACTCGGTGAACGATCTGAATCTGCTCCGGCGGGCCCGCAGGGCGCCGCGCAGTGGGTGGCGCCGTGCGGTGCACAAGGTTTCCGGCGGCATGATCAACCCGGGCGAGTCGGCCGCCGACGTCGTCTTTCAGGACTTGGTCGACCGGGTGAACCAGCCTGTGCGCGGCGACTATCGGATCGCGATCCTCTCGCTGAAGGGTGGCGTCGGCAAGACCACTACCACGGTCGGCCTCGGCTCCACGTTCGCATCGCAGCGGGGTGACCGGGTGATCGCGATCGATGCCAATCCCGACCTCGGCACGCTGGCGCACCGGGTGCCGCGCCAGACCCGCTCCACCGTGCGCAATCTGCTCGAGGACCAGAACATCTCCAGGTACTCGGACGTGCGGGCGCATACCTCGCAGGCGCCGAGCCGCCTGGAAGTGCTTGCCAGCGAACAGGATCCGGCGGTCTCCGAGGCGTTCAGCGAGGCGGACTACCGCAAGGCGATCGGCATCCTGCAGTCGTTCTACAACATCATCCTGACCGACTGCGGCACCGGGTTGATGCACTCCGCGATGGCGGGCGTGCTCGACATGGCCAGTTCGCTGGTGCTGGTCACCTCTCCGGCCATCGACGGCGCGCGTAGCGCGTCGGCGACCTTGGACTGGCTCGACCACCACGGCTACGGCAAGCTGGTGGAGCGGACGGTCGTGGTGGTGAACGCTTCCCGGCGCGGCGCGTCCACCGTGGATCTCGACCAGCTCCGCAAACTGTTCCTGGACCGCACCCGCGCGGTGCAGGTGGTGCCGTTCGACGACCACCTCGCCGAGGGAGCCGAGATCGATCTGGAACTGGTGGGCAAGCCCACGCGGCGGGCGCTGCTCGAGCTGGCCGCGATGGTCGCGGACGACTTCAACTACGTCAGCACGCAGTCCCAGCACCCTTACCGTTACCCCGGGCCGCCAGGAATGTGATCGGTACGCCGGGCAGTACTCGGTAGGACAAGCACCTCCGCTGCGGCGCGGTGATGTCGTCACGGCTCAGGATGAAGTCGTATCGGTCGCTTTCGCGGAGTCGGCGGTCGCCAGCGCGGCGGCCGACTCGAAGGCCGCGAGCACGGCGGCGATGGCCGGACGGGCGTCGGCGCGCGGCCGGGTGGCGAGTTCGTACATCCGGGCGGCGCGCACGCCGGACAGGCGCATCACCGCGAGTGTGGGCTCGCTCACCGCGTAGCGCGGCATGAGCGCGACGCCGTAGCCGGTGGCGACCAGCGTCTCTATGACGCGGAAATCGTTGAGCCGCTGAGCTATCCGCGGTTGCACGCCGGTCACGGTGGCGATGGAGCGCAGCACGTCGTCGACCGGGAAGCCGCCGCGCACGCTCAGCCAGGTCTCGTCGGCCAGCTCCTCCGGCGCGACGGCCGAGCGGCCGGCGAGCCGATGCGTCGCAGCCGCGACCACGTCGATCGGCTCGCGCATCAGCACCCGAGTCGCGACACGGGGATCGGCGATCGGCGCGGCGCGTTCGTCTCGATGGGTCAGCACCACGTCATAGTCGGCGAGTAGTCGTGCCACCTCGGAAGGGGGCACGTCCTCGTCTCGCGCGACCACGTCCACACCGCTGTCGGCCATGCCGCCCAGCACATGGGGTAGCAACAGTGCGCCACCCGAAGGGAACACCGCCACGCGGACCCTGCCGCGCGGAGAGCCGCGATAGTGCGCCATCTCGGCGACCGCGCGATCCATAGCCGCGAGCACCTCGTCGGCGCGCACCACCAACGCCCGCCCGGCGTCGGTGAGCCGGACGCGTCGGCCGTCGGGTTCCAGCAGGGCCACGCCCGCTTCCTTGGCCAGCACCTTGAGCTGCTGGGAAACCGCGGAGGGAGTCATCGACAACGCGGCGGCGACGGCGGCCACGGTGCCGCGATCGGCGAGTTCACGCAGTACGCGCAGCCTTTCCACGGCCATGGGCGGGCCTGGCGCGGCCTTCTCGGATCCGGAAACCATTAAGTGACACTACATTATTAATCCATATATATTCGATTGTTCTGATGGTTCGGCGACCGCACGATGAAACACGTGACCACTCGCGATCGCCTGCTCGGCTGCACCGTCGTCCTGCTCTGGGGCCTGAATTTCCTCGCCATCCGGGTGGGGCTCGATCACTTCCCGCCGTTCTTCTTCGCGGCACTGCGTTTCGCGGTGCTGGCGATTCCGGCACTGCTGTTCATTCCGCGCCCACCGGTGCGGAACCGCTGGATCCTGCTGTACGGCACCGGTTTCGGCATCTTGCAGTTCGCATTCCTGTTCACCGCCATGCGGGTGGGAATGCCGACCGGTCTCGCTTCGCTGGTGCTGCAATCCTCCGCACCGTTCACCGTGGTGCTCGGTGCGCTGATGCTGGGCGAGCGGATTCGGCCGGTGCAGATCGCGGGCATCGCCGTCGCCGTCGCCGGAATGGCGGTGATCGGATGGGACCGGCTGGAACACGCCACTCTGCTTCCCGTGCTGCTGACGCTGGCGGGCGGGCTGGGCTGGGCATTCGGCAATATCGGTGCACGCTCGGCCGGTACCGAGGCCCCCGGAGTCAATCCGCTGCACCTGATGCTGTGGACCACGGCCATTCCGCCGCTGCCCATGTTCGCGCTGTCCGTGTTCACCGAGGGGCCGACCACCGGCCTGCACGCCCTCGCCGACTCCTTCTCACTCGCTGGTTGGCCCGCCCTGGTGGCGCTGGCCTACATCGCCATCTTGGCCACGGTCGTCGGCAGCGGACTGTGGACCTATCTGATGGGCCGCTACCCGGCGGGCACGGTCGCCCCGTTTTCGCTGCTGGTTCCGGTCGTCGGGATAGCTGCCGCCTGGGCATTCCTGGGCGAGACCCCTACTCTGCTGTCGCTTGTGGGTGGTGTCGTGGTGATCACAGGGGCCTTTGCCGCGACGTCGAGCAAGCCGCGAAAGACACCCGTGAACGCCGCCGCCCCGTCGGCGGAAGCCCTGGTAAGCGCGGGGCGACCAGGGGCCTGAACAAACGGCATGATCAGCTCCCGCCAAGGGCTGATGAGCCGGTCGACACGGATGACCGGTCGAGCGCCGCTCGTCCTCCATGGGCGGGCGGTTGCTCGGCAAACCCGGTATCGCTCACCCGCACCGATAGGACGACCTGTCCCCTATGCCGGTTTGCGGGGTCGATGCGACCAGGAAGACCTGTCGCTTTACAGTAGTGCCCGAGCGTGGAAGTTGGTCCCAGTCAGACAGCAGATCGGCGCATGGCAGAACATCAGTGGACCGTCTCGCGAAGGGCACTGCTTCGTGGCACGGTTGTGGCAGCGGTGGCAACGGCGGGGGGACTGACGGCGGGTGCGCCGAGACCCGCGCCGGTGGCGGCGAGTCCTGGTGGTCCGCGGGTCGCGATTCTCGGTGGCGGCGTCGCCGGTCTGACCGCGGCGCATGAGCTAGCCGAGCGTGGATTCCGGGTCACCATCTACGAAAGACGCGCATGGGGCGGCAAGGCCCGCAGCGTCGGTGTGCCGGGCACCGGAGCGGGGGGACGGCCAGATCTCCCCGGAGAACACGGATTTCGCTTCTTTCCCGGCTTCTATCAACACGTGCCGGACACCATGCGCCGAATCCCCTTCCCAGGTAATCCGAATGGCGTCTGGGACAACCTCGTCGCGGTGCCGGAGGCGCGCTTCGCCCGGCGCGGCGGCGACGACTTCCGCGTGCCGCTCGGTCCGCGCGCCCGCGCCGGCTTCACCCCGGAAGGCTTCCGGGAGACGCTCGGCGCCGCCCTGGCGACCACGCTGAAAATGTCGCCCCGAGAAGGGATCTACTTCGCCGAACGCCTGCTGGTCTTCAATTCCAGCTGCGATGCCCGCCGCCTCGGTCAATGGGAGCAGACCTCCTGGCACGACTTCGTCGGCGGCCACGCACGCTCGCACGAGTTCCGCGCGCTGCTGTCCCGCACACTGACCAGCATCATGGTCGCCGCGAAGGAGAACCTGGCGAGCGTGCGCACCATCGGCACGATGGGCGAGCAGTTCCTCGGCAATCCCTTCGAGATCGGCAACGACGGCGGCCTGGACCGCGTGCTGAACGGCCCGACCAACGCGGTATGGATCGAGCCGTGGATGCGGCGAATCCGCGAGCTCGGCGCGGAATTCGTGCTCGGCACCGAAGTGCGCGGGCTGGAGGTGCGAGACGGCAGGATCACCGCCGCCCGCGCGGTGGACGGAACCGGCGCCGAGCGGACCATCGAGGCCGACTACTTCGTCGTCGCGCTGCCCGCCGAGCGGGCCCGCACACTGTGGTCGCCGCAGGTGCTGGCGGCGCGGCCGGAATTGGCCGCGATGGACCAGCTCGTCACCGATTGGATGAACGGCATCCAGTTCTACCTGCGCCGACCAGCCGACATCTCGCGCGGCCATACCGCCTACATCGACGCGCCGTGGTCGCTCACCTCGATCAGCCAGAATCAGCTGTGGCGCGGCAAGCTCAGCGAATTCGGCGACGGCAGCGTGCAGGACTGCCTGTCGGTGGACATCTCCGACTGGAACACCCCCGGCATTATGTTCGGCAAACCCGCCAAGGAGTGCACGCACGAGGAGATCGCTCGCGAGGCGTGGGCCCAGATCAAGGCCCACCTCGACGATCGCGGTGAGCTGCTGCGCGACGCCGACCTACACTCCTGGTTCCTCGACCCGGGCATCAGCTGGCAGGAGGGACCGCGGCGCAATGCCAACGCCGACCCGCTGCTGATCAACACGGCCGGTTCCTGGAAGTATCGGCCCGACCCGCACGGCGCGCTGGAAAACCTGTTCCTGGCAGGCGATTACGTGCGCACGAACGTCGATCTGGCCACCATGGAAGGCGCCAACGAATCCGCGCGCGCCGCGGTGAACGCGCTACTGGACGTGGCCGGTTCGAACGCGGAGCGCTGCCGGTTGTTCACGCTGTACCGGGCGCCGGAACTGGAACCGCTGCGCCTGATCGACGCCGACCGTTACGCGGCCGGGCAGCGAAACATGTTCGACGTGCCGGTCTGATCCCAGCCAGGCGATCGATCCGCACCCGCCGGAACGGAATTCGATCGCCATATCGTCCCGGGCGGTGCTTGAATCGGAGTATGCCCGAGAGCACCGACCCGAACGAGATCACCGACCCGGCGGACCTGCGGCAGTTGCTCGGCGACGTGATGCCTCGCGCCGCCACCAAGGAGCGCGTCGCCCTGCACGCGCGGGACCGGGAGTGGATCGCGAACTCCCCGTTCCTGGTGATGAGCACCAGCGACGGCGACGGCAACTGCGACGCCTCGCCGAAGGGCGATCCGGCTGGGTTCGTGCGCGTGCTCGACGACACGACGCTCGCCATCCCGGAGCGTCCCGGCAACCGGCGCGCCGACGGCTACCTCAACATCCTGGGCAACCCGCACGTCGGCCTGCTGTTCCTGATCCCGGGCCGCCGCGAGACGTTGCGGATCAACGGACGAGCCCGGCTGGTGCGTGACGCGCCCTACTTCGACGACATGGTGGTGCGCGGCCATCGCCCGATCCTCGCCGTCGAGGTGGACATCGAGCAGATCTTCTTCCACTGCGCCAAGGCGTTCATCCGCAGCCATCTGTGGGAGCCGGAGCAGTGGCCCCTCGACACCCTGCCGAGCGCAGCCTGCCTGGTCAAAGAGGTGCAGACGAATATCACCGAGACGGTCGAGGAGCTGGAGCGCTACTACTCGCCGGAGAACTACGAGGCGAAGCTCTACCGCGACTGAGCCGGGTGGCCCACGCCACTGGACCGCGCCGCGCCCGGATCGCGGGGCGAACATAGACTCGCGACGTGGCAGACATATCGGTGCGCGGACGGCTCGCGCTCGCGGCGGCGGGTGCGGCGTCCTGGGCCTCGCAGAAAGCGGGTCGCGGCAAGGGTTCGATGATCGGCGGCCTGATCGCGTTGAAGATCGATCCGACGGTCATGGACCAGCTCGGACGGCAGCGGCGCACCGTGCTGGTCACCGGCACGAACGGCAAGTCCACCACCACCAGGATGACCACCGCGGCGCTCAGCACGCTCGGCCAGGTCGCGACCCAAGCCGACGGCGCCAACATGGACGCGGGCATCGTCGCCGCGCTGAACGCCCACCGGCGCGCGCCACTGGCGGCGATCGAGGTGGACGAACTGCATCTGCCGCACGTCACCGACTCGCTCAACCCCTCGGCGGTGGTCCTGCTGAACCTCAGCCGGGACCAGCTCGACCGGGTCGGCGAGATCAACATGATCGAGCGCAAGCTGCGCGCCGGGCTGGCGAAGCACCCGGCCACCGTGGTGATCGCGAACTGCGACGACGTGCTGGTCACCTCGATCGCCTACGACCACCCCAATGTGGTGTGGGTGGCTGCGGGCAGCGGCTGGGCGATGGACGCGACCAGCTGCCCGCGCAGCGGTGAGCCGATCATCTGGGAAGGCGCGCACTGGCGCAGCACCGGCGCGGACTTCGAACGGCCAGAACCGGATTGGTCGCTGGACGGCGACGATCTGCTCGGTCCCGGCGGCGCGCGTTTCCCGTTGCGGCTGGCACTGCCGGGACGGGCCAATCGCGGCAATGCCGCACAGGCGGTGGCCGCCGCCGTCGCGCTGGGCGCCGATGCCGCGCAGGCTGTCGCGGCCGCGGGCACGGTGCGCGAGATCGCGGGTCGCTACCGCACCGTGCAGGTCGGCGAGCACGACGCGCGGCTGCTGCTGGCGAAGAACCCGGCCGGGTGGCAGGAGGCGCTGTCGATGATCGACCCGACCTCGGCGGGCCTGGTGATCGCGGTGAACGGCCAGGTGCCCGACGGCGAAGACCTCTCCTGGCTGTGGGACGTGCGGTTCGAGCACTTCGAAGGCGTGCAGGTGGTCGCGGCGGGCGAACGCGCCACCGACCTCGCGGTGCGGCTGACCTACGCGGGCGTTGCGCACACCACGGTGCCCGACCCTGTGCGCGCGATCGCGTCCTGCCCGGCGGGCCACGTCGAGGTGCTGGCGAACTACACCGCGTTCCGCGACCTCAACCGCGACCTCGAGCAGCGGACGGCATGAGGGATACCGCGGAGGGCTCCGCACAGGCCAGAAAGGACACACTATGAGTGAATCGACCATTCGCATCGGCCTGGTTCTGCCGGACGTGATGGGTACCTACGGCGACGGCGGCAACGCGCTCGTGCTGCGCCAGCGGCTGCGTATGCGCGGCTACGACGCCGAGATCGTCGATATCACGCTGCCCGACCCGGTGCCCGATTCGCTGGACATCTACACCCTCGGCGGTGCGGAGGACTCCGCACAGCGATTGGCCACCCGGCACCTGCAGCGCTACCCCGGCTTGCAGCGGGCGTCCGCGAAAGGCGCTCCGGTGCTGGCGATCTGCGCGGCGATCCAGGTGCTCGGCCAGTGGTACGAGACCTCGGCGGGCGAGCGGGTGGACGGCGTCGGCATGATCGACGTCACCACGTCGCCGCAGACCAAGCGCGCCATCGGCGAGGTGACGACCACTCCGCTGCTCGACGGGCTCACCGCGGCGCTCACCGGCTTCGAAAACCACCGCGGCGGAACCAAACTCGGCGGCGACGCGACCGGCCTGGCCCGGGTCTCCCGTGGGGTCGGCAACGGTGTCGGCGACGGTCTGGAGGGCGTCGTCCAGGGTTCGGTGATCGGCACCTACATGCACGGCCCCGTCCTGGCCCGCAATCCCGAACTCGCCGACCTGCTGCTGATGCGCGCCCTCGGCGTCACCGAACTGGCTCCCCTAGACCTCCCCGAGGTCGACCAGCTCCGCCGCGAGCGCCTGCGCGCCTGAGCGAAGGGCCGGTCGAGAATCAGTTATCGGTTCGCCACAAGATCCACTCGGGGTTCATCGACCAGTACCCCAGTCGTCCACCGAGGGTCTCGCCGACATCGCTCATGGTGTCGTCGTCGATCTTGCCGAGCGCGGACACCGACACGACGTGCACCAACCAGCGGCCCCTGTGCCCGGCCGGGCCGAGGTTGACGCAGACCGAAGGACGCAGGCCGGCCGCTTCGAGCGTGTCCCAGGCCCGGCCCAATTCGTCGGCGGTCGGACGATTGTTCACCCACTCGACCGACTCCAGGCCGCCGATCAGCGAGTGCCATCTGACCGGCGCGTTGAGCTCGCAGACCCACGGGCCGGTCTCGGCCTCGGGCACATCGATGCCGTACACCTCCGGGTGCCACCGCCGTGGTTCGGCGGTCCACGGCCGCAGGATCAGCCACAGCGCATCCGGGAGACCTTCCGCCCGGATCTGCTCCACCAGCTTGCGCAGGTGCTCATGCGAGACGTCCGGCCGGAATCCGAGCTCGTCCGCTGCCCACGTGTCGGTCATGTGCTCGCTGTTCATTCGTCCCCATTCCGGCGTCAGTTCCCGAAAACTCCGGCTGGCGCCACGGCGTCGCCGGACGGTCGACTACGGGTTACCTACGATGCTTCCACAGTTCCCGCTGCCCGCACGCCGAGAGCGGAGGGTGTGACCAGCCAGACAGCGGGCCGGGCCGTGCGCGCGGTGATCACCCGTCGACCTCGGAAACGTCCACGGAGACGGTGATGGCGCTGTCTTTCGCGTCGGTGTAGATGATGCCGCGCAGCGGAGGTACGTCGGCGTAGTCGCGGCCCCACGCCACCGTGACGTACCGCTCGTCGCCGAACTGGTCGTTGGTGGGATCGAAGTCGATCCAGTGGCCGGTGCGGTCGTGTTCGCCGGAGCCGGGCAGCCATACGGACACCCAGGCGTGGGTGGCGTCGGCCCCGACCATCCGCTCCTTGCCCGGGGGCGGATCGGTGGCCAGATAGCCGGATACGTATCTGGCGGCGAGACCGTGCGACCGCAGGCAGGCGCAGGCGAGCCGCGCGAAGTCCTGGCAGACGCCCGCGCGGGCGGCGAACACGTCGGCCACCTTGCTCGACACCGTCGTGGCTCCGGACATGTAGGTGAAATCGGTGAAGATGCGGGTGTTCAACTCGGCGACCGCGTCCAGCAGCGGCCTGCCCTTCCGGAGGGACTCGGCGGCGTACGCGACGATCTCCGGAGTGATCTCCCGCGGGTGCAGGTCGAGGGTGAACTCCGTGGCCAGCGGTCCGTTCGCACCGGTCGGACGCGCAACTTCCCACAGCTGCGCGGTAGCGGCCGGATCGCGAACGGGCACGTCGACCTCGACCAGGGACGCACCGGTGACGGCGAGGATGCGGTGCTGGGTGGTGACGTGGAAAAAGGAGGTGGTGTTGCCGTACACGTCCGCGCCGACCGACCGGTCCGACGGCGCCGGTTCGATGTGGATGTCGTGTGCCAGCAACCGTTGACCAGGCAGGTCACGCGGCGTCAGAAACGCGCGTCCATACGAGCTGATGACCTCCCCGGAATACGAATATGTGGTGCGGTGCTCCACCCGATAGCGCCGGGCCGCGCCGCCGACGATCATCCGACGACCTGCGCGCTGCCCCAGAGCGGCTGAATGCCGACCGGCAGCGACAGCGTGGTGGTCTCGAACGACTCGGACAGCTTGCGCAATCGCACCTGCACCCCCTCCAGGAGCTCGGCCAGTTCGGTGCGCCGATCGTCCGTGTCGGTGACTTCGAGGTCGTCGGGGTCCAAGCGCCGCAACATGCGTTGCGCGTCCGCGAGTAGCCGCCGCGGGCGCGACGATCGCGCCGCGCCGGGCAGCGCGCGGAAATCGGCGTCGAGGCGGTCCAGTTGATACGCCAGCGATCGCGGGTTGCCGGTGTCGAACAGCAACAGCCCGGCGACGGCGGCGATCCGCACCGAATCCCGGTGCCTGCGTCGGTAACTCACCGACGACTCCGCGACCCGCAGCACCCATTCGGTGACCTCACGCTCGGTCTCCTCCGGATATTCTTGGACCAGCGCGGCCGACAGCAGTGCGGTCAGCGTGAGTCCGCGCTCGATGCGTCTGCCGATGTCCATGACGTACCAGCCGGGTTCACGCACCAGCGACTCCGCGTCGATGCCGGACAGCGCGAGCAGACCGGCCAGGGTCAGCGAATGCACCTGCGAGAGCTCCGCCTCCTGATCTCCGGCCGTTCCTCGGTAGTCGGCCAGTGCCCGGTCGACCGCGCTGAGGATCATCCAGGTGTCCACCGACAGCTGGTCGCGCACGGCTCGCGCCGCGATGCCGTACCGGTCGACCGCGAAGGCCAGCGACCCGGGCAGCTCCCGGTCGATGGTCAGCGCGACGAGGTAGTCGTGTCCCTCGCGCGAGGCCGAATCCTGCTGCGCCGCAAGTTCTTGCGCCTCTGGACCGATCGTCCCGTCGGTCGGCGCGGCGGTGGCGGTGGTCCGGCCGACGGCGGCCAGGAGGACCGGCAGCGCGTCCGCGCCCTCCAGCCAGGGACGGTAGCGGAACTCCTGATAGCGCTCGTGCGTGGCGATCAGCAGGCGCGCGGCGGCCTCGGCGCGCTCGCCGTAGCGGCCCATCCAGAACAGATCGTTGAGGACACGCGGCGAGCTGATCGCTTCCACGACCGGGACGGTGGGCCGTTCGCGTTCCTCACGCGGCGGCTCGGTGCCGACCGCGGCGGCGGTCGTCGGCGCGGCCCGCACCCAAATGTCTTTGGCGGCTACCTTGATCACCGCGCGGTCGGGCGCCACGCGTCCACGCACCTGGCCGAGACCACCGGACATCACGGTGTAGCCGCCGCGCCGGGCCAGCGAGAACAGCCGCATACCGACCGGAGCCGCGGCGAGACCACCACGCTCACGCACGGCGGGCGCGATCGAGAACTGCGCCGGTTCCTGACCGACCCACTGCCATCCGCACGCGTCGATCCGTGCGGTCAAGTCGGCACGCTGCTCCCGGCTCAGTTCGGGCCCGAGCAGCGTGGCGCCGTCGATCGCCGAGCGGATGATCAGTGTGTCCAGATTCGCCAGCAGGTGTGCGCGCTCCCGGTCGTCGCCGCCCCAATACGACGGCGCGCTCTCCAGCAACAGGTCCTCCCCCAGCAGCGAGCGCGAGAGCCGAGGCAGGAACCCGGACAGCGCCGGATTCTCCAGCAGCCCGCTGCCCAGCGTGTTCACCACGGTCACCGCCCCGCGCCGCAGCACCTCGACCAGTCCCACCACGCCGAGCCGGGAATCCGGGCGCAGGTCGAGCGGATCGGAGAACTCGGCGTCCACCCGCCGCAGCACCACGTCCACCCGCTTCAGCCTCCCCAGCGACCGCATCCACAAGGACCCGTCGCGCACCACCAGATCCGCGCTTTCCACCAGCGGAAAGCCCAGCGTCGAGGCGAGATACGCCTGATCGAACGCGGTCTCGGAATGCACGCCTGGGCTCAGCACCACGATCACCGGCTCGTCGTCGTCGGCCTGTGCCGACTCGATCAGCATCGCGCGCATCGCCCTGGCGAAGGGCGTCAGTGGCCGCGGATTGGCGTGCTCGAACGACTCCGGGATCGCGGTCGCCACCACCCTGCGATCGGCCAGCGCGTACCCGCCGCCGGACGGCGCCTGCGCCCAGTCGGCGATCACCCGGAACCGGCTGTCGCTCCAGCGGCTGAGGTCGCAGGCGTGCAGGAACAGCTGATGCCGCCCAGGCACGGTGATGCCGTGCGCGGCTCGTACGTAACCGCCGTTGCCGAACACGACTTCCGGCGCGAGCAGTCCCGAGTCGAGCGTCCTGCGTGGGCCGTAGATGTCGGTGAGCAGTTCGTCGAGTACCCGGGAACGCTGTTCCAGGCCCGCCTCCAGCCGGGTCCAGTCGTCCGCGGAGACCAGCAGGGGGATCGGGTCGAGGCGCCACGGGCTCGGTGCCGTGCCATCGGCCGACGCGCCGGCCTCGAAATAGGTGATGCCGTCGTCGTCGACCAGCCTGCGCACCCGGCTGTCCAGCCGGTCGAGTCCGTCGCTGCCGAGGTTCACGAAATCGGCGGACAGCGCCCGCCACATCGGCCGCACTTTGCCCTCGGCATCGACCAATTCGTCGTAGTAACCCGCAGTGGGCCTGCCGCATTCGTCGTAGGCGGCGGTGTCGACACCCTCGGCGCGGTAACGCGCGAATTGCTCGCGCGCATTCGCACCGGTCGCCGTCTCCTGCGGCTCATCGGGCACCGCCACCGCGCCGACCTCACTTCCGCCATCAAGGATGCTAAACAGTCGCCGGAAATCTCTATCCGTTCCGATCGAACGCGTATCGAGCGGCACCGGCGCACTGGAATCGGTGGACTGTGCTGCCATTTTCGCACGTAACAGCCCTGGGAGCAGAGAGGTCGGGGAGCGAGACCCGCCACAAAGAAAAAGTTGCGACATGATTGCTGAATGATCGAGAAAGTGCGGCAACACGGGCCACAATGGTCTCGCCGCACCCATTGCGGCGCCGATATCACCGAATGACAACTCCTATCTCTCCAGGAGGTCACATGCGCACAACAGATTGTTCGTCCTGCGATTCCGCGTTCGACCACTGCCACGGAACCTTGATCGTGCATGCGGGCCGGATTTCCGAATGCACCGACGACCGGTGCATTGATCCCGCTCATGCTCGACACGACTTCGTCATCGATTGCGGCGATCTCGCGGGCGGCTGCCGGTGCACGGAAGGCGACGCGACCCGTCGGCGGGTTTTCGCAGTTCCGTACCCTGGCCGAGGTGAGCTATGACCACGTGTTGCTGCCTTCCGGTGTCGCGTCGTCGATCGCGCAGGTCGACGCCTACCTGACCACCCAGCAAGGCATCCCCGAGACCGGGGTGGTCGCGCAGATCGCGGCCGAGCTCAACAGACGCAACGCGGAGCTACCCGAAGAGGACAGTTTTCTCAGCACTGTCCCGGTGGGCGGCGCCGCGACCGGCGCGGCGCTGTACGTACCGTGCCCGTACGACGCGATCGGCTTCGTGCGCCACCTGCTGTTCGAACTCGCGACACCACTGAACTACGCCGTCTACGACCCGCAACTGGCCTGGCTGATCGATCCCGCCGGGCACATCCCGGCCACCGTCACCCACGGCGGCGCGGGCGAGTTCCCTTATCTCACCAAAGCGCTTGCCGAGCAGTGGATTCCCGAGCTGAGCCCGCCGAACCCATACCTCGTCGTCGAGCGCGGCGAGCAGTTCTATATCCAGACCTACCGCGAGAACACCGGCGTCTACACCGTCGAGTACCGGGACGGCTCCTCCGACAAGCACTTCGGCACCACCGTCGCCGATCCGGCCACCGTAGCCGCCGTCATCTGGGACTGGGCCAACGACAACCGGACTCGCTTCCCCGGCCTCCCTTGGTCCCGCGTCGAACTCTGAACCGCCCACAGCCGCGTGTGCTTCCGCTCCGTGGCAGCCCGATCACTGGTTCTGGGTGGCAAGACGGCCTGCGAGGGCGACGAATGAAGCGCCGAACGCTCGGCGCATCCACGTCACCACGGCGGGGCGCGAGATGACCTGGTCGCGCACCGCCGCCGCGCAGGCGCCGTAGATCGCGAACACCACGAAGGTGGCGAGCATGAAAATTCCGCTGAGTTCCAGCATGCGCGCCAACGCGTTCGGCGCGCCGCTGGGCACGAACTGGGGCAGGAACGCGAAGAAGAAGATGGTCAGCTTGGGGTTGAGGATATTGAGCAGTACCGCGGAGGTGACCACCTTGCGCGCCGAAGGTGCGGCGTGCCCGGTCTGCTCCGGGACCGCGAGCGCGCCCTTGTCCCGGAACGTGGTCCACGCCATGTACAGCAGGTAGGCGACGCCGAGGTATTTCAGCGTCTGGAACGCGACCGCGCTGGCGTTGAGCACCGCGGCCAAGCCGGTGATCGCCGCGACCATGTGCGGAACGATGCCGAGCGTGCAGCCGAAGGCGGCGATCACACTGGCCTTGGCGCCTCGCGACAGACCAGCCGCGAGTGTGAACAGCACACCGGTACCGGGAGTGGCGACGATGACGAGCGTCGTCAGCACGAATTCGATGCTCATCCCCGACACAGTAACCCACGCTCGCCGCGGCGCAATCCCTTTGCGGCTCGCGCGATCGGCGGCTACAGCGCGCGCCGCCCGGACAGTGCGCGACCGAGGGTCAGCTCGTCGGCGAACTCCAGGTCGCCGCCCATCGGCAGGCCCGAGGCCAGTCGGGTGACGCTCAGGCCGGGAAAGTCGCGCAGCATCCGGACCAGGTAGGTGGCGGTGGCCTCGCCCTCGGTGTTCGGATCGGTCGCGATGATCACCTCGGTGACGTCGACGCCGTCCTCCTGATTCGCGATGCGCGCCAGCAACTCCCGGATCCGCAGCTGATCAGGGCCGACACCGCTGAGCGGATCGAGCGCGCCGCCGAGCACGTGGTAGCGGCCGCGGAACTCCCTGGTGCGCTCGATCGCCTGCACGTCCTTGGGCTCTTCGACCACGCAGATCATGGTGCGGTCCCGCCGCGGGTCGGCGCAGATGCGGCACAGCTCGCCGTCGGAGACCGTCCCGCAGACCACGCAGAACCGCACGCCGTCGCGCACCTTCTGCAGTGCGGCCTGCAACCGATCGATCTCCGGCGGCTCCACCTGGAGCAGATGAAACGCGATGCGCTGCGCGCTCTTCGGACCGACGCCGGGCAGCTTGCCCAACTCGTCGATCAGATCCTGGACCGGACCCTCGTACAACTGCTACCTCGGCTCAGAAACCGGGCAGCGAACCGCCGCCGAAACCCCCGGACAACGGCCCGAGCCGTTCCGCGGCGAGACGCTGCGCGTTCGCCATCGCGTCGTTGACCGCGCCGATCACCAGATCCTGCAAGGTCTCGATATCGTCGGGGTCGACGGCTTTCGGGTCGATGGTCAGCGACACCACCTCACCGGTCGCCTTGATGGTGACCTGGACCAACCCGCCGCCCGCCGCGCCGTCCACTTCACTCGCCGCGATCTCGGCTTGGGCTTCCATCACCGCCTGCTGCATCTGCTGCGCCTGGGCGAGTAACTGTTGCATATCGAACTGACCACCTGGCTGCACGGGAGGGTCCTCTCTGGAGAAGGTGTCATCGGCCAGCCTAGTCCTGCCGCACCGGATGTCCGGCGCGGCCCGATGGTCCGAGGTGTTCGAAGCGTTGCCGGTAACAGGTTGGGTAGTTCCCGTGAAGAGAGATCGCGCTCGTCCTAGCATCGAACTGGGTCGGCGACCGAGGCGGCGAGTCTGGAGACAGCGATGAGGGCGTACCGTTTTCTGGGCAGCGTGCTGCTCACGTCGATCCTTCCGGGCGTCTTTCTCGTCGCCGCGAGCCCGGCGGCATCCGCCGACGCCGCGGCCGCAGCCGAAGTCCCCGGCGCGGAGGTCATCGACGCCGAGCCCGCGGCTTCCGCCGATGCCGAGGTGCTCGACGCGGAAGTCATCGATGCGGAAGCCGTTCCTGCCGTGGCCGACTACGGCGGTGGCTGCGTTCTCTACCCGGCCGACAAAGCGGCCACCATCGCCTCGCTGCGGTTTCGCTGCTCGCCGGAACAGCAGGACGCCATCTTCCGCGACGCGCCGCTCGGCGCGGTCCCGATGGGCGTGAAGGCCGGCTGGGTGACCCGCCCGCCGATCATGCAGTCTCTCGCGCCCCCGTTCTGGATCGGCAAGACCTTCTACACCGGACCGGACGGCGGCTACCTGATGAACCGTCTCACCGGCGCAGGCATCGAAGGCTGGCGTGCCGACGTCTACGCCGCGCCTGCCCTCACCGACGGCGGCCCCACCTGGGCGCTCAACTACACACCGTCGCCGTCGCCGCAGGTGTACGACGAAATCCGCGAGGTCACCCCGGGCGTGTGGTTCGGCTACTCCTGGTGGCGCGGCGCCTTCCAGACCACCCTGCTGCTGACCTTCGCCCTCGCGTAGCGCCGGATGCGGTTGACCCTCCTGTCACTGGAGGGTGTTGGCTGAGGCCATGACGGCGACCGTCCCGATCGGCGAGTTCTCCAGGCTGAGCCACCTCAGCGTGAAGACCTTGCGCTACTACCACGAGATAGACCTGCTCACTCCGGCCGGAATCGACGCGAGTTCGGGCTATCGGCGGTACTCGACCGCACAGGTGGAGCAGGCGCAGCTGATCCGGCGGTTGCGCGCATTGGACATGCCGCTCCCGGAGATCCGCGCCGTGCTCGCCGCGCCGGACGAGAACGCCCGCGACGCCGCGCTGCGCGCACATCTGACGCGCATGGAGGAGGAACTGATCCGCACCCGCGCGGTCGTGGCGTCCTTGCGGTCGCTGCTGACGCCCGCGGCGCCGATCACGGTGGAGCATCGCACGGTCCCGGCCTTCCCGGCCGCCGCCGTCAGTGCGATCGTGGCGCGCGAACACATCGGCGAGTGGTGCGGCTCGACGTTCCGGGCGCTGTACGAAGCACTGGCCGCGGCCGACATCGCGCCCGCGGGTATCAGCGGCGCCACATTCGGCACCGAGTTCTTCGAAGAGGACGAGGGCGAGGTGGTCACGTTCGTCCCGATCGCCGATACCGGCATCGTGCTGCCGCAAGGGCTTTCGGCCATCGAGCTGCCCGAGCGCCGTTTCGCCGTCGCGGTGCACGACGGTCCGTTCGACGATTTCGATCGCACCTACGGCGCGCTGGGCAGTCATGTCGCCGAGCATGACGTCGCCCTGCCGGAGCCCATTCGGGAGATGTACCTGTGGGGCCCGGACCAAGCCGACGATCCCACCACCTACCGGACCGAAGTGTGCTGGCCCATTGCCCAGCCATGAACGAGGAGATATCCATGGCACTCTCGATCGCCCACGTGACCGTCGATTGCGCGGATGCCGGTGCGCTCGCCGAATTCTGGGCGCGCCTGCTGGAGCAGCCGGTCGACCCGGATGCCACCGCGGAGTTCGCCACCGTGGGCCGGACGGCGGGCGCCACGCCGGTGCTGATGTTCATCCGCGTGCCGGACAAGAACCCGGGCAAGAACGTGATCCACCTGGACCTGCACGCAGCCGACCGCCGCGAACAGGTGCGGCGAGCGATCGACCTCGGCGCCGAGCACAGAGGCGATTTCGACATGTACGGCACGAAGTGGACGACATTGGCCGACCCGGAAGGCAATCTCTTCGACATCGGCGGCGAGTGAACCGGCGCAATGCCGGCAGCGGCCCGGCGCCGAACGCGGTACCGGGCCGTTGTCGCGGTCAGCCGATCAGGCCAGTTCGCGCTGCAGGTTGCCCAGCACCTCGGCCTGGATCTTCTTCAGGCCCAGCGGCGCGAAGATCCCCTCGAAGATGCCGGCGATGCCGCCCGCGCCCGTCCAGGTGGTGCGCAGCGTGACCCGCGCGCCCGAGCCCTCGGGGGTGACGGTCCAGGTGTTCACCATCGTCGAATTCGAATCACGTTCGGTGACAATCGAGTCCGATACCGAGACGACCGCGTGCACATTGCGCGTGCGCTTCTCGGTGGCCTGCAGCGTCCACTCCGCGACGGTGCCCGCTCCCTTACCGCCTTCGACCACCTTGTAGTCGCGGTAATGCGAGGAGAGAATGCGCGGACGCACCGAGTCGTAGTCGGCGATTGCCTCGAGTGCACGCTGCGGATCCGCCGCAACGACGATCGAACTGCTGGCGCTGACCTGTCCCACAATGAGCTCCTTGTCCGGGTGCTGTGTCTCGACCGCTCCCTATCCTGCCTCGCGTCCGTACGGGTTCGCCGTCCAGCCTCGCCTTGTTATGCTCCGGTTCATGGGTCATCCGCCGCAGTACGGCAACCAGCCGGGCCATCCGGGGCCGCAGTACGGCCCGCCGCCGGGCTATCCGCCGCACTGAATCGGACTAATGCCCCGGCGCGAACTGTCACGTCGAACGCACGGTATTCCCGATGCAACATTCGCGTGACTTTTCTCCCGGATCAATCATTTCTCGGTGGCTGTAGGTCACGGTGCGTACTAGCGTCGAGGGGTGGCAGTGAGTCTGTTGGGGAAGGCCGGACACGCACCGGCCACACGCGAATCAGGATTTGCCGCGCATCGAGCGGGCGTGGACCGCCTCTTGGCGAGTTACCGCGCGATACCCGAACACGCCAACATCCGGTTGGCCAAGAAGACCTCGAACCTTTTCCGCGCCAGGGCCGAGAACCACGCGCCCGGTCTGGACGTCTCCGGCCTGACCGAGGTCATCGCGGTGGACCCGGTCGCAAGGACCGCCGATGTCGCCGGCATGACCACCTACGAGGAGCTGGTGGCCGCCACCCTGCCGTACGGGCTGGCGCCGCTGGTCGTTCCGCAGCTCAAGACGATCACGCTGGGCGGAGCGGTCACCGGGCTCGGCATCGAGTCCACCTCGTTCCGCAGCGGTTTGCCGCACGAGTCGGTGCTGGAGATGGACGTGCTGACCGGAGCGGGTGAGATCATCACCGCGACGCCGGGGGGTGCGCACGCCGATCTGTTCCGCGGCTTCCCGAATTCCTACGGCACGCTGGGGTACACCGTCCGGCTGAAGATCGAGCTGGAGCAGGTGCAACCCTACGTCGCCCTGCGCCACGTGCGCTTTCGCGATCTGCGCGAGCTGGAGGCGACCCTCGCGACGATCGTGACGGACCGGACTTTCTCCGGCGAGCGGGTCGACTATCTGGACGGCGTCGTGTTCTCCGCCGAAGAGAGCTACCTGACACTGGGCCGCCAGACCGACGAGCCGGGCCCGACCAGCGATTACACCGGCATGGACATCTACTACCGGTCCATCCAGCACGACGCGGGCACGCCCAAACGCGACCGCCTCACCATCCACGACTATCTGTGGCGCTGGGACACCGACTGGTTCTGGTGCTCCCGCGCATTCGGCACACAGAACCCGAGGATCCGCCGGTTCTGGCCGAAACGCTACCGGCGCAGCAGCTTCTACTGGAAGCTGGTCGCGTTGGACCACAAATACCACATCGGCGACAAATTGGACGCCCGCAAGGGCAATCCGCCGCGTGAACGGGTGGTGCAGGACATCGAGGTACCGGTGGAGCGTACCGCCGACTTCGTGGAATGGTTTCTGCGCGAAATTCCGATCGAGCCGATCTGGCTGTGCCCGCTGCGATTGCGCGAAACCGGAGACGAGCACCAGGCGGGCGGCCGCACGTGGCCGCTGTATCCCCTGGAGCCGCGCCGAACCTACGTGAACGTCGGATTCTGGTCGGCCGTCCCCACTGCCCCTGGGCAGCAAGAAGGTGCGGCCAACCGCGCCATCGAGCGCACGGTGACCGAGTTCGACGGACATAAGTCGCTGTACTCGGATTCCTTCTACGACAAAGATGAGTTCGCCGCGCTTTACGGCGGCAGCACCTACACCGAACTCAAGAAACGCTACGACCCAGACCAGCGCTTGCTGGATTTGTATTCGAAGGCGGTGCAACGCAAATGACTACATTCCGGGACCGTTCCGATGTCTTCGCTGACCTCGGAACCAAGCTCAGCATTGCCGAGATCTTCGAGACCCTCGTCGAGGGCGACGTGCCGATCCGCCTGACGGCCTACGACGGCAGCGCGGCCGGACCGGAGGATTCGGAGTTCGCGCTGGACATCACGACACCGCGCGGCATCAACTACCTGGCGACGGCCCCTGGCGACCTGGGTATGGCCCGCGCCTACATCGCCGGTGACCTGACCGCCAGCGGCGTACACCCCGGCGATCCGTACGAACTCCTGCGGGCGATGGACGGGCTGAAGTTCCGTCGTCCGTCCGCGCTGGCCCTGGTGACCATCGCGCGCTCGCTCGGCTGGGAGCGGCTCAAGCCGGTCGCCCCGCCGCCGCAGGAAACATTGCCGCGCTGGCGCCGCATCGCCTTCGAGGGCCTGCTGCACTCCAAGGCCAGGGACGCCGAAGCCATCCACCACCACTACGACGTCTCGAATGCCTTCTACGAGTACGTGCTCGGACCGTCTATGACCTATACCTGCGCGGTCTACGGCGACGAGAACTGGTCGCTGGAGCAGGCGCAGGAGAACAAATACCGCCTTGTCTTCGAGAAATTGCGTTTGAAGGAAGGCGATCGGCTGCTCGACATCGGCTGCGGGTGGGGCGGCATGGTGCGCTACGCCGCCAAGCGCGGCGTCAAGGTCATCGGCGCGACGCTGTCGGCCGAGCAGGCGGACTGGGCGCAGCAGAAGATCGCCGAGGACGGCTTGACCGAACTGGCCGAGGTGCGCCACTCCGACTACCGCGACGTGCCCGAGGGTGAATTCGACGCGGTGTCCTCGATCGGTCTCACCGAGCACATCGGCGTGCACAACTACCCGTTCTACTTCGACTTCATCAAGAGCAAGCTGCGCGACGGCGGCCTGTTCCTGAACCACTGCATCACTCGCCCGGACAACACCCGCACCACCAAGGCGGGCGATTTCATCGACCGCTACGTGTTCCCCGACGGCGAACTGATCGGTTCCGGCCGGATCATCTCCGAGATCCAGAACATCGGACTCGAAGTGCTGCACGAGGAGAACCTGCGCGAGCACTACGCGCTCACCCTGCAGGAATGGTGCAAGAACCTGGTCGCCAACTGGGACGCTTGCGTCGCGGAAGTCGGCGAGGGCACCGCGAAGGTGTGGGGCTTGTACATGGCGGGCTGTCGGCTCGGCTTCCAGCGCAACGTGGTTCAGCTGCATCAGGTACTCGGCGTCAAACTGCCCGCCGACGGCGACTGGACTGTACCGCTGCGTCCGTGGTGGCAGCCGTAATCGGTTAAAAAGCCTGACTGCCCGCCTCCTCCAGGAGTTCGTCCAGGAACAGGGCGGGCAGTTCGGTGTCCGCGACTTGTCCCGACGCGGGCAGATCGGCGCGCAGCACGCGCAGGATGCCGACCACACCGGGACCCGCGTCCAGCAGCGGCCTGGTCCAGCCGAGCTCGGCGCAAGTGGCGACGGCGGGCAGCAGCAGGTTGGTGGCCTCGCCGACCCAACCTGAGGTGGCCAGGCATTCCGCGAGCAGCAGCGCGGCGTCCAGTTGCGCACGGGGACGGTGCTTGTCGAGCGTGTGACCGTACAACGCGCGGGCGCGGCGCACCGCCCGATCGTCGGAGCCGAGGCGGTGTTCGGCAAGCAGCGCGCGGATCACGGCCAGTTCCTCGGCCTCGGCGGCGAGCAGGGCCGCACCGGTCAGCCGGTGGCCCGCCTGCAGCGGCGTGTACTCGGCGATATCGGTGTAGCGGCGGTCCGCGGCATCCGGCGGCAGACCGAGCCGCAGCCGTTCGGCCCGGATGTGCGCGCTCAACCTGGGGAGACGATTGTCGACCGCGATGCGGGCGCCCTCGTCCAGCCGGGTGGCCGCGGTGTACAGGTCGCCCCGGACCGCCTTGACCCGTGCGCCGACGACGAACGTCGAGATCAGGAAGTCCACCGGGCCGATCCGGGTGACCAGCTCGTGACTCTCGTCCAGCAACGGGTCGGCGCTGCCCAGATCGCCTCGGCGGTAACTCAACTCGCCGAGCAACGCGGCGGCGACGCGCACCGCGTGCGAACGCGGACCCGAGCGCTCCCGCGCGGCCTCCCATGCCTGCTGGAAGCACCTGGTGGCGGTCGCGAGGTCGAGTTGCTCGTAGGCGGCGGCGCCCTGGCCGCACCGGCCGAAGACCATGCCGAGCGGATCCTTGGAACGCTCATGGTATTCCTCGGCCCATTCCTGGACCTTCCTGGCGCCCTCGAAATCGAACTCGCACAGCCGCACGAAGGTGGTGAGGTTCGCCGCGGTCGAGACCGTCCACGGCGGCAGTTCATCCGGATGTCGCAGACAGTCGGCGACCCGGTCCAGCACGCCTTCGGTCTGGTCGCGCGCGATCTGGTCCGCCGCAGCGAGTACCACGGCCTGGCAGCGCTGCACGCGCACGTCGTCGTCGCTGGATGAGCCGCGAGCCAGGATGTTCGACAGCCTGCCCAGCGCGTTGCGCGCCGCGCCGGACTGCTGCAGGTTGACATTCGCCCTCGCCACCGCCATGAGCAGCTTCGACCGGGAAGCCACCTGCTGCATCGGCAGCTTCGACACGCTGCCGAGCAGCGTGGCCAGACGGGAACCGTCGATCAGGTCCATGCCGCCGCTCTCCAGCAGGTCCAGCGCCATCTTCAGATCGGTCGCGGCCAGCGCGTGATCCACCGACTTACGCAGCAGCTGGTGCTCGGCGTACCACCGAGAAGCCTTGCGGTGCAATGCCTTAGATTTACCGGGGTGGACACGTTCGAGCCGGGTCCGCAAATGCTCGGCGAACAGCGGCTGCAGCCGGAACCAGTCCGGATCGTGCTCGATCCGCCGCAGGAACAGTTCGCGCTGTTCGGCCTGCTCGAGCAGCTGGTCGGCGTCCGCCTCATCGGACAGCGCCGCGGCGAGCGAGCCGCTCACCCGCTCGGTCACCGCGATCGACATCAGGAACTCGAGCATCCTCGGTTCCAGTGTGTCCAGCACGTTTTCGGCGAGGTATTCCCGGATGCCGTGGTCGCCCTCGGACAGCGTCGCGATCAGCTGTGCGGGGTCGGTGTTGCCGCGCAGCGACAGGCCGACCAGCTGGATGGCGGCGGGCCAGCCGTCGGTGGCCGTGTGGATCTCGGTGACCTGTTCGGGCGTGAGTGCGAACCCGTTGCGCTCCACCAGGATCTGCCTGGTCTCCGTCTCGGTCAGGCGCAGCGCGGCCGAGCCGATCTCGACCAGTTCGTCCTGCACGCGCATGCGGGCGGTCGGCAGTCCGGACTGCTCCCGGCTGGTCACCACGAATCGCAGATGGTGACAACCGTTGTCCAGCAGCGCCTCCATCGCGCGATGCGCGCCGGCGTCGGTGATCCGATGCCAGTCCTCGACGATCACCACGATCGTCTGGCCCGCGGCATGGATCTCATCGATGAGCGTGGGGATCACGAACGCGGCCGCGTCGGCGGGCCGCTCCTCCAGTACCTGCTCCAGGCCATTGCCGACGTCCGGACGCACGCGGCGGATCGCCTCGATCAGGTGGGCCAGAAACCAGATCTCGTTGTCGTCGTCGCGGTCGATGCCGATCCAGGCCACCGCGGCGTCGCTCTCGGCGAGTTCGGCGCGCCACTGCGCGGCCAGCGTGCTCTTGCCGAAGCCCGCGGGCCCGTGGATCACCGCCAGCCTGCGCCGTCCACCCGCACGCAGGATATCCAGCAGACGCGGCCGTGGCACCGGGGCGCGCGTGGGCGTCGGCGGACGGAATTTGGTTACCGCCGTTGGCGGCATCGTGATCGCCCCCGGTGTACCGGGGTGCTGCGAGACCGCGGGCCGCAGCGTCAGCGGCCAGCTGCGCCGCGGGGTGACCGCGGGTTGGGTACCGGTCCACACCGCGGTGGGATCGCCGACGTCGGTGGAGGCGGTCGGCTGAGGTTCGGGCGTGGTGTCCAGCAGCGCCATCTCGTCGGGCAACTGATCGTGGTCGCGCTGCACCATGCGCAGCATTTCGCCGAATTCGTACGCGGTGACCGGGCGATCGCGCGGATCTGGGGACATGGCATGTTCGATGACCGCGGCCACGTCCGGCGGAATGTCCTGTTCGCGCAGGTCGGGCACGGGCTGCGTGGTGATCCGCAGGAACTGGGCGACCACCCGCTCGCCCGCCTGCCGTTCGAAGGCCGCGTGCCCGGTGAGCAGCGCGAACAACGTCGAGCCGAGGCCGTAGATATCGGAGCGGACGGTCGGCTCGTCGCCCTTGAGCACCTCGGGCGCGGTGAACGCGGGTGAGCCGGTGATCATGCTGCTCGAGGTACGGAAACCGCCGGGAATGCGGGCGATGCCGAAATCGGTCAGCTGCGGTTCGCCGTAGCCGCTGAGCAGGACGTTGGCCGGTTTCACGTCCCGGTGCAGGATGTGGGCCCGGTGCGCGCTCTCGATCGCACCCGCCAGCTTCACCCCGGCGCGCAGCGAGTCCGACCAGGTCAGCGGGCCCTGATCCCGAATGAGCCGCTCCAGCGACCCGCGTGTGCAGTACGGCATGACGATCAGCGGCATACCGGTGGCGGTGACGTCCACCTGGAGGATGTCGACGATGTTCGGATGGCCGGACAGCCTGCCCATGGCTTGTTCTTCCCGCAGGAAGCGCTCCCGGCTCTCCGCATCGATCTCCGAGGAGAGCACCTTCACCGCGACCACCCGGTCCAGTGCGGTCTGGATGCACCGATAGACCACCCCGAACCCGCCGCGACCGATCTCCACCGCGCCGGACAGGCCCATCGCCTCCAGCTCGTCGCCGATGTCGATGGGCGCCTGACGCTGGGTATCCGATTCGGCCGCAGACGATTCCGAGCCCACCCGGCCCGAACGCGTCTGTGGATTCATGTGATCACCTCGATCCCACATCGAATCGGCGTCACCGGCGGCCAACTTCGCGCCGAAGCCGGACACCGCGGTGTCCGATATGTCTGCGCTTACTCCAACGTAGCGCGGCGGGAGACCACGCGGGAGGTGTTTCGGTACCGGATGGAGCGTGTCGCCGGCCCGGGCGTTTCGCGCCCGTCAGCGCTCGGCGACAGGCTCACGTTCTGGCGCTTTATCTTCTGTAGACGCCAATGGTTTGCCAGCCGACATCCCGGGCGCGCTCACCTCGTGCATGTCGTCTTGCCAGCGGCCCGCCCATGTCCGGACCTGCAAACGGGTACCCACGCAGGAGTCGGCCAATCGGGAGCCATCGAGAATCCGGCGAACACGCCGCGTGTACGACCGCGGTTTCGTTGAAGAAAAAACTATGCGTCGGGGAGCCGGTGTCAATACCCGAGGACAACCCCGCCGAGCGGCTGCGACTCGAACTCACCGGGACGGTAATGCCGGGACGAACCCCGGCGCGCGCAGCGACCTGGACCGCGGGCCGAACGACACGACCGATCCACTGGAAAGTCGGGTACATGCTCGGCGCGCCGGGCCCGGCCGACCGGCGCGCTCGCCGACTAGCCGACGGCCAACCCGATGACCTGGGTGACCTGATCACCGTCGAAATTGTTGTCGCTGACCAGCACAAGGGTTCGAGCCCCCGAAGGCAGGCGGGGACCCCAGGTCATGCCCTCGACATTGTCGACGGCGGAAAGCCCGACGTCGTCGAGGTCGACGACCAGCCGCTTGGCCACCGGACGCGCGGCGCCGACCGCAGCGTCGAGGATATTGGTCGCCACGCCGAGATCGGCCTCGAAGACACGGATCTTGTTGCCCACGCCCGGCACGAATGAACGTTCCAACACAAGAAGTTTGGCCGGATCCAGCGGATCGGCCAGGATCGAGGCGATCCCGGTTCCGCCGCGCCCCGGTTCCGGCCGCGACTCGGCGTGCACCGGCTCCATCGGATAGGCGAACTGGGCGAGCAGCTGTCCGGAGCGTGCCTGGACGGTGATCCGGGCGGTCGCGCCGCTGGTCGCGGTCGCCATCGGACCGTCCTGCAGCAGCGGCCCCTCCGTCGAGGTCAGGAACAGCGTGCCGCCCGCGGCGAAGGTCGCGCCCTCCAGCCCTTGGTTCTGCCTGGGGCCGGAGCCAGGGCGCATCCGTTCGTTGTCCGGTATCGGCAACTCGCCCGCATACGAGCCGTCGGGGTGGGCGATGCGCACCGACGGGTCCGCGAGGACGGTGTCGAGCCGTTCGCCCTCCTGCGTCCAGTAGTAGTCGCCGGTCCACGGATCTACCCGGATCTCCTCCGGATCCACCGAATTCGGCGCGTAGGCGGCGCCGGTCGCGGTCGACAGCGGACGCGTTCCGGTGAACGCCACCGGACCGACCCCGCGCTCACCGACCTCGATGCGCGCGGTGTAGTACCGCGCGGGATTCTTGTTCGACCGGTCGTCGCTGATCAGCACGTACTCGCCGGTGCGTTCGAGATAGTCGATCCCGGACAGCCCGCCCACCGTGGTGCCCTCGAAATCCAGATCGTTCGCGATCACCTGTTCCCCTAGCAGCCGCACCGATGGACTCGCCGCCGGATCGGCGGCGGCGATCGGCGCGGGCACGAGCGCGAGAGCACAACTGGCGATCAGGACGCGGTGACTACGTTTGGACACGGCTTGTAACTTATCCGCGCGAACGAAAGCCCGCCATCGCGGAAAGCGATGGCGGGCTTCGTCGTTCGTTTCGGCGCGGAGACTACTTACGCAGCGAGGCCGGAACCTCGAAGCGCTCGCCGTAAGTCTTGGCGAGGTAGTCGGCGCGGGCCACGAAGGCCTCCTGGCCGCCCGGGTAACCGACGATGAACTGGTGCACACCACCGGTCCAGGCCGGGAAGCCGATGCCGAAGATCGAGCCGATGTTGGCGTCGGCGGTCGAGGTCAGCACGCCCTCGTCGAAACACTTCTGGGTCTCGATCGCCTCCGCGAACAGCATGCGGTCGATCAGATCCTGCAGCGGGACGGTGAAGTCCGCCGTGGTCTTGAAGTGCTCGCGCAGGCCCGGCCACAGACCGGTGCGCTTGCCGCTCTCGTCGTACTCGTAGAAGCCCGCCTTCTCCAGGCGGCCCGGACGGCCCTCGGCCACCATGTAGTCGATGACGTCCTGCGCCGGGTGCCGCTTGGCGCCCATGGTGGTGTCGCCGGCCGCGGCGGCCTCCTGGGTCTCCTTGGCGATCTTCTGCATGAGCTTCATGTTCAGCTCGTCCGACAGCTGCAGCGGCGCGGCCGGGTAGCCCGCCTGCAGACCGGCCTGCTCGATCGTCGCGGGCTCGATGCCCTCGCTGAGCATGGCGATCGCCTCGTTGACGAAGGTGCCGATCACGCGCGAGGTGAAGAAGCCGCGGCTGTCGTTGACCACGATCGGGGTCTTCTTGATCGCGAGGGTGTAGTCGAACACCCGGGCCAGCGCCTCGTCCGAGGTCTTCTCACCCTTGATGATCTCCACCAGCGGCATCTTGTCGACCGGCGAGAAGAAGTGGATGCCGATGAAGTCCTCCTGGCGCTTCACGCCGGTCGCGAGACCGGTGATCGGCAGGGTGGAGGTGTTCGAGCCGAGCAGCGCGTCGGGGGTGACGATGTCCTCGATCTCCTGGAACACCTTGTGCTTCAGCTCGGTGTTCTCGAAGACGGCCTCGATGACGAAGTCGACGCCGGCGAAGTCGGCCGCGTCCGCGGTCGGCTTGATCCGGTCCAGCAGCGCCTTCGACTTCTCCTCCGTGGTCCTGCCGCGGGAGAGGGCCTTGGCCTCGATCTTCTCGGAGTAGTTCTTGCCGCGCTCGGCCGCCTCGATCGAGACGTCCTTCAGCACGACCTGGTAGCCGGCCTTGGCGGAGACGTAGGCGATGCCCGCGCCCATCATGCCCGCGCCGAGCACGCCGATCTTCTTGATCTCCTGCTTCGGCACGTCCTTCGGACGCGAACCGCCGTTGTTGATCGTCTGCAGGTCGAAGAAGAACGCCTGGATCATGTTCTTCGCGACCGGGCCGGTGAGCAGGTGCACGAAGTAGCGGGACTCGATCAGCGACGCGTTGTCGATGTCGACCTGCGAGCCCTCCACCGCGGCCGCCATGATGGCGCGCGGCGCGGGCATGTTCGCGCCCTTGATCTGCTTGCGCAGGTTGGCCGGGAACGCGGGCAGGTTCGCCGCGAAGGCGGGCGAGGACGGGGTGCCGCCGGGGATCTTGAAGCCCTTCTTGTCCCAGGGCTGCACGCCGCCCTCAGGGTTGGCCTTGATCCACGCCTTGGCCGCCGGGAGCAGCTCCTCGACCGAACCGACGAGCTCGTCGATCAGGCCGATCTCCTTGGCCTTGGCCGGCTTGTTGCGCTGGCCCTGCAGCAGCACCTGCATCAGGGCGTTCTGCAGGCCGAGCATGCGCACGGTGCGGATGACGCCGCCGCCCGCGGGCAGCAGGCCGAGGGTGGCCTCCGGCAGACCGATCTGCGAACCCGGCACGTCCGCCGCGATGCGGTGGTGGGTGGCCAGCGCGATCTCCAGGCCGCCGCCGAGCGCAGCGCCGTTGATGGCCGCGACGACCGGCTTGCCCAGCTGCTCCAGGCGCCGCAGCGCGCCCTTGATCTCGCCGAGCTCGTCCATCAGGGCCTGGGCGTCGTTCGGGCCGACCTTCATCATGTTCTTCAGGTCGCCGCCGGCGAAGAAGGTCTTCTTCGCGGAGGTGATGACAACACCGGTGATGTTGTCCTTCTCCGCCTCGAGCCGCTCGACCGTCGCGGTCATCGACTTCTTGTACAGCTCGTTCATCGTGTTGGCGCCCTGGTTCGGGTCGTCCATCGTCAGCACGACGATGCCGTCCGAATCCTGCTCCCAACCGATCATGTTGGTTTCGCTCACAGCTCTGTGTCTCCTGTGTCTAATTGCGGCGCTCGCGGGGCCCTGCGTGGTTACGCAAGCTGCCTCCTCCGGGCCTGACGCTCACGCCGCGTGAATTCTCAGCTGTCGGTTGGGAATCAGACCCGCTCGATGATGGTGGCCACGCCCATGCCGCCGCCGATGCACAGGGTGATCAGCGCGTACCGGCCGTTGCGGCGCTCCAGCTCGTCGACCATGGTGCCGGTGATCATCGCGCCGGTCGCACCCAGCGGGTGGCCCATGGCGATCGCGCCACCGTTGACGTTCAGCTTCTCGTCCGGGATGTTCAGGTCCTTCTGGAACTTCAGCACCACGGAGGCGAACGCCTCGTTGATCTCGACCAGGTCGATGTCGTCGAGGGTCAGGCCCGCCTTGGCCAGCACCTTCTTGGCGGCCGGGGTCGGACCGGTGAGCATGATGGTGGAGTCGGCGCCGCTGGTGGCGGTCGCGACGACGCGCGCACGCGGGGTCAGGCCGGAGGCCTTGCCCGCCTCCTCGGAGCCGATCAGCACGACCGCGGCGCCGTCGACGATGCCGGAGCTGTTGCCGCCGTGGTGCACGTGGTTGATCTTCTCGACGAAGTGGAACTTCTGCAGCGCCACCGCGTCGAAGCCGCCCATCTCACCGATCACGGCGAAGGACGGCTGCAGCTTGGCCAGGTCCTCGACGGTGGTGCCGGGACGCATGTGCTCGTCCTTGTCCAGCACGACGATGCCGTTCTGGTCCTTGACCGGGACGATCGACTTGGCGAAGTAGCCGCCGGTGGTGGCCTTGGCGGCCAGGTCCTGCGAGCGCACCGCGTAGGCGTCCACATCGTCGCGGGTGAAGCCCTCGATGGTGGCGATCAGGTCGGCGGACACGCCCTGCGGGACGAAGTAGGTGTCGTAGTTGGTGGCCGGGTCCATCGCCCAGGCGCCGCCGTCGGAGCCCATCGGCACGCGCGACATGGACTCGACGCCACCGGCCAGAACCAGGTCGTCGAAGCCGGAGCGGACCTTCTGGGCGGCCAAGTTGACCGCCTCGAGGCCGGAGGCGCAGAAGCGGTTGAGCTGGAAGCCGCCGACGGTGTCGGGCAGACCGGCCGCGGTGACCGCGGTGCGGGCGATGTCGGCGCCCTGGTCGCCGACCGGCATGACCACGCCGAGGATCAGGTCGGAGATCCGGTCCTCGTCGAGGTTCGGGAAGCGGCCGCGCAGCTCCTGGATCAGACCAACAGTCAAGTCGATCGGCTTGACCGAGTGCAGCGAGCCGTTCTTCTTGCCGCGGCCGCGCGGAGTGCGGATGGCCTCGTAAATGTAGGCCTCTGTGGTCATATCGGAGTGTTCCTTCCTTACGGTGCGGCGGCCGGACCTTCGTCCGTCCGAGCGCTGGTGTGCGGCGACACCGCGTCTGCGGCATGGCTGCGGCTGACCTCGCCGACCGGCCCTGTGGCCGACCGTTCCTAACGCTGTACAAAACCAGGTACGCAACAGCGGACGCACGTCCCGGTCGCCCGTACGCCTGGGCATACCATAGAACGTCGTCGTTCCGAAGCTCACGGCTACCCGTTCATACTACCGTGGTATGCGAACTCCGGTTAACTTAACGTCGTCGGAACAGTGGTTGTCAACCATCCAACCGTGTGGCACCCAGCTCACTCTTCAGCAATTCCAGGGCGACTTCGTCGGGGTCGCGCCGGTCGCCGGGCGCGACCGGATCGGCCGCGGCGGCCATCATCTCCTGCTCCTCCTCCGGCGTGGAGGCGGGGACAACCCCGTCATGGTCCCGGCCCCTGCTGGTCACGGCGCTGTTCCCGGGCGGCTCCGAGTCATGCGACGGGTAGTCCGCCGGGCCGGGGTCGTCGGGTAGGTCGGGGTAGTCGGGCGGCGGGATGTCGTCGTCGGCGAATTGCGGGCGCGGGTTCGCGCCGGCCGAGCGCGAACGGCCCGCATCGGCCGACCGGTCCGCGCCCGCGTTCCTGGACTGGCTCGGTCGCGAGAACCGCGGCGGCGCGGGTGCGTCCGGCGCGCGTCCTGGCGCGTCGCCCGATTCACGTGCCGCCGTCTGGTTGCCCGGTGTACGCGGGCGGTTCGCCGAGCCACCGGACCGGGGAGCGGCGGGGCGCGGCGGGGCGCCGCCCACTTCCCAGCGCACATCGTGATCGCGCCCGAGCACCGCGCGGACCGCCGACCGGACCGCCTCCAGATTCCGCGGATCGGACAACCGCTGCGCCAGTGGCGCGTGCTGATGCGCGAACACGATGACGTCGCCCTCGACCCGAGCGACCGACGCACCCGCGAGCATCGCTTGCACGGCCGCGCCGAACTCCCGCACCTTGGACCGGATCTCGCCCCAGGCGGCTTCCACCTCGCCCAGCAGGTCACTTCCCGCAGCGGCGGATGCCGGTTGCGCGGTTGCTTGCGGTGGCACGCCTGCGGGCTGAGCGTCGGCGGCACGAGACCCCCGCACATCGTCTCGGCCGGCACCGTGGCCGCCTTCGGCAACGTCGGAACGCGCACCGGCCGCCTCGGCGGTCCGCGCGGAAGCCGAATCCCCGGCAGCCGCGGGAGCCCGGGAGCCAGCTACCTCATCAGAGGAATCCCTGTGCGGAGCAGCCTGTTCCGAAACGGACGAACCGGATGGGCTTTGTCCCGCCGCACCGTGCGCGGGCCCGCCCGACTCGAACCTGCCTGCGGACGCGACGGTACCGGCGGGATCGCCCACCCCGGCCTGCGGAGCATGCGCGGCATCCGCCTGCGCGGCCGAGTTCGATCTGCCCGCCGACTCCGCACTGCTGGGCGACGCGCCACCCCGGCCGGATTCCGCGGCGCCGGTGGGCGCTTGCCGACCAGCGGATGCCGCCTCGGCAGCGCGCACGTCACCGCTGGGTACGGCGGTGACGGAACCGGACTCGCTGGAGGCCGAACGGTCCCGTGCCGCGTTGTCACCGACGGTCGCCGCGTGATCGGCGACTGCGGCTTCGGCGGCCGTACCGCCATCGGGCACCACATCGCCGGCACTCGCGGCACCGCGGGTCTGCGCCGCATCAACAGCGGATGGCACACCCGTCTCCGTGGCACCCGTCGAGCCGGATGCCCGAGCCGGGCCCGTAGCGGCACCCCCACGGTTCTCGCGGCGAATCGCGGCCAGCGCCTCCGCACCCCGGCGCCGCGGCGGTTCCGACGGCGAAACACCCGCCGGCCCGGGCTGGGACGGCGCGCCAGGCGCTGCCGAGGATGCGTCAGTCGCCGCACCGAAGGAACCGGCGGCCAACCCCCGCTCCAGCCGTTCCAGTCGCTGTAGCGTGGCGGACTCCCCATCGGACACCGAGGGCAGCAGCATGCGGGCGCAGACAACCTCGAGCAGCAGTCGCGGCGCCGTGGCGCCACGCATCTCGCCGAGCCCTTCGTGCAGCAGTTCGGCGTAACGCGTCAGCGTGGCCGGGCCGAGGCGCTCGGCTTGATCGCGCATCCGGTCGAGCACGTCGCCGGGGCCGGTGACCAGACCGCGCTCGGTGGCGTCGGGCACCGCGCGCAGCAGGATCAGATCGCGGAAACGGTCGAGCAGGTCGACGGCGAAACGGCGCGGATCGTGGCCCGCCTCCATCACCCGGTCCACCGTGCCGAACAACGCGGCTCCGTCGTCGGCGGCCAGTGCCTCGACGGCGTCATCGATCAGCGCCACGTCGGTGACGCCGAGCAGTGCGACCGCCCTGGCGTAGGTGACACCCTCGGAGCCCGCGCCCGCGAGCAGTTGGTCGAGGACGCTCAGGCTGTCGCGCGGGGAGCCGCCACCCGCGCGAATCACCAAGGGGTACACAGCTTCTTCGACCGGCACCTGCTCCTGCTCGCAGATCCGGCCGAGCAGGCCGCGCATGGTGGCCGGCGGCAGCAGCCGGAACGGATAGTGGTGCGTGCGCGAGCGGATGGTCGGCAGCACCTTGTCCGGCTCGGTGGTCGCGAAGATGAAGATCAGATGGGCCGGCGGTTCCTCGACGATCTTCAACAGCGCGTTGAAGCCCGCGGTGGTGACCATGTGCGCCTCGTCGACGATGAACACCCGGTACCTGGACTCGGCGGGCGCGTAGAAGGCGCGATCACGCAGCTCACGGGTGTCGTCGACGCCGCCGTGGCTCGCGGCGTCGAGTTCGATCACGTCCAGGTTGCCCGGACCGCCCGGACCCAGCGCCACACACGACGGACACACACCGCACGGCGTCGAGGTGGGGCCCTGCACGCAGTTCAGCGATCTGGCGAGAATGCGCGCCGAGGAGGTCTTGCCGCAGCCGCGTGGACCGGAGAACAGATAGGCATGACTGATCCGCCCGGTGTCGAGCGCGGTACTCAGCGGGTCGGTGACGTGCTCCTGACCCACCACCTCAGCGAACGTTGCCGGTCGGTACTTCCGGTACAGAGCCACGGCCAGAGGTTACCGGCGCACACCGACAAACGACATGCCCGCCCGGTACGACGGATTCCAGGCCGCGTGTGTGATCTATGTCACAACATGCCACGCGCCTTCTTCGGCGATCAACTGCGCCTTATCAGATGGCAATAATCTAGCAATCACAAATGCGCCACGGGGCAATACGGAAGTCGGTCGCCAGATCACCCCTCCTGACCACGAAAATATGGACGTGCACCCCGATTGACGCCGACTTTTCGGAGATAACGAATCCGTCACCATGAGTGACACAATGCAATCCGCTGGCTAACGTGGCTGTCGGCAACTTCGGTAGCCAAACCTTCATCAGGTTGGTGACCCCGGCCGGTCCCTCATCCCGACCGGGGCACAACCAAAAGCTCGGCCCACGGGTGACCAGCGCCAATTCCCACACTTCCACCGGAGGAACTTCCACCGTGCCGTCGTGTGACGACATCGCGGCAGCCTGGCTGTCCAGCACCGATTTCGCCGGCGACCGCTCCGCCGTAGCTCTGTTGAGTCGCGCGATCAGCCCGCAGGATTTCGCGATCAAGCGTGATTCGCTGCCGGTGACCGCGGCGGCCGATCCGGCCACTTCCGCCGCCATCCTGGAACTCCTCGAACGCGGCCAGGTCCCCACCATGGCCGCGATCCGCACCCTGACGGCGCAGAACGAGATGCGCCGCGAGGCCGAACGCATCGAACGCCTCGGCCGTCGCGCGCAACGCAGCATCGACGACTTCGGAAGGGCGCTCGCCAAACTCGCCGACGCGCACTGGACCACGTACGGATACGGACCCACCCGCCGCGACGTGCTGTGCAGCGAGCAGATCATGACACTGATCCGCACTCGCGTCGGCGATATCGCACCCTCGGCGGTCAAGCATCTGTGGCTGATCGAACGGGCACAGCGCGCCGGCTGGATCGCCTCCAACGCCAACCCCCGATCGCTCTGTGCCGCACGGCGTTTCTACGCCGCCCAGTACGGCAATCGAGTATCGCTGCGGCCGGTGAACACCATCGGCACCGCCATCGCGACCTACCTCGCCGACTATCTGGCCGAGCACGGCCGCGCGCCGCGGTGGTCGGTGGTCGCACAGGAGTTGCGGGACGACCGCGGCCGCCGGATTTTCCACAACACCGCCGATGCCCGTGCCCAGCAGCTCTGGCTGACCACCGCGGAGTGGGTCGCCATGCGTGACGATCTCCCCGTGCCAGGACGCAGAGGCCTGCGGGCGATCCGCAAATCCCGCGGCTGACCTCAGGCTCGTCCGGCGGCCTCGACAACGATTGGTTAGCGGCGTTACCCTAACGCCGTTAACCTACCGAGGAGAAGCCGCGATGCTGACCCGGATAGCCAGACTCATTACCCGCTCCCCGCGCGTCGTGCTCGCGACGGCGTTCGCCCTTGCCGTGCTGTTCGGCGTCTTCGGTGCGACCGCGGCCACCCATTTGAAGTCCGGCGGGTTCACCTCCGACGACGCCGAATCCGCCCGGGTCACCCAGCTCATCGCCGACAATTTCGGCGGCGCCGCACCCAACTTCGTGCTGCTGGTCAGCTCGGAGGCAGGCGCCGACGATCCGGCCGCCAAAGCGACAGGCATCGGACTGGTGGACGCGCTGAAGGCGCGCTCGGGTGTGCAGGGCGTCCAGTCCTACTGGACCGCACCGCCGCCGTTGGCGAACGCGCTGCGGAGCACCGACGGCAAGAAAGCACTGGTCGTCGCCTTCCTGGACGGCGACGAAACCCAGATTCAGCAGACCGCGGGCGAATTGGAGAAGCAGTTCGCCGCGGACTCGGGTGGCGTCACGGTCCGCCTCGGCGGTATCGCGGCGATCTATCACGACGTGACCGAGCAGACCACCCGAGATCTCGCCCTCGCCGAGGGCGTCGCGGTGCCGCTGTCGATGATCGTGCTGATCCTGGTGTTCGGCAGCCTGGTCGCCGCGGCTCTGCCGCTGGCCATCGGCGTGTTCGCCATCCTCGCCACACTGGCGATCCTGCGGCTGTTCACGCTGTTCACCGACGTCTCGATCTATGCGCTCAACATGACGACGGCAATGGGCCTGGCGCTGGCCATCGACGCCAGCCTGTTCATCGTCAGCCGCTTCCGCGAGGAACTCGGCAACGGCCTCGACACGACCGCGGCCACCATCCGGTCCGTACAGACCGCCGGACGCACCGTGCTGTTCTCGGCGCTGACCGTGGCGCTCTCGATGGCCGTGCTGAGCGTGTTCGACCTGTACTTCCTGAAGTCCTTCGCCTACGCGGGCGTCGCGGTCGTCGTCGCGGCGGCGGCCGCCTCGATCGTGGTCCTGCCCGCCGCGCTGGTGTTGCTCGGCCCCCGGGTGAATTCCCTCGATCTGCGGGTTCCGCTGCGGCGCTTGTTCCGCCGCGGCGCTCCCGCGCCCGGCCCGCGGGCCCCGGAGGACACCGGCTGGTATCGCATGGTCAGCTGGGTGATGCGGCACGCGGCGCCGGTCGCGATCGTCATCATCGCCGTGCTGCTTGCGCTCGGCGCTCCGTTCCTCTCGGTCATGTTCGGTTACCCCGACGACCGGGTGCTGCCGACCAGCGCCTCCAGTCGCCAGGTCGGCGACGCACTGCGGACCCAGTTCCCGCAGGCCGACCCGGTCGCCAATACCACGATCGTGCTGGACGGATACCGCGGCGACACCGCCGCGATCGGCACGTATGCCGCCGAGCTGTCTCGGGTCGACGGCGTTCCGGGCGTGCTGTCCAGCGCCGGGACCTACGTGTCCGGGGCCCGCTTGGCCCCGCCTCCACCCGGCATGGCCAACGACACCGGGACATATCTGAGCGTCGCGACCAAGCTCGATCCCTTCTCGCCGGCCGGTGACCGGCAGCTGCAAGAGATCCGGGCGATCCCCGCGCCGGGCCCCGCGCTCTACGGCGGCGCGGCCGCGGCCAACGCCGACTCGCTGCACGCACTGGCCGCCCGGCTGCCGCTCGCCCTCGCGCTGATCGCCCTGACCACGTTCATCGTGCTGTTCCTGTTCACCGGCAGCGTGGTGCTGCCGATCAAAGCCCTTGTTTTGAACACTCTTTCGCTGGCAGCGGCGTTCGGCGCGATGGTGTGGGTGTTCCAGGAGGGCCATCTGTCCTGGCTGCTCGGCTTCACTCCGGTCGGCTATCTTGTGCCGACCATGCCGATCCTGATGTTCTGCCTGGCCTTCGGCCTCTCGATGGACTACGAGGTGTTCCTGCTGTCGCGGGTGCGCGAGGAATGGCTGGCCACGCACGACAACACGCGCGCCGTCGCCATCGGCGTGGCACGCACGGGCCGGATCTTCACCGCGGCCGCCGTTCTGATGGCGATCGTGCTCGGCGCCCTGGTGACCTCCAAGGTGTCGTTCATGCAATTGCTCGGCCTCGGCCTGACGCTGACCGTGCTCGCCGACGCCACGATCATCCGCGGCCTGCTCGCGCCCGCACTCATGCGGCTGCTCGGCAGGGCGAACTGGTGGGCGCCCGAACCCTTGGCGCGCCTGCACGCCAAGATCGGGCTGACCGAGGGTGAGGAGATCGCCGCGTCCCGCACGCTGGAAACCGCGGGACGGGCATGATCGGTGGCCGACGTCCGCGATCGCCGCGCGGTTCCGGAGCCCAGCTGCGCGAGGAGATCCTGCGCGCCACCGCCGAACTGCTCGCCAGGACCGGCCATGCCGACGCCGTCTCGATCCGGGCGGTGAGCAAGCTGGTCGGGGTGAGCGCGCCGTCCATCTATCGGCACTTCGCGGACAAGGACGAGCTCATCGAGGCCGTCGTGGCCCAGGTCTTCGAGGACCTGGCCGAGGCGATGCGGGCGGCCACCGATCCAACGACCTCACCGGTGACCCAGCTGCGCGACCAAGGTATGGCCTACGTCCGTTTCGCTCTGGCCCATCCCGAGCAGTACCGGCTGGCGACCGCACCCGCCGAAACCTCGGGCGCGGTGGACCAAGTCCTCACCAGCGGAGCGTTCCAGCATTTCGCGGCCACCGTACGCAAGTGCATGGACGACGGAACGATGGCGAGCCGCGACCCGCTGCCCGTCGTGCTGGAGCTCTGGTCGGTTGCCCACGGCATCGCCTCGCTACTGATCGCCAAACCTTTCCTGCCCTGGGGCGACGCGGAAGCGGTCGCGTCGCGCGTGATGAGTGCCGCGTGCATCGGCTACAGCGTGTTCGACCTGGTCGGCGCGGATCCACCCACACCGGACGCGGTCACCGCCTGGGTACAGCGCCTTCGCCAGGATCCGATCCCGGACTGACCGAACCTCCGGTGCTCCAGCCCGCGCAGGTGTTCGGGCCGCAGGCCGTTGTACTGCGACGGGATCAGCTCACCGAGTTCGCCGACGCGGTGAACGTATTGCACTGTGCCGCGCGATTCTTGTCCAGCCCCGTCTCGAACCACTGCCCGCCGTTCTCGGACGAACCGTGGTCGCGCATGTCCCCCGCCTGGTCGCCACGGCCGTAGGCGTCCTTGCGCGCGAGGGTGAGCTGCGAATCGGTCAGCGAGCCGCCCTCCGACGAGGACGAGAGGTACATGCCGTCGAAGCAGTTGGCCTGCAACTCGACTCGGCGCGACAATTCCAGCCCCTTGGCGCTGCGGGGCCCCACGTCGGCGCGTTCGCTGTTGGCCCGGCGCAGGATTCCCGACATCGCCTGCACGTGATGTCCGTACTCGTGTGCGAAGACCGACAGGTAGACCACCCAGTTGTCCTTGAAGTAGTCGGTCTGCAGCTGGCTGATCGGCATGTAGATGGTCTTGTTCGCCGGGCAGTAGAACGCGGCGAAATTGCTGGTCGAGCCGGTGCACGGCGTGGTGATGCCGGACGTGGTGGCGCTGACGTTCAGCGTGGGCGGCTGGAACGGCAGATTCGCCTTGCGCAGCACCGGCTTCCACGCCGCCTCCAGGCACGACGCGGCGCTTTCGAAGAACTTGCGCGCCGCGTCCACCTCGGTGCTCCACGGGGAGTAAGTGCACCGCGCCGGGAGCAGTGTCGCGTTGGGGTCGGTCAGCAGCGGGTTGTCGCCGGTCTCCGAGGGTCCGGTCGAGCCATCCGGCTGGGAGTCGAAGGTGAAGCTGGGCTGGGGGCCCGACGCGTCGCTGTCGCCGCGTCCGACGGTGATCGCGTTGCGCACCAGTCCGCCCGCGACCAGGAACACGATCACGACCAGCAGCACCACCCAGCCGCCACCACCGCGTTTGCGCGGCGGCGGATAGGGCGGACGTCCAGGCGGACCATAGGGCATCGGCGGCGGAACTTGCGGGCGATGACCCGGCGCACCGAAGGTGGGCGGTTGGCCATATCCGGGCGGCGGGGCGTATCCCGGCGGCGGGGCGTATCCCGGCGGCGGCGCGTATCCCGGCGGAGCGCCGTGACCCGGCGGCGGGGCATATCCCGGCGGAGCGCCGTAAGCAGGAGGCGGGCCGTAACCCGGCTGCGAGCCCACGGGCGCACCGTAGCCGGGCTGCGGCGGAACCGGGCGCCCGCCATGCGGGACCGGCCCGTGTCCGTACGGTGGTTGTGTCACGCCCCCGAACCCCTCGTCTCAGTGTTAGCCGACAGCCGCTGACGCAGAATAGCAAGCTGTCTAGAGTAGGCAGCCATGCTGACTTTTCGGGGGGCCGCCGTAGGCGCGCTACTACTCGCCTCCGCGGGATTGCTGGCGTCGGCCCCGGTGGCCCACACGGAGCCCGCACCGAGCGGTGTGACCATCACCGCCGATCTGAAGCTCAACCGCGAGGGCGTCCTCGAGGTGGTCGAGCAGGTGGCGGTGCCGCCGGACGGCTCGTTCCGGATGTCACTTCCGCTGCGGCTGAAGGTGAGTGACGACGCCGAGCGCGTTTTCCAGGTCACCGACGTGGATACCGAAGGCGCCGGCACCGCGACGGTGGCGAACGACCAGTTCACCATCGAGGCGAAGCCCGGCGAATCCACCTTCAAGTACTCGGTGCGGAACACGGTCAGCGACGCGCCGGGCACCCAGGTGTTCCGCTGGCTCGGCGTGCTCAACGCCGATATCGCCGCGATCAGCGCGACGCTGATCAGCCCCAGCTTCGAAATGGGCATCGTCGACTGCAAACTCGGCCCGCCCGGCAACACCCGGCCGTGCGCCGACGTCAAGGTCGAAGCCGACGGAGTGCTCTTCTTGGAGCAGACCGACCTGCACAAGGGCGACGCGATCGATCTGACCCTGCAGCTGCCGCCCGGCACCGTGCCGAGTAACGCCGACGTCCGCGACAGCGGCGCCGCGGGGCCCTTCTCCATCACTGCCCCGGTGCTCGTGGCGTTCGGCGTCCTGCTGCTCGCTCTGGCAGGCCTGGCCGCGTTCGTGCTGCGCGCCCGTCGTCAGGACGCCGCCGCGGGCAGCGGTTCGGAGACGATCGAGCCGTTGCTGCGCGAGAGCGATCGCGTGCAGTTCACCTCGCCCGACGGCGTGCTGCCCGGCGAGGCGGGCCTGCTGCTGGACGGGCATGTCGACCCCATCGACATCGCCGCCACCGTGGTGGATCTCGCGGTGCGCCGGTACATCCGGCTCGCTCCGCTCAGCGACCGGGACTGGCGGATCACCCGCGTGAACGCCCCCGACGACCAGCTGCGCGACTACGAGAAGGCGGTCTACCAAGCGCTGCTGCCCGCGGGCAGCGACGCGGTGACGCTCGCCGAGCTGCGCGCGCCGGGCCGTGTCGCCGCTGGACCGGTACGCACCGCGCTGGTCGCCGACGCCGTCGCTCGCGGCAACTTCCTGGATCGCCGCCGCCCGGGCCCCGCGGTGTGGGTCGGCGGTGCGCTGGTCGTCGCGGGTATCGCCGCAACCGTCGCGCTCGCCCTGACCGCCGGGCACGCCCTGGTCGGCGTCGCCATCGCCCTCGGCGGCGTCGCGACCTTGCTGCTGCCGAAGTATCTGCCGGTCCGCACGGCTCGCGGATTGGAGCTCACCCGGCAGATCCGCGCGCTGCAACGCGGGTTGGAAGCGACGCGGCGCGAACAGATCCCGCCGATCGACCAGGAGACGGTGTTCTCCCGCGCCCTGCCGTTCACCGTGATCGGCGGGCGCGTCGACAACTGGATCCGCGTCTTCCGCGACCTCGATCCGTCGGCCGACGCGCAACCCGGCCTGTACTGGTTCGCCGGCTTCGAGCGCGAGCGCAACCTCCAACGCTTCGCAAGCCACTTCCCGTTCTTCATCACCGCGCTGGAAGGGCTGTTCGCGAGCGCGGGCGATCCGCACCGCTAGCGCTTGGCGAGCACACCCGAAAAGGGCGACCAGCCACGCGGCTGGTCGCCCTTTCTCTATCGCTCAGTCGCTCAATACGGTACGCCGGATGGCGGCGAGCGGATCGGCGTAGAGGACGCTCAGCGAAGTCACCACCGCGGCGAATTCCTGTACTTTCCCGCCGAATCCGCTGATCCGGATATCGGTCGGCGGCAGAGTGGAGCCCTGGTTGAACGCGCGAGCCACATGGGCGACCGCGGGCCGGTAGGCGGTGAAGGCCTGGCCGCCCAGGACGACCCGATCCGGGTTGAGCATGTCGCGGACCATGGCCACGGTGTGCCCGAGGATGGTGGCTCGTTCGGCCAGCAGTTCGCGCGCGGGGTCCGACCCCGCTTCCGCCGCCCGGTACAGGTCTGCGATGGTCGAGCCCGCGGTTCCGTTGTGGGCCGGGATGATGCCGCGACCAACCGCCCTGGAGTGCAGCGAGCGATCGCCCACGGTCACCTCCAAGCAGCCGCGACGTCCGCAGGCGCATTCGACGTTCGAGCCGGTGGGCAAGTGCGCGATCGAGCCGGGGCCGTTACTCGGAGTGTGCACGCGACCGTCCAAAGTCACCGCGACACCGGCGGTTTCGCGCACATAGAAGTACAGGCTGCTGCCGCGCTCGATGCGGGCCTGGTCCTTCGGTTCGCCGGTGGGCAACAGCAGCTCGGATGCGGCCATCGCCTCGACATGCGGCGCCACCGACACCGGCAGCTCCAGTACCTCGCCGAGCACCGAACCGAGCTGTGCGCCATGCCATTCCAGCTTCGGATGATCGACGACACCGGTGAGCGGGTCGACCCGGCCGCCGATCGCCACGCCGGCCCACAACGCCTTGCGCCGATGCCAGCGCTGCAAGAACGCTTTCGCGCTGCGGGCGACTGTGGTGGTGGCGAACTCCTGCCCGGTCTGCGGGGTGGCGATGGCCAGCCCGCCGAGAATGCGGCCGCGCAGATCGGCGGCCACGATCTTGGTGACCGCGGCGCCGATGTGAATGCCGATGGTCAGGTAGGCGTCGTGGTCGATCTCGAACGGGACGCGGGGGCGCCCCACCGCGCCCGAGGCCGTCAGGTCGGGACGCTCGCGCAGCAGCCCGGCGGCGAGCAACGCGGAAACCTGGCGGTTGACCGTCGCGATGCTCAAGCCCGTTGTGCGCGCGGCATTGTCGCGGGAAACGGGGCCGCCGGTCGCGGCGCGCAGCACCGCGGCCGCCGGGTTGTCGCCGATACGGAGCTCAGGAGCGACCACGGGCCGCTGAACTCGGACACGACCGCTGGCAACCCTGGAAACGGATCGGTCAAGGGTAGGAAGGGACATTGTGCAGATCCTTGCTGAAGTCCTGTTATCCAACAGGACTTGCCTACATGGGCGACGAGGCAGCAAATGAGCAGGAAAAGCGGCTCAGCTGCAGCAAGAAAGGCGACACAGTTCGCGCGTCAAAGGCAGCCGCAGGCCCAGCGCGGCGGTCACATAAGTGACCCGCGGGAGGTTCCATCGGCTGGCAGACATGTCATCAAAATTAACACCGACATCCGCGACGCACCAACCCCCGACTCGCCGTTGTGCGCGCCGGCACATTGTTTCCCCAGGTCGCGAGCACGCGAAAAAGACCCCGATCCACCGAGAAGCCCTCGGAACGGGGTCTTTTCACGCGACGGATTACTTCGGCGCGACGAACGGCTGATTGATCGTCGTGAAGTATTGGATCGCGGCGCCGATCGCCACCGGGGCGGTGATCAGGATCTGGCCTGCGAGGGTACCGAGCGCACCGACGGCGATGATGCCGCCGAGGCAGCCGATTGCGGCGGCCGGGATGAACGCGCCGAACAGGCCGATGATCGCCGCGGAGGCGACGGTCGCGCCTGCGATGCCGCCGAGCACGCACCCGACGGCTCCGCCCGCCAGTCCGCCGACGAGCGTGCCGATGGTAGCGCCCGCGCTGATCGTGCTGGTCAGGCGGGTCCACGCGGCGACCTCACGGTCGTATTCGGTCTTCCACGGCGCCTTGTCCTCGTACGGAAGGGCGACCGGCTTGTAGACCGCGTGCTCCCGGTCGAAGATCGGGGTCAGCGTGGCGCTGCGGCCGGAAATCTGTGCGGCGATCGGGAATTCGAAATCGTCGAGCTGAAACCGCAGCGGTGTGGCCGCCACCACGGTACCGTTGGAGGCCTTCACCTTGAACAGTTCGTCCTCGACGACCAGCGAACCCGCGTCGGTTTCGATGATCGACTGGGTATCGGTCGCGTGCGCGGTGAAATTGATCGCGCTCTCGCTAGTTTCCTCCGCCGGTGCGGCACCGGCCGTCCCCGCGGCCACTCCGGTCGCGACGGTCACCAGCGCCGCGAGCACGGCGAGCTTCCTCATCCTCATGTCCTGCAATCCCTCATCTCAGGTGGAGCCGTTCCAGCCGAAAGCATCGGGCACAAACTCCGCAAGAACGAGGGAAAAACGCAGGAAGATTTCAAATAGGCAACCTGCGAGTTACGGCCGCTTCGCTAGGTCTTTTTGGCGGCCGCTTTCGCCTGCTTCTTGAATTCCCGCACCTGCGCGAGGGATTCGGCGTCGGTCACGTCGGCAACCGATCGGCGCGAACCCTCCTCGCCGTACGCGCCCGCCGCCGCGCGCCACCCCTCGGGCCGCACTTCGCGCTGCTTGCCGAGCAGCGCCAGGAAGATCTTGGCTTTCTGCTCGCCGTAGCCGGGCAGATCCTTCAGGCGGCGCAGCACCTCCTTGCCGTCCGGGTCGCCCGCGGTCCAGATGTTCTCGGCCTTGCCGTCGTAGTGTTCGATGACGTAGCGGGCCAGCTCCTGGGCGCGGCGGGCCATGGAACGGCCGTAGCGGTGGATGGCGGGCGGCGTCGCGGCGAGGTCCTCGAACTCCTGCGGGTCGGCCTCGGCGATGCGGTGGACGTCGAACCCGCCCATCCGGTCGGCGATCTTCTTCGGGCCGCGGAACGCGTGCTCCATCGGGTACTGCTGGTCGAGGAGCATCCCGAGCAGCGTGGCGAAGTGGTCCTCGGTCAGAAGCTTGTCCGCCTCGGCGTCCTGCGCCAGACACAGCGTGCGAGACATCGCCTACCTCCTGCTCGGTGTACTCCGGACCGGTTCGATCATCCCACCAGTGCCGACGACCGGGGAACGCCCAGTTCATCGACCATGTCGAGTGACGCGAGTCACATGCCCTACGCGCGGGTAGACGACACGCCGCGTAGGCTCCAGGCCATGCCTCAGATGACGGCGACCCCGACAGACACGACGGCAACGGCCAGGGACGGACACGGGCCCATGAACACCTACGGATTGCGCCCAGATCGGTTCGACCGAGCAGGTCAGGACCAGCTTGTCGACGTGCGCGACCTGCAGGCCGCGCTACCGGGTATCCGCCGCTTGCGCACCTGGGCGCATGAAGCGCTCGCGCTGCGACCCGGCGAACATGCCGTGGACATCGGCTCCGGCACCGGCACGGAGGTCATCGCCTTCGCCGAAGCCGTCGGCCCGGACGGCAGCGCTGTCGGCGTCGAGCCCGACCCGCACCTGCTCGCTTCCGCGGAACGCCGGGCCACCGAGGCGGGCTCGACCGCCAAGTTCCACTCCGGCGACGCCTACGGCGTGCCGTTCGGCTCGGACAGCTTCGACGCCGTGCTGTGCGAGCGCGTCTTGCAGCACCTCACCGCACCGGCTCGCGCGGCCAACGAGATCGCGCGCGTGCTGCGTCCCGGCGGACGCGTCGTGGTGGTGGACAGCGACTGGGGCACGGCGATCATGCACCCCGGCGACCGGCGGGTCGTGCGCGAGGTGATCGACACGCTCATATCGGCGACCACCAACCCGCTGTCCGGCCGCCGCATCCCCGGCCTGCTCACCAAGGCCGGTCTGGTGGTCGACGACATCGGCTCGCAAGCCCTGGTGCAGGATCGCAGCGTCGGCGCCGGTTCGCTGGTCACCAGGATCTCGGCGATGGCGGTCGCGCGCGGCGCGATCACGGAGGCGGAGCGCGATCGACTGCTCACCGACCTGGAGGCGGGCGCGGCCAGCGGCGATATCCACCTCTCGGTCACCATGTTCGCCGTCCTCGCGCACAAACCACGCTGAGCCGGCCCGATGGCCGTCGACGTCCTGACCGAAGTCGAGATCGACCGCTCACGCGAGCTGGTGGCGGCCTTTGCCGGCGACCCGGCCCATGCTCCCGCCTGGTATTCGCGCATCCGCAGCGTCACCTGGCAGACGGAGCCGCCGATGCGGGTCGGCTCACGGATGTCATTCGTCGCCCACTTCCTGGGGCGTCGGCTGGCTTACACCTATGAGGTCGTGGACTACGTGCCCGGCAAGCGGCTGGTTATGCGCACCTCGGAGGGCCCGTTCCCGATGGAAACGACCTACACCTGGGCGGACACCCCGGAGGGCGGCACCCGCATGACGCTGCGCAACCGCGGCGAGCCCAGCGGGTTCGGGAAACTCGCCGCGCCACTGCTGGAGGCGGCGATCCGCCGGGCGAACCGCGCCGACCTCGCGCAACTCAAGGCGTTGCTGGAAACCGGATAAGGACTGTGGGGCCTTCGCATTTACGGCAGCCTCGACTTCGCTATCCAGACGTCAGAAGGTCGGCGACATCCGGGTGCGCCGCGGCCATGCCTTGGTCGAATGTAACGAGTCGTCCTTGCTGCGAACGCGCGAGCTGCGCGAGGTAGGCGTCAGTTACCTGACGATGTCCAACGACCGCATCCATTCGGACACGAGCGAAAGGGAGTGAGTCGGGCCAGAACTCATGGCGTTCGTGTTCGGTGACTCCGGTGAGGATTTCTATGGCGGTACGCGCGCTCTGCCCTTCACGGATCAACAAACGCATCAGGCTGCCCTGAGTTATGGGGCAGGTGGCGAAGTTGTCACCCGAACCGCCGAACCACCTCTCCGCCGCATCATGATGCGCATGATCGGTGACAACCAGCGCTATGAGGACGTTGGCGTCGAGCAGTGCCGTCATTCATCCTCCAATGACCGGACGTCCTCCGAGGTGATCACCTTGCCGAGTGCGATCGTGCGCAGCCCGGTCTTCACGCTGCGAACCTGCTCACCAGCGCTGGTCTGCCCCAGCCCGCGCCGGATGAGGAGTGCGACGGTCTCACTCAGCGTCCGGTGGGTGTCCCGGGCAATCGACACCGCCTGTCGATGCAGGTCGTCGGGCAGATCGATCGTGGTGCGCATATACGCATCATATCATCATGATGCAGGCGGCGGCCCGCCCATCGCGGCGGACCGCCAGGCAGCATCAGCGCCCGAGCAGCTTCTCGGTGGCAGCGAGCAGCACGCAGGTGGCCAGCCCGTCCATCGCCTTCTCCAGCTCGGGGAGCTTCGGGAAGCTGGGCGCGATGCGAATGTTCTTGTCTTCCGGGTCGTTCCGGTACGGGAAGGCGGAGCCCGCCGCGGTCAGCGCGATGCCCGCGTCCTTGGCGAGCGCGATCACCCGCGCCGCAGTGCCCTCCAGCACGTCCAGGCTGATGAAGTAGCCGCCCTTCGGCTCGGTCCACGACGCCACCTTGGACGCGCCGAGGCGGTCTTCCAGGACCTTCCGCACCAGCGCGAACTTCGGCTCCAGGATGGCGCGGTGCTTCTGCATGTGCGCCCGCACGCCGTCGGCGTCTTTGAAGAAACGCAGGTGGCGCAGCTGGTTGATCTTGTCCGGGCCGATGCTCTTCTTCGCCGCGTGGCTCAGATACCAGTCCAGATTGGCTGTCGAACCACCGATGAAACTCACGCCGGCGCCGGCGAAGGTGATCTTCGAGGTGGAGGCGAACACCAACGGACGGTTCGGGTTTCCGGCAGCGGCGGCCATGCCGAGCACATCGAACACCGGGGCCGCGGTGTCGGTCAGCGGGTGCACCGCATAGGCGTTGTCCCAGAACAGCCGGAAGTCCGGTGCCGCGGTGGGCATCGAAACCAGTTCCCGGACAACCTCTTCGGAGAACGTGACGCCGGTCGGGTTGGAGTAGTTCGGCACCGCCCACAGACCTTTGATCTGCGGATCGCTCGCCAGCAGTTCGGCGATGGCGTGGACGTCGGGGCCGTCGTGGCGCATCGGGATCGGGATCATCTCGAAGCCGAGCGCCTCGGTGATGGCGAAATGCCGGTCGTAGCCGGGGGCGGGACACAGGAACTTCAGTGTGTCCTCGGCGGCCCAGCGCCGCTCGGAGTCGTTGGTGCCGTAGAGCATCGCGTAGGTGATCACGTCGTGCATCAGCTCGAGGCTGGCGTTGTTGCCCGCCAGCAGGTTGTCCACCGGGATGCCGAGCAGCTCACCGAAGATCGCCCGCAGCTCCGGGAGACCGTGCAGGCCACCGTAGTTACGGCAATCGGTGCCGGTGCCGTCGCGGTAATCCCCCGCGCCGGGCAGGTCGAGCAGCGCCGCGGACAGGTCGAGTTGTTCCGGGGAAGGTTTCCCCCGGGTCAGGTCCAGCGTCAGCTTCTCGGTTTTGAGCGTCGCGTAGTTCGCGGTCTGGGTGTCGTGCTCGTGCACGAGTTCCTCATGGCTCATCAAACCGATCTGCGTTTGCCGGGGCATCCTGGGCAGCCTTTCAAGCAGCGAAGGGACGATGGGTTGGCCGGACCGATGTGCGGCGGCGGCCGAACATGTGTCGTGCGGACGCACGTGCATCCGCGGACGGTGTTCACGTTACCCGTGCGTTGCCCGGAATTGGAGGCGTTATCCGACTGCGGATCCCCCGTCCGCGCGAGCCCTCTAAAGGGGACCCCGCGCACCCGGCAGAGCCCGTTGACCCTTGCTGCCTTCCGGCCCTGGGGGAGTTCACAGGATGCGCGCCGCGCGGGATCCGTCGGCCAGTGTACCGGTTCCCGCCCCAACCCCCATCGCCCGGGTCTGCCACTCTTCCTGACCAGGCACTTCACACCATCCCCCGCCCCCTATTTGGCGACCGGCCGGGGCCTACCGGTATGCTGCTCCACGGAGGATTCGCCTAGTGGCCTATGGCGCTCGCCTGGAACGCGGGTTGGGTTAACGCCCTCAGGGGTTCAAATCCCCTATCCTCCGCCACGAAGTGCCTGGTCAGGGACGGTTTCGCCGCCCCTGACCAGGCCTCCTGGCAACAGCTACGGCAACAGCGGTCGAGAACGGACATCTGAGGGGATGTCGGCGGACACTGATCCGACCACCGAAGGACAACGCTGATGGCCAGCATCCGCACACGCAAGAGCCGCGACGGCATCACCTCCTACCAACTCCAGTACCGCCACGAAGGGCGGCAACCGAGCATCGAATTCGCCGACTACGCCGACGCGGCGAAATGGCGGGACCGCTTCAACGACCTCGGCCCGGCCACTGCGCTTGAGATGCTGCGGATCGAGAACAGCGACAGCCCGTGCGTCCGGCTGAAAGAGGCCGGTATCGAATACATCGACAGCCTCACGCGTGCCGAGGATGGCACCCGCAATCGGTATCGGGCGTATATGCGAAATGACATCGAGCCGTTCTTCAACTCGGCGCTTCCGGTCGACGCCATCACCGAGGCACTCGTAGTGAAGTGGATTAACCACTTGTCGCGCGTTGTCGGCAACGCACCAAAAACCGTTGCCAACAAACACGGATACCTGTTCGGACTCATGGATTCACTGCGCCGCCAAGGCATCATCACCAAGAATCCGTGCGAGGGCACGAAGCTGCCGCGCGTCGACCAGGCCGAAATGACGTTCCTCGAACCCGATGAATTCGCCGCGCTCGAGGAAGCGCTGCCCGAACAATGGCGACTGCTCGTACGGTTCCTCGTCGCCTCCGGTGTGCGCTGGGGTGAGGCGACCGCGCTGCGCGTCGGCGACGTCGACCGGCGACACAACACGATCCGGATCCGGCGGGCATGGAAGTACACCGGCGGCGCCCGGGTCCTCGGCGCACCGAAGACGAAGAAATCGAAGCGCACCATCAACGTCGACCCCGACCTGATCGCGGAACTCCCGCTGTCCGGGCGGACTTACGGGGCGTGGCTGTTCACGAACCGGCAGGGCAACGCCATCCAGATCAGCACGTTCTACAAGCAGGTATGGGTGCCCACACTCGCACGATTGGCGACCGACCCCGCCGACCCATTGCACGGCAAGACACCGCGCATCCACGACCTGCGCCACACCTGCGCCTCGTGGATGCTCGACGAAGGCGTGCCGATCGGCGATGTGCAAGAGCACATGGGGCACGAATCCATCCAGACGACCAAGGACCGATACGGGCATTGCTCGCGTGACGCCGGGAAGCGTGCCGCCGCGGCGATCGGCAAGCGCTTGACCAAGCCGAAACCGCACTTGGCCGCTGTCGCCTGATCCGGCCCAGGCGCCGCCGCGCTGGTGTTAGCGTGGCGGCGCCCGAATCCGTGACCAGTCAGGGGGACTCATGACCAAGCGTGCCCTCACTGCTCTGCTCGCCGCCGCGGTGGCGGCGTTGTCCGCGTGCTCGACCAGCGACACCAGCAGCACGCCGACGACCGTGTCGACACCGGCCGGCGCGGCCCGGCCGTCGGCGCTACAGCTAGGCCAGACCATCGAGTTCACCCGCACCGACACCGGCGCGCGCATCGGCACGCTCCGGTTCACCGATGCCCGGGAACTACCGGCCACCTGCCTGGTGGAACCAGGCACCGAACCCATCCTCGCCATCCGCATCGAGATCGAGAACGCTCCGGGCGAGAAACTGCCCGTGCCCGATGCATACGCACTGAAGTACAACGATTCCGAGGGCGTGACACACGAGGTGGAGCCCGCCGCGATCTACGGGTGCGATGCCGACTACCCCGAAGCGGTGTCCGCGCCGGTCGGCGGGAAGGTGAAAGGCTGGATCGCGTTCGAGGTCGCCATTCTGCCCGCCGCGCTGATGTACTCGCCTCTCGTCAGCGATCAGTCCTCGAGCTACACCGACATCAAGTTCTTGACGGTCAGCCCGGCCACGGTAACCATCGACCTGCCCGACCCGCTCGCAGCCGTCCCACCGTCCTCGTCGACCAGCGCGGTCCGGCCGACACCGGCCGCGCCGCCGACCGGCCGTGACTCCGAAGGCAGGCCGAACGGCAGCGGCGGTGCGGTCGTCGCGTGTGCCGATGAGAACTACCAGCCGGGCACCGGCATCTACGCCGACGGATCGAAAGGTTTCGCCCCGGAGTGCCTGCCCGGCGGGGCCCTGGCGCCGCGGTGACTATTTGAAGGTGTGCCAGTGCAGTTCGAGCCGGTCGGCGCCGATCACCGACCGGCCTTCGCTGGATCGCACTACGACGTGGTTGAGCAGCGCGGCCACGATCCGGTGCTGCCGGTCGGCCAAGGCCGCTTCCCACCACGCCAGCACCTCGTCGACGGACGGGCCAGGCATGTCGTCGAGTGCCTGCAACTGGAGGATCTTCCGCTCGGCCGCAGCGATATTCGCCCGCGCCCTCTCAGTCCCGGCGAGCATCGTGTCCCGCTGGATGAGCCGGTCGGCGTAATCGCGGCCGAGCACCGCGTACCGCTCCCGCAGATCGGCGAGTACGGCCTCGGCGTCGGCGACGGTGCCCGTCGCGGCCATAGCCTTGCCCAACTTGCGACGGTACTTCGGGTCGGTGAGCCGCGCGAGCACGCGTTCTGTGATGTCCGCCTCCAGTAGCGGCGCGGAGATCGTGACCTTCCCGCATCCACCACCGGCCAGGCTGCACCCGTAGTACGGGGTCCTGCCGCCTGCGGTGTTGTAGGTCAGGTGATGTGCGCACAGGGCGCAACGAGCCAAGCCCTCGGACATTAGGTAGACGTTGGTTCGGGTAGGCGCGAACTTCTGCCGGTCGGGGTGGAGCAGCTGCTCGCGCAACGCGGTCCAGGTGTCCTCATCGAGGATCGGTTCGATATCGCTGTCGACGAGGTCGCCGGTGTCGTCGACGCGGCGGCCGATCATGCGGGGCGCGACTAGGGACCGGCGGATCACGGTCGGATTCCACTGCGCCCCGGAAACGGTGGCGACGCCGCGAGCTTTCAGGTCAGCGGCCAGCCCCCGCAGCGACGGCGGCGGGTCGGTGTCCTGGTCGAGTAGGTAGGTAGCCCAGCGGCGGATCTCATCGGCCTCGGCCGGTTCGATCGTCTTGCCGTCCGGCTGCCACCCGTACGCACGCGACAACTGTCACCCTCTCCCATCTGGGACTGTTACCTCCGGGCCACAGCGTACGTGAGCTTTCTATTTCTCGCGCACACCTCTAGGTTGATCCCGCACGCTCCATCCCATCGAGTACATGGAGACTGACGTATGACATCCGCCGACGAAGATCGGGTGTGGAATGCCCGTGACGCGATCCTGCTGTGGCTGTACCGAGAGAAGATCGCCGGAAACCCTCTACCCCGCTACAACTTGGCCAGGGTCGGTGAGACCGTCGGATGGGCAGCGGCTCCGATCACGTCCTACGACTGGGACCAAGCCACCCGATACCTGCGCGCCGCGGGCTACATCGATGGCAGCGCGGGGTGGGGATCCGGCGTTGCCCGGCCCAGCATCACCGCCAAGGGTGAGGAAAAGGCAGCGTCCGGCCGGTCTGTTCGGCCGGGCGTGGAACGGGAAGCAAACACCACCGGCGTGACGAATACCTACAACACCACCATCACTCACCACGGGCATGGTCCGGTGGCGGTGAACAGCCACCACTTCAGTCAGTCGAACACAGTTGGCACTCCGATTGATGAGCTGCAATCGCTGATCGAGGCGTTGTACGCCCACGCCGACAACGGCGGGGAAGATGCGGACGAGGTGCGTCGGCAAGCCGACGAGCTCAGCGACGCGGCAAACGATCCGGACAACAACCGAACCCGAATCAAAGCGAGCTTCTTATCCCTGATCGGCACGTTGACCGGGGCAGCAGGCGGTGCAGCCGGGCAGGAGCTCGCGCAAGCCGTCCTGCAACTGATGCCCGCGTTCAGCTAGCTGGACACCGAAGCCCTCTACTGTCACCGGTCGGCGCGCCGGAATCAGCCCGCCGACGGGTCGTCCGGTGGCGGCATCCCCGAATCGAGTGCAGCCTGCATCCGCCGCGCGAGCGCGTGATGCCCGTCGGCCTGCAACAGCGGGATCGCCGCACGCATCAGATCCGAGAACTTCCACAGTCGATCCCGCATCCGATCCAGGAGGGCGTACGCCGTTTCGAGCTTGGCCTCGGCGATCTCGTTGCGCCGGTCGGCGCGGTCGGCGAACTCGCCGGACGCCTCGACGATCGCACGCGCATAGTCGCTGCGGCGAGTCGAGCGCGCGAAGAACCCCACAATCAACGCCACCAGGACAGTGGACACACCACCCCCGACCAGCAGGTTGCCAATGGCCGGCAGGCTAGTCACCGTCTAATCTCCTCACCACCCTCGCGACCACCCGGACCTTGCGCACATCGCGCACGACCAGGCGGCACGCGCATACCACCAACCCCAACACCACCCACAGCGCGAACGTCGCGCGCCCGGCATACACGGTCCGCGACAGCGCGAGCACGTATGTTGCCAGCGCGAACGCGACCGCCGTGTTGCCGAACAGCTGCAACCACAGCCCGACCGGGCGCCGCAGCTCCAACGCCATCCCGGCGAAAACCATCAGCGGCCCGACGATCAGCAGGCCGACCCACCCAAAATGCGCCCACCGTCCGAGGATCTGGGATACCGCCGTGGGGATCTCCCCGGCGCGGATCGCCCACAGCCCAGCAAGCAGGATGAACGCGTACATGGTCGTCTGATACGACCGCACGCCTTCGTCGTCCAGTAGCAGCCGCCGCGCTCTACGCAGGGGCATGGAACCGGCCCGCCCCGGCCGCCGTGCATGCCATGTAGAGCAGCGCGAGGAACACCCACGTCGCTACACCGCCCCAGCCGACGCCCGGGTTGCGGGCCGCGACTACGCCGATCGAGAACGCGAAGGCAGTCGACCATGCCGCGCATGCACCGAACCCGACCGCGATGACCGGCAGGACGCGGGTCGCGAACCCGACTAGCCCCATCACCGAGGCACCGAGCAACGCCGCGCCCCAGGACTCCGGTGCGCCGGGCACCTGCAGGGCCACCTCGTAGGCTGGGCTCGACCAGCGCGACGCACCGCCGATGATGGTGATCGCACCGTAGACCGAGGCGAACAGCAGTAGCACGATCGCGACGAATCGCGTGAAAGTCACCGCGACAAAAGGATTCATGTCCGGTCGCTGCACTCTCGTGATTGTGGTCATCACTGCAGTTCCTTCGGCCGGTGCTTCCCGATGTATTCCGGGGTCGGGGAGACGACACGGCGGATCAAGTATCCGGCGACGAGGGGGGCGATCAGGCCGTAGATGGTGGTGACGGTCTCGACCCACTCGGTCGACACCTCGCGGCCCAGCAGGTAGGCGGCGATGCCGGTGATCGTGATGCCCGCTGATCGAATCAGCGCGGGTTCAGGCAGTTTCGTCAACTGGATCACTTGGTCACCGCTTTCTTGTCGACGGCATTCGGGACGCCGACGTGCGCGCCGATGGCCGCGGCCATGTCGTTGAGCGACCGGCCGCCATTCTGCGGCCATGCCTCGAACTCGGCGGCGGCGTCGTCGCGGATCTTCTTTCCGGCGCCTTTGCCGAGCAGCTGATCGAGTACCGCCATCAGCATGCGTTCGTTCTGCCAGACCCGCTGGTCGATGAACTTCAGCGCTGTCGCCGCGTCGACTTCCGTGCCTTCGTAGTTGGTGAACCGGATCGCTGACATGTCGTCTCCTTCTGCGAAAGCGCGGGCGCGCCTGATCAGTTCGTCCCACGGGAAATCACGCCCGGGGTCGGTGTGTCCGCCGCCCCACTGCCCGAAGTCGACGTGCCCGCAGATACCTGGTCGCCGCGGTGGAGCGCTGCTGCCGGTGCCGCCGACGTACTCGATCGGGATGCCGCGCTCGGTGCACCGCCACGCCACGAGTGCCGCTGTGCGGGTGAGCATCAGGTTTTCGTCGACACCGTCGGCAGTGTCGGTCTCCAGCCATTTGCCGCGCGACCATCCGGCGAACGTCCCGGCCATGAGGATGTGATCGGCACGGTTGTTGGCGTTGGAGGCTGACCAGGGGTTGTGATCCCACGGGACCACGAGCACGGTCTCGCGGTCGTCGACCACGGCGTTGTAAGACACGGCCCGGCCAGGGTCACCGGCGGGTGCCGGGTCCTTCAGATACCGGATGATCGCGGATGCTTTGCCGCGCCCCTCCTGGGTGTGGATCGCGATCCAATCGACATCGCGGCCGCCGCCGTGGCAGTTGGGCGACAGGTCGGTGCGGGTGACGGGTCTGTCCATGCGCGTCCTTCCGGTGGCGGCGCCGGGGTCGAGGGCATGGGCGAACCACGTTGCAGGGTCGACAGCTCGGCCGCCGACGCGGCCGGGTGGGGTCCACAACTCGAGGTGCGCGTGCGGGCCGCTGCTTTGACCGTGGGAGTTGACGTAGCCGATCAGCTGCCCGGCCCGGACGGAGTCGCCGCTGCGGACGGCGGGGTCGCCGTGGCCGATGATGATGTCGACGCCAGCGGCGTGCTGGCAGTCCAGCCACACCCACCGCCCGAACCCCTGCACGCCGGTGCGCTCGGCGCCCTCGACCACGATCCCGTCGAGCGGCGCGTAGAACGGGGTGCCCTTCGGGGCGGCGAAGTCGAGACCGTAGTGGAAACCGTCCTCGCGGGGCCCGTACGGGGAGGAGATCGTGTAGGTGCCGACAGCCAGCGGCAGGTACCGGGTCGGCATACGGCGCTCCTGACGGCGGGGATCCAAGCCCGGCCCGAGGCCAGCAGCACTACCGCGAGGATATCCCCCTGTAGTTACGGCGTGCTCATACCTCGCCTTGCGCGATCGTGTATCCCTCGCCTGAGCCCGCGCCCAGAACGGCGGCCTGTCCAGCACCGGCGAGCGCCCAGGCGAAACAGCCCTCCAGGTAATCGGGTCGCGCGAACGGGTTTCCGTGCGCGACGAACGTGCCCGGCCTGGCGCGCATACTGCCCTCGATCGGCACTCCGGTCCGCGTCGAGGGGATCACGCTCACCGTGACATCCACATGCGGCGACGGTTGCGGTACCCAGATCAGCGCATACTCCCGCTCCTGGTTGTCGTAGACCAGCGGGGGATCCAGCTTGTACACCCGAGCCAAACCCGGGTATCCGGGCACTTTGTCCAAGATCATTACTGCCGTGGCCATTTCACTCCTTCTTCACGAGAGGAATCCGGGCGAGGAGATAACCCACGCCTTGCCGTTGCCGCCCTTACCGCCTTCGCCGCCCTGCTCGGTGCCGAACCACGGAATCGCGCCACCCCCGGCGCCACCGCCACCGCCCGGGTATCCGCCATCCCCACCTCGGCAGTCTCCGCCAGCGCCGCTGTTGCCGGCGCCACCTCCGCCGCCCGACCCGATTCCCCTCTGTCCGGGAGGGGGAGACACCCCATTCCCACCGCGGCCACCGTTGCCGGTTCCACCTGCACCGGCCTCGGACAAATACCCATTCGAGCCCGGGTCGCCATTGCCGGACGTTCCAGCGCCGCGCCCGCCGAACGGTTGGAAGTCGGTGCGCGTACCGGTTCCCGCCGTCGCGGGAGCGTTGTTACTGGCACCACCACCGCCGCCCGCGGTCAGGATCGACCCGAAAGAGGTGGCGGTGCCCGAGTCGCCGTAGTCCGGGGTGTTGCCCGAGCGCCGGTCGCCACCAGCGCCGCCGACGCCGATGGTCACCGGCACTGTCGCCGGGAGCGACGCGTTCGTCAACACCTGCTCGGCCCATCCACCCGGGCCGCCGCCGTACCCGCGCGGTGCCGCTGCGGCCGTGCAGCCGCCACAACCGCCGCCAGCGCCGCCGATGAGGATCGGCTTGTGGTACGACATGCCCGACGGCTTGGTCCACGTCCCGTCCAGGGCGAATTCGGCGATCTGATTGCCGGACTCGAGATAGGTGATCCGGTTCTCGTGGTCGCCGACCACGGTCTCTTGTCCAGCGACCGCGGCGTTGGCCGCCTCGGCGATCCCACGCGTGGTGGCGAGATCCTGTTCGAGCCCCTTCACGCCGGCCTGCGCCACCATGCGGCCCGCGACCACGTCGTCGAAATCCCAGCCGCCCGTAGCCGGGGTGAGCCCGGCGTCCTCGTAGAGGATCGCCCGCACATCTGCCTTGACCGCCCCCGTGGGCGGAGTGATCTGCGCGGCGTAGGTCACCCACTCGTCGACCGGAACGTCGAGCGCCGGTACGGCCGAGGTGTTCGCGTAGGCCAGGAACGTATCGGCCGCGTCGTAGAAATACATCAACACCGCGGCCCGAAAATTCGGCGAGCCGAACCGGCGCTGTTTCCACTCGACATACAGCGCCTCACCAGCCGCTACATCAACCTTCTGACTCAGCGGCTGGTTCGCGTACGCCGCATAACCTGCATCGGGGTCGAGCCGCAGCACCCAACTCCCCGACGCGGCGATGGTCGAATCGTTCACATACGAGAACCCGGCGGCGGTGTTGGCGGGGTACTTGTCCCGGACCGCTGCGGTCTCGAAGTTGTAGATCTCGGTGAAGTTGACCTTCGACGCTGCGGCGGCGGCCTGTTCCTGCGCCGTTGTCGCTGTCTCGTTGGTGCCGTTGATCCCGTCCGCGATTCCCTCGATGATCTCGGCGAGGGTGTCGCCGACGAGCGGCACCATGTCGAGCAGTTCAGCGAGGGCGTGTAGCGCGGCAGCGATGAAGCTGTCGACGAAGTCGCCGAGGTTGTTGATCCACGACGCGAGGTCATCGAGGTCGCCGTCCTCGACGCCGGTGATGATCTCGATGACGTCGCCGATCAGTCCGCCGATGATCGGGATCTGCTCGACCGCCGAATAGATGACGGTGAAGAACGCCTGCCGCGCAGCCTCGGCCATGTCGTAGGTCGCTTGGTTGTCGTCGATCGCCCACTGTTCGGGGTCGACGTTTTGGAGATTGAAGACGGTCGAGGCAGTCCAGGTTTTCGCCGGCAGTGGGGCGTCGGGGAAGTCGGGCGAGGTCACATCGTGCCGCCGGTGTCGGACTGCTCGATCAGCTTCCGCGTCACCTCGACGTCACGAATCTGTGCCTTCATCGCCTCCAGCTGCGCCGGGCTGTAATGGGAGATGTCGACGACCTCCACCGGCTCGGCGAGCGCTTCGGTCGCGTCTTCCTCGGGCGCACCGACCGGTACCCAGATCACGGCCTCGATTCCCGCGCCGCGCCTCGCCTCCCTGTCCACGCGCGGCTTGTACAGCGGATTCTTCGGCGCGGGCAGGCGCAGGTTGTCGAACACGTGGATGGCGAGCAGGTGCTCGGCCTCGGGCGGCATCTGCATCCCGGGCAGGCCGGTGCCCATCGGCACCGACCGGAACCAGTCCGCGAGCGGATGCCGGTGCTCACGCGCGAGCACGATTCCAGTGGCCTTGTCGCGGCGGATGCCGTCGAGCGCATCGGCGCGTTCCGACCAGGACCGCCGCGGCCTACGCTGCTGCTTCGCCATACCCAACCTCCACACTCGACACTCGACACTGGTGACTGTGTGACTGTATCCATGCTTACTCGATCACGAACTCACGCCGATCATTTGCACGATGCTCTTCACCTGCGCGATCTGGCGGGCCAGCATCGCACCGGGCTGATCCTCGGCGCGGTCATCGCCAATGCTGATCTCCCAGTGCGCGGGGGTGTCGCGGCCGATCACGTACTTCAACGCGTACACGTGGTCGACGTACCAGCGGCCGTTGCGGCCGACTTCGGCGGCGACGCGGTCGCCCACATCGAAGTGCCTACCGACCCAATAGGGCGACCCATTGACGACCGACACTTTGTAGGACCGGTACGCCTTCGTCCGATCGAATCCGGTCCGGATCGCTTGCAGCGCAGACAGACTTGCGCCGGTACCGCCGGTGGACTCCCAGTACTCGCCATAGGCGGGGCCGCGGATACCCATCTGCGAGAACCGAATCGGATTACCCACACGATGGAACGCGAGCACAACGTCTTCGAGCTGGCTATCGAAGATCCCCAAGGTAAGGCCCGGGTTGCCGAAGATCGCGCCGATGTAGCCGAGGATCGCGTTCGCCAATAGTTTGAGCCCGGTATTGACCCAGTCGGGCGAGTGCCCACCGGTGACGATCGCCGCGGCGAGCGCCTTGTGAACGGTGGCCTGCCATTCACCGATGCCGGACACCCCGGTCCGGCGGGCGTTGCGCCACGCCACCCACGGCCGCCGCGGCGCGGTCCCCATCCACCCGGACACCGCGTACTCGGGCGCATCGGGCACGCCGACCACGGTGGCGACCTCATTGATCAGGTCGTCGGCGACAGCGGTGATGAAGTGGATCAGGCCATCGAGCGCGGTGCCGGTCAGCCCCCGGTAACCGGACTTGTCGACCACGTCCAACACGAGCGTCGGCTCGGTCAGGATGAAGTGATCCGGCGCGGGCTGCGCGTCGCCCGGCAGCCAGCGGCGCACCACCAGCTGCAGGCCGGCATCGGACAGCGTCGCCGCGAGCACGTCGTGCGCGTTGCCGAACCGGGTGGCGATCACCGACCACATCGATGTGTCGGTGAGGAAGTTGCCCGGCATGATGACGATCGGCCAGTTCGCCGGATTCAGATTCGCCAACCAGTTTTCGGGATTGAACAAGTCTTCGGGCAGCGCCCACAATGGCGCGAAGCGGCGAAGTAGATTCAGGAAGAGCAGGGTCTTCGCGCCGAAAACGCTTGGGCCAGCCGAATGCGTACAGCTTCGGCGTCTGCAATTCCGCTGGAAGCAGAGGATTTGCAAAGCAGACAACCTTCTTGACGTGCTCAAATTCGTGCAAAAATTTCAGCTCGATATGGCCTATCTGCCCGGCCTTTTCGCTTTCGGTAATTCCTGCGCACTTGCCCGACCAGCGCTTTCCCGACATGTCTGCGGTGATGTGCAGGTCTTCATACAACTCAAGGTCTTCGATGAGCAGCTTGTAGAGTTTGTTCGTGGCTTGGAGGGTGAGCTGCCCTTCACCGGTCTCGTTGAGGCGTTCTTCGAAACTCGCTGCGACGACGCCGAAGAGCGGGACAGGGTTCTGCCAATTCTTATCCCACAGCGTGATCCTCGGCGGGCGCCGCATTTCCGCGACACGTTGGATCGAGGATTGCAGAAGTTCACTGCGGACCTCGTCGGCGCTCATCAACGGAGGCATTACACTGCCTCCCCGCCCATGAATCGCGTGTACCGCTGGGGATAGAAGGCTTTGATCTCGGTGTCGGGTGTGCCGCCCTGGATTCGGATCGGCACTTGCACGGGCGATCCGGTGCCCGCCGGGATCGCGGACTCGAACGCGACGCCGTTCATCTCGGCCCAGGCTTGCGAGTCGTCGCGCACGAGCAGCGTCTCGTCGAGGGGATATGTGCGCACGAGGAATTCGCGGCCGGGCCCGAGGCTGCCGATCTGGGGAACCTTCACCGTGCGGCCGGACAACCCGTCCGGCAGCCACACGACGGTGTCGGCCTCCAGCTGCGAGCTGGAGTACTGCGGCCAGCACTCGACATCGGCCGGATTGAGCATCGGGATCGTGCCCTGCCACACGCCGGTGTCGTCTTCCGGATCGCCGGTCTCCGGGTCAATCTCGGTCATCTCAGACCGTTTGATCGAGTACGCGAGTTCCTGCGCGTACCAATACGGATCGGTCGAGAGCGTCGACACCTCCCACGCCAGCGCTCGCGTGGTCCCCGGGTCACGGGTGGTCAGCGGCTTCGGTGCACGCTCCCACCGCAGCCGCAGCTCACGCGGTTCGCTGATGGTGGAGTAGGCGCGGAGGTAGCAGTCCCAGCGCGGACCCAGCACACGCCACAGCAGATCGTCGATCTGCTCCCACAGCTGCGTCGTGCGCCCGACCGTGCCGAGCCGGATCTTGCAGATGCGTTCGTCGACGCGTGGGATGTCGTCGAGCGTGCTGCCTTCCTGGTATGCCCAGGACTCCCGCACCTGCGTGATCGGCGCATGAAACAGGTCGTCCCACGATCCTTCGAGCAGATGGATACCCTGCTCGCCGCCGTGCGGACCGAGCAGATCCAACACGATCTCGTCTTGCCCGAACGTCGGGGAGCCGGGTGTCATGTCGCGCTTGATCAGCTGCATGATCCGGGCTGGATTGGTCAGGCAGATAGGCACGAAAGATCACCCGGCCCTGTAGGTTTCGGCGACCGGGGTCATGCGGTCCCGCAGCATCCGGCCGGTCTCGTCGGCGATCTTCTGCGGGTCGTACCCGTTGAAGATCATGGTGTCGGCGACCTTGATCTCGTTCGCCCGCGTCACTGCGGTGACCGCCTGGTCGATCCCCATGTCGGTCAGCGACTTCAGCCCGAACAGGTCCGCGCCTTCGCCGATGATCGACTTGAGCGCGCTGATCCCCCACGCCTGGAATTGGCCGGCGAAGTCCTGCTGCGCGGCCCACTGGTTCGCCGCGTCGATGCCGGTCGGTGCCGGTGCGCCGGTGAGCGGGTCGATGCCCATCGGTGTCGGGGTCGGCGTGGCCGACAGCGTCGGCGACTGGTTCACCGCGTTCTGCGCCGCGGCGCTTGTCGACGAGCCGAAGTCGCTCGGCCAGTTCGTCACGCGCACATCGGTTGCGCCGGTGTCGCCGCTGTCGGAGCTGCTGGAGCTGCTGCTCGTCGTTCCACTGCTCGTCGCGCTGCTGCCGCCGAGCTTGCTTGAACGGCCGCCCGATACCCCGGAGCCGCCCGCCCCGCTGGAGCCACCGAACTTGGCCGAGCGACCACCGGACCTACCGCCGCTGCCCGGGTCGCCGCCGAGAAAGAACTCCGGCGGGAAATGGGCGTGATCGGTGTACATCGGGTCGTCGGCGCCCGCAGCCTGCCCGCCGTACTGACCGTTGCCGCGCTTGCCGCCCATCTCGAATGCCACGCCGTTCGGGAGGGTGGCGCTGGTGTGCCCGCCGTACGGGCCACCGATGAACCATCCGAAGCTGAGCGATCCCGCCGGACCGAGACCGGGGATCGCGCCCATGTCGGCGAGCGCGGCGCCCATGTTGCCGGTCGCGAACCGCGACCCGAACGGCGCGCGGCCTGTGGCTTTGTTCGCCAGCGCACTCACCGCGCCGGAGCAGTCGCCCCAGTGCACGCCGCCCCAGTCATATGCGGCGCCTTCGACGCCCTTCGCGAAGTCGACGAGTTCCTTGGCGCTGACGAGACCGCCCTCGGCGAATCCGGGGCCGACGATCATCCGCAGGAACTCCGGTGACGGTGTCCATCCACGGTTGAGCGCCCACAGCAGCGGCGCGCCCCGCTTGTATGCGGCGGCGGTGGAGATGAATTCGCCATTGGCGACCCGCAGCGGCATCATTCCGTCGAGCAGCGCCGGAATGCTGTCGGAGGTGCCGGTGCCCGGCCCGCTGATCAGTCGCCCGCCCCCGCCGTAGCGGACAATGGTCGTGTTCATGGCGCGCCCACCGGCCGCGGCGCCGTTCGCTTTCGCCCAGTCGATGAGACTGTCGCCGAGTCCCTTGGCGCTCTTGCCGCCGATGCCGGGTACCCAGTCGGGAATCTGGACCTTCTGCAGGATTTGGCCGATGGACTTGACCGCAATCGCAAGCCCTCGCACGATCCCGGACCAGACGGTTTCGACCGTCGAGCCGAGTCCGCGGAAGAATTCGCCCATCCGCTCAAGTGCCCCGCCGATGACGTCGCGCGCCGTCGTCACGGCCCGAGCGGCGTTGTCCAGCTGGTCGCCCAGGTAATCGGCGAGTCCCCTGATCGCGGGTATCAGGATCGGGACCAGGACGTTGTTCGCGAGCCATGTGAAGGCATCGATCAACCGCAAGACCTGCGGCAAGATTGCGATGAACAAGCGGATCATCGGGGGTAGCAGGTCCACGCCGAGCTCTACCAGCTGGGGCAGCAGCGGCACGAGCGCCATGACCAGGCCGGTGAACGAGCGCGCGATGTCCGGCAGGTACGGCGCGATCTGGGTGAGCGCGTCGGCAAGTGCGGTGCCGATCTGCTGCGCGACGTCGGCGAGTATCGGCTGCAGCTGCCGGAAAACCGGGATCATCAGGTCTGCCCATTGTTTGATCACGGGGCCGAGCGCGTTGAAGATCGTGGTCAGGGCGGGCGCGAGGGCCTGCAGGATGCCGGAGACGACCTCGGCGAGCACGGGCAGGATCGGCGCGACCGCGCTGATGAGAGAGGCGAACGCCTGACCGATCGGGCCGATCGATGGTGCGAGCGCGTCGATGGCTTTGACCAGGGCGTTACCGATTGTCTGCGCGATCCGCGAGAGCGGGTCGATCAGTGGAATCAGGGCGCGCCCAACCGAATCCAGAAGTCGGCCGATCACCGGCAGCACTGGCTCGAGACCGCGGGCCAACGCATCGATGAAGGTGGTCAGCGTCGGCATCAGCGCGGTCAGGGTGGTGACGAAGGTGGAACCGAGCTTCCCGAGAGACGGGGCGAGCTCAGCGACCGCGGACCCGAGAGTTACGAAGAGGGGGCCGAGCGTCGGGCCGACGATGTTGCCCATCTCGATCAGGCCACCGATCAAGGGCTCCAAGCCCTGTCCGAGCCCGTCGATGATGGTCGAGAACGTCTCGAGCAGCTGCGTCAGCGCACCGGAGTCGGCGGCCTTGGTGAACGCGTTGCCGATGCTGCCGACCAGTCCGCCGAGTGAGGCGCCGATGCTGTCCATCGCGGGTTTGGCTGCGCTGGCGAAGGACACGAACCCTTGCGACGCCCGCGCGAGGCCGGGCTGCATCGCCTTGATCAGATCTGCGGTGCCGCCGAACAGGTCTCGGATGCCCTGCTGGGCGCCCGCGGTGGACCAGAACGCCGCGAACTGCTTGGCCGCGCCGTTCATCGCCCCGGCGACCTCGGTCATTCCGTCCTTGACCGCAGGCAGCGACGCGCGTGCGAGCGCGGTGAACCGCTGGTCGAGCCCGTCGAATCCCGCGTCCTGCACGGAGTTCTTCAGGTCTTGGGTCAGCGGCTTGAGATCGCGCATCGCGAGGACGAACGCGCGTGTGTTCGGGCTGAGTTTGGCGAGTGCCTGCGCTGCTTTCTCCTGCGACGCAGACAATTTCGTGGTCGCGTCATTCAGTGCAGTGATCGCGTCCTTGTGCGCCTGCTCGGCGTCTTTGACCCGCTCGTGTGCGGCGGTGACGCGGTCCTGTGCGGCGACGACGAGGTCGGAGTTTTCGATGCCCTTGGCGTCGGCTTCGGCCTTCTTCTCGGCGAGATCTGTATTGCGGAACCGGGCTTCGATGAGCCGTTGCTCGGCCTGCGCCACGCGCAGCGCCGCGCGTTCCCGGCTGTCGCCGGGCTTGAGGTTGAACAGTTCCTTCTGCGCGTCTAGGAGGTCGAGCTGCGCTTCTTTCTCGCTGAGGATTCCGCCCCGCGCTTCGAGGTTGAGGTCTCGGAGCTGCTTCGCTGCGTCCTTGCGGGCGCGCGTCAGGTCGTCTTCGGCGGTCCGGCTGTCCTTCTTCGCATCCCGCAGCGATCGCTCGGTGGACTCGACTTGCCGGTTGGCCGCGCTGATCGCCTGCGAGCGGGCTTGCGCGTCGGATGCTGCGGAGTCGTCTGCCGCGGAGAGAGCTTTGAACGCGTCGCCGATTCCCTTCAGACCGACGGCGGCGGTCGCGATGCCAGCAGCGGCGGCCGGACTCAGCGCGGCCAGGCCGATCCCGAGCGCGCCGACTGCGCCGAGCGCGGAACCAGCCGCGCCACCGAGCACGGCCATCGCCCCGGCCGCCGCGGTGATCCCGGCCGACAGGGTCGCGATTCCGGGGATGCCGCCGCCCGGGCCGCCGAGGCGGCCGAGTCCGCCGCGCATGTTCGCGCGCACATCCACGGTGCGGTCGCGGGTCAGTTCGTCCAGTGCGGTCCGGAACACCGCGGAGTTGGTCAGCTCGGGGCGGATCGGCGCGGTGAAATCCGCGTCTCGCAGGAACTGTCGTAGAGCACGCGCGAACCGCTGCGCCTCGGCCTGGGTGACCGCGAGCTTGATATTGACGGTGCCCTCGGGCAGGTGCGCGAGCCGGGCATTCAGCTCGGTCATGTCGAGCGACGGGGTCACGTTGACCCGGAACTGCTTCTTCTTCAGCCGCTCGCGAAGATCATTGGTCCACCGATTGAGCTCGGTCGCGGTCGTGCGGAGATCGACATCCTTGACGAGGGTGACCCCGGCGAGCTTCTCGCGGGCCTGCTTGCGGAAGTCACCGATGCTCGGCTTGAGCTTGACCGTCGCGTTCAGCGACCATTTGTCGAGCTTTTCCTGAAGGGTCTTGCGGGCTTCTTCCGCAGCTGCGGTGACCCGGGCGTTGAGCTCGTCGTCGAGGTTGTTCCAGTCGAGCTCAGCAGCGACGTGCGCGGTCGCGAACGGCTCGGTCACGCGTGCCTCCGGGCTCGGGCAATTGGATTGCCCGGCCCGAGGCCAGCAGCACTACTTCGGTAAGCGTATCGGTCTAGGTGATGGTCAGTTCGGAGTCGACACCCGCGGGACCAGCCACGGGTGCGCGGCCGCCGCCGAGCATCCCAGCCAGCGCCATCCAATCCGCCGCAGCGGCGGCGTCACCGACGGGTGTCTGCCGTACGCGGGCGGGGGTGTCTTCGAGCTCGTGCATCCACTTCTTGAGCGCGCGCTCGTCATGGGAGCGGCGACGGTGCAACACGCCGTAGACGGTGTTCGTCGCGCGGTCCGGCGGCAACGCGAGCACATCGACACCGCGAACACCGAGCTCGGCATCGACCTCGCGCCAGATGCCCAGCGCTTCACGCCACAACCGCTGCACCACCCATCGCGGCTGCCCGAAAATCTGCTCGACGAGCGCATCGGCGATTACCTCGACCCGCGAGGCAGTGAGCAGTCGGCCTTTGATGATCTCGGTGACCAGCCAACCGACATCGTCACGGTCGCGGCAGGTGCCGACCACCACCCGGAACGCGTACGAGGACACCACCATCGACACCATGTCGCGCGTGCTGGGCAGGGGGTCGGCCAGGTGCACGATCCGATCGTCGAGCTTCCACGCCCCGGCCGACCCTTTCCACGCCGCGGGCACCGGTCAGCGATGCAGGAGGCGAGCCTGCGCGCGTCGCTGCGCACGGTTCATGTCGGGTGAGAACTTGTCGATGATGCCGCGCAGCATCTTGTCGTAGACCTCGTGCCCGAACTTGTCGTTGCGGTCCATCAACCTGCTCTCGACGTACTGATAGCTCGGTTCGTCGAGCACGGTGGAAGCGAATTTCTGCATGGCGTGGATGCGGTCGGCCATCGTCGCGGCGCGCGACATCATCGCCATCATCGCCCCCCACTGCTCGACGGTGGGTTTGATCGCGTAGAGCACATGTCCGTCGACGCTCAGCTCAAGGATGTCCTCGTCAGCGATCTCCGGCTCGGCGTCGGTCTCATCGCTGCCGGTGGTGAACTGGAGCTCGGCCGGGATCGTCGCGCCGGTGTCGTCGACGACCGGCGGGATCACCTCTTCGGGCGTCTCGATCACGGTGAGGGCTTCGTCGACGCCCTCGGTGGGCAGCAGGGCGGATGTCTTCTTGGCGGCTGACTTGCGTTCACGCGGCGGCATACGGATTCCTAACTGGTTGTGGGATTGCGGATGACGTTCGCGGCGCCGAAGGTTTCTTCGAGCGCAAGGGTCAGGAACGGATATCCGACGGAACCGCGGACACTTCTGGCGAACACGAACGGCCGCCGATTCACCGGCAGCTGGCGGGCGCCGGGTTGGAACGGGCCGACTATCCGCGGCTGTCGAAACTTGAGCGCCTGGGCAGTGACGGGAACGATCCGGGCGTGGTGCGGACCGTAGAGGCCCGTGCCTTCGTGCCGGTACCGGGCGTACGCCAACGGTGACCCGACTCGAACTGTGACACTGCCACCCGGATTCACGGTCACCAGATGCGTGATGCTGCTGCGCAACCGGCCTTCATCCACCGGGCATTGCTCTTTGGCGCGGTTGGCGATCTGCCGGCCGATCCGCTCGCCCCACTGCCCGGCAGCAGTCGCCATCGCCGCGGCGATCCGCGCGTGATGGATTTCGGCCGCGCCCGCCATCGCGGCTACCCCTGCCCGCTCGGTGGGCGGCGACGTCGGCCGCGTTCGGTCGGTGCGGCCTGGGCGGCACTGGCTTCGGGCGGGTCGCTTTCCGTCTGCTCGGGTTCGGGAGTCGGCGTGTCCTCGTAGGGCACCCACGGCTTACCCGGGTCGGTGGTCTCGACGACGGTCAAACGTCCGTCGCGAATCAACGCGTCGACATACGGCGTGCGATCGATTGTGCGCACTTCGTGCAGCGACCAAACACCGAATCGCTGCTCCGCTCGCGCCGTCACCTGCTCCATAAGCCAGAGGATACAGTCACACTGTATCCATGCTTGCCTGCTCAGGAGGGTCCGAGCCGTGACGTTTCCCGTGTTTCTGCTCGCGCTCGGCGCGACTGCTCGCCTTACGCGGTTGATCACTGATGACTACATTGCGCGCCATCTGCGCGTGCTCGTGATCAAACGAACAGGCCACGACAGCGAGCTGTCCTACATGATGACGTGCCCGTGGTGCCTGAGCCCGTGGCTCGGCGCCATCGTGGTCACGCTGTCGGAGGTCGCGCACTATCACGGCTGGGACGAATGGTTCCTGCTGCCCGCCGCGGTGCTGTCGGTCTCATGGCTGGTCGGCACGGGGGCCGAATGGCTCGGCGGACCGGTCCAGCAGCAGCCCGACCCGAGCAAGGCGGAGCAGTGAGGCGGGCGCGGCGGCCGGAGTCGACGGCCGCGCTGATCGCCGCGCAGATCGAAGCGACGACGAAGACTGAACTTCAACCCGGCGCGGCGGCGGCAGTGTTCACCAGGTACGCGCTCGACCAGAGAACCCGCAAGGACCCGCTTCGACCACCGAGAGTGGTCACCGCCGCAGCACAGATCGTGGCAGGGCCGTCGGTCGCGCGCACCACGACCAAGTCCACGAAACAAAAGTGGCAAGACGAGATCTGGGATTTGCGCGACGAGATCGGCGAGGTGCGGTTCTCTGGGGACCGCACTGCACGCAGCGTGAGCCTGATGCGGCCGATGATCGCGAAGGTCGAATCTCTCGGTGACGAACCGGTCGAGGTGACCGACGGGCTCCCCGGCGAGCTCGGCGAACGCATGTTCTCCGACCCGTCCGCTACGGCGCAGCGGTTGTTCCGGGCCGCGCAGCACATCAGCTTCAACGGCGAGACGCTGCCGATCATCGCCGACAGCGACGACGACCTGTTCACGTGGGAGCCCTGCTCGGTGCAGGAGCTCACCCCGGCGGGCAAGAGTTGGCAGTACAACGACGGCCTCGACACTCGACGCCTCGACCCAACCGAACACGTTGTGCGGGCGTGGATTCCGCACCCACGTCAGCGCGCATGGGCCGACTGCGGCGCGCGCGCGATCCTGCCCGTCGCCCGCGAGCTCCGCGGCCTGACCGAGCACGTGAGCGCGCAGATCGATTCCCGTTTGGCCGGCGCGGGCATCCTGCTCGTCCCGCAGGAGATCGAGACCCTACGCGGGCAAGGCTCCCCCGACCGCACCAACGGCGACAGCGACGACGACCTCGATCCATTCGTGGCCGATCTCATGGAGATGATGCTCACCCCGATCAAGGACAGGGCGAGCGCCGCGGCGCTGGTGCCGCTGGTGTCCAAGGTGCCCGGGGATCTGGTCGACAAGATCAAGCACATCAAGTTCGCCGAGCCGCTGGACCCGAAGGCGCAGGAACTGCGGTCGGAGGCGATCCGGCGGATCGCGCTCGGTATGGACTCCCCGCCGGAGGTGCTGCTCGGCCTGGGCTCCGGGTCGAATCATTGGAGCGCGTGGGCGATCAGCGAGGAAGACGTCAAGCTGGCAGTCGCGCCGGTCGCCGTGGTGATCATGCACGCCCTCACCACGGGATGGCTGCACCGGCTGTTGAAGGCGGCCGGTATTCCGGACTGGCAGAAGTACCTCGTGTGGTTCGACGCGTCCGCGCTGCGGCTGCGTCCGGACCGCTCGGCGGACTCGCGGGAACTCTACGACCGCGGCGAGCTGGCCGGGGCTGCGATGTTGCGCGAGAACGGGTTCGGTGACGCGGACCTGCCGACCCCCGATCAGAAGCGGGAGATTCTGCTCACGAAGCTGCTGATCGGTGCGCCGTCGCTGGCGCCGCTGCTGCTGCCACTGCTCGGAATCGAGGTCGACGCCGCGGTGCTGCGGCAGGCCGCCACCATCACCGACGCCACCACCGACGGCAAAGCTCCCGACAGCACGCCGCCACCGGAGAGCGAGGACAGCAGCGGATCCCGGGAACTGCCCGAGCAGCCCGATTCGACCGAGCAGCCGGAGCGGGAGCCCGCTACGTGAGCGCTGATCTGGACTGCCTGACTTCGGTGTGCGAGATGGCGGTGCTGCGCGCGTTGGAAGTTGCGGGGAAACGGGCGCGCAACTCCTCGCGCACCAACCGCGAACTGCTGGCCATGCCCCCGCACGAACAGCACACCGCTCGCTGCCTGGCGCGGCACCCCGAGGAATGTGACCGGCTGCTACCCGCGGCGTGGGATCACCTGCGGATCGTGCTGCCCGACCAGCCGAAGGTCATCACCGCGGTCGATTGGTACGTGCGGCAACTGATCGTGACCCGCAAACCGCACACCTCCGAGGATCTGCGGTGCGTGCTGGCGGTGGCTTGTGAGCCGGACTGACCCGTGGCTCGCGCACCGGCTTCATGCCGAGAACCGGCTGCGCCGTGGCGAAGCGGCGGCATTCCGCGGTGTGGTCGCGGCAATGACGGTGTGGCTCGACACAGCCCGCGCGCTGGTGTTGCACAAGCCGCTGCCTGCGGCCGCCGCCGAGCTACTCGCCGGGCCGTCGATCACTGCGGCGGCCGGTGATCTGCCGCCGGACCTCGACGCAGTCGGGGCGGCGACCCAGGTGTGGGCGCGGGCCATGGCCGAGCACGTCGACCCGGCGCTGTCGGAGGCCTTCGGCGAAGCGTTCCTCGACGCTGCGCGCCGCGCGGACATCTCCCCGCTGCCGTTCCAGCTGGCCTACCTCGAGTCAGTGCACAACCGGCTACGGATCTGGCCCGAAGGCGCGTTCGAGGAGCTGCGGCCCGAGCTGCTGGAAATGCTGTCCGAGGGCATGGATTACAACCAGGTCGAGGAACGCATCGGCCGCATGCTCGACATCGACGCGCCCTCGCGGCGGATACGCGCGGAGATCTGGGCGGTCGATCGCCAGATCGCCGACCCGAACACTCCACGCTCGGAGCTGCGCGCGCTGCGCGCCCGCCGACGCGCGCTGTGGGAGCAGCACGACGCCTCACTCGGGCAATGGCAGTGGCTCGCGCGGCGGATCGCGCGGACCGAGATCCACGGCGCTATCGAGGGCGGCACGCTGGCCGCGGCACAGGCGGTCGAGCAGGCAGGCGGGCAGGCCCGGTTCAAACGCTGGTTGTCGACCACCGACGAACGCACCCGGGGCACGCACGTTGTCGCCGACGGCCAGATGGTGAAGTTGGCCGAGCCGTTTCGTGTCGGCCTGGCCGAACTGCAGCACCCAGGCGAGGCCGGCGGGCCCGCGCACGAGGTCATCAACTGCCGCTGCACCATGCTCATCCTCACAGAGGACGAGGTGCAGGCCGCGTTGCAGGGCGTGTGGGGTGGGCGTGGTGTCGCGCCCGGCGCGGCACGGATGGGCCCGGACGACCCCGATGACGCGGCTGCGGCGCTGGCGCGGTGGGAGACAGAGCAGCGCGGCGAAGTAGTCGATGACGAAACGACGCCGCCGACGCCCGATCCGGAGCCTGATCCCGAGCCGGAGCCTGACGATGAGTCGTTTCCGGACACGAGTCCTGAACCGGATGATCCCGATGACGACGACGATGACGATCTTGACGACGATGACGATCTTGACGACGAAGACGATCTTGACGACGAAGACGATCTTGACGACGAAGACGACGAGCCGGAGCTCGACGACGAGGACGACGCCGCCACCGACGAAGATCCGGATGCAGCGGACAACGAAGAGGACATCGTCGACGAGCCAACGCCGATCATCGCCCCAGGCAACCGTGACGCGCTCGACCGCATCCGCGAGTCGCTGCCCACGGGCGCCGAGGGATGGCACGCCCTGGTCGAGGGCAAGACTATCCGGCCTGCCGAGACGTTCCTCGAGCGCACGAACTGGGAGGCGGAGCGGCGCATCGCCGATCTCGAAACCCATCTTGCCGCCCTACATTCGGACCTCACGCTTGCGCAGTACGCGTCGGTGCAGCCGGCCGAACTCCGCGGTGTCCGCGCCAGCCACCGCGCAGGCGTCGCCGAGCTGGAGGGCAAGCTCGCCCGGGCCCGCGCCGCGCACAGCGTGCAGCGGTGGGCGCGCGAGGTGGAAGCTGCACGCCGCGAACAGGAGGACTTCGAGCACTACATCGAAATCCGCATACGCCTTGGCGACGAACGCGCGAGTCTGGACGCGCGCCGCCGCAACCCACCGACCGAGGACTACTGGCAACTCGAGGTCCCCGCGCTGCGCGAGACGAACTACCGCCGCGACGCCGCCGGAAATCTGCTGCCACCCGCCGAGCTCGACGCCCACCTCGACGCCGTGCTCGCGGTCGGCGAGGCGATCTGGAACGACATCTCCGACGCCCTCGACAACGACCCCACCATCCAGCGGCGACGGGAAGAGCTCGACGCCGAGTACCCGTTCGGTGCTAGGACGCTCGACGCCGAGCAAGCTCTCGCCCGCGCCGAAGCCTACGTGATCCGCCGGGCGCTCGCCGAGGCGCGGCCGTTCGGTGGGGTCGAGCAACGCGCCGCGGCTGCCGCGCCTGTGCAAGGCGGACTGCTGGCGGGCACGCCGTCCACAATCGAGGATCTGCGTGCCGCCGAGCAGGTATTCCCGGACGACTGGCTGCAGGCCGCCGACGCCCGCGGCCCGCTGGTGCTCAACCGCAGCAATCGCGCGTTCTTCGCCGCAGGCGGCGGCCGACGTGGGCGCGATCTGCTGGCCGCCAGGCCCCGCTCGAACCTGCCCTACAACGGGGCGTTCGATCACGTGGCGCAAGAGATCATGGCGCATGAGCTCGGCCATCGGATGGAGGAAGCGATACCCGGGCTGATGATGCTCGAATACGCCTTCGTGCGCCGCCGTTCGACCGACGAGCACGGGCACCTCGAGGAACGCACCGAGCTCTACCCCGGCGAGTACGTGCTCGCCGACAAATGGCTGCGCGGCTACGCCGGGAAGGTCTACGACTGGTTCGGCGATAACCCGGCCCGCTCCGCGCACGAGGTGTTCCAGGTCGGAATACAGGATGTGTTCGCGCGGCGCCGCGACAACCGCTACGGCGACTGGCAGTTGCACGCCTTCGTGCTGGCGGTGATCCTTCTTCTATGACGACCTGGTCTGTGTACAGCGCGACCACCGACCCGGTCGGTGAGCGCTGGCTCAACTGGAACGGCCGCGACTGGAAGGCCGACCCGGAGACCACCGCTGCCCTCACCGCGCCGGCGTTCTCGTTCCCGCTGACCCCTACCGGCCCGTTCCAGACCGGGTACGGGCCGGGTGAGTCCGAGCTGTTGGCCGCTGCGCTGCATGTGATCCCGGGCGCGCGCACGGCCGGGCAGGTCCCGGAGTATCCGCAGATCCCGCGGTTGCCTGACGGCGCGACAGGCTGACCTTGCACCAGTGCCCAGCGTCCGGCCAGAACTGGCACCGAGCCGTGAACGGTTGGTAGTGGTTACCAGCTGAGGCCCCCAGCGACAGGTCTATTCGGTTTCGAGGCTCTTGAGGACGGCCCTTGCCTCTTCTGGGTACCTACGGACCGCAGCCCTGAGCTGGAGCATCTGAAATTCGTGCCGGCTATCGGCGATGACTTGTTTCCAGCCTGCCCGCCCCTCGGCGAATCGTTCCACGATGAGGAACTCGACGATGTCCTCCAACGCTGGTCGGAACCGGCGCCCGCCGACAGGTAGATGCAGCTTTTCCAGCGCCCGATCCGGTCCCAGAGCCTTCCAGTGTTCGGAGGTTGCACACACATGCAGGTGCGCTTCCGGGTACCCGTCGAACTTCTCCCGCTCGTAGTCGTAGTGGAACAGCACGTCTTCGAGCGCCTCGTCCCTGGCCAGAAGCATCACCGAGGAGATCGACATCAGGTACTTGTCGTCCTCATCAGGGGCGAGGCGGATCGACACACCCATATACGTGGGACAGGTTGTGGCGGTACTGACCGGAATACCGAAGCACAAGTCTCGGTTTTCTTTCGAGATCTTGTACCCGACAACGGTATGTTTCTTGGTTTGCTCAACAACCGCATTCAAGCGGACACCATTGCAGATGGTCTTGTTGAGAAGGGCGGTCATGCGCTCCGCGAACTCGCGCGACTCTCGTTCGAGATCGAACTTCCGCGCCAAAGTCAGGCCTTGTAGTAGCCGCCGATGGCTACCCAGGCCAGCCGTGCACGTAGGGACCGGAACTGGCCGGTGCGCGCTTGTTCCGCGAGCTCGTCGAACGTGCAGCCAGCACGTCGCAGGGCGTTCTTGATGGCGATTTCGGTGTCCTTCGGACCCGCAATCATCACTGTCTCTTCTGGCTCAATTACAGCAGTCATCAGAGGTTCCTCCCGCGCAGCATTACAACTCACTGTAGGTACAGAGAATCACGTAGGGGTGACATTGCCGCGAAACGTACAGAACAGTCTGGGGCAGCGTGGATCAGTCCGGAGCAGGCTGGCCATCTTCAGATCTACTGGTCGAGGATGCCTTTCGAATACCTCGCAAGTACCCCGTTACCGCCCGCCAGTTGTTAAATCGTGACTTTAGCTACTCCGTACCAATGTGCGGATTCCAGGACATCAGGGACCCCGGACCGACTGTGCCTCACGGGCCGAGATGATGAGCCCGAAGGCGGCAGGCTTGCTTCGGGTCGAGACCCGGCAGATGGCGGACTGGTGCGGAGCCAGCGCGCTGTTCGGACGTGAGTGGATCCGAAATCATGGATACAGTCCTACTGTTTCCATCGTGATTGGAGCGCTGCCATGACTTTTCCCCTGCTCGCCGATCCAGAGGCCGCCGCGCAGGACGGTCCGCCGCCCGGGTGGCGTGGTCCGATCCTGCCGGTCAACACGCGGTCCGGAGACGCACAGAACTACGTCCGCGAATACGTCCTCGTCGGCGACGAGGTACCTGCCCGTCCGCTACCGCAGCCGCTGTCGGCACAGGAAAAGCTCGCCGACGGGCATGCCGGATCAGTCGTGGTCGGCTTGTGCACCCGCGTGTGGGTGCAAGACGGCATGGTGTGGGGCGAAGGGCCGTTCGACCTCGCCGATCCGGTAGCTGCGGACTGGGCCGCGAAAGTCGGTCGCGGCGCTGCCGGGTGGGTGTCAGTCGACTTCTCCGACATCGCGGTCACACAGGTACCTGTGGACGCTGACGGCAACGAGGTGCCCGCTGAGCGCATCGCGGCGTGGCAGCAGTCCGCCAGCGACGCGGGTTACCCCCCGCCACCAGATCCGGTCGCTGAGTGGGTTTGGCGTATCGACCGCTGGAAGTTCGCCGGGGTAACCCTGCTGTCCTCCCCCGCCTACGAACAGGCTCGGATCGGTCCCGCCTACGACATTCAAGCTCTCACCGCAGCGGCCGAGACCAAATCCGATGACGCAGTCACCGAGCACACCGGCGCCATGATCGCGCTCGTCCCGGCCGCCGAGGATGCGACGCGGCTGACGGTCGAGGGCGGCGAGGCGGTCGACGAGTTACACCTGACGCTTGCCTATCTCGGTGAGGCTGCGGAGTGGACCCCCGAACAGGTCGACGCCGTGCACACTGCGGTCGCCGAGCTGGCTCCGTCGGGGCCCGTGCTCGGCGAGGTATGGGCGCACGCAGCATTCAACCCAAACAGCGCGGACAAGGACCCGTGCGCGGTGTATCTGGTCGGCGCAGACGGTCTCTCCGATCTGCGGCAGGCCGTTGTCGGCTCAATGCTCGACACCGGCGGGCCGATGCCCGCGCAGCACGACCCGTTCATCCCGCATGTCACCGCGGGTTACGGGCTGCCCGTCGCGGACCTGTCGGAGACCGGCCCGATCCGATTCGACCGCATCCGCGTCGCGTTCGCCGGAAAGTACGAGGACATCCCCCTGGAGCCGGTGACCACCGCGCTCACGGCGGCGGCCGTCGTCTACGACCATCGTGATTTCGAGTTGCCGGAGCCGGACGAGCCGACGCGGCTGACGATCACCGATGACGGGCGCGTGTTCGGGCACCTCGCCGAATGGGGTTCCTGCCATGTGGGATTCGCCGATATCTGTGTCACCCCTCCCGCAAGCGCGTTCGACTACGCGTTTTTCCACCAGGGCACGATCCGCACCGACGACGGTCCGATGGCGGTCGGGAAGATCACCATCAGCCGCGACCGCGACCGAGGCGGGCACGCCGGGCTGCACCTGGGTCTGCGCGCAGCGGCCGAGCACTACGACAACACCTGCACCGCAGTCGCGGTCGTACGCTGCCGGGACGGTGCGGTCGGGCCGTGGCTGTCCGGGCGCATCCTGCCCGGTGTGGACGAGGACCGAATCGAGGAATTGCGCCGGTCGGGGATCTCCGGGGACTGGCGCGGTGTCCGACGCCACAGCGATGCGCTGGAGTTGATCGCGGTCCTCGCCGTCAACTCCCCCGGGTTCCCGATCGTCGCGCGTACGCGCGCGCTGGCGGCGGCTGGTGTGCGGTCGCTGGTCGCGGCCGGGATGCTGCGCCGCGGCTCCCACGGTCCGCGGCTGCTCGATCTCGATGACGTGATGCGTACGCGGCGTATCGCGAACGCGGCGGGACGGATTCGCGCGACGCGAGTCCGCACCGTGGCCGCTCGCATGGCGGCACTGACGAGAGGAGTTCGCTGATGGGCAACTGCAATTGCGGTCCGAAGAAGACACTGCATCAGGTGGTGCACCCGTCCGGGGCGACGATCACCTACAAATCCGAAGATGAGGCGCGGGCCGTTGCAGCTCAGGTGGGCGGCACGTACCAAGCTCAACAGCTGTGAGCGGATACAGTAGACGCAGTTGAGCCGCTGGCCTCGGGCCGGGCAAGTTACTTGCCTGAGCACGGAGGCTTGCGGTGAAGATCACGCTCCAGTCCCTTATCGACGCCGCCACCGGTGCGGCCGAGGGCCAGTCCGCGGCCGATGCGGTCGCAAAGCTTCTCGCCGAAGCTCCCGCCGATACCGATGTGGCCGCACTGCTGGAGGCGGCGACCGCCAAGTTCAACGAGCTCTATGGCGACGGCACATCGAAGTTCACCGACGACGAAGCCTCCGCGATGGAAGCACTCGCCGACGTCGCCGACGGCGTGCGCGTCGAGGTCGGCCGCCGCGACAAGATCGCGGGTGAACAGGCCGAGCGCCTGTCGAAGCTGGCTGAGCGGGTGAATCCCGCGGCGAAGACTTCCGCCAAGGACGACGACGGCGAGGGCGGCGCCGAAGGCGAGGACAAGGGCGGCGACGGTGGAGAGGACGGCGGCGATACCACTGACGCCCCCACCGAACCGGCCGCCGGTGATCCGGCCCCGCCCGCAGCCGATTCCGCGCCCGCGGCGGTGGCCGCCGACCCGGCACCGGAACCCGCGCTCGTAGCCTCCGCTCCGCCGCGTCGCCGGGTGCGGTTGTCCGACCTGCCGACCCGTGAAGTGCGTCGCCCCGACCCGGCCCCGGCTGGCGTGGTGATCACTGCGGCGGCGGAGGTGCCCGGCTATGCCGCCGGTGCACCGATGGCCGGCCTCGCCGACGTCGCGCGCGCGGGCACCGTGAAGTTCGATTCGTTCCCAAACGGGATCGTCGAAAACACGCGCCTCACTGCCGGTATCGCGCAGTTCGCCATCCAGTTCCCCGACGAACTGATCACCCGCAGCGACCACGAGGACAAGGCTGCGATCGAGCGCGCGGTGGATCAGTCCCGACTGCCGCAGCAGTCCCTCGTCGCGGCCGGTGGGTGGTGCTCGCCGTCCGAGCGGCTGTACGAGATGTCGCCGATCCTCGCGGAGGCGAACGCCGGTCAAATCGACATCCCTGAAGTGCAGTCCCCCCGTGGTGGCCTCATCTGGACCGAGGGCCCGGACTACACCGCTATCTACACCGGGACCGGATTCATCCAGACCGAGGCGCAGGCGATCGCTGGCAGCGGGTTCACCACCCCGATCGGTGGCACAGTCGCGGGTACCACGAAGCCGATTTTCCGGGTGCCGTGCCCGTCCTCGTGGGAAGAGGAGCGCGCCGAGGCCATCGGCTTCGGCATCAACGGCGGCATCCTGCAGCACAACGCCTACTCGGAGTTGACCGAGGACGTGATCGCGCACGCGCTGATCGCGCACGCCCACCGCGTCAACGCGCGCACCATCAATCGGATGGTTGCCGAGACGGCCACCACGGTCACAATCAATTTGGGTCCGTCGGCGACGCCGTCGCTGCTCAATTCGATCGATGCCCAGATCGAGGACATCAAGTACGCCAACCGCATCGGCGACGGCACCACTCTCGAAGTGATGCTGCCGCGGTGGGTGAAGCCGGTCGTGCGCGCCGATCAGGCGGTCCGCACGAACTCGTCCACTACCGAGGCGTACGAGGTCACCGACCAGCGGATCGACGACTGGTTCGCCAAGCGCAACGCGGTCGTGCGCTGGGTCTACGACTGGCAGGACGCTTTCACTGGCATCTCGAGCGGTTTCGGTGGCGCGACACCGATCACGTCGTGGCCGGACACCGTCGACGTGCTGGTCTACATCGCGGGCACGTTCCTGCGGTCGCGCGGCGACATCATCACGATGCAGGCGGTCTACGACACCACCAACCTCGTCAATAACGACGTGCTGCACCTGTTTACCGAGGAAAAGCTGATGGTCATCCGGCGCCGCTACAAGCCGCGCAAGCTGACCATCGCGCTGTCCGCGAACGGCTCGACCGCCGCTGGCCAGATCCTCGACAGCGACGGCAAGATCGCCCCCGCGGCGTAATCCACCGGTCTCCCGGCCGCCCATTCGGCGGCCGGGGATCTCCGGCATCCCCACTGATCCAGGAGGCTCCCGGTGGCTGTCGCCCCGCCCCTGCTCGTCGCAGCACCCACCATCACCCCCGCGCGGTTCGGGCTGCAATCGGCCGCCGATCAGCAGCTCATCGACCCGGCACAGCGCATCCGCAACGGCGTCGCATGGGAGCCGAACCCGTGCGGGCCCGCGAAGCTGGACCCCGCCGAATGCGGCGACACCCCGACCGACCGTGATGTGCCTGACGGAATCGGCCTCGACTCGGCCGAACCGATCGTCGTCTACAACGGATTCACCTGCCGCGCTGTCGGTCTTACCGAACAAGCCATGCTCGACCGCGCGACCGCGTCGCTGCTCACCGAGTGGGTCGCGGTCGAGCAGGCGGTGTGGGCATCGACCGGACTGCGGTTGATGAACGACACCACCGGCGAGGAAACCGCGGTGCTCGCCGAAGACCCGGTGCCTCTCGTAAGCGGCATTGGCCTGCTCGAAGGGTTCCTCGGCGCGAACTACGGCGGTATCGGCGTGCTGCACACGCCACGCGAGGTTGCCTCGCACGCCGCCGCCGCGCAGCAGATCAGCACCGAACCTGGCCGCCTCGTGACGGTGCTCGGTACGCGGTGGGCGTTCGGCGCGGGCTACCCGAACACCGGCCCGGATGGCGCGCCCGCCGCCGCTGATACCGCGTGGATCGTCGCGACCGGCGCAGTCACCTACCGGCGCACCGAAATCACTCACCGGCCGGGCTCGATGCGCGAGGCATTCAACTACGCCAACAACGAAATCCGCGCGATCGCCGAACGCACGTACGTCGTGGCGTGGGACGAGTGCGTGCGCGCCGCTGTCCCGGTTTCTCTCACCTAGGAGGGCGCTGTGCCAACCATCCTCGCCGTCAACAACGACGCACCACAGATCGCGCGGAAGCTGCTCGAAGCCGCGGGCGACCAGCCCGACCGCGTGCAGCTCGTCACCGGCGGAAAGTACCTCGGGTTCTCGGTAGACGACGAGCTGGCGCGCAAGGCCGGGTTCGTCATCGACGAGCAGGGTTCTACTCCCGTAGTAGGTGACGGTCCGGCCGAAAACCCTGAATCGGCTTCGGAAGCCGACGCCGAAGCGAAGAAGGCCCCGGCCAAGCGCACACCCCGCACCGCGAAGTGAGCCCGTGGTGACGGTTATCTCGGACACCTTCGCCGATATCGCCGGGCACGGTGACGTGCGCGCGGTGTCGTTCTGGGCTCCGTTCATGCGGGACAACGCGACGGGCGAATTCATCGTGACCCCGCAGTACGTGCACGTCGCGGTCGCGCCGGATGGCTCGTTCACCACCCCGGATCTGCTGCCCGGCATGGTGCGCGTCCGGATCAACGGCATCGCCTACGACATCAGGCTCCCCGACTGGCCGACTCCACTCCGGTTGGGTCCTCTGCTCGCCGAGGCGCTTCCTGTCCCCCCGGCCGAGGAAGCGACCGCAGTCCGAAACCTCGGCGGTGTCGCCGGGGCCTTGTTCATGGAGCTCGATGACTACACGGCGCTGTCCGCCATCGACCCCGAAACCGCCTATTTCATTCCGGATTAGGAGAGATTGTCATGGCAGCTACAGCGAAGTGGTACGGGCGCGGCCTGCTCGCGATCGCGAAGAAAGAGGTCAGCTGGACCGCAGACGCGATCAAAGTGCTGATCGCGTCATCTGGGTACACCCCCGACCAGGACGCCCACGACTACCTCGATGACGTGGTGGCGAACGAGATCAGCGGCACGAACTACACCGCTGGTGGTCTGCTGTTGACCAGCACGGCGGCCACATACGATTCGGCCACCAACCGGTGCAGGCTCACCGCGGCGAACGCGCTGTGGACCGATGTCACGTTCTCGAACGGGCGCTACGGGATCATCTACAACAGCACGCCGTCCACGAACGCCACCCGCCCGCTGCTTGGCTACGTCGATTTCGGCGGCAACCAGTCCCCGTCTGCAATCAACTTCCAGATCACCTGGGACACAACCGACGGCGTGCTGTATCTGGCTGCGGCCTGATCGGCGGCAGCGGTGGCGATCCACCTGCGCGGCAGGACCATCGGCCGCATCTATGTAGGTGAGCGGCGGATCCGTCGCGTCTACCTCGGTGACCGGCTGGTGTGGGTGGACCTCGAAGGCATGCTCCTCGCCGCCGCCGCTGCCGCATTCGCCGATGCTGCGGCACCGGTGATCGTTGGCGCGCTGCCGGTCACCGCAGGCGGGACGGTCGCGGCGATGCCGGTGCCGAGCTTCGGGGCGGCCAGCTCACCCCCTCCCGCAGCCGTGCTCGCGGACGCCCCCGCCCCGGTGATCCTCGCGGCTCTGCCCGTCTCGGCGGGTGCCGTACTCGCCGACGCTGCCGGGCCGTCGCTGCTGGCCGGTCCGGGTGTGCCCGCCGCAGCAGGCTCCGCGGTGATGCCGGTCCCGCAGATCACGGCAGCGTTCGACGTTGCCGCCGGGGCGGCCACCGCAGATGCCGCAGCACCGACGATTCAGCTCATCCAGGGTGTCGTCCTCACCTCGGCCGCCGAATCGGTCGCCGACGCTGCCGCAGCGGCGATCACGATGGTCGTGTCCGCCCCGGCCGCGGGCGTGATCGCTGCCGCGGCGGATCCGTCGCTGACCAACGACCTGTTCGTCGCGGTCCCGGCCGCGGAGGCGTCGGCGGTGATGCCGGCACCGGCGGCGGTGTGGGCACTCGTCGCGCCATCGGCGGCGGCGTCGACGGCAGCGCCGAGCCCGGGTCTGCTGGTCATCGCCGCGCCGCCCGCGGCTGCCAGCGCTGCGGTGGGGCCGACGCCGCTGGTGTCGATGACGCTGCTGTCCACAGCTGGTGCGGTGTCGGCGATCGCGCCCGCTCCCAGCCTGGCGCGCACAGCATCACCACCCGCGGCGGCTGTGTCAGCGGTGATGCCGACACCGATTGTGCTCGCCGCGTTGCCTGTTCCTGCCGCTGCGGCATCCACGGCGGCCGTCGCGCCGTCGAGCCTGTCGATGCGGGCCGGGCCGCCCGCGGCCGTTGCCACTGCCTCGTCCGTAGCTCCAGTGGTGCGCGACATCGCCTCACCGCCCGCGGCCGTCGCGTCGGCGGCGATGCCGAGCCAAGTCGTGTCGATGATCATCCTCATCCCCACGCCCGCCGCGTCGGCTGTGGCACCGACACCGGGGGCCCGTTGGGCGGCAACCACACCGCCTGCGGCCGCGTCCGCCGTCGCACCGGTTCCGGTCCCGACGCTGGTGGTGACGGCTCCTGCTGCCGCTGTATCGGCAGTGGCACCCGCGCCTGCAGTAGGTGGGTCGTCGGGGATATCGGCGATGGGCATGGACAAGAACAACACGTTCTCGATCGGCAGCGATCAGACCGCGCTCATCACCGACTGGACGACACGCTCCGGCTACCCGGCCACCAGCATCGTCAGCGATGCGCTGAAGTCCGACGGCGCCGGGAACGTCACCATCCAATGCAAGCTCACGCTCACGGCGAACTGGTTCTCAGGGACCGCGCTCACGCTGCGAATCTTGAAGAACGGCACAGCGATCGCGACGCAAACCATCCCGTTCAACTCGATCTCGGTGACTTTCTCGGCGACATCGGCGACCTTGGCGTTGAACGACACGGTCGCGTTGCAGTACACCTCGGCATTCGGGGCCAGCGGCTCGGTCGCCGCTGGTCCGACGAACACGTACCTGTACTACGACCTTGCCTGACCGGCTGCTCATCCCGGTCTGTTCCGGCGTCGGCGCGGTACGGGCGACTATCCTGCTCATAAGCGTGCTGCTGGCCTCGGGCCGGGCGAAATCCCCGGCTGGAGGTCAATAATGGCTACCACGTGCTGGCCGTCCGTTCGCGGCAAGGTCGCTCGGTTCACCAAGGTCACCAACTGCGGCGCCCCGTCCGCTGGTGCGAAGAACACTCTCACGACCGACGGGTTCGTGACCCTCGATTTCGCCCCCGAATACGAGGACGGCGAAGAGATGTCGCAGAAGAAAGCCGACGGCAGGTTCGCCTACCTGTTCAAGGACGACGACCAGCTCAAGTGGGTGGGTGTGACCATCCAGTTCACCGGCGTGAACCCGGATTTGCTGGGGGGCATAGTCCTCGGTCAGCCGATCGTGCTCGACCACGAGGGCAACGCCGTGGGTATCCGCGTCGGCCAGGTAATCGGTACGGACTGGGCCCTGGAGACCTGGACCGACATCCCAGGTGTCGCCTGCACCAGCGCCAAGCCCTACGGCTATTTCCTCGCGCCGTGGCTGCACGGCGGCCGTCTCGCATCGTGGTCGGTGCAGAACGGCGCGGCCGAGTTCAAGGTGGAGAACGCGCGCACCCAGGCCGGATCGCTGTGGGGCACAGGCCCATACAACGTCGACCTGCACGCGGCTGTCGATCCCGAAGACCCGCCGGTGCCGGGCAAGCTGCTGACCCCGATTCTGGCGGACCAGCATCTCGACATGCACCTCACTTATGTGGCGCCGCCGACGCCTGCGTGCGCGGCGTCCGCGCTGGTGCTGGCCTGATGCCGGCTTGCGGGTGGGAGATCGCGGCGTGGCCGAGTCAATACGACTCGGCCACGCCCGCGGACAAGGACGCGGCCGAAGCGATTGCCGCGGCCGTGCTGTGGTCGCTCAGTGGCAGGGTGTTCGGTATCTGCGAGGAGACCGTGCACCCGCAGGTGACCGAGTCGCAGCATTCGACGTATGGCGGGCCGGACCGGTGCCGGTGCATCACGATCTGCCGGTGCGTGACCAGCCTGCGCCGCGTGCATTTGCCGGGTCCGGTCCAGTCGGTCACCTCCGTAGTCCTCGACGGTGTCGCGTTGGCGGCCGACAAATACGCGGTGCACAACAAGCGGTGGCTGGCGCGCACCGATGGCGAGCGGTGGCCGGTCACCGGCGAGGACCCCACGCGGTTCACGGTGACCTACATGCGGGGGCTGCCGATTCGCGAGGACGCGTTGGCCGCGCTGGTCCTGCTGGCGGTCGAGTACCTGAAAGAGATCACCTCGAGCGGTAAGTGCACGATCCCCGCCCGCGCGCAGAGCATTTCGCGGCAAGGCGTCGACATCCAGCTGTCGGACCCGGATGATCTGGCCGACGCCGGGCTGACCGGTATCGCGAAGGTCGATCGCTGGCTGACGTCGGTGAACCCGGGGCGGCTGCGGGCGCCGTCGCGCTCGTACTCGGTGGATGTGCCTGATCCGATCCGGGTGGGCTGATGGTCGACACCGGCGTTTACGCCGCGGCACACACGTTGATCGAGCGCCTGGCCCTCGAGCTCGCTTCGACCCGGGCTGGTGCGCCGTGCGTGGCGACCCTGCATGCCGGGAACATGGTCCCGGCCTACGGGTGCGGCTGCGAGAACGCCGAGGGCATCGCATGGACGCGGGTCGTGTCGACCGGGGCAACGGTGAAGTTCCCGCAGCCTCTGGCGGGGCCGGTGCCGCGCGGTCAGGTGGTGCAGTTGCTCGCGGTGATCGAGCTCGGTGTGGATCGCTGCTATTGGCAGACTGAGGACAACGCGATGCCGGATCCGCCGGCGATTTTGGATTCGATGGCGCGTGACGCGCTCGACGACGCTGCGGCGATGCGGCGCGCCGCGCTTTGCGCTGATCTCGGTGAGGTGGTGCTCGGATTATGGACGCCGCGCGGTCCGCAGGGCGGCATCCACGGCGGCACAATGACCGTGACGGTGCTCGTCGACACCTGCGGGTGCGGGGCGGAGATGCCGCCGGTTGATTCGATCGTTCCGCCTCTCGCGGGCGACCCCCGAGGTTGATGCCCTGCACACGAATGCGCCCCGCCAAGGGAGACGGGGCGCATTCGGTTGGGTCAGGCCGACTTGGTGATGCGGCGGATCTTCACTGTGCCGTCGAGGCTGCGGACCCGGTACTCGCCCGGTCCAGGGATCGGCGCATCGATGATCTGACCGAGGCGGCGGATCAGTTCGGCGGGGTCGACGCCCATCCGGTCGCGCAGTTCAACTGTCGAGATGGCGTCAGGGTCGGAGAACGCGGCGATCAAGACATGCTCGACGCCCACCCATCCGTCGCCGCGGTCCCGGGCGAGGTTTTCGGCGTCGGCAAGCAGCTGCTCGTACATGGGTGTTCGGATGATCGGCTTCGCCATCGCTCTACCTTCCCGTCACATGCCGAGGACTTCGGTCCAATCGTAGTAAGTGTGCCCCCACGAGTCCTTGTACTTCTTGCACACCCAGTATCGCCAGCCGTACTGGCCTTGATCGGTTCGCACGCGGGCCCCCTCGTTGAGCCTGCTGCACGACAGCGCCGGGGTGCCTTCTGGCGTCTGCTCCGATTCAGGCCAGTTCGCCGAGTCCGATCCGCGGCACGCGCTGTTGTCGTCCTTAGGGTCGACGTGCCCGAACAGGCAGGGCCCGGCCTGCGCTACCGGGGTCGCGGTCGGTGCGAGCGTACCGCCGACCAGCGACACAGCGAGCGTGCAACCGGCCAGCAGCGCGCGGACAGTGGTGCTGGATATCATGGTTTCCCCCTTCGGGGGTAGGCGTGCCGACCACCTCGCCGGGTCGGTGCCGTTGATGTGGTGTCGAGAGGTGGGGCGACTCCGGCCGCGCGCAATGTCCGCTGGATCTCTCGCTTGCGGGCGCAACAGCTGAGGCGGCAGCCGATATGCCGGGCCCACTGCTGGCGCGCCTGCTCGACCGTCAGCGGCAGGGGCGGCGGCTCGTGGCTGAGGCGTTCGTCGATCTCGCGCACGCGCGGCCCGGTCGGCGGCGCATCAGTCAGCAGCCACGCGACGAGACACGCGATGGGAAATGCGACGGCAAACAGGCCGACGATGACGGCGGCAAACGTCGCGGCGAGAATCAGCACCGGCCCGGCGGGCATGGCTGTCCGTCGATCACCTCAGCGACCAGGTCGGTCCACTGGGTGGCGAGGTATCCCACCGTCGACCAGGCTGCGTGCATGGCTTCCTCGGCTACTTCGGTGTGGATGAGCAGCAGCAGTTCAGCCTCGACGTAGGCCGAGGCGAGGGCATCCACTGTCGGGCCGACGAGTTCGGCGCGACCGTGGGCCGGCTCGATGTGGGTGCAGACCCACTGATTGATAAGGGTCACGAGATCTGATCGGCGGCGGTCGATCTCGGTGGCACGTGCTGGGTTGATGTGGCGGGTGCGGTGCAGGTGCGCGAGGCTTTGCGCCCATCGGGTGATCAGGTGGTCGCCCGGGGTGTAGCCGAGCGCGCCGCGGAAGGCCGCACAGACCTCATGCCAGTCAGGTATCCCCCGCGGGCCGGTCGCTTTGTGGTCGTGCGGATGTCTGCGTCGAGATCTGTTGGCCACGTCCATATCCCGGCTACCCCTGCGATCCGAATGAGTAGGCCATCGCCGCGAGGTATTGCAGGCACCCGCCGCCGTGGCCGGAGTGATCGGCGAGGATGAATCGGGCGCGGTCCAGATCGAGGTCCGTGGGTTCGGTGCCGCAGTCGCGGTAGTGCGCGGCCCACAGGTCCCGGGTGTCTCGCGAAATGTGCATAGCAGCCTCCGTGGCAGGCGTTTCGGGCACACCGGCGCCGGAAACGGCCGCCCAGGTCCGAACCCAGATATCGACCTCCTGGCGGCCGGGGCACGTATCCGAGACGTGATGAGGCGTCTACGGTCCAGCACCGGTGTGCCATCTCAGCGTCTCCCGGGACAGGTGGAAGCAACCAGGCCGCAACCATGCAGTTGCACCGCAACTTCACTGCATCTCCCCTGAGCGATTCGGGGGCGGATGCGGTTGGACCGGTGTAGTTTTCGAATTCACCACGGCGGCACGAGCAGGGGCTGGAGCGAGCCGATGATCATCTATCGCTGGACCGGAGTGGAAACCAAAGCGCTGCGCGAGGCGATGCATCTCGGCGTCGAAAAGTTCGCGGCCAGAACAGGAATCGGGGCGCGCACAATCGGCAACTGGGAGGTTCAGGGCGCCTCGGCCCAGCTGCGCCCGAGCAGCCAAGAACTACTAGCGAAGGCGCTCACCGAAGCCCCGCCGGAGGTGATTGCCCGGTTCGAACGGGCCCTCGCGGACATCCGATCGCCCCGAGATCAACCCGATCCCGGTTTGCCCCCAACGGTTACGCTGGCGAATGACACCCCCGGTCGGCTGGTGCCGGTCACCTCGGGTGGTGCTGGTGAAACCGATCAGGTCTGGGTTCGTGCCCGGACCGCCGCTGGAGAGGTCGTCCTCGTGTCACTCCCTCGTCGCACCGTAGTCGCAGGATTCGGGGTAAGCGCCCTAGCCGCCGCCGTCGGCGTCAAGCCCGCGGCTGCACTGGCCAACGCTTCCCAGATCGACCACGCCACCCACTTCCGGACGCTGCGGCTGTCGCTGATCGACAGCGACAACCTCTACGGCGGCCCGGGTGTGATCCCGCTGATCGAGCAGAACCTCGAGATCATGAACGAGCTGCGCCGCGCCGGTATCGGCGACGCCACCGAGATGCAGCGAATGCGAGTCCTCTACGCCGAGTTCGCCGCGTGGCTGCATCAAGACGCCCGCAACTGGGGCCGCGCCCAGCACTGGACCGATCGCGCGCTGACCTGGTCGCACCAGCTCGGCGACGATTACTGCATCGCCGCGACACTGATCCGGAAGGCGCAGATAGCCAACGACATGCACGATGGCGCCGAGGCAATGGAGCTGGCCGAGGCCGCCGAGCGCGCCGCCCCGCCGAGAACCCGATTCGCCGCGGTCGCAGCGACGTTCGCCGGGTACGCTGCTGCGCTCGCGGGCGACCGAGCAGCCAGCGAACGCGCCTTCGACCGCGCCCGGGCGCTGGCCGAAGATGCTGACGTTGATCCGTCTTGGGGATTCTTCCTCGACGACACCTATATCGACGTGCACCAGGCGCACGGTCGGGCAGCACTCGGCGACTACCGCGCCGCTATAGACCAGTTCGGACGCGCGATCAACGGCATGCAGTCCGGATACACCCGCGACCAGGCGGTGTACATGTCCCGGCGGGCCCTCGCATACGCACGCATGGGTGAGGCTGAGCCCGCTGCGACGCTCGGGCTGGCCGCGATGCAGGTCGGTGTCAGCACCGGATCGGAACGGGTGCTGCACAACGTGCGCGCCGTCGACCAGCTGCTGTCGGCGAGGAGCCTGCCGGAGGTCGCCGAGTTCCGTGCGGCAGCGGAGCGGTGGGCGGTCGTACCGTCGTGACGCGCCCGTTCGTGCTGTTGTCGGTCGCGGTCAGCATCGACGGTCACATCGATGACATGAGCCCGGAGCGGTTGCTCCTGTCCAACGCCGAGGACTTCGACCGCGTCGACCAGGTCCGCGCCGAGTGCGACGCGATACTGATCGGTGCCGAGACCGTGCGCAGCGACAACCCGCGCCTGATCGTCAAGAGCGAGACCCGACAAGCCGCACGCCGGGCGGCCGGGCGCACCGCGCAGCCGTTGAAGGTGACCGTCACCGCCAGCGGCAATCTCGACCCGGCCGCGAAGTTCTGGCACCACGGCACCGACGAGCACCGGCCCGTGATCTACACGACCGAGGCCGGCGCACCGAAGGCGCGCGAACGGCTCGGCAAACTGGCGGACATCGTCGCGGTCGGCGAGACCGTCGACTTCGGTGCGCTGCTCGACGACCTCGGCGCCCGGGGCGTCGACCGGTTGATGGTTGAGGGCGGATCCCACATGCACACGGCGTTCCTGTCGGCCGGGCTCGCCGACGAGCTGCACCTCGCAATCGGCCCCACCCTTGTCGGCGACACCAGCGCGCCGCGGTTCGTGAACCCCGCACAGTTCCCGGGAGGCGCGACGCGCAGAATGCGGTTGGTCGACGTCACCCAGCTCGGCGACGTTGCCGTGCTGCGCTACCACCCCAAGGAGACCCAGTGACCGCACCGGACCACCACCACTGGATGACGCGGGCAATCGAACTCGCCGAACAGTGTCCTGTCGTCGAGGGCGCGTTCTCGGTTGGCGCGGTCATCGTGGCCGACGATCAGGAGATCGCGACCGGATACTCCCGTGAGACCGATCCGAAGGTGCACGCCGAGGAATCCGCGCTCGACAAGCTCGATCCGGCGGATCCGCGGCTGAAAGCTGCGACGATCTACAGCACGCTCGAACCGTGCTCGGAGCGGGCGACTAAAACCCGCATGCCGTGCACGGATCGGATTCTCGCGGCAGGGATTTCGCGGGTGGTGATCGCTTGGCGGGAGCCGTCGACGTTCGTCGAGGACTGCATCGGGGTCGAGAAACTGAAGGAGAACGGTGTCGAGGTGATCGAGTTGCCGGAACTCGCGGACGCGGCGATGGCGATGAACCGGCATCTGGATCTCTCGTAAATTCGGTTCCAGCTATCGAAGCGGGGGGCCGTATGCCGTTGTGTCGCATGCATACCGGGACGTCAGCCGAGGCCGTGGTCTTGATGCTGCCGATTCCGCCGGAAGGTTTCGACGCACCGCTTGAGAAGTGGTCGGTCCCGGGGCACTGGAAAACACGCTGGTGGATTCCGGTCTGCCAGGAATGCCGTGAGCGGATCTGGGACGGCGTCTTCGGGCAACTGGAGGGTTTCGAACGGGTGTGGTTCTTCGAGCGCGCACTAGTCGACCCAACGCCTTTGGACAACTAATGCCTCACAGTTCAGCGCCGCCGCGCGGCGACTCCGCCACTCGCGCCGACCTGATCACGCCGCCGCTTCGCCACACTCGTGCTCGTCTGCCCGGACGGGATCGGCGGAATCAACTCCCACGCCAGATGCACCCCGGCATCCAGCGCACCAGGCGACCATGTCGACCCCGGCTCCCACTGCGTCCACTCCGCGCGCATGTCCCGCAGCGACGGGTGGTCTGAAAACCATGCCCTGTCGGTCAGGATGGCTTGCGCAATCGGCTCGGCCCGCAGGAATTTCGAGCGCCGCGAATGCACGCTCTTGATGTACGGGCACAACGCGGTCGCCGGGATCTTGCCCTCGGCCTGCAACGCGGCCCACGCCTGCCGGATCAGCTGCTCGGCCATGTCGCCGCCGTAATTCGACTCGAACACGATCCGGTCCGCGCCCACCTCGTAAGCGAGCAGGCACGCCTCGCGCGGCCACTTCGCCGAGGACATGCGGCCGGTACGCGACCGTGTCCACCAGAACCGGCCAGTCGTGTCGACCAGCCCGGCGACGATGCCCGCGGTGTCCCGGCCGCCGCCGGACGGGTCGACGCCGACGCCCACGCGGACCGGCGCGCCGGGGGTGCCGGTGCGGCGTTCGATCGCAGCTTCGTCGAGCAGTGCGCCTTCTGCGGAGATCGGTACGCCGAGACCGAGGGATGCCCAGTCGCGGGCGGTCATGCCAGCGCGGACGCGGTCCCAGTGGGCGAGCTGGGCGGCGACGTCGTCGATGGGGATGCGGGGATGCTGGAGCGGCTGCCCGGGTTCGCGGCCGAGGGGGTCGGGGTAGATGCCGCGTTCGGTGTCCGGCGCCAGAGCGATTGCGGGCAGGTGCAGCACCCGCCATTCGCCGCCCTCCTCGACTCGGCCCTCACGTTTAAGCAGGCGGCCGACAAGGTCGTCAGGGTGCCAGCGGTGCATACACACCACCTCGCGGCATTCGGGAGCGCGCCGCGACACCCACGCCGAGGAATACCAGTCCCACACGCCATCTCGGATGACGACGCTGTCGGCTTGGGCGCGGTCACGGAATGGGTCGTCGATCACTCCGCAGTCCATCGGGTTGCCGACCAGGCCGGAGCGCACGCCGCGAGCGCGAAGGCTGCCGCCGGTGGTGAGGCTCATATCGGAACGGGTGGCTTCGTCGTCGCGTAGCCGTAGCCCGTAGTGGTGGCCGTAGGCGTAGATCAGGTCTCGGCAGGCGGCTGCGTGGCCCGCAGCGAGCCGGGACGCGTAGGAGGCGAGGATGATTCGGTCCCGAGGGCGTTGGCTGAGCCACCAGAAGGGGAACCATCGGCTGACCTTCGTTGACTTGCCGACCTGCGAGGGCGTCGTGATGATCAGTTTCCCAGTGGGGTTGTCGCGCAGGCGGACCAGCTCGTCGTCCATCGCGTCGAGGTAGTCGCGGCGTGCGGTGAGGTGCGGCTCATGCTTTTCGGCGAGGTCGCCAGGGCTGCTGGATTTCGCGAGCGGGATGCCGGCGCGGGCGCAGGCTTCGCGGAGCCGGTCGCGCAGGTGTTCTTTGTCGCGGGTGGGGAGTTCGCGCCAGCCGTCCCCGTCGAGCGCGCTGGTCATGGCGTAGGCCGCTCCGGTGTGTAACCGCGGCCGTCGATCTCCATCTCAGGCGGGGGCTTCCGTCGGCGGACCACGAGGAGGGCGTCCTCGGTGAACAGCCGCGCGTATCGACCGTCGGGCTTGATGCCCTGCGCGTGCAGCTGGGCGACGACGTGTTCGCTGGTGCGGTCGCGGGGCAGCGTGCATTTGCACGCGGCGGCGGCGCGGGTTTCGGGCGCGGGCGGTTGGCAGCGGACGCAGCGGGATTCGAGGTAGCCGTATTCGCGGTTGTCGTCGGCGCACGGCGGGTGGCTGTAGTTCGCGGGGCGTCGGTCGTGGCGGCCGAGCAGGCAGTGGATCGGCTTCACGGCTTCCTCCGGATCTCGACCACGTTGCCGTCAGCGTCGAGCCACCCGGCGGCGCGGGCGTCGTCTTCGGTGCCGTCGAACGCGAACCCGTCCGGCTGTGCGCTGCCGCCGATTCCCCATGTGGTGTTCATGGGGCGCGGGAAGATCTGGAGCGGCGTCCGGTCTTCCCAGTCGACGAAACGCCAGTACTCGGCAGCGGCTTTGCGGGCGGCCTGGTCGGTTGTGCACCAGGCGATCTGGACAGGTGCCTCGTCGTCGAGCGGGCGCTCGACGATCCAGACGATCGGCTCAGCCATTGGTCGGATTCTCCTCGATCTGATTGGCAAGGTGGTCGGCCATCGCCGCCAGCCCGAGCGCCGCGGCGGACACCGCGCGCAGCTGCTCGGCGTCGAGCTTGACGAGGGCCTGCTGCGCTTTCTCGGCCTGGCCTTGCACCAGCCATCCAATCGCGCCCTGTGCTGACGTGGTCAGCTTCAGGTTGTCGAGGGCGGTGTCGAGGCGTTGGCCGATCGTCGGTTCGCTCACGGTGGCGAGTCTCCTCCTGCGGTTGGCGGTGCGGCGTGGCGCTCCCGGAAGAACATCGCGGCGTCGTGCGATCGTTTCCGCTGCCGGGCTTCGTCGCACACGCACCAGCGGGTCAGAAGGTTGCCGCGTGTGGCCGGGCAGTGCACGCACTGAGCCCATGACCGCCCGTACTCACGGTTGTTGTGCTCGCACGGCTGGTGCACGTAGGTGACTCGGCGCCAACGGTGGTAGCCGAACAGGCAGCGCAGTCTCATCGGTCCTCGTCTCTGTCCCAGGTCACATGCATTTCCCATCCGTCGGAACCGATGGGGTGCTGATCGTCGACGGTGCCGGTGTGCACCACGCCGTGTTCGTCCTGCCAGCCGATCCGAGTGCCGGGCTCGAACGGCAGGTGCGGTGGGTTCCACGGGCGGTCACCGATCACGGCCTCCCACTGCGGGCGGCGCTCTCGGGCCCAGCGTTCGTGCTGCTTGCGCATTGTTCGGGTCAGGGCTTCGGCTGCGCGCCGCGGGCCTTCACTCGAAGGGGTGAGGCCGTTGCTGGGTGGTCCGTACATCCACCCCGTATCCGGGTCGAGGGCGGTACCTCCGGGCAACCAGCGCGGGAACCTGATCGAGGTGTACGCGGAGTCGCCCCACGGCAGGGCGCGCCGGTCCGCGGCTTGGCCGGCGGGCAGCTGCGGGCGCGGCGGCCGGTAGACGAACGGCATCCCGGTCACGGCGAACGTCAGGGAGCGGCCGAGGGCGGCATCGAGGGCGCGGAGAGCTTCGTCGTTGCGGGCGGCGATGAGTTCGTAGAAGTCGATCCCGGCGGGCTTGATGGCGATCTGGTCCTCGGTGATCGGGAGTTGGTATCGGTCGCGGAACTCGGGATCGTCGGCGGCCTGCGCGCCGCAGGCGGTCACCATAAAGCCTCTCCCTCGAACAGCCTGACGCCCTGCTGATTTGCGGGGCCGGAGACCCGATACCCGCCGATCTCGGCGGTCACCCACTCGGCTTGCTCGCGCGGGAGGTACGGGTTCTTCCACATGACGAATGCGGGCAGCTTGTCCGGTGTCGGGTCGACAGCCCACGCACACCACGGGCAGCCCTCACCGCGGCAGGCTGCCCACCCGACGCCGGGCGGCCGTGCTGGGTGCAGTTCGGCGATCTCCCGGAAATCGTGGGCCCACAGGCGGACCCGGCCGTGTACGGCTGCGGTCGCGGCGCGGGCGAGCAGCCATGTCTCGGCGGCGTCGAGCCGGGGCAGCACGGCCGCGCGCATGGGCGGCGGGCACACGACGGGCGCCGGGGCGGGCTTGGGGTCGAACAGCCGCATCATGGCGCGCTGCGCTTCTTCCAGCGGGTCGGGTGGGAGCGCCCAAACCGGTTCGGTCCTCGCGAGCTGTATCAGCAGCATCGCGACCAACGCGAGCCGCCCCGGGCCCCACATGTTCACGCGTTGCATCGCGGCCAGCTGCGCGCGGATCCGCTTGTAGTCGGCGGCGGTCAGCTCCCTCACCGGTGGTTCTCCTTGTCCTCACACCGGCAACCGTCCACCGGTGACCATGTCGGGCAGCGCGATATCGTGCCCGCGCTGTGCTGGCATGGTTCGTTCCACGCGCCGATTTGGCAGCCGCAGGCCTCGCCGTCGTGCATACGCGGTACGGGCTGGCGGCAGGCCGAGCACACGAGACACGGATTCGCGAACGTGATGTAGGTGTGCGTGCGGACGGCGATCATGAGCCATCACCTGTAGTCGGATGGGCGAACACCTCATTCACCGCGACGGCGAGATCCTTTTCGGCTTGGCGGTCGCGGATGGCGCGGGCGATCTCGGCGGGCATCCATTCCTCGGTGGGGCGCGGAGGCGAGGGTTCGACCACGCGCAGGTCGGTGATCGCGATCCCGGCGGGCGTCCACTTCTTGGCGAATGTGGATTGGTCGACGCCGATCCAGCCGACGACGTCCAAGTCGATTTGGAGGGCGTGCACCCGTAGGTACGTGCCGTCGACGGTGACCCAGTGGACGCCGTGTTCGATGGTTTCCATCAGCCGACGGATGTGGTGCGGGCGGGTGCGGATTTCGCCGGCCAGGTATGGGCGGGTGCCGGCGTAGCGGGTTTCGAGCTCGGCGGTCGCGCCGTCGAGGGTGGCCAGGTAGTGGACTTCACCTGACTCGGGAGCTGCTTGGTAAAGGTCGACCATCGGTGTCTCCGGTGTCGTGGTTGGGGTTTGGCGCAGGCCGGGCGGAGTGTGCGCGTTCTCCGCCCGGCCTGGTCGTGGCGCGCAGCGTGCCCTCCCGCCAGAACTGGGACGGGATTGCGGAGCCAGGACACCCGAAGCTGGCTCGTTGGGGTGCTTTCCCGGCTGATCCGTACCGGGTTGACCCGCCACGAGGGAGGGGTGGTCTACAGGTCGGCCAGCGCCCGATCGACCTCGTCGAAGAACCAGTCCTGCGGCATCGTCGGCGGCGACGGTTCGACGACGCGCACGGTCACCTGTTCGCCGCCTCCGGCTGGGGTGGCGAGGGTTTCGCGGGACTGGTCGAGGTAGATCACGCCGCCGTCGCCGTCGATCGCGCCGCCGGTGATGCGGACGTATGTCCCGTCGTCGGTGAGCAGGAACCGGTCGGCAGCGATGGTGTCGGCGAGGTAGGCGGTGATGGTGTCGCCGTCGACGGTGGCCTGCCCGGCGAGGTATTCGCGGCTGCCGGTGACGCGGGTCTCGATGTCGAGCTCGGCAGTGGCGGGCAGTTCGACAACGAGCGCGAACGTCTCGAAGTCCTGGGTGCGGTACAGACCGGGCATGTTAGTTTTCTCCCTCTGTGATGTGGTGTTCGGCGGCGCGGGCACGGGCCCGCCAGTAGACGGAGCGCAGCAGCCAGATTCCGGCGAGTACTGCCGCGGCGCTCACGAAGACGTCCAGGTCAGCGGAATCGCCAGCGAGGTTGATGACCGTTCCGGCGAGCATGGCCGGGATGCCGCCGACGACGGCAATACCTCCGAGGGCGGCGATCACCTGCTCGCTCGGGTCGGCGGTTCGCAGTGCCTGGCGGATGTTGAGTGGAGTGAAGGTGTTCGTCTCGGTGAATGTGTTGACGTCCGGGACGGGCTCCCACTCGTCGTCGTATGTTGCCGGTTCGTAGGTCTCGTCGAAGTCGTGCGGCCTCCGGACGAAGAATGTGCCGGTGACGCCCCGGACGATCCAGTCACCGAGTACAGCGGTGACGGGCCCTGACCCGTCCCGGAATTGGATCAGGTTGGGGGCCAGTTCGTTACTGCCGCCGCACCATTCGGCGATGAGTGACCCCATGTTTTCGTCGGTGAACTGGACGGCTTCGAGCTCGACCGGGCGGATCGGTCGGATGCGGACCGGTGTGATGGTCATGAGTTCCTTTCGGCTGGTGTGGTGACGCGGTTGCTCTGGGCGTAGGTGGCGGTGATGCGGCCTTCCTCGATGCGCACTGTCATCAGCGCCCGTTCCGGGTCGTCGGGGTTGAGACCGAGGAGGCGCATCGCTGCTGCGAACGCTTCGGGCGAAATGGGCATCAGGGCTCCGTCGGGGTGACGGGGTCGGTCGGCGCAGCGCCTCCGATGCCGGTTACTTGGATGGGCAGGCCGTTGCCACCGCCGCCGCCGCACACGATCGGCCTGCCTTCACCGTCGGTGACCACGACGTCGCCAGAGCCGCCGCACGCGAGCGGCCGGGCCGGTTCCCCGGCGAGCCGCTCGTCTGCGGTTGGGGGGAGCATCCGCTCGGCGGTGTACCGGGCGGCACCGAGTGCCGCGTCCCTCCAGAACGACGGCGGGAACGAAGCGGTCATCGTCTGCGCCATCGTGTAACCCAGCAGCGGCACCAGCGCGGCGCAGAATCCGTCGCGCACTATCGCGCTCAGAATTGCCACCTCTTCGGTCGAGTCGACCACCGCCGTCGCGGGCTCGCCTTCGTCGTCGCGGACGCGGTCGTACGTCTCGGCGAATACATTCGGCTTACAAACGTCGCGTTCGCCGCTCGCGCCGGTGATGACGTAGTCGCCGGGGCACACGGTGTGACCGCCGTCGGGGGTGTCGATCCAGCCGTGCCGGTTCATGACCAGGCCGCAGTGCTCGCACTGCTGGTCACCGGGGGCGTCGGGGCGGCGGTAGTAGCGGACCACCTCGCCCTCCCAGCGCTGTTCGCGGCGCTGCGCTGCCGTGACCATGGTGTGGGTGACGGGGTCTTCGAAGTCGTGGATGTAGTCGTCGGGGTGGTCGCCGTTGCTCCACCACCGGACGGCGGTGATTTCGACGGGTCGCTTGCGGTACCGCTGGGCGTGCATTCAGCTCTCCTTCGTGGTGGCGCGATCGGTCGGCGTGGCGGTGCTGAGCTTCTGCACCAGGGCCTCGATCTCGGCGTCGAGCTCGGTGCGGGTGGTGACGGTGTGGTCGACAGTGATGCGGTCGAGACCGTGGATCTTCGAGAACCGGTCGAGCATCTTGAGGCACAGCTCGGCGGCCTTCGGGTCGCCTTTGCGGGCGAGCTTGAACTGCGGGGCCCACAGCATTTCGAGCCGTTCGAGAACGATCGGCCGGGCGAGGTCGGCGAGTTCCTTGGTGCGTTCGGCGCACTCGGCGAGCGCGGTGGTCACGGCCCGGTGCGCGGTGCCCTTGTCGCTGTAGTCGAGGGCGTCGGCGATCTGCTGGTAGGTGCGCCCGGCGAGCATCATTTCGAGCGCGAGTTCTCGGCGGGTGGCGGCGTTCGCCAGGCGCCGGCGCGATTGCTGTCCGGCTTTGACCATGTCCACCACCCGCCTTCGATGCTATGTGACTGTGTCACTGTTTCCGATTATCCCCGGGCCTGCGGCCACTCGATCTTCGACAGGGCGAGTCGGTGACGTTCGAGCACGAGGTAGGGCAGCGGTAGGCCGAGGTGCTGGGCGCCGATCGTGCCGCAGCATAGGGCGTCGGCGGTGTCGCTGTTCGGAATCCGCAAGCCACGCCACATCTCCGATATGGCGGCGCGCACTGCGGGCTTCTTCGCGCGCCCGTCATCGGCGGCCCACTTCTTCACCGTGTTCGGAGGGACGACGGCGAGCGGCAAGCCGAGGTGGTCGAACGCGTCGGAGATCAGCCACCACAAATGGTGGATGCGGTCCTGGCCAGGCTGGTTGTGGCCGAAAGACATGCCTTCGATGACGGCGAGGCTGGTGTCTCGGGGGATGTTGTCCATGATCGCGGTGCGCATCTCGCGCATTCGTCGGCCGCGGGTTGGTCGGTCGTCGGTGTTCTTGCCGCTGCTGCTGACGGTGAGCAGTTCGGGTTGGGTGTCAGGTCGGATGATGGCGATGCCGGTGTCGCTGAGTGAGTGGTCGATGCCGACAACGGTGGTCAAGGGTTGGTCTCCTGTGTGGTGGCGGCGAGCTTGATGCGTGCGATGTGGGCTGGCATGTGGTCGAGGGGTGCGGATTCGCCGGTTAGCCAGTTGGTTCGTGTGCAGGTTTGGCCGGGCGGTGCTTCGCAGTCGGGGCAGGCCACCGTCTCGGCGTGGTCGCGTTGGATGAGCCAATCCATTCCGCGGACGCCGGGTGGTCTGGGTCTGGGCATGGCGGCTACTCGGTCGCAGCCTGTCCGGTCCAGGGCAGGTGCAGGCCGTCGCCGTCGCGGCGCGGCACGTAGTGGATGTGCACGTGCGCAACGGTCTGGGTGGCGGCGGTGCCGGAGGAGACGATGAGGTTGTAAGGCTCGTCGCCGGTCTCACCCCACCAGCCTTTGCGCGCGGCCCACCAGGCCGCGGCCTCCACCCACCGGGGCGCCGAGTGCTCCACGTGCTTGCCCGGCGGGAACAGTCTGTGTCCGGGTGTGACCGGGTTCAGCGGTTCGAAGTGCACGATGTCACCGAGGTCGGGCGGTGTCGTGGAGAAGTCGCGGTTGGCGATGCGGGTGCAGAACGGGCAGGTGGGCCAGTCGGTCACGGGGCTCCTCCGTGCGGGTTGAGTGAGGGCGGTGATGGCGTCACGGGCGAGGCCGAGCAGGCCGGGCCCGCGGTACGGGATGGTCATTGCGGACTGGTGCGGATGTGGCCGCGCTCGATGGCGAGATCGGCGGACCGACGTAACGCGTCGTCCTGCCGGTGTTGCTCGGCGACCTCGACGATCATGGGCGGCGCGAGTTCGGGCTCGTCGTCGACATCGTCGGGGTCTCGTTCGGGGGGCAGGATGCGGCCGGTGCCTTGGCATTCCTCGCACCAGTCGGCGCCGTTGCTGTCGCCGGTGCCTTGGCAGATGTCGCAGCGGTAGGGGTCGCCGGGGGGCGTTGCGTTCGCGCGGGGCTGCGCGGCGCGACGGATGGCCGAGAGTGACCGGGCGATGCCGTCCCAGTCGATTGCCGCGAACGCCTTGCTGACCGTGGTGCCGAATTCGGCGAACGCCTTGCTTACTCGGGCGAGGGCGGGACCGAGCGCGGCGACGTTGGCCGCGCGCTGGTGGCGCTTGCGGGCCCGGTACTTCATGTTCGGGAAGTTGTCCGGGGTGCGAGCGAGTTGGCCGCGGCTCACTTGGCACCGTCGATCAGGATGAAGTTGCGGCTCGTGAGCCGGGCGGCGGTCATCGACTTGCCGCGTGACCGCGCGGGCGGTTCACCGTCGACGAGGACCACGGTGTAGTCGATGGCGCGGTCGTCGGGGCGGTCTGGGTTGTAGGGCTCGTGGATGTGGTCGACGCGGAGTGTGCGCACGTTGGTTGCGCGGGCGTCGCGGTAGTGCTGGCCGGTGCGGATGGTCTTGCCGCCGGTGGTGATGTATTCCTGCATGGCTTCCTCTCGGGTGTGGCGGCGGATGGTGCGGAGTGCGCCGCGTTGGATGAATTCGGGTGCGATGCTCGGCGGACGGCTCGTCGGCGCGGTCACGATTCGCTCTCCGGCGCTCGGCTTTTCGGTGCGCCACCGGGGAGGTAGACATCGACCACCGCCCGCCCGGTCATGCGCCGCCATGCGTACACGTTGTGCACCGAGCGGTCGCGCTCGGCGATTTCCTCGGCAGTCATCCGTCGGCCGCCCGGGTCGTGCTTGAGCATCGGACCGAACGCTTCGACACAGCCGTCGCAAACGTCGCCTACGAAGGCGACCGGAGTGCGGCAGCCGGGCAGCACGCACGAGGCGAACAGCGTGTCAGCCAAGGCAGGCCACCTCCTGTGCCTGGTGGGGCTCGCCGGTCTCGGCGTAGACCGTCAGCGCCCGCCAGTCGACGTCGGGAGTCTCGGTGCTGGCGTCCTGCACGTCGACGTTCGCCTCGTCGAGAGTCCGCCAAGGCTCGCCGTCGAACGCGATGTGCCACTTGCCGTCTGCGTGGCGGTGGCCGGTAATCCAGCCGATCGGCGGCCTGTGCTCGGCGAGGGCTTTGAGCGCGACGTTCGCCATCGCGGAGGCGGCGGCGAGTTCGTCGGCGATGGGATGGCGAGATTCGCCGTGTTCGTCGGTGCAGTCCCATGCGTCGCCTGCGCGTTCGCAGGTGTCGGCGCAGTTGTGGGTTGCAGCGGTCTCGATCTGCTGGTCGGTGTAGCCCTGGTATCGCATCCATGCGACGGCGATGGCTTCGACCTCGCCTGCGGCGGGCTCGCCGGTTGCGCCGGACGGCGGACGCCATCCGAGGCAGCGGGCGGCCTCGACCGCGATGACGCCGAGGGTGCCCAGCACGGCGCGTTCGCCTTCGTCGCCTATGCCCAGGTCATCGGCGCAGGCGAGGTCGACGCGGTCGAGCACGTCATCGAGGTAGCCCGCGACGATTTCGCCGGCGCGGCGAGCGTCGTCGTCGGTGAGGCCGGCCGGGTAGTCGAACGGGCTGAGCAGTTGGCGGCGTGCCTGCGCTGGCGGCATCGGCGGAACGAACGGCGAACCGCTCGTGACGGTTGCACTGTTTCCGTGATGGGGAGGTGCTGACTGCGCCGTGGGCGGCTCGGCGGGGCTGCCCGAAGGTTCCGGGCTGGGTGCGGCAGCGTGTGCGCGCAGGCGAACGGTGTCGAGGGCGTGTTCGATGCCTTCGCTGTAGCCGGACAGCCAGTTGTCGGCGTGGCGTTGTTCGTCGTCGGTGTCGACGTGCATGTGCGATCGGGCGTGGTCGACGAGTCCGCGGTGGATGCTGGTGAGATCCTCGTCGGAGAGGCGGGCGGGGGTGAGTCGCTGGCGGGCGTCGAGCAGTTCGGCCGCGAGTTGTTTGTGCACCCGGTCGAATGCGGTGTTCGGATCCTCCGCGATTCGCCGCAGATCAGCGTCGGCGAAGTGGTAGGCCAGGTCAGGCACGGTCGGTCTCCTCGCTCGCGGTGGCCGCCGCCTTGGGCTTCGGGCCGGGGGTGATGGTGGCGCCGGTCTTGGCGATGGCGGCGCGGATCAGGCCGCCGACACCGGCCGGGGTGTGGCAGTCCGCGAACTGCGCGGCGTAATTCAGGAAGGCGTTGCCGAGGTCGATGTCCTCGCTGAGTCGGTCATCGACGTGGCGGCGGAGCCGGTCGAGGTCGTCGCGCAGTCGGCTCCATCCGGCAACGCTGTTGTTGGCGCGGTACTCGTCGAGGTGGGCCAGGACGAGGTCGATGGCTTCGAGTTGGCGGGCGTCGTCGTTCGGATCGTTCGCGGCGACGTAGTCGCCGATGGCGGCACACAGTGCGGCGTCGGCGAGGATCGCGCCCGCGGTCGTGTTCGAGTTGCGGAGGGGGCCACCATCGCCGGAGCTGGTGGCGTTCTCGCCAATCACGTTGGCGAGGCGGCGCTGAAGGTTGGTCGGTTCGGTCATCGGTCGGTCTTCCCTTCGGACAACATTGGTCAGTTATCCACAGGCCCGCGCGGGCGCGTGGTGAGTTGCGTTCGAAAGCCAGCCACTCATCTGGTCCCGGTTAGTGGTCTGGTCTTGGTACTGGTGGGGGATCACGGTGATCCCCAGACATTGCCGAAATGATCCCTAGACATGCTCGGATTGATCCCCAGACATGTCGGCGTTTCAGATGTCTACGGATCACAGGTGATCCCCAGACATGCACAGGCCGAACAACTCTGGGGATCATCTGTGATCCCCAGACATCGGCCCTGTGGATAACTCCAGGGATCATGAGTGATCCCCAGACTCGGGCTGCTCGTCCGGCGTGAGCATCGGCAGATCGAGCAGATTCGACGGCAGAGTGATCCGGTACTCGTCCGTATCCCCCTCGTGCCGGTTGCCCTGCTTGACCCGCTGGATCAGGCCCGTCTCGCGCAGGACCTTCAGGTGCCGTTTCACCGAGGCGGTGCCGATGTTCATCACGAGCGCCAACTTCTCGACGCCGGGGAACACCCGCGAGCCGTCGAGATCGCCGTACGTGATCGCCATCAGCGCCGTGTATTTCACGCCGGGCGGCAGGATCAGACGCCGGATCCACCGCTCCCACTCGAACCGGCCGACCGGCTCCAACTCCATCGCCACCACCTTTCACAGCACCCCGCACCCACATCCCCATCACCGGCCACCACCGACGTCGAACAACGGATCCATCTGCGCCTCCAGCTCGGCGCGGCGCGTGGCCGCGCGGGTCTCGGCGTGGTGCTGGCGGTCGTAGTGCAGGTGGCAGCCCTGGCACATGCCGCGCAGGTTCTCCGGGTCGCAGTGCTCGGGCACGTGGTCCAGGTGCGCCGTGGTGAGCACGACCGGCGAGCCGGTGTCGTGGGCGCGCTGGCCGTGTTCGTTCGGGCATCGGCCGTCGGAGGCCAGATGCACGCGCGGACGGCCGCATTCGCCTCGGCACTCGCAGCGGCCTTGGGCGCGGGTGAAGCGCACCCAGTCGGAGATCTGCCGCCAGTTCGGCGGGTAGCGGTGTCGGTTCTCCGGACGGATCGGCATCGGTCACCGCGCCGGGCCTGATGTGGTGAGGTCCGGCAATGGGCGGCCAATGTCGTCGTAGTACTCGGTGACCGCTCGCACAAACATGGCGGTTGCCTGGGCGGCCAGCGCCAGCGGCGCCGCAGCGCACCCCTGCTCGGAGTGCACCGCGCCGCCCACGGTATCGCCGGTCACTGTGCGACCGTTTCCATGGTTCATGAGTCAGTTGTTGTCGGAGAACTGCGCGGTGACCACGTTCCCGCCGTCGGATTCGGCCGCCTCGCCGCCGGTGTAGTCGCCGTACGATCCGCCCTCGGCCGAGTCGTCGTCGCCCTCGTACGGGAGCTCGGGATCACCGGCGGGCCGCTCGACCGTTTCACCGATCTCGGCGTTGATCACCTTCCATTTGGTCTGGTGGCGGATGCCGTCGGACACCTGGTCGTAGCCTTCGGCGACGCACTCGACGGTAACTCGCATGACGCGCATCTCGCCGACTTCGCCCCGGTGCTCGAACTGATCGGTGGGCGAGCCGGAGAACCGGTATTTGGTGAAGCCGTCGGCGGTGCCGTTGGTGCCGTTGAACGTGGTGACTTTGGCCATGTGCGGGTGCTCCTTATGCAGCGTTGGCGGCCGGTACGGGTAGTGCGCGGATCCGGGCTTCGGTCTGGGCTGTGACGTGCTTGCTGCGACCGTTGATCAGGTCGCCCAAGCTGGCGGTGGAGACCCCGCTGCGGGCGGAGATCTCGGACCAGGTCATCGTTTCGCGCAGGGCGAGAATATGTTCACGCGTGGGGCCCGGGTCGACCAGACCTTGACGGCAGGCGACGCACTGCTCGTCGTCTTGCTGGGTGGTGAACTGGGCTCCGCACCTGGTGCAGTCGCGTTCCTGCTTCTTGCGGCGGCGCTTCCGGCTGGCCTCGAGGCCGGCCAGTTTCGCGGCGGCGCGGTACTGCTTGATGGAGCTGAAATCGTATCCGCCCCAAACGCCTTCGGGTTGGTTGGCGTTCACGGCAATGGTGGCGCATTGTTTGCGGACGGGGCAGCCGAGGCAGATCGCGCGTGCTTCGTCGATGTCGTTCTTGTTGCTCGACCACCACAGTTCGGGGTTGGGTGCGCCAGCGCAGGCAGGGACCTCGTTTGGTTCTTCCATCACCACACCCCGTTTGCTGCGTCGATGGCGCGGTCCCGTGCGGCGTCGGGATCGGACTCATAGCCAGGCCGGACGAGGGTGGCGTCGAATTCAAGGGCGTGCTCGACAGCGCAGTTGCCGGGGGTGCAGTCGTCGTCGCACTCGTGCGGTGCGTCGTCGTACTCGTCGACGGTCTCCTTCTGGTCGGCGCCGACCGGTGCCAGCGGATCGCGGGAGCGGTACTCGCGGTGGAGGATGTCGACCTCTGTCGGTGTGCACCATTCGCCGCGGGCCTTGAACGACACGGTCGCGGTGCCGGGCAGGTGGTCGGCGGCGGCGACAGCGGCGCGGAGGTCGTCGAGGAACAGGTCTGAGACCTCGGCGGCCTCGAACTCGACGCGCACCCCATTGTCGATCGTGGTGCGCGCGGAGCGAATGATTTTCACAGCGTCGGTCATTGGACTACTCCTTTCCGGTGGAGGTGAGGATCGCGGCCAGTTCGCGGGCCTGCGCGCCGGTGAGGTCTTCGAGCCGCGCGAGGTCCGGGCCGATGTTGTTGCGCGCCCACTCCAACTGGTCGGCGGCGGTGGTGTACTGCTGCCCCTTCAGCGCGGCGACCAGCGTGCGGATCTCGGCGGCGCTGGCCGCGGTCTCCTCGAGCGCGGGCGCGCCCCCGGGTGCGTCGTCCTGCGGCGCGGTGCCCGCCGGTTCGTCGCTGACCGACGCGGGCGCGAGGTCGATCACCTCGGCCGCGTTGCGCTCGGCCAACCGCTCCCGGTACAGCTCCGATCCGTCGCGCTCGTCAGCGGCGATGGCAGCCGACAGCGTCGTTGAGCGCGGCAGCAGCTTCGCCAACTGCCGGACACAGGTCTTGCGTTCCATCCAGCGTTGCGGGTCCGGGATGTCACCGGACGGCCCTTCCTTCCCGCGACGCAGCGTCTTCACCTCGTCGGGCGAGAGCACCACAAACGGGGCCGCGCCCGAGGTCAGACGCGCCAGCGCGTAGTAGTCGACGACCGGGCCCCGGTCGATGCCGCGCGCGGGCCGGTGGTGCAGGTAGGCGTTCGTGCCGTACTGCCAATCGAATTCGTCGGACTCACGCACCGCATGCGCGGTGATATCCAAAGCGAGCGGATGCTGATAGAACTGCTTCGCCATCCCCTGATAGCCGATGATGAGCTGGCACTCCATCCACGCCCGCCGCTCCTCCTTGTCCCAGTTCTTGTAGGGGACGAGGTAGCACTCATCGTTCACGCCGGGCTCCAGGCCGAGTGCTGCCGCGGTGAGCAGCGCACCGGCGAAGCTCTCGCTCGTGCAGGTGGCGAGCTTGGTGTTGCGGCGCAGCACGGTCAGCGCAAACCGCGCCATCCGATCCGCGTCCATATGCCGAGGCAGAGCCCGCGCGATCTGGCTACGCAGGCCGTTGATGAAGTGCGCCATCGTGGTGACACTGTCGTCCTGCTGCTCGGGCTGTCCGGTGGTGCCGGTGTCCTGCTGGTTGCCGCGCTGGGCGACGTTCTGGCGGGTGCGGGCTGCGAGGTCTCGACCCACGATCATCCTTCCTTTTCGATGGACAGGGGGAATGCCTTGAACACCTGGCTCTGGTACTCGGCCCAGAGTTCGGGGTCCTCGGCGCGGAGTGCGGCCGAGTCGATGACGTCGACCTTCTTGCGATACAGCGCGGCGATCTGCGGCTCGGCCTCCTCGAACCTTTTGGAAGCCCAGGTGCCGCCGGTGATGCGGGCGATGGTCTTGCCGCCGAGGGTGGCGCGGTTCGCGCCCTGCATGAGCAGCCGGAACTCGTTCTCGGCGCGCCTCTTCGCGGCCTTGCCCGCTTTCTCCTGCGCGTGCCCGGCTGCCCATTCCTCGGCGAGCGCGACCGTGCGCAGCTCCTCGCCCGGTCGCGCGATCGAATCGAGTTCGATCACACGATCTTCCAACCCGAACCGGCACATCAGCGCGGCGCGGGTCACCTCGGAGGGATCCATCGTCGGCGGGATGTCGGCGAGGATGTGCTCGTACCACAGCCGCGATTCCTCGTCACGGATCAACGCGATCAGGTCGTCGTCACGGTCGACCCGGCCGACGTGCAGGCGGCACCCCCCGACCAGACCAGCAATCCACGCGTGCGGAGCACCGGTCACCGACATGTTGTGCTGGCATTGGAGTTCGGCATGGTCGGGAACCTGCCCATCCCAATCCGGCGCCATCCATTGGCCGGTGTTCTTGCACTCGATGATCCCGCCGTCGCTGGCGAGTCCGTCGAGGTTGGCCTGCTGCCACGGCCACGACAGCGACCGCAGCGTGCCGGGCAGCGTGAACGTCAGCCCGAGGCGGCGCATCGCTTCCTCGCGAATGATCGGCTCGAGCAGGTTGCCCCACAGCATCCGCTCGGTCTCGTCGACGTCGGTGGCGCGGCCGGTCTTGTCCTCCCACACGGTGTACGGAGACTCGTAGCGGTTCATTCCCATGACGGCCGAGCAGTCCGAGCCGCCGATGCCCTGGCGGCGGACCTGCAACCATTCCTCCCGCGACGCTTCGCGGGGCAGGATCTCGGCGCAGTGATCCAGATAGCCGACCATCAGGCGCTCACCTCCGATCCGATCGGCGTGGCGAGCAGGCGCGCGGACACGTGCGGCACGATCCGGTCCTTGCGGCCTTGCACAACATCGGCGATGACGCGGCGATCGACGCCGGTCATCCGGGCCAGGCCGCGATAGGACCGCCCGGCCGCGTGCTGGCGCAGGTGTTCGCGGGCCGGGCCCGCGTCTATCGTGCGCGGCCCACCGCCACCGATTGCAACGGGCTCGGTGTTCATCGAGACCTCCTGTCCCAATCGCTCGGGCCGAACGGGTCATCGACGGAACCACGGCGCGCGGGCGGCTGGTAGCCCGGGGACGCTTCGACTGCGCGCTGTTCTTCGCGCTCCCAGCGCGGATCGCACAGGGCGGTGTACCGGTCTCTCACCAGCCACCACCCCACGCGATCAGTCCGAAAGAGACACCGATGAATGCGCCGATGGTGATCCCGCACGCGAGCAGCAGCACCTCGTCGGCGAGGCTCGACCGCGGGCGGTCATCGTCCGGCATGGGTTCGGTCGGCTGGTCACCGTCGTCGAGGCGGTAGAAACGGTCGAGCGGATCGTCATTGCGGTGCGTCACAGCAGAAACCCCCGAACGGATTGCATAGTCCCGATGGCGGATTCGATCTGATGGCGGGTGTGAGCCGGGTCTGTGCCTGCGGACTTGGCGGCGTCGCGCAGCAGGTTCTCGGCGGCGTTGAGGATGCGGGCGATCTCGTCAGCGCTGGACATCAGGCCTTCACCTCCGCGCCCTGTCCGGCCGCGAGCACCGGCGCGCACCGCCACTCGACGACCTCGACCTCCCGGGTCTGCGTGATCTTCGGCGCGGCGGCGATGTAGTCCGGATCGGGAATCTCCTCGGAGACGGTCTCGACACCGGTCACCACCCGCTCGCACACCGACTCCCGCATGTCGCGCACCTTCAGCGAAAGGGCACCGATCGGGATCGTCACCGTCAGCGCGGTGTCGTTGTAGTCCTTCTTCATCGGACCGGAGGCGATCGGCTTGAGACGGCGCAGCGCCTCGGCGAATACCTCAGCGCGCTGATCCTCGTGGTCGCTGCCAACGACATGCGCGGGCCAGATCGTCGAGCTCCAGCCCGAGATCAGCTGCGCGATCATGGCGGCCACGAACCCGTCGCCGTCGTTCTCGACGAGGTCGGCGAGCGCGCGCAGGTCGGCGGCGACATCGGCTGCGGCGGGACTGCCGGTGATCGGGCGAATTTCCATGGATACACTCCTATTGTTTCCGGTGTTGTTCGGCCGGTGGGGCTGGTCACCCCACCGGCCGCTTGCGTTTCTAGAAGGTGGCGATCCGGCGGAGCACCGCCAGCGCGCCGGGCATCGGCTCCGGCCCCGGGCCGAGGTCGACCCCGGCGACGAGTCCGTGAGTCACTTCCCGCTGCAACGCATCTCGTGCGCACTCCGCCCGCACCGGGCAGCGATCACGGCACTGCGTCAGTGCAGCCTCCGCGGCCTGGTCCCGGGCCGGGCCGATCGGCACGGTCGGGAAATACGCGGCCATGTTCGGGCGGCACAACGCCGCGGTCAGGAACTCCCGCCGGTTCATGCCCGTCCCCGGCGACGCATCGCGGAGGCCAACTCGGTCACGACGGCCGACGGGGCGGTGAGGTCATGGACCGACGGATGCAGGTATCCCGCGCCGCGCAGCCACGCCAACATCACCCCGTCGGCGAGGGTCGGGTCACCGACCGCGATGAAGCCGAGCCGTTCGGGCGCAGCGTCGCCACCGCCGATGATCGTGGCGGCGAAAATGCTGTCGTCACTGGTCCACAACACGGTGATCACCGCCGCGCCGAGCATGAACCCTGTACTCGCCGAGTCGTCATGCGCCACCGTCCAGCCCAACTCGCGGGCGTCGGCGGTGATCATGCTGCGCGACGTCGGATGCGGCGCGATCACAGGCCCGGTCCATACAGCCACGAACCGAGGACCAGCAGCCGCGGTGCCTCGAACCGCCACGGCCCGATCCACTCGGCGACGGTGGTGAGCAGATACTCCATTTCCGGTTTCCTCCTACTGGGTGAGTAGCCGCGCCAGGTCAGCGGCGCGGTCATCGGTGAGCGGCGGGTACTCGATTCCCGCCGCCTGGTCCAGGGCGCGGCGCGCCTCGACGCGGTCACGCAGCGGCATCTCGTCCCGCCTGGCGGCGAGCTCGGCCTCCGTGATCATGTGGTGGACTCTTCGGCGGGCCCCCGCCCGTCGCGGTCCGTCGAGTCGTCACGACGGGCGGGGGTGACCTCTCCCAGGGTGGGAGTCTGGGCGGCGCGCTCGCGGTCGGCGCGCCACTTCGCGAGTTGGTCGTTGAGCCTGGCGCGGGTCGTGGCCTTGCGCTGGTCCAGTTCCTCGCAAACGATCTCGCGGACCCGGTCCTCGGTCAGCTCGGACATGTGGAGTCGGTTCCTCTCAAGTTGGTGCAGGCCCGGGCGGGCGGGCGCTGAGGGGTTCGCCCGGCGGTCCCCTGCCCGGTGCCTGCGATCCCGGCGCGTCGTCGGCGTGCCGCGTCGGGAAGTCAGGCGGGTTGACGGCGCTGAAGATTCCGCTTTGCCCGTTGCGTGAGCCCGGACGCGGACGCGGCCGGAGTCTCAGCAATCAATCGGATATCGGCGCTGGAGATCCGCGCAGGTCGGGCGAGGTAGTCGACGAGCGCGGCGATGTCACTGTCGGTCATACGCCAGATACGTCCGGCTCTGCGACCAGGGATTTCGCCCGCGTTCAGCTTGCGGCGCAGCCAGTCCTCGGACGGCACGCCGGTCTGTTCGACCACATAGGCGAGCGGATGGGTGCAGGTTTCAGCAGGCATCGCACACCTTCTGATCTGCGCCTTTGGTGCGGTGGAGGTAGTCGAGATCGACGCCGAGCCATTCGCAGACCTGCATCAGCTCGTCGTAGGTGAATGGCGTATCGCCATTGGTTCGGGACTTGGCGGTGTGCCAGGTCCGTCCGATCACCCTCGCCAGCTCGGGGAGCTTCTTGTGCTGGCGCGCCATCTCTGCTCGGACCTCGGCCGCCACCTTCGCGGAGTAGGGGCTAGCTATCGTCACGCGAATCACACTAGATCGTATTTACGATCTATGCAAACCGGTTGCGATTTTTCGTACGGATTTACGATCGAATCGCTTATTTGCTACTGTCAGGGGCATGGGAAGAGCGGCAAGCAAACCTCCCGGTCCGTGGGCGCGCGCTATGTCCGCAGAGATACGGGGGCTGATGGGTGAGCACAAGATGAAGCTCAAGGACCTCGCCGACGCCGCAGACCTGAAACCCACCTACCTCGGCGACCGCCTGCGCGACGACCAGACACTCAACCTCAACGACGTCGAAGCCTTGGCCGGCGTCTTCGGCATGACCCCTCTCGACCTTATGAAACGCGCCGTAGTCACCGGCAAGGCGGCGGCGCAACCACCGCAGGAACCACGCGGCCCACTGCTCACCAGCACAGGCAGCTTCACCGGCCCGCAGTCAGCGGAGGATGACGAGATGCTGCGCCGCGCCCACGCGCCGCGCAGCACCGAGCGCTGACCTACCAGAACGGCTGATAGATAGCGACGCTCCACCCGAGCTTGTCCACTGGCCTCCATCCGCCCGCCGGATCCGGCCCAGCGAGGACGGCAGCCTGCGCTTGCCTGATCAGTTCCCCGAATTGCGGGAGCGTCACTCCGATTCGCGGCATGATCTCGACGCCTCTTCCGTCCGAGACGAGATGGCCGATCTTGAGATGCCCTGCATCCGGATCGATTTCGATCTCACCACAAGGCGGACCGATCACAATCCCGAGTTCCTTTAGCGACGAGATGTAGTACTGAACCCCGTTCGGCAGATCGGGGCGCACATCGACGTAGTCGTGTCCGCCCGTCGCAGCTGCCGCGTCGAACCCGCCGGTCATGCGATCACCGCATGATGCGGTCGTAATGAATTCCCCACTGCGCACCCCTGAATTCGGAACCAATGAAGCCACCATCCCGACCCGGAGCCGGTTGCCCGGTTCCTTCCAATCGCGACCTTAGTGAACAATCAACTAAACCGTAGAGGAATTCGACAAATCAGGCCTTGACCCCTGCGGGTAGGGTCGGCTTACACTCATCAGTTCCGCCGCGCAATCTTGCGAAATCCTCTTGGCCCGTGGCGATCACCGCCGGGCATCGCCCGCGTGGGCGCGGACCCCCTGATCATCCACCGACGCCGAGACTGGTTTGCGGGACTGCGCCACACCCACCGTCGCCTTCGAAATCTTCGTTGCCGCACCCGTTGCCACGGCAACACAGACCGCGTAACCTCCAGGTCGCGAGAAGCGCCGAGATTCACCGCGATTCACGTTCGCGCACGTTGGAGCCATTTCGGCTGGTCAAGGGTGGGGTTCAAATCCCCTATCCTCCGCCACGGCAAACGCCTCTGACTGGATCTATTGGCTGGTCAGAGGCGTTTTTCGTCGTAGTCCATCCTCGCTGGCAATCGCTCAGTGTTGTTGACCATATCGCCTGTTCAGGGCGATCTTCAGAGCTACTTCCAGTCGTTTCCGCAGGTGGATGGCATGTTGCCCGCGTCAACAGGCGCCGGGACAGGAACTCCCTTGTGGGTGCCGATTGCGCGGACTCATTCCGAGTCATTGCTCCACAGAGCCTGCCCGGGCACTCCGCACCCGCCCCGAGCATCACGGTGGTCCGCTCGATCTGGCATCAGTGGCGCCGCTCGCTGCGGGCGGCGCACCGAACAGGGATCTACTGCGCCCTGTGGCCCCTGGCGCTTCCCGCCCAACCCTGGTGGAGATCCCCACCGGGATTGGGCGGCGGCACACCACTAGCCGACGTCAACACCGACGGCTATCGCCGCGCCCGAGCCGACTCCACGGGCCGCCCGGTGTGGGCGATTCGGCGTTATCCCGATCCGGCGAACTTAGGAACGAGCTCGTCCTAACCGGTTCCTACCGTGAGCTCATGACCAAAGCGACGAATACAGTTACACCTGAGAAACTTTCGCCCGATCTAGTAGAACGCTACCGTAGCCAGGGCTTTGTGCACGTCCCCCGGGTGCTCAGTGCCGACGAGGTGCGCGAGTTCCTCGCCGATGCGGCGGAACTGCTCGATCTACACGAGAAGGCCTCCTGGGACGAGGAAGGCCACGGCAATGTGATGGATTGGGTTGCCGCACCGGAGGCCAAAAGCGCGGTGATGCGCAGGCTCGCGCTGCATCCCGGCATCACCCGCATCGCGGAAAAGTTGGCCGGACAACCACTTCGGATGTTCAAGAGCGAGTTGCTGCGTAAGCGAACCATCGGAGCGACGAGGACACCGCTGCACATCGACAATCCGGCGTTCCCGATCGCCGGGGCGGATGTGACCCTGACCGCCTGGGTTGCGTTGGTCGATGTGCCGACGGAGCGCGGCTGCCTGACCTTCATCCCTGGCTCACACGTCTGGCCGGAAGGCAGTGGTGCGTCGTCCGCCGAACCGTTCGACGCTCGTCCGGAGTTGCGATGGTGGCCGCAGGCCACCATACCGCTGCGCGCGGGCGACTGCACCTTCCATCATTCCCGAACTGTGCATATGGCCGGAACCAACGAAACCGACACCGCTCGAATAAGTTTGGCCACGGTATATATGGACGCCACGGCGACCTACCACCCCACACCGGAAGAGACCTATCAGGACGAGGTGGTCGGTATCGAGCCGGGAGGACCGCTCGATACTCCGCGATACCCACGCGTCGGTCTGACCGGCTGACAGTTTCGCCCACCGGACGCCGCCTTGTGCACTCGAGCCGGGGCGGCGTTCGGCTCGATAGCATCAGTCGTTCGTTCTTAGGAACGATATTGTCCTAAGGCTTCCATACCGTCGGATTCATGACAAACACACCGCAGAGCATCCGTTCCTTCCGCATCGAGATCCCGCAGGCCCAGCTGGATGACCTGCACGCGCGGTTGGTCAACACTCGCTGGCCGGATGAACTGCCCGGTGTCGGCTGGAGCCGGGGTGTGCCCGTCGACTACCTGAAAGACCTTGCCGCGCACTGGCGCACCCGCTTCGATTGGCGGTCGCAGGAAGCGCTGCTCAACGAGCTTCCGCACTTCGTCACCGACGTCGACGGGCAGAATATCCACTTCCTCCACGTGCGCTCTCCGGAAGCTGGACGCCACACCGCTGTTGCTGCTGCACGGCTGGCCCGGCGGGTTCACCGATTTCCTCGACGTGATCGGTCCGCTGTCGGATCCCCGTTCGCACAGCGGCGATCCAGCCGACGCGTTCCACCTGGTGATCCCATCCCTGCCCGGTTTCGGGTTCTCCACGCCATTGGCTGGGCCCGGCATGAACGCCGCCAAGATGGCAGCGGCGCTCACACAGGTAATGGCCCGGCTCGGGTACGACCGCTACGGTGTGCACGGCTACGACACCGGTTCGTGGGTCGCCCCGCAGGTGGGCAAGCAGGATCCGAACCGGGTGGCCGGGGTTCACGTCAACGGCATGATCACCTTCCCGATCGGCACCGAAGGGGAGATGGATGGGCTCAGCGAGGTCGAGCAGCAGCGCTGGCAGCGGATGCAGAATTTCAATGACGCCTACTTGCAATGCAATTCGAAGCGGCCACAGACGGTCGCCTTTGGGCTACACGATTCGCCGGTCGGCCAGCTCGCCTGGATCGTGGAGAAGTTCAAGGAGCTGACCATGCCCGAGGACGGGCTGCCGGAGGACAGCATCGACCGTGATCGCATGCTGCTCGATGTGTCGCTGTACTGGTTTACCGGAACGGCGGGCTCAGCGGCACAGGTCTACTACGAGGAGATCTCCGCGAACGACTGGAGCGTCGCGGAATGGTCCGGCGACGAGGCCGCCGGACCAGACGGCGACTGGGGGGCCGAGCAATCAGGGGCCGAGCATTCGAACGGCGACTGGGGCGACGGCGGCGCGGACTGGTCGACCGCAGCACGCGGAACGGTACCGACCGGCGTCCTGGTCTCAGCCCACGACGTGACCATTCGCCGGTGGGCCGAACGTGATCATCACATCGTGCAGTGGACCGAGCTGGGCCGCGGCGGACATTTCCTGGCCATGGAAGAACCGCAGGCGGTGGTGGACGACCTGCGCACGTTCTTCCGGAAGCTGGGCTGACATGGGCGCCCGCGGGCCCGCACGTCGCCCGAGCTCCGGCGTGCTGAGCTCGCGGGCGCTCAACCGTGCGCTGCTGGAGCGGCAACTGCTGCTGCGTCCTGCGGACCTGCCAGTCGTCACCGCGGTGGAGCAGCTACTCGGACTCAACGCGCAGGATCCGAACCTGCCGTATTTGGCGCTGTGGAATCGGCTGGAACGCTTCACCATTCGTGATCTGACCGCGGCGATCGAGGACCGGACGCTGGTGCGCTCGACGATGATGCGGGCCACCCAGCACCTGATGTCGCTGCCGGACTTCCGGCTTGTCCGCCCTGTGCTCGCGCCGTTGCTGCGGCGGGTGCAGCACAACGCCTTCGGGCGCCGGACCGCTGGTGTCGACCTCGATGCGTTGGTCGCCGAGGCCAGGGAGTTGGTGGCCGACGGGCGAGTTTTGACCCGGCCCGAGCTGGGCAAACTGCTCGCTCGGCGACGGCCGGGCGCGGACCCGACCGCGCTGGGCTGGACGGTGCAGTATCTGACACCGTTCGTGCACCCGGCACCGAGTGGCACCTGGGACGTCCGAGGTGCGACGCCGTTCGCCGGCACCGAATGGATCGGCATGCGAATGGAGGCCACGGACGAGGACCGGCGTCAATTGATCCGTCGGTACCTGGCGGCGTTCGGCCCTGCCACCGTCGCAGACGCCAGGGCCTGGTCCGGGGTGAGCGGCCTGCGGGAGGTGTTCGAGCAGTTGCGCACCGAACTGCGGTTATACGCCGATGAATTCGGCAGCGAGCTGTTCGACTTGCCGGACGCGCCGCGGCCGTCGGCGGATATCCCCGCGCCGGTGCGGTTTCTGCCAGAGTTCGACGCGACGCTGCTCGGACACACCGACCGGACCAGGATCATGACCGACGAGGTGCGTGCACAGGTTTGTGTCGGAGCGGCCATTGCCGCAACGGTGCTGGTCGACGGCACGGTCGCCGCGACGTGGACCCGTTCGCGGACTGACGATGTCGAGCTGCTGAGAGTACGTCCGCTGCGTCCGCTGTCTGCGACGGACCGCGCCGAGGTCGAGGCCGAAGCCCACCGATTGTTAGCCTTCACTCTGCCGGAGAACACTCGAGGCGATGTCTGGCTGCTACCGTAACGAGGCCCACGATATAAATCGGCGGCGGCGCGATGGCGATGCGCAGCCGTCCCTCGCCATCGAGGCCGAACCAATCACGCTCGAGCAGGGCTACCGGCGCTACCGATGCTCGCCATGGCTGCCGAGCCCACCCGCATGCCTGGACCACGACGCCGCACAGTCGCAGGTCCGCTACCAACCAGAACGGCAGACCGCAGCCCCACCAGTGGTGCTCGGCGAAGGCGTACGGCGGCCAGGAACGCCCCGATGACGACACCACGCCGCGCCGGCAGGCTCTACCGAGCACCACCGGCGCGGTCGCGTGCGGTGTCGGCGCGACAAGCCCAGCAGCCTGCGCAGCCGACCGCCACTCGTGTGGGATTTGGCGGATTTGGCCGACACCGACCGCTCAATAGCGCAGACTATCCCGCAGAACGGTCTAACGCTGCGTGTCCGAGTGCCCATTGCCACCGCGTTCGGTGGTGCACGAGCCGATCAGTGGAGGTCCGCAATGTCTGTTTCGTCGACTGTGGAAGCATGCTTGCGCGATGCGGGCGTCACCTATGAAGTCGTACGACATCCGCACAGCTTTACCAGCGCCCAGGCAGCGGAAGCGGCACATATCCCCGGCGACCGTCTCGCCAAGACGATCATGCTCGAAGACGAGCAGGGCTATGTTGGCGCAGTGGTGCCGTCTACGCATCACCTGCGTCTATCGAAGCTGTGGAAGCAAACCGGGCGCCATCTGGTACTGGCCAAGGAATCCGAGCTACGCAACGTGTTCCCGGATTGCGAGGTCGGCGCGATCCCCGCCGTTTGTACGGCGTACGGCGTACAAACGCTGATGGACGAAAGTCTCACCACGGTGCCCGATATCTACTTCGAGGCCGGAGACCACGAGGCGCTCGTCCATCTGAGTACGGATCAGTTCATGCGCCTGATGGAGCAGGCAGAAAAGGGACACTTTTCGCACCGCTCGAGCGGCGGTGAACAACTCTGAGCCTTCTCCAACCGCCGACGCAGTCCACGGAGTTAGCCGAGGTCTTTGCCACGCTTGCGTGAGGAACTGACGAATAACCCCGTGGTGCCGTCGACCGCGTCAACACCCGGGCCTGACGTTTGCATTGTCAGCAGCGCCGAAACAGCCAGAAACGCAGCGGATTTGGGTGAAGGCTCAAGCCTTCTGCCGAAATGGACGGGTTCAAATCCGCTATCCTCCGCCACAACGGCCTCGGCAGGAAGCCTTTCCGGCTTCCGACCCGGGCCGTTCGGTGTCACTATCTCCTTCTTCTGGCGTGCCGACCACCTCGGCGGGTCGGCGCCATGCCTGGCCCTGGCGTGGCGTAGATGTCCGGTGCCACGCCCGCCGACCGTAGCGTGCGCAGGATGGCCCGCTTGCGCGCACAGTGGCCGAGTCGGCATGCGAGATGCCGCGGCCACTGTTGGTTGGCTTGCTCGACTGTCAGCGGTCGTATCGGGGGCTCGTGGCTAAGTTCTCGGCCGCCATCCGGTTTCTTCCTCGACCTCCCGGGCGGCGGCGAAGGTGACGTCTTCGGCGTGGTCGACATAGCCGCCCGGCAACTCCCACACCCAGCGGGTCGATGATGAACCGGTGCCGGTACATCAGCAGGGCTTCGCGGTGCTCATTGAGTACCAGAGTCATCGCACATCGCGGCATCCTCGCGAAGTACTGGGTGAACCTCACTCCGTCGGGCAGTTCGACATCGACGGTCGACAGCTTGATGTGTCGGTTCTCGTCCACCACGGTCTCGCCATGGATCGTCCACTGGGTGCGGCTCACCATTCGACCGTAACGCGGCGCCGACATACTTGCTGTCGTGGTTGACCATGTCAGCAAGAATCCGGCGACGGAGGGCACCCACACTGGAAGGTTCGCTTCGGTACACGTGGCCGCCGACCTCCGAGAGCGGATGTGGACCCTCGCCGCGACAGCATGGGAGCAGATGGAGATGCGGATCGGTGTCACCGGGCACATGAACATCACCGAAGCGACAGCGCCATTGGTCTACAAAGCAGTGCGGGGGCTACTCGACGAGCACGACCCGGACAGCCTGGTCGGGGTCAGCTGTATCGCGCGTGGCTCGGATTCCGTGTTCGCGCAAGCAGTGCTCGACGCGGGCGGACAACTCGAGGTGGTACTGCCGTCACGGAACTACCGTGAAACGAAGGTGAAGCCGGATCACGCCGAGACGTTCGACGACCTGATCGGCCGAGCCGCACAGGTGCGGGTGATGGACTTCGACGACGCGGGCCGCGAAGCGTACGAGGCGGCGAACGACGCCGTGGTGGGGTCGGTGGATCGGCTCGTCGCCGTGTGGGACGGCGACGCGGGACAGAAGGCCGGCACCGGCAGCGTGGTGGAACTCGCGCGGGAACGTGGTGTGCCAGTCGATGTCGTGTGGCCGGAAGGCGCCGCACGGAGCCCGGGCTGACTTCGCGGACGCTGCCATTGCCCGGTGCACCTGTTCACGGGAAGTCCGCCGTCGACCGAACGTCGGAGTGCGTCAACCGGCTGCATATACGTCCGCGGCTTCTCGCGTGATCTCGGGTGGCGCGGTCGCGATGACTGCGTCGAGCGCGCTGCGGGCGGCCTCCAGTTCACGGATGTTGGAGCTGATGCGTTCGCGTTCGCGGTAAAGGTCGATCAGCAATTCCGGGCAGTCGGCGATGAGCCGTCCACCCTCGGAACCCATACAGGGCAGCAGATCGGCGATGGTGGTCGTGGACAGGCCGGCGGCGAGCAGATTGCGAATGTGCAGGACGGTCGCGACGTCCGATTCACTGTATTCGCGGTAACCCGAGGCCTGCCGGGTCGGCCGAAGAAGGCCCTGTTCCTCGTAGTAGCGCAGCAGCCGCTGACTGACCCCGGTTCGCCGTTGCAACACTCCGATTCGCATCGAACCTCCCGAGCACACTTGACCCTCACATAGATGTGAGACTTTAGCGTAACCGGCATGAACGATCGAGAACCGTTGCACGAAGCACGGATTCAGTCCCCGTCCGCCGGTCCACGCCAATGGATCGGTCTCGCTGTACTCGCCTTGCCCACTTTGCTGCTGGCTATGGACGTCACCGTGCTCTATCTGGCCATGCCGCATCTCACAGCGGAGCTGCGGCCCACCGGCATCGAGCAACTGTGGATCGCCGACATCTACGGGTTCATGATCGCCGGATTCCTGATCACGATGGGCACCGTCGGGGACCGTATCGGCAGGCGCAAACTGCTGATGCTGGGTGCGACCGCGTTCGGCGCCGCCTCCGTGCTCGCCGCGTTCGCGACCAGTCCTCTCCTGCTGATCGCCGCACGCGCGGTTCTCGGCATCGCGGGTGCCACCCTGATGCCATCGACCCTGGCGCTGATCAGCAGCATGTTCCCCGACGCCAGGCAGCGCGGGATGGCAATCGGCGTGTGGGCCACCTGCATGTCCGCCGGGATGGCTGCCGGCCCGATAATCGGCGGTTTGATGCTCGAGTCGTTCTGGTGGGGTTCGGTTTTCCTGCTCGGCGTGCCCGTGATGGCGCTGCTGCTGATAACCGCTCCTGCGCTACTGCCGGAATACCGGAACAGCGCGGCGGGCAGGGTCGACCTGCCCAGCGTGGTGCTGTCGCTGTGCGCCATCCTGCCCGTCGTCTACGGCATCAAGAAGCTCTCGGAAGCCGGCCCGTCCGCCGTGCCTGCTGCGGCGATCGTGACCGGCGGCGTCTTCTGCTGGATCTTCGGGCGCAGGCAACGCGCTCTCACCGAACCACTCCTGGATCTACGCATGTTCCGCGACCGGTCGTTCTGCGCGGCGCTGCTGATACTGCTCCTCAGCCTTGGCTTGGTCGGCGGAATCTATCTGTTCATCACGCAGTATCTGCAATTGGTCCGCGGCTTGTCTCCGCTGGGAGCCGGACTGTGGCTGTTGCCCTCGGCATTCGCGTTGATCGTCACGTCGATCTTGACGCCGGTCGTCGCCCGCAAGATCGAGCCCGGATACATCGTCGGCGGGGCCCTGGCGATCGCGACGATCGGGTACCTGCTGCTCGCCCTCGTCGACAGCGCGGGGGGACTGCCGATGCTGGTGTCGGGTTTCGTTCTGGTCTACATCGGCACCAGCCCGCTCATGGTGCTCGGTACCGATCTGGTCATCGGGACCGCCCCGCCGGAGAAAGCAGGCTCGGCAGCGGCGATGTCGGAGGCCAGCATGGAGTTCGGCGTTGCCGTGGGTGTCGCCGTCCTGGGTGTCCTCGGCACCACGATCTACCGCACCGACATCGCCCGTACCAGTCCGGCCGGGGTTCCGATCACCGCTGACAACATGGCCGGGAATTCTCTCGCCGGTGCCGGCACGGCCGCGGCGGACCTTCCCGGGCAACTCGGCGACGCGCTGCTTGCTTCAGCCCGCGAAGCTTTCACGAATGGCCTCAACACCGCCGCCCTCAGCTGCGCGGCAGTCGCCGCTCTACTCTCCATCGCGGCCGTTGGATTGCTCCGGCACACGCGCTCCGGGGATGGCAAGCCCGAGGACTCGGAGCCGAAAGCTCCTCGGCTTGTGGATGATCCGGTAGCGGACCTCGGCGGGCAGCGGGAACAGACCCGGGTTCGGATTCGGCGGCGATTCGGAATCGTGCGATCGTGACTGTGCGACTTCCGATTACGATGGGATGATCTCCCCGTGACTCAGTGGCTTCCACTCTTCGGTTCCCTCATCGTCGCCGTTGCGGCATTGGTCGGCGTGCTGCTCAACAACCGCACGAATCGTGCGGCGGTCAGCGCCGCGGACGAGCGGAACCGCGTCACACTCGATGCCGCGCACCGGAATGTGGAGTTGACGAACGCGGCGGCGGAACGCCGGGAACACGACAAGTGGCGGCGGGAATCCGTTCTTAGCGCGGTCTCTTCCGTGCTGGCGATCTCCAGTGAGGTCCGGCAGCAGTTGATGCAGTGCGACCGATGGGCGGACGATGAGCTGGACCGGGTGGGCGAGGAGTTGCGCCAAACCATCGCCGAATCAGTCGGTTTCATCAGCAGCCTGCGCGTCGTGGCGCACCGGAAACTGCCCAATCGCTGTGCGGATCTGATGCGCACGCTCAGCGCGGCGCTGAACATCACCTTGCAGCGCCGCGGCATCGAACTCGACGGCGAGGCCACCGGCGCGGAAATCTCGGAAATCCAAGCACTGTGGTCGCGGGCGATCGAGAACACGGTCGAGGAAGAACGCTCCGTGATCAGCGCGACGCGGATCGAACTCGAGATCAAGGTCTCCAGCGAACTCGCGCATGCCGCGCCCCAACCGGCCCTCGCCTGAGCCTGGCCTTCGCGTGCGAAGACCGGCTCGTCTTCACAGTGCGGCGACGACTTCTTTCATGCCGGTGCGGAGCAGGTCGGCGTAGGCGTCGAGATCGGGTACGACCGCGGCGTCCGCGTGCACGGAGACGGTGACGGTGTCGCCGAGGCCGTGCACGCCATGGGTGAGGTGCATGACGGAGCCCAGAGCCGGGAAGCCCGCGGTGAACCGGACGTGGCCGCCGCCGAAGGAGAGGTCGGCGGGGCCGCGGTCGACGCTGGAGACGACGGTGTGACCCGCGATCGAGTCGGGGACGGTGTCGAGCGGATAGCGATCGATGTCGCGGCGCAGCAACGGGGCCGGGATGGTCGCGGTGACCCGATCCTGCGCGCACAACAGCGGGTGCTGAGCGCGCAGACGTCGCTCGGCCAGCGCGGCGGCGATCTTGTCGGCGCGCAGACGCAGGTCCGGCTCGTCGATGAACAGGTCGACGCCAAGACTGCGGTAATTGTTGCGCGGGTGGATGCCACGCTCGGTGGACTCCGGCAAAGCCATCGGCACCTGTGCGCCAAGGCGCCGCACGGGTTCCGCCTGGTCGGCCAGATAGCGACCGAGCGCCGACGACACCGCCGTCAGCACGACAACGGTCACGGTGCGACCGGATACTCGCAGGTCTTCGGCCGAGAATACGAGCATCCGTACCGTATGCCGCGAGATCCCCTCGCCCACGGGCCGATTCACCGGGCTCGGCGGGAAGCCCGCTCCGGGTGGGGGAAGTTTGCCCGTCTCGGTCAACTTCGCGAGTTGCTGCTGCGCCCGAAAGGCCTGGTAACCCCGCACCGCGGTCGACGCCAGCCGAACCGGCATACGCAGCAGTCCCAGAGCCGAATCGACCAGTACACCGCCACCTCCAGGTACCAGCCCCGCCCGACGACCGTCCCGAAACGCGACATCCCCGTCCGGGGCGGACTCGCTGAACAGCGCACGCGCGATCGCCGAGGCCCGCCGTCCATCGGCAAGCGCATGCGACATCTGCAGCACCGCCACCAGCGCAGGACCGTTCCCCGGCCCTGGCGCATCGACGATCCCGCGGAACACATGCAATCGCCACGGACGCACGGCGGCGTCGACCCCGGAGGCGAGTACATCGCCGAGCGCATCCAGCAGCCGCGGCCAATAAGGATCCGCCAGTTGGTGTTCCACGAATTGCTCGGCGGCGAATTCACAGGGCGTCCAGGACGGGTAATCGATGTCCGCGGGCAGTTCGCGCAGGCGCACCCGCAGGTCTGCGAGCCGTTCGCTGCGTTCGGCGACAGCGGCGCGCAGTTTTTCGGTCGATTGTCCAGAATCCGCGAAGCAATACAGCAGAAACAGATCGTTGCGCGTGCGTCTGGACAACCAGTACATCGTCGCGTCCTGCGGTGCCATCGCGCTCACAAGTAAAACGATATCGACTCGGTTGTGACCACACCGGCAAACCCGGAGTAGGAGTGGACGATCTTGTTCCACAACCGGCCGGAAAACCTTATCGATTCCGCCGCAAAGCTCTGCTACCGTCTGTAGTAGGAACAGATACCACTCTCACCCAGGGCGGGGTGTCGGCCATGGCTACAGATCTAGCTCGCACAATCGCTACGCAAGCCCATGAGGCGGACGAGCGGTACAAGGGCGCCGCGTTCATGAAGCGCTCCATCAACAAGGTCTTCCCGACACATTGGTCGTTCCTGCTCGGTGAGATCGCGCTCTACAGCTTCATCATCCTGCTGCTGTCCGGTGTGTATCTGACGTTGTTTTTCGACCCCTCCATGGCGGAGGTGGTCTACGACGGTTCGTACCAGCCACTCCGCGGCGTGACGATGTCGCGGGCGTACGAGACGGCGCTGAACATCTCCTTCGAGGTGCGCGGCGGTCTGTTCGTCCGCCAGGTGCACCACTGGGCGGCGCTGCTGTTCGCGGCGTCGATCATCGTGCATCTGTTCCGGATCTTCTTCACCGGCGCGTTCCGCAAACCCAGGGAAGCAAACTGGGTGATGGGCTCGCTGCTGCTGATCCTGGCGATGTTCGAAGGCTTCTTCGGCTACTCGCTGCCCGACGACCTGCTGTCGGGCACCGGCCTGCGGGCGGCGTTCTCCGGCATCACGATCTCGATTCCGATCATCGGTACGTGGATGCACTGGCTGATGTTCGGCGGCGACTTCCCGGGCGACATCATCATCCCGCGCCTGTACATCGCGCACGTGCTGCTGTTCCCCGGAATCATCCTGGCGCTGATCGCCGCCCACATCGCGTTGGTGTGGTACCAGAAGCACACCCAGTTCCCCGGCCCGGGCCGCACCGAGAACAACGTGGTCGGCGCCCGCATCGTGCCCGTGTTCGCCGCGGACCAGGGCGCGTTCTTCGCCTTCACCCTCGGCATCGTCGGCATCCTGGGTGGCCTCTTCCAGATCAACCCGATCTGGAACCTCGGGCCCTACAACCCCTCGCAGGTGTCGGCGGGCTCGCAGCCGGACTTCTACATGATGTGGACCGACGGCATGGCCCGGTTGATGCCGCCATGGGAGATATACATCGGTAACTACACCGTGCCCGCGGTGTTCTGGGTCGCGGTGATCATGACCTTGGTATTCGTCCTGCTCATCGCCTACCCGTGGATCGAGAAACGGCTGACCGGCGACCGGGCCCCGCACCACAACCTGCTGCAGCGCCCCCGTGACGTGCCGGTCCGCACCGCGATCGGCGCGATGGCGATCGCGTTCTACGTGGTACTGACGCTGTCCTGCGTGAACGACATCATCGCCTACAAGTTCGACATCTCGCTGAACGCGACGACTTGGGTGGGGCGGATCGGGCTTCTGCTCGGGCCGCCGTTGGCCTACTTGCTCGCCTACCGCATCTGCCTCGGCTTGCAGCGCAGCGACCGCGCGGTGCTGGAGCACGGCGTGGAGACCGGTGTGATCAAGCGATTGCCGCACGGCGAGTACATCGAGATCCATCAGCCGCTCGGCCCGGTGGACGAGCACGGTCACCCGATTCCGCTGGAGTACCAGGGCGCCCCGGTCCCGAAGAAGATGAGCAAGCTCGGCGCCGCCGGCAAGCCGGGTACCGGCAGCTTCCTGCGCGCGGACCCGCGCCAAGAGAGCCAGCGGCACTTCGCGACCGAACACGAAGAGGAACGCAAGCAGCTCGCCGTGCTGCGCAAGGTCCAAGAGCGGTCGAATGGCAGCGGAAACGGATCCGCCCATTGATGACCGGACGGCGAAAGTCGTCCACGGAAAACCGCGAAGGCCCCGAGTCCATGCGACCCGGGGCCCGCTTTGCCTGGCTCAGGCTGCTCCAGTGCGGTTTATCCGCGCCGGAACTCCCCCGCCGAGAGGCCCACTAGGAACGCATCCCACTCGCCCGGCACGAAGGCCAGGACCGGACCACATCCGTTGTCCTTGGTGTCACGAACCGCGACATTGCCGTCCCCGAGGAAAGCGACTTCTACGCAGTTCCCATCCGGGCCGCTGTATGTGCTCTTGCGCCACACAGCGCCCGCCCAATCAACTTCCACGGTACTAGCTCCTTTGCTGCGTCGAGAGCGAGATAGATTTCTCCTGACATTGTTCCAGCTAGCCTCGGCACTCGGCTGAAAGCCGAATCCCGCAGTGCACCCTTGGTAGAGCGCACTTTCCCGGTGCGTCGATATAGCACATGGAGTTCGAGAGGAAATTAACCTCGCGCGGGGCCTCTCCCCGCGGGCCAACACTAGCAGGTCCATCGAAAGTTTGCCCGTCTCTTGCCTATTCAATCAGCGCAGCCACACACGTTTGCGAAGGAAGGAAGTTGCGGGAACATTGCCAGGCGCTGGCATTCATTCTTCGCACTGGCGTACCACAATCTTTTTGACGGATGTGATTGCTCTGTTATCGGCCGACAATTCGGCGACCGCCGCGGCCGGCGTCGACGGCGCCGCCGCGGCCGTGCATCATGGAGCCTATGGTCGAACGCGATCGCGACGTCGCAGGTCGCGCCCGTAACGCTCGTCCGCGCGACCGCCTCGGGCGCCCACTGCCGCCGGGCAGCGCCGGAGTCGCCCGAATTCCGGATGATCTAGATCTGCCACCCCAGCAAACCTTGACCTTCGCCCAGCAACTGCTGGACGACGGACTAGCATTCAATGCACATGAGGTTTTAGAGGCCGCATGGAAGAGCGGACCGTTCGCCGAGCGGATGCTGTGGCAGGCGCTGGCGCAGTTCGCTGTCGGTCTGACCCACATACAACGTGGAAATCCCAAAGGCGCGCGTACACTCCTCGCCCGCGCGGTGTCCCGTTTGACCGCCTATACCCCGGAAAAAGATAGCGTTCCCTACGGTATCGACCGCGCCGGACTGATCGCCCACGCGGAATCTCTGCTCGCGGCGCTGGAGGCCGGCGAAGAACTGTCGGAGGCCGACCTGAGGCCGCGGCTGCGTGGCTGATCGCCTCGCTCCTACCATGGCAGGAGTGCGCACCTCCTCGTTTACCAGCCGAGCCCGTGGCTGACCCGGGCGCGGGCCGGTACGCGCCGAGCCCATCCGGTGACCTGCACCTGGGAAATCTCCGCACGGCACTGCTCGCCTGGGCGTTCGCCCGCTCCACCGGCCGCCGCTTCGTGGTCCGGATCGATGATCTGGATCGGGTGCGTCCCGGCGCCGAGCGGCGGCAACTGGAAGACCTCGCCGCGATCGGCGTGGACTGGGACGGCCCCGTGGTACGCCAGTCCGAACGGCTGCCGCTCTACGAGGCGGCCATCGACCGCCTCACCGCAGGCGGACTCACCTACGAATGTTATTGCACCCGAAGGGAAATTCAGAAGGCGGCGACAGCGCCGCACGGGCCGATGGGCGCCTATCCCGGCACCTGCCGCGGGTTGAGCGCGTCCGAGCGCACCCGCCTGCGCGCCGAGGGCCGCCCTGCCGCGCTGCGCCTGCGCGCGACGGCCACCGAATTCGAGGTGAACGACGACCTGCACGGCCGCTACCGCGGCCCGGTCGACGACGTGGTGCTGCGCCGCGGCGACGGCGTCCCGGCCTACAACCTCGCGGTTGTGGTGGACGACGCGGCACTGGGCGTCGACCAGGTGGTGCGCGGCGACGATCTGCTGCCGTCGACACCGCGACAGGCATACCTCGCGACGCTGCTCGGCCTTCCGGTGCCGCGGTACGCCCACGTGCCGCTGGTGCTCAACCCGGAGGGACGGCGGCTGGCGAAACGGGATGGCGCCGTGACGCTTACCGACCGACAGGAACTCGGCAACACGCCCGAGGAAGTCGTCGCGGCACTCGCCGCTTCGCTCGGCTACACCGCGACCTCGTCCTCCGAGCTACTTTCGCATTTCGACCCGCTATTACTACCCCGCGAACCGTGGACACTCGACGTGAATGGGTTGTTGCAACACAGCGGATGTCCGTAACGTACGCACTGGTCCAACTACTGATCAATCGACGAGGACAAATAACTATGACAAGCGGTGGGTACGACCCCAACCAGTATCCGCAGGGCGGGCAGCCGTATGGGCAGCCGTACCCGCAGGGTGGCGACCAGTACGGTCAGCCCCAGTATGGACAGCAGCCGCAGTACGGCCAGCAGCAACAGCCGCCGCAGTACGGCCAGCAGCCCCAGTACGGCCAGCAGCAGCAGCCGCAGTACGGCCAGCAGCCCCAGTACGGCCAGCAGCAGCAGCCGCAGTACGGGCAGGAGCCCTACGGCCAGTACCCGCAGCAGCCTGGTTTCAACAACTACGGCGGTCAGCCGGGTGACCTCGGCACCCGCATCGGTGCCCGCGTTATCGACGCGATCATCCTGCTGATCCCCTACTTCATCCTGTACGCCCTGGTCAGCGACTCCTTCGGCCTGACCATCGGGCTCAGCCTGGTCTGGACCCTGGTGCAGCTCGGCTACTTCGTCGGCCTGGAGACCTCGCAGGGCGCCACGCTCGGCAAGAAGATCCTCGGCCTGAAGGTGGTCGCACCCGGCGGCGCGGGCAATGTGGACCCGGTCACCTCGCTGAAGCGCAACCTGTTCATCGCGGCGAACATCATTCCGTGCGTCGGCGGCCTCGTGTCGCTGGGTCTGGTGATCTACATCATGATCACCATCTCCCAGGACCCGAACAAGCAGGGCTGGCACGACAAGTTCGCCGGCGGCACCCAGGTCGTCAAGGCCTCGTAAGTCGTCCGAAATGCGCAGGGGCGCACCCGTTCGGGTGCGCCCCTGCTGCTTTTCCCAGCCCGGCGACTACGCGCTGGAGAACCCGACGACGATCACGACGATGAAATACAGCAAGCCCAGCACGAACGCGCCGACACCGATCCAGATGCCCGCTAGCGCCATCCCGCGCCCCTCTTGGCCGGACTGCTTGATCTGATTCAGCGCGACCACGCCGAGGATGACGCCGATGATCGAGCCGAGCCCGCAGGTGACGAACCCGACCAGCGACGAGATCAGCGCGCCGATCGCGACGCCGTTGGTGCCCTGCACCGGAGCGCCGTAGGGCTGGTAAGGGCTCTGGTAGCCGTAATTCGGCTGCGGATACGGCTGCGCGGGCTGCTGGTAAGACGGGTACTGCGCTTGTGGCGGCGGCGTCATCGGCTGCGACGGCGGCTGCACCGGGTACTGCGGCGCCGACGGATAACCCGACGGCTGCTCGGCGCTCGGGTACTGCGGCAGCGAACTCTGCCCAGCGGACTCCGGCGACACGCCTTGGCCGCCGTACTGCTTCCACCACTCGTCGGAGTCCCCGGGATTCGTCATTGCTACAGCGTATTCCACAACCTGGTTTGATGATGCGGGTGAGTGAGTCGAATACCACTGAAGAACACGGGCCTGGGCGCCCCGCGTCGAACCATGCGGCATTTGCCCAGGTGGCGCGGGGGTACTACGCACCGATCGTGGCCCTGTTCACCGCGACGCTGATCATTTCCAACATCTGTGCCACCAAGGGGGTGGAGTTCCTCGGCGATCACTCGGTGTCGCTGGGTCCGCTGCAAATCCTGCCCATCGCCACCGACGGAGCCTTCTTCCTGTTCCCGCTGGCCTACATCCTCGGCGACGTGCTGAGCGAGGTGTACGGCTTCCGTGCCACGCGGCGCGCGGTCTACTACGGCTTCGCCGCCCTGCTGCTGACGGTCGCCTGCTTCGCCATCGCGATCCGGCTGCCCGCCGCCGGCTTCTACGAGAACCAGGAGGCGTTCCGGACGGTTCTCGGGACGACGCCCCGGCTCGTCATCGCAGGCTTGGCCGGATACTTCGTCGGACAGTTACTGAATTCCGCGACACTGGTGCTGATCAAGGAGCGGACCAAGGAGAAGTATCTGTGGGCCAGGCTGATCGGATCGACCATCGTCGGCGAGTTCGCGGACACGCTGATCTTCTGCTCGATCGCCGCGGCCGCCATCGGCATCGACACCTGGCAGCAGTTCGTGAACTACGTGATCGTCGGCTTCCTCTGGAAGACCATTGTCGAAATACTGGTGCTTCCGATCACCTATCGCGTGATCGCGTTCCTGAAGAAGCGCGAACCTACTTACGCCCCAATGCAAATCGCGCCGCTGCAAGCCTGAGTTCTGTTTGTTTTGCAGTGCCTGCGGCGCTGCGTGTTCGCGGCCCCCTTATGGCTTGTGTCCGAGCGACCGCCGCTTGCGACTTCGTCGCTTGCGCGTCGGCCAGTCGGACACAAGCCGGGCCGCGAACGGTGAGTGCTCGATCTCGCTTCGCTCGAAACGCGGAGTTGGGCCGGCGTTGTTGCGTAGAAGGTCAAGTGCGGCACCTGGCGGTTTGCTCGCCCGGCTACGGCCGAGCCGCTGGTCAGGTCTTGCTTCGTTAGAAAAGCCGGAGTGGGGCATGCGGACAGCGCCGGTCGATCGATGTTCGCAGCCGGTGCAGATCAACCACCATTCCGCCGCCAGCGGCCCAATACTTCCGCTTTGTGCTCGTCGAAGTAGCCGCCCTCGATGCTCTGCCGGATGCGGTCGACCATGCGCACTGTGAACCGCTCGTTGTGGATCGTGCACAGCGTGGCCGCGAGCATCTCCTTGGCCTTGAACAGGTGGTGGATGTATGCGCGGGTGTAGTTGGCGCAGGTGTAGCAGTCGCAGGCCTCGTCGATCGGAGTGAAGTCGCGCCGGAAGCGGCTGGTGTTGATGTTGAACCGGCCGGTGTCGACGTAGATCGCCGCGTTGCGAGCGACCCGGGACGGGTTCACGCAGTCGAAAGTATCCGCGCCGTTCTCGATGGCGGTGAAGACGTCTTCCGGCTCGCTGATGCCGAGCATGTGTCGCGGCTTGTCCTCGGGCAGCTCGTCACAGCACCAGCCGACGATCGCGCCCAGGTTGTGCTTCTCCAGCGCGCCGCCGATGCCGTAGCCGTCGAAACCCGTTCCCGCGCTGCCCCGAATCGATTCGAGGCCGCGACAGGCCTTGCGGCGCAAGTCCTCGTATTGCGCGCCCTGGATGACGGCGAACAGCGCCTGATACGGGCGGTGCGCGCGGGCTGCGGTCAGCCGCTCGTGTTCGTCGATGCAGCGCTGCGCCCACTCGTGCGTGCGCTGCACCGACTGCTCCTGGTAGGCACGGGTGTTGAGCAGCGTGGTGAGCTCGTCGAAGGCGAACATGATGTCGGCGCCCAGCTGGTGCTGAATGCCCATGGACACCTCGGGGGTGAACCGGTGCACGGAGCCGTCCAGGTGCGAGCGGAAGGTGACACCGTCGTCGTCCACGGTGGCCAGCCGTTCCTTGCCGGGGGCGATCACGTCGTCGCTGCGGACGTCGACGGCCTCCATCGCGAGCACCTTCTTGAAACCGACGCCCAGCGACATCACCTGGAAACCGCCGCTGTCGGTGAAGGTCGGCCCCGGCCAATTCATGAACGCGCCGAGCCCACCCGCTTCGTCCACGATGTCGGCGCCCGGCTGCAGGTAGAGGTGGTAGGCGTTGGCCAGCAACGCCTGGGCGCCGAGGTCGCGCATGGTCTCCGGCAGCACCGCCTTGACCGTCGCCTTGGTACCCACCGGGATGAACGCGGGCGTGGCGATCGAGCCGTGCGGCGTACCGATCACGCCGGACCGGCCGTGCCGCCCGTCCAGACGCGTACCAACGGTGAAGGAGAACGATTCGGGACCGGACACCCCGCTATCCTCGCAGTTCCCCAGACCCGGCCCACACCAGGCCACTGACAGGGCGCGTTCACACAGCCGCGGCGAACTGGGCGTTGTAGAGCCGGTAGTACGCCCCGCGCTCCTCGAGGAGACGTTCGTGTGTGCCGTGTTCCACGATCCGGCCCGATTCCATGACGACGATCAGGTCGGCGTCGCGGATGGTGGACAGGCGGTGGGCGATGACGAAGCTGGTGCGGTCCCGGCGCAGTGCGGCGGTCGCGTGCTGCACCAGCAGCTCGGTGCGGGTGTCCACCGAACTGGTGGCCTCGTCCAGGATGAGGATGGACGGTTTGGCCAGGAACGCGCGTGCGATGGTGATCAGCTGTTTCTCGCCCGCGCTGACACCGGATCCCTCTTCGTCGATGATCGTGTCGTAGCCGTCGGGCAGTGCGTGCACGAAGCGGTCCACGTAAGCGGCGCGCGCCGCGGCGAGGATGTCCTGCTCGCCGGCGTTCGGGTTGCCGTAGGCGATGTTCTCCCGGATGGTGCCGCGGAACAGCCAGGTGTCCTGCAACACCATGCCGATGCGCGAGCGCAGGTGGTCGCGGGTGATCTGGGTGATGTCGACCCCGTCGACGGTGATGGCGCCGGCGTCCAGTTCGTAGAACCGCATGAGCAGGTTCACCAGCGTGGTCTTGCCCGCGCCGGTCGGGCCGACGATCGCGACCACATGGCCTGGCTCGGCCACCAGCGAGAGCCGTTCGATCACCGGCTTGTCCGGTTCGTAGCGGAAGGATACGGCCTCGAATTCCACCCGGCCGCGATCGACCGGACGGGCATCGTCCATCACCGGATCCGGGGTCTGCTCCTCGGCGTCGAGGATCTCGAAGATCCGCTCGGCCGAGGCGACCCCGGATTGCAACAGGTTGGCCATCGCGCCGAGCTGGGTCAGCGGCTGGCTGAACTGCCGGGAGTATTGGATGAACGCCTGCACTTCGCCGAGTGAGAGGGTTCCCGTCGCCACCTTGAGGCCGCCGACCAGCGCGACCAGCACGAAGTTCACGTTCCCGAGGAACATGATGGCGGGCATGATCAGCCCGGAGATGAACTGCGCCTTGAAGCTGGCCTGGTAGAGCTCCTCGTTGCGCTGGTCGAACTCCTTGCCGACCTCTCGGTTGCGCCCGAACGCGGTGACCACCTCGTGCCCGGTGTAGGCCTCCTCGACCTGGGCGTTCACCAGACCGGTGTATTTCCACTGGTTGACGAAATGCGGCTTGGAGCGTTTCGCGATCTGCGCGGTGACCACGATGGCGGCGGGCACGGTGAGCAGCGCGATCACCGCGAGCGTCCAGGAGATCCAGAACATCATGACCAGGATGCCGAGCACCGAGAACACCGAGATCAACAGCTGGCTCATGGTCTGCTGCAAACTCTGCGACACATTGTCCACGTCGTTGGTCACCCGGCTGAGCACGTCGCCGCGCGGCGCGGAGTCGAAGTAGCGCAACGGAAGTCGGTGGATCTTGTCCTCGACGTCGCTGCGCAGCCGCTTCACCGTGCGGTTGATCACGATATTGAGCAGGTATCCCTGCAGCCAGCCGAAGACGGCGGCGCCGAGGTAGAGCACCAGCACCAGCCCGAGGACCCGGGCCACCGCGTCGAAGTCCACACCGACGCCGGGCACCACGTCCATGGCGCTGAGCATGTCGGCGAACGTGTCGTCGCCCTTGGCCCGCAAGGCTTCTATCGCCTGATCTTTGGTGACGCCCGGCGTGAGTTGCTTACCGACCACGCCGTCGAAGACCAGGTTGGTGGCCTTGCCGAGGATGTAGGGCCCGAGGGTGTTCAAAACCACCGAGGCGATGACGAGCAGCACGATCAGCCCGACGTAGACCCGTTCCGGAGCGAGCCTGCGCAGCAGGCGTTTCAGGGAGGGTCCGAAGGATTTCGCTTTGGCGTCCGGCGCACCCGGACTGGGCATTCCCGGTCTCATCGCGCCTCCTCGGCACTCAGCTGCGATTCGACGATCTCCCGGTACTCCGAGCAGTCCCGGATCAGCTGCTCATGCGTGCCGATGCCCGCCATCGCGCCGTCCTCGAGCACCACGATCTGATCGGCGTCCCGGATGGTGGCGATGCGCTGGGCCACGATGAGCACCGAGGCGTCGGCGGTCTCGGGTTTCAGCGCCTCCCGGAGCCTGGCGTCGGTGGCGACGTCGAGTGCGGAGAACGAGTCGTCGAACAGGTACACCCTCGGCTTCTTCACCAGCGCCCGCGCGATGGCGAGCCGTTGACGCTGGCCACCGGAGACTGTCGTCCCGCCTTGCGCGACCGGCGTCTGCAGCCCGTGCGGCATCTCCCGTACGAAATCGGCGGCCTGCGCGATTTCCAGGGCGCGCCACAGCTCCTCGTCGGTGGCGTCCGGATTGCCATAGCGCAGATTGCTCGCGATCGTTCCGGAGAACAGGTACGCCTTCTGCGGCACGAGCCCGATCTGCGAGCGCAAGAGCTCGAGATCGATGTGACGGACGTCGGTGCCGCCCACGTAGACCGCGCCGTCGGTGACGTCCATCAGCCGGGGAACGAGGTTGACCAATGTGGTCTTGCCCGAACCGGTGGAACCCACGATCGCGGTGGTGGTGCCCGGCCGCATCTGGAACCGAATGGCTTTCAGCACCGGCTTCTCCGCGCCCGGGAAGGCGAATTCGGCGAACTGGAAGTCCACAACGGCCGGGTCGTCGGTGAACGGCTGCGGCAGTCGCGGCGGATGGACCGAGGATTCGGTGTCCAGCACCTCGCCGATCCGGTCGGCGGAAACCGCGGCGCGGGGCGCCATCATGGCCAGGAACGAGGCCATCATCACCGCCATCAGGATCTGCATGATGTAGGACAGCAGCGCGGTGAGCGAGCCGATCTGCATATGCCCGGCGTCGATCTCGCGTCCGCCGAACCAGATCACCGCGACGGCGGTGACATTGCTGATCAGCATCACGGTCGGGAACATCAGCGCCATCAACCGGCCGACGCGCAGCGCGGTGTCGGTCAGTTCGGTGTTGGCCAAGCCGAATCGCCAGGTCTCCTGCCGCTCCCGCACGAAGGCCCGCACCACGCGGATACCGGTGATCTGCTCGCGCAGCACCCGATTCACCTCGTCGATCCTGGCCTGCATGTCGCGGAAGCCGGGCACCATCTTGGAGATCAGCACGGCCATGGACAGACCCAATGCGGGCACCGCGATCAACAGCAGCCAGGACAGGCCGAGATCCTCGCGCAACGCCATGACGATGCCGCCGACGCACATGATCGGCGCCATCACCAGGATGGTCGCCGACATCACGACGAGCAGCTGAACCTGCTGAATATCGTTGGTATTGCGGGTGATCAGCGAGGGCGCGCCGAACAGCCCCACTTCGCGGGCGGAGAACGTGCCGACGCGGTGCAGCACCGCGCCGCGCAGATCCCGGCCCGCGCCCATCGCCGCCTGCGCGCCGAGATAGACCGAGGCGGCCGAGGCGACGATCTGCACGCCGGTCACGGCGAGCATCCACACACCGGTGGTCCAGATGTAGCCGAGATCACCTTTGGTCACGCCGTTGTCGATCAGATCCGCGTTCAGGCTCGGCAGGTACAGCATCGCGATGACGGAAATCAGCTGCAGTCCAACGACCCCCGCCAGCTGGGAGCGGTAGGGTTGCAGATACGTGCGGAGCAGTCTGATCAGCATGATGAATCGCAGGCTACCGGCAATCGGCGCGATGCGTCGCGGGGTTTCCTGACCAGCATGAATGCCCTTCCGTCCAGCGTTATCTCCGCGCCCAGGCGCCCGGGTCCTCGGTGAGCGTCTCGACGAATCCGGGCAGCCGGTCGCGCGCGATGTCGTCGATGGTCACGTTCTCCAGAACCGCACGGATGTTGACCCGCAGCGCGATCCACACCCGTTGCAACGCCTCGGCCGAGCCGGAGTAGCGCACGTCCTCCGGCCGCGCCCCGCGCACCGATGCGAGCGGGCCCTCGATCGCGCGGATCACGTCGGCGATGGAGATCTCGGACGCGGGCCTGGCCAGCCAGTAGCCGCCGTCCGGACCGCGCCTGCTGATCACCAGATCCGCGCGGCGCAGCTCGCCGAGCACCGACTCGAGCACCTTGGGCGGGATCCGCTGGGCGGTGGCGATGGCCTCGGCTTTGACCACCGGAGCGGCTTGCACCACAGGTGCACCGCCCCCGGCCACAGCGTGATTCAGCGGCGGCGCACTGGCGATCTCGAGCAGCGTCCGCACCGCGTAATCGATCTTCGCGGTGATGTGCACAGCGGTGACTCCTGGCGTCCGGAGGTGGGTAGCTCGAATCTACGCGGCGTCACCCGCGCCGAGCACAGAGGTTGCCGCGTCCAGCAGTGACGACTCGACCAGGGAGTCGTCCGCGCCCGGCACCAGTTCCTTGGAGATCAGCGCGACGCCGATCACCTCGAGCGCCGCGCACGCGCGCAGCTGCGCCTCCACGGTGGCCTCCGGCCCGGCCAGCCAGGTGCGCAGGACCTGACTGGCGTCCATCAAGTCCGGGTAGCGGTCGGCCATGGCGTTGATGATCGCCACCGTGTCTCGTACGACCAGCGCACCGGCGTCACGGTGATGGATGAGACCCCGCAGATAGGTCCGCAGAACCTGGCGGATGCCGGCCGCGTCGTGCTGCACGTGGTCGAGCTCGTCGGTCACCGACCGCATGTGATCGACGATCGGATCGATGATCGCCAAGAGCAGATCGAGCTTCGAGGCGTAGTGATAGTAGAGCGACGCCTTTGTGATTCCTACCGCATCGGCGACCTCGCGCAGGCTCGTCTGCTCGAATCCTTTGGCCGCGAACAGCTTCACCGCGGCGTCGCGAATCGCAGCTTTAGTGCCTCCACCTGGGGAAACAGCGCCGGGTGTGTCACGGACAACCATTGGAGAATCCTCTCATCACTCGCGCGCCGGGCGAACGCCACCCGCAAAATAGAGGTTGAACCTCCACTTACTTCCTAGGTAGTCTACCTACCGCACGGTAGGCAGAAAGCGTCAGTGGAGGCGGGGACATGCAGGGCGCCCCGCGAGTGCTGTCTACAGGCAGAACCAGCACGGTCCCAGTCATCGCTAGGAGTAACCACTCGTGTCCGTTTACCTGTATAGATGGGGAAAGTTCGCTTTCCGCCGGAAATGGATAGTCCTTCCCGTCTGGCTCGTCTTGTTCGTGCTCCTCGGTGGCCTGGGCGCACAGCTCAGCAAGCCGATGACCAACGACTTCAGCATGCCGGACCTGCCATCCGCCCGTGCCAATGACATCCTCGACAAGCACTTCCCCGGCGCTTCCGACGCGTTCAAGTTCGACGCGGTCACCGGCATCTACGTCGTCGCCGCGCCCGAGGGGCAGAAGCTGACGGACCCGGCCAACCGCGCGGCGCTGGAAGCGTTCATCGCCAAGCTCGGCCAGTTCGACCTCATCGAGCACGGCAAGCCGATCACCAACCCGGTCGAGGCGGCCGACAAGATGGGCTGCCTGGCAACCCCCGACCCGGCGCAGTGCAGCGGCGCACCGCTGAACGTGCTCAGCAAGACCGCGCCGGAGACCGTGGCGGTGATCAACGTCCCGTTCACGATCAAGAAGTTCACCGACGTCACCGACGAGAATCGCGCCGCCGCGTACGACGTGGCCGCCGACGCCCGCAATGCCGGGCTCACGGTCGAGATGAGCGGCTCGATCGCGCAGAAGCAGGAGGCCCCCAGCGGCAAGTCCGAGTTGATCGGCATGGGCGTCGCGCTGGTCGTGATGATCGTGGCGTTCGGCGCCATTGTCGCCGCGTTCGTGCCGATCGTCACCGCGATCATCGGCCTCGGCGCCGCCACCTCGGTGATCATGCTCGGCACCTCGGTGATCGAGGTTCCCAGCTTCACCACGTTCCTCGCCTCGATGATCGGCATCGCGCTGTCCATCGACTACGCGCTGTTCATCGTGTCCAGGTACAAGCACGAACTGGCGGTGCAGGATTCGCCGGAGGAGGCCGCGGGCACCGCGCTCGGCACGGCCGGCTCCGCGGTGGTGTTCGCCGGTCTGACGGTCATCATCGCGCTGGCCGGCCTCGGCATCGTCGGTGTCGAGTTCATGACCTTCATGGGCCTGGGTGGCGCGATCGCCGCCGGATTCGCGGTGCTCACCGCGATCACGCTGATGCCGGCGCTGCTCGGCGCGTTCGGCCGCTTCCTGTTCAAGCCGAAGCTGCCCGTGGTGGCCCAGCACGACCCCGAGGACGACACCTCGGTCACCAACGGCATGCGCTTCGGCAGGCTGATCGGCCGGGCGCCCTGGGCCGCGCTGATCCTCAGCGTCGCGGTGCTCGGTGCGCTCGCCGCCCCCGCGGCCGGACTGAACCTCGGCCTGCCCGGCGACGACAGCATGCCGAAGACCTCCACCATCCGTAAGGCCTACGAGCTGCGCACCGAAGGCTTCGGCGAGGGCAGCAACGGCGTGCTGAACGTGGCCGCGGACTTGAGCGGCGTGCCCGCCGAGAACCGGGAGGCCGCGGTCAAGGCGCTGCGCGACAAGCTCGCGTCCTACCCCGACATGGACTATGTCACCGAGCCGCAGTGGAGCGAGGACCAGCAGGGCGTGCTGCTGGACGGCGTGCCGAAGTCCGGACCCAACAACCAAGCCACCAAGGACCTGGTGCGCGACGCCAGGAACGCCGAGGGCCAGCTGAAGGCCGAGTACGGCATCGAATACGGCATCACCGGCACCACGGCGATCTACGCCGACGTGGACCACGTGCTGCTCAGCAAGATCGTGCCCTACCTGGCCATCGTGGCCGGCGCGGCGTTCGTCCTGCTGATCCTGGTGTTCCGGTCGATCCTGGTTCCGCTCACCGCGGCGCTCGGGTTCCTGCTGTCGATGGGCGCGACCTTCGGCGCGACCGTGCTGATCTTCCAGGAAGGCAAGCTCGGTCTGATCGAGGACCCGCATCCGCTGGTCAGCTTCCTGCCGATCATGCTGATCGGCCTGGTGTTCGGCCTCGCGATGGACTACCAGGTCTTCCTGGTGACCCGGATGCGCGAGGAGTTCGTGCACGGCAAGTCGGCCAAGGACGCGGTGGTCTCCGGCTACCACCACGGCGCGCGCGTGGTGACTTCGGCGGCGATCATCATGATCTCGGTGTTCGGTTCGTTCCTGCTGGAGAGCGACGTGACGGCGAAGTCGTTCGGCTTCGCGCTGGCGGCGGGTGTGCTGCTGGACGCGTTCATCGTCCGCATGGTGCTGATCCCGTCGCTGCTGGTGCTGATGGGCAAGTGGTCGTGGTGGATGCCGAAGTGGCTCGACCGGATCCTGCCCGACATCGACGTCGAAGGCTCGAAGCTGCGTGAGCTGCAGCAGCGTTCGGCCGAGACGGCGAAGGTGCCGGTCGGCGTCCGCTGATCCGGCAAGTGTTCACTCGGCCCCGCACCCCGGACCTCGGGGGCGGGGCCGAGTTCGTTTCCCGGCCCGAGTCCGGGCCACACGTAGCCGATTCGTCCGGGCAAGCCGTGCGCGATTACCCGCTGGGTTCCGGAAGTTCGCAGGCGCCGACCTTCGGATTCACGCCCACGTAGTTGAGCGGTCCGGCCACCGCCGTCACCGCGATCGTGCCCCATCCAGCACAGTCGATCGGCGGCCCGCTGTCGAAATCGTGCCGCTGAGCGGCCGCGAGCAGCCCGATGGCCAGCCACATCAGCAGCAGGAACCCGAGAACTCGGGAGCCTGTTCCGCGCCGGTCCGGCGTGCGAGGTTCCTGGTCGCGCATCTCATCGGTTCCTTCCGTGCTCCCCGAGAGCGGGATACCCGGAATTTCCGACAGCTACCTTTCCAAACCGCTGGCCGACAAGCTATTCACCATTCTCAGCAAAGATTCAGTTCACTCCGCACGTGGCGTCGGTCGAGATGCGATGGCCCCGGCATCGTCCGGCTCGGGACGCGCACGACGTTTGAGAGACCTGACTGTTGACGGCCGGGCGGGGTACCCGCCCGGCCATCGTCGGTCACCGTCACCCGGCCGACTACGGGCTCGGTTGCGGCACATTGCAATCCGCGACCTTCGGGTTCACGCCCATGTAGTTGAGCGGTCCCGCGATGACCGTGACGGCGATCGTGCCGAAGCCGGCGCAGTTCACCGGCCCACTGTCGAAATAGTTGCGTTGTGCTGCGGCGATCACGCCGATCAGCAACCAGATCAATACGATGACACTTCCGATTCTCATGGTTCTCTCGCGCATCATTCCCGCGTGGACTGTTCGACGCTGCATTCGCGTCACATCCTTCCGCACTTCCGTATCGGGCGTATACCCGCGATCGCACTGAATATCCGCCCCCAGAAGGACATTTCTCGAGCGGTTCACCAGGCCGGCAACCTCGCAGGACCACTGGTAGCTTCGGTATGCATGGCATCGGTGTTGCAGTGGTCGATTCCCGGCTGGGTGATCCTCCTCGTGCTCGTCGCGGTCTACGAATTGACCGTGAACAAACGACGCAAGCGCCGCCGCACCCCCATCTCCGGCACGTTCACCGATGAGTTCACCGCGATGTTCTACGGCACCAAGCGCCTGGAGCTCGACCATCGCGAATCGGTGTCCATGCTGCGTGACGAGCAGGAGCAAGGCGCGCCGCCGCTGGTCGGCCTCGACTTCGACCGCCGCACCGTCGTCCTGCGCAAGGACGAGCACCGGTAGCGAGTTGTGTTGCCGCATAAAAGTAGCCGCAGATAGAGCGGGCACGGCATCGGTCGGCCAGAATGGGTCCATGCGAGGCTCGATGGGTGCGAAGTGGCAGCGGTTCGGCGAACATCTCGAGTCCGCGCCGGGGCGGCTGTCGAGCGGAATCCGGCGAGCCCTGCGGGCCAAAGCCGCGGGCGGGGCGGAATCGGGCGAGGAGGCGACACCGGAGCTGGCCGCGTTCGCCGATCTGGTGGCGAACCGGTCCTACCGGGTCACCGAGCAGACCATCGCGGCACTGAAGGCGGCCGGGCACAGCGACGACGAGATCTTCGAGGCGGCCGCGGTCGCCGCATACGGGGCGGCCGATCGCCGCTACCGGGCGGCGCGCCTGGCCTGGGAGGAACGCTGAAATGTGGCTCGAAGCAGTGAAATCCGGACACGACCGGCCGACCAAGTTCGTGCTGTGGACGATGCGGCGGTTCAGCGGCGTCGAGGTACCCGCGGTACTGAAGGTGCTGTTCTACCGGCATCGGTTCTTCGGTTCGCCGCTGTCGGATCTGATTCAGGACGCGATGCGCGGACCGTCTTACTGGACCGTCGCCGAACGCGAGATCTTCGCGACGCAGACCTCCCAGGCCAACGAGTGCCCGTTCTGCGCGACCTCCCACGAGGCCATCGCGGGCGCGTACGTAGATGCCGACGTGGTGACCCGCGCTTTGGCCGATGGCGCCGACTCCCCGCTGCGCCCCGAAGCGCGCGTCATGCTCGGCTTCCTGACGAAAATGGCCCGTGATCCGGACGGGCTGACCGCCGAGGACGCCGCGCTGGTGCGTCTGGCGGGCGTTTCCGAGGAAGCGTTCGAGGAGGCGGTCTGGGTGGGAACCTGTTTCAACGTGATCAACCGGATGATGAACACCGTCGGAGCCGGTCCTCTGGACGGGAAGCAACGCCCGCTGAGCGCGCGATTCATCAAGCTCGTCGGCTACCGCATGCCTCCGCCGGTGACGTTGTTCTCCCGCGGCGTCTGACTCCATTTCCGCCGATCCGCTGCCGCGCGGATTGATTTGTGTTCTCCTCGTGGAGTGAGCCAAGTCCACTTGGGGCACATTTTTCATATCGCCGGTAGTCCCGTTACCGGCGAAGTTGCCGACGCGCTGGTCGCCGAGCCGGACGGGGCGCTGGTAATCGACGACGGCGGGCGCATCGCATACTGCGGAAACAGAGCTGATATTCCGGCCGGCTACCGCGCCGAAAAAGTGTTCGATCATCGCCCGGGATTCCTGCTGCCGGGGTTCGTCGACACCCATATTCATTTCCCGCAGACCTTCGCAGGCGACGCGTACGGCGGCGGTCAACTGCTGGAGTGGCTCGAACGGTGCATCTATCCCGCGGAATCTCGTTTCGCCGAACCGGAATTCGCGCAATTGGCGGCCACGGAATTCTGCGAGCGACGCGTCGCGGCGGGCACCACGGCGGCGATGGTCTTCGGCTCCGCCTTTCCCCATGCGCAAGACGCACTGTTCGCCGAGACGCAGCGGCGCGGTCTGCGAATGGTCAGCGGCCGCGGCATCCAAACGACAGGGGAGAAGTCGGCGGCGCCGCTGCTCACCACCGAGGACGACGCCATCCGGCTGACCGGCGAGGAAATCGGCAAATGGCACGCGGCCGATACCGGCGATGTCGGCACGGCATTGCTGCATGTGGCCGTCGTACCGCGTTTCTCGCTCGCGGTCACCCGCGAGACGTTGAAAAACCTTGGTGAACTGTACGATTCGGTGCGCGACCGTGGCGTCTACTTCCACAGCCATCTCAACGAGAACAACCGCCCGGGAACCGGGGAGGTCGACAGCACCAAGCAGGCGTACGACGTGGCCACCTACCTGGACACCTACGACGGGAAGTTCCTCCCGGGATCGGCCGAGGGCGGCAAGAGCCTGCTCGGCAGGCGCAGCATCCTGGCCCACTGTGTGCACTGCCAGGACGTGGAGCTGCGGCGGATGGCCGAGACCGGCACGTCGATCGCGCACTGCCCGGTGTCTCAGCAGTTCCTCGGATCCGGCACGATGCCGTGGAAGCGGACGATCGCTTCGGGCGTCACCGTGGCCGCGGGCACGGATTTCGGTGGCGGCGACGAATGGCTGATCCCCCAGGTGCTGTCGGCCGCGTTCAAAGTGCACATCTCCGAACCGGGCGAAGACGGGGTGTCGATGCATCCGGCGGAAATGCTCTTCACCGGCACGCTGGCGGGCGCGCGGGCCCTGGATATGGAAAGCAGGTTCGGGAACTTCGACCTCGGCAAGGAAGCCGATTTCGTCGTGGTCGATCCGGCTCGGGTTCCGTCGCTGGAAAGCGCGCTGGCACAGGGGATCCGTTCCGAAGACTCCGCGTTGGCACGGGATCAGACGTTGTTCGCACTGCTGATGGGTCTCCGCGAGCCCGCGATCGCCGAGGTTTATGTGCGGGGTCGCCGCATCGACCTCCACTAGAAGCCGTCCATGAACGCTGCCGCGACCGCCGTCATTTTCTTCCACCATCCCGTCGACGACGCGGGTTTCCAATCCTGGTTGGCACGGACCGCCGAACTCGCCGAGGCCGCCGACGGATTCGTGTATTCCGCCATTGCGGTGACCGAAGATCCCCGGCTGGAGCCGGCTTTCAGCGTCACTTTTCGATCCGAGGAATTGCTGCACCACTTCCTGGACTCGACCGAGCGAGCACGCTCGCTGAGCGAAGGCGAGTCGCTCGGATTTCGCCGCAAGAGCTCGGACCTGATCATCGTCGAAGGAGAATCGCCGCCACCAGGAATCGGGGTATTCCGGCACCGCGTCGCCCACGGTAAAGAAGCCGAATTCGCGGCAACCGAAGCGCGGCTTGTCGCGGTGAGTTCCGGGTTTCCGGGATTCGAGGGCGCCGCCCTCTTCCCGTCCGGCGAGAGCGGGCGCTGGTTCTCGGTGCTCCGGTTCCGGACGGGAGCCCAGCTGTCGGATTGGATGCGCTCGGAAGAGCGCGCCGCCGCCTTGCCGGAGTTGCGCGCGAAACTGACCGAGGACTTCACCGTGGACGCGCAAACCACGCCGTTCGGGTCCACGGTGCGGACGGTCGACGGCAAGACCCGGATGACGCCGACGTGGAAGACGGCCATGCTGGTGCTGCTTGTGCTGTATCCGACGGTGATGACGCTGTCGCGATTCCTGGGGCCGGTGCTGGACCGGATGGGAGCGCAGCCGTGGCTGGCGATGTGGCTGAGCCAGATCGTCAGCGTCGGGCTGATGAGCTATTTCCTGTCACCGGCGGTCGCGGCGCGATTCCGGCGCTGGCTCGATCCGATCGACGGTGCGGGTTTCCGGGTCAGCACGGCAGGTGCCGCGGTCATCGTCGTGCTCTACGGGCTGACGCTGCTGCTGTTTGCTTCGGTGCAATGGCTGCAGTACTGGGACTACGACCAGTGAGCCGTCAGGACAGGTCGAGATGCCGGTTCATCGACATCGCCTCGTCCGCCAGCTCGGCCAGCTCGATCACCGTGACGCCTGCCTGCTGGAGTTTTTCCACGCCGACGCAATTCGCGACGAACGTCGACGGCTCCCGCCACGCGATCACCACCACCGGTATGCCGGCCCGCAGTATCCGGTCGGTGCAGGGCAGCCGGGTCTTGGTGCCGCGCTCCGAGCATGGCTCCAGCGTGCTGTAGAGCGTGGCCCGCGCCAATCGGGAGTCGTCCGCGTCGAGCTTGTTCAGCGCGGCCTCCTCGGCGTGCTCCTTCGGGTCGGTCTCGCGGGAGTATCCGGCCGAGATCTCCGCGCCGTCGGCGACGATCACCGCGCCCACCGAGAACGCGCCCTCCACCACCGGGCACAGGCGCGCGAACTCGATGGCCCGCCGCATCCAGTAGTGATGGTCGGCTCCGGTCACCGCATGGCCTCCTTCGCCTGGTAGCGCCAGTCCCATGAGGGGCCGGAAGGGACGTACCAGGACGTTAGTTCAGCGCGACGATAGGCGGGGGTCCGGGGGCGGAGCCCGCCGGGCGGGGTGTGGGGGTTGCACCCCCCCAAGACATGGCGAAACGAGCCCGGCTCATGCTCTCCATGAGCATGAGCCGGGCAAGAGTGGAGCGGTGGCGGAGGGATTTGAACCCTCGGAGGGGGGTTACCCCTCACACGCTTTCGAGGCGTGCTCCTTAGGCCGCTCGGACACGCCACCGCCGACAACCATACCGGACCGTCACCGGATCGCTAAATCGCCTGGTGACCTCCGCTGATGCCGGGCTCAGCGCTGGGCGCGGAAGAACTCGTCGAGTAGCGCCGCGCACTCGGCCTCGAGCACGCCGCCGCGCACCTCCGGTCGATGATTGAGGCGACGATCCCGCACCACGTCCCACAGCGAGCCGACCGCGCCGGTCTTCGGCTCCCACGCCCCGAAGATCAACCGGCCGATCCGGGCGAGCACCAGCGCGCCCGCGCACATGGTGCACGGTTCCAGCGTGACGGCGAGGGTGGCGCCCTCCAGCCGCCACCCGTCGCCGTGGACGGCGGCCGCGCGGCGCAGCGCCAGAATCTCGGCATGCGCGGTTGGATCACCGAGCGCTTCCCTGGCATTGGCCGCGCGGGCGAGTTCCCTTCCGGCGGAATCGAAGACGACCGCGCCGACCGGGACGTCCCGCTCCCCCGCGGCGGCCGCTGCGTCGATGGCGACGCGCATCAGGTCCGCGTCCGAGGGAATCGGGTCGTCCGGGAGAACGCCCACGTCAGCGGGGCAGCTTGTCCAGCACCGCGGAAAATTCGCCCGCGAAGCCGAGCCGCTGGGCAATCATGCCGAGTTGCTCGTCCGGGTAGAGGTCGGTCTCGGCGAGGATGACGCTCAGCACCGGTTCGGGCAGGCCGAGATCGGCGAGCACACCGAGGTCGCCCTCCTCCCACGGCTCGACGTCGTCGAGCTCGTCCGGGTCGATATCGGGGATATCGACGTTCAACGCCTCCAGGACGTCGGCAGCGATGTCGTAATCGATCGCGGCCGTCGCGTCCGACACCAGCATCCGGGTGCCACTCGGCGCGGGCCGTAGCACGATGAAGAATTCGTCGTCGATGTCGAGCAGACCGAATACCGCACCGGAGCTGCGCAAAGCCTTGAGTTCGTTTTCCGCGGTGGACAAATCGGTGAGCGCCTCCCGGCTCAGCGGGCTGCATCGCCACTTGCCTTCCTCGCGGACAACCGCCACTGCGAACCCTTCCACGTCGTCGTAGTCTTCCGACGCCGCCCTGTTCGTGCCCGAGCGCTGTGCTGCCATGGCCGCAACGGTAGTCTGCTCGAGCTGAAATGTTGAAGTCGTATGCCAATCTGTTCCGGTGACTTCGGCGAAGAACGCACCCGTATGCGTCCTCGGAACGGGCCTGATCGGTGGGTCGTTGCTGCGCGCGGCTGCTGCCGCGGGTTATGACGGCTGGGGATACAACCGCTCCGCCGCGGGTGCGCAGGCCGCGCGCGCCGACGGATTCGACGTCACCGAAGACTTGACCACCACACTGCGGCGCGCCGCGGAAACGGACGCGCTGATCGTGGTCGCGGTGCCCATGCCCGCGGTGGGGCACATACTCTCCGCGATCGCCACCTTCGCGCCAGGCTGCACGCTCACCGACGTGGTGAGCGTGAAGGAGCCGGTCGCGGCGGCCGTGCACGCGCACGGTCTGGCCGACCGGTACGTCGGCGGCCATCCGATGGCGGGCACCGCCGAATCCGGGTGGGCCGCGACGGATCCGGAACTGTTCCGCGATGCGGTGTGGGCGATCGGCGTGGACGAGGGAACGCACGCCGAATCATGGAGCCGCGTGGTGCGGCTCGCCCTGGATTGCGGCGCGGTGGTGGTCCCGGTCGTGGCCGCGGAGCACGATCGCGCCGTGGCCCGTATCTCCCATCTTCCGCATGTGCTCGCCGAGGCGCTGGCTGCGGCCGGCGCCGCGGGCGGCGAGCTCGCGCTGGGCCTCGCGGCCGGATCGTTCCGCGATGGAACCCGGGTCGCCGGCACCGCACCCGATCTGGTGCGCGCGATCTGTGAGCCGAATTCCGCCGCGCTGCTGGAAGTTCTGGAGGAAACGCTCCGAGTGCTCGGCTCGGCCCGCGACAGCCTGCGCGCGGAGCAATCCCTCGCCGACCTGGTCGCCACCGGGCATGACGCACGCAAACGCTACGAATCGGCGCGACGCTGGGAGATCACCGATGTCCGACCAGGTGCGTCCAACTGGCTGGAGGACTTGCGTGCGGCCGGGAAACGCGGCGGCGTCATCACCCGACTGGGCTGAGCGACGCGCTCAGATGCGCTCGGCCAGGCCTGGGTAGTCCAGCAGGAAGCCGTCGGCGTCGACCGTGACGGTCGCGCTGGAGACCGGGGAGAGCACGCTGATGCCGTCGGCCGCGCTGCTGTAGATCAGCGTGGCCTCCTGGACGAGCAGGTCGGGCAGGCGGACGTAGACCACCGGGACCTGCACGTCCTCGACCGCGTGCTGGAGGTCGTAGCGACGGATCGGCAGGGTGTTGAAGAACGGGCTGAGCACCACGTCCACGTCGAGCGCGCCTGCGAAGGTCGAGCGGACGTGGTTGCCGCCCGCGTCGATGAGCCAGTAGTTCTCCTCGTCGCGTGCGATCGAGGCGTGCCGCTCACCGGCGGCCGTCGTGGTACGCAGCGAGAGCCGCTTCGTCGCGCCGTTCTCGTCGGTGACCAGGTCATATGAGGCGCTGAACGCGGGATGTTCCGCGCACGCGCCGCCGATCATGCGCCCGGCGGCGCGGATGCGGTTGCCGTTGAGCGTCACCCGCACCGACTCCATCCGCGACGCGTCGTGGGCGCGCCAGGTCAGGATCGCCGGCCACCGGGATTCCTGCGGGCTCTCGGCGCGGCTCTCGGGGTCGGAGGCTTGGGTTGTCACGTATCTACCGTAAGCGACATTCAGCCCGCACCCGCATACCTCGCGCATCACACCAGCGACTCCCGCCACGCGGCGTGCAGGCCTGCGAACCGGCCGGTACCCGCGATCAGCGCATCCGGTGCGCCGTCCTCGACGATCCGGCCCGATTCCAGCACCAGCACCCGGTCCGCGATCGCGACCGTGGACAACCGGTGCGCGATGATCACCGCGGTGCGCCCGCGCAGCACGGTCTCCAGCGCCCGCTGCACCAGCCGCTCGCTCGGGATGTCCAGGCTCGAGGTGGCCTCGTCCAACACGATCACGGCAGGATCGGCCAGGAACACCCGCGCGAACGCGACCAGCTGCCGCTGACCCGCCGAGAGCCTGCCGCCGCGCTTGCGCACGTCGGTGGCGAAGCCCTCGGGCAGCGCCCGCACGAAGTCGTGCAGACCGACCGCGCGCGCCGCCGCGAACACCTCCGCGTCGGTGGCCTCGGGCCTGCCGAGCCGGATGTTGTCGGCCACCGAGCCGGAGAACAGGTAGGACTCCTGGGTGACCATCACGACGTTGCGCCGCAACTCGGCGTCGGACAGGTCGCGCAGGTCGACGCCGTCCAGGGTGACCGTGCCGCCGGACGGGTCGTAGAACCGCGTCAGCAGCTTGGCCAGCGTCGACTTGCCCGCACCGGTCGCGCCCACCAGCGCGATCACCTGCCCGGCCGGCATGTCCAACGTGAACTCGGGCAGCACCGGTCGGGACTCCGCGCCGTATCCGAACCACACCTGGTCCATCCGCACCGCGCCCGAAGCCTTCCCCAACGCCACCGGCTTCGCGGGCTCCGGCACCGAGGGCGCCTCCTCCAGCACGCCCGAGATCTTCTCCAGCGCCGCCGCGGCGGACTGATAGGCGTTGAACACCTGGGCGAGTTGGTCCAGCGGGCCGTAGAACTCGTTGAGATACAGCAGGTAGGCGGCGAGCACGCCGACCGCGAGGTCGCCCTCGATCACCCGCCACGCGCCGACCACGATGATGGTCACCGTGGTCAGGTTGCCGAGCAGTTTGGTCAATCCGGCGTAGTCGCCCATGCCGCGCATGGCCGCGGTGGTCGCCTCGCGGAACTCGGCGTCCTCGATCGCGAGCACCGACTCGTTGCGCTGCTCGCGGCCGAACGCCTGCACCGCTCGCATGCCGCCCATCGACTCGACGAACTGCACCACAACCTTCGCGATCGCGCCGCGGGTGCGGCGATAGCCTGCCCGCTGCCTGCGCTGCGCCCAGCGGGTGACCAGCACCAGCGGGACGAAACCGGCCAGCACGATCGCGGCGAGGACCTGGTCCAGGTAGATCAGCAACGCCGCGATGGTCAGCACCGAGAGGATCGCGCTGAGCGCCTGGTTGAGCGCGCTCTCGAGCAGATCCTGCAGGGTCTCGATATCGCCGGTGAGCCGGGCGACCACCTTGCCCGAGGTGTACTTCTCGTGGAAGGCGACGCTGAGGCGCTGCATATGCGTGAACGAGCGCACCCGCAGGTCGAACAGCACGCTCTGGCTGAGCCTGCCGGACACCCGCAGGAAGGAGAAGGTGGTGAGCACGCCGACCAGCACCGACCCGAGGTACCCGGCCACGGACCAGGCCAGCGGCGCCCAGTCGCCTGCGCCGCCCCGCGCGATGCCGGTGTCCAAACCGCGTGCGACGAACAGCGGCGCCGACACCATGGCGATGTTGTCCACCACGATGAGCACCAGCGCGAGCGCGGCCAGCTTGCGGTAGGGCCGGACCAGGTCGAGCAGCAGCCGCCGGGACCGACCGGCCAGCACCAGGTTCCCGGTCTCGGTGACCTCCTTGTCCTCGCTCGCGATACCGCGCCAGTCGGCCGCCTCGTCCTTGCGGCCCGAATCATCCGGTGCTGCTTGGTCTTCCGAAACGATCGTCTCGGTACTCATGGCTACTCACCTCCCATCAGTTCTCGGTACCTCTTGCTGGTCCGCAGCAGCTGGTCGTGGGTTCCCTCGGCGACGATCCGGCCGTCGGCGAGCACCGCCACCCGATCGGCCAGCGCCGCAGTGGACGGACGGTGCGCGACCAGCAACGTCGTCGCGTCGGCCAGCACGGTGCGCAGCCGCGCCTGCACCCGCTCCTCGGTCTCCACGTCCAGCGCGGACAGCGGGTCGTCGAGCACCATGATCCGGCTGCGCTTTCCTGCGCCGGTGAGCACCGCGCGGGCCAGCGCGAGTCGCTGGCGCTGACCGCCGGACAGACTCAGGCCCTGTTCGCCGATCCTGGTGTCCAATCCCCAGGGCAGGTTGTCCACGAATTCGGTCGCCTGGGCGACCTCCAGTGCGCGGCGCACATCGGCGTCGGTGGCGGACGGATCGCCGAGCGCGACGTTCTCCCGCACGCTCGCCGAGAACAGCACCGGGTCCTCGAACGCCACCGATACCAGCGAGCGCAGGTCCGCGACCCGCATCGTCGCGATGTCGATGCCGTCGATGGTGATCGCGCCACCGGTTACGTCGTACAGGCGCGGAATCAGGTTGAGCAGCGCCGTCTTCCCGCTGCCTGTCGCGCCGACCAATGCCACCGTCTCACCGGGACGCACCTTCAGCGAAACATCCTCCAGCACCGCATTTTCCGCGTCCGGGAAGGCAAAATGCACTCCCCTCAAACGCAATTCGCCTACGATGCGCTCCGGCAGGTCGACCGGCTCGGCCGGGTCGGTGATATCGATCGGAGTGTCGATGATCTCCCAATACCGGTCGGCGGCGGTGCGCGCGTCGTTCAACTCGGCGAGCAGGAAGCCGGTCCAAATGATCGGCCACTGCAGGAAAGTCGCCAGCGTGATGCCCGCGACCAGGGTGCCCAGTGTCATCGTGCCGTGCACGACCGCGTAGCCGCCGTAGCCGAGCGCGAACGCGATGGCCAACTGCGGCAGGCTCACCATGCCCGACCACAGCGTCGCGTCCAATCGCACTTTCAGCATCTCGGTCTGCCGCAGCTCACGCGCTTGGGCGGTGAACCGGCGGCCGAAGAACACACCGCGGCCGAACGCCTTCAGCACCCGCACGCCCTGCGCCGACTCCTCGGCCGTGGTGGCCAGGTCACCGGCCTGATCCTGCGAACGCCGCGAGGCCACCGAGTACCGGCGCTCGAAGCGAAGGCAGATGACCACCAACGGGATCGACACGATCGCGAAGATCAGGCCGATCTGCCAGCTCAGCGCGACCAGCGTGACGAGCCCGATCGGGATGATCACGGTGTGGACGAGAAGGAACGGGCCCGCGAAGGACACGAAACGCCGCATGGTGGACAGGTCGTCCACCGCACGCGACAGCAGCTGACCCGACTCCCACGCGTCGTGCCTGCCGATGGACAGTGCCTGCAACTGGCGGAAGATCTTGGCACGCAAGCTGATTTCGAAGCGCGTGGCCGGCGCGGCGATCAGCCAGCGGCGGCCCCACACGCCGACCGCCTCCGCCAGACCGAGCACCAAGACGACGGCCACCGGACCGATAGCGCCCAGCAGATCGCGCTGCGCGACCGGGCCGTCGACGATCCGCGCGATCATCAGCGGAATCACGATGGACGTCAGGTTCGCGACCATCGCGAGACCGCTCGCGGCGAGCAGCATCCCGACGTGCGGGCGCAGGTACGGCCAGAACCGCCGCAGCGAATGTCCGCGGCCCGCGGCGGGCGACCGCTCCGGTCTGTCCGCCTCCGGTTCGGCCGATGAAATATCCACTGCGACAGACAAAACTCCCCCTCGTGGTATATGACTGGCGCGGAACGGGCCCCTCGGTGATGCTCGCATCGAGGTCCGACATCTCAGGGTCGCACCGGAGCGTGCGTCGGCCAACCGATTTTCCGGCCGTTCCGCTGCCTGCGGCCGCGCATCCCCGCTGGATGACGCGGTCGCGGGGAGATCGTGGCTCATCCACCGAGCCAACAACCTCGAGTTACCTCGAGGTCAAGGCAGGGGGATCTAGACTCGGTAGCGTGCTCATCGTCGCCGGATATCTGCGCGTCACCGATCGCGACCACTACCTGGGCAACTGCCGCGAGGTGGTGCGGCTGGCGCGCGCCGCGGAAGGATGCCTGGACTTCGATCTCGGCGCGGATCTGATCGAGCCCGATCGAGTCAACGTCTACGAGCGCTGGGCGACCCGCGCCGCTATGGAGCGATTCCGCGGCACGGGCCCATCGAGCGACCTCGCCGCCCAGATCGTGGGCGCCGACATCCGGGAATTCGAGTACCACACCGAAATCCGGATCTAGGCGGCTGCCTCGCCGCCGCGCCTCCTATACGACGACCACGGATTCGGACTCCCACTCCTGCGGCGCGTCCGGGAACGCCTGCTGCTGATGGCCGCCACGCAGCGTGCCCTCCAGGTAGGCCGCGCGGCAGGCGCGGCGCGCGATCTTGCCGCTGGACGTGCGTGGGATCGAACCCGCGGGCACCAGCAGTACGTCGCGCACCGTGACGCCGTGGCGTCGCGCGATCGCGGCGCGCACGGTGTCGGCGACCGGCTCGGGCTCCAGCTTGCCCGCGCCGGTATTGCGTTCGGCGACGATCACCAATTGCTCGGAGGTGTCCTCGGCGTCGAACGTCAGTCCGGAGTGACTGTCCTGCTCGAAGACCAGCGCGGGCAATTCGTTGGCCGGGACCGAGAACGCCGCCACGAAGCCGGGGCGCAACGCCTGGCTCGATTCCTGGGCGGAGAACTCCAGATCCTGCGGGTAGTGGTTGCGTCCGTCCACGATGACCAGATCCTTCACCCGGCCGGTGACGTACAGCTCGCCATCGAGATAGGCGCCGAGATCGCCTGTGCGCATCCAGTTTCCGTCCTGCGGCGTGCCCTGCGCATGACTGCCCTCCGGCAGCCGTGCCGCCAGCTTGGCGCGGAAGACGGCCTCGGTCTCCTCGGGACGGCCCCAGTATCCGGTGCCCATGTTCTCCCCGTGCAGCCAGATCTCGCCGATCTCGCCGTCACCTCGCTCGGTGCCGTGCTCCGGATCGACGATCACCGCCCACTGCGACAGCGCGACGTAACCGCAGGACACCTGGGCGATTGCGTTGTCGGCATCCGGCGCTACCTCGGTCATCCGCCCGGCGCTCAGCTCGGCGCGGTCGACGTAGACGGCCTTCGCCTTGTCCTCGGCCTTGGTCGCCGACACGAACAGCGTCGCCTCGGCCATGCCGTAGCACGGTTTGATCGCCGTCTCCGGCAGCCCGTACGGCGCGAACGCCTCGTTGAATTTCTTCATCGACGAAACCGACACCGGCTCGCTACCGTTGATCAACCCGATCACGTTGGACAGATCCAATTTCTCGCCCGGCTTCGGCTTCCCGCGCGCCGCCGCGTGCTCGAACGCGAAATTCGGGGCGGCGGCGAAAGTCCCGGCGCCGTCGGACGCCGCGGCCAGTTCCTTGATCCAGCGATAGGGGCGGCGCACGAACGCGCTCGGCGACATGATCGTGATGAACCCGCCGCCGACGGTCGGCAGGATCACGCACAGCAGGCCCATGTCGTGGAACAGCGGCAACCAGGTGACCCCGCGCGAATGCTCGGTCACGCCGATGGCGTCGATCATCTGCAACAGGTTCGTGCCCACCGCCCGGTGGGTGATCTCCACGCCGGCGGGCGTCCGGGTCGACCCCGAGGTGTACTGCAGGTACGCGACGCTGTCGATGTTGATATCCGGCCGCACCCAGGACGCGCCGACGCCGTCCGGGATCGCCTCCACCGCGATGATGCGCGGACGCTCCGGCGCCGGTAGATGACGAAAGAATTTCCGCACACCGCCCGCCGCGGGACCAACGGTGAGGATCACGGCGGGCGTGCAGTCGCCCAGTACCGCGTGCAGCCGGTCGGTGTGGCCCTGCTCCTCCGGATCGAACAGTGGAACCGCGATATTGCCGGCGTACACCGCGGCGAAAAGCGAGACGACGTAGTCGAGCCCTTGCGGAGCGAGAATCGCCACCCGGTCGCCCGGCCGCGTCACCTGCTGCAACCGGGCCGCCACCGCGCGAAGCCGCACACCGAACTGGCGCCAGGTGAGTTCGAGGTATTCACCGTCGCGTTCGCGGGAGTAGTCGATGTAGCGGTAGGCGAGGTCGTCGCCGTTCTCCGTGCAGTGCTTGTCGACGAAGTCGATCAGGGTCTTGTCCCCCCTGATTTTGATATTGCCCTGATCATCCAGATAGTCGTCGAAGGTTTCGTCGATCATCGCCTTATCCTTTTCCAACGCACAGGCGCTCAGGCCGTGCAATGACACCGAACACAGGTCGATAACGAAGCGTCGGGAAGGCTAGCAGGTGTCCCGGCCACCCGCGGTCAGTATCGGCCGAAGGCGAGCGCGACGTTGTGCCCGCCGAAGCCGAAGGAGTTGTTCACGGCGTAATCGATACGGCCGGGCCGGGATTGGCCGCAGACGACATCCAGATCCACGTCGGGGTCCTGGTTGTCCAGGTTCAGCGTGGGCGGCACGATCGCGTCACGCAGGCTCAGCACGGTGATCACCGATTCGAGCGCGCCCACCGCGCCGATGGAATGGCCGAGGGCGGATTTCGGCGCGTAGACCGACGGGTGGTTGCCGACGGCCTTGTTGATCGCGCGCGCCTCCGCCGTGTCGCCCACCGGCGTGCCCGTCGCGTGCGCGTTGACGTGCGTGATGTCGGCTCGGGTCAGACCGGCCGTCTGTAGCGACCGCGTTATCGCGCGCGCCGCTCCGGAGCCCTCGGGATCAGGCGCGACGAGATGGAAGCCGTCGGAGGTGATGCCCGCGCCGAGCAGTCGTGCGTGGATCGTCGCACCGCGCGCCTTGGCGTGCTCTTCGGTCTCCAGCACCAGCAACGCGCCTGCCTCGCCGAATACGAAGCCGTCGCGGTCGGCGTCGAACGGTCGCGACGCGCGCTTGGGTTCGTCGTTGCGGGTGCTCATGGCGCGCATCATCGTGAACGCCGCGACCGCGAGGGCCTGGATCGAGCCCTCCACCCCGCCGGTGAGCACCATGTCGGCCTCACCCATGACGATCATCTTCCAGGCGTTGGCGATGGCCTCCGAGCCCGACGCGCACGCCGATACCGTCGTCGACACACCGGCGCGCGCTCCGATCTCCAGCGCCGCGCACGCCGCTGCGCCGTTCGGCATCGCCGCCTGCACGGCGTACGGCGAAATCTTGCGGTAGCCGCCGTTGTTCAGCTTGTCCCGCGCGGCGATGATCGCCTCGGCGCCGCCGAGGCCGGTGCCGATGGACACGCCGAGACGGTTCTTGTCCACCTCCGGGCTCCCAGCGTTGCGCCAGACCTCACGAGCGAGCGCGATCGCCATCTGCTCCACATAGGACAGCCCGTGCGTCTCGCCTTTGCCGAGGCACATGGCGGGCGTGACCTTCAGATGACCGCCGATCCGCACCGGCAGCTCGAACTGGTCGACGAAGCCGTCGTCCAGGAGGTCGATGCCGCTCTCACCATTGAGCAGACCCTTCCACGTGGAGTCCACGTCGCCGGCGATGGACGTGGTCGCCGCGAGACTGGTGACCACGACAGGGCGGAAATTCCCGTTCTTGGTGGAAGCAGTCTGCATGTTCGCTCACTTTCCCTAGCGTCGCTTGAGGAACGTCGTCGAGCAAAAGCACTGCGCGAGCGCGCCACCAGGATCGTGCGGCGGCCCGCGCGCATGGCACTGGAGCGCAGGCGGAACGATCGATCATCACGACATCGCGCGACCGCTCCTGTGATTATTGGAAACAAGCGCACCGATAGCACTGCGTGACACGCGGACCGTACCAGGTGCCCTCCGCGTTGGTCGCGATGTTCGTCGATCGCCTCGGACGACTCGAGTACCCTGCTCCCGGGCACTGGACGCGCGGGCGGCGGCCGGTGTGGACGCGAGAAAGGGAAGGTCGTTGACGGGCGCGCGGATGGTCGGGCTGTTCGCCGGAATCGGCGGACTCGAGCTCGGTCTCGGCAGGCACGGCTGGCACACCGAACTGCTGTGCGAGATCGAGCCCGGCGCTCGAGGCGTGCTCGCGGCTCGCTTCCCCGATGTGTCACTGCATTCCGACATCACCCGCCTGCGCGCCATCCCGGCGGGAACGGAGCTGGTCGCGGCGGGATTCCCGTGCCAGGACCTCTCTCAGGCCGGACGCACCGCCGGCATCACCGGCACCCGATCGGGTCTGGTCGACGAGGTGTTCCGGCTGGTGCGCCGCAAACGCGGTCCGCGCTGGCTGCTGATCGAGAACGTGCCGTTCATGCTGCAGCTCGGCCGAGGCGCGGCGATGCGGCACATCACCGGCGCGCTCGACGAACTCGGTTACACCTGGGCTTACCGGGTGGTGGACGCGCGCGCGTTCGGATTGCCGCAGCGGCGGCAACGAGTGCTGATGCTGGCCTCACGCACCGAAGACCCGCGCCGGGTGCTGTTCGGCGAGGACGCCGGTCCGCGCACGATCGGCGATCCCGCGCTCGATCCGTGCGGCTTCTACTGGACCGAGGGAGTGCGCGGGCTGGGCTGGGCGGTCAACGCGGTGCCGACGCTGAAGGGTGGATCGGCGCTCGGTATCGCGAGCCCGCCCGCGGTGCGGCTGCCGTCCGGCGAGATCGTCACGCCAGGCATCGCCGACGCCGAACGCCTGCAGGGATTCGATCCCGGCTGGACCGCACCGGCGACCGATGTGCCCGGTGTGCGGAAGGGGCATCGCTGGAAACTGGTCGGCAACGCGGTGAGCGTGCGGATGGCGGCCTGGGTCGGGTCGCGGCTGGCCGCGCCGCTGGACCCGGTACCCGGCGATCAGCCGCTGGCGCCGGGCACGCCGTGGCCGGTGGCCGCGTGGGGACGCGCCGGCGCGGCTTATCGGGTGCCCGTGTCCACCTGGCCGGTGCACGAGCCCTACGAGGACCTGACCCACTTCCTCACCGACGCGCGACTGCTCTCCGCCCGCGCCACCGCGGGGTTTCTGCGCCGAACCAGCATGGGCAGCCTGCGTTTTCCACCCGGTTTCCTCGCCGACGTGGAAAGCCACCTCGACCGGATGGGCGGCTGGGCGGCATGACCCGGCGGCCCGAAACGGACGCGGCCACCAGCGCGCGGATGGCGCGCCAGCGGCGCACCGGAACCGATCCGGAACTCGCGCTACGCCGGGAGCTGCACCGGCGCGGACTGCGCTTTTTCGTCGATCGAGCACCGATCCGCGGACAGCGCCGCCGCGCCGATCTGGTGTTTCCGCGCCGGCGGGTCGCGGTCTACGTGGACGGCTGCTTCTGGCACCGCTGTCCACAGCACGCCACCGACCCGAAGAACAACGCGGAATGGTGGGCCGCCAAGCTGGCCGGGAACGTGGCACGGGACCGCGCCACGGACGCGGCACTGATCGCGGCGGGCTGGCAGGTCGTCCGTGTATGGGAGCACGAGGACGCGGTAAGCGCGGCCGACCGCGTGCAGGCGGCGCTGCAGTCGGGTTAGACCGCCTCTAGTCCCGGCGCAGGTCTGCCGATGGCCTTCACTACGGCGGGGCCCATTCTGCGGCTGACTCGTCCGGCCATCCATTCTGCGGTTACCTCGCGCCTTCGTACCGCCCGCCACGGGGCGACGGTCATCCAACCGCCTGCCCCTTACCTCGGCGCTCGGCGCAGGACAGGCTGCCGACGGACTGGCCGGACGGCGCTCGTTAACGGTGACGGACCCGCACGAGTGAGCGTGGAGCGTGTGCGGCCAGGTAGCCGGACACCGCCATCACCGCCATGACCGCGATTCCGGCGGCGGCAGTCGCGAAGCCGAGCATGGGGACCTCCTCGAATTGCACTTGCGGTCCAGCGTGCCCCGCGAAGCTGACAGAAGGCTGTGTGCGGGGTGGTAAAGGCCCGTGCCTAGGTCGGGGGCGAGAGGTAAGCAGCACAATGATGTCGTGACGCGTGGCCCGAAGACCGCCGACCAGCGCGTGCGACCGGTGCCGTGGGTGGTCGCGCTGGCGATCGCGCTCGCGGGACTCTGCTATTCGTCCTGGGTGCTCCAGTTCGTGCTGAAGATCGAGCTCGACCCGGTCGATTCCTTCCTCAGCGAACTGGACGCGGAGGGCAAGCCGTACCGGCTGGTTTTCGCGACCGCCGACGTGATCAGCGGGGCGCTGCTGATGTCCGCCGCGATCGCGGGCTTGCTGCTGTTCCCACGCCGCAGGCTCACCACGACCGGCTGGGTGGCGCTGTTCTGCTTCGGCGCGTCGACCATCGCCGACGTACTGCTGCCGCTGCGTGACTGCACCCCTGGCGAGGCCGGGTGCGGCGGGCCCAGCGAGCTGTTCCCGCAGCTGCATCAGCCGCATGCGCTGACGAGCACGCTGGCGGTCACCTCGATCGCGGTCGCGGCCTTCGCCTTCAGCCTCGCCGCGTTCCGTTATCGGCGCTGGCGGATCCTGCGCGAATTCGGACTGGTCGTGCTGGGGATCGGAGCGGTGGCGACGGTCTGGATGCTGGTCGCCGACAATTTGCCCGGGAATTACGCCCTCGGGATCGCCCAGCGCATCCAGGTCGGCGCGATGTCGCTGTGGTTGCTCGCACTGGCCGCCGCGGTGATCGTGGAGGCCAGGGAGTGGACCGAGCCGAGCTGATTTGCGGCCACGACGGCGGCCCGTGCGATGCTGTCGCGCATGAGTGATCGCGTGAACATCTCCTCCGGTTCGGAGTTCGAAGACATCGTCGGATACTCGCGGGCGGTCCGGCTCGGCAATGTCGTCGCGGTCAGCGGGACCACCGCCTCGGCCCCCGGCGGCACCGCCGTCGGCGGCGACGACATCGGCGAGCAGACCAGAGAAACCCTGCGCCGCATCGATTCCGCGTTGACGGAGGCGGGCGCGAGCCTGGCCGACGTGGTGCGCACCCGCATCTTCCTCACCGACATCGCGCGCTGGCCCGAGGTCGCCAAGGCGCACGCCGAAGTGTTCGGCGATATCCGGCCCGCGACGGCCATGTACGAGATCAAGGCCCTGATCACCCCGGCGCTGCTGGTGGAGATCGAGGCCGACGCGATCGTCGCCGGATAGGCCGCGGGATCGGCCGGTCCGTCTCTGCCCGATAGTCGGTGGACCCCGGGTACGTACAACCGGACTCGGTGGCCACCGGTTGGCCCGATTCCACTCGAACCAGGCCCGTCGTGCGCGGCGGGCGGGGTTCGCTGTCGCTAGGGTCGGAAACGTGACTGCCGCCGCTTCGCAGACCCCCGTGCAGCTCGACACCGTCGCCGAGGCGACCGCACGCCTTCTGGACACCATCCGCGGACTCGACGAAAGCGCGGTGACCGAGCCGTCCCTGCTGCCGGGCTGGACCCGCGGCCATGTTCTCGCCCACCTGGCCCGCAATGCCGACAGCCTGGTCAACCTGTTGCTGTGGGCCCACACGGGAATCGAGATCCCGCAGTACGCCAGCGCTTTCCTGCGCGACAGCGACATCGAGGCGGGAGCACCTCGTCCGCTCGCCGAGCAGCTGGCCGACAACGAGGCCGCCGCGACCCGGTGGCTCGGCCTGGCGCGCTCACTATCGGACACTGCCTGGCAGGCAGAGGTCCGCACCCGCCAGGGCCGCCCCATCCCCGCGACCGAAGTCCCCTGGATGCGCCTGCAAGAGGTGGAAATTCACCACGTCGACCTGAACGCGGGCTACCACCCGTCCGACTGGCCCCCCTCCTTCGTCGCCCGGATCCTCCCGCAAGCCGCCAGCGATCTGATCCGCCTCACCGCCGACAACCCCCTCGAACCCTTCACCCTGCACGCCACCGACACCGACTTCACCGCCGTCATCGGCCGCTCCCCCGCCACCAACACCATCACCGGCTCCGCATCCTCCCTGGCCGCCTGGCTTCTCGGCCGCAGCCCCGGCTCCGACCTCACCGGCAACCTCCCCGCCCTTCCGGCGTGGAAGTAGGCATCGCGCCCGGCTGCCACCGGCGGGGTTGGCACAACGAGCTCTCTATCGAACAAGCCCTCAGCGCCATCAGAGGGTAGGTTCACGGCGTCGACGTAGCGCCGTTCCCAATGCTCTTGAACGAACAGCAAAGCGGCAGTGAGGCAGGCGGCGAAGTCCAACCGCACGCCGTGCAGGAACACCGACAGATGCACGTCCGGATCGTTCGGCAGCGGAGAAGTCATCACGCATTCCTCCGGTCATCAACCACTAAACCGTGTTTCCAAGTCCGGTGGGGAGCACCGCGGTGTGGTGTTCTGCGGTGGTGGCGTATCCCCCATGTCAAGCGGCAGCGGGTTGGCATGCGCCCGGCCTCGGGTGGCCGGAGCCCCGGCCAAATGACGTCGCAGGCTCCGAGTGCCTCGGTCTTGGAGTTTCCGCGTGCGGTCCTCCGGTCAACATGGCGGTTCTCATCGCCGCCCGGCAATCGAGCGACCCTGCGCGACAGCGCGCTCATCCCGCAGGCACGCGACTCCGACGCCGAGTGCAACCAGTCCCACGACGTCGAATGCCGCGACGCGCATCAATCCCGGGCCGACCGGACCTCCGACGATCACCAGGACGAGAAAGCCGCCGAAGCTGATCGCGTTCGCGCACACCGCGATCGGACGCAGCGCGGGGCGCAGGATTGCCAGCAGCAAACCGATACCGACGACCGCGAACAGCACGGCCCGATGCCGCAGCACCACCTCGAGATCGCGGTCTGCCGCGGCTATGCCGTAGGCCGCGTACATTCCCTGTGGTGCGACCGCTCCGATGGCAGGCGCGGTATTGAGCAGCCCTGCGGCGGCCAGCAAGGCCCGCCCGGCATGTCGTCGCATAACTCTCCTCGGATCGATGTCCTGCGATCATCACGCTCGGCGTAGCCCATGCGCTTCCGAAAACCCGCTAGAGCGGTCGAAGGACCGCCACCACCGCTCCGAGAGGAGCAAGGGCCGTACAGCCGCCGGGCTGGCGCGCACGTAGTCCACGAAACCATTGTCGCCCAACATATTTGCTGTATCTCTCGCGTTCTTCCTCGTCCACGGCTCCCCCTGCGTGCCTGAATTCCGCGGACCAATACTGCAACTGCACTCAGGTGAGTGGGTGGCCGCGTCGCGCCCGGAGGCTCAGGTGCCGTCGATCTGGCGGCGAGCCCAGTCGTATTCGCGTGGCCCGTGCGCGCCGGCACCGGTCGACAACCGCTGCCAGGACGCCGCGCCGAACTCGGCGACCGGCTCGTCGGCGCGCGTGGTCAACTGCTGGTCGCAGCGAGTGGCCATCACGTAGAACACGTCCCGGTTGTGACATTGTCGTCAGATGGTGTCGTCAGAAATGCGAGAAGGCCCCTCCGTTTTGTACCGGAGGGGCCTTCTACTATGTGCGCCCGAAGGGATTCGAACCCCTAACCTTCTGATCCGTAGTCAGATGCTCTATCCGTTGAGCTACGGGCGCAGGTGTTATTCAGTTGTACCCGGTTTCCCGGGTGTGGCGGAGGCGAGAGGATTTGAACCTCCGGTCCCCGTGAAGGGACAACTCATTAGCAGTGAGTCCCATTCGGCCGCTCTGGCACGCCTCCTGGAGCCTTCTCTTCGAGGGCACCGGTCCTTTCGAACCGCCGAGCAGAAAGGTTACAGGAGCTACCGTCCAGATCACAAAACGGCTGGTCAGCGCAGGTTGCTGTCGAACCAGTCGAAGATTCTGGTCTGCGAATCGGCAGCGTCGGTGTCGTCGTCGCCGGGGCTGTCGGCGCGGTGATGCAGGCCGGGGTAGGTGACCACCAGGCTGGCGACATCCGCGCGGGCGGTCGCGTCGCGCAGCTGTTCGACATCGGCAGGCGGGGTGGCCGGGTCGTCTTCGCCGAACAGGCCCAGCCAGGGTGCCTGCAGCTTGGGAGCGGCCCGCACCAGGGCGTCGGCCTGCTCGGTGAGCGGCTCGACGATGCCGCGTGCCGCGACGCTCACCGCGGCCCCGATCGGACGGTTGGTCGCGACCAGGAACGCCGCCGTTCCCGCGGAGTCGAAACCGAGCACGCCGATGGTGTCGGGGAACACCCCGCGCCGGGTGAGCCAGTCGAAGCAGGCGTCGAAGTCGTCGAACAGCTCGTCGCCGAAGACTCCGGCGCCCGGTTCGCCGTCCAGCCGGTGGAAGAGATCGGGCGCGACTACCGTCCAGCCCTCCACGGCCAACGCGTTCATCAGGTCGCGCAGCGCGCCGGTCGTCTGCCTGGACTCGTGCAGCACCACGATCCCGCCGCGGGCATTGCCCTCGGGCTCCACCACGGTGATGGGCACCTGCCCACGGGCAGTCGGTCGTCGCTCGTCTTCCTGGTCGCTTCCCCGTAGCGGGGCGATATCGTCGTAGGTGCCCGACATGAAACCAGCGTAGGGCGAGTTGCGGTTCTTCGGTAGAAAATCGCACGTGAGGGCCTATAGCCCAGAGAATTTCCGGTACGCCGACCGGGTCATCTGTGCCTCGGATTAGGGTTGGAGTGTGACAGCGCAGATCCGGCCGGACCTCGATTCGATCCCGGCGTACACCCCCGGCCGCAGCCATCCCGGCGCGGTCAAGTTGGCCAGCAACGAGACGACCTTCGGTCCGCTGCCCGCCGCCGCCAAGGCCATCGCCGAGGCGGCGGAGTTGGCCAACCGGTATCCGGACAACCAGGTGGCCGAGTTGCGCGCGGCGCTGGCCGACTTCCTCGGGGTGGGATTCGACAACGTGGCGGTCGGCTGCGGCAGCGTGGCCCTGTGCCAGGAGCTGGTGCAGATCACCTGCGCGTCGCCGTCCGACGAGGTGCTGTTCGCGTGGCGCTCGTTCGAGGCATACCCGATCGTGACCAAGGTCGGCAACGCCACCGCCGTGCAGGTCCCGCTCACCGCCGACCAGGTGCACGATCTGGACGCGTTGGCCGCGGCGGTCACCGACCGAACCAAGCTGATCTTCGTCTGCAACCCGAACAACCCCACCGGCACCGCCGTCGGCAAGGCGGAACTGGTCCGGTTCCTGGACGCGGTGCCGCCGCACGTGCTGGTCGTGCTGGACGAGGCCTACTACGAATACCTGCGGCTGGCCGATCATCCGGACGGCGTCGAGCTCGGCCGGACCCGGCCCAATGTGGTTGTGCTGCGCACCTTCTCCAAGGCCTACGGGCTCGCCGGCCTGCGGGTCGGCTACGCGGTCGGCGATCCCGCCGTGATCACGGCGCTGCTGAAGGTGCACATCCCGTTCAGCGTCAACCGGCTCGCGCAGGCGGCGGCGATCGCGTCGCTGGAGGCACGGCACGAATTGCTGGATCGCACCGACATTCTGGTCGCGGAGCGCGAACGGATGCGCGATGCGCTGGTGGCGGCCGGGTATCCGGTGCCGCCGAGTCAGGCGAACTTCGTCTGGTTGCCGCTGGGCGAGCGCAGCGCCGAGTTCGGTGAAGCGAGCGCGGCGGCGGGAGTGCTGGTACGGCCCTACGGCACCGACGGGGTCCGGGTCACGGTCGGCGACCCGCACGAGAACGATTTGTTCCTCGGCTTCGCCACCGAGCCCGCGGCGCTGTCCCGGTTCGGCGGCTAGCGGACGCCGATCGCACCCGCGATCGTCGGCCAGGACAGCGCCAGCTCATCCGCCCAGTACGGCCAGGAGTGTGTGCCGGTGCCGCGGAAGTGCGCGGTGACCGGGATGCCGAGCGAACGAAGCCGGTCGGTGAGTCGTCGAGTGCAGGCATTCGTCGCGGCCTCCAGCGGGCCGCCGAACCCGATGGCGCTGGCGAGGTCGACATTCGGGGTGCCGGGCACATCGTGCACGCCGGGCAGGCCGCTGCCCACCGACAGATAGATCGTCTTGCCTCGCAACGCGTCCGCGTGCAAGGTGACGTCGTGGGCCAGCCACGCCGGATCGTCCTGTTTGCCGAACATGTTGTCCGGCTCACCCATGTAGGTGGCCACCACCGCGCGGGCCTGCGCCTGCCCGATATCGGTGCCCATCGAGAAGCAGCCGCTGTGCGCGGCGATCGCGGTGTAGAGCTTCGGCTGACGGAACGCGAGCATCATCGCGGCCTCTGCGCCCATCGAGACGCCCATGACCGCGTTGGTGCCGTTGCCGTCGAACTTCGCGTCGATGAGCGGGGGCAACTCCTTGGTGAGGAACGTCTCCCACATGTTGGTGCCGAGCACCGGGTCGGGCTGCTGCCAGTCGGTGTAGAAGCTGGCCGGCCCGCCGACGGTGAGCACCACGTTGACGTCCTTGTCCGCGTAGAAGCGGTCCGCGTGCCCGAGCTCGGTCCAGTTGTTGCTCTCGGGGCTCGCGCTGCGGCCGTCGAGCATGTAGATGGTCGGGCGCGGGCGGGACTGGTCGCGCGGCAGCAGTACCTGTACCTCGACCACCCGGCTCATCGACGGCGACGCGACGAACACCCGCAGCCACCGGTCGTTGATCGGTTCGATGTGGTCGATCTTGGGCGTCGAGGGCTGTTTACTGGTCGGCTCGGCCGGCCCGGGGCCGTCCGAGGAGCCGGTGTTCACCGGCGGAGCAGCACCCGGGGCTGCCGTCACCTGCGGGGCGCCGAACGCCACCACACCCGAAACAAGTGCGGCGCTTGCCAGGGCGCTGGAAACCCAACGCCGCACCCCGCGGCGAGACAGCATGCGAACCATCCTGCCAGAGCCACCATGGGTGCGCCGTAGGCCATATCCGTGTCGAAGCCCGTTCGTCGCGCTCATCGCGTGGCGAGGCCGGCCTGCCAGCGCCGTTCCACTCCGGCGAACCGCCATACACCGATCGCGACCGCCCAGGTGATTACGAACAGTCCCACGATGATGTAACCGAGATCACCCAGATCGAGGTTCCCGACCCAGCCGATGACGCCCGATTCGACCTCCAGTTTCTCGGCGAAGATCGAGACGATCTCCTGCCCGCCGATCAGCAGTGCGATCGCGACCGACAGTCCGGTGATCACCAGGTTGTAGTAGATCTTGCGGACCGGCTTGGCGAAGGCCCAGTCGTAGGCGAAGCTCATGAACGAGCCGTCCAGCGCGTCGAACAGCGCCATGCCCGCCGAGAACAGCACGGGCAGAACGAGAATCGAGTACCAGGGCAGCCCGGTCGCCGCCGCACCACCCGCGATGACCAAGAGCCCGACCTCCGTGACGGTGTCGAAGCCGAGACCGAACAGCACACCCACCGGATACATGTGCCTCGGCTTGCGAACCAAGCCGATCACCGGACGCAGCACTCGGTTCAGCACCCCCCGGCTGTCCAGCTCCCGCTCCAGGTGCGCTTCGTCGACCTCGCCGCGGCGCATCTGCCGGAATACCCGCCAGATCCCCACCAGTGAGGCCAGATTCAGCAGGCCGATCAGGATCAGGAACGTGCCCGAGACGCTGGTACCCCACAGACCGGCCCACCGTTGCAGCGCCGAATCCTCGTTCTCCAGGTCGGCCGCGAGCGCACGTACACCGAAGGCGAGCAGCGCGACGAGCACGAACACCACGGTGGAATGGCCGAGCGCGAACCAGAAACCGACGGTTCGGGCATTCTGTTTCCCATACTCCGCCACCAGTTTTCGCGTGGTGTTGTCGATCGCGGCGATATGGTCGGCGTCGAAGGCGTGCCGCATGCCGAGGGTGTACGCGGTCACACCGAGTCCGACGCCGAATACCGATCCCTGAATCAGATAATGGCCGGGCGCCACGAAGAGCAGAAGCGTGCCCCAGCCGACGACGTGCAGCGCGACTACGGTGACCGCCATCCCGATGACGCTCCGCACGAGCGACCCCCTCGAATCCTCGAAAAGCAGATCATGTCAACGATACTCGACAGCGCCGATTCCGGGCCGCGTGTTCAATCGATCCAGCAAATCCAGCGAATCGTGGCACATCGCCAGCACACCGGCCGTACCCTGTTCGTCAGGCCTTTTCCGGGCATCTGACCAGGACGGGCGGGATCGCGTATCCACACCACCGGTGTCGAGGTCACCGCGCTGCTGTTCGACGCGGTAAGCGAACCGTCCGCTCGGTCATGGCCGGGATCGGCCCGGCGTAATCCGAGCAGTTTTCGGCCGGAAGCTATTTCGTGGCTTAATCTGCTCCGCGCGACTTCGCGGTCCATCCGGATGGGTGGCACCGGCTGTGCACTCGCGCGAATTCTCTGCTCGACCCGTCTGTTTCACCACAGCACCTATGCCCGACCGGAGAAAATCGTGAATCCAGTGTCACCTGTGTCTTCGCTCGACAACGACCCGGAGACCGAACCTTTCCACACCGATCTGCAACGCCGGCTGCGCGAGTGCGACGAGTTCTTCCGGCTGCCCGAGCTGGCCCATCTGTCTCCCCATCGTCGCCGCAGCGCACTGGAGCAGCTCGAACAGACCGGCGGCTATCTGCAGACCGCCGAAGAGATCCTCATCGGAGCCAGACTCGCTTGGCGCAATCACGCTCGCTGCGTGGGCCGGAAACATTGGCGCTCGCTGAAATTGCTCGACGCCCGCCGCGTGCGATCGGCACGCGATCTGGCCGAGGTCTGCTGGCAGCACCTGCACATGGCCACCAACGGCGGAGCGATCCAGTCGATGATCACCGTCGGCCCACCGCGCCAGCCGGACGGGCGCGAATTCCGCATCGTCAGCCCGCAGCTCATCCGCTACGCGGGCTACCGCAACGGTGACGGCACGGTCACCGGCGACGCGGCCAACATCGCGCTCACCGAATTCGCGATGAAGCTCGGATGGCGCGGGGCCGGAACTCCTTTCGACATCCTCCCGCTGCTCATCAGCACGCCCGACGAGCCGATACGCTGGTTCGACATACCGCCCGAACTCGCTCGCGAGGTGCAGTTGGAGCATCCGGAATTCGAGTGGTTCGCCGGCCTCGGCCTACGCTGGCACGCGCTGCCAGCGGTGTCCGATATGAACCTGGAGATCGGCGGCATGACCTACCCGTTCGCGCCGTTCAACGGCTGGTATCTGGGCGCGGAAATCGGTGCACGCAACCTCAGCGACGCCAATCGCTACAACATGCTGCCGCTGATCGCCGAGATGATGTGCCTGGACACCAGGGCCGAGCGCAATCTGTGGCGCGATCAGGCGCTGGTCGAACTCAACCGTGCGGTGCTCCACAGCTTCCGCAAGGCGGGCGTCCACATCGTGGACCACCACACCGTCGCCAAGCAGTTCTGCGATCACGTCCGGCGCGAGGAGGCCGCAGGCCGCGCCTGCCCCACCGACTGGACCTGGATCAATCCGCCGATATCCTCCGGCCTGACCCCGACCTTCCACCGCTACTACGACCCACCCGACCTGGATATCCGGCCCAACTTCGTCCGAAGGGACTCCAGCGTAGACATCAGGCTCTGATACCCACCGGGTACGCCGCCCCACGCAGTCCTGGCTTGGGAAGCTGAGGCCCAACGGGAATCGAACCATAGCTAGCGCAGACATAGGCAGGGAGCTTTGGGCGGCCCGACCATAAGCGGGGGTCCGGGGGCGAAGACCGCCGGGCGGGGTGTGGGGGTTGCACCCCCACAAGACATGGCGAAACGAGCCCGGCTCATGCTCTCCATGAGCATGAGCCGACGACGAGTGGAGCGGAGACGGAGGGATTTGAACCCCCGGTCGCTCTCGCGACGCTCGCTTTCAAGGCGAGTGCATTCGGCCGCTCTGCCACGTCTCCAGGGACCTGATCGTAGCGGACCGCTCAGACCGGGTGCTTGCCGATTTCCTCGTCGACGCGTCCGAACACCTCGCCGATCACCTCGAGCTGGGCGGGGGCGAGCAGATCGATGAAGTGGCGGCGGACGGCTTCGACATGGCCGGGGGCGGCGGCCTCCAGTCGGCGCATGCCCTCTTCGGTGAGTTCGGCGAGCACGCCGCGGCCGTCCTCCAGGCAGGTGTTGCGGCGCACCATCTGCTGGGCCTCCAGCCGCCGGATCTGATGGGTCAGCTTGCTGCGCGAGGACAGCACGCCGTCGGCCAGCTCGCTCATCCGCAGCGAGTGATCAGGGGCCTCCGAGAGCAGGACCAGGATGCGGTATTCGGCGATGGTCAGGTCGCTGTCGCGCTGCAGCTGACGGTTCAGTGCCGTCATCAGGCGCTGGTGGCCGTCCATGTACGCGCGCCAGGCGCGCTGCTGCGCTGGGGTGAGCCACCGCGGTTCGGCCACCGCTGGACCGCTCGGTTCGGGATACACGATGGTCATTCTATGCGCGGCGAACTGCGCAAATCGGCAGAGTGCCGCAGGTCAGCGCACCGTGGACAGCAGCGAGCGGCCCACCGCGGCCAAGTCGGCGCACCCGGAGAGTCCGAGCGCCGAGTCGAAGTCGGCGAGCAAAACCCGCAGCGCGTGCCGGACGCCCGCGGCGCCGGCGAGGCCCAGACCATAGGCCCAGGGCCGCCCGTAGAGCACCGCCTTCGCGCCCAGCGCCAGCGCGACCAGCACGTCGGAGCCCGTGCGCACGCCCGAGTCGAACAGCACGTCCGCACGGTCGCCGATGGTGGCCACCACCGCGGGCAATGCGTCCAGCGCCGCGATCGAGCCGTCCACCTGGCGGCCGCCGTGGTTGCTCACCACCACCGCGTCGGCGCCGGCATCGACCACCTGCCGCGCGTCTTCCGGGTGCAGGATGCCTTTCACCGCAATCGGCAGGTCGGTCCATTCCCGCAGGTGCGCGAGGTCGGCGGGCCGCAGCGTGTGATTGCCGAACAACCCGACCCAGGTGAGGATGGCCGTCCGCATAGCCTCCTCGCTCTCCTCCGGCGCGGTCGGGAGCTTGGCGCGGAACACCGGATCGGAGAGGTAGTTGGCGATGCCCTTGCCATGCAGGAACGGCAGGTGCGCCAGCTCCAGGTCACGTGGCCGCCAACCGAGCGTCGGGGTGTCCACGGTCACCACGATCGCCGAGGCCCCCGCTCGCTCGGCGCGCTGGACGAAGGAACGGGCCAGCTCGTTGTCCGCGGGCCAGTACAGCTGATACCACCAGGCGCCTGCCGCCGCGCCGACCTCTTCGATGGTCGAGGAGGCCGCGGTCGACAGCACCGTGCCGATGCCCAGCTCCTTGGTCACCTCGGCCGCGATCACCTCACCGCCCTCATGTAGCAGTTCGAGGACGCCGATCGGTGCGGTCAGGACAGGTGCGGCGAGCCGGGTCCCGAGCACCTCGACCGAGAGGTCGCGGGCATTGGGCCCGGTCGCGCCGCGCAGCATCCGCGGCAGGATGCGGTAACGATCGAAAGCCGACCGGTTGGCCGCGGCCGTGCGCTCCGCAGAGGCGCTGCCCGCCACGTAGGCGAAAGCCGCCGGATCGAGCCGCTGCTGCGCGAGCGACTCCAAACCCGCGGCGGTCATGGGCAATTCGGGCACCGCGCCACCCAGTCCGCCCAGGTAGATCTCGTTCTGAAAATTGATGAAGCCGCCGCTCATCCCCGGAACGGTAGTCTGTGCCGCCGGTCACCGCAGGCCGCTTGCCACGATTGCATCTCCACGCCGAGGCGGACCGCCCCGGTTCAGCGCCGCTCGGCGGGGGTCAGCGCGCGCTGGTCCGCACCGGCGGAGCACTATGGCACGGTGCGTGCGATCGATCTGAACGGATTCGGCGGACCCGAGACGATGTCCTGGGCCGAGACGCCCGATCCGACGCTCGGGCACGGCGAGGTCCTGATCGATGTGGCCGCGGCCGGCGTCAACCGGGCCGACCTGCTACAGCGCCGAGGCCACTACCCTCCTCCGCCGGGCGCGAGCCCGGTCATCGGCCTGGAATGTTCCGGTGTCATCGCCGAAGTCGGCGACGGGGTGCGTGACTGGGCGGTCGGCGATCGGGTGTGCGCGCTCCTGTCCGGCGGCGGTTACGCCGAGCGAGTCGCGGTTCCGGCGACCCAAGTGCTCCCGGTCCCGGACGGCCTCGACTTGGGCGCGGCGGCCGGACTGCCCGAAGTGGCGGCCACCGTGTGGTCGAACCTCGTGATGACCGCGGGCCTGCGCGCCGATCACCTGGTGTTGATCCACGGCGGCGGAGGCGGTGTCGGCACGCATGCCATCCAGGTCGCCAAGGCGCTCGGCGCGCGCGTCGCGGTGACCGCCGGGTCGGCCGATAAGCTGGCGCGCTGCGCGGAACTGGGGGCGAACGTGCTGATCAACTATCGCGAGGACGATTTCGTCACCGCGGTGCGCGCCGAGGAATCGGGCGCGGGCGGCCCCGGCGCCGACATCATCCTCGACAACATGGGCGCGGCCTATCTGGAGCGCAATGTCGACGCCTTGGCCGCTAACGGCAAACTCGTGGTGATCGGCATGCAGGGCGGTGTGAGTGCGGAGCTGAATCTGGCCGCGCTACTGGCTAAGTGGGGCACCGTCCACGCCACCAACGTACGGGCGCGGCCCGCGACCGGCGTCGGCGGCAAAGCCGAGATCATTGCCGAGGTACGCAGGCATCTGTGGCCGTTGATCGCCGACGGCACCGTCGTCCCGGTCATCGCGGCAGAGCTGCCGATCGAAGAGGCGGGCGAAGCGCACCGGCTGCTGGACTCCGGCGAGGTGTTCGGCAAAGTGGTGCTGCGCGTGAAAGAACTCTGAGCGGCTGCCTTCGCTCGACCCGCTCACTCCAGCGCCAGCAGCGCCCTGCCGAGCTGATCGATCTCGAACTTGGTGGTGTAGGGCGCGAGGCCGATGGTCACGGCGCCGCCCTCGTCGTTGACGCCGAGCGCGTCGAGCAGCCTGCTGCCGCCGTGCACGCCGCTGACCGTTCCGATCCGGTGGTCGGCCAGCTTGGCCGCGACCTTCTCCGCCTGCATGCCGGCGAGGGTGAAGCTGACGGTGGGGATCCGGGTGGACGCGCGGCCGATCACGGTGAGACTCGGGATCGCGCTCAGGACGGCCATCAAGTGCTCGAACAGCTCGTCGTGATAGTCCTGCAGCGAGGTGATCGACATCTCCAAGCGCTCCCGCCGGGTTCCGCGCGCCCGTTCGTCGAGGCCGGCGAGGAAGTCGATCGAGGTGGTCAGGCCGGCGAGCAGCGCGTACTGATGCCCGCCGACCTCGAGGCGTTCGGCGCCCTTCGCATACGGGTTCAGCGACATCGATGGAATCCGGTCCAGGAACGCGGGGTCGCGGAAGACCAGCGCGCCGATCTGCGGACCACCCCACGCCGGTGCGCTCAGTGCGACCACGTCGGCGTTCAATTCGTCGATGTCGATCAGCGCGTAGGGGGCGGCGCCGAACGCGTCGGCCACCAGCAACCCGCCCACCTCGTGCACCCGGTCCGCGGCCACCCGCACGGCAGGCGCCGAGCCGACGATGGGCGAGGCGGCGGTGAGCGCCACCAATCGCGCCGTTGGGCCGATCAGCTCCTCGAACTGCCAGGACGGCATCTCGCAGGTCTCGATCTCCACTTCGGCCCAGCGCACGTGCGCGCCGTATCGATTGGCGATGCGCAGCCAGGGCGCGACGTTGGCCTCGTCGTCCAGCCGGGACAGCACGATGCCGGTGCCGAGCCCGAGCCGGGAGCTCAGCGATTCGGCGAGCCAGGCGAGCAGGACCGCGCGGTCGGGGCCGAGCACGACACCGGCCGGGTCACCGCCGACCAGGTCGGCCACCGCCTCCCGAGCGGCGTCCAGAATCGCCGCGCTGCGCACCGCGGCACTGGTTCGACCGGTATGCGAAAAAGAAGAAGTCCGGAAACCCGTTGAGACGGCACGGGATACCGCATCCGGAACCAGCATGCCCGCTTGCGGGTCGAGGTGGATCCAGCCGTCGCCCAGGGACGGTATCAGGCCCCGAACCCTCGCGACGTCGTAAGTCATGTTGGCCACTCTAAGGGCAGCGGGCGAGCCTGTGTAACCGCGTTCCCCTCCGCGACCTGGTGGGAGCACAGCGACCTGGGACTCAGCATGGTGACCGACTTTCGACAGATCCGAACCACACGACGCGAACAGAATAGAACGCCGAGGCCGCGCGGCGGCGTCGACCGGGCAACCCGTCGCAGTCCCTCTGCACCCCGGGGCCAGGGGCACCGGCTTAGCGCGTTCGCGGCGGACGCGACATGATAGGGATCATGACGCACTCGGATGAGGCACCGGACCACATCGTCGTCGTCGGTCCCAACGGCAGGCCGTTGGCCATCCCGGCGGCCCCGGGGTCGGACACGCCGTACACCGCCCACGTGGTGACCGACGACGACAAGAAGGACGACTCGGACGATCGCGACGACGTCGGCGAATCGCTCGCCGACATGGTCGAGCAGCCCGCGAAGGTCATGCGGATCGGCACCATGATCAAGCAGCTGCTCGAGGAGGTCCGCGCGGCCCCGCTCGACGAGGCCAGCCGCAATCGCCTCAAGGAGATCCACACGTCCTCGGTGCGCGAGCTGGAGCAGGGCCTCGCCCCGGAGCTGCGCGAGGAACTCGAGCGGCTCACCCTGCCGTTCACCGACGACGCCGTCCCGTCCGACGCCGAGCTGCGGATCGCGCAGGCGCAGCTGGTCGGCTGGCTGGAGGGGCTGTTCCACGGCATCCAGACCGCGTTGTTCGCCCAGCAGATGGCCGCACGCGCCCAGCTCGAGCAGATGCGTCAAGGCGCCCTGCCGCCCGGCATCCACGCCGCCGACCCGCGCGGCAGCCAGTCCAGTCCGGTCACCGGCGGTTCCGGCCAGTACCTGTGAGACCGGCGACGCGCGTGTGCCACGCGGTGGCGGCAAGCCGCAGGGGTAGTCTCGTGCACCGTGCCCGCCGCTGCCGCTCGCCCCGACTCGGTATCCGATCCGAGTGCGGTGCCTCCTGAAGAGAGCCCAGTTGGTTCCGATGACCAAGCGCGTACCGACGACACCTCACCGACCTCCCCGAACGAGGACGTGCGCTCCGGCGACGACTCGGCGCAGGAGGCTCCGGTGAGCGCGGCCACCCCGCAGACCGAGGCCACGCGCGCCGGGGCGACCGTGGCGAAGATCGTGCCGGACTCGCAGACGTTCCGGCGCGCCTTCCAGGACTTCTCGGGCGGATTCGCCCAGCGGGAGCTGTGGCTGTCGCTCGGCTGGCAGGACATCAAGCAGCGCTACCGCCGCTCGGTGCTCGGCCCGTTCTGGATCACCATCGCCACCGGCCTGCAGGCCATCGCGATGGGCGTGCTCTATGCGGCGCTGCTCGGCCAGCCGCTGCGGGAGTACCTGCCTTACGTGACGGTCGGGCTGATCATCTGGAACGTCATCAGCGCGAGCATCCTGGAAGGCTCGGAGGTGTTCATCGCCAACGAGGGCCTGATCAAACAGCTGCCCTCCGCGCTGAGCGTGCACGTCTACCGGCTGGTGTGGCGACAGCTGCTGTTCTTCGCCCACAACATGGTCATCTACCTGGTGATGCTCGCCGCGTTCGGCGTCTGGCGCAATCTCGGACCGGCGAGCCTGCTGGCGATTCCAGCGATCGCGCTGATCTTCCTGAACTGCGCGTGGGTCTCGATCGTGTTCGGCATCTTCAGCACCCGCTACCGCGATATCGCACCGATTCTCGGCAGCACCACGCTGATGCTGTTCGTGCTCACGCCGGTAATGTGGACGACCAAGACCCTGGAATCGCAGGTCGGCACCGGCGACCGCGCCAAGCTCGCCGAACTCGTGCCGACATTCCACTATCTCGAAATCGTCCGGGCGCCCCTGCTCGGCGAACCGCAGGAACTGCGGCACTGGCTGGTCGTCGGCGCGATCACCCTGCTGGGCTGGATCGTGGCGATCTTCGCCATGAAGCAGTACCGTTCGCGCGTACCGTACTGGGTATAGGAGCGCCCGTGAGCCGTGTGAGTATCGAGACCCAGGAGGCGTGGGTCGAATTCCCGATCTTCGACGCCAAATCGCGCTCGTTGAAGAAGGCGTTCCTCGGCAAGGCCGGCGGTGCGATCGGACGCAACCAGTCCGACGTCGTCGTGGTCGAGGCGTTGCGGGACATCACGCTCTCGCTGCAAGAGGGCGACCGGATCGGCCTGGTCGGGCACAACGGCGCGGGCAAATCGACGCTGCTGCGGTTGCTTTCGGGCATCTACGAGCCCTCCCGCGGCAGTGCGCGCATCCGCGGGCGGGTCGCGCCGGTCTTCGATCTCGGCGTCGGCATGGATCCGGAGATCTCCGGTTACGAGAACATCATCATCCGCGGCCTGTTCCTCGGGCAGACGCGCAAGCAGATGTTGTCGAAAATCGATGAGATCGCCGATTTCACCGAGCTGGGCGAATATCTGTCCATGCCGCTGCGCACCTATTCCACCGGTATGCGGGTCCGGCTCGCGATGGGCGTGGTGACCTCGATCGATCCGGAGATCCTGCTGCTCGACGAGGGCATCGGCGCGGTCGACGCGGAATTCATGAAGAAGGCCCGGCTCCGGTTGCAGTCGCTGGTGGCCCGGTCCGGCATCCTGGTTTTTGCCAGTCATTCCAACGAATTCCTCGCGCAGTTGTGCGATACGGCGATGTGGATCGACCACGGCCAGATCCGCTTGCGTGGCGGCATCGAAGAAGTGGTGCGAGCCTATGAGGGGCCGGAAGCGGGGAATCATGTGGCGACCGTGCTACGCGAAATGGAGGCCGAACGGGCCTCGCGAACCGAGCGAGAATTGGAGCGGAATCAGGCATGAGTGAGCCGACCGGGCAGGAAACCCCGATCGACGAAGGGGCGCAGTCCCGGATTGGCTCCGTGCCGGAGGAAGGCGTCGACGACCCGCGCAGCGCTCGACACCCCGCGACCCCGGGCTCCGGCTCGGGCGCACGCATCGTCGCCGTCGTCGTCACGCACAAGCGCCGCGAACTGCTCGCCGAGTCGCTGAAAGTCGTTACGTCCCAGTCCCGGCCGGTGGACCACCTGATCGTGGTCGACAACGGCAACGAACCGGAGGTGGCCGCGCTGGTCCGCGACCAGCCGGTGGAGTCCACCTATCTGGGTTCTGCGCACAATCTCGGCGGCGCGGGCGGTTTCGCGCTCGGCATGCTGCACGCCCTGAGCATCGGCGCGGACTGGGTGTGGCTCGCCGACGACGACGGCAGGCCCGAAGGTCCCGATGTGCTGTCCACCCTGCTCGATTGCGCGGACCGGCACGGGCTGGTCGAGGTGTCGCCCGTGGTCTGCGATATCGATGAACCCGACCGCCTCGCCTTCCCGCTGCGCCGGGGCGTGGTGTGGCGGCGGCTGCGCTCGGAACTCGGCGACGAGGACTTCCTGCCCGGGATCGCCTCGCTGTTCAACGGCGCGCTGATCTCCGCGAAGGCGGTCGACGTGATCGGCGTGCCGGACCTGCGCCTGTTCGTCCGCGGCGACGAGGTCGAGGTGCATCGCCGCCTGGTGCGCTCCGGCCTGCCGTTCGGCACCTGCCTGCAGACGGCGTATCTGCATCCCAACGGTGCGGCCGAGTTCAAGCCGATCCTCGGCGGCCGGATGCACACGCAGTACCCCGACGACCCGGTGAAGCGTTATTTCACCTACCGCAACCGCGGCTATCTGATGTCCCAGCCCGGCATGCGGAAACTGCTGCCCCAGGAGTGGATCCGCTTCTCCTGGTTCTTCCTGGTCACTCGGCGCGACCCCGCGGGACTGCGCGAGTGGTTCCACCTGCGTTCCCTCGGCCGCCACGAACAGTTCGGCAAGCCCGAATAGTCGCCGGCCCGTGCGATCGGAAATTCGGTTGCGCGGGTGAGGGGTTGGGTGCGAAGGTAGGGCAACTGCGAGAGAGGCAAGGAGGTGGACCGTGACGAGGAACGTTCGGATTGTCGTGTCCGGGTGCGTTACCCATTCGGCCACACGAAACTCCTGCTCATTCTCCATTCGCTGAACCCTGGTCGGGTTCGGCGCCCGACGAAGGATTCCTTCCACCATGGTCGACTACGACCTTCTCGTCCCTTACGGCTGGACCGAAGCCGTTTCCACCCGTTACGCCTCGATGATCGAGGAAGGCTGTGTGCCCGCGCGGATCATCCGGATGGACCGCAGCGAATGCGACGTGGCCACGCCGAGCGGGCTCGCCCGGGCCCGCTGTCCGCGCGCGGATTCCGAGGTCAGCGGGCTGTGCACCGGCGACTGGGTGAGCATCGATAGCGATTCGTCCGTGCGGCGACTGCTGCCGCGCCGGTCGGCGATCGTGCGCTCGTCGGTGTCCGGCCGGTCGCAGGGCCAAGTGCTGGCCGCCAATGTCGACACCGTGCTGATCTGCACCGCCGCTGACGGCGACGTCGACCTCGGCCGGATCGAGCGCATGCTCACGCTGGCCTGGGAAAGCAATGCCCAGCCGATCGTGCTGCTCACCAAGTCCGACGCGGCGGCCCACCTCCCGCTCGACGAAGTGCGCGCGGTGGCGCCCGGCGCGGCCGTGCTCGCGGTGAGCGCGGACACCGGCACCGGGCTCGATGTGCTCGTCGCGATGCTGGCGGGCACGGTCGCGTTGATCGGACCCTCCGGTGCTGGGAAGTCGACGCTCGCCAACGCGTTGCTCGGCGCGGAGATCTTCGCCACGAACGCGGTACGCGACGCGGACAAGAAGGGCAGGCACACCACCGTGCACCGGGAGCTGCGCCCGCTGCCCGGCGGCGGCACGCTGATCGACACGCCCGGGCTTCGTGGCGTCGGACTGTGGGACGCCACCGAAGGCATCGAGAAGACGTTCAGCGACATCGAATCCCTTGCCGCCCAGTGTCGTTTCGGCGATTGCGCACACCGCGGCGAACCGGGATGCGCGGTGCGGGACGCGATCGACAACGGCGAGCTGACCCAGCGCAGGCTGGACAGCTACCGCAAACTGGCGCGGGAGAACGAGTGGATCCAAGCGCGCACCGACAAGCGGTTGCAGGCCGAACGCGAGCGAGCCTGGCGGGACATCACCAAACAGCATCGCAAGATGTTCCGGGAGAAGAACTCGCGGCGCTGACACCCCCGGAGGCACGGTAGGGTCGCCCTCGCACTGTTCGCTATCTGGGAGGGATAGATGAGTCACCCCGGCGGGTACCCGCCTCATGGCCAGCAGCCCGGGCAATGGCCTGGACAGCCGGCGTTCGGTCAGCAGCCGCCCGTCGGCCAGTACCCGCCCCCGCAGGCGCCCGCGCAGTACGCGCCGGCGCCCGCCGGGCAGCATCCGAGCCAACCGCACCTCATGCAGCCGCCCGCCGGGCAGCATCCGAGCCAACCGCACCTCGTGCAACCGCAGGCCGGGCAGCCCCCGTACGGGCAGCCCGCGCCTCAATTCGGCCAGCCCGCACCGCAGTACGGCCAGCCGCAGCCGTATGGTCAACCCGCGCCGTTCGGGCAGCAGCAGTACGGGCAGCAGCAGGGTTACGGCCAGCCCGCCGATCCGCCCGGCATCACCATCGATGCCTCGTACTCGGGCTGGGCGTTCCTGCTCGCGTTGACCAAGCCGAAGATCCTGGTCAACGGCCAGCAGGTGCCCAACACCCGGTGGGGCGCGAACCACATTCCGGTCGGCCCCGGCCAGTACCACGTCCGCGTGACCACCCCGTGGTTGTTCGACATGGGTCCGGCGAACGTGACGGTGCCGATCGCCGAGGGACAAGCCACGCGCTTCTACTACAAGGCGCCGGTGGTGATCTTCCTCAACGGCGCGATCGGCCCGGTTCCGCAGAAGGCGCCGGGCATGGTGTTCCTGTACATCGTCTGGGCACTGACCGGCCTGCTGATCCTGCTGAACATCCTGACGCTCGCTGCGCTCTGAACAAGAGAGGGCACCGGCATACCGGTGCCCTCTCTTCGCACACCCTATGCAACTGATTGCATACTGCCGAGGTTTACGCTTAGTGTGCAAGCGCGCGACGCCGCGGACGTCCTGACCGCGGCACACACGAAGGAGCAGGTCACATGACGGAACCGGGATCCAAGCCGCTAGCGGGGCGGACGATGATCATGTCCGGCGGCAGCCGCGGCATCGGTCTGGAGATCGCCAAGCGGGCCGCGGCCGACGGCGCCAACATCACCCTGATCGCGAAGACCGACCAGCCGCACCCCAAGCTCCCCGGCACCATCCACACCGCCGCCGCGGAACTCGAGCAGGCGGGCGGGCAGGTGCTGCCGTTCGTCGGCGATGTCCGCGTCGACGAGTCGGTGGCCGAGGCCGTGCGCCAGACGGTCGAGCGGTTCGGTGGCATCGACATCGTGGTGAACAACGCCTCGGCGATCGATCTCTCGCCCACCGATGCGCTGTCGATGAAGAAGTACGACTTGATGCAGGACATCAACTGCCGAGGCAGCTTCCTGTTGTCCAAACTGAGCATCCCGCACTTGCGCGAATCGGCGAAGGCCGGACGCAACCCACACATCCTCACCCTGTCCCCGCCGCTGAACCTGGACCCCAAGTGGGCGGGCATGGCGCTGGGCTACACCATCGCGAAGTACGGAATGTCGCTGACCACCCTGGGTCTGGCCGAGGAGCTGAAGGGCGACGGCATCGGCGTCAACTCACTGTGGCCGCGCACCACCATCGCGACCGCGGCGGTGAAGAACCTGCTCGGCGGCGAGGAGATGGTCGCCACCTCGCGCACCCCCGACATCTATGCCGACGCCGCCTACCTGGTGCTCACCTCGCCGGGCAAAGAGACCAGCGGCAACTTCTTCATCGATGACGACGTCCTCGCGGCCCACGGCATCACCGACCTGGACAAGTACCGCGTGACGCCCGGCGACGCCGAGCTGACCACCGACCTGTTTCTCTGAGCTCGCCCGGGCGTGCTCGGGCCGACCGCCGGTGCCCCCAAAGTTGCGTTCAGGTCCTACGAAAGGGGCCTGATCGGGCACGGGGGCACCTGGTGAGTCAGCCATCGAACCGTGCAGTGCTCGACGCGGTCCGCGACGGCGCCACCCAGCCCGGGCGGCGCCGTCCGCGTGCATTCTGATCAGTCTCGCGTGATGCCGTACAACCGCTCCCAGTTGGTGCGGCTGGTGAGTTCCGGCATTGCGGCCCGGTATTGCGCCTGCACGCCGGGCAGTTCGCGGCGCAGGCGGCGCAGCACGCGCAGGGTGCGGCGCAGCAACTGACGGGCGCGGGCCTTGTCCCGCCGGCGCACCCGCACGCCGGACTGCGAGGCGTCGGTGACCACCACGTGGTCGAACAGCGAGACATGCCACCAGTAGGCGTCTTCCCTGGTGACGCCGATGACACCGTGCTGGGTGCGGCCGAGCCACTGATTGATCGCACGCTTGACCAGCACCAGCAGTGCGCGGCTGGGTTCCCCACCGGCGCGGCGCAATTGGATATCGGCCGAGCGGACCGGGGGCGTCGCGGCCGGGTGCTTGATCGTCTCGGGGTAGTCGCCCCGGCTGGTGCGCGCGGCGGCGAGGGCTTCGATACCGCCGTCTTGCAAGACCTTCGGACCCTTCAGGAAGTCCTCGATGCCCTGCAAGGTGGTGTGCACCAGGCCGTACTGCATCGCGACCAGTTGCTCGGACAGTTCGCGGAACAGCTTCCGGGTGATCTCCTTCGCGTCCAGATCCGCGTGCAGCGAGCCGACGATCAGCGAGTTCCGGGTGCTGAAGTAGCGCGCCCAGTCGTCGTAGTCCTTCCAATAGAAGTCCGCGTGCCACACGGCGGCATTGGGCAGCGTGACGGTGACGAAACCGTGCTCGCGCGCCCGGATGCCGTATTCCACGTCGTCCCACTGGAAGAAGATCGGGATCGGCAGCCCGATCTTCGCGACCACCTCGGCCGGGATCAAGCAGGTCCACCAGGCGTTGTACCCCGCGTCGACGCGGCGCTCCTGGTTCTTCTTCAGCATGCTGGTGTTGCGCAGCGCCTTCGGCACCCGCTGCCCGTGCCGCAGCCGGTGCAGGTGCACTTCCTCGGCGCCGACGTTGAGGTAGTCGGGGTTGAGCAGGAACAACATCTGCGCACCGACCAAAGTCGGCTCCACCGTCAGGTTGGCGAAGGCGTTGAGCCGCAGCACCGTCTCCGGCTCGCACAGGATGTCGTCGTCCATCAGGATGACGTCGGCGTGCTCGTTGACGGCGGACACCTCGTACAGACCGCGTGTGAAACCACCCGCGCCGCCCAGGTTGGGCTGACGGATGTAGCGCAGCTTGTCCCCGAAGACCGGGAGGACCTCCTGATAGCGCGACCGGTTCTCGACCAGATCGGTGCCCTGGTCGACGACGTACACCGCATCGATCGCCGCGAGCACGGTGGGGTCGGACGACAACGCGGCGACGGTCTCGGCGCAGTCCTCGGCACGGTTGAAGGTGCAGATGGCGATCGCGACCGGTCGCACCTTCTCCGGCGCGACGGCGGTCCAGGTGAGCTCGGCGATGCCGAGCGCGCCGCCGATGGCGTCGAATTCCAGCCACAGCGCGCCACCGTCGACGTACTGGTCGAGCGGAGCGGTCAGGGTCACCGAGCCACTCGCGTCGACCCGCGTGGTGTCGATGATCCTGCGGTGGCCCGCGATGTCGGAGGCGACCAGCCGGATCTTCGCCTTCGCGACGACGTCGAGCACCATGGTGGCCCGCACTTCGGTGACCGTGGTCCAGCGCTGCCAATAGCTGGCGGCGAATCGGCCGAAGTAGGTATTGGTGTGCGCGGTCGCGCCCTTGTCCAGTCGCAGCGTCAGGCGTTCCCGATGCGCACCCCCCTTGACGACGGCATACAGGTCGTCGCTCACCTTGGCCGACGGGCCGGTGAAGATGCCGCGCTGTAATACGAGCCGGTCCGGCGCCCGATGGTCGGCGCGCAGTGCGGCAGGCGCGTCAGCGGCCGTCGAGCGATCGTTTGTTTCGGTAACGGCCTGGGTAGCCGACTGATCCATGAAATCCTCGAAATTCTCATTGTGCCGGACGGGACAGACACGCCCCTGGATGCCTTCACGGCGGGGGTGAGGATATCAACCGGCCTGTCGGCGTGCCCGCCGTGTAGCCGCGCCGCCCGTTGCCTGAACTATTGCTGAACGTTCGCCGATTCGTTGTCCGTGGTGTTGCCCGTATCCTCGCGAGCCCCCGTGAACACGAATTTGTCGTACGCCCAATAGCGGAACACAACCGCCACGATCTGCCCGATGAGGGTGCCCGAGATGTTGTCCGACAGCGGGGTGGACAGGTCGAGCACATAACGGGAGAAACCGAGGCAGCCCAATTGCAGGCCGATCGCGACGACGTTGAACATCGCGTACAGCAGGTACTCGCGCCCGGGGTTGCCGGTCTGCTTGTGGGCGAAGGTCCACCACTTGTTGCCGAAGTAGGTCACCACCGTTGCCACCGCGATCGCGATGATTTTGGCCGGCAGTGGGTAGTGATAGAGCAGGCCCTCGCCGCCCCAGAACACCAGGAGGTTGTACGTGCCCGCGTCTACCAGGAACCCGATCGCGCCGACGACCAGGAAGGCGCCGCCTCGGCGCAGCGCGGTGAGCACCGTGCGGACGAGCGATCCCGGCTCCTTGGTCACGGGCTCGGCGGCGGGTGCGGTGGACTCACGGGATGGCACGGCCCGACGGTACCGCAGCCCGGCGGAACCGGCCGTAAGGGGAAATTCCGTCTCCGCACGCGGTGAGGTCGGCCACGCGTCCGCGGTGGGTTCCCTGTACCCTCCCCGTGTTCCCACATTCAGCACCGATCGCGAGGATTGACCGGGGTGGACTCCACCGAGCTTCGTATTGCCGCCGTGGTTCCGTGTCACAACGAAGAGGCTTCGGTCGCCAAGGTCGTCGCCGACCTGCAGGCCGCTGTGCCGGGCATCGTCGTCTACGTCTACGACAATCTGAGTACGGACTCCACCGCCGAGCGGGCCCGCGAGGCCGGAGCGATCGTGCGGCACGAGTACACCAAGGGCAAGGGCAACGTGGTGCGCCGCGCCTTCGCCGACATCGAGGCCGACGTCTACTTGATGATCGACGGCGACGACACCTATGAGGCGTCGGCCGCGCCGCTGATGATCAAGACCCTGCTGGACGGCCCCTACGATCACGTACTCGGCGTGCGCAAGCAGGACGAGGGCGCCTCGGCCTACCGCGCGGGACACGAGACCGGCAACAAGGTGCTCAACGGCGTGGTCGGGAAGGTGTTCGGCGAGAACGTCGAGGACATGCTCTCCGGCTTCCGGGTGTTCTCCCGCCGTTTCGTGAAGAGCTTTCCCGCGGTCTCCCGCGAGTTCGAGATCGAGACCGAGCTCACCGTGCATTCACTGCATCTGCGGGTGCCGCGGACCGCGGTACCGGTCGGCTTCCGGGACCGTCCCGCGGGCAGTGAGAGCAAGCTGCGCACCTACCACGACGGGTTCAAGATCCTCGCGCTGATCATCGGGCTGGCCAGGCATGAGCGGCCGGTCGCCTTCTACGGTTTGTTCGGCACGCTGAGCTGGCTGGTCTCGATCATCCTGACCATCCCGATCGTCGTCGAGTTCTACAACACCCATGAGGTGCCGCGGTTCCCGACGCTGTTCCTCGGCTTCACCCTGCTGCTGCTGGGCAGCCTGGCCTGGACCGCGGGCCTGATCCTGGACGGCATCCGGCGTTCCAGGCACGAAGCCGCGCGCCTGGTCTACCTGCGGTACGCCGCGGTTGGCGCGGACGATCAGCGCCTGAACGACACCTATGACGCCGCCAGCGACGGCGGAGCCGGGCGTTGACCACATCGGCGGATCGGACCGCGACGCCTGACAAGGATCTGACAACTCCCGCGGACACCGCGCCGCTACCCGCGACCGACACCGCACCACTACCGGCGACCGACGCGACGCAGCCGACACCTGCGGGCGGGTCCGGGCAAGGCTTCGCCCACCGAGCCGTGGCGCGTTTCGGCGCTGCGACGATCGCCTTCACCATGCTCGCGGCGATCTTCGGCGCCCTGTTCACGGTGCTCACGCCGCCGTTCTGGGGTCACGACGAGATCACCCAGTTCGGCCGCGCCTACCAGGTCGCGCACGGCGGTTTCCTGCCGCAGCGGATTCAAGACGACCGCGGCATCGCCTACGGCGGCGAGGTTCCCTCCAGCATCACCGTGCTGATGGGCTACGCACTGAAGGACTACACCACCAACCCGGACGAGCCGGACCCCATGGTCGAGAGCCCCGCCCACTACGAGCAGTTGACGAGCGCCGCGGTCTCGGACGCCACCGAACCGGTGTGGTTCACCAATACCGCCGCCTACTCGCCGGTGCCTTATACCCCGGCCGCGATCGGCATCCGGCTCGGCGAACTGCTCGGGCTCGATGTCGGCGGCCTGCTCCTGCTCACCCGGCTCGCCGGGCTGGCGGCCTACCTCGCGGTGGTCGGCTTCGGCCTGTACGCGCTGCGCGCGCACCGGGTGCAGTGGCTCGCGTTCACCGTCGCGGTGCTGCCGATCGCGGTGTTCCAGGCGGGCACGGTCACCGCCGACACCATGACCAACGCGTTGGCGATCATGGTTTCCGCGCTGCTGGTGAAGGCAGTGTTCCTCGGCGAGCGACTGGGCCGGGCGGAGATCGGCGCGCTGCTGGCCGCGACGGTCCTGCTGCCGGTGAGCAAGCCCACGTACGTGCTGCTCGCGTTGCTCGTCGTGCTGGTGCCCGCCGACCGTTTCGGATTCCGCGGCTGGCAGCGCTGGATCCCATGGGTTTTCGCAGCGACGGGCGCGCTCGCATTCGCGGTGTGGATGAAGATCGCGGCGCCGACCGGCGACGGCATGGGCCTGATGCGGCCGCAGCACCAGTGGCACTCGGTGCGCCCCGGTGACCAGCTCAGCGGCATCCTCCGTGACCCGCCGGAGTTCGTGCACGTCTTCGGCGAGAGCATCGCGCTGCGCGACCAGCGCTGGTTCAGCCAGTTCTTCGGTGAGCTCGGCTTCGCCTACATCGACGTTCCCGCGATCTCGATGCTGGCCTGCCTGCTCGCGTTCGCGGTGAGTCTGGGCATCGCCGAGCGGATGGACGCCCCCGCCTTCCGCCGCACGCTGATCGTCGCGCTCACCGTGGCGGCGAGCGTGGCGATGATCTACGTGACGCTCTACATGTCGTTCACGCCGGTCGGCTACTACATCGTCGACGGCGTACAAGGCCGCTACTTCGTGCCGCTGGCGATCATCGCGTTCGCGGTGCTGCTGCGCTGGATGCCGTTGCGGCTCACCGATACCGCGGGCAAGACCCCGACGGTGGGTCCGGCCGTCACCGTGCTCGTGACGACGAGCGCGGCGCTCATCGCGGCGGCGGCGAAGTACTACACCATCGTGTGGGGCTGAGCGGCAACCTCATTCGGCCGCGGCGCACGGGATTCGTACCCGGGCACCGCGGCCGTTTCGGTCTCCGGCCGCGCTGAGCGTCCGCTCTCCTGGCGCGCGCAGGGATCGGATCGACCGGCCGCCATCATCGGAGTTGACCGGCCGCCACCAGGATTCGTTGCCCGATACCACTCGACGGTCGCCGCGAGTGCGATACGGAAGGCCGGATCGCGCGGCCGACAGCCACCGTTCGGCGCGCAGCAGGGTCGAGCACCTATCGCCGATCACCTCAGCAACTCCGCCGACAACTTCGAGGTGCGGGGGCAGGCGGACGGCGCGCTCCCACGGACCACCATCCGAACACCGCTGACCTGCTCGTATGCCAGGTCGAGTCGGCAATTCATGCCGAATGAATGTGATATGTATCACATAATTCACGTGAACAGCATGTTACCTATCGCGGAAACTCAAGCGGGCGTAGGAGTTCGACGCTTCATCCAGCACAAGATCAATTAATAGTCAATCACGGACACGTCACGATCTGGCCACTCTTCGACTAGGTTTCTGCTCGTCTAGTCCCCGAACGCTTCAGATCGAGGTTCCGAACAAATGCTGATGAGGAAATTCGCCGCGACGTCGGCACTGCTGATCGCCGCGCTCGGCGTCACCGCCGGCACCGTCAACGCGGCCCCGGCCGGTGAAGCCGCCAGCGGCGCGGTGAACTTCACCGCGCACGCCACCGACAACAAGTCCATCATCAAGACCGACGCCGGTTCCCTGGTCGTCGAGGACGGCGTCTTCAAGGTCAAGGCCGCCAACGGCGCCGTGGTCGCCGGTATGCCGCTGACCTTCCGCGTGGACGACTTCGAGTTCCCGATCGCCGCCGACGTCTCGGACCGCACCGCCACCCTCACCCCGCAGCTCGACCGGTCCCACGCGGTCTACAAGCCGGTCGCCCTGCCCTTCGAGGACAAGGCGCCGTGGAAGACCGAGTACGACCGTGAGCAGGCCGCCTGGTCGCGCCTGACCAGCACCATCTCGACCGGCGCCGCCATCGGCACCCTGGTCGGCGGCCTCGGCGGCGCGGCCGTCGGTTGCGTGCTCGGCGGCATCGCCGGCGCCACCGTCGCCGCCGCCACGATCGTCGGCCTGTTCGGTCCGTTCATCCCGGCCGCCGCCATCGGCTGCATCGGCGGCATCATCGCGGTCGGCGCGCTCGGAACCGTCGCGGGCCAGCTGCTGGTCACCGCTCCGGTCGCGATCGGCGCCGCGATCCAGTACTTCACCACGATCAACCAGCCGTTCACCCCGCCGGCCAAGTAATCCACAACCTGGCGTGCACAACTAAAACGAACCGAAGCCCCGCCCGCGCATCTCAGTGCGGGCGGGGTTTCTTATTCGTGCCGCTCAGTCTCCGGCCGCGCTGAGAGTCCGCTCTCCCGCCTCGTGATAGGCGCGCTCGGTGTCGGCCTTGACCGGCCGCCACCAGGATTCGTTGTCCCGATACCACTGTATGGTCGCCGCCAGTCCGGCGCGGAAGTCCGCGTAGCGCGGCTGCCAGCCGAGTTCGGTGCGCAGCAGCGTCGCGTCGATCGCGTAGCGCTGGTCGTGACCGGGCCGATCGGTGACGTGGTCGAAGTCGTCGGGATCTCGCCCGAACTCCGCCAGGAGCAGCCGCACCACGGACTTGTTGTCCAATTCCCCGTCCGCGCCGATCAAGTAGGTCTGCCCGATCCGGCCGCGCCGCAGGATCTCCCACACCGCGCGGTTGTGGTCGTCGACGTGGATCCAATCGCGCACTTGGTGCCCGGCGCCGTAGAGACGGGGACGCACCCCATCGATCAGGTTGGTGATCTGGCGTGGGATGAACTTCTCCACGTGCTGGTAGGGCCCGTAGTTGTTGCTGCAGTTGGAGATGGTGGCCCGGACACCGAACGAGCGAGTCCACGCACGCACCAGCAGATCGCTCGACGCCTTGGTGGCCGAGTACGGGCTCGACGGGTTGTACGGCGTGGTCTCGGTGAACGCCGGGTCGTCCGACGCCAGATCGCCGTATACCTCGTCGGTCGACACGTGGTGGTAGCGCACATCGTGGCGGCGCACGGCCTGCAGCAGCGAATAGGTGCCGACGATATTGGTCTGCACGAAGGGCCATGGCTCGGCGAGGGAGTTGTCGTTGTGCGACTCGGCCGCGAAGTGCACCACCGCGTCGACGCCGCTGACCAGCTCGTCGACCAGATCCAGGTCGGCGATGTCGCCGTGCACGAAATCGATGCGGTCGGCCACCGGATCCAGCGAGGCCCGGTTCCCGGCATAGGTCAAGGCGTCCAGGACGGTGACGGTCGTATCGGGATGGTCGGACACGGTCTGCTGGACGAAGTTGGCGCCGATGAATCCGGCTCCGCCGGTGACGAGCAATCGCACCCCATGACTCTACGTCGGGTACGGTCGCGCCGACCACGGACTCGAAGCCCGGTGCCGCAGAGGAACTTCCAGGGTTTCGATCTGTGACCTTCGTCTCATCTCTTTCCCATCGATGAGAACCGCAGGTTCGGTCTGTTGCGGAAATGCCCGGTCAACGCCCAGATTTCCACAACCCCACCGAGCCGCGAGTCCGCGCGGTGAACAAAATTTGAATAAACAGTCACAACGGGTTCACCACTCGTTAGCTGCTCTAGATTTTGCTCGTCTAGTCCCCTCCGAATGCTTCAGATCGAGGTTCGAAACAAAATGCTGATGAGGAAATTCGCCGCGACGTCGGCGCTGTTGATCGCCGCCCTCGGCGTCACCGCCGGCACCGTCAACGCGGCTCCGGACACCGAAGCCGACAGCGGCGCGGTGAACTTCACCGCGCACGCGACCGACACCCAGTCCATCATCACGACCGATGCCGGTTCCATGGTCGTCGAGGACGGCGTCTTCAAGGTCAAGGCCGCCAACGGCGCCGTCGTCGCCGGCGCGCCGCTGACCTTCCGCGTGGACGACTTCGAGTTCCCGATCGCCGCCGACATCTCCGACCGCACCGCCACCCTCACCCCGCAGCTCGACATGGAAAAGGCTGTTTACAAGCCGGTCGCGCTGCCGTTCGAGGACAAGGCGCCGTGGAAGACCGAGTACGACCGTGAAACGGCCGCGTTCAACCGCATGAAGGACACCATCTCGACCGGCGCCTCCATCGGCACCCTGGTCGGGGGCCTGAGCGGCGCGGCCGTCGGCTGTGTCCTCGGTGGCATCGCCGGCGCGACCGTCGCCTCGGCGACCATCGTCGGCCTGTTCGGCGCGTTCATCCCGGCCGCGGCCATCGGCTGCCTCGGCGGCATCATCGCGGTCGGCGCCCTCGGCACCGTCGCGGGCCAGCTGTTCATCACCGCCCCGGTCGCGATCGGTGCGGCGATCCAGTACTTCACCACGATCAACCAGCCGTTCAACCCGCCGGCCAAGTAATCCGCGGCTGAACGCATACAACTGAAAACCGAGCAAAGCCCCGCTGCGCTACGCGGCGGGGCTTTGCTATTCATGACGGCTATGGCAAAGATGAACAAATGCTGAACAAATACCGAACGACGACTATTTTTATAGCCGTGACCTGCCCTATTAGGTCCGATGAACTTCGATTTGGAAATTAATCTCCATTGCGCGGGCCAGGTCGCGCCTCGCCCGACGCCGAACGAGTCCGGACGGACGCGAGCCCCGTCCCGTCCAGATGCGGGGCGGGGCTCGCCTCGGAGAGGCCGGGCGGTCAGGCCGTCCGAGCCTGCTGTTCGTCCTCGATGCGGGCCCGCACGAACCGCGAAACCCGCGCCAGCGCCGCCCTGCTCTCCGGCAGGTTCGGCGCGATGCTCATAAAGGCGTGCACCTGGCAGCGCCACAGCTCCAGCGCGTTCGGCACGCCCGCCGCGGTGAGCCGCTGCGTCATCAGCTCGCAGTCGAACCGCAGCAGCTCGGCCTCGGCGGCGATCAGCAGCACCGGAGGCAGCGCGGACAGCGCCGCGTTCACCGGTGACAGGGCCGGATCTAGTACACCGTCGACCTCCGCACCGATGCGTACCACCGCCTCCAACGCCGACAACGGGATATACGGATCGCGCGCGGCATTCATGTAGTCCCGCTTCGCGCCATAGTCCAGATCCAGCAGCGGGCTCAGCCCCACCAGCCCAGCCGGCGCGGGCAGTCCCGCGGCCAGCGCACGCAGTGCCGTCGCGAAAGCGAGGTATCCGCCCGCCGAGTCGCCCACGAAGAAGATCCGCGCGGGATTCGCGCCGTGGCGCAGCAGCCATCGGTAGGCGGTCAGGCAGTCCCGCACCGACTGCTCGATGCGCCGGCCGGGCAACTGGCGATACTCGACGTTGATCACCGGGAGTCCGGTACGGCGGGCCAGGCTCGCCGCGATCGGCCGGTGGCTGCGGGTGTTGCAGATCGCGAAACCGCCGCCATGCGTGTAGAGCAGCGCGCCGTGCCGCAGCGCACGCGCCGCGCCTGCCGGCCGGATGATCTCCAAGTGGAACCCGTTGAGCGATACCTGCTCCCGGTGGATGCCGCGCGGCTCCGGCCGCAACCATGCCAGCCCGTTCACCGAGGCGGCGCCGATCGGAATGGTCGCCTTGGTGACCGGGAACGTCCGCAGCACGGGCCGCAGCACACCCATGCACGCCGCCAACAGCAAGCGTGATTGCGCGCTGGGGCCCTCCGGATTCATCACCACGCCGGGCTCGCCGTCTCCGGCAGGGGCTCGCACGCCATGCCGGCGTCCGAACTGGGCGTCAAGGTCGGACATCGCGCACCTACCTCACACTGGCGCGCCGAGTCACGACCGGACCGAGGTCGCCCAGGCGAGCTGTCGGCGCTGACATCTCGCACGATGTCGTTCAGAACACCGTGCACACGTGACCTACGCAACAGGATCGCCTGACGCAGGAGGAAACGAAACGTCCGTAATCGAATCGAAGACTAGTCGGAACCTCATCGAATCCCGGCGCCGCGAAACTGGCAGACTCCAACCATGCGCGGAATCATCTTGGCGGGCGGCACCGGCTCCCGGCTGCACCCGATCACGCGCGGGGTGAGCAAGCAGCTGGTCCCGGTCTACGACAAACCCATGGTCTACTACCCCCTCTCCACGCTGATGCTCGCGGGGATCAGGGACATCCTGGTGATCACCACACCGGAGGACGCCGACGCGTTCACGCGGCTGCTCGGTGACGGCAGCCAGTTCGGCCTCGACTTGAGTTACGTGGTCCAGCCCGAGCCGGACGGCCTGGCCAGGGCCTTCGTTCTCGGCGCCGACCACATCGGCACTCAGTGCGCCGCACTGGTGCTCGGCGACAACATCTTCCACGGCCCCGGGCTCGGCACCAGCCTCAGCCGCTTCCACGGGATCGACGGCGGCGCGGTTTTCGCCTACTGGGTCTCGGATCCGACGGCCTACGGCGTCGTGGAGTTCACCGAGGGGCGCGCGGTGTCCATCGAGGAGAAGCCGAAGGCTCCCCGGTCGAACTACGCGATTCCCGGGCTGTATTTCTATGACAACGATGTCGTCGAGATCGCCCGGTCGCTGCGGCCATCGGCGCGGGGCGAGTACGAGATCACCGACATCAACCGCGCCTACCTGGAACAGGAGCGGCTGCGCGTGGACGTGCTGGCCCGCGGCACCGCGTGGCTGGACACCGGCACCTTCGATTCACTGCTGGACGCGGCCAACTACGTGCGCACCATCGAAGAGCGGCAGGGCCTGAAGATCGGCGTGCCCGAGGAAGTGGCCTGGCGGATGGGCTTCATCGACGACGAGCAGCTGCGCACGCTCGCCGAACCGATGATCCGCTCCGGCTACGGCCGCTACCTGCTCGATTTGCTCGAACGCGGACGGGACTGGTGAGCATGGAGTTCCGAGAACTCGCGGTGCCCGGCGCGTGGGTGGTCACCCCGCGCCAGCACGGCGACGATCGCGGCATGTTCCTCGAAGGATTCAAGGCATCGGAGTTCGAAAAGGCGACCGGGCGGGCGTTCGACCTGCGGCAGGTGAACTGCTCGGTCTCGGCGGCCGGGGTGCTGCGCGGCATCCACTACACCGAGGATCCGCCGGGTCAGGCGAAATACGTCACCTGTGTGCGCGGTGCGTTCCTCGACGTGGTCGTCGACCTGCGCCCTGGCTCGCCGACCTACGGGCGCTGGGACAGCGTGCTGCTCGACGACGTCGACCGGCGGTCGGTGTTCCTGTCCGAGGGCCTCGGGCACGCGATCCTCTCGCTGGAGGACAGGTCGACGGTCACCTATCTGTGCTCGCTGGAGTATCAGCCCGAGTTCGACCGGGACATCGACGCCTTCGATCCCACGCTGGGTATCGAGTGGCCCCGGGTCGGTCGCGACGGTCAGGAGCTGACTTTCATCCGTTCCGCGAAAGACACGGTGGCCCCGCCGTTCTCCTGAGCTGCGAAGGCGCATCCGGGTAGCCCGTGGTGCCGGGCCGAGCGACGGCTCGAGCCGGCCGCAAACGCCGAAGCGCCGCCACCCGGTACGGTGACGGCGCTCGACGCGCGGTGATCAGCCGACGAGCTCGAGCTCTTTCGTCTCGGCCGTCGCCTGCTGCTGCCCGCGATATTTCGGCACGAAGGCCAGCAGGGCGACAAGCGCGCCGACGATGGACACGCCGGCGACGAACTCCAGGCCGGGCCGGTAAGTGTCGAGCATCCCGGCCGCCGAGATGTCGGCGTGCGCGCCGGAGGAGATGATCGCCGTGGTCACCGCGAGCACGATGGCCGCGCCGACCTGCATGGCGGTCTGCAACACGCCCGCCGCCAAGCCCTGTTCGTCGTCATCGATGCCATTGGTGGCCTGGATGTTGATGGCCGGGAAGCCGACCCAGCCGATGCCGATGAGCAGCACCGCGGGCAGCAGCATGGTCAGATACGACGGCGTGGTGTCCAGCCGCAGGAACAGCAGGTAGCCGACGGCCATCACGACCATGGTGACCGCGATCACCGGCCCGGTGCCGAACCGATCGACCAGCCGGTCGGAGAAGAACGCCGACAGCACGACCAGCAGACCCACCGGAAGCAGCGCCATCGCGAGCTTCAGCGGCGACCAGCCCAGGGTGTCCTGCAGGTACAGGGTCACGATGAACTGCCAGCTGAAGTAGGACCCGGCCACCGCGACGATCGCCAGGCTGGCACGCACCAGGGAGGACTTGCGCAGGATGCCGAGGCGCACCAGCGGGTAGCGCACCCGCCGCTCGGCCGCGATGAATCCGGCGAAGAGCACCGCGACCGCGACGAACGAGCCGATGGTGCGCACCGAGGCCCAGCCCGCTTCCGGCGCGGACACAACGGTGTAGACCAGCAGCAGCATCGCGGCGGTGGACAGCAGCGCGCCGAGCAGGTCGTGGCCGCCTTCTTCAGCGGGCTTGTCCTTCGGAACCAGCACGTAGGCGGCGGCCAGCGCGGCGAGCGCCACAGGCACCGGAAGCAGGAAGGTCCAGCGCCAGCCGACACCGGTCATCAGACCGCCGAACAGCAGGCCCATGGAATAGCCGCCCGCACCGAACACGGTGTAGATGGACAGCGCCTTGTTCCTGGCCGGTCCCTCGGCGAAGTTGGTGGTGATGATGGACAGGCCGGTCGGCGCGGTGAACGCGGCGGCCAGGCCCTTGACGAACCGGGTGAGGATCAGCAGCGGACCGGAGCTGACCAGAGCACCGACCAGCGAGGCGAGGGCGAACAGCGCCAGCGCGATCAGGAACACTTTGCGCCGCCCGAGCAGGTCGGCGGTGCGTCCGCCGAGCAGCAGCAGACCGCCGTAACCGAGCACGTAGCCACTGACCAGCCACTGCAGGGTGGAGGTGGACAGATCGAGTTCCGCGCCGATGGACGGCAGCGCGATACCGATCATCGAAACGTCGAGACCATCGAGGAACAGCACGATGCACAGCGTGATCAGCATGCCCCAAAGCCGGGCGGACCATGTGGTCGGATCGGTCGCCGGGGCGGCCGAGAGCGTTGCTGGTGAAGTCATGCGGAGGACATTACATGCGTGTGCATTAAATGCCAACACATTTAATGCGGTTGCATACGACTGCGCGGACCACTAAGATGAGCCCATGTCGAAGCAGTCCACGGTGCACACGGCCCGGCGCACCGCCGCGCCGGCCGGGCTGGTCGACGAGTGGCGTGCTCTGCTCGACCGGCACGCGGCGGTGAGTTGTGCGCTGGAGAAAGCACTACAGGGCCGGCATCGAATCGGACTCAGCGAGTTCGAGACGTTGGACCGGCTGATCGACGCCAACTGCGGCGACTACCGCATGAGCGATCTGGCGGGCGACATCTACCTGAGCCAGAGCGCGCTGTCGCGCGCGGTGGCCCGGCTGGAGCGCGACGGCCTGGTGCGGCGCACCATGTGCGCCGAAGACCGCCGCGCCGTGTTCGTCTGCCTGACCGACAAGGGCCGCGAAGTCTACGAGCAGGCGCTGCCCACCCATCGGGCCGTCCTGAACGAAACGTGGGAGTTGCCGGGCCCGCCCAAGTGCTGACGCGCGGCGCTATCCGAGGTCCATGCGCACGTTCTCGATGCCCGCACGCGCGTCGACCGCCACTGCCTCGATACTCGCGAAAGCCGCGCGGAAGCGCGTGATCTCGTGCTCTTTGTCGAGATAGATCGATCCGGTGAACGCCTCCACGTACACCACGGGCGGTTCGGGCAGTTCCCCGGTACCGACCTCGGGAAACTCCAGCAGCACGAACCTGCCCGTGCTCATCCCCTCGTGATACCCGGAATCCATCGGCACCACGCGGATTCGGACGTTCGGCAGATCACACATGCGGCGCAGGTGATCGAGCTGCTCGGCGGTCACCACCGGGCTGCCGACACGCCGCCACAGCACCGCCTCGTTGATCAGCACATCCAAACGCAACGGCGCGTCGGCGCGGGTGACCAGCGCCTGCCTGGCCTGACGCAGCCGCACCCGGCGGTCCACCGCGTCGGCGGACAGTTCCGGATGGGCCGCCGAGAGCACCGCGCGGGTGTAGCCCTCGGTCTGCAGCAGGCCTGGCACGAGTTCGTTCTCGTAGGTGGACAGCCGGGCGGCCGCCTCCTCCAGCCCGATGTAGACCTCGAAGCCCTCCGGGATGACGTCGCCATAAGCGGTCCACCACCCCCTGGCCTTGGTGTCGCGGGCCAACGCCGTCAACGGTTCCAGCAGTTCGGACGGCGCGCCGTAGATCTTGCACATCGCCTCGACGTCCAGACCGCGCAGCGAGGTCTGCCCGGTCTCGATCCGCCAGATCTTCGCCTCCGACCACTCCAGCTGCTGCGCGGCCACCCGCGTGGTCATCCCCGCCCGGTTGCGCAGATCGCGGAGCTGGCGGCCGAGTTGCCGCCGCGGCATGGTCGAACCGGTGGTCCCCTGCGATAGACCCATACTTCCCCCCTTCTATCCGTACACCGACCGCGCTGCGACCGATCACGTCCGGTCGGCACGCGGCCCACCTTCTCGGATACCCCCTGGATGTTCGGGGCCATCCGAACAGCATTGTTCACAGCGAAACTTACACCGGTCACGGCACGTGTCTCAGTCAGGCCGGTGTCACTTCGGCGCCAAACGGCGGCCGCGCAACGTATTTCGCGCTCCTACCTGCGCGGGGTGCGCTTGCGGAAACGCCAGAACTGGACCGCCCGAACGTCTTCGGAGAGCTGGTTGACCGGCTCCGCCACATCGGCCAGCGCTTGGAACAGATCGTCGGCCAGCTCGCTGATGTGCTCCACCCTGGTCGCCAGACGCGAGGCGTTCACCAGGAATTCGAGCATCAGGCGCACGGCGGCGGCGATGGTCAGGGCGAGCGGAACCCCGAGCAGCGCGGCGAGCACACCGAACACCGCCGACACGCGCCACATCGAGACAGTCAGCGCGATCGGCACGGCGATGGCGAACACCAACCCGAGGATGTAGGCCAGCGGCAGCAGCGTACGGGTGGCCGGCCGATGGAACTGCACGTCGAGCAGGGCGCGCGCGGCGGCCTCGCTCCACTGCATGAACGCCCGCGGGCTGCCGAACGGCTCGGCGAGTTCCTCTTCGGGCTCCTCGCGGGCGTACCGCTCGGCCGCCTTCCGCGCGATCCATCGCGACTCGGCCTCGAACTCCTCCGCGTGCCCGCCGCCGGCAGGCACCCCGGCGTCGTTCGATTCATCCGCTCCAGGCCTGACGCTCATGCCCCCGCCTCGCAGACGCTCGGCTCGGCATGCGCGACGCGCGCCGTGTCGATGATTCGCTCGCTGCGCTCCCTCATGCCGAGAATCCTCCCCGTTCGCCGCGGCGCGATCCAGCCCGGAAACGGGGCCGACCGGGAAGTTTTCGCGCATGCAACATCAATCACACCGTCCCCAGCAGTTTCACAGCTCCGACCCAGCGCGTGTTTCGGTCGGCGAGCGAAAGTGGCTGCGTAACAACACCTGCGAGCCACGGCGGGATGCTCGGCGGCACACGGTCGTTCCGCTGGGAAATGAGACCTAGGCGACACTCCAGAAAATTGTTCCGAAGATCGCGTAACGCTCCTGGCGGCCCCTGGCGATACGACCCATGAACGCAGGACCCAGAGATCTACCGGGGAATGGAGAAGACAGTGCGCACCACGTTTCCGACTTCCGTCTCGGCGGCCCAGATGACCGCCGCTGCGCAGGACTACAACCAGCGCGGATGGACGGTCGCCGAAACGGCCAACGGTCTGAGCCTGATCACCGACGACGACTTGTCCGGCATCGAGGTCACCGGCGAACTGGCCGACGAGGTCCGCCGCTTCCTGCGCGCCAACAACCTGTCCGGCCCGGTGATCGAGATCCCCGGCGCGGAGCGTCGCGAGATCCACCTGGTCACCGGTGTCCGCAAGGCCGCCATGGCGCTGCAGGCGCTGCGCGAGGCCGGCGCCACCGTGTACAGCGACGGCGCGGGCATCCCGCTGCCGCCCACCCAGCTCTCGGCCGGCTCGGCCTGCTGGGGTGTCGCGCCCGCCGAGGCCCGGTGGGTACCGCCGGTCGTCGCGGTCGCCGCCGCCGTCCGTGCCGCCCGCGCGCCGCGCCGCGCGAAGCTGACCATCGCCTGCTGAAGAACGCTTCCGAGATCCAGTTCACCTGCTGATCGCGGGCCGGGACCGCGCTGACCGGCCTGTTCGCGACCGGTATCCGTCTCGGCGCTCTGGCTCCCCACCCCAGAGCGCCGCCGGGTGCCGGTCGTTCGGCGTTTCGGATATCGAGCGTTCTCTTTTCAGTTTCACCGCCGGACGCCAAGATGGGGTATGGCCCCGATCACGCAATCGCGCACCCTGCTGCGGACCTGCCCGCTCTGCGAGGCGGTCTGCGGACTCGAACTCACCCTCGATGCCGACGACCACGTCACCTCGGTCCGCGGCGACCGGAACGATCCCTTCAGCCAGGGTTTCCTCTGCCCGAAAGGGGCCAGCTTCGGGCATCTCGACGAGGACCCGGACCGGGTGACCGAACCGCTGATCCGCGACCGCACCACCGATACCTGGCGCACCGCCTCCTGGGACGAAGCCTTCGATTACATCGCCGAGCGGTTTCCCGCCATCGTGGCCGAGCACGGAAACCAGTCGGCGGCGGCCTACTTGGGCAACCCCAATGCGCACACCGTCGCGGGCACGCTGTACGTACCGATCCTCCTGCGCGCGTTGAGCACCAGGAACATCTACTCCGCGAGCACGGCCGATCAGATGCCCAAGCAGGTGGCCAGCGGGCTGATGTTCGGCGATCCGCTGACCGTGCCGGTACCCGACCTGGACCGCACCGACTATCTGCTGATGCTCGGGGCGAACCCGCTGGAATCCAATGGCTCGCTGTGCACCGCACCGGACTTTCCCGGCAGGCTGAAGGCGCTGCGGCGCAGGGGCGGCCGCTTCGTCGTGGTCGATCCCCGGGTGACGCGCACCGCGAAGCTGGCCGACGAGCACCTGTTCATCCGTCCCGGCAGCGATGCGTATCTGCTGTTCGGGATCGTGCACACGCTGTTCGCCGAGCAGCTGACCGACGTGCGCGTCGAGGTCACCGGACTGGACGAATTGCGCGCGGCCGCGGCGGCATTCGACCCGGAAACGGTGGCGGCCCGCACGGGGGTACCCGCGTCGACGATCGTGCGCCTCGCCCGCGAGCTCGCCGCGGCGCCGACCGCGGCGGTCTATGCCCGGATCGGCACCTGCACCGCCGAGTTCGGCACGATCACTCAGTGGCTGGTCGACGCGGTCAACACGCTGACCGGCAACCTCGACTCTCCCGGCGGCGCGATGTTCGCCATGGCTGCCGCGGGCGGCATTCCCCGCACCAGGCCGTTTCGCCCCGGGCGCTGGACCAGCCGGGTGCGCGAGCTGCCCGAGGCCATGGGCGAATTGCCGGTCGCGACGCTCGCCGACGAGATCACCACGCCGGGCGATGGACAGATCCGGGCGCTGGTGACGGTCGCCGGGAACCCGGTGCTGTCCGCGCCGAGCGGCGCCCGCCTGGACGCGGCATTCGCCCAGCTGGACTTCATGGTGAGCGTGGACCGGTACGTGAACGAAACCACCAGGCACGCCGACGTGATCCTGCCGCCGCCGCGACCGACCCAATCGCCGCACTACGATTTCGCCTTGCTGCAGTTCGCGGTCCGCAACTACGCGCGCTATTCGCGTCCGCTGGTGCCGTTGGGCGACCGGCCTTCGGAGCCCGGCGTCCTGGCCCGCCTGGCCGCTGCGCTCACCGGCCGTCCGCACGACGGAGCCGACGGCGTCGACCCGCTCACCGCCGTGGACGAACTGGTCATCGCGGGTCTGCTGCACAAGGCCGGGCTCGCGGACCGTCGGGGCGAGTTGCTCGGCGAGAACAGCACCGAGCAGCGCATCGACCTGATGCTGCGGCTGGGTCCATACGGGGAGTGGAACGGCGGCACGCTCAACTTGCAAGTACTGCTGGACAACCCGCACGGCATCGACCTCGGCCCGCTGCGGCCGCGGCTGCCCGGCGTGTTGCGGACGGCTACCGAGCAGGTCGATCTGGCGCCGCAGCCGCTGCTCGACGATGTGGCGCGGATGCGCGACCGGCTCGACCACGCGGCACCGGAACTCGTGCTGATCGGGCGACGACAGCTGCGGTCCAACAACAGCTGGATGCACAACATCGCACCGCTGGTCAGCGGATCGAATCGCTGCACGCTGCAGATCAATCCCGCCGACGTGGCGCGGCTCGGACTCGGCGACCACGCCGTGGTGAAGTCCGCCGCCGGGACGCTGACGGTTCCGCTGGAACCGACCGACGCCATCATGCCCGGGGTGGTGAGCCTGCCGCACGGTTGGGGCCACGTCGACAGCGCCCAAACCGTCGCCCGCGCACACGCCGGGGTCAACGCCAATGTGCTCACCGATGATTCGGTGGTCGACGTGCCGTCCGGCAACGCCGTGTTCAACGGGGTCCCGGTCACCTTGAGCTCTGTCTGATTCGCAGCGCCTACGGCGCTGCGTGTTCGTGGCTCGCGTCCGAGCGACCGCCGCTGGCGACTTCGTCGCTTGCGCGGCGGCCGCTCGGACGCCAGATCTTCGCGGCTGGTAGGCAATTGAACCGCCCAGAAAATTCCGTCCGGTCGGCTTTTGGCTACTCTTCGGAAACCCTTGCGCCACCGAAGTATTCCGTGCATTCTCAACGTTGATTTCGAAGTTTTGCCGTGCGGGTTTCATCTAAAATGGACAGGATTTCCGGTGCGACCGCGGTTCAACGTCGAGCCTCGTGGATCCTGATTCCGACGACCAGAGGGGCGGAGATGCGAGGGACACACACTGGCAGTGTCGGCGAGCGCGAACTGCAGGAAAGGTATGGCACACAAGACCGTGCCCAGCGGTTCTACGACGATCAGCTGCTGGACCGGCTGAATGCCGCCATGATCGAATTCATCGGCCGCATGGAGATGGCCTTCGTCGCCACGGCGGACGAACACGGCGAATGCGACGCGAGTTTTCGCGCCGGACCGCCCGGGTTTCTCCACGTCATCGACGAACGTACGATCGCCTATCCGGAATACCGAGGCAACGGCGTGATGGCCAGCCTCGGCAACATCCTGGAGAACCCGCACGTCGGCATTCTGCTGATCGATTTCGTGCAGGATCTCATCGGACTGCACATCAACGGTTCGGCGCGCATCGTCGCCGACCCCGTGCTACGCGCCAGTGTGAGCGACCTACCCTCCAACTACCAGGGCCGCGTCGCGCAGCAGTGGGTAGTGGTCGACGTCGAAGAGGCATATATCCACTGCCGCAAACACATCCCGCACCTGGTACCCGCCGCACGCGAGCAACGCGAGTGGGGCACCGACAACATGCGCGCCAAGGGCGGGGATTACTTCGGCGCCAAAGCGGAGAGCCGCGAAGACGGCCGAACCCCGGATCACCCGCCGACTGCTTCGGCCCCGGTCCCGCGTTCGCCGGACGCCGCCGAGCGTCCGGTCCCGATCTTGAAGATGACCAGGCGCTGGACGACGAAGTTGATCACCGTCGCGGTGCCCTGGGCGACGACGAAGGCCAGCGGCTGACGCCACCACACCTCGTCGAAGGCGTGGTAGAGCATCGCGTTGATGCCGACCTGCACCGCGAAGGTGACCGCGTAGAGCACGACCACCGCGAGGAAGCGCAGGCGGCTGGGCGGGGCCTGGAAGGTCCAGCGGCGATTGATCAGGTAGGCGGTCGTGGTGCCCGCCACGAAGCCGATCGACTTGGCCACGCTGACCGGTAGGCCGACCAGGTTGAGCAGCAGGCTGTAGAGCCCGTAGTCGACGACGGCCGAGAACCCGCCGGTGAGGGTGAACCGGATGATCTGCGTCTTGAGGTCGACATCGGTGCCGCCCGGCTCGTCGACCAGCGGCAGCTCGGCCGGGAGCGGCAGGTGGGGTTCGGCTTGCACGCCGACGAGCGTAGCGCCGACCGGCCCGCGGGATGGATTCGGTTCTCGGGCGACGTGTACGTCACTACCCGTGGGTTCAGCGACCCCGACCGGATCCGGCGTCATACCTGTAGCCTCTATGCCGATGTCCACGAAAGCTCCGACCGCCACCACGACAACCGGGAACGACAACGGCGCCGGCGTCACGAACGACGGCCCGGCCGCGGGGAACGCGTTCACTCTTCCGACGCGCACCCGTACGTTGACCGGGTGGGGTCGCACCGCACCCACCTCTTCCGAAGTGCTCTCGACCAGCGATCCCGAACTGATCGCCAAGGCAGTCGCCATGGTCGCCGAGGACAACGACGGCAAGCCCGCCCACCTGCGGCGCGGTGTGATCGCCCGCGGCCTCGGCCGCTCCTACGGCGACCACGCGCAGAACGCGGGCGGCCTGGTCGTCGACATGACCGCCCTGAACAACATCCACCGGATCGACCGCGATACGCGGATCGTGGACGTGGACGGCGGCGTCAGCCTGGACCAGCTCATGAAGGCAGCCCTGCCGTTCGGGCTCTGGGTACCGGTGCTGCCCGGCACCCGCCAGGTGACCATCGGCGGCGCGATCGCCTCCGATATCCACGGCAAGAACCACCACAGCGAGGGCAGCTTCGGCAACCACGTGCGCTCGATCGATCTGCTCACCGCCGACGGGCAGGTGCAGCACATCACGCCGAAGCGCAACGCCAAACTGTTCTGGGCGACCGTCGGCGGCAACGGGCTCACCGGCATCATCCTGCGCGCGACCATCGAGATGGCGCCGACGGAGACCGCGTACTTCCTCAACGACGGCGTGAAGACCACGACGCTCGACGAGACCATCGCCGCGCACAGCGACGGCAGCGAGGCGAACTACACCTACTCGAGCGCCTGGTTCGATGTGATCAGCCCGCTGCCCAAGCTGGGCCGGGCCACCATCACCCGCGGCAGGCTGGCGAAGCTGGACGAGCTGCCCAAGCGGCTGCGCAGCAAGCCGCTGAAGTTCGACGCGCCGCAGTTGATGACCGTCCCGGACATCTTCCCGAACTGGACGATGAACAAGGTCACGCTGATGTCCATCGGCGAGGCGTACTACCGGATGGGCGGCAACTACACCGGCAAGGTGCAGAACCTGACGCAGTTCTACCACCCGCTGGACATGATCGCGGAGTGGAACCGCGGCTATGGCTCCAACGGCTTCCTGCAGTACCAGTTCGTGGTGCCGACCGAGGCGGTCGAGGAGTTCAAGCGGATCATCATCGATATCCAGGCGTCCGGGCACTACTCCGCGCTGAATGTGTTCAAGCTGTTCGGCCCGGGCAACCAGGCCCCGCTGAGCTTCCCGATGCCGGGCTGGAACATCTGCGTCGACTTCCCGATCAAGCGGGGCCTGAACGAGCTGGTCGGCGAACTGGACCGGCGCGTGCTCGAATTCGGCGGCCGGCTGTACACCGCGAAGGATTCGCGGACCACCGCGGAGACGTTCCACCAGATGTATCCCCGGATCGACGAGTGGATCAAGGTCCGCCGCAGCGTCGATCCCACAGGCGTTTTCATGTCCGATATGGCGAGAAGGCTGGAGCTGCAGTGATCAATGCCGTTGGCAATCCGCAGTCGATTCTGCTGCTGGGTGGCACCTCGGAGATCGGCTTGGCAATCTGCGCGGAGTACCTGAAGAAAGGCCCCGCGCGCATCACCCTCGCGGCGCTGCCCGGCGATCCGCTGCGCGAGCACGCGGTCGCCCAGATGAAGGCCGCTGGCGCGAGCCAGGTCGATGTCATCGACTTCGACGCGCTGGACACCGACAGTCACCCGAAGGTGATCGACGCCGCGTGGGACTCCGGCGACGTGGACGTCGCCATCGTCGCCTTCGCCCTCGACGGCGACCCCGAACAGCTGTGGCAGAACCAGCGCAAGGCCGTGCAGGTGGCCCAGATCAACTACACCGCGGCGGTCTCGGTCGGTGTGCTGGTCGGCGAGAAGATGAAGGCGCAGGGCTTCGGGCGGATCATCGCCATGTCCTCCGTCGCCGGTGAACGGGTACGGCGCGCGAACTTCGTCTACGGGTCGACCAAGGCCGGCCTGGACGGTTTCTACCTCGGACTCGGCGAGGCGCTGCGCCCGCACGGCCCGCGTGTGCTGGTGATCCGGCCCGGCATGGTGCGCACCAAGTTCTCGGCGCACGTCAAAGAGGCCCCGCTCACCGTCGACAAGGAAGACGTCGCGGTGCTGGCGGTCTCGGCCTCACAGAAGGGCAAGGAACTGGTCTGGGCGCCGGGCGGCTTCCGCTACGTGATGATGGTCCTGCGGCACATCCCGCGTTCGATCTTCCGCCGACTGCCCATCTGATCCGGCGATCGGGCCAGGACCCAGTGCCCGCGTGATCCTCGATCACGCGGGCACCTATCGTCTGACGGAGTCGACCCCAGTGAATCCGGAGGCGCCATGCGAGTAATCGAGTGCGACGAGCGCGGAGCGGTCCGTTGAGCACGGTCACCGCGACGGGCGAGGCGCCATCGCGCTCCGCCGATCCCGCGCCGGCGCCAGGGCGGACAACGCTGCTGGTGCGGCAGATCGCCGCCGGTCTGGGGGAGGCCGCGCTCGCGGCGGTCGTGGCGGCCGTGGTGGCCGCGGCCGGGCTCGTCGCGTTCTCCATGGTGCAATGGCCCGCCTTCAACTCCTCGAACGTCACGCGGGCGCTGACCACGGTCGGGCAGGTCGTCGCGGCGGTCCTGCTCGCGGTCGCGATCGCGCTGCTGCGGCTGCGCAAATGGCCTTGGGCCGCGAGACTGCTTTCCTGGGTGGGGCTCTCGACATTCGTCACGGTCACGCTGGGCATGCCGCTGGCGGCGACCAAGCTGTATCTGTTCGGCGTCTCGGTGGACCAGGAGTTCCGCACCGAGTTCCTCACCCGGCTCACCGATTCCGCCGCGCTGCGCGACATGACGTACGCGGACCTGCCGTCGTTCTACCCCGCGGGCTGGTTCTGGATCGGCGGGCGGGTGGCGAATCTGCTCGGGATGGACGCCTGGGAGGTCTTCAAGCCGTACGCCATCGGCTTCCTCGCGGTGGCCGCGGTCGTCGCGCTGGTGTTGTGGTCGAAGCTGATCCGCGCGGACTGGGCCGTGGGCGTCGCGGCGGCGAGCACCGCGGTCACGGTGGCGTACGCCGCGCCGGAGGCCTATAGCGCCGTTATCGTGGTGCTGCTTCCGCCCGCTCTCGTGCTCGCCTGGGGCGCGCTGTACCGGCCGCTGGAGGACGTCCGGTCGGGCAGCACGCCGGAGGATGCCGCGCAACGCACGGCCGGTGGATGGGGTGCGGTCGTCGGCACCGGGCTGTTTCTCGGCTGGGCGGCCACTTTCTACACCCTGTACTTCCTTGTGGCCGCTTTCGCGGTCGGCCTGATGGGCCTGCTGGCGGCCGTGCTGGCGGTGCGGGAACAGCGCGCCGCCGACCATCCGCGCCGCACCCGGGACGCGGCGGGCACCGGTCGTCCCTGGCGCGCGGCGGCGCCACCGCTGGTGCGTCTGGGGGTGATCGGGGCGATTGCCGGAGTGGTCGCGCTCGTCGTGTGGGCGCCGTACCTGGCGAAGGCGCTGCGCAGCACGACCGCCAGCTCTGGCACCGCGCTGCACTACCTGCCGGAAGCGGGTTCGGAGCTGCCGCTGCCGATGTTCGACTTCTCCTTGCTCGGTGCCCTCTGCCTGATCGGCACGGCGTGGCTGGTACTGCGTGCCGCGTCGTCACGGCGGGCACAGGCGCTTGGCATCGGGGTGGCCGCGATCTATCTGTGGGCGCTGCTGTCCATGGCGGCGACGGCGGCGGGCACCACGCTGCTGTCGTTCCGGCTGGAACCGGTCTTGCTGGTCCTGCTCGCGGTCGCGGGGGCGTTCGGGTTCGTGGAGGGCGCGCGGGCGATCTACCAAGCATTGAACGAGCCCGCCCGGTTCCGGCTCGTGGCGATCATCGTCGCGACGGTCGGTGCGCTGGCGTTCACCCAGGACATCCCGCACGTCTTGGCGCCGGAGATCACCACCGCCTACACCGACACCGATGGCGACGGACGGCGTGCCGACCAACGGGCCCCCTCGGCCGTCTCGTTCTACCGCGACGTGGACGCGGCGCTCACCGCGCAGACCGGACGCCCGCGCTCGGACACCGTGGTGCTCACGGCCGACACCAGTTTCCTCTCCTTCTACCCCTACTTCGGCTTCCAGGCGCTCACCTCGCACTACGCCAACCCGCTGGCCGATTTCGCGGGCCGCGCGGCGTCGATCGAACGCTGGAGCAAACTGAAGACGCCCCTGGAACTGCACGACGCACTGGCGACGAGCCCATGGCGCGCGCCGGACGCGTTCCTGTTCCGCCGCAGCGGCGACACGTACACGCTGCGGCTGGCCAAGGACGTCTACCCGAACGACCCGAACGTGGCCCGCTACACGGTGAGCTTCCCCAAAGAGCTGTTCGCCGACCCGGGCTTCACCACGACCGACATCGGCCCGTTCACGCTCGTCACCGTCCGCCGCTGACCTGTTCCGCCCCGCAAGCCGAGCCGAGCGCGGAGGTTGAACCCGCCGCCCAGTGGATAACCACTCCGTTTGTGAGTCCACGCACCGCGTGGTTGGTTACGGTGGGCGGCTGCCGCACCGCTGGCGAGGAGAGATGTGCAGGTGAAACAGGCACAAGACGTCGAAACCGCCGAATGGGCGGACTCGGCCGTCGCGGTGGTCACAGCGGCAGAGGTGCTCACCAGACCCGCGCGCCCGCGCCTCCCCACCCGGATCCGGTTCAGCGGCGCCGACCTTCTCGTCGCGATCGGCTATCTGGCGCTCGCGGCCACCGTGTTATCGGGTCAGTGGCGCAACACCGGCAGTGGCTACCTGATCAAAAGTGGTCAGGACCAGACGATGTGGGAATGGTTCTTCGCGGTCACCGCGCACGCGGTAGCCAACCTGCAGAACCCACTCGGCACCGACCTGCAGAACTTCCCGGCCGGGGTGAACATGATGGCCAATACGGCCATGTTCGGCGTCGGCGTGCCACTCACACCGGTCACCCTCCTCTTCGGACCCACCGTGACGTTCGTGCTCGTCCTCACCGCCGGCCTGGCCGGGACGGCGTTCGCCTGGTACCGGCTGTTCTGCCGTGAACTCGTCGACGCGCGAGTCGCGGCGGTGATCGGTGGCCTCTTCTGCGGCTTCGCGCCAGGGATGATCTCGCACGCGAGCGCGCACCCGAATTTCGTCGTCCTGCTACTGCTTCCGGTGATCGCGGGACGGGTGATCCGGATGGCGCGGCAGGCCGGCGGAATCGGACCGGATCGGCCGCGCGGGCGGGTTCCTGACGCGCTGGTGCTGGGACTGCTGGTCGCGTTGCAGATCGCGCTCGGCGAAGAACCGCTGCTGATCTTCGCCCTCGCCTTCGGACTGTTCGCCGTCGTCTACTACCTGCACACACCGCGCACGGCGCTGCGCGTGGTGCGCGGGATCGCACCCACGCTCGCGCTGGCTGCGGTGATCACGCTGGCGCTCACCGAGATTCCGCTCTGGTGGCAGTTCTTCGGCCCGCAGAGCTACCGCTCGATCGACCACGGTCCGATGGGCAACGACCTCCAGGCGCTGGTCCAGTTCCCGTCCGAATCGCTGGGCGGCGTCTTCGCTCCCGGCGAGAACGTGGCGATCAACCCCACCGAGCAAAATGCCTACTTCGGTTGGCCGCTGCTGCTCTTGGTCGCCCTCACGGTGGTGCTGCTGTGGCGTGACCGGGTGGTACGGGCGGCGAGCATGGTGATCGCGGTCTTCGGCGTGCTGTCGCTGGGCGGGGTCGTCACCATCGGCAAGCAGCCCACCGGCATCGCGCTGCCGTGGCGATGGGCCGAGCAGGTGCCGCTGCTGAAAACGGTGCTGGAGAGCAGGCTGAGCATGGCCGCGATCCCCGCCATCGCGGCGGTGCTCGCGCTGGGCACCGAGCGCGCGGTGACGACCTGGCGGCAGTCGGAGGCGGATTGGCGGCCGCTGGCCTGGTTCGCCGCGGTCATCTGCGCGCTGCTACCGCTGACTCCGACCATCCTCCCGGTGGTCGATCGGGTGCCGACACCGGATTTCTTCGCCGACGGCGCGGTCGGGCGCTACGTCGGGGACGGTTCGGTGGTCATGGTGCCGCCCCCGCGACCGCCGGACGCGCGGGCGCTGCGCTGGCAGGTCGACGCCGGCTTCACCTTCCCGCTGGCCGGGGGCTATTTCGTCGGCCCGACCGGCGCCACCAAAAAAGGGATCTACGGCCCGGAGACCCGCCCGACCACCGCGCTGCTCGTGCAGACGCAGGACACCGGGGTGGTGCCGCGGATCGACGCGGACACCCGCGCCCGCGCCCTGAGCGACCTGCGCTTCTGGCACGCCGACGTGGTGGTGCTACCGCCGACCACGAACGGCGAGGTGCTCCGCGAAACCGTCACCCAGCTGTTCGGATTCGCACCGACCCGCGTCGAGGACGTCTGGCTGTGGGACGTTCACATGCTGCGGTAGTCCGGGTCACATCGGACGGTAGCTAGCATCAACCACCGTGCGACCGGACCGAGCTTCACGAGCGTTCACCCGTAACCGATTGATCGCCCTCGTCTCAGGGCTCCTCGGCTTCCTCCTGGCGTTGCTGACCCCGCTGCTGCACGTACGGCAGGATCGGGCGAGCCTGGACTGGCCCGAGTCCGGCACCGCGAGCGTCGCGGCGCCGTTGGTGTCCTATGAACCCCTGCGGTTCAACGCGACGCTGCCCTGCTCACTCACCGGATCGGCCGCCGGGGGCACGGTGCTGTCCACCGTTCCCCCGGCCTCCGGGCAGGCGGCGACCAAGGGCCTGGTCGTCTCGGTGGCCGACGGCGTGCTCTCGGTGGTGCTGCGGGACATCCCGCTGCTGTCGGCGCCACTGGCCGAGATCGGGTCCTGCGCGGCGCTCACCATCGAGTCCACCGCGGCCGCCACCACCGCGGAACTCACCGGAGTGTCCCGGCAGGATGGGACACCATTCGGGGCCACGGTGAGCCGTGACATCCGGCCGCAACTGGTGGGCGTGTTCACCGATCTGGACGCCGGCCGCCTCGACGGCGCGCGGGTGCACGCGGACATCGACTCGCGATTCTCTTCGACGCCGACGCCGCTGAAGCTGGCCGCGATGATCGCCGCCGCCGTGTTCACGCTGATCGCACTGATCGCACTGCATCTGCTGGACGCCAGCGACGGCCGCAGACCGCGGCGGTTCCTGCCCGCGCACTGGTGGCGGGTCACGCCCGCGGACGGTGTGGTACTGGGCACGCTGGCGCTGTGGCACGTCATCGGGGCGAACACCTCCGACGACGGTTACATCCTGAACATGGCGCGCGCGTCCGAGCACGCGGGTTACATGGCGAACTACTACCGGTGGTTCGCGGTGCCCGAAGCGCCCTTCGGCTGGTCCTACGAGGTGCTGGCGTGGATGGCCGGGATCTCCGACGCGAGCCTGTGGATGCGCCTGCCCACGTTGGCGGCCGGCATCGTCTGCTGGCTGGTGATCAGCCGGGAAGTGCTGCCGCGTCTCGGCGCCCGGGTGCGGCGCAACAAGGTGGCGCTGTGGACGGCGGGCTTGGTGTTCCTCGCGTTCTGGCTGCCCTACGACAACGGTCTGCGTCCCGAGCCGCTGATCGCGGCGGGCGCGCTGCTCACCTGGTGTTCGATCGAACGCGCCATCGCGACCGGGCGATTGCTGCCCGCCGCGGTGGCCGTTCTGATCGCCGCGTTCTCGCTCGCGGCAGGCCCGACGGGCCTCATCTGCATCGCGGCGCTGATCGCAGGCTCCCGTCCGGTGCTGCTGATCCTGATCAAGCGTGCGCGCGGGGTGGTGCCGACCAGGACCGGACCGGACGCGGATGCGGCCGCCGCTGGTTCCACGGATGCCGCGGCCTCGGTGAATGCCCCCGCGGACGCACGGAAGCCATCCCGGGCGGCCACCGTGTTCCGGTTCGCAGCGCTCCTCGCGCCGGGCCTGGCCGCGGGCACGCTCGTGCTGGTGGTGATCTTCGCCGACCAGACGCTGGCGACGGTGCTGGAGGCGACCAGGGTGCGCACGATCGTCGGCCCGAACGTGGCGTGGTTCGACGAGCGCACCCGCTGGGACTCACTGCTGATGCTGTCGCCGGACGGCTCGCTGGCGCGGCGCTTCGGCGTGCTGGTGATGCTGCTGTGCCTGCTGGTGTGCGTATTGCAGGTGCTGCGCAAAGGACGGATCCCGGGCACCTCGCGCGGTCCGTCGGTGCGCATTCTCGGCATCGTCTTCGCGTCGCTGTTCCTGATGATGTTCACCCCCACCAAGTGGACGCATCACTTCGGCGTGTACGCCGGACTGGCCGGGTCACTGGCGGCACTCGCGGCGGTCGCGGTGGGCACCACCGGCATCCGCTCGCCGCGCAATCGCTCGCTGTTCGCCGCCGCGGTGCTGTTCCTGCTCGCGGTGACCTTTACCGGGTCGAACGGGTGGTGGTACGTCTCCAGCTACGGCGTCCCGTGGTGGGACAAGGCGCCGCTGGTCGCGGGTAAAGGACTGTCAACGCTTTTCTTGGGGCTCAGCGGCGTCGCGTTGCTGATCGCCATCTGGCAGCACTATCGGGAGCCGTATCGGCGGGAGAGCACCGCGGCGCCACGGCGTTTCGACCGGTGGGCATCGGCCCCGCTGACCATCGCGGCCGCCCTGCTCGTGATCTTCGAGGTCGCCTCGCTGGCCAAGGCCGCGGCCGGCCAGTACCCCGCGTACTCGATCACCAAGTCGAACGTGGAATCGGTGCAAGGCGATTCGTGCGCGCTGGCCAACGATGTCTTGGTGGAGACCGACACCGCGGACTCGCTGTTGCAGCCCTACACCGGCGCGCCCGCGGACGGATTGGCCGCGCAGAATAAAGGTTTCACGCCGAACGGGGTCGCCCGCGACCTCACCGCCGACGCCGAGGAGACGGTCAGCGGCGGCGCGAACTCGGTGGAGAAAGATTCCGAGAACAAGACCACCAAGACCACCGGCGCTGGTACGGGTGGCGGCACCACCGAACAGGCGGGCATCAACGGCAGCACCGTCGCGCTGCCGTTCGGTCTCGACCCGGCCGAGACTCCGGTGCTCGGCAGCTACCAGGACGGCGAGCAGCAGCAGGCGAAGCTGACCACGCAGTGGTACCGGCTCGACCTGACCGACAGCATGCGCCACGACCCCGCCTACCAGGTACTCGCGATCACCGCGGCGGGCCGCATCCGTTCGGTCGACGCCGATGGTGTGCTCACCTACGGGCAAGAACTGCATCTGGAATACGGCGTCCGCGACCAGAACGGAGACGTGCGCACCCTCGGCTCCGTCGACCCGCTCGACATCGGACCCGCGCCGTCCTGGCGCAACTTGCGCGTGCCGCTGGACCAACTGCCGGTCGAGGTGAACGCGGTGCGGCTGGTCGCGATCGACAACGACATCACGCCCAAGCAGTGGCTGGCCGTCACCCCGCCCCGGCTGCCCAAACTGGCCACGCTGAATTCGGTGGTCGGATCGCAGGATCCGGTGCTGCTCGACTGGCACGTCGGCCTGGCCTTCCCGTGCCAGCGGCCGTTCGACCACAAGGACGGCGTCGCCGAGATCCCGAACTGGCGCATCCTGCCCGACCGCGTCGGCTCCGACGCCTCCAACGCCTGGCAGGACGACATCGGCGGCGGCCCCCTCGGCTGGACCGGCCTCCTGCTGAAGTCCCAAACCGTGCCGAGTTACCTCAACCGAGACTGGTCCCGCGACTGGGGCTCCCTGGAGAAGTTCACCCCCTACGACCCGGAGGCCGGGCCCGCCACCATCGACGTCACCGTCGAGACCCGCAACGGGCTGGCCAACGACGACCCGATCCGAATCCGCTGACCAAGTCGGGGCGCACGAAACGTGTACCCCGACTTGCTGCTACGGCGCACTAGGCTCGGTTTATCAGGGCACCGGCACTTTGGAGCCATGGCTTTTCGTATGCTCCGAGAGAGCGGGCCGCTTCGGCTACGCACTCAGTGGACTCAGGAATTGTGCAGCCGACCGTTGGCGCCGACGAAGCTGGGCGGTAGCCACACGGATGAACAATTACGCGTCCAGCGACGGACACGACATGGCGGGAAAAAACCGGTTGTACGGTATGAAAACATGCTCCCACCTGTGGCGATGCATCGCAGGACGAATCGGCCTCATGGCCTTAATCTGAGATTCATGACAACGGCATTCGATGATATGGATCTGCGCGATCTTGTCGGACTGCTCAGCGAAGAGGAACAACGGGAGCTGCGGCCTGCGGTGCTGCGTGTGCTCAACCGCCTCCCCTCGCAAGAGGTGCTCCGGCGCGAGCTCGGTCTTCGCCTGAAGGTCTGAGCGCCCGGTATCGCACCGGAAACAAACGGCAGGGCCGCCGCGCAGGATTGCCTGCGCGGCGGCCCTGTGTCCGGGTACGGGCTCCTAACCCGTGCTCAGCTCGCCGAACGCGACGTCGATGGGAATCGGCACGTCCGCGGTCAATCGACGAGTATGCAGGCACACCAGGTGATACCGGCCCTCGGAGAGCCGATATTCCTCGATCTGCTCGATTCCGTCGCCTGGCTCGGTGAGAAAAACGATGAGGTAAACCGGGATACCGGCCGCTGCGTACGCAGCCTTCTTCTCCACCGTATCGGTGTGATGCGAACTGTCCGGAGAGACGATCTCAACCACAAGCACGGCGTCATCGGCGTAGAGCTTCGCATCATCGTCCAGACAGCGATATACGACGATGTCCGGGCGACGGAGGCTGAGCGGAACATCGCTGAGGCGGACATCGACGTCTGTCTCGACCATCAAGCATGGCTCTGGTTTGCGCGCTGCTTCCATGTGCGCCGCCATGCGCCGCGCCACCCGGTTGTGTAGCCGTGATGGGCTTTCGCACTTCACGATATGGCCGTCGACGACCTCGATGGTTCGGCAGAAGTCGGCGGGCAGCAGTTCATATTCCCGCGCGGTGATCTGGTCCGGTATCCAGCGGTACCAGTCGCTGGGCGCGCTGCTCGTCATGCCCCGAGACTACCGGCAGCCTTGCACGCACCCATGCCGATTTCCAGGTCGCCGAAGTTCCTCGCGACACCGTCGAAAAGAACGATCTGACCGGAATCAGTCACCGGCCGAACTGCCCGCGCGGAATCGGCCTGTGTCAGCGAGGACACGTCGAGCCCCATTCACGGCGCGCTCAGCCAGTTCGTCGAGGACATACACATTCGGAAGAGTCGCGCGCGTCACTCGGCCTCAGAACACCCGCAGCTGGCCCGGCGACCACAGGCCCGACCTGGTCGCCGTCCCGGTGTCCAGCGTGGCCGGGACCGCGTTGCGGTCGTACTGGTCGTAGCGCTCCAGCGAACCCCAGTCGCGCGCCCAGTCGTTCTTCAAATACGTGGGCACGGTCACCGACTTCCCCAGCATCTGCGCGAAGCCGAGCGGGCCGCCGAACTCCTCGGCCTGCCAGGTGTTGGTAGAGCTGATGGCAAGCGGGCGGTCCGGGAGGATGCGGTAACCGGGCACCTCCGCCACGCCGTTCTCGTGGTCGAACGGCCGCTGGCACGGGAACTGCAGGCCAACCGCCCAGTCCAGCAGAATCGGCTGCTGCGAACCGAGCAGGCTGTTCAGCGACTGCAGCTTCGGCATCCGCGGCGGGGTGAACGCCAGCCACTGGTCACCGATCAGGATCGGGTCGTTGGCGACGATGCGGACCGCGTCGGCATCGGGCGCGATCTCATCCAGCGGCACCCGCAGGTTGCGCCAGGACGGGAACGGGCCGATGTCGCGCGGCAGGTAGGTGCCGAGCTTCTGCACGCTGCCGTCGGGCAGCCGCTTGCCGTAGTCGACGGTGAGCGACTGGCCGTACTTCATCGCGCCGGTGTCATCGAAGGAGAGGATGCGACCCGCCGCCGAGATCACGACCAGCGGCGTGTCCGCCGAACGGGAGGGCAGCTGGTACCAGCTCGAGGTGACGCTCGCGGGCTGCTGCACACCGTTCTGGTAGCTGCCGAGGATCGGCGTGGTCGCCGGGTCCAAGCCGAACGGCAGGGCCACGGTGCTGCCATTGACACCGCGCGCGCCCTGACCGCCACCGGTGCCAGCGCTCTGCCCCTCGGCGAACGCCGCGCCCACCGACTGGGTGGAGGTGTTGCCGGTGCCCGGCTTCACCTCGACGCTGTCGGCGGACAAGTCGTCGGGCACGCCGTTCGGGGCGAAACCGACCGGGTCGATGCCGGCCAGCGGGTCGGCCGGATCGGTCGGCGGATGCGCCGGATCGATGATCGCCTCCAGCCTGCCGCCGTTCGGGTCCGGTTCCACCAGCACGTCGTTGGCCAGGCCGCAGGTGCTGCCGCCGAGCGCGTCGATGTTCGAGCGGGCCAGCGAGTACGCCGGGTACTGCGACACCGCGCCCTTGACCAGCGACAGCACCTCCAGCGCCACCATCGCCGCGGCGACCACGGTCAGCGGGATCGCGGCGAACCGGCGAATCCGCCTGCCCCGGGCCGTCCTCGCCGACGGCTGCGGCTTGGTGTAGTCCTCACGCAACGCGTGCCAGGCGACCAGCGCGAGCGCCAAGCCGAACAGCACGAGCATCAGCGTGTTCGACTGGTACCCGTGCAGCGAGATGCGCTTGTCGAACCACGGCACGCCGAAGCTGGACACGTACCAGTAGCCGTTGATGCCGGAGAAGGCGACTGCGAGGACGAACAGCAACCCGGCCAGGAAGATCGCCCGGTTCTTGCGCGCCCGCAGCGCGCTCGCCGAGACCGCGACTGCGGTGACCGCCGCCAGCGAGCCCGCGATACCCGCGTACGCGCCGAAGTGGTGGGTCCACTTGGTCGGGTTGAACATCATGAAGAAGATCGTTCCGAAGACCACGCCCATCAGCCGCCAGGTCGGCCCGCTCGCGATGCCGGGCACCTGCCTGCGCCGCAGCAGCACCAGCATGGTGGTGAACAGGCACAGCAGCATCACCAGGAAGGCGAAGCGGCGCGACAGCGAGCCGTCGACGGTCTCCACGAACAGGTAGTAGTAGCGCAGGTAGTCCTCGTACCAGGCCAAGTTCGGCCCGGTGACCTGACGCACGCGGTTGGCCTCCTGGATACCGGCGAAGGTCTGGTCGCTGTAGACCACCGTCAGCACGAGGACACCGGCCGCGGCGATCGGCGCGAGCAGCGGCAGCGTCGAACCCCACCGGCCGGCGCCCTCGGCGGCGAACCGCCGGTGCCTGCGCACCACGATGCGCACCAGCGGCCGGATGCCCGCCAGCAGCGCCGCCACGCACATCAGACCCGTCGGCGCGGCGGCCAAGGTGAACGCCGCCACCAGCACGGCAACCGCCGCGGGCAACAGGCGACCGGTCGCGATGGCCCGCTCGATCGAAACCCAAGTCAGCAGCGCGCCGAGCGCGACGATCGGTTCCGAGCGCAGACCGTTGTCGAACGGCAGCCAGAACGCCAGGAACACCAATCCACCGGTCCACAGCGCCACCTTGCTGGTGCGCACGCCCCGGCCCAGCCGCGGCACGACCTCGCGGCTGATCACCAGCCAGCACAGAATCGCGCAGGCCAGCGCGGGCAGCCGCACCCACGGACTGGCCGTGGAGATCTCCGAGAAGACCTGGATCACGTAGTAGTACCAGCCGAACGGCGCCTCCGGCACGCCGTACCAGCGGAAGTAGTTGGCCATGTAACCCGCGTGCGGGGCCACCCGCACCATGCTGAGGATGTAGCCGTCGTCGGAGGTGTTCGCGCCCGCGAAGTGCCAGAGCAGCAGTGTGCCGATCACCGCGCCGTCCGCCCAGGTCGGCTTCAGCCAGTTCGCCGGGAGGAACCGGCGGTGCCCGCGCCCGTCACTACCGTCGAGCCGGGCCAGCGCCGCCAGCGCCACCAGCGTGCACAGCACCGCCGCGAGCATCGCGATCAGCTTGATCGCCGTGGGGCTGGAGGAGAAACGGGTGTCCACGGTCATGTGGAGCTCCAGCCCCGCGGGCGCCGCGCCCTTCAGGTCGGAGAACACGCCCACCACCTGGGGCCGCAGATCGCCGCTCAGCTGGCCCTCCACCGGCACCGTCACCGTCTCGGGCGCCCCACCCTCGACCGGCCGCTCTACCTGCTTGGTGAGGCCGTTGAACACCGCGTACGTGCGATCGGCGTCCGAGCTGATGCTCAGCGACGTGCACTCGCCCATCCGCGCGCGGTCGGCCGACACCACGACCGCGTTGCGGTCGACCACGTCCACCGTGCTCTCCGAGACCCGCACGAACATGGCCTCCAGCGCGGCGCGGTCGCCCTGCGGCGGCGCGGTGGCCAGCAGCATGCCGCCCCGCTCGGGCAGCTGGGCGATCGTGTCGCACGGAATCGTCGCCGTCAGCTCGATCGGGACCTGCGACATCAGCGGCGCCTGTACGTTGCCGAGCGTTCCGCTCTGCGGCCAGTTCAGCACCGCGGTCGTCTGCGTGACCGGCAAGAACGGCGTCGCCAGCGCGAACAGCGCGCCGAGCACCCCGGCGACCAGCGCGATCAATCGCGCGGTCCGGTAATCGTTCGGTTTCACCGCCGGGGTGGCGGGGGGTTTCGTCAGAACAGCGGTAGCGGCGTCGGGCACGGTTCGCAATGCTAGCGGCACACATGTCCGAGCGGGCAGAGCGTACGCCGGAGAATTCGAGGCTCTTTGAGTGTTCGGAGCCGACCGCGGGAGTGCTGGGCCGAACGGCGAGAATTATTCGCCTCGAAATCACCGCGAACCAACGCTTCGACCCCCGTCATGCTGACCTACGGCGGCCACGATGGAAAGGTGGGGGTATGACCAAGGTGAATCTCTCGACGAACTACGGACAGATCGTCCTCGAACTGGATGATCAGAAGGCGCCGAACACCGTGCGCAATTTCGTGGATTACGTGAACTCAGGCCACTACAACGGCACGATCTTCCACCGCGTCATCCCCGGCTTCATGATCCAGGGCGGCGGCTTCGAGCCCGGCCTGCGCCAGAAGGGCACCAAGGCTCCGATTCAGAACGAGGCGAACAACGGCCTGAAGAACACCAAGTACACCGTCGCGATGGCGCGCACCAACGACCCGCACTCGGCCACCGCGCAGTTCTTCATCAACGTCTCCGACAACGACTTCCTCAACCACTCCGCCCCCACCCCGGCCGGCTGGGGCTACGCCGTCTTCGGCGCGGTGACCGAAGGCGCCGACGTGGTCGACAAGATCGCGGGCGTCCGGACCTCCTCCGCCGGCATGCACCAGGATGTGCCGGTCGATGATGTCGTCATCGAATCCGCCAGCGTCAGCTGATCTTTCGCTACACCGAACGTGAATCGGGCCGCGCCCCAAAGGGTGCGGCCCGATCGTGTTCCGGCGTCGCTACAGCGGCAGCAGGTGGTGCTTGCGCGGGTTGCGGGTAACCGCCTTGTCTCGCAACAGCTGTAGCGCGCGGCGCAGTTCCAGCCGGGTGGTCGACGGCTCGATGACCGCGTCGATGTACCCGCGCTCGGCGGCCACCCACGGCGTCGCCACGGTGGCGTTGTAGAAGTCGATCATCTGCTGGCGGATCGCCGCCCGCTGGTCCTCCGGCGCGGCCTCGATCTGCTTGCCGCCGATCAGGCTGACCGCGCTCTCGGCGCCCATCACCGCGATCCGCGCGGTGGGCCAGGCCAGGTTCACGTCGGCGCCCAGCTGTTTGGATCCCATCACGGCGTAGCCGCCGCCGTAGGACTTGCGGATCACCACGGTCACCTTCGGCACGCTGGCCTCGACGTAGGAGAACAGGAATCGCCCGCCGCGCTTGATGACGCCGATCTTCTCCTGTTCCACTCCGGGCAGGAACCCGGGCGTGTCGACGACGAAAACCAGCGGGAGTTCGTACGCATCGCACAGCCGTACGAAATGCGCCGCCTTGTCCGATGCCCGCGCGTCCAACGCGCCCGCGTACACCATCGGCTGGTTGGCGACTACGCCGACGCTACGCCCGTCGACGCGGGCGAAACCGGTGATGATATTTCGGCCGGCGGACGCGCCCACCTCGTGGAACGCGCCGTCGTCGAAGATCCGCAGCAGGATCTCGTGCATGTCGTACCCGGCGTTGTCGGAGTCCGGGACAATCGAATTCAGCTCCAGGTCGCTGTCGGTGGTGCCCGGTTCGAGACCCGGATTCACGATCGGCGCCAGCTCTTGGCAGCTGGTCGGCAGGTAGCTCAGGTAGTCGCGCACCCACTCGAACGCGGCCGCCTCGTCCTTGGCGACGTGGTGGATATTGCCGTACTCGGCCTGGCTGCGCGCGCCGCCGAGCTCCTCGAGACTCACGTCTTCGCCGGTCACCTCGCGGATCACTTTCGGACCGGTGACGAACATGTACGCCTCGTCGGTCGCCACCACCACGTCGGTGTTGATCGGCGCGTACACGGCGCCGCCCGCGCACTTGCCGAGGATGATCGAGACCTGCGGAACCAGACCCGACAGCGGCTCCTGACGCCGTCCCAGCTCCGCGTACCACGCCAGCGAGGTCACCGCTTCCTGCACGCGCGCCCCGCCGGAGTCGTTGATACCGACCACCGGGCAGCCGACCTTGGCCGCGTACTCCAGCAGCCCGGCGACCTTGCGGCCGAACATCTCACCCACCGAACCGCCGTAGACGGTCTGGTCGTGCGAGAACACCGCGACCGGCCTGCCTTCGACCAAGCCGTGCCCGGTGACGACGCCGTCGCCGTACAGCGCGGCGGAGTCACCCGGTTTGCGGACCAGCGCACCGATTTCCACGAAAGTGCCCGGATCGAGCAGCATGTTGATCCGATCGCGGGCGCTGGGGATCCCTTTCTTCGCCCGCTTGGCCACCCCCGCTTCACCCGCTGGCTCCTGCGCTAACTCCAGTCGCTTGCGCAGGTCGGCGAGTTTTTCGGCAGTAGTGCTCACTTGGCCCCTTTCGCCTCGATCGCGGCGAGCTTCGCGGTCAGGTCGGCTCCGATCTTCCCGATCCGCGGTTCATCGATGATCTGCAGGTGATCGCCCGGGATGTGGACGACCTCCAGGTTGGTCAGGTAGTCGTCCCACCCGCCGTTGGGCAGCCGCTCGCCGTAGCGCGGCTCCAACTCGATCGCGCCGTCGTGGTAGCGATCGGCGAGGTACAGCACCACATCGCCGTCGTAGCGGGTCGGCCGGACCTGCTGGAGCGCACGGTTTTCGATCCACGAGGTGCGCTGGTGCTCCAGCACGCCACCGGGAATCTTGGCACCGGTCATCTTGACGAGGTCGGTGATCATCTTGATCTGTTCGTCGTCCGGGGCCAGGGCGAGCTCCTGCAACTGCTCGGGCGGAAGTTCGCCTTGCACGTTGTAGGTCTTCTTCGCGAATGCCTGGTACCGCTCGATGCGACGGATTCGCTCCTCGGGACTGTTGTTCTCGGGCTCGCTCGGAATCGCGAGGTCGATCAAGCCGACCACGCGGACGTCCGCGCCTTCCGCGCGCAGGATCTGCGCCGACGCCATGGCCAACACGGCGCCCAGCGACCAGCCGTAGAGCACAAAGGGTCCGTCGCCCTGCAACTTGCGCAGTTCCGGCACGTACTGGCGGGCCCGCTCCTCGATCGCGCCGTCGACGCGCTCGAAACCGTACATCGGTGTGTCGGCGGGCAACCGCTTCAGCAGCGGCTCGTACACCAGCGTGTTACCGCCCGCGGGATGGAACACGAAGACCGGTACGGCGTTCGATCCCTCCGGCCGCGCACGCAACGGACGGACGAAACCATCCACATCCGCGCCGCTGTCCTGCAAGTTGCGAACGATGTCGGCGAGCTGCTCGATGGTCTCGCAGTCGAGCACGTCATCGACGGTGACCTCGGCCTTGACCCGTTCGGTCAGGCGCGCGGCCATCTTCTCCGCGGTGTCCTCGTCGAGGATCGGCAGCGTGTTGAAGATGCCCTTGGCGGATTTGCCGGTGACCACCGCCCAGGTGGCGAAGGTCAGGCGCTCGGCGGCGTCGCGCGGCGGGACGTCGTCCTCCGCAGCAGCGGACGGCTGGCCGCCGAAGACGGCGGCCGGTGTGGCCGGAGCCGCCTCGACCGGTGTGGGCTCCGCAATCGCCTGCGCTGCGGGAGCCGCGTCGGCAGCCGTTTCCGGTGTCGTGGCGGCCGCTGCGACGGGAGCCGAGTGGGTCTCGGGCGCAGTGGTTTCTGACGTGGCCTCGCCGGGCGACGTGGTCGCGGCACCCTTCACCGCGGCGACCGGGTCGGCGCCGGTGGCAAGCGCCGCCCTGGCCGCAGCCATGAAATCGGCGTCGACGGCCAGCTCACCCGATCCGCCGGCGGCCTTGTCGGCGGCCTGCTGGTCGGCCATCGCCTGCACCTCGTCGCGGTGCTCGATGGCGTAGCGCAGCACCTTCCCGACCTCGTGCAGACTCGCGTCGCGCACGGCCTGGACCTGCAACTGCGGAATGTCGAACTCGTACTCGACCCGGTTCTTGATGCGCATGGCCATCAGCGAGTCCAGGCCGAGCTCCATCAGCGGGATCTCCATCGGCAGGTCCTCGACCGCGTAGCCCATGGATTCCGCGACGATCAGCGCGAGCCGCTCCTCGACGGTCTGTGTGCCGTTGGGATCCCACCGCTCACCGAAGGTCTCCACGATCTCGATGTCCGCGTCGCTCTGCGGCGCCGCGGCCACGGCGGCAACCGGCTCGGCCACAATGGGTTCGGGCAGCGGGGCGCCGGAGGTCACCACGGCGTCGAAGACCAGCCGGAAGCTATTGCCCTCCTTGCCGTGCACCTGCACCGATGCGCCGCCGAGGTGCGGCGTGAGCGTGGTGGTGAGGGTGCCCGCGGCCGGGATCGGCGCGTGCGGGATCGACGCGCCCAGCGACACGTCGCTGAGTACCTGCGCCGCTGCGGCCCGCACCAGCGCGGCGAGATCGGTCACCGAGGACGCCTGCACCTCCCAGACGTGCCTGCCGTCCGGCAGGGCGACGTGCGCACCGGGAATCCGGCTGTTGCCGCCCGACGACATCCTGGCCTTCGGCCAGTACTCCTTGCGCAGGAACGTGGTGCGCGGAATGTCGGCGTAGTCACCGGCGCTCAGCAGCGAGGGCAGATCCACCTTGTGCCCGTGCACGTAGAGCTGGGCGAGCGCCGCGAGCACGCCGGCGGACTCGTCCTCCTTGCGCTTGAGCGTCGGGATGAGCTGCGCGTCGTGCACGCCCGCGGCGAAGGTGGTGCCGAGCACCTGCATCAGCGCGACGGAATTCGGCGCCAGCTCCAGGAACGTGGTGTGGCCCGCGTCCACCGCGAGCTTCACCGCGTTGGTGAAGTACACGCTGTGGCGCATGTTCTTGACCCAGTAGGCCTCGTCGTGGATCGGGTCGTGGCCGGGGCGGAAGAACTCTTCCTTGTGCACCGTCGAGTACAGACCGGTCTTCAGCTTGCTGGGCTCGATACCGGCCAGTTCCGCGGCCAGCTCGCCGAGCAGCGGATCCATCTGGGAAGTGTGGCCCGCGCCGCGGGTCTGCAGCACGCGGGCGAACTTGCCCGCCGCTTCCACCTGCGCGACGATCGCCGCGACCTGCTCCTGCGGGCCGCCGATCACCGTGTTGGTCGGCGCCGCATAGACGGCGACCTCGACATCCGGATATTCCGGCAGCAGATTCGCGACGTCCTCGGCGCTGTATTCGATCAGCGCCATGTTGCGCACGTCGTCGTCGCTGATCATCTGCTCGCCCTCGCCCATCAGGCGGGAGCGGGCGCAGATCACCCGGACGGCGTCTTCGAGGTTCAGGCCGCCGGAGATGTACGCGCCCGCGACCTCGCCCATGGAATGGCCCACTACGGCTTCGGGTTCCGCGCCGTGCGCGCGCAGCAGCGCGGCCAAGCCGATCTGGATGGTGAAGATACCGACCTGCGAGGTGGCGACGCCGTAGTCCTGGCTGTCGTCCAGGAACAGTTCGCGCACCGAGTATCCGGCCTCGTCCTGCACCAGCTCGTCGACCTCGTCGACAGCCTTGGCGAAGATCGAGTTCTCCAGGTAGAGCTGCTTGCCCATCTTGCGGTGCTGCGCACCGAAGCCGGCCAGCACCCACATCGGGCCGACGGCGGCGGGCGCATCGGCGGTGAACACGCCGGTGCCCGGCTTGCCCGCCGCGATGGCGCGCAGTCCGGCGACCGCCTCTTCGTGCGTCTTGGCGAGCACGACGCCGCGCGAACGCCAGTGGCTGCGCTTGGCCAGCGACCGCGCCACATCGGCGAGCGGGGTCCGCGCGCCCGCCTCGGACTCCAGCCAGTCGGCCAGCTCGGCGGCGGCGCGGCGGCGACGCGAGGGCAGATAGCCCGACACCGGCAGGATCAGCGGCAGTGGCTCGGCGCGCTCGGCGGTCCATTCGGAAACGGGGGCATCGACGTCGGCGACCTCGGCAGCCACGGCGACGGCGGCCACCTCGGCCGCGGCGACGACGGCGTCGGCTTCCGCGACCACGTCGGTGGTCTCGTCGTCCAGCGCGTCCTCATTCAACGCGTCCTCGTCCAACTGCGTCTCGAGCTCGGCGAACGGAGCCTGCGCCCGAGCCGCGGCGGGCGGCACGTACTCCTGCACGACGACGTGCGCGTTGGTGCCGCCGAAGCCGAAGCCGGAGATGCCGATGGTGGCCTTGCCGCTGTAGCGCGGGAACTCGGTGGGCTCGTCGACGACCTTCAGGTGGGCCTGGTCGAACGGGATGTACGGGTTCGGCCCCGCGTAGTTGACGTTCGGCGGGATGACGTTGTGCTGCAATGCCATGAGCACCTTGGCCAGGCTGGCCGCGCCCGCGCCGGATTCCAGGTGGCCGAAGTTGGTCTTCGCCGAGCCGAGCAGCGCGGGCTTGTCGGCCTCGCGGCCACGGCCCACCACCCGGCCGAGCGCGTCGGCCTCGATCGGGTCGCCGAGCAGTGTGCCGGTGCCGTGCGCCTCGATGTAGTCGACCTTGGACGGCGGGACGCCCGCGTCGCGGTAGGCGCGGCGCAGCACGTCGGCCTGGGCGTCCGGGTTCGGGGCGACGATGCCGTTGGAGCGGCCGTCGGAGTTGACCGCCGAACCCTTGACCACGCCGAGGATCCGGTCGCCGTCGCGCTCGGCGTCGGCCAGGCGCTTGAGCACCACCAGTCCGCCGCCCTCGGAACGCACCATGCCATCGGCATCCGAGGAGAACGCCTTGATCCTGCCGTTCTTCGCGACCGCGCCGACGGAGTCGAAGCCGAGCGTGGCCATCGGAGCCAGCAGCATGTTCACACCGCCCGCCAGCGCGAGATCGGCGTCACCGCTGCGCAGTGCCCGGACCGCCTGATGCACCGCGACCAGCGTGGACGAGCACGCGGTGTCGATCGCGACGGAGGGACCGCGGAAGTCGTAGAAGTAGGAGATGCGGTTCGGGATGATCGACGACGAACTGCCGGTGAGACCGTACGCTGCGGCCGAGGCGGGTGCGGACGGGTCGTCCGTGCCGAGACCGAGCGCGGCGATCAGCATGAAGTCGCTGGTAGAGGTGCCGATGAAGACGCCGACCTGCTCGCCCTTGAGTTCGCTGGCCGGAATCCTGGCGTGCTCCAACGCCTCCCAGGTCAGCTCCATCATGAGGCGCTGCTGCGGGTCCACCCGCTCCACCTCGATGGGCGACATCGCGAAGAACTCCGCGTCGAAGCTCTTCACCACCTCCTGGTCGAGATAACCACCGAGGGTGTTGCCCTCGGCGATCGCCTTGGCCGCCACGGGATCGTCGGCGAACTCCGACCACCTGCCCTCGGGCCGTTCCCGGATCGCGTCGCCGCGTCCGATGAGGAATTCCCACGTCGACTCGGGCGTGCTGCCCGCACCGGGCAGGCGGGTCGACAGACCGACGATGGCGATGTCGTGCGCCTCGCCAGGCGTGAAGCCCGCGGTATAGAAGGCGTCGTCGGATGATTCCGCCGGTACGTCCGGCTCACCGTTGATGATCCGCTCGGCGAGCGCGGCGATGGTCGGATGCTGGTACACGATGGTCGCGTTCAGCATCACCCCGGTCAGTTCCTCGATGTCACCGCCGAGCGCGATGGCATCGCGCGAGGCGAGCCCGAACTCCTCCATCGGCCGGTCCACGGTGATCTGCTCGATCGGCTGTCCGGTCGCGTCGGCGACCCACCGCCGCAGCCACTCGCGCAGCTCCGCCACCGACATGTCGGTCTGCGCGCCGCCCTTCGCGGACTCGGCCGGGGCCGTCGCATCGGCGACGGTTTCCGCGGGCGGGGTGTCGGTCGTCTGGGTGGGCGTGCCCTCGTTGTCAGCCATCAATTCCTCAAGCTACCTGTCTGCGAACCGGGCGTACCGTGAATTGACGCTCGGCGTGGGAAGGTCGGCGCCGAGCGTCAATGGTCGGTCCGAGGCCGCCCTTGGCATCTACTCTTCCGGTGCATCGGGGAAAGCTTGCTGGGTGTAACCACCCCGCAGCGTTCCCTCCAGATAGGCGGCCCGGCAGGCCCGCCGGGCGATCTTGCCGCTGGACGTGCGCGGAATCGAACCCGCCGGCACCAGCAGCACGTCGCGAACGGTCACGCCGTGGCGCTGCGAGACCGCCGCCCGCACCGCGTCGGCGATCGGCAGCGGATCGGCCTTGCCCGCACCGGGGCCGCGCTCGGCGACGATGACCAACTGCTCGGAGCCGTCGTCGGCGTCGAACTTCAGGCCGGAGTGGCTGCCCTGCTCGAACACCTCGGCCGGGAGCTGGTTGGCGGGCACCGAGAAGGCGGCGACGAAGCCGGGGCGCAGCGCCGTGCTGGCCTCCTGCGCGGAGTACTCCAGGTCCTGCGGGTAGTGGTTGCGCCCGTCCACGATCACCAGGTCCTTGACGCGGCCGGTGATGTACAGCTCGCCCTCGAAGTACACGCCGTAGTCGCCGGTGCGCATCCAGTTCGCGCCCGGCTCGGTGCCTTCGGCGTGGCTGCCCTCGGGCAGCCGGTGGGTGACCTTGTTCCGGAACGTCGACGTGGTCTCGTCCGGACGACCCCAGTAACCGATGCCCATGTTCTTGCCGTGCAGCCAGATCTCACCGACCGAGCCGTCGGGCAGCTCGCGGCCGCCGCCCTCGGATTCCACCGACTCCGGGTCGATGATCGTCGCCCACTGCGAGAGCGCGACGTAACCGCAGGACACCTGCGCGATCGCGTCCTCATGACCGGGGTCGACCTTCACCATGCGGCCGCCGTTGAGCTCCTTGCGGTCGACGTAGGTGACCTTGGCCTCGTCCTCGGACTTGGTGGCGGAGACGAACAAAGTCGCCTCGGCCATGCCGTAGCACGGCTTGATAGCGGTCTTGGGCAGGCCATAGGGCGCGAACGCCTCGTTGAACTTCTTCATCGACGACGTGGTCACCGGCTCGCTGCCGTTGATCAGGCCGATGACGTTCGACAGGTCCAGCGACTCGCCGGGCTTCGGCAGACCGCGCGCCGCGGCGTGTTCGAAGGCGAAGTTGGGTGCGGCGGCGAAGGTTCCGGCGCCGTCGGAGACCGCGGCCAGCTCCTTGATCCAGCGGTAGGGGCGGCGCACGAACGCGCTCGGCGACATGATGGTGATGTACTTGCCGCCCACCGCGGGCAGGATCACCGTCAAAAGGCCCATGTCGTGGAACAACGGCAGCCAGGTGACGCCGCGCGAGTTCCAGTCCAGCTTGATCGCGTCAACCATCTGCAGCACGTTGGTGCCGACGGCGCGGTGCGTGATCTCGACACCGGCCGGAACCCGGGTGGAGCCCGAGGTGTACTGCAGGTAGGCGATGTCGTCGATGGCGATGTCGGGACGCACCCAGCCCTCGCCGACGCTGTCCGGGATCGCGTCCACCGCGATGATGCGCGGGCGCTGGGCGGCGGGCAGCGAGCGGAAGAACTGCCGGACCCCGGCCGCGGAGGAGCTCGCGGTCAGGATGGCGGCGGGCTCACAGTCGCCGAGCACCGCGTGCAGGCGGTCGGTGTGGCCCGGCTCGTCCGGGTCGAACAGCGGGACCGAGATGGTGCCCGCGTAGATCGCGGCGAAGAAGGAGATCACGTAGTCCAAGCCCTGCGGAGCGAGGATCGCGACCCGGTCGCCCGGGTTGGTCACCTGCTGCAGTCGAGCGGCCACCGCGCGCAGCCGAATACCGAACTCACGCCACGTCAGCTCCTGCGCCTCGCCGTCGCGCTCGCGCGAGTAGTCGATGTAGCGATACGCCAGGGTGTTCGCGTCGTTCCGAGTGTGCTTCTCGACGTGATCAACCAGGGTGTGATCCTCGGGAATTCGGATGTTCCCGGTTTCGTCCAGGTAGTCGTCGAAAGTCTCTTCCATTCCTTCTTCTCCTCCGAGGCACACGCAGCAAGACGGCGAGATCGCCGCTATTACCTGTGAGGCCCCGACTCGCTTTCGCCCGCGGGTGCTCCAAGTGCAGAGCCAGCCTGCAGATTTTGTGCGGTCTGCGCGGTGACCGCTTATCGGCTAGATGTACTCAAACCAGAGTCATGTTACAGAGAAGACCGGCTCACTCGTCCCGCAGCAGGGGAATAACGGGGGCGAACGCGTCCATCTGGGTGGGAAAAACGCCCACGTAGGACATCGAGGTGAGTTGCCGCACACGTCGGATCTGCTCGGCGATCTCCTCGAACGTGCCGATCGCCACGTAGGGCGAGTTCAGGATGTCCTCGACGGACAGCTGAACGTCTACCTCGAGATTCGGGTGCAGTCCCCGGTCCAACGCCGACAGCGCCATCTCCGCGGTCTTCTCGCGATCGTCGGTGATCACGATGGCGGTGATGGCCCAGTTCAGCTCGATGTCGGCGAACCGGTCACCGGCGGCCTCCTTGATCAGATTCACCTTTTCGACGGCCTTCTCGATGGTGATGCCGGAGAGCAGGCCCTTGCCGTTCTTGGTGGTGACCGGAACGACGGAGATGATGTCGGCGTGCTTGGCGGCCAGGCGAAGCATCTTCGGGCCGCCGCCGCCGGTGCAGATGGGCGGACGCGGGCCCTGCCGCGGCCGAGGAGTCCCCTTGACGCCGCGCACCTGGTAGTGCTTGCCCTCGAAGGTGCACTCCTGGCCGCGCAGCAGCACGTCGAGAATGGTCAGCGCCTCGTCCAGCTTCTCCAGCCGGACACCGGGCGACTCGTACGGGATGCCGGCGTTCTCGAACTCTTCCTTGATCCAGCCCGCGCCGAGGCCGACCTCGAGCCTGCCCTTGGACAGCACGTCGATCGTGGCGAGGTCCTTGGCCAGCACTACCGGGTGGCGGAAGCCGTTCGCCAGCACCGAGGTTCCGAGCCGGATCTTCTCGGTGGCCTGGGTCAGCGCGCCGAGCGCGGCGATCGGGCCGATCTGCTCACCGAGGTGGTCCGGCACGACGAAGCTGTCGAAGCCGTACTCCTCGGCCTGCTGGGCGGTCTGGACGAACTTGCGGGCCCCGCCCTCCTGCTTGTTTCCCTCGCCGGCCGCCGCGAAGCGGAACGGGCGCAACGGAGTGCCCAGCGCGGTCAACGCAGCATCCGCGTCGCGGCTCGCCGTGGTGGCCGGTGCGGCGGCTTCTGTCATGAACTCATGCTCCTGGCTGTAAGGAATTACGGGCGCGACGCCCGTCCGAGGTCTGCTGCGGCGTTGCCCGGCGTCGCGATCACCAGCGCACTTTACAGCGTGCTGCCGAACTCGAGTTGCGCTTGTCACGCCAACGGGGTGCGGGGTATCTCACGCGCTGTGAATTCTCACGAGTGCGCGGGATGCGGCGCGGCCTCGATCAGGCCCGCCGCCCAGTTGGCCGTCCACTGCGTCGAGGTGCTGCCATCGGGGTCGACGACGAAGCCGTTGTAGAGCGCGTGCACCGGGTTGCCCGCCGCCCGGACCAGCGCGTTCACGCTGCCCACGATGTTCCACGGACTCAGTGCCTCACGCGGCGCGTCACAGATCAGATCGCCGGGCGCGCAGATGGTGTACGTGCGGTCGGCGAGCGCGCCGAAGCCTCCTTGACGCGGACCGGTCATCGTGATGCCGGGCACATTCAACCCTCGCAGCGCGACTTCGGCACCCACGCCGGGCGGCGGCGTTCCCACCTGGATCGCCTGACCCGGGCCGGTCTCGCCGGTACGCCGTCCATCGGCGATCAACGTCACGCCGAGCACCAAGTCGGCGGGCACAGGCCCCTTCCCCGCGCCGATCTGCGCGGCGACGTCACCCGCGATCACCGCGCCCTGGGAGAACCCGGCGAGCACGTAGGTGGTCAGCGGACACTCCTGATGCCGGGCGACCATGGCATCGACCATCCGTCGCGTGCCCTCGGACCGGCTGTTGTTGTAGGACTGCTGGCCATCCGGCGGAATCGCGATCGGGTTGGAGAACTGCGCGACATACGGGACGGTGTACACATCCAGCCGCTCCGCCGGGAATCGCTGAGCGACCGGGCCGGAGACGTTGAGCATCAGTGACAACGGGTTGGCGGTCGGGTTGTGCGGGTCGTCGTAGCTATTCGACTCCCAGGTGCCGGGCACCGAGATCATCTGCACATCGGGGCAACTCGCCGGCTGCGAGGTCGGCCGTTCCGGCGGCTTCGGACCGGGAACAGGCGGGCGCAACCGTCCCGCGAGCAGGTACCACAGCAGCAGGACGACGAGGACGATCAGCACGATGCCGCCGATCGCGATCAGGCATCCCGCCGGCTTGGACCGGCGGGACGCCGAACGGACACGCGAACTCACTGGCAGTACGTCGCGCGCGCGGTCGAGATGTAGATCTGTCCGGCCTTCTCGACCGGCATCTTCGACGGATCGAAGGACGGGTCGGAACCGGCCATGGCGTTCACGAAGGTCATCAGATCCTGGTCGGACGCCCCCGCGGCGGTGCCCTGGCAGACGTACGCGCCGATGCTGAGCGCGATGTCCGGGGTGGACGGGGTGATGCCCTGCTTGGCCAGCTCGTCGAGGAAACGCTTGTCCTTGGCGGAGAGACCCGAGGTATCCGCGGGCGGGACGGCCTCGGTGGGCACCGGCTGCGGACGTTCGGGCGCCTCGGTCGCGGTGGGCTGCTCCGGCGCGGGTGCGGGCTGCGCGGTGTCGGCGGGCGTCGTCGCGGCAGGCGACTGGGTCACCGTCGTGGTGCGGGCCGGCGTCGGCGTGCTCGTCGCGGTCGAATCATTGTCGCCGCACGCGGCGAGCAGGCCGGTTGCGGCGATCGCCGCAACCACGCCGCATACCTTTCCACGGGTCCGATGCATGAATTCTTGTCCTCGATCTGTCGCGAAGCGGGTCGGGTCGCCCACCAGGCTAGCTGTGTCGAATTTGCAGCGCCCACGCCGCCGCGTGTTCCGGATCACTCTAGGCTCGCGTCCGGGCGGCGCACCGGCAATGTCGATCTCGCTTCGGTCGGACGGGCTCGGGCCATGCGAGCGCGGGCGGGGAACCGTGGGACCGGATGTCAGCTGCTTGCCGGTAAGCCCGCCGCTCCAAGCCGGGATGGGCCGGTGGAGCTGCGCAGGCGGGCTTGCGGGTGGCGGACTCGCAGCGAACGGAATACCGACGTTTCAAATGCCGTGGACTTCTGGTTTGCCATTGCGCACCGTGATGAATCCGGCTTGGAAGTTCTGCTGCATGCCACCAGGAATGGGAAACTCGTCGCTGATCGGATAGCCGAGTCTGCCGTTCTCGTAACCGGTCTCGTGCCAGGCGTCCAGTACCGGACCGTTGCGCACCGCCCAGGCTCCCGACAGCGGGCTCCAATAGATGTTGCCGCCCTCGAAGCGGCTGAACCGGCCGAGATCCTTCAGCGGCTGCTCCTCGGCGACCGGGAACCCCAGCGGGCTGTTCTCGTAGCCGAGATGGGCGTACTTGCCCAGGATCAAACCCTGGACGCGATGCACGCCGGTGGCCGGACTGTAGTAGAACGGGCCGTTCTCGAACGCCTGCACGGCGCCGTCTCGATGCGGCGTCTTGATTTCCGGCGCGGTCGGATAGCCCGCGGGTCCGCGCTCGAACCCTTGCTTGCCCCATTCCTCCAGGATCGCGCCGCGGACCATCTGGGCGCCGGTCGGCGGCGTCCAGTACAGCGAACCGTGCTGGAAGGTCTGCAGCCTGCCGCGTCCGTCCTCGAGGGCGCGCTCGCCGCCCGTCGGCAGCCCCAGCGGGCCGCCGGGGCCCATGGCGGCCTGGTAACCGGCGCCGATCATGCCGCCCACCGGATACGCGCCGCTGCCCGGCACGAAGAAGACCCGGCCGCCCTCGAAGTCCTGGGCAATGCCGCCCGCCACCGGGTATTCGCCGGTAAGGCACTCGCCGAGCCAGCCGGCCGCCGCGGTCACCGCGCCGATCGCGCCGCCCGCCTGGCAGGCGGGCTTGCCGAGGTCGACGCCGAGCGCGGTCGCGGCCTGCTGCCAGGACTGGCGCATCTCGAAGTCCCAGTACGGCCAGGAGTGGGTGCCGGACGGGCGGTAGTTCACCTGCGCCGGAATGGCCAGGTTGGCCAGTTTGGTGACGAAGTTCTGCGACGTGAGCCGGGACAGGATCTCCAGGCCCATGCCCGCGAAGTTGGTGCTCACCCCCGGGATGGAAGAGGCTTGGTCGAAGGGACCGATCGAACCGCTGCCGCTGGAAACGTAGAGGCTGACGCCCCGCAGTTTGTCGGCCAGCGCGTACGGGTCGTGTCCTTCCCATTGCGAGCTCGTCGGCGGGCCCCACATGGCGGCCGAGTCGAAACCGCCCGCGTCACGCATGGCGAACTGGATGGCCTGCGGCATGCCCAGCGTGGTCGTGGTCAGGAAGCCGGAATAGGACGCGGCGTGCCGCACGAACCCGGGATTGCGCGCGGCGAGGAACATCGCGGCCGTGCCGCCCATCGACAGGCCTTCCATGCCCCGCACATCAGACGCGCGCCACTGACTCTCGAGCAGCGGCGGGAGCTCCTTGGTCAGGAAGGTCTCCCACTTGTAGTTGCGGCCGTTGTTCGGCTCCAGCCAGTCGGAGTAGAAGCTGGACTGGCCGCCGACCGGAAGCACGACGGTGACATTCTTGTCGGCGAAGAACTCGACCGCCCCGGCCTCTTTCGTCCAGCCGCTCTCGTCCTCGGTGGCGCGCAGGCCGTCGAGCAGGAACAAGATGGGGAAACGGGCCTCCGGCCTGGCGTTCCAGTCCCTGGCCAGCAGCAGCTGCACCTGGATCGGCGCGCCCATGGACGGCGAGATCACCCACAGCGCGACGCGACGGTCGCTGAGCCAGTGGACCTTCTGCACGACCGGCGCGGCCGACACCGCGGCGGGCTGCGCGACGGCGGGAGCGGCAACCGACGCGCCCGCGGCTAGCGGGACCACCAAGGCGGTGGCGAGCAGCGCGAGCCGCCCGCGTGCCGAACGAGCGACGAGGCGCCCGAATTTGCCCCAGCTACCGCGCGTTATCCCTGTCACATGAGCTTTGTACTCCGGTTACGGCGGCGTTCATGCGAGACACGCGCTGCACAGCAAACTCTGTCCGCTTCGGTCGAGCCCCCCAAACGCAATTCAGGCCGCACCGAGATCGGTGCGGCCTGAACGCGTCAGGAGCGAATCAGATCACCAGCCGCCGGTGGCGTCCAGGATCATGTTGCGCGAGGCGAACAGCTGGCCCTCCCAGTACTTCCAGGAGTGGGTGCCCGCGGCCGGGAAGTCGAACCGGGCCGGGATGCCGAGCGAGTTCAGGCGAGCCTGGAACGCCCGGGTGTTCACCAGCGAAAGCGCTTCCAGCGCCATCGCGTTGCCGGTGTTGTACACGCCGACCGCCGAGTTCGGCTGGTCGAACTGGCCCGGCAGGCCGCTGGCCGCCGAGATGTACATCGGCAGGCCGCGCAGCTGCGGCGCGAACACGAAGGGGTCCATCCGCAGCCACTGGGAGCTCCACGGAGCCGCCATCGAGTCGACGTTGAAGCGGCCCGCGTCGAGCATCGCGATGCGGATCGCCTCGCGCATGCCCGGCGCCGAGATGTTCAGGTAGCCCGAGTAGGAGGCGGCGAACTTGAACTGGTCGCGGTGGTAGGCCGCCAGCGCCAGCGCAGCGCTACCGCCCATGGACAGGCCGACGACCGCGTTGTTGGTGCGCGAAACGCCGTAGCCCTCCAGGAAGGCCGGGAGCTCCTTGGTGAGGAAGGTCTCCCACTTGTAGGTGGTCTTCTGGCCGTTCAAGTTCGACGGCGCGTACCAGTCGGTGTAGAAGCTGGACTGGCCGCCGACCGGCATCACCAGGGTGATGTTGTCGTTGCCGAACTGCTGCAACGCGTTGGTCTCGAACGACCAGGCGTTGCGATCGTCCCGGGCACGCAGGCCGTCGAGCAGGTAGAGCGCCGCGCTGCCACCGCGCGAGGCCCACTGCACCTGGACCTTGATCGGACCCATGCTCGAGGGAACCATCAGGTCCTCGAAGCCACCCGCGGGTGCCCGCAACACCGGCGCATGCGCCGACGGTGCCGCGGTGGCGAGAGTCGGGGTCGCCAGTCCGGCGGCGGTCGGTAGCGCCAGTACGGCGGCACCGACAGCCAGAATTCGATTACGCCAACCGCGAGGCGCGCCTCGCCGTCCCGACTGTGTTCTCTTCGGCGCGGCCGCCCTGCCGAAACGCATGAATCCTGCTCTCTTTCTGCTGTTGTGGTGCCACTCGTCGCCCCGTAGGGCGAAGCGGCACCCGTGTTGCCAACGAGACGCATATCACGGGCACGGTCCCGACTATCCGGTCCTGTGACGGCGCTACAACGATCTGGTCACACTTGCGCTCGCTGGACGATATTCGACGCCCTTCGCTTTAGCAAGGTCGGGGTCTTTCCAGTGGTCGATATCCGTCCGTTCACGCAAGGTAATGGTGCGGTGACCTTATCGCGTTCAGAGGGTGATGTCGTGTTGAAAGCCGAGATATTCGGGCGCTGGCGGGAACTGTCACCGACCCGAGATCTTGCCGGAGCGGCGGTCGTGGACATATGAGGAGGCGGCTTGAAGGCGCACCATCAGCCGAACCAGGCTACGCACCACGAGACGCAACCGTGATCAAGCCCGTGATCTGCTGTGATAGCCGCTGCGAACGGGTGCGTTCGACCAAGGACCGAGGCCGCCCCCACCCACGCGGCAACTATGCAGTCAACTGGCGATGCCGAGACTGGCTGCGCTCAGCGGTCAGTCGGCGACCGGACACCGAAGGCGGAAAGTCCTGCGGCTGCCCACTCGAGGTAAGAGGCGAGACTCCCATTTTCGAGCGCAACAAGACAAAGCATTGATCGTTTGCGGCCCGGCTCGTGCCTGAGCGGCCGGCGCGCACGCGACGAAGTCGCAGGCGGCGGTCGCTCAGACACGAGCCACAAGGGGCCGCGGACACGCGGCGGCGCAGGCGCCGCACATCGGACACAGCTCAGCCGATGTTCGCCGACATGTCCGGAATCATCCGCATTGCCTCATCCGCCCAGTTGTTCCAGGCGTGAATGCCGAAGGGCGGGAAAGAGTAGACGGCGTTGCCGCCGCCCAGCGTGGCCATCCGGACCTGGAATGCCCGGGTGTTCGCCAGTGCGAGCGTCTCCAGGCCCATGCCGTTGAGGGTGCTGAAGCTCGGCAGGTCGGTCGCGGAGGGCAGGCCGCTGGCGGCCGCTATCCACAGGCGCGTGCCGTTGCGAACCAGATTGGGCGCGAAGACGAACGGATCCATTCGCAGCCACTGCGGGCCCCACGGCGGCGCCATCGAGTCGACGTTGTAGCCGCCCGCATCCATCATGGCCGCGCGAATCGCCTCACGCATGCCGGGCGCGGAGATGTTCAAGTATCCGGAGAACGAACCGGCGTAGCTGAACTGATCGGGGTGGTAGGCCGCCAGGGTGAGCGCGGCGCTGCCACCCATCGACAGACCGAACGCGCCATTACGGTTGGGGTTGAAGCCGAGCCGGTCGCGCAGCGCCCAGCGCAGGTTGTCGGTCAGGAACGTCTCCCACTGGTACCGGTAGCTCTTGCCCGGTCCGCCGGCGAACCCGTCGAGTATTCCGGAGCCGGTGCTCGAACCAGAGCCCGCCGGGACGCCGAAGAACTCGCTCGCCGCGTTCCAGTCGGCGTAGAAACTCGACATGCCGCCGACCGGCATGACCACGTTGATGTTGTTCCGGGCGAGGACGTCCGGGATGTTGGTCTCGATCTCCCAGCCGTTCAGGTTCTCCGGGGCCCGCATGCCGTCCAGCACATAGGCGACGCGACGGGTGTTGCCGTCCGCGGCGCGCAGAATCCGCGACTTGATCGGTCCCATGGGCGAATCGACCCAGAAGTCGAAGGCGGCGGGGTTGAATGCCGCCGATGCCGGGGCGCCGATACCCGCGATGGTCGTTCCGAGCGGTAACAGCACTGCCACGGCGACACCGAGAACGAACCGCCGCAACCACGAACCGGTGGATCGAGACCTACCGGGACCGCGTTTCCAGCGCGCACTTCCCATCACATTCGACCTTTCCCTTGGGCGACCTGCTCGGCAAACATCTAGCGACCTTCACCGGCCCCCTCATCGGACACCGATACCGACGTCAGTCACAAAACGGACGAATCGACCTCGATGCATGCGGTTCACGTATCAATCGGGAACGAATGCCTTCATGTTGCTGGATAGTGATCCGGTGCACAACTACCGAGGCGTTTCGTCTTCGTATTCGTTGCGAGGGAAATCCAGGACGCCCGCAGAAAAAGACCGCCCGCCCTGCACTAGAGGCACAGGGCGGTCGGTGGTTTCGCTTTACCGCTTACTTACCCGATGTTCGCCGACAGGTCCGGGATCATCCGATAGACCTCGTCGGCCCAGTAGTTCCAGTTGTGCACACCAACGGCAGGGAAGTCATAGGTGACATTGCCCGCGCCGAGCGTCAGCATCCGAACCTGGAACGCGCGAGTGTTGGCCAGCGCCAGCGCCTCGAGTCCCATCGCGTTGAGCGTGTTGAAGCTCAGGCCGTCGGCCGCGCTCGGCAGACCGCTACCCGCGGAAACCCACAGACGGGTGTTGTTGGCCTTCAGCCGCGGCGCGAAAACGAACGGGTCCATCCGCAGCCACTGCGGGCCCCACGGGGGCGCCATGGCGTCGATGTTGTAGCCGCCCGCATCCAGCATGGCGACGCGCAGCGCCTCGCGCATGCCCGGCGCGGAGACGTTCAGGTACCCGGAGTACGAACCGGCGTAACGGAACTGGTCGGGGTGGTAGGCCGCCAGGGTGAGCGCGGCGCTGCCGCCCATGGACAGGCCGAATACGCCGTTGCCGTTCGGGTTGAACCCGAGCCGATCGCGCAGGGCCCAGCGCAGGTTCTTGGTGAGAAAGGTTTCCCACTTGTAGGTGCTGGACTTGCCGGGGCCGCCCGCGGAACCGGTCAGCAGGCCCGAGCCCGAGTTCGCCGAACCGCTGGAGGAGGAGCCCGCACTGCCGAGACCGAAGAAGTCGCTGGGACCGTTCCAGTCGGCGTAGAAGCTGGATTGACCGCCGACCGGCATGACCACGTTGATGTTCCACTTGGTCAGCTCGCGTGCGACCTCGGTGTCGATCTCCCAGCCGCTGAGATCGTTGCGCGCCCGCATGCCGTCCAGCGCGTACACCACGCGCCCGGTGTTGCCGTCGGCGGCACGGAAGATGCGCGACTTGATCGGCCCCATTTCGGAATCGACCCAGAAGTCGAAACCGTCCGGATTGAACGCGGCGGACGCCGGGGCGGCAGGACCTGCCACCGACACCCCGAGCGGTAGCAGAACAGCCAGCGATACCAGCATGGACCGCTTGAGCCAGGAGCCTGCTCTTCGAGTATTCAGACGACGCCCGATCACGCCTCGCATCAGTTTCAGCCTTTCGTTCCACAAGCGACAGCGGCAAGCCGTCCACACGGTAACCCGCCTATGCCCACGACCGGTGGACGCCACGGCCGGGCCTACGGTCGTAGCGTATATCGGTATCGACGCGCGGACGTTATCAAAAAGAGATAAAGCGGCGTACACCACTTTATCGGACTCGCACGATGGGCCCGGCGCAACGTGCTCGGTCGGGCCCATCCTCGGCAGTTCAGCGCGGCGCGACCGGTTGCGGGAACGGATCGACCAGCCCGCAGCGCTGGATCTCGTACTTCGGCACCCGGTCGATGCGGTACTTCGCGAACCGAAGCGCGTTGCGCAGGTTGTGCCGGAAGCGCTCGAAGGTGAGCGGGTCGCGGGAGGAGATCAGCAGGGCCTGGGTGTCCGGGCACGACATCGCGGTACGCGCCTGGGTCACCCACTTCTCGTCCAGGTACCAGGGCATCCACGGCTTCTTGTCGACCATGCCGGTGTCCACGACGACCCAGTCCGGGTACAGGCTCTTGTCGTGCCCGATCCGGCCGTCGGTGAGCCGGTCGGTGTGCGCGGCCAGCGGGTAGGCCAGGCCCATCGGGTCGATCACGTGCACGTCCAGCGGGACGTTCATGCTGGTCATGCCCAGATTGAGGAAGTAGACCGTGTGCCCGGCCCCGCCGACCGGGATGGGCTGCGGCGGCGGAGCGATGTACCAGAACATGAACGACGGCGAGTTCAGCAGCAGACCGCCGTTCGGGTTGGCCGCGATGTCGTTGACCATCGCGCGCACGCGCGGGTAGTCCAGGTAGTCCTCGGCCAGGATCGGATGGTCGTGACCGGTGTTGAGCACGTAGTAGATCCGCTCGTCCACGATGCCGGTCGAGGTGATCTTGGTACCGGTCTTGATGGCGGTGGTGCTCGCCGCGAACAGCGCCCAACCCGCCGTGCCGACGAGCGCGACGGCGAGCACCGCGAAGGACCAGTCCGCCGTCGTCGCGCGGACACCGCCCACAGGCATCCGGATCGGCAGCACCGCGACCGGGAGCAGGAACAGGAACAGCTGCGGAAGCAGCATCCGGCCGTGCATGAAGTCGCCGCCGACCCGCAGCGCGTACACCGTCAGCAGGAACCCGCTGACCAGAACCATGGTGACCACCGCGCCCGGTGACCGCAGCCAATTCCTGACCCGGCCGATGGACCAGCCGCGCGCCTCGTCACGCTCGGCCTTCATCGTCCGGTTCGCCCGCGTCCGAGCTGCGGCCACACCGGCGATCAGCAACACCAGCAGCGGCACCCACAGGAAGTACGGGCCGACCAGATCCCAGAGGTAGGTGAAGCCCTGGCCCCATTTGGCGCCGCCCGCGTCCTTCGCGACGGCGGTGTTCGGGTAGGGCAGGCCGTAGTAGCCCATGCGCCAGATCTGATAACCCATCGGGACCAGACCGGCCACGGCGACGATCCCCGCACGCAGCACGATCGGGCGCAGCCTGCTCTCCGGCATGGGTGCCAGGAAGATCATCAGCAGTGCGAAGGCGCCGACCAGCGTCATCTCGGGACGGATCAGCGGGGCGAGCCCGGCGAGGAAGACCAGGCCGAGCAGACCGGGCAGCCGGACCGATTTCGCCTGGCTCCACCGCATCAGCTGCCACCACAGCAAGCCGATCCAGCAGATCACCAGACCGCTCTCCAGTCCGGAGGTGACGTAATCGCGGGCCGGGGGCAGCGAGATGTAGACCAGCACGCCCGCGGGCAGCAACAGTCCGGCTCGGGTCCCGCCCCACAGCCGCGCCGAGCCCAGCATGGCGAACACGACCGCCGCCAGCGACACCGTGAGCGCGGCGGCGAGCACCACGTACTCCAGCCGCGCCTGAGTGAGCCAGCTGAAGAACCACACCAGATACGTCCACGCCGTGCTGGTATTCGCTTCGACGCGCTCGCCCGCGTTGAAGACGGGACCGTTGCCCGCAAGCAGATTGCGCACAGTGCGCAACACGATGAGGCCGTCGTCGGCGATCCAGCGCCGCTGCCAGCCTCCGACCGCGAAAAGGACGACGGCGAGTGCGATCCCACCGACGAAAGTGGCTTTGGATAGGCGAGCGAAGCGCGACTGGGAGCGCGCCGCCTCATCGGCAGGCCGCTCCCCCGCGTATTCCGTTCGCCCCGCTACCAGCATCTCGTCAGGTGAGATAGACAGCGACACCTACCGCTCCGATCCAGGCAATTGCGAGGAACTGCAGGACGCGGTCCCCCAGCGCGATCTCTTCGGGTTCACCGGCCTCGCCGCCATCGACGTCGACCGCGTAACGCAGGATTGCGATGGTAAACGGGATCATCGAGATCGCGAACCAGTTGGTGTGTTTGAGGCCGTCCTGCTGGAACGCCCACAACCCGTAGAAGACCACGACCGCCGTCGCGGCCAGGGTCCAGATGAAGCGCAGGTAGGTCGGCGTGTAGTACTCCAGCGACTTGCGGATCTTGGCGCCGGTGCCCAGCGCGATCTGCAGTTCCGCGTAGCGCTTGCCGGCCGCCATGAACAGCGAGCCGAAGGCCATGATCAGCAGGAACCACTGCGACAGGTCGATGTTCGCGGCCGCGCCACCGGCCACGGCGCGCAGCAGGAAGCCCGAGGACACGATGCAGATGTCCAGCACGGCTTGGTGCTTGAGGCCGAAGCAGTACGCCAGCTGGATGCCGATGTACACCGCCATCACCACGGCGAGATGCCACGACGCGAGGAACGATCCCGCGATGGATCCGGCCAGCAGCACCATCGCCAGCAGGTATGCCATGTTCACCGGGACGACGCCCGCGGCGATCGGCCGGAAACGCTTGGTCGGATGCGCCCGGTCGGCTTCGACGTCGAGCGCGTCGTTCACCAGGTAGATGCCGGAGGCAGCCGCGCAGAACACCACGAAGGCGATGCCGACGTGCGCGAGCACATCCACCTCGGTGGCCGTACCCGCGGCCAGCGGTGCGGCGAGCACCAGGACGTTCTTGACCCATTGCCGCGGACGGACAGCCTTGATCAGACCCCCGGCCAGCGTCTTGGGCGGGCCCTTGACAACCGCCTCGGCCAGGTCGGCGCCGGTCGGCTCTTCACTCATGTCAACCAAGGCTCTTTCTTGTCCGGTCACTGTCGAGTCTCTTTTCGGCGGCGAGCAGGGCGGCGGCGGACGCGGCACCGAGCGCGGAACCGGCGAGCACGTCAGAGGGATAGTGCACCCCCAGGACCACTCGGGAAAGCAGCATCGGGGGAACGAGCACCGCAGGCAAGGGTAGCCCGGTCAATCTGCCGAGCAACACGGCCGCCGCCGTAGTCGAGGTCGCGTGCGAGGACGGGAAACTCAGTTTGCTCGGCGTTCCGACGTTGACCTGCACCGACGGATCGTTCGGGCGCGGCCGCCGGACGACGCGCTTGATGACGATCGAGGCCGCGTGCGCACCGACCGCGCCGACCGCGACACCGGCCCACTGCCTGCGCCGCGGCTTGTCCAGCAACCAACCGGCCGCCGCGATGCCGACCCAGCCGAGCGCGTGCTCGCCGAAGTGCGACATGCTCCGGGCGGCGGACACCACGGCGGGCTTGCTCCCGAGCGTGGCCTGCACGGCGTTGATGATCGCGACCTCGGGCGGCGCTGCCTGCGGCTGCGTGGGTTCCGCGGACACCGGGCCGCCGTGGCCGTTCGCGCTCTGCGGCGGCAGGTGCACCGCCGCGTCGTCGGCCGCGCTCGCTCCGAGACTCACTGCTGTCCATCCTTCGTGTCGATGCCGAAGACTTTCTCCCACGCCGCGGTGCTGGTCAGCTGCGGGTGGGCGGCACGGTAGCGCTGCTGCATCTCCGGGAAGCGGTCGGCCAGCTCCTTGCGCAGGCGCATGGCTTCTTTGAACAGGCCGAGCGCCTGGCGCGGATCACGCTTGCGGTAGACGACGCCGCGGCCGTCCGCCGTGGTGACGGTGACGCCGTCGACCTGGGAGAGCAGGAACCACCGCGCGTCCAGCGTCGGCACGTTCAGCTGCGGAGTCTCGTGGTGCTCGGCGCGCGCGGGGCGGACGTTGTGCAGCACGCCCTTGGCCAGCCGGACCACCTTGGCGATCGGGTTGGCGGGTTCGCCCACCGCGCCGACGCCGAGGTGACTGGCCAGCGGAAGTTCGGTGGACGAGGGCAGGATCACCGCGTCCGGGTACTGCCTGCGCAGCTCGTGCACCGCGCCCAGGGCGCTCGGCAGCAACTGGAACAACCGCTCGGGCCCGGCGAGGAAGTCGCGGATGGCCAGGTTCTGGATCGCGACCGTCGAATACTCCAGGCAGAGCAGGTGCTTCAAGGTCGCTTTGACCGTGTTGACGACCATGCCGCGACCGTTGCCCGGCAGGTGCAGCGAGGCGACCACCAAGCGGTTGCGCAGGTGGAAGTACGCCTGCCAGTCGATGGCGTCGTCTTTGTCGCTCCAGGCCATGTGCCACACGGCCGCGCCGGGCAGCGTGACGGTGGGATACCCGGCGGCACGGGCGCGCAGACCGTACTCCGCGTCGTCCCATTTCAAGAACAGCGGCAGCGGCTGGCCGAGTTCCTCGGCGACGCGGCGCGGGATGACGCAGGTCCACCAGCCGTTGAAGTCGACGTCGATGCGCCGGTGCAGCAGCTTCGAGTTGTCCCGGTCCTTGAGCGGGTGCTTCGAGAAGTCGTGGTCGTATTCGACGTTCGGCGCCGCGGTCCACATGAAGATGCCGCGGTCGACGACTTCACCCATCACGTGCAGGTGCGAGCGCTCCTGCAGGTTGAGCATCTGGCCGCCGACCAGCACGGGCGACTTGGCGAACCGGGCGAAGGCCAGCGCGCGCAGGATCGAGTCCGGCTCGATCTCGATGTCGTCGTCCATGTAGACGATGTACTCGGCGTCGGTGGTCTTCAGCGCCTCGTACATGACCCGGCTGTAACCGCCGGAACCGCCGAGGTTGGGCTGGTCGTGGATGGCCAGCCTGCCGCCGAGCGCCGCGGCCGATTCCGCGAAACCGGGCTCGTCCACCACCTTCTTGGTGCCCTGGTCGGGAATGATGACGGTCTTGATCTTCTCCAGCACCAGCGGGTCCGAGCCGAGGGCGGCCAGGGTCTTCACCGCGTCGGTGGGCCGGTTGAAGGTGGGCATGCCGACCGCGATGCTGCCGTCGCCGGGCGCCTCGACCGGTGCGTACCAGCCGCCGGACAGCAGCGTGACCGCCGTGTCGGTGGTGATGTCGAACCAGATCCAGCCGCCGTCCTCGAACGGGCCGAGGTCGGTCTCGAATTCCACGACCACCGAGTCGGCGCCGCCGGCGACCGCGAACTCCTTGCCCTGCACGTGGATGCGCGAGCCGTCGGCCTTGGAGCGGTACATGTCGACCCGGCCGTGGCCGGCCAGCTCCAGCCGGAGCACCACCGACGACAGGATGCTCCAGCGCCGCCAGTAGCTCGCGGGCAGCGCGTTGAAGTAGGTGCAGAACGAGACTTCGGACTCCGCGCCGATGGACAGCGAGGTGCGGGTGGTGGCGTGCGCGCGCCGGGCGTTGGTGGCCGACTCCTCGACGTAGAGGGTGCGCACGTCCAGTGGTTCGCCGGGGCGGGGCAGGATGATGCGCTGTAGCAGCGACTTCGCGCGGGTCTCGGTGGTCTGGTCGGCCAAGATGGATTGCGAGGTCATTCCGCTCCTATGCCTCCTCGCCGGCCACCAGCGGCGCGCCGTCTTCCAGGTGTGGACGCAGCACGTTGTCGAACGCGCTCAGCGCGCTGCCGATCGCCATGTGCATGTCCAGATACTGGTAGGTGCCGAGCCTGCCGCCGAAGACGACCTTCGCCGTCTCGGTCTCCTTCTTGGCCAGCTCGCGGTAGGCCAGCAGTTTCGCGCGGTCTTCCGGGGTGTTGATCGGGTAGTACGGTTCGTCGCCGGTCTGCGCGAACCGGGAGTACTCCCGCATGATCACGGTCTTGTCGGTGGGGTAGCCGCGCTCCGGATGGAAGTGGCGCGGCTCGATGATGCGGGTGTAGGGCACGTCCGCGTCGTTGTAGTTCATCACCGAGGTGCCCTGGAAGTCGCCGACCGGCAGCACCTCGGTTTCGAAATCGATGGTGCGCCAGCCCAGCTCGCCCTCGCTGTAGTCGAAGTAGCGGTCCAGCGGGCCGGTGTAGACGACCGGCGCGTCCGGGCTCTCGGCGCGCAACTGCTCACGGACCTCGAACCAGTCGGTGTTCAGCCGCACCTCGATCAGGTCGGAGGCGGCCATGTTCTCCAGCCACTTCGTGTAGCCCTCGCGGGGCAGGCCCTCGTAGGTGTCGTTGAAGTAGCGGTTGTCGAAGGTGTACCGGACCGGCAGGCGGGTGATGTTGCCCGCGGGCAGCTCCTTGGGGTCGGTCTGCCACTGCTTGGCGGTGTAGTCGCGCACGAACGCCTCGTAGAGCGGGCGGCCGATCAGCGAGATGGCCTTCTCCTCGAGGTTCTGCGCGTCCTTGGTCTCGATCTCCGACGCCTGCTCCGCGATCAGCTTGCGCGCTTCTTCCGGCGAGAAGTAGCGGCCGAAGAACTGGGAGACCAGACCCAGGCCCATCGGGAACTGATAGGCCTGCCCTTTGTGCATCGCGAACACGCGGTGCTGGTACCCGGTGAACTCGGTGAACTGCGTGACGTAGTCCCAGACCCGCTTGTTCGACGTGTGGAACAGGTGCGCGCCGTACTTGTGGATCTCGATCCCGGTTTCCGGATCCGGCTCGGAGTAGGCGTTGCCGCCGATGTGGTGGCGGCGCTCGATCACCAGAACCCGTTTACCCAGCACGGTGGCGGCGCGTTCGGCAACGGTCAGCCCGAAGAATCCGGAGCCGACGACGATCAGATCGAACTGTGAGGCGGAATTGACGGAGTTACCCGGGGACGATGCGACGGTCACGGGAGCCCAGAGTATCGGAAGTCCTCGCGGTGTCCTGGCGGAGTCGGAACCTGTGCCGGACGGCATTGCTTCCCGGCCTGGTTTCACACCGGGGACCTCCGAATTTCGCCGGACGTTTGCCGAAAGGGCGGGTGACCGCAACCGAGCAGCTGTTCACTGTCCGGCCGTCTCGACTGCCTGCCGCTCCGCGCGGCACGCCGCGCACCGATCCGGCGCTCGATCAAGGGCTCTTGCCAGTTTCCCGGGTCGACGCTCAGGCCGCGAAGCCCACGTCGAGCTCGACCTTGTCCCGCTCGGTGTACAGCCGCCAGTAGTGGTCGCCGAGCTCGTCGGGGTCGATCCGCACGATCTCGACACCATCGGGGACGAGCTCCGGGCGCTCGTCGACGATCTGCGCGGCCTTGCTTCCGTTGATCAGCGCACCGATGTTGAGCAGCCCGACGTAGACGCCGGTGCCCGCGAGTTCGACGGCGAGCTGACGCAGGTAGCCGCGCTGTGCGGCGAGCGCGATGCCGAAGTTGGACAGGTAGGGCAGCGGGAGCTGCTCGGAGGAGCCCGAGGAGAACAGCAGCGCACCCGAACCGCGCTGCACCATGCCCGGCACCAGCGCCTTCGTCACCAGGATCGGCGAGTGCAGCTTCAGCGCGAGCGGAATCTCGAGGGCCGCGACGTCCACTTCCAGCGTGGACGGAGTCCGGTCGGCCATATTGCCTGCCGCGCCGTGCATCGCCACATCGATGGGGCCGAAGGTCTCCTCGATCGTCTCGATCACGGTGGTGACCTGCGCCGGATCCGTGACGTCCGCGGGGAAGGCGGCAGCCTCGACGCCCTCGGCCGTCAGCTCGGCCGCGTGCCGCTGCGCTTTGCCGGGATCGCGCCCGATGACGGCCACCCGGAATCCTTCGCGTCCGAATCGGCGTCCGGTGCCGACGCCGAGACCGGGGCCGTACCCGAAGATCGCGATGGTCTTGGACATTGCCACTCCTGATTAAGTTGAGAGATGGTTCAAGTTCATGCCGACGATAGCAGTAACTTGAACCTATGCTCAACTTATTCCGGGAAGCCGGATTTGTAGGATCGGCCCGTGGACAAGCCGTTACGCAGCGACGCCCAGCGCAACAGGGACGCGCTCGTGACGGCGGCGCGCGCCGTCTTCGAGGAACGCGGCCTAGACGCGCCGCTGAAGGAGATCGCCGCCCGCGCCGGGGTCGCCATCGGCACGCTTTACAACCGCTTCCCCACCCGCGACGACCTCATCGCCGCCGCCGTCGAGGACCGGATCGAGGCGGGTAGTCGTATCGCCGAAGCCGCGCTGGCCATCGATGACCCGTGGCAGTCGTTCGTCTACCTGGTGGAACAGGTCTGCGCGCGGCAAGCCTCCGACCGCCTGCTCAGCGAGCTCGCCGTCCGGCTGGCTCCCAGCCGTGCCATCGCGCAAGCCCAGGAGTACGGCCACGGCCTGATGCGCCGGATCATCGCTCGCGCCCAGGAAGCGGGGGTGCTGCGCCCCGACTGGGTGCTCGAGGACATCGCTTTCATCACTTGGTCGCACACCCGGATCGTGGAGGCGACCGGCCACATCGCCCCCGAAGCCTGGCGCCGCAACCTCGCCTTGGTGCTCGACGGCCTGCGCGCGGAGGCCGCCCATCCGCTGCCCGTTCCCCCGATCACCGAGGATCAGCTGATGCACGCGCTCGGGCGTGCACCCGGCAGCAACGATCGGACGTAGCGGCGGCGCGCTTCGGCCCCCGGTGTCACGCCGAGCGAAAGCACCTTCCCGCCAGTAACGCGATCGTGGCCGCGGTGCCGATGAATGGTGGCCGATCCTTCGGTGGGGACGGATGGATGCCTGCCGGACAGTAGCCGTTACTCCGCGCCCACCCGATGATCGATCCCAAAGACGCACCTTCATCATGCGCCCCAATGAATGACGGCCGGTACGCATCCTCCGCGCACCGGCCGTCGGTCAGGTGTGATCTACAGGTTCCGCTCGGCGTAGACCTTCATCGCGTCACGCACGAATTCCGCGGTGCCCGCGCCGTGCACGTCGTAGTTCACCGCGAAACGCGGGTCGGCGACGTACATCTCGCCCAAGCCGATGAAGGCTTCCTTCACCACGTCCCGCCCCTGCCAGCCGACGCCGATCCAGTCGAAGTGGCGCTGGACGATGGCCTGCACCTCGTCGCTGTCCACCGCGACCCCGTCCGCGTGCGCCCGGCCGTAGTCGGCGGCGATGTCGAGATGGGTCTGCTGGAAGGCCTTCTTGTCCGCGTCGGACATCGAGCGCCACCAGCGGTCGCCGCTCTCGTAGGCCTCTTTGCCCCAGCGTTCGATCACCTCGTCCTTGTACTTCGTGTGGTCGAAGCCGTCGAAAACTTCTGCTGCCACGAGTTGTTCACCTCTTTCCGTCTTGTGCAGCGTGGATTGCACCGACTCGATCTGGCGCCGGATCCGATCCTGTTCCTGCCGTAGCAAGTCCAGGTGCGTGCGCAGCGCGGCGGCGGTGTCCTGTTCTCCGGCAAGGACTTCGGCGATGACCGGCAGGCCGAGGCCGAGTTCTCGCAGCAGCAGGATGCGTTGCAGCCGCACGAGGGAGTCCTGGTCGTAGTAGCGATACCCGTTGGCGCCGATCCGGCTGGGCGGCAACAGCCCGAGCTGCCCGTAGTGGCGCAGCGTGCGACTGGTGGTACCGGCCGCCTTCGCCAGATCCTGAATGGACCATTCCCCGGTGACCATGGTCATGACCGCGTTCTCCCTTCTTGTCTCGTCGGTGTAACCAGCATGCAAGTTGACGTTACGTCAAGGTCAAGGCTTATTCGCCGGGGTTCCGGTAGTCAGCGCGACGCCGGAGCGGACTCGGCCGAGACGGGGGATGCGACGGGGCCGACCGCAGCCTTCGGAGCACCTACCGTCTGGCCGAGCAGGGTCCCGCCCAGCGCGATCACCATGCCGAGCACCTGTAGCGCGGTGAGCGCCTGCCCGAGCGCGACCCACCCGATCACCGCGGCGGACACCGGGCTGAGCAAGCCGAGGAAGGCCACCGAAGTGGCGGGCACCTTCGCGATGCCGCGGAACCAGAGCCAGTAGGCAACCGCCGTCCCGACCACGCCGAGGTAGAGGTAGCCGCCGACGGCTTCGGCGTCCAGCGCGGGCGGAGCGCCCTCCACGAGCAGTGCCAACGGCGCGATGAACACACCGCCCGCGGTGAGCTGCCAGCCGGTCATGGCCAGCGGGCCGACGTCGTCGGGACGCCCCCACTTCTTGGTCAGCACGGTGCCCGCGGCCATCGACGCCGCGCCCGCGAGACCGGCGAGCACACCGACGGTGTCGAGTTGCGCGTTGGCACGCAGCACGACGAGGGCGACGCCGACTACGCCGATCACTCCGGCGAGCAGCTTGCGGCCGCTGGGCTTTTCGCTCAGGGCGACGGTCGCGATGACGAGCGCGAAGAGCGGCGCGACGGCGCCGAGCACGCCCGCGACGCCACCGGGTAGGCGGTAGGCCGCCAGGAACAGCAGCGGGAAGAACGCACCGATATTGAGGATGCCGAGCACCGCAGAGCGGCCGATCCACTGCCCGCGGGGCAGCACGCGAGTAAGGGCGAGCAGCGCCAGACCCGCGGGCAGAGCACGCATTAGCGCTGTGAACAGCGGGCGGTCCGGCGGCAGGAATTCAGTGGTGACGGCGTAGGTGGAACCCCAGACGACCGGGGTGAGGGCGGTGAGCGCCAAGGTGCCCGCGACCGAGGCGTCGGCCGGTCCGGCGGTGCGTGTCGTCATGTCTGACTCCTCATTGATAATCTCAACGTTCAGATATCTACTCCGGCTCTTGTCTCGTCGTCAAGTAGATGAACATTGAGATTCTTTGCACAGAGAGGATTGCGATGTCGGACGCGGTGGACCTGTTCGTGGCGCACTGGCACCGGGAGCGGCCCGAGGTCGACGTTTCGCCGATGCTCGTGCTCGGCCGGATCCAGCGGCTGGCACGGCTGGTCGAACAGGACCTCAAACGCTTCTTCGGCGAATTCGGCATGGAATTCTGGGAATTCGACGTGCTGGCCACGTTGCGCCGTTCCGGCGGTGCCGACGGACTCACCGCGGGCGCGCTGATCAAGGTCGCCATGGTGACCTCCGGCGCGATCACCAACCGCATAGACCGGCTGGAGGCCAAGGGACTCGTCGAGCGCAAGCCCTGCCCGGAAGACCGCAGGGCCATCCGGGTCCAGCTCACCGAACCGGGCCGAGCGCTGATCGACGACCTGCTGCCCCGCCACATGGCGAACGAACAGCGAATGCTTGCGGCTCTGGATATTTCGTCCCGCGAGCAGTTGGCGGACCTGCTGCGCACCTTGGCCGAGTCACTCGGTGACACACCGCCGGAGTGATCCCGCCGCGTCTTCGCAGGAGTAACAGTCTGCGAGCGAGCCGGAGCGCGTTGCCCGCGGTGGTCTCGAATGACCGTCGGCCGGGCCGAGCAGACGGGCGGACAGCTACTCGGCAGGCGGCAAAGCGACAGAAGGAACCGAACCGGCAGCTGCGGCATCCCCAGGCGGAACCGCACCAGCAGGCGCGGCAGCCCCAGGCGAAAGCGCTCCTGCAGGCGCGGCAGCGCTAGGCGGGACCACACCGGCAGGCGCGGCAGCGCTAGGCGGGACCACACCCGCGGAGTGTGTGGAATCAGTGTGCGGCACGGCCACGGGCGGCACTGACCGAGCAGGCGGAGTCGCGGCGGTCAACGGGCGCGCATCACCAGACGACGGCGCACCGCCAGACGGAGGCACAGCACCAGACGACGGCGCACCGCCAGACGGAGGCACAGCGTCAGACGGAGGCACAGCGTCCGCGCTGGGTGCACCGGCCGCCTGAGACGCACCGACAGCGGGGCCTACACCAGCAGCAGGGGGCACACTTCCAGATGAATGCGCAGCGTCAGCACCGGGTGCACCGGCAGCTTGCGCAGTCGACGGCATACCCTGGGCGCCAGGGGAATCCGGCACCATCTGCAACAGCGTCGTGAAGTCGACCACCTGCGCGCCGAGCGTCGGCGTCGCGATGATGACGCCGTTGGTGTAGAGCCGATAGGTGCCCGCGTGTTGCGGAAGGAGCATCTCCGGGCCGAGCGGCGTGCCGACCGCGCTGGTCGCGCCGCCGATCCGGCGGTACTCGGCCTCGATCGCCGATTCCGTGCCGGAAGTCTGCTGGTGCGGATCCTCGGGGGGTGCGGTGGCGAGCAGTTCGGCAGGTGCGGGGCCGACGTCGAAGGCGTAGATGTCCGCGGGTTCGCCGCCATCGGGCGCGGCGGAGTACTCCGCGCGCAGGATCCGGCCATCGCGCAGCAACACGGCGCCCGCGGAGGCGGCGACGGCGGCGGCCGCGCGCGGATCCTCCCTCGACGTACCGGGGTACTCCTGGCAGTCGGTGGTGTCACAGGTCTGCGCGTACGGATAACGCTGCTCGGCGAGTGCGTACGAGCGCGCCGCGATCGCCTGCGCCCGCAGTGCCTCGGCCGCGCCTTTCTCCGCCCAATTGGCCTGCATTTCGGCCGGGACCACGCCGAGCAGATAGTCCTCGACGTCTACCTGGTTGACCGTGCGGGACGCGCCGTCCTCGAGGGCGACGCCGAGCGCGCCGCGATACGCAGGTCCCCCGCACAGCGTGAGATGTTCGGCCGCGGGACGATTCGGCCGGGCATCGAGTGGGTGGATCCACGGGTCGTCGGTCGCCGCCTGCCACAGCACATCACCGTCGCAGCCGACCGTCACGACGACATTCGCGCCCCCGCCGGGCAGCGGCGTCAGATGCGCCACGTGACCGGGCGCCACCTCGCGGCCCGCCACTCGCAGACCAGCGACGGCAAAGGCGTCCAAAGTCGAGCCGTCCCGCGCCATGAGGCGGACCCGGAGTGCCGCGGGCACGACGGTGCCGAGCACCGCGCCGGGGTAATAGTGGGTGAGGATGCGTTCGGCCGCCCACCCGTTGCGGGCGCTGTCGAACGCGCCGACCTGGCTCATACCGCGCCCATGTCCCGGCCCGGCCACGGTTCGATACGGCGCGTCACCCGGCCAACCGGACAGCACCAACACTGCGCCGGTGAGCAGCGCCGCGCCGCCGATCGGCACCGGCCGCAGCGTCGACCGCATGAGCGCCCGCCTGCCACGCAGTGCGCGAGGTTCGGCGCCGCGGATGGTTCGCATCACGCATTTCGCCAACCTCCGCGCTTCGGTATTGCGGTGCATCGTTTCACTCCCACGGTTTCCGGGACCGGTGATTCGATACCGGTCGGCATGTCGTCCCCCGCCGGTCTCAATCCGAGAGCTACATTCAAGCAATCATAATTCTCAAGTAGAGGTTTAGACTGTGGCAATTGTGGCTATTGTGACCATTGATACATCAGGTAGTAACCCCGAATTGCTCACGCTCACTGGTTCGACCTGATTGGAGACGCTCGTGCGGTACCGCAAACCGAAACGTTCTTACGTGCTCCCGGTTGTCACCACCCTCGCGGTAGCGGCGCCGCTCGTCACGCTCACACTCAGTGATTCGACCGACTATCGAACCGCCAACGACAGCGAACCCGCGGCCGTACCGGCCCAGCTCGCCGAGGTCACGCTTACCAAAGCCCCCGACATCGTGCTGCCGCTGCGCGAGTTCACCGGACTGGACCTGCCGGATCTGCGCCTTTCCGACCTGCGCATGCTGCCGATTCCGGAATCCATTCCGGTGCCGGACGGACTACCACTACCACCCGGCGTGCGGCTACCCGAACGAATACCCATACCCCGAATAGATTCCGGCGAGACCTCCGGCCCCGATGTAATCCCAGGTCAGGCATCCAGCATCCCGAATTCGCCCGCTCCGGTGAATGCCGGAATCGTCCCTGGCAGCGTGCGCTTCATCGCAGACCCCGACGATCTGCACCCTGGCGCCACGCCCGACACTCCAGCGTTATCGCCCGGCGCGCTGACCCCCGAACTGATGAGCCAAGTGGGGGCGCAGGTGAAGGAACTCTCCCGCGACACCCCCTTCAGCATGGTGGCGCTCACCGCCAAGGAACTGGCGAACACCAAGGCCACCATCCGAGCCCGGCAACCCGATGGCACCTGGGGCCCGTGGTACGACACCGAACCGGTCGACACCCACCGCACCGACCACTCCGGCCCGGGAGCGACCAACGGCACCGAGCCGATCTACGTCGGCAACACGAACGCGGTGCAGGTACTGGTCACGCGGAACCAAGCCGCGGCGCCGGAGGTCAAGCCAGTGGCGCACCCGGCTGCGATCGCGGAGGATCCGGTCGAACAAACCGACCCACAGCCCGTCGACCCGGCCCAGCAGACCGACCCACAACCCGGCATCCCCACCCAGCAAACCGACCCACAGCCCGTCGACCCGGCCCAGCAGACCGACCCACAACCCGGCATCCCCACCCAGCAAACCGACCCACAGCCCGTCGGCCCCGCCCAGCAGACCGACCCACAACCCGGCGACCCCGCCCAGCAGACCGATCCCCGTCCCGAGCCGGTACAGCCCCGCTCCGACGATGTCGCGCAGCTGATCCCCGATCTGACCGCAGTGCTCATCAATCCCGGCCGCGGCACCATCGACGGTTCACTGCACAATGTGGCCGCGGCACTGCCCGGCGGCGGGCCGCAGGTCATCACCCGAGCCCAATGGGGCGCAGACGAATCGATCCGCTGCGACGAACCCACCTACGACGACGGCCTCGGCGGCGTCACCGTGCACCACACCGCCGGTCGTAACGACTACAGCAAGTCCGAATCCGCCGGGATCGTCCGGGCGATCTACACCTACCACGCGAAAACATTGGGCTGGTGCGACATCGGGTACAACGCGCTGGTCGACAAGTACGGCCAGGTCTTCGAAGGACGCTTCGGCGGCCTCGACCGACCGGTGCAGGGCGCGCACGCCGGCGGGTTCAACGAGAACACCTCCGGTGTCGCGCTGATGGGCGACTACGAATCCATCCAGCCGACGCAGGAGTCGATCGACGCGATCGGCGCTTTCGTCGGCTGGCGCGCCAAGGTCGCCGGGCTGAATCCCAAGGGCTACACCACGATGTATTCCGAGGGGACGTCGTTCACCCCGTACGCGCAGGGTGAGGCCGTGCGGCTGCCGATCGTCTTCGCACACCGCGATGTCGGCAACACCAGCTGCCCCGGCGACGCCGCGTACGCATTGATGGACCGGATCCGCGAGATCGCCGCCGGCGCGCCGGGCGCCTCCGGCGGATACCACCCGCAGACGCCGCCGGGCACCGAGCTCGACGTGGCCGCCCTCGCCGAGTTGACCACCAAGTTGCTGAACATGGTGCACGACAACATCGTCGCCAGGCACTGGTCGCAATCCGGCGGACCGAGCGGACCGCTCGGCGCCGCGCAGTCGGACGTACTTCCCGCAGCGCATGGCCAGCAATACGCGAAGTTCACCAACGGCTACGTGTACACCGTGCCGGACGGCCAAGTCGTCGAAGTGCTCGGCACCATCCTGAACCGCTTCCTGCAACTCGGCGCCGACACCGGCATCCTCGGACTGCCGCTGCGCAACGCCTACCCCGTCCCGGACGGCCTGCGCGCCGACTTCCAGCACGGCTCACTGATCCTCAACCAGCTCACCAACATCGTCACCACCGTCTTGAAGACTCACAACGACACCAACCGGGAGGAACCGCACCGAAACAGCCCGGCCGCGGGTCCGGCCCCGGCGAACATCCCGGACCCGGCCAGTGCCGCGTATTCCGCTGGCTCCGAGCAAATTTCCGTCGCAAGGTGACTCGGCCCCGCAATGGTCACTCAGACCCACCAGCGTTCGAGAACGCGGGCGACTCCGTCATCGGAGTTGGATTCGGCGATCTCGTCGGCGGCCGCGAGGGCTTCGGGGTGCGCATTGCGCATCGCGACGCCGTGCCCGGCCATGGTCAGCATGGGGACGTCGTTGGGCATGTCGCCGAACGCGATGATGGCGGCCGCGTCCACGCCGAGCCGCTGGGCGACCACCGCGAGACCCGAGGCTTTGGTGATGCCGGGCGCGGACAGTTCGATGAGGCCGTGCTCGGTCGAGTAGGTGATGTCGGCGCGCTCCCCGATCAGCGGAGCGAGCACCGTGCGCATATCCGAGCTGCGCGCGCCGGGTAGCCGGATGAGCATCTTGATGGCCGGTGCGTCGACGACTTCCTCGCGGGCGACCGAGGTGTCGTCCGGGTTGAGCCAGGCGTGCTCGTACTGCGGCGAGCTGACGAATTGCGGCGTCACCGCGTCGTGCGCGCTCTCGCCGACCCGTTCCGCCGCGAGCCCGCAGCCCGGCAGCGCCTGCTCGGCGACATCGGCGAGCCAGGTCAGCGTCGCCACGTCCAACGTCCTGCTGGCCAGTACCCGATCGGACGCGCTGTCGTAGACCACCGCTCCGTTGCCGCACACGCACAGCGGCGCATACCCCAAGCCCTCGACCACCGGCCCGATCCAGCGCGGCGGACGCCCCGTGGCCAGCACAAACGGCACACCGTCCGCGACCAGCGCTCCCACCGCGGCCTTGGTCCGCGCGGTGACCCGCTCGTCGTGATCGATGAGCGTGCCGTCCACATCGGTGGCGACCATCTTCGGCTTGGGCAGGTGCAAGGGCCTCACCTCATCTATCCTGCCGGACGACGCCTGGCCACCGCCCGGTCGGTGACAGGATCGGGGTCGGACATGCCCGAACGTCACGTGGCACGCGCGCAGGCAAGCACGTCCTTATGATCGGGGGCTAATACCGACGCTGGCTCGTCCAGCCGAAAGACCAGAGGACTGATGACCGGCTTCCTGCTACGACGCGCGCTCAACTATGTCGTGCTGTTGCTGCTGGCTTCGTTCCTGACGTTCAGCCTGGCGTCCCTGACGTTCCGGCCCCTGGACAGTCTCGAACAACGCAACCCGCGACCGCCGCAGGCAGTGATCGACGCCAAGGCCGAGGAGTTGCACCTCAACGATCCGATTCCGGAGCGGTACCTCACCTGGATCAAGGGCATCCCGCAGGGCGATTTCGGCACCACGTTGGCCGGTCAGCCGGTGAGCGCGGAACTGCCGCGGCGAGTGGCGGTGAGTCTGCGGTTGCTGATCGTCGGCTCGCTGGTCGGCACCGTGCTCGGGGTTCTGATCGGCGCGGCGGGGGCGATCCGGCAATACAAATTCAGCGACTACTTCACCACGGTGGTGTCGCTGCTGGTCTTGAGCACGCCGGTGTTCCTGCTCGCGACGCTGCTGAAATACGGCGCGCTGGAGGTCAATTCGGTCAGCGGCGAGCAGATATTCCTCTACACCGGCGAGACCTCGGCCACCAGGATCGAGGGTTTCGGGGCACAGCTGCTCGACCGGGTCCAGCACCTGATCCTGCCCACGACCGCCTTGGCTCTCGGCGCCATGGCGGGCTACAGCCGCTACCAGCGCAACGCCATGCTCGACGTGCTGCAGAGCGATTTCATCCGCACCGCCCGCGCCAAGGGGCTCACCCGTAGCAGAGCGCTGTACAAGCACGGCCTGCGCACCGCATTGATCCCGATGGCGACGCTGTTCGCCTACAGCCTCGGCGGTTTGATCACGGGCGCCACTTTCACCGAGAAGATCTTCGGCTGGCACGGTGTCGGCGAATGGCTGGTCGACTCGATCAATGCCCAGGATCTGTACGTGGTGGTGACGGTGACCGCGTTCGCAGGGTTGGTCGTGCTGGTGTCCGGCCTGCTCTCCGACATCGTGTACGCGATTCTCGACCCCAGGGTGCGTGTGGGATGACAGAAGCCGAAATCATCGTCCAAGGCGCTCCCGAAGTCGCCGCGACCGGACGGCGCAAGCTGGTTCTGCGGCGCTTCCTGCGCAACAAGCCCGCCGTCGCCGGCGGTATTGTCCTGATCTTGCTGTTCGTCGCCAGCTTCGCGCTCCCGCCCTTGCTGCCGTATGACTACCAGCAGCTGGACTACACCGCGCTGCTCCAGCCGCCGAGCCTGGAACACCCGTTCGGCACGACGCAGATCGGCCAGGACGTGCTCGCGCAGACCCTGCGCGGCCTGCAGAAATCCTTGATCATCGGCCTGTGCGTCGCGCTGTTCTCCACCGCGATCGCGGCGTCCACCGGTTCGCTGGCCGGTCTGCTCGGCGGCTGGACCGATCGCGCGATCATGTGGCTGGTCGACCTGCTGCTCGTGGTCCCGAGTTTCATCATCATCGCGCTGTTCGCGCCGCGCACCAAGGGCAGCGGATCCATTCTGCTGCTGATCATCCTGCTGTCCTGCTTCGGCTGGATGATCTCCGCGCGAATCGTGCGCGGCCTGACATTGAGCCTGCGCGATCGCGAATTCGTCCGCGCCGCACGGTATATGGGCGCGCCCACCCGGACGGTGATCCTCAGCCACATCATCCCGAACATCGCCTCGATCCTGATCATCGACACCACGCTCACCGTCGGCTCGGCGATCATGGCCGAAACCGGCCTGAGCTTCTTGGGCTTCGGCGTGCAGCCTCCGGACGTGTCGCTCGGCTCGCTGATCGCGACAGGCACCAAGTCGGCGCTGACCTATCCGTGGCTGTTCCTGTTCGCGGGTGGCCTGCTGATCATTACCGTCCTGTGCGCCAACCTGGTCGGCGACGGACTGCGCGACGCGTTCGATCCCGGCGCCAAGCGAGCGCGGTCGAAGAAGAAGGCGAAAGCATGACCCACTCGACCGCACCGCTGCTGGAGATCACCGATCTGCACGTCTCCTTCCCGAGTGAGGAGGGCCGGATCGACGCGGTCCGCGGTGTCACCTACACGGTGTCCGACGGTGAAGTGCTCGCCATCGTCGGCGAATCCGGTTCGGGCAAGTCGGTGTCGTCGCTGGCGGTGATGGGGCTGCTGCCGGAGCAGGCGCGGATCACCGGCTCCATACGGTTCCGCGGGCGCGAACTGCTCGGCCTCGGCGACCGGCAACTGTCCCAGTTGCGCGGCAGTTCCATCAGCATGGTGTTCCAGGACCCGCTGTCCGCGCTCACCCCGGTATACCGGGTGGGCGACCAGCTCGCGGAAGCCCTGCTGGCGCACGGCAAGATGAGCAAGTCGGAGGCCGCGAAACGGGCGGTGGAACTGCTCGACCTGGTCGGCATCCCAGACCCGGAGGTGCGGGCCAAGGCATTTCCGCACGAATTCTCCGGCGGCCAGCGCCAGCGCGTGGTCATCGCGATGGCCATCGCCAACGACCCCGCTCTGATCATCTGCGACGAGCCGACCACGGCGCTCGACGTGACGGTGCAGAAGCAGATCCTCAACCTGCTGCGCAAGGCGCGGGACATCACCGGCGCAGGCGTCATCATGATCACCCACGACATGGGCATCGCCGCCACGCTGGCCGACCGCGTCGCCGTGATGTACGCGGGCCGGATCGTCGAGACCGCCGCCACCGCGGAGCTGTTCACCGCGCCGCGGATGCCCTACACGGTGGGGTTGCTCGGCTCGATTCCGCGGATGGACGGTCCTCCGCGTCGTCCGCTGATCCCGATCGTCGGCGCGCCGCCCGCCATGCACGCGCTGCCGCCGGGCTGCACGTTCGCGCCGCGCTGCCCGGTCGCGATCGATGAGTGCCGCGCTGCCGAACCGCCTCTGGAGCCGACCGATCCCGGGCACTCCGCCGCGTGCATCCGCACTGCCGAGGTCGGCACGGACGCGCTGTTCGAGGCCTATCGCAGCGAGATTTCCGAGCCGGAGGCCGAGGCCGAGGTGGACTCCGAGGTGGTGCTGCGGGTTTCCGACCTGGTGAAGGTGTTCCCGATCACCTCCGGTGTGGTGCTGCGCCGCCGCAAGGGCGAGATCAGGGCGGTCGACGGCATCAGCTTCGAGGTGCGGGCCGGACGGACCTTGGCGCTGGTCGGCGAGTCCGGCTCCGGGAAGTCCACCACGCTCACCCAGATCCTCGAGCTGGTTCGCCCGCAGGCGGGCACCATCGAGATCATGGGCAGCGACGTCGCTTCGCTGAGCAAGGCGCGCAGGCGGGAGATCCGCAGGAAGATGCAGATCGTCTTCCAGGACCCCACCGCCTCGCTGGACCCGCGCCTGCCGATCTTCGACGCGCTCGCCGAGCCCCTGCGCGTCGACGGGCGTCCGCGGGCCGAGATCGCCCGGCGGGTCCCCCAGTTGCTCGAGCAGGTCGGGCTGCGCCCCGAACACGCCGATCGCTACCCCGCCGATTTCTCCGGCGGCCAGAAGCAGCGCATCAGCATCGCCCGCGCGCTCGCGCTGGATCCGGAGTTGCTCGTGCTGGACGAACCGGTGTCCTCGCTGGACGTCTCGATTCAAGCGGGGGTGCTGAACCTGCTGCGCGATCTGCAGACCGAGCGCGCGCTGTCCTATCTGTTCGTCTCCCACGACCTCTCGGTGGTCCGGAATCTGGCCCACGACATCGCGGTCATGTATCGCGGCAAGATCGTCGAATATGGCTCCGCCGAACAGATTTTCGCGGCGCCGGCGCACGAGTACACGCGTGCGCTGATCGATGCCGTGCCGGTGCCGGTGGTCAGCCGCTAGGAAGGACAGCCCGATGCGGATTCGATCGACCCGAAGCCACACCCGCCCCCGGCCGGTGCGCTGGGCGGTTCCGCTCGTCGCGCTCGGGCTCGTGGTCGCTGGCTGCGGCGCGAACGGTGCCGAATCGGCGAAGGGGCTGTCCGACGCGCTCGGCACCACCAGCGACCTCAATCCGCGACACCCGGACGAGTTGCGCGAGGGCGGCAACCTGCGGCTGGCCACCACCTCGTTCCCGGCGAACTGGAACACGCTGTCGAACGATGGGCACGAGGGCGAGATCGGCGACATCGAGCGGCCGTTGATGCCACGCTCGTTCAACACCGACGCCGCGGGGCAGCTCACCGTCAACAAGGACTACTTCACCGACGTCCAGCTGACCGGCACCGACCCGCAGCAGGTCACCTACACCATCAATCCGAAGGCCGTCTGGTCCGACGGCACCCCGATCACCTGGGAAGACATCCGCTCCCAGGCTTACGCGCTCAGCGGCGCCGACAAGCGCTTCCTGATCGCCATCACCAGCGGCTTCGATCGCGTGGAAAAGGTCGAGCGCGGCGTCGACGACCGGCAGGCGATCATCACCTTCAAGCAGCACTACGCGGAGTGGCGCGGCCAGTTCGCCGGGAACATGGCGCTGTTCCCGAAGTCGGTGACCGCGAACCCCGACTCGTTCAATCACAGCCTGGCCGACCACATGGGTCCCACCGCGGGCCCGTTCGTGGTCGAGTCCACCGATCGCACCCAGGGGCGCATCGTGCTGGCCCGCAACCCGAACTGGTGGGGTGACAAGCCGAAGCTGGACACCATCACCTACAGCGTGCTCGACCGCGCGGCCTGGGTGGGCGCGCTGCAGAACAACGAACTCGACGCCGTGCGGCTGAGCACGATCGACGACGTCAAGACCGTGCGCAGCACCGCAGGGCTGATCGTGCGCCGAGCGCCGGGCAATCGCTGGCGGCACATCACGTTCAACGGCGCTCCCGGTTCCATCCTCGCGGATCCGAAAGTGCGCGTGGCCATCTCCAAGGCCATCGACCGCCAGGGCATCGCCACCGCCACCCAGAACGGACTGGTGGAGCACCCGAAACCGCTGAACAATCACGTCTTCCTGCAAGGACAGGAGGGCTACCGCGACAACAGCCTCGGCTACGACCCCGCGGCCGCGGCGAAGGAACTCGACGATCTGGGCTGGAAGCTGGTCGGCGACGTCCGCGAGAAGGACGGCCGCAAGCTGATCATTCGCGACGTCATGTACAACGACCCCACCTGGGTGCAGATCGCGCAGATCATCCAGCAGAACCTCGCCGCGATCGGCGTCGGGCTGGTGATCGACACCAAGCCGGGCGCGGGCTACTTCACCGACGTGATCCAGCCCGGTGATTTCGACGCCGCCCAGTTCATCTTCTCCGGCGACGCGTTCCCCCTCAGCAGCCTCCCGCAGATCTACGCCTACCACCCCGACGACCTGCAGGGTAACTACGGACGCATAGGCTCGCCGGAACTGAACGCCCTGATCGACCGCACCCTGTCGGAGCTGGACCCGGCGAAGGCGATCGAGCTCGCCAACCAGGTCGACCGCGCGGTCTTCGAGGAGGGCCACTCGCTGCCGCTGACCCAGTCCGAAGGAAACTTCGGTCTCCGCGCCGACATCGCCAACTACGGGTCCCCCGGGCTCGCCTCATACGACTACACCAAGATCGGATTCGTAAAATGAGATCGCTCCAGCCCACCCGGAATAGGCGGCGGATGCACGCGGTGACAGTTCGGACGTTGGCCGCGGGCACGGCGCTCGCGCTGCTCCTGGTCGGCTGCGGCTCGGGCGACACGGCGGTGCAGACAGGTTCCAACGCGATCGGCTCCACCAACGACATCAATCCCCGAGACCCGAGCGAACTACGCGACGGCGGTAACCTGCGCCTCGCCATCACCGCCTTCCCCGCGACGTTCAACTCGCACCACGTCGACTCCGACGGCGATGTCGCCGAGATGGTCGACTGGACGCTGCCGGGACCGATCACGGCTGACGCTGCCGGTGAGATAAAGACCGACCCCACCTTCTTCACCGAGGTCGAGCTGACCGGCACCAACCCGCAGAAGGTGCGCTACACCATCAACCCCAAGGCGGTCTGGTCCGACGGCAGCCCGATCACCTGGGAGGATCTGCGCTCCCAAGCGGAGGCACTGAGCGGCCGCAATACCGAGTACCGCGTCTCGGCGACCCAGGGCTACAGCCGAATCGCCACGGTCGAACGTGGCGTCGACGACCGTCAGGCCATCGTCACCTTCGCGCAGCACTACGCGGAGTGGCGCGGCCTGTTCGGCCAGCTGTATCCGAAGGAGTCGACCGCGACGCCACAGGCGTTCAACGAGCGCGACCGCAATACGCTGACCAAGTCGGCGGGGCCGTTCGTGATCAGCTCGGTGGATCGAGCGCAGCAGCGCATCGTGCTCAGTCGCAATCCGAACTGGTGGGGCGCGACACCCAAGCTGGATACCGTCACCTACAGCGTGCTCGACTACTCGGCCCGGCTCAACGCCCTGCAGAACAATGAGCTCGACGCCATCGATGTCTCGGGCATCGAGGAGGTCAAGGCCGCGACCAATTCGCCCGGCATCATCGTGCGGCGCGCTTCGCGTCCGTACAACTCGCACATCACGTTCAACGGTGCGCCCGGTTCCATTCTCGCGGATCCGCGCCTGCGAGCGGCCATCGCGAAGGCCATCGACCGTCAGGGCATCGTCACCGCGTTGCAGAACGGGATCGTGGAGAACCCCAGACCGCTGAACAATCACATCTACCTCGACGGACAGAAGGGCTACCAGGACAACTCCGCGGTGATCGCCTACAACCCGGACGAGGCCGCCAAGATGCTGGACGAGCTGGGCTGGAAGCTCAACGGTGAGGTCCGGGAGAAGGACGGACGTCAGCTGGTGATCCGGGACGTGATGTTCCAACAGGACACCTGGGTGCAGATGGCTCAGATCATGCAGCAGAATCTGGCGCGCGTCGGGGTCAAGCTGGTGATCGAAACCTATCCGGGCAACGGCCTCTTCACCGACGTGATCGATCCTGGCAACTTCGACATCGCCCAATTCAGTTGGTCGCGGAGCATTTTCCCACTCGGCGCGCTGCCCCAGATCTACGCCTACGACCCGGCGAACCCGCTGAGCAACAAGGGACGGATCGGCTCGCCGGAATTGAACGCGCTGATCGAGCAGACCATCTCCGAGCTCGACCCCGAGAAAGCGATCGAGCTGGCGAACACGGCCGACCGGATGATCTTCGAGCTGGGACACTCGGTGCCGATCGCGCAGTCGGCAGGCAACGTGGCCGTTCGCGCGAACGTGGCGAATTTCGGCGCCTTCGGACTGGCCTCCCCGAACTACCTCGAGGCAGGCTTCCTGAAGTGAGGCCGTTCGGTAGGAGGCAACGAACAGGAAGGAGCGAACCATGCGGATTCGTTCACTGACGACACGACTGGCGATCGCCGCTGTCGCGATCGGATTGGTGGCCTCCGGGTGTAGTTCGGACGACGAGGGCGCGCCCGCAGGCTCGGCCGCCGAGCTCGGCACCACCAACGACATCAACCCGCACGATGTCAGCGAGCTACGCGACGGCGGCAACCTGCGCTTGGCGATCTCGGCGTTCCCCGCGAACTGGAACAGCTTGTCCAACGACGGGAACGACGCGGAGACCGGCGCGCTAGAGCGGCCGATGATGCCGCGCGCCTTCCGGACCAACGCGGCGGGTGAGCTTTCGGTCAACACCGACTACTTCACCGACGTCCAGCTGACGAACACCAACCCGCAGCAGGTGACGTACACCATCAATCCCAAGGCCGTGTGGTCCGACGGCACCCCGATCACCTGGGAAGACATCCAGTCGCAGGCCAACGCGCTCAGCGGCGCGGACAAGGCGTTCCTGATCGCCAACAACAGCGGCTTCGATCGGGTCGAGAAGGTCGAACGCGGCGTCGACGACCGGCAGGCGATCATCACGTTCAAGCAGCACTACGCCGAATGGCGCGGACAGTTCGCGGGCAACACCTTCCTGTTCCCCAAGTCCGTCACCGCCACCCCCGAGGCGTTCAACAAGAGCCTCGTCGACGGCATCGTGCTGACCGCGGGACCGTTCCTCGTCCAGTCCACCGACCGGGCGCAGGGGCGGATCGTGCTCGGCCGCAATCCCAAGTGGTGGGGCGACACCCCCAAGCTCGACACGATCACCTTCAGCGTGCTCGATTCCTCGGCTCAACTGCCCGCGTTGCAGAACAACGAGATCGACGCCGTCGGTCTCGGCACCCGGGACGAACTGAGGACCGCGCGTAACACACAGGGCATCGCCATCCGCCGCGCGCCCGGCAACAGCTGGAATCACTTCACGTTCAACGGCGCCCCCGGCTCGATCCTCGCGGACCCCAAGTTGCGCGTGGCGATCTCGAAGGCGATCGACCGCAACGGCATCGTGACGGCCATCCAGAACGGCCTGGTAGAGAACCCGAAACCGCTGAACAACCACATCTACATCCAGGGGCAGAAGGGATACCAGGACAACAGCCTCGGCTTCGACCCGGCTGCCACGGCCAAGGAGCTCGACGATCTGGGCTGGAAACTGGTCGGTGACGTCCGCGAGAAGGACGGGCGCAAACTGGAGATCCGCGACGTCATGTACCAGGACGACACCTGGGTGCAGATCGCGCAGATCATCCAGCAGAACCTGGCCGCGGTCGGCGTCAAACTCAACATCGAGACCAAGCCGGGCAAGGGCTTCTTCACCGACGTGATCCAGCCGGGCAACTTCGACGTCGCGCAGTGGACCTGGGTGGGTGACCCGTTCCCGCTGGGCAGCCTCAACCAGATCTACGGCTACAACCCCGACGACCTGCAGGGCAACTACGGCCGCATCGGCTCGCCGGAACTGAACGCGCTGATCGAGCAGACGGTGTCCGAGCTCGACCCGGAGAAGGCGATCGAGCTGGCGAACCAAGTGGATCGCAAAGTATTCGAGGAGGGCCACTCGCTGCCGCTGATGCAGTCGGCGGGCAATGTCGGGGTGCGGGCCGACTTGGCGAATTACGGCGCCGCCGGACTCGCGTCCCTGGACTACACGAAAATCGGTTTCTTGAAGTGAGTTTCGGATCGGGCCACCCGCTGGCCTATCCGCTCACGGTGACGATCGGCGCCCTCGCGGTCTGTGCCGCCTGGGCGCCGTTCGGCACTCTGGATCAGATGGCGGCGATCGCGGCGGTCGTGCTCGGCATTCTCGGGTACACGGGGTATCGACTCGGCGTCGCGTATGGCCTCTTTCCGTTCCGGCGTTCGGGTTCCGCGCGGACCGTGCGGGTCACTCGCGTCCGCCAACAACACCGCTTGATCAGCCGTTCCTGGTTGCAGGTCGGCGGAACAGGTGGTCCCCGCTGGCTTCCGGTCTACTTCGACCCCGTGCTGACCACCCTCACCGAAACCGAGGCCGAGGTGACCGACCGCACGATTCACCTCGCTGGAAGACGCCTCTACCCCTCCGGGCGCATCCGCGACGTCGAACCTCCGGGCCGATTGGTCGACAACCCCAGCCGCCCCGACCCCGACGCACCCACCCATACCGCGGCGGCTGGCCGTCTGCGCCGCCGCCTCCTGCTCGACGCCCAATCCACCGTCGCCGCTCCCTTCGCGGCCCTGCTGTGGGTCTACATCGACGGCGGCGGCCTGCCCGGCTTCCTGGCCGCCACCACCATTGCCGCCGCCGCTACCGTCTGGCTCTCCGCGATCCGCGGCTCCGACCCCACCTGAATCGCAGCCGCACGGGTTACACCGCGTCCAGCTGCGGATCTCGGGCTGCTCCTGACCGCTCTTCCTTCCGCGCTGCCAAGACGATGAGTACCCCGGGGATGATCCCGACGAAGAACGGGGAAGGCACAAGAAGGACGCCACCCAACACACACCACGCGGCGATGCCCCAGCCGATTCCGGCGGGCACAGCCACCCCGCGTGCAGCGAGGTGCCAGGTCAGCACGCCCAAGAGAATCAGCGGCACGGCGAAGCTTCCCGGACCGCCCCAGAAGGTGAGCTTGCTCTGCAGCGACTCCACCGTCGGGGCGGCGTCTCCGTCGGTGAGCGTGAGCGGCACGGCTGCCCATACCCCCAGGTCCACCCAGCTGGTGATCTCATCCCAAGCGGCGAGCGCCAGCAAGATCAGATGCCCTGTTCCGAGCACGAGCATGATCCCGCTCGCCCAGCGGAGCAACCGCGCTCTGGAGTTCATCGCGACCTTCCTTCTTCGTACTGTGCCAAGGCATCGTTGCGGTCTCGCCAGGCGCTTTCCCATCGCCGGGTCAGGGCAGGGTAGACGACGAGGTATCGAAAAGGCTTGATGGCGGCCATATAGAGCCGCCCGAACAAACCGTTGGGCTTGACCAGGACGGCCATCCGCAGCTCATAGTCGCCATCCGCTCCTCGAACCCAGCCGAGATGCATCACGGTGTGCACGGTCTTGTTCGCCAGCTCGCGAGCGGATTCCATATCGAGCTCGTAAACCGCTTTGAGCGGCATGTTCTCGTTGTCCATTCCGCGGGGAGCGTCGCGCATGTCGGCGGGCAGGCGGTCGCGAAGCGAGGCAACCCGCGTACCGACGCCCGCTGATGGCTTGTCCCAGCCGAGGAGTGCGCCGAGCTTCCAGCGAACGGCGAACAAGAACCGCACTGGCCAGGGCTGCTTCGCCGGTCCGCCGGCAGCTTGCAGCGCCGCGACCATCGTCGGGAAGTCGTCCGGCCCGGCTCCCGGCGTGCGGTACGACCACACGTCCTCGACCTCGAAGTCCTTCGTGAATTCGTGGATGCGCCACGGTTGATCGGTGTAGGTGGTCGTTGCGAGTCGCGCCACGGTTCGCCTCCATTTATACGGCACCGTATAGATCATCTGTACGGTACCGAATAAATGCACCGCACTCAATGGGTAGGCGACGCCTCTGCACCACGAGGGCTCAGGCCGCACCGAAGGCCCTGATGGCCTGGGTAGCCAACACGCGTCAGACTCGGATCTCGCACCGTCGACGCGCAGATATCGAATTGGTCTGACCACTTGACCTCCTGACCAACGGAGAGCACAGTAGACGCATGGCGTTGCAACCTGTGGTCAAGCGGTCGGTGTCGGCGGACGTGTTCGAGCAGATCGCGGCGGATGTGCTCAGTGGGGAGCTGGCGCCAGGGGCGACCCTGCCCAGCGAGCGGCAGTTGGCGGAGGCACTGGGGGTTTCGCGACCCGCGGTGCGGGAGGCGCTGCAGCGGCTCGCGGCGGCCGGGCTGGTGTCCGTGCGTCAAGGGGACGCGACCACCGTGCTGAACTACCGGCGCGGGGCCGGGCTCGAGGTCCTGCCCAGGTTGCTGGTACAAGCCGGGGAACTGGACCCCGCGGTTGCGCGCAGCATTCTGGAGGCACGGCTGCACAACGGCCCCAAGGTGGCGGAACTAGCCGCACGCCGAGTCGGCGCGACCGGCGCCGAGGAGATCCGCGCGCTGCTCCATGCCTCCGTCGAAGCACTTGCGGCCGAACGGGATCCGATCTCCCAGCAACGGCATGCGATGGAGTTCTGGGATCACGTCGTGGACGCGGCCGATTCCATCGTGTTCCGGCTGATGTTCAACATGTTGCGCGCCGCCTATGAACCGGCGCTCGCGGCGCTGGCCCCGATCATGTCCGCCGAGGTGGGCAACGTCGAGGGATACCGCGAACTGGCCGCCGCCATCGTGGCGGGCAGGCCACAGAAGGCCGCCACGACCGCTCGGGCGCTGCTCGAGCCGGCGACCACCGCTCTGATCGAGGTCCTCGGCGGACCCTGATCACGCATCACCTAGGAACAACCATGACGAAATCCAAGGCAGAACCGGATACGGTCGAGGCGCACGCACGCGCGAAGGTCCGCCGGGACGAGCGGGCATTACGCCGCGGACTGACACTCGGCCGAGCGTTCGGTGAATTCCTCCGGCACCCCTCGCCGTGGATGATCGCGACCACGCTGGTGGGCGCGGTGATCGGCCGGGTCGTCGTCGGCGACTGGCAAACTTCCGATCTGCTCGTGCCCGCTGTGATGCTGGCATTCTTCCCGGTATTCGAGTGGATCGTGCACGTCACCGTATTGCATTGGCGCCCGCGGCGGCTCGGCCCCATCGCTCTCGACAGCGAGCTGGCCCGCAAACACCGCGAGCACCATGTCGATCCGCGCAACATACCGCTGATCTTCATCCCGACGAAGACGCTGTCCGCGCTGATCGTCGTGCTGATCGCCTCGGCCGCCTTCGCCTTCCCGCGTCTCGGCCTCGGCTTGACCTTCCTGATCACCATCACACTGCTCGGCCTCGGCTACGAGTGGACGCACTATCTGGTCCACACCGACTACAAGCCGAAAGGCTCGCTCTACCGCGCGGTCTGGCGCAACCACCGCCACCACCACTACAAGAACGAGCACTACTGGTTCACGGTCACCACCTCCGGTACCGCCGACCGCCTCTTCGGCACCTACCCCGACCCGGCCAGTACCGAGACCTCCCCAACCGCCCGCAACCTGCACTCGGCCTGACCCTGGTGGCTGCTGTCCTGCGAAATACCGGGACGGCAGCGGTCCACCCGGCCCGGTCCGCACGAACTCGCGGACCGGGCTTTGTCATGTGTGCGAGACCACTCTTGACGGATAAATACCCTAGGGGGGTATGGTAGACGCATAAGCACGAAGCACCCCGAAGAGGAGATCGACCATGAGCACCGCCACCACCACCGTGACCGTCACCGGCATGACCTGCGGTGGCTGCGCCGCCCGGGTCCGGGACGAGATCGGCCGCGTCTCCGGCGTCAGCTCCGTCGCCGTCGACATCGCCAGCGGCGAGGTGACCGTGGCGAGCACGGGCCCGGTCGAGCGCGCCGAACTCGCCGCCGCGGTGGTCCGCGCGGGCTACGCGGTCGCCGACTGAGCACCGAACGGAGCACACCGATGAACGCATCCACCAAATTCGGCGGGTTCGCCCTCGGCCTCGCGGCGGTCTTCGGGATCGCTCTCGCAACCGGGGCGGTCATCGGACCCGACCCCGCCGAGTCCGCGCACAACTCGGGAACACACGACGGACCCGCCCAACAGGGCGAGGCCCATTCAGATGCACTACCCGGAGGAATGATGGCGACCGACCGCGGATACACCCTGCGGCTCGACACCGCGCAGGCCGCACCGGCGCCGAATGTGCCGCTGCGCTTTCGCATCCTGGACCAGAACGGGGCGGCCGTCACTCGTTATGTACGCAGCCACGAGAAGGATCTGCATCTGATCGTCGTGCGACGCGACATGGTCGCCTTCCAGCATGTGCACCCGGTACTGGGCGCAGACGGAACCTGGAGCGTCCCACTCGACCTCACCCGTGCGGGCGACTATCGGGTCTTCGCCGACTTCACCCCGGAGGGCGGCGACAACCTGACCCTCGGCGCGGATCTGCGGGTGGCGGGTAAGTACGACCCGCAACAACTCCCGGCCGCGAGCGCCACCGCCACGGTCGGCGATTACACCGTGACGCTGGACGGTGTCGTCGTCCCCGGCCGACCGTCGATGGTGACCCTGTCGGTACAGCGCGCCGGCAAGCCGGTCACCGACCTGCAGCCCTACCTCGGGGCCTACGGCCACCTGGTGGCACTGCGCGCCGCCGACCTCGGCTACCTGCACGTCCACCCGGAGGGCCACCCCGGCGACGGCGTGACCCCGGCCGGACCGGGCATCACCTTCGCCCTCACCGCGCCGAGCGCGGGTGACTACCGCCTGTTCCTCGACTTCCAGCACGAGGGTGTGGTCCGCACCGCCGAATTCACCCTGACCGTTCCGGGCACCCCCGCCGCAGACACCGCGACGCACACCGAACACACTGTTCAGCAGCCGGTGCCGGGCGGCCACAGCCACTGACTCGTCGATCCACCACCGCCCGCACAGAACGGAGCACCCACGATGACCACCGCGACACAACCATCGCCCGCCGGGCAGGTCGAGCTGGTGATCGGTGGCATGACCTGCGCGTCCTGCGCCGCTCGCATCGAGAAGAAACTGAACAAGCTCGACGGCGTCACCGCGACGGTGAACTACGCCACCGAGAAGGCGCGGGTCGAGGTCACCGGCGACGTCTCGCCGGACGACCTGATCGCCACCGTCGAGCAGGCCGGCTACACCGCCGCCCTGCCCGCGCCCCCGAAACCGGAGGAACCCGCGCCCGCCGAGGAGGACCCGGCCGCCGCGCTGCGGACCCGCTTGCTGGTCTCGCTGGTGCTGTCGGTGCCGGTGATCGCCATGGCGATGATCCCGGCCTTGCAGTTCACCAATTGGCAGTGGCTCTCGCTGACCCTCGCCGCGCCCGTAGTGGTGTGGGGCGCGCTGCCGTTCCACCGTGCCGCGTGGACCAACCTGCGCCACGCCACCGCGACCATGGACACCCTGATCTCGATGGGAACGCTCGCCGCGCTGGGCTGGTCGCTCTACGCACTGTTCTGGGGCACCGCGGGCACGCCCGGGATGACCCACCCGTTCGAGTTCACCATCTCGCGGATGGACGGCACCGGCAGCATCTATCTGGAGGCCGCCGCCGGTGTCACCACATTCATCCTGGCCGGGCGCTTCTTCGAGGCACGCGCCAAGCGGCGCGCCGGTGCGGCGCTGCGCGCGCTGCTCGAGCTGGGCGCGAAGGAGGTTTCGGTGCTCCGCGGCGGGACCGAGGAGCGGATTCCGGTGGAGCAGTTGGCCGTCGGTGATCGGTTCGTGGTGCGTCCGGGCGAGAAGATCGCCACCGACGGCGTCGTGGTGGAGGGCTCCTCGGCTGTGGACGCCTCGATGCTCACCGGTGAATCGGTGCCGGTGGAGGTCGGTCCCGACGACGCCGTGGTCGGCGCGACGGTGAACGTCGGCGGCCGGATCGTGGTGCGGGCGATCCGCATCGGGTCCGACACCCAGCTGGCGCAGATGGCGAAGCTGGTCGAAGACGCGCAGACCGGCAAGGCCCAGGCGCAGCGGCTGGCCGATCGGATCTCCGGGATCTTCGTGCCGATCGTGATCGCGCTGTCGGTCGCGACGCTCGGATTCTGGCTCGGCACCGGCGGATCGGTGGCGGCCGCGTTCACCGCCGCGGTGGCCGTGCTGATCATCGCGTGCCCGTGCGCGTTGGGGCTGGCCACGCCGACCGCGTTGATGGTCGGCACCGGACGCGGCGCACAGCTGGGCATCTTGATCAAAGGCCCCGAGGTGCTGGAATCGACTCGGCGGGTGGATACGGTGGTGCTGGACAAGACCGGCACCGTCACCGCCGGCCGGATGACCCTGCTCGAGGTCATCCCCGCCGAAGGCGAGCAGGCCACCCGGATCCTGGAACTGGCTGGAGCGCTGGAGGACTCCTCGGAGCACCCGATCGCGCAAGCCATCGCCAAAGGCGCCCGCGAGCGAGTGGGTGCGCTGAAGCCGGTCGAAGAATTCGCGAACGTCGAGGGCCTGGGCGTGCAGGGCGTGGTGGACGGTCACGCCGTGGTGGTCGGCCGGGCCCGGCTGCTCGCCGACTGGTCCCAGCACCCCAGCGACGACCTGACGGAGGCGATGCGCGCGGCCGAGGCCGAGGGCAAGACCGCCGTCGCGGTCGGCTGGGACGGCACGGCGCGCGGTGTGCTGGTGGTCGCCGACTCGGTGAAACCGACCTCCGCCGACGCGATTTCCCAGCTGCGCGCACTCGGCCTCACCCCGATCATGCTGACCGGCGACAACCAGGCCGCCGCGGAAGCGATCGCCGCGCAGGTCGGCATCGATGAGGTGATCGCGGAGGTGCTGCCGCAAGACAAGGTCGACACCGTCAAACGGCTGCAAGCCGAGGGCAAGGTGGTCGCCATGGTGGGCGACGGCGTGAACGACGCCGCGGCGCTGGCCCAGGCCGACCTGGGTCTGGCCATGGGCACCGGCACCGACGTGGCCATCGAGGCGAGCGATCTGACCTTGGTCCGCGGCGACCTGCGGGCAACCGCGGACGCGATCCGCCTCTCGCGCCGGACACTCGCGACCATCAAGGGCAACCTGTTCTGGGCGTTCGCCTACAACGTGGCCGCGATCCCACTGGCCATGGCGGGCCTGCTGAACCCGATGCTCGCAGGCGCGGCGATGGCGTTCTCCTCGGTCTTCGTGGTGAGCAACAGCCTGCGGCTGCGGAACTTCCGCTCGACGGCACGATAAACGCAAACACCGGACGGGACGGCACACGCAGTGCCGTCCCGTCCGGGTATACGCCAGGAGGTCTTCATGTCGGCGTTCACCAGCAGCGCGGCGCGCGTGGTGCGGCATCCGCTGACGCAAGCGTTAGCCCGATGCGTCACCGCCTGCGCGCTCGCAGCCGTGCACCGAGCCCTACGGGCCGACAGCGCCGGTTCCGGCAACGCATGCGCATAACGCCATGGCAGAGAGTACCCGCAGCGCAGCCGAATTCGAAACGGAAAAATGGGTCAGCCGCGCAGGGTGGTGACCGTAACGAGCGAGGGTTGGATGAACATGCCGTACACCTCGATCGACACCCCTCCGGTCGGGGACTCGCTGGCCCACCGGGCGTGCTCGGTGATCCCGGCTCCCAGAGTCGCTTTGGCCTGCGGCGACCAGGCGATCGCCACCTGGCTCAGCGCCGGTCCGAGGTTCATATTCGCGATCGCGGTGGACTCACCGTGGTCGAAGTAGACCTCGGTGCCGCCGGGGAAGGGGTTCAGCGCCACTGCGGAGGCGCTCGCGCCGCCGAATGCCGCCGCCGCCCCTCCCGCCGTCAACGCGACCAAGACGGACACAACCCGACGACGCATGCGGATCCCCTTTTCGTGTAAGCACACCGGCCAGTCCTGCCACCCTTGCCCAGCGTTTGCGGTTCGGCAATTTTATGTGACCTCAATCACATCGATGTCAGTGGGTCGCTACGCTCGGTTCCGCCACGAACGCGCTCGCATGATCAGCGGCCCACTCGGCGTAGGTACGGGCGCGACCGAGGATGCGCCGCACGTCATCGGTGACGATCGCGTTGTGTCCCGCACGCACGTAAGCCTGGCCTGCCAGTGCCCCGGCGGCGAATTCGGCGGACATGCCGGACGCGAGCATGTACTCCCGCGCTTCGGATTCCGCGATCTCGACGACCTCCACCGGATGTCCGACGACGTCGGCCAAGGTCGCGGCCAGGTCATGGGTGGTGCGCAGCTCGGGGCCGGTGAGATTGTAGATCCGGCCTGCGTGCTCGCCGGACACCAACGCCGCAACAGCGACTGCGGAGACGTCCCGGGGGTCGATGACGCCCTGCGCGGCGTCGCCGGTCATATTCGGCACCGGCTTACCGGAGCGGATGGCTTCGGCCCAGCTCAGCGTGTTGGACGCAAAAGAACTGGGGCGCAGGATAGTCCAGTCGACGCCGCTCTCCCGTGCGGCCTGCTCACCGGGTAGATGCCAGGTGCCGACACGTCCGAGCCCGGCGTCGCCGGTGCCGATAGCGGAAAGCTTGACGATGCGGCCCACTCCGACGTCGCGTGCCGTGGCGATCAGCGCGCGGTCGCCCTCCACGTACTCCGGGCCCAGCACGCCGACGATGAACGCGGCCTCCGCACCATCCATTGCCGCCGCGATGGACGGGAGGTCGGTGTAGTCGCCCCGCACCACCTCGACGCCCGCGGGCACCTCGGCGCGACTCGGGTCCCGGGTGACGGCGCGAACCGGCACGCCCCGGTCGGCGAGCTGACGGATGATTTCACTTCCGATGGTGCCGGTAGCACCGGTGATCACGATCATGGGGATCACCGTGCCGCGAGTCAGCGCAGGTCTTCTAGGAAATTTCGGCACACCCGCAGGGGCGCGGACTGCCTACAGTGGACGCGGTGACCACCGTGCTGCGCCCGCCGCCCGTCGTGACGGCCGACTTGGTCGAATCCTCCGAACCCGCGCCGGAGTCGCTGCGACCGTGGCTGGCCGAACTCGGTCGGATCCCGACCGTGGTCGACCTGTCCGAACCGTTCGCACACGTTCCGCAGACGTCGACCACCATCGTGCTGCGCGCCGAGCACGACGGTCCCCGCGACGCATTCGTGGTCGGGCCGCAGACCAAGGCGATCTACTCGCGGGCGAACAAGCCGGCGGGCTGCGTGCGCCTGCGCCTGGCGCCCGGGGCCATCCGCACGCTGCTCGGTGTTCCGGCCGCGGACATCACCGATCGGATCGTACGGTTGGCGGATCTGCCCGGCCCGGCCGCCCACCTCGCCACCGAGCTGGTCGAACTCGAGCCCGACGAAGTGGTTCCGTACCTCGAAGACGAGCTGCCACGCCGTGCCGCCGACACTCCGGCCCAGCGCGCCCACCGCCGCCTGCTCGCCACAGCGGTAGCCGCCATCGCCGAGGACCCCGTCCCCATCTCCGAGCTCGCCGCACGACTCTCAGTGAGCGAACGCCAACTCCGCAACCTGTTCACCAGCGGAATCGGCGTCTCCCCCAAGCATTTCGCGCGCATAGATCGAGTTCGCAAAGTCCTGGCCCAGGCCAGAGACACCCCATGGGCCGATATCGCGGTCACCACCGGCTACTACGACCAATCCCACATGTCAGCCGACTTCCGCAGTCTGATGGGCGTTCCACCCACGTCATTTCTCCGTGGTGAGGTACCGGCCGCTACCCCCTGCGGTGCACCGGTCCGCTCCGGGAGAAACGACGGCCTCACCCACGAGCATCTCGGTTCTCCGTAATCTCGACAGGCTCCAAATACAACCTTTCACATGGGAGCCGAGGCAGACCCTCAGCTCCATCCGGCAAGATCTCCACCGCGTCTGGGTAATGAGCACGCCGCCACTCCTGCGCGAACGTCATCGCCGCCGTGAAGCACGCCGCGAACTCCAGCCGGAGCCCGTGCCAGAACACATTCAGCCGCACATCCGGCTCTGACGGGTCAGGAGACGAATCGCCGCTCATCCCACACCCGCTCCCAGCGAGGAGATTTCGTTACCCGGCATACGGAATCACCCCCGAGTCCGGCGATTGGGCGGAACCTGCTCCGCCCAAGCCCGGATCGCTTCGACCACCACTTGCCCCGATGGGCGAAAGCTATTGCGGGGCGGCACTACCCGGCAGCGGATCGCGCCGACCGACGCGGTGGGCGAAGGCAGTGCGATAGTCGCCCCGGCCCGCGCGACCGACACGTCCAGACGGAACAGTTCGGCGAACAGCCGCACATCGTCCGGCAGATCGGGCCTGATCAGAAACGACCATCGCCCCGAACGAGGAGGCCCGACAATAGGTCCCAGCGGACCGCCTCGACTCTGTATATGCGCTTTCACCGCCTGCCCGAGCCGAGTAGGCATCGTCATCGCCCACACACACCCGGCACGCACGACAATCCGGCCGGTCTCGGGCGGGTCGACTACCGCAGGCAGGTCACACACCCGCCGATAGAACAGGCAGCGCGACCGAGGTGTATCCCCACAAGCTTCCATCCGTAACCCCCAGATCCCACATCGAAAGACGGTTGAGGTGCGCCGGGACCGGTCGGGTCTACTCCGATAGCCGACCATTCGGAGTCCAGAAGACGGGAAATCAGGCGTGCGATTCAGACCGCTTCCTACCAGGCGCTACGTAGTAGTCTTGAGCCAATAGGCAAGGTGCGGAATCGATTTGCCGTCCACAAGAATCCACAGAATCGGGGGCACTGGATCGATGGAGAATCCGGGATTTCTGCTCCGGGCTGCCCGGCGAAGCCGAGGTCTCAGCCTGGCCGCGCTCGCAGCCAAGACGAACTACAGCAAGTCGTTGCTCGGCATGTTGGAGAACGGGCAGCGCGACGTGAAGCAAGAGCACATCATCGGCTATTCACGCGCTCTGCACATCCCGGTGAATGAGCTCATGGCACCACCGCAGGACCCGATCCGTGTCGCGCACGAATGGTTGGTGGCAGACTCGGTGCCCAAGACATCCGGTTCCGCTGGTCGACGCGTCGGCGATTCGCTCGCAACCCAGATGGAAGAGCGCGTGGTCGAGCTGCGGCATATGGATGACAGCGTAGGTGGAAGGCACCTTCTCCCGCTGGTAGTGGAGGAATTCGAGAACGCGCGGAGGGTCATCACGGAGTGTAGCTACACAGAGCGGACAGGCAAGCGGCTGCTGATCGTCGCGGGTGAACTCGCGCAACTCGCCGGGTGGGTGGCGAGCGACGCAGGGAGATACGGCGAAGCGCAACGCCTGTACCTGAGCGGCGCATCGGCAGCGGATGACGCGGGAGATCGTGTCCTGACGGCGCAACTCCTGTCGAGCCTGAGCTACCAAATGGCCAATGTCGGCAATCCACAGGAGGCAGCGTTGCTGGCACGTACCGCGGTCAAGGGAGCACCGCACGCGCCGCCCACAGTCCGGTCGTTGCTGGTGGACCTTGGCCTGGGCATGTGCACGCTCACGCGATCGCGAGGAGGCGAAACGAGCACTCGACACGGTGGACGACGCTTACGACCGCCGTTCGGCCGACATTCCAGAGCCCGAGTGGGTGTATTGGATGGACCGTACAGAGATAGACGTGATGGCGGGTAGATGCTTTGTCGAACTGGGCGATCCCGTCAGGGCGAGTTCTCTCTTGTCCAGAGCCATCGGGCAACTATCCACTGATCGAATCCGTGAGGTAGCCCTGTATCGCACTTGGCTCGCGGAGTCGTTCCTGAAGACCAGCGATCTGGACGCCGCACGCGCAACAATTCAAGAGGCCCGGACCGCGGCAGACAGGTCAAGTCCAAACGCGTGGTGTATTGAGGTGATTGCCGCGTGATCCTTTCGGTCAGGCGGTCAGTGCTGGGGTGGTGTCCTCTTGTTCGTTGGGGTCGGTGGTACCGCGTGAGCGGGCGAGGACGT
>NZ_JADLQX010000080.1 GCF_015477605.1 Nocardia amamiensis
CCCGCTCGTGCCGACCAAGCACTGGCCACTTCTCCTCCAACCCCATTGCCGCCAAGCCTGCCTCCCAGTTCCGTGGTCAGATTCGGAGCCGTCGAGCTCCTCGGATTGATTCCACGTAACTAATAAGCAAGCCGCGCTGAAATGCCTGTATCTGGTGACTCGTTCGCTCGACCCGACCGGTGCCGGTCGGGCACGATGGACGATGCGCTGGAAGCCCGCGGTCAACGCGTTCGCGATCACCTTCGCCGACCGCTGGCCCGACGCCCGAACCTACTGAGAGAAACCGCCGGAAACACCTTTAGCGAGATAGTCCCCGCCAGCGGGAAGAAGAAGCGCTGGACAACTGAGTTGAGGCCACGATGGGACTATCGATGCCAGACTGGCACATCAATAACGTCCTGCCCCGCAACACCTAGTCAGCAGGGGCCGATGACCTTTGCGCGTGCGGCCGGAAGCCGGGTGAGGTTCGGTGGTGCGGTGGAGCGGAGTCGCAGTATTTCGTCGTGCTGCGCGGCCAGCTGTGAGAGGGCTCGGCCGCGGAGGTCGGCCAGCTCCTCGATGGTCGAGTTCGCTTGGGTGAGACGATCTTTGAGTTTGGTGATCTCAGCCTTGAGTCGTTCGATCTGAACATCGCGAGGGTCGGGCCGCTCGCCCTGGTCGCGTATGCGGTCGCGGCGGTGCTCGAATTCCTCCCGCAGGTGAGCGTAGGTCCGGTAGAGAGCTGCTCGGGAAACTCCCGATTTGGTGGCGAGGGTCTTGATGTCGCAGCTTCCGCCGGGCGGGATGTCGCCGCGCAGGAGGCGGTCGATGGCGGTGCAGATACGGTGCTCGGTACGAAGTCGCTGTTCATCGGTGATGGCCATCAGGGGTGTCCTTGCCGGGGGTGGAGTTGGTGTCGATCTGGTCGAGGATGCGGGTTGCGCGGTCGAGATCGGTTTGCAGACGAGTCTTTTCGTTCTTGCGGGTCGACCCGAGGGCGACGAGGAGGTTGCGGGTGTTGTCGGCGGCGGCTGCCCAGACCGGTCGGTGGCAGGGGTGGTGGGTGGCTTGTGGGCAGCGGGTTGAATCACACAATCCGAGCAGCGGTTGTCTGCGGTCGGTGTGCCGGCCATGCGCAGGCAGAGCGCCCGAGACGGATCAGCGAACCAGCAGAAGTTCGATGTCCCGAGGTGCAGCACCCGGGCTCGCTTGGTGAGCAGGTTGCGGAGTTCCTGGTCGCTGGCCAGCAGCTTCGGCGCGCTGCGTGCGTGTTCGGTGAGTGCGTCATCGACGCTGCGGAACGAGTCGATCAGCTCGCGGGCGCCGGGCCCGGACGGCATGATCCCGTTCTGGAAGTTGCGGAACTCGGTGAGCACCAGCTCCAGATTGCGTTGCTGCTCATGGGAGTTGATCTCGGCGAGTAGTTTGGCCTGCGAACCCCCAGGTCGGGCGCTGTATCCCTCCGTCGCGGCGACGAGCGCATGTTTCAGGTGCAGCTTTGCGGCCAGCAGCCCGCCGGGCCGGTAGGCCAACTCTATCGCGAGCCGCCGGCGCAGCATGCGCAGATTCACCGGTCCGTCCGGTATCGCCGTGAGCCCGAGCCGCTGCCCAGCGGGGCCGTTGACCCAGGCGCGCATACTCTTGTAGCGCATCGTGAAGCCGAGCCGGCCGAACAAGGGGTCACCCGGATGTGATGTGGTGCAGAGTTGTTCGGCGAGTTCGATGGCGCGGAAGACTTCTTCGGTCACGACCCATTCGTCGTCGATTCCGCCGTGCGGCTTGCCCTTGATGACCTTGCTGGTGAGACGATAGCGGAACATGCCCGGCCGGATCTGCTCCGGCGTCCGGCGGCAACCGACTCGCGACTCCATCAACTCACTCGAGCGCATCCCGGTGACCGCTGCTGTCACCGTGAAACAGGCTGTGCGAAGAGTTTCGATCAGGTCTTGGACCTCGCGCAGGTGCAGCGGCGGCGTCCAGACGACCGGTTCGCCGGTGTCGGCGCGGGCGATGGCCGGTTCGTCACGAGCCCAGGGCTTGGTGAGCCCGACCATCCGCACCGTTTCCTCGGCCAGAACCCGCAGCTCGGGCGTGATCCTGTCGGGATTGAACTCGGTGCGTCCAGACTGCTGGGCCAGGGCGGCGAAGCTCACCGGTAGCAGCGGATCCTCGCGATCCCATCCCCGATCCAGTCTCATAGTGACCTGGCCGGACCCGAGCTCCCGTAGCGGCTCCCCGGTGGTTTGGTGCCACCGCAGCGCCGCCGCGAACGCGGCGGCGGGCGGGTAGTGACCGGGAACCACGGTGTTGCCGTGCTGGTTGTCGGTGCTGGTGATCTGCTCACGCAGCCGACGGATGTGCGGGCTGAGAACCTCGATCAGGAACAGGCTGGCTGCCAGCAGCGGGTGCAGGATCTCACGGGCAATTGGCGGGGTCTTGTTCTCGAGGGTCGATCGATCACCAGCGACCGCGGCCGCGGTCGCTCCGTGCCAGAGCCGCAGGTCCGGCGGGTATCGGTCGGCGGTGAACAATTCGCCATAGTGCGCCAGGTCCAGTACCGACATGACGATGGCGCGCAGCTGAGATCTGCTGACCGCCCGTGGGGGGCGGCCTGGTGTCGTGGCGGTGCGACGCGAGTTCAGGTAGTCGGTGCAGTCACTCTCGGTCACCGTGGTGAGGGTGCTGATTCCGCGGCTGGTGAGCCAGTTGAGCCAACCGGTCAGCTCACGCAACCGGCGATGGCAGGTCTGCAACGTGAGGGGGCTGCGGTAGGCGTTGGCCAGCACCCCGACGCGCGGGTGGTGGGGGACGAGGAACGCGAACATCAGCTCTTTGGCGACCAGGCGCCAGCGTGGCTCGGTGATCAGCGTGAAGTCCAGCTGCCGGATGCAGATGGGCATCTGTATCGGCAGGCCGATGATCTTCTTGAAGTCCCAGATGTCGTGGTCGAACACTGGCCCGGTGGCATCGGTCGGCAGGTCGAACCCGGCTTGGCGGCAGATGTCGGTGCCGGTGAACGGTGAGATGTTCAGGTCGGCTGTGGCGAGTGCGGTCATTGGGTGAACTCCTCTGGGTGCAGGGGAACTTCGTCGTCGGTGTCGCCGACGTCGTTCGCCGCGGCGGTCACCACCGCGGCGGGGAATCGATCGAGGACTTCGTCGAGGCGGTCGGCGTAGGGGCCGAACACGGCCAGGAAGTGTGCGCAAGGCATCTGCCGCCATTGCCGAAGGAAGAAGGCTTTGAGCCGCAACAGGTTCGGGGCATGCCGGGGTGCGAAGACTGCCAACGGACACAGCAGGCAGACCCAGGGACGTGCCGGGCAGGGCTTGCCCTTGGGGCCGTGCAGGCCGGCGAGTTGGTCACCGCAGGCGGCGGTGAACACGTCACGGTGCCCGCCGACGAGCTCGGCGATCGTCGCGTCGTTCAGGTCCAGGTCGGCGACCAGGTCCGGAAACCGGGCCGCGAACTCGGCGACCCGCTCGTCGTCGAGAACCTTCGGGGTCCGGGCGCGGCGTAGCAGGCCGACTTGAGCGTCCTCGATGATCGCATCGACAGCGCCGCGCTGGTCAGGGCTGGTCGCGGTCAGGTAGTGATCACCTTCGACCTGCGGTGTGTGGTTCGGGTCGATGGTGGCGCGGCCGCTGCCGTGCCGGTGGCGCCGATCGCGGCGGGACTGGAAGGTGGTGCGGATGCGCTGGCGGTGAATCGCCATCGGCTGCCCGGAGTCATCGAGCAGGCCATGACGGCGCACCCAGGCCCGCACCGACGGATCGGTGATGCGGACGGTCACGAACGGCCCGCCCGGCGCGTGGGCCAGATACCGCAACCACAACGCCTCACGGTCCCGTCCGGCGGCGAATCCGCGCAGTAGCGCCGAATACGTCAGCCACTGTTGCAGCAGGCGCACCGCCTTGCCGGGCAGGTTCAGGCTCTCCCGGGCGGTGCGGCCTTTCACGTAGCCAAGCAGCACCGACCGGTCACCGGCCCAGTCGATATCGCCCAGGCCGAGGGAGTCGATGCCATCGGGCACGATGCCGCTGTAGGCGCCGAACAACAGCTGGTAGCCGATCACCACATCGGTGTGGGGGAACAGTTCCCGCTGGATCTGCACCAATCGCTGGCCTTGTAGCAGTCCTTGGCCTCGTATCGCCTGATAGGTCACCCCCATGTGCGTGAGGATGTCGGTCAGCGGCATCGGGCCGCGGCGCGAGAGCAGCCAGCGGCCGTTGTCCCTGCTCCAGCCGCCGCGAGCGGGATCACGCGCCCTCTCGGCGGCCGCCAGCGCGGCCTGGTGAGCGGCGAAAGCGTCATCGACGACAGTGCGGCAGGTCGTGATCAGGCGGGTCCACTCGTTTTCGCTGTAGGGGACCAAAGGTGTGCATGCGGGTTGGTTGAACGAGCGTCGTGCTTGCACCAGCGCCCGCACCTCGGGCCGCAAGCCCGCGGTCAGAAGGTCCCAGCGGGCCAGCATCGATCGGGTGGACCTTTCTTCGGCGTGGCCGGTCGCCATCCAGAATTCGACCAGCCGCGCCCTGCTCAAATCCGCTGCGCCACCATCGAATCCGCCAGGCTCCAGCGCGGCGGTGATGCGGCGGATCCCGATCACGCACTTCACCACCGAGCTCCACGCCGTCAGCGGTCCGTGCGGATGCACCAGATCCGCCAGCCCGGTCAGCAGATCGCGGGCCAGCCGCGGGCACGGCCCAGCACCGAATACGACGGTGCCAGTCTTGCCCGAGGGCATTTCGCAGGCGATCCCCAACGGATCATCGACCACTTCGGCCGGCATCAGCACCTTGCCTCGTCGGCGAATTCCTTCGCCGCTTCCGCCTCGGCTGCGGCATCATCGAGCAAGCCCTCGGCACGGCCCGCCGACTCGTATGCCTCACGGTAGATTCGGGTGGTGTCCAAACGGCGGCAATACTTTTCGGTGGTCAACACCGAAGAATGCCCGAGCAGATCCCGCAACACCATCAAAGGGTCGGCCTTGCTCAAATACAGTGCCAGCGCCGCATCGGCATCAGTGTCGCGGACCAGCTTCGCCGCCTGACGGTAGTACCCACTCACCAGTTGCTCAAGAGTTGCCATGGCGAAGGAATGTCTCAATCTGTGGGGATTGACGTGGGGAAACCTGGGCTCGAACGCTTGGCGGATCCGGTCGGCGGTGCGGGCGAACACTGTCGCCCAGGCTGTGAACGGCCCGCCCCCGCCACGAACAGCCAGCAGGCATGAGCCGCCGCCGGGCCCGACGAGCCGCATCCGCTCGGCAGGGGTCAGCGACGCCCATCGGCGCCGGACCCCATCTATCCGTCCGCCCAGCGGATCAGGGTCGGTGACCCGCAGCGGAGTTCCCCACCCACGTGACGGCAGCCAGGTGGCGCCGTCGACGGTGACCGCCCGCTCGAGCTCGATGTAGCGGTGCGCGGTAGCCAAGGCGTCGTAGGAGATCCAGGTCGTACGGAACTTGCGGCCCTTGGTAACCGCCTCAGGCACCGAGAACGCCACCGGCATCCGCGATGGCTTCACCGGCAGCGCCGGAATCTCGTAGACCAGCAGATACGTGAATTCCTGCAACCGCAGTCCGCTCGCCAGCACCAACTCGCCCATCGCCGCGTTGCGGGCCAGCTCCCGGCCGTGAAACCCCTTGTGCGGATTGCCGTCCGGGGCCAGGCCGCGCAACGCCAGCCGGAACATATCCGCGAAATCAGCCTCGAGGTACTTGATGCTCACGTGCGGTTTCGCGACCCGCCGGACAGCGGCGTTCACACGGACCTCGCGCACCACGCCGCCGTAGCTGGCCCGCGCGGCGCGGTAGGTGAACGGCTCCGCCCCCGCGAACCCTTCCTCGATCGCCCACCGGTAGAACGTGGACAGAATGCTCACGTGCCGCGCCCACGTGGTCGCGGCGAAGCGCGACTCGATCGGACCTGCGGCCCGATGGACCGCGTAGCGTCCCAGCACCAATTTCAGTCGCTCCCGCGTGTCGAACAACCCGGTGCCGCGCTCGGCGAGGAACTCCATCCACGCCTTCAGCGCCCGCGCGTAGCTCTCCCACGAACTCGCCGCCGGCGCCCCGCTGGTCGGCAACTCCCGCAGCCACCGGTTCACCGTGACAGTCGGCCGCGGTGTCGCGGATCGGTCCTCGAACCGCAGATCGTCATCGACCAGCACCGGCATCCGGTCCGGGACCACCGGTACTCGCTCGACGTCCCAGTCCTGCCAGCCCAGCGACGAGAAGAAATACAGGATCATGGGCCGCGACCCTAAACCTGGATCCGTGGATGGGGTGCTGGTCACAGTCGGTGTGTGAGATAGGGAAAATGCCTTTCGACCTGGGATGATCGTGGTTGTCGAGGCCAGGATCATGCAGGAATCGAGAGGCATTTTCAGTGAGA
>NZ_JADLQX010000081.1 GCF_015477605.1 Nocardia amamiensis
CCCGCCCAGATGGAGACCGCCGTGCGCTCGTTCTTCCACCGCGTCCAGAAGCTCCCCGGCCGCGCCCGCAGCTACTTCCAGGCCCCACACACCACTTACGCTTCAACCTTTTAGTTTCGGATCAATAGCTGCCTTCATGCAATTTCCACTACTGCCTCTTTCGGTGCCGACCCCGGGGCATAGACGCCTTCACGACGCCCTGCGGGTGCTGGACGAGATCACCCACGACATCATCCGTCGGCATCGCCAAGATGCGCACGAACGCGGAACCCTGCTGTCGATAATGATGGGTGCCCGCGACAGCGAGACGGGTGCGGGCATGGACGACAAGCAGCTACGGGACGAGGTGTTCACGATGCTGTTCGCTGGTCACGAGACGAGCGCAGCCACGCTCAGCTGGGCATGGTATCTGATCGGTCGCCATCCTGATGTCGAGCGAAGGCTATACGAGGAGATCGAACGAGTCCTGGGCGATCGCCGACCCACCATGGAAGACTTACCGCATCTCGTGTTCACCCGCCGAGTCATCGAGGAAACGCTTCGGTTATATCCACCGGGATGGCAGGCATGCCGCCAAGCCACAGAGGACGACGAGATCGGCGGCTACAGAATTCCCGCGGGGACGACAGTTTTCTGGAGCACCTACTTCGTACACCGTCATCGTGATTTCTGGGAAGACCCAGAAAGATTCGATCCGGACCGCTTCTCGGACGATACCGGCATGAAATTTGATAGACCAGGATATTTTCTATTCGGTGCTGGCGCCCGGCTCTGCATCGGCAACAACTTCGCCATGGCAGAGATGCAGTTCGTGATCGCCATGCTCTTACAGCGCTACCGCTTCGTGGGCACGTCCCAGGCCGTGATCGAGCCCAAACCCCTGGTTACCCTCGGCGCCTCCCGGCCGCTCATCGTCCGAATAGTTCCGCGATCTCGGTAGAAGATCCCGAGGGCGTCTTGGGCTTGCCGAGTAGTGAATATGAAGGCCACGAATTAGACCGGCATCGCTGGGCGGGTGGACTATTCTCCGCTGATTTGACGATCACAAGACTTTCATTCCATACCAAATCGAATCTTTCGTCAAACGCCTGCCGAGCGCAGTTTCGTCACTGTCGCCTGTCAGATTCGCAAGCTCATTCGGCGATGGGTAACCCGCGACGGGGCCGTCCGAGCTATTCAGAATCACGTCGAGTTGCTCACGGGCAGCATTCGAACAGCACGAATATATTGAATCGATTCTGCCGCGAATGGAGTTGATCGATGCGGAAAGAAAAGGCTGATCGGGAATGAAGTCAAAACCCGCTAGAGCCCCGACGACGCCCCCTTCCCTCGCTGTGCGTACTTCGATTCGATCTACACCGGATTGGCGGTAGTGTCTATCCATAGCGCGTGGAACGCCGATCCCAAAACCCTTCATCCAGGCCTGCACGTCCGCCTTCAACTCGGTGAATCCGACCGTGCGTATCCCTGTAGAATCCAATCCGGCGTCAGCCGGGATGGGCGAGGGTGGTCGATTGCATAACTTGTACTGAAAAATTTGAGGCACCGAGGCTGCTGCGACATGACGTCGGGACGTCAACGCACTTCATGCGAAGATAGTTCACATTCCGGGCTGCCCCGGGTGACGCCCATCGAAATCACCGGTATCGGCACCGTCCCGCGCTACCTACCGGGACTGGTGACGGTGTCGGAGAGCGCGCCGCCGAAACCACAAACACTGCTCGCATGATGTCGGCTAGGTGGCTCAATGATGACGGAGAGCGGGCGAGCGCTGATCGACACCGGGAACGGGCAACATAGGAAAGTGAGGAAAGTTGTTCCGGAGCAACTCCTGCGGATACGATCCAGTGAGACCTGCAAGATCGAATCTGGCTAACTGGTTGGGAGAAGCGATGCGTCGGCCGGTGCGGCCCACAGCGGCGCGGCCGACGATGAAGGCCATCGCTGACCAGGTGGGGGTGAGCATCAAGAGTGTGTCCCGGGTCCTGAACGGTGAGGGCGGCGCGTCCCCGGAGACGGCCAGCCGGATCCTCACTGTCGCCGAGGAACTGGGATTCCGCCGCAACGAACTTGCCCGTGGCCTGCGCCAAGGCAGCCGGACCGACACGATCGGTCTGGTCCTGAAGGAATCTTCTACCCGGTTCTTCGACAGTCTGATACGGGGCATCGAGCAGGTGGCCGAGCAACACGAGCTGTTGGTGGTCACCGCTACCTCGCGTTCCCCCGACCGGGAAATGGCAACGTCGTTAGCGCTGTCGTCCAGGCGCGTGGACGGCCTGCTGATCGTCCCTGTCAGCTTCGATCAGTCCTATCTCCGGCCTGAACAGGCTGCTGGACTGCCCCTGGTATTCATCGACCGGCCTCCTGCCGGGGTCGCTGCGGATGCGGTCCTCTGCGACGGCTTCGGAGGGGCCTACGCCGCAGTGACCCATCTACTGGGTAACGGGCACCGCCGCATCGGCGTCGTCGGAGAATCCGCATCGCTGTATACCGTCTCCGAACGTCTGCGCGGCTATCATGCCGCTTTGCTGACACACCAATTGCAAGCAGACCAAAGGCTCATTCGCCTCGACGTGGAGGGAGCAGACGCAGCCAAGGCCGCCACCGACGAGTTACTCGACTTGCCGCAGCCGCCAACAGCCGTCTTCACACTGGACAACCGGTGCACTCTCGGCGCCATCCGTTCCCTCCGCGAACGCGGTCTCAGCAATGACCGAGCGCTTGTAGGCTTTGACGACTTCGAAACCGCGGATTTATTGGACCCGTCCATAACCGTCGTTACCCAGGACATCACCGCGATGGGCAGAATGGCAACAGAGCGGCTCCTGGCACGCATCAATGGTGACGACTCCGGCCCACAGGTGCTAACCCTGCCTACTAGCGTCATCCACCGGGGCTCTGGGGAAATTACTCCAGCAGATAACTTGTGACCACGGATATGTGGCTGTAGCTGGGGCGGCGGCGAAGCCCGCTTGGGTTGGGTGTGCTGGTTGCGCCAGCGGATGTCACGCGGAAATGGCGTCGTCCTGCTCGGCGTGGTTGCGGTGGCCGGTGCCGTTTCCGACCCGGCCGCCACCGCCGCAACGACTGAAGACAAGGCCTCAGACTCCCGCCACCGCATGCGATCTCGGATGCAGTGAAAAGGCTGGGCCGGTAGCCAGGTGGTGGGCACCGTACAAGTGCCGCAGCATCTGGGTGCGGCGGCAGGGCGCGCACCGCCGCCAGCTTGTCCACCCGCCGCAACAGCGTCTCCAAACTGACATTGTGCTCGGATCCGACTTCCGCTCCGCCAAGGGATTCCAGCCGCTGCCGATGCCGCAGCACCGACCACGACCAGATTATTCAACCGGTCGATGGACGCCTCACCGAGACGGAGACCGCACGCTCGCGGAACTGCTTTCGTACTCGACTGGGCCGCGGTTCAGTTCACTGGCGGGGATATGGGGAAGACGACGGGCAGGAATACCGAGGCACGGTGGAATGGTCCGGGTCGCCACAGCAGGTCCCGGGCCGCGACGGCAAGGCGCATTTCTGGGAGTGCGTCAAGCAGTTGGTCGATGGCGTCTTGTGCAATCAGGTACGACACCGATCTGGCGGGGCAGGCATGCGGCCCCGTACCCCACGCGAGATGGGCTCGGTTGCCAGTGTATTCACCCGTATTGATCGCTGGGTCGTTGTTGCAGCCCGTCATGCTGATCACGACCGGTTGGTGCGCGGGCAACCACACCCCGTCGATGAGGATCGGCTGCTTCGGATAGCTGACGCAATAGTTGGCCATCGGCGGGTCGTTGAACAAGACCTCGTCGAGGGCGTCGCGCGTCGAAAGGCTCCCGCCGAGAAAGTTTCCCGCGAACCGGTCGTCGGTGAGCATCAGCCGCAGGGTGTTGACGATCAGGTTCTGCTGCGGCTCGATGCCCGCGCCGTACAAGGTGACCAGCTGGTGGATCATCTCCACGTCGTCCAGGTTCGCGGGGTGCCGCAGCAACCGGGAAGTGACGTCGTCGCCCGGTTCCTTCCGCTTCATCTGCACCAGCTCGAACAGCGCGTCGGTGAGCATGGCGTTGCCCTTGTCCGCGTTGACGCCTTCGAAGATGGCGGCCATGCCGGTCGCGACCTGCTGCCCGATATCCGGCGGGCAGCCGACCATGGAGTTGAGCACCGCGAACGTGAGCGGGAAAGCGTACTGGCTGATCAGATCCGCGGCGCCGTCCTGGCAGAAGGCGTTGATCAGCGGGATGGCGATCCGCTCGACGGTGCTGTGCAGGGCGTGCAGATCGATCTCCGCGATGCTCGCCACGTTCGCCTGCCGATAGCGCAGGTGTTCCAGGCCCGCGCTGCGCAACGCATTCGGCCGCCACTCCAGCATCGGCAGGATCGGGCACTCGCCGGGAATGCCCTTCTGCCAAGTGCGCGGGTCGGCCGGAAAATGCTCGGGATCATTGAGAATGCGCAGTGCGGTGTGGTAGCCGATCACCAAGGTGGCGGGCACACCGGGCGACAGCTCTACCGGAACGAGCGGACCGTACTTGCGGCGCATGTCGCGGTAGGCCCGATGGGGATCGGCGGCGTATTCCTCCGAATACAGCGCGTAGCGGGGCCCGTCGGTGTCGATCGGCGAACCGTGCTGGACAGGGCAACCGCTCGGGGAGGCGGACGGCGGGAAGGATGGCATGGTCAAAAGACGAGACTCCAGAATTAGAATGGCGAATTCAGCGAGCATGGGTCAAACGGCGCAACACGCGCCTCGTCCCGCGCGTCGAGTGACGTGGAGGCTGTCCGGCTGAGGGCCGCGCGTACCTGGGCCGATGCGACCTCCTCAACACGTTGTCGAACAATCACCCACGGTTGCGCCCGGTTCCTATGAATTATCGATAGCGATAGATGGAAGTGTCGCAGCTGCCGCTGCGTTTGCCCGTAGTTCCTGAAGGGAGTCGTTCGATCGTCTCGGACATGGAGTGGCATCTGCCAGTATGGTCGCAAGTTCTGGATAGGAAAAATCGGGCCAACCCAAAATTGTATTTTCCACGTCACTCTCCATTCCGCAGACAAGGTGCAATCGGCATTGGCGGCTCCAGTCTTCTGGCGAATCTGGGACCACGCCGAAATAGCTCAGCGCTCGGGGTATATCAGGATGGACTACCGAATAGTCGGTTGCCCCGATTTCAGATCGACGTAGCGCAGCCAGCCTCCTTCCTAGTAGTGCTCGCCACCCCGACTTAATGCATTCGTGTCCCTGCTTCGAAGCAGTAGGTATTGCTCTCGATGTCATCGTTTCAAGTGCTGAATCTTTGGGACATGGGGGAAATGCCTACGATGTAGCTTGCTGTTCGCTCGGCCTGGAGCGCGGACGAAGTCCCCCCAACATCGATGCAGGGCCGGCTCTTCGGGAACCCGACGAGGGGGGAGTCCAATCCTGCGTCCCATCATGCATCTTGATCCTTGTTGGTACAGGGTGGTTTGGTTGGGGGTTCTGTCGAAGGTGCTACGCATCCGTCGCTGGGATGAGTTGAAGCAAAGCGGGATTTGCAACCGAGCCAGGGCTGGCATAGATCCAAGGACCGGATTCGCATGGCGCGCGAATGACTACTGCCAGCGGGTTTCGACGAGGTGTTCGCTCGGATGGCGTGGGTGTTCGGCGGGGTCGAGCAGCGCCAATGGGGCGGCGTCTCTCGCGGCGTTGGTGGCGCTGGTGGAGCGGAAGAACTCCTGGCAACAGGCGGAAGCGGCCGGGTGGGGTGTCGACGGGCTGCATGATCGTATGCGAGCGTGTGCCCGAGCCGCTGGGCTGCCCGGACGGTAGAGAAGACCGGACGGTAGGGAAGACCGGACGGTAGGGAAGACCGGCATAGGAACATGCCCGCCGACAGTTCCACACACGGTCCGTGGTGCCGAGTACTGGGCGCTGCACCCGCCGATTTCACGCCCTTCTTGACAAAACCAGTCTGGGGCGATGACCGGGATTAGCCTCAATACCAGTGACTTAAGGTTGGTCGGTTCTGGGTGTTGCGTTGGCCAGCGATGTGGTTGATGCGGTACGCCAGTGTGGGGCGATGGTGACTGCGTCGATCGGATTGGGTTGTCGTGGAACGGGTTT
>NZ_JADLQX010000082.1 GCF_015477605.1 Nocardia amamiensis
CTTAGTTGTCGTGTTGCGATAGCTGCTGATCCTGTTGCAGTGCTGGATGTTTGGTGTTGTGTCGAGTCGTGTGGTGTTTCTACTGTCACCGCTCGTGATTCTGAACTTCTTCTCCGCGCAAGGCTGGCAGTCCTGGGATGTCGAGCATCGGCCGTTGATCCCGGAGCGGATGCCTGTCCTTGTCGATGACGATCTGCTGTTCGAGGACGGACCGGGCAGTCCACGGCCGACCGTGGCGGTCAATCGGTGGTTGCGGGGTCTGCCGGCGAGCGGCGCGCCGGCGCCGAGCACGTGGGAGGCGTATGCGCGTGCGGTCAAGGTATGGATGGAATTCCTTGTGGCGCATGGTGTTGGGCTGTTCGACTCGCGGGACCGGTTGAAGATGGCGTTGAGCCGGTATGCCGAGCATCGAGCCATCGGCCCGGTGGCGCACAGGTTCGCCGCCACGACGTGGGGCCGGCATATGAGCATCTTGTCGATGTTCTACCGATGGGCGTTGGAGGAGGGCTACGCCGCTGCGGAGCCGTTCACCTACCGGACGGCGCGGGCGTTGTTCCACGGCACGGGCCGCGAGGTCAGGATGAATCTGGCCGTGCGGCGAACACCCAAGCCGCACGTCACGATCAAGTATCTCGAACCCGACTTCACCGGGCTGTTCCTCAACGGGCTACGGGGCCTGGCACCCGACAGGGTCATGGACACGGGTTATCGCGGCCGGGAGTTGGCCCGCAACGGCGCTGTCGGCGAGCTGGCGTTGGCTACCGGGCTGCGTCTGCAGGAATTCACCTACCTGCTGTGTTACGAGATCCCGGCGCTGCCGAGCAAACCCACGGTGGTGCCGATCGTGTTTCCGGTGCCTGCGGGGGTGACCAAGGGCCGGAAGTTCCGCACCACTTGGATCTCGTATGAGGCGTTGGCGGCGGTGCATCGTTATCTGGAGCTGGACCGGGCGGTCACGGCGGAGGGCTCGTCGTGGCGGCCGCGGCCACAGTGGGGCGAGCCGCTGCTGGTGACCGAACCGGACGCCCGCGGCGGACGGGTCAACGGTGTCCGCCGCGCCTGGGAGACGCTGACCCCGCACGAGCGACGGCGGTTGGTCGCGCCGGGCGGCGGGTCGTGCGTGGTGGCGTTGCGCAACGATGGTGGCCCGTTCACGGCGTGGGCGACGGTGTTCGAGCGCACCGCCGATCGGATCCGGGCACGGTTCGAGCCGCGGTTCCCACACGTGCATGCCCACCGGCTGCGCCATTCCTTCGCCATACGGACATTGGAATACCTGGTCAGCGGCCATTACAGACAAGCCGCCAAGCTCGTGCGCGACACCGACGCCGACGCCGCGCTGGTGTTCTACCTGTCCAAGGCGGACCCGCTGCTGGTGCTGCGGGATCTGCTCGGGCACTCGACGGTCCTGGTCACCGAGAAATACATCAAACGCCTGGATATGACACGGATCTACCGCGATGCCTACGACACCGCCGGTGTTGCGGGCGCGTTGGCCGATGAAGCTGCGGCCGAAGCCGAGGCCGATGCGGAGTTCGGCGAGGACACCGGCAGCGGGGCCTTCTGATGCCGGCCACGCTGATCGAGGACCGGTTGGGCATCGCGTGCGTGTTCAGCGACGGGTCCACCGCACGGTTCGCGCTGGACGACCTGCCCTGCCCCGAGTTGACTCGCGACCTGCTGGTGGGGCTGGTCGAGCTCATCCATCCGCACGGCACCGTGAACGCGGCGGGCTCGGTGTTGCACTATGTGCAGTCCATCCGTCACCTCGCCCGATACCTGGCGGCGCGGGAATTCACCGGTGGCGCAACGGATCTGCGGCGCGCGCAGATGGCCGAGTACTGGATGTCGGCGCCCGGCCCGAAGGAGGCGTGCACACGACGGCTGTTGCACGGGTTCCAGCTCGCCGGGGGACGCGTGGACCCGCGGTTGGCCGAGCTCGCGGCCGGGCGTTCGTTCAACCCTCAGCGCAACCACCGCCAGCTGCCGCCCTACCCTGAAGCCGACTGGGAGAAGCTGACCGGCGTTTGCCGCGCGATCGTCGATGAGTCGTTCGCCAGGCACAAGCGTGGGCTGGCCGCCGCGGCACGAGGTCGCCATCCCAACGACGGCGGCTGGACCGAGGACAATTTGCTCTGGCTGTGGACCCGGATCGGCCCGGCGGGCATCGCCGCTTTCGGCGAGCACACAGGGTGTTCGGGCACCGCGGCGCGGCAGCGCGGCGGTGTCGTCGAGGCCAGCCGGGATCTGTTTCCCGACCTCGATGTCGTGATCGCCTACCGGCTGTTGTTCGGCATCTATTCCGGCATCGTGCCCGACGGCATCGATGACCTGGTCACCGACGGCATCGACTGGGCAGGCGACGCCACGGTCCTGCTGTCCTACGTGAAGGGCCGCACCGCCGCCGAGAGCCTGAATCTGCCCCGCCAGGCGGTGCGCCTGCTCGAGCAATGGCTCGCGCATTCGGCGCTGCTGCGCGGTCATGCCGGCGCCCAGGATCGTCGATGGTTGTGGCTGCGGCTGCGCACACCCGGTGGAGCCGAGCTGATGGGCGAAACCGGCAAGGCCGCTCCGATGGCGGTCCAACGCTGGGTGATTCGCCACGATCTGATCGGCGTCGACGGCAAACCGTTGAAAATCCACCGGTCCAGGATCCGCACCACGTTCCTGTCCCTGCGGGACAACAGGACCTGGACTGGACACGGCCGAACCACGATCGACCCGAACCACAGTCCCGAAGTGGAAGGCGATCACTATTTGACCGCGGCCACCCCCGCGCAACGACGCGCGGTCGAGGCGATCGTGGAGGACGCCCAACATGACCTGATGCGGCGAGCGCAACCGCCCACGGTCCTGACCGAGGAGAATGCCGCTGTCCTGGTCCGCGACTATCCGCGGTTGATCGGCGCGATCGGCCTCGACGACACGGTGATCGCCGAGCTCGTCGGCGGCCGGCGTGACGTGTTCACCGGGGCGTGCGCTGATCAGTTGTCGGGGCTGCACGGCCCGAAAGGCAAGCCCTGCCCGGCACGGCCGTGGGTCTGCCTGCTCTGCCCGCTGGCAGTGTTCGCGCCGCGGCATGCCGGGAACCTGTTGCGGCTCAAGGCTTTCTTCTCCCGCCAGTGGCAACAGATGCCCACCGCTCACTTCATGGCCGTGTTCGGACCCTACTCCCAGCGGATCGACCAAGTGCTCGACCGCTACGACCCCGCCGTTCTCACCGCCGCCGCTCGCACCGTCAGCGACCACGATGACGAACTTCCCCTTCGTCCCGAGGAATCCACCCGATGACCAGCACCACCACCGCGACAGCATCCCGGGCTGCCGATCCCTCCCGCCGGTCCCCGTTCGCGGGCTCCGACATCTGCGGTGAGGCCGGGCTGATGCTGCCCGACGGGGCACCCCGCGCAGTGTTCGACGACGACCGGTGGGACTTCACCGCCGTGGTCGGCCTGCCCAACCACATGGGCCCGGTCAGCCGCCGACTCGACTTCACCGCTATCGCCAATCCCCGTTGGCGACTGGTCGCCAAGGAACTCGTCATGGCCATGCTCGCCACCAGGCACCCCGCAGTGGTGGAGTTGGCCCGCGCCTACCGAACCCCGCTGCACCTGCTCACCGCGTCGGCACGGTTGAACGAGCTCACCCGATTCCTGAACTGGCTCACCGACAACGGCGTCACCAGCCTCAGTGACATCGACGACGACCGATGCGAAACCTACCTGGCCCATCGCCGCTACTTGCTCGACGACAACGGCCACGTGGTCGGCGAACGCAGCCCGGGAACACGGCGGGCCGCCGCCCAAATCGTCGTGGACCTGATCAATCACAGAGAACTATTCAGCCTCGACCGTGTCCGGCCGGGCCTGCGGCCCTGGGGCGGCGCCAATCCGACGAGCGTGGCCGAGATGCCGTGCGGTCGTGGACAGAACAAGACACCACCGGTCGAGGCCACGCTGTTGCAGCCCATGCTGGCCGCGGCCGGCTACCTGGCGTTCACGCTCGGACCGCGCACCGTCGAACTCGCCCAGCAGATTCGAGATGCCGACCGGAAATGGTCACGCCGACTCGGCGACCACACGGCGATATCCCGGCTCCCCGAGGTCGAGTTCACCCGACTGCTGGCCGATTACGAGCAGCGAGGAGAACCGCTGCCGATGTTGCCCGACCACACCATCGCGGACCGGGTGGCCGCGGGCTGGTCCCCGAACGACCCGCTGACCCCGATCGCGTTGGGCCTGCTGGCCCGCCAGGCCGGCATCACCCAGTTCCAGCTCCACTGGATTCCGCATCTGCGCGGCCCGATCGAAGCCACCCTGAACATCGTCGGGGCGCAGAAACCGTTCGGCCGCAACGCCGTTGCCGTCGACCGCGCAGACGGTGACGGCACCACCCCATGGACACTGCCGCTGGACCGGCTCCAAACCATCGCGCTGGTCGGAATCGTCCGCACCGCCGCGATCGAACTACTGGCCGCCGTGTCCGGGATGCGGTCGAGCGAACTGATGGAACTCGAGGTCGGATGCCGCCGCCCACCGGAACGCTACGGCCCAGACCTGGTGCGCTACCGGCTGGCCAGCCGAGTCGTCAAAGGACAACAGCTCGGTGGCGTCCCCGACGAATGGGTCGTCATCGAACCCGCCTACCAGGCCGCCCAACTACTCGAACAGCTCCACGACAACCCCGAGCCGGGGGCACCACTGCTGGGCAGGTTCGCCTTCGACGTCCGCCACACCTGGTTCCGCAACTGGGTCAACGGGCCATCCGGCCAGCGACTCGGCCTTGCCCCGATCCCGGACGGCCCGATCAGCCTGCGAGCCCTACGACGCACGCTGGCAATCGAATTGGCCTACCGTCCCGGCGGAGTCCTCGCCGCGAAATGGCACCTGAAACATATCGCGACCGCTACCACCGAAGGCTACGCATCGCGGCCAGGCGGCGCTCAGGCCGAACTGCTGGCCGAGGTCAACAGGCACGAGGCCGAGCGCAACCTCGACTTGGTCTGGACCGAGTTCCGCAACTACCAGCAAGGCATCATGCCCGCCGGACCGGGAGCTCGCGAACTCACCGAATTCTTCGCCCACATCGACGGCAAACTCGACACCACCACCGGACCGAAAACCCAAGCCAGCGACCGAGAAGTGCTCAACCTGCTGACCAAACGCGCCCGCACCTTGCACCTGGCCGCGGCAAACTTCTGCTGGTTCACCGACCCGTCCCGAGCGCTCTGCCTCAAGCTCGCCGGCACCCCGCACGCCGACCGGCCACTCGCGGGAATGTGTGACTCGGGCCGTTGCCCACAAGCCACCCACCACCTGCGCCACCGCCCCGTCTGGGCCGAGCACGCCGAACAGACCAAAACCTTCCTCGGCAGCCTCGGGCCCACCCGCAAGACCGAACGGGCTCGGCTTCAAGCCGACCACGACCGAGCCCTGCGCGTCCTGGACGCAATCGACACCGCCACCACACCGAAATCCGAGGAATGACATGCGGATCACCCCAGCCCAACGCGCAGCCAACGAGAACCGCATCCGCGCCGCCATGGACCGGCTGCTACGCGGCGAAATCCCGCCCGGCGGAGGCTGCGACATCAAAACCCTTGCCGCACAAGCCGATGTCGACCGCACCGCCTTCTACGGCAGCCGTCCCTACGCCCACCTGCGCACCGAGTTCGAACACCGAGTCCAGCAACTTCAGCGAGACGGCGAAACCCCGGACCCGAAAATCGGCCAGATCGAACGCCTGAAAGCCGAGATCGACAAGCTCAAAGACCGCCTGGCACAGTCAGAGTCGACCAACCAACAGCTGACCGACTTCCGGGCCCAGGCCCTCGCCAGGATCGCCGCCCAGCACGACGAAATCCAGCGGCTCCGCACAGCGACGTCCTCAGCGTCGACGGTCACGCGGCTGCCATCCGCGCGACAGAAGCTCATCGGCCCATGCTGACCAACACGACAGTGACATACACCACAAGCACGTGGACCTTATCGCAACACCAGCAACAACCCACGTCGCGAACTCCGCACAGCCGGATCACCCACATCAAACGCAACACGAACGCCACCGCACACGGCCACTGCGGAAAGAAG
>NZ_JADLQX010000083.1 GCF_015477605.1 Nocardia amamiensis
CAGTTGCGGCAGCCGGGGTGTCTGGTCTTCAGTGCGCCGGACCGGGCGATGTCGCCCGCGGATTCGGGAGTTCCGCTCGATCAGTGCTGCGTTCGCCGACTCCCTAGAACGACCTGGTCCGATACCACGGCCTGAACAGATGCTGCCGGCCTTGCGGTTGCTGCTGTCGCGGCCGGAGATAGGCACTTGACATACCGGTGCACAGTGGCAAAGTCCCTGGTTGAGGCCGGGGCCTGGGCCATCGAGCCCGGACACTGGTCGAAACGCCGCAGGCTTGGTCGTGGCGAAAGGGCTGAGCCTGCGGTGTGGTGAACGGCACCGGTGATGTTCAACTGCATGGCCCGGTGACCTGTGATTGTCTGGCTGCGGGGAGGCTGCGGATGTTGTCCGGCGGACCGCCGGGCAGACGCAGTCGGAGAATTTCTTGGTGCTGTGCGGCGAGCTGCGACAGCGCGCGGTCGTTGAACTCGGTGAGTTCGTCGATCTGGGTGTCACGGTCCCGAATGCGTTCGCGGAGCTTGGCGTTCTCCTCCTTGAGTCTGGTGATCTGAACCTCACGCGGATCGGGGCCAGCGCCGGCCTCGCGGAGGGCGTCGAGCCGACGGTGGAACTCCTCGGCCAAGTGCTGGTAGGGCCCCGGACGCTGATTGCCCTGTGCGTCGGTTCGCGGGTAGAAGCCTGTCCTGGCGACCCCGGCCTCCCGCGCGAGCGTCTTGAGGTCGCACCGTCCACTCGGTGGTAGATCCCCGCGCAGAAGCCGATCCATGGCAGCGCGGATACTGTCCTCGTTGCTCGGAAGTCAGCGGCATGACGTGTTCTCCGTGGTCGCAGCGGTGTTGGCGGCTTGGTCGATCGCGGTGAGGACCCGTCGGACCCGGTCGTGCTCGCGTCGCAGTCGAGGTTTCTCTGCCTTCGGGACCCTGGGGTTGCCGAGAAACGCCTGGAAGGTGTTGGCCTGCTCGGCCCAGACTGGTCGGTGCCGGGCGTGGTGGGTTGCTTGCGGGCAGCGGGCTGAGTCGCAGAGCCCGATCAGTGGCCGGGTCGCCTCAGGTGTCCCGGCCAACCGCAGGCAGAGCGCTTTCGCCGGGTCGCGGAACCAGCAGTAGTTCGCGGGGCCGACATGCAAACTTTCAGCCTGGGTGCGGAGCAGGTTCTCCACTCGGCGCTCGGTGTCCAGCACCGTCGGCTCGGTGGCGGCGTTGCCGCGGACCGCGCCATCGACGTGGGTGAACAGTGCGGTGAGCTCACGCGGACCCGGTCCGGCGGGCAGCTGTCCAGCTTGGAACTGGTGGAACGCTTCGATGGTCAGCTGCAGGTGGTGTTCGTCTTCGAGTTCCTCGATCTCGGTGTGGAACAGCGCCTGCGATCCGCCGGGGCGGTTCACATAGCCCTCTGAGGTGGCCGTCGACACGTGCTTGAGGTGGATCTTCGCTGCCAGGAGTCCGTTGGGGCGCTGGGCGAGTTCGTGGGCGAGGGTGCGGCGCAGCATGCGGAGGTTGAGCGTCCCGGCGGGGATCGGGGTCAGGCCGAGGCGCTGCCCGTCCGGGCCGTTCACCCAGGACCGCAGCCGCGGGTAGCGGGTGTGGAAGACCATTGCGCCGAACAACGGTTCACCGATCTCGGCGCCGCTGAGTTGTTCGGCGAGCGCGACGGCGCGGTCGACCTCTGCCACGACGATCCACTCATCGTCCTCACCGCCGAACCGGCGCCCCTTGATGACCTTACTGGCCAGGCGGAATCGTTGACCGCCTCCGGCGACGGTTCGAGGTGGCCGACGACAGCCGACACGAAGTTCCAGCAGTTCACTGGTCCGCATCCCGCTGGCGGCCGCGGTGACGACCAGGCAGGCGGAGGTCACGGCAGTGACCAAGCCACGAATTTCCTTGTAGGACACCGGAAGGGTCCAAGGGCGGGGTTCACCGCGGTCGGCGCCGGGAACCGGTGCCGCGTTGCGTCCCCAAAGGTGTTCGACGCCGACCGCGGCGAGGGCGTGCTCGAGTTGTGGCCGGATTTGGTTGACATGGCGCAGGAGCAGTTTGCCCCAGCCGACGGCGCGCCCCAACGGGTTGGTGTTGACCGGCAGGATCGGATCGGTCGGATCCCAGCCGCCGGCCAGACGCCGATCGATGGCGGCCTGCGGCAGCCGTTGCAGAGGACAGCCCTGCTGGACCTGGTCATCGAGATAGGCGCTCAGTCGGGCTAGAGTGGTGTCGCCGAGCAGCCCGGGTGGGGCGCTGCCCCAGTCCCTGGCCACAGGAAACTCGTTCTGCAACTCGACAAGGTGCGGGCCGATCGTGTCGATCAGGTAGAGACAGGCAGCCAGCAGCGGTTGCAGCACCGGCAGCGGGACCGGCGGTGTCCGGTTCTCTCCCGTGCGCTGGTGTCCGGCGACGGTGTTGGCCGGTGCGCCGTTCCAGGGCGTGAATCCGGGCTGGTAGCGGTCGGTGCTGAACAATTCGCCGTAGAGGGCCACCAGTTGCAGCACCCGGACTCGGGCAGCAACGCTTCCGGGCGTGTTGGAATCGTCGGTGGGGTCGCCGCGCTGGTCGTGCTTGACGAAAGCGTCCTGCAGGAACTGGTCACAGTGCAGTTGGGTGACCTCGGCCAGGCTGCGGACGTGATGGTGCTGGAGCCACGAAAGCCATTTGACAGGCTGTTGAGGTGCTTGTGGCAGGTGCGGGGGCTCAGCCGCGCGCGGTGGGCATGCGGAAGCCCGGCGACTGCCTCGTGGGCCGGGGCGAGCAGTGCGAGCATGAGCTCTTTGGCCATCCGCCGCCAGGCCGGGTTGGTGATGACGGTGAAGTCCCACCGCTTTTCGGCAGGGTTCATCATCCGGTGCGCGTCGGCGAGCCCGTCCAGGATCCAGATGTCCTGGTCGAACACCGGGCGAACAGCGCCAGGAACCAGGGCGAGCCCGGCGAGTTCACAGACATCGGCGCCGGCGAAGACAGAGACCCGCGCCAACAGGTCAGGATCGGCGGCCGCATGATTTTCGTTGTCGGTCATGCCAGCTCCTCGGGACGCAGCGGCAGTAGTTCGTCGTCCCGGCCGTCGAGGACGTGGGCGGCCGCGGTGACGGTGCGCGGGTCGAAGCGGGGCAGGATCTCGGTTTCGAGTCGTTGGGCATAAGGCCCGAACACGGCCATGAATCCTGTCGTGGGCTGCTGCCGGAATTGCCGGGAGAAGAACCCTTTTGAGCCGCAACAGGTTGGGGATGTGACGCGGCAGGAACACCGCCAACGGACACAGCAGGCACACCCACGGCCGGGCGGGGCAGGGTTTGCCCGCAGGCCCGAAGGGGCTGGCTAGCTGATCGGCGCAGGCGGCGACGAACATATCGCGCTGTCCACGCAGCAGTTCACCGACCGCGGCATCGTCCAGGCCGTGGTCGGTGACCAGCTGCGGCAGCGCCGAGGCCGCGTCCGCGGCCTGCTCGCCGGTGAGCACCAGCGGCGGCCGAGCTTTGCGCAGCAGATCCGATTGACCGTCCTCGATGATCGCGTCGACCGCGTCCTGCTGGGCCGGGGTCGTTGCGCTGAGGTAGTGATCGCCCTCCACCGCGGCGCTGTGATTCGGGTCGATCGTGCTGCGCCCACTCCAGCCGCGACGGGCCAACAGATTCTGGTAGGTGGTGCGAATCCGCCCGCGATGCAATGCGATGGGGACACCGTCGACGGCAAGATCGTGGCTGGCCGCCCAGCGTCGGCTCATCTCGTAGCGGAACACCAGAGGTTCTGGCTGAGCCGGATCCACAACGCCGTCCGCAGCTCATCGGCGACGAATCCGCGCAGCAGGGCGGAGTGCTTGAGCCACTGCTCGAGCAGGCGAACTGCCTTGCGCGGCAAGGCAAGACTTTGCGGACCGGTTCGGCCCTTGACGTAGTCGAGCAGGATCGTCGCATCACCCGCCCAGTCGATATCCGTCACGCCCAACTCGGCGATTCCGTCGGGAACGATCCCGGTGTAGGCGCCGAACAACACCACATAGGCGAACGCGACATGGGTCGTCGGGAACAACGCGCGCGTCACCTCGGCCAGGTTCGACTAGAGCCAGGGGACACCTGGGTCGGCACGGAACATAACAAAGTGTGTCTATATCCTCAACCAGACAACACGATCAAATACCGCGGAAGCCTGGTCATGGACCCGCTAACCATCACGGGCTGCGGCACCGGGACATTGGCCTACGAGTACAAAGGAACTCTCTCAGCGCCTGACCCGGTGACCGGTAATCGCACGGACAACGGCGCAGGGGATATCATTTCTGGCTCAGGCACGGGCGACCTTGAGGATATAAAGGGGCAGATCTCCTGGACCGGCACCGCCTCCCCTAACTTTACTGGAGTAGGTTACGGCACAGGGGCTGTGAAATGCTGACCTCGCCCCCCATCTGCATCATCGAGTTAGATGGTCGTCATTCTGCGGCAAATATCGTGAGCTGAGGATAAAAGGATATGCCCCGGCTCTGATAACCAGGCTGAACTCGCAGGGTCCTCCGGGTCGTGATCTTGGTGGCTGGCATATGCCGGAGGTATGAGGTCACGGCCATTTCAAAGTCGATCTCGGTTGACGCCGGTGCAGGTCACAGGAGTGTGACAGTCGGCGTGGCCGCGGGGTGAACGCATCCACGGCCATTTCAAAGTCGCTGACGGGTGAGGTTCGTGCTGGTCGGCGCTTGAGGAGCATCCGCGAGAAAAGTGGCGCTAGCTTCGGGGGCTTGTCCGTAAAATACTGTTGGAGTTGATCTTTGGGTCGACGTGCCGGGTGGCGGCGGGAAACTTGGGTATGTGTCGTCCGCGAGATTGTCTATCCGCTGCCGAGTTGCGGGTCGAGTTCGAACGGCTCCTGCCGCATCTGGATGAACGCCGTCGCCGGTCTACCTGGCCAGCGAGGCGATTGCGATGGGCCACGGCGGGATTACCGTGGTGGCCGCCGCCTCCGGCGCCAGCACTGCCACCGTCACGCGCGGTATCTCCGAACTGACCGCGACTACCGCACCGACCCAGCGCATCCGGGCTCCTGGCGCGGGTCGCAAGCCCCTGGTGGTGACCGACACCGGCCTGCTGCCGGCGCTGGAGGCGCTGATCGAGCCGCACACCCGCGGCGATCCGGTTTCTCCGCTGCGCTGGACCACACTGTCGCTACGCACCTTGGCCGCGGCGCTGACCGACCAGGGCCACCCGGTTGGCGCCACGACCATCGGGCACCTGCTGCACGCACAGGGATACCGTCTGCAAGGCACCGCCAAGACCAGCGAAGGCGTCTGCCACCCGGACCGCGACGCGCAGTTCGCACACATCAACGCCACCGCTACCACCTTCCTGGACGCCGGGCAGCCGGTCATCAGCGTCGATACCAAAGCCAAGGAGTGGATCGGCAACCGCGACCGTCCCGGACGCACCTGGCTCCCGGGCAAGAGCCCGGTCAAGGTGGACTGCCACACCTTCGTGACCGACGATCATCCGGTGGCCATCCCCTACGGGATCTATGACATCGCCACCAACACCGGCTGGGTCAACGTCGGAACCGACCACGACACTGCCGAATTCGCAGTGGAATCCATCCGCCGCTGGTGGCGGCACTGCGGACGGCAGCAGCACCCGGACGCGACCCGGCTGCTGATCACCGCGGACGCCGGTGGCTCCAACGACCCCCGCCGCTGGACATGGAAGAAGTACCTGCACGCCTTCGCCATCGACAGCGGCTTGGAGATCATGGTCTGCCACTACCCTCCCGGAACTCAATGCCGTTGCTTGACCTGTCACTGAATCGCCCCGGGTCTCGTGCTCACCTCTTTTCTTGAGAGGATGGGCAGATCATGCCAGCGAAGTACGACGAGGCCACTAAGCCTGGATCCGTGGATGGGGTGCTGGTCACAGTCGGTGTGTGAGATAGGGAAAATGCCTTTCGACCTGGGATGATCGTGGTTGTCGAGGCCAGGATCATGCAGGAATCGAGAGGCATTTTCAGTGAGA
>NZ_JADLQX010000084.1 GCF_015477605.1 Nocardia amamiensis
CCCCGGCGCCCTGACCTGCGAGTATCTGCACGCCTAGAGACACGGTCCCCAGGCGCGTTTCTCCATGTCTGGGCAGGTCAGGGCATAAATCTGGGCTCTATCCGCTCCGAATTACGCGGAACGCAGGGCGAAGGTCCAGCGCAAAACCCGATCCGCCAGCTCCTCATACGCGGAGAGCATGAGATCGACCGGTGCGTAGAACTGCACACCGGCGTCACTACGATCGCCACGAGGCGGCTACGACGAGACCGCAACCTCATTCCGCGGCCTAGTTGTCACCCACCGGCGAACGCGAGATCAGCGGCAGGATCGAGCTGTACCCCCAGCTGCGTCAGTTGCTCGCCGATCATGTCGAAGCCGTCCGAGCCGACCGGATACCGGTACCTGTTGCTCAGCTTGCCGCCGAACCGCTCGCAGAGCACCTTCAGCGCGTATCCGTAGTGCGCACCGTCGGTGCCTGAATGCGGCTCGCTGAAGAACAGCTTCCGTAAGGCGGTGCGCCGGTCCGCTGAGTCGATCGTGGGCGAATGCACCTCGGCCATCCAGTCGAAGAACCCAGGTGGATCCGAGGTGAACGTAGCGGGGGCTCGCAGGATTTCGATCCGGACCGCGTACGCCATGATCGCGTATCCCACGACCACTCCCCTACATTCGCGCCAAAGCTACCGGTCGCGTCGCCTGTCTCACGCAGTGCGACCACCATGAACGGCCAGTACCCGTGGCAGCGCATTCCCCGTCGCCACGTGGCCTGTGGTGCGCTTTCCTGTGCCGAGGTCGAGCTGGGTGGTTCGTCCCGGGCAAGGCCGGGCCCCGCTGCATGGATTCGGCTGTACCGGAGACTGATCCGGTAGACCGCGGGCATCGGCATCGCGCGGCTGAACGCCCAGTCGACCCCGGCGACTCCGAATCCGAGCAGTGCGCGACAGATGAACGTGCCGTGGCTGCTGATCAGCACGGTGGCGCCGGAGTGCTGGCGGGTCAGGCTGTCGATGATTGCTACTGCGCGGCGGGTGAGTTGGTCGAGGCTTTCCCCGTCGCCGCGGGCCCAAGACGGGTGTGCCCAGCTGTGTGCGTAGTGGCGCTCCCAGTCCGGTGTCGGTGCCAGCCCTGAGTCCCATTCCCGCAGTTCCGGTATCTCTGCTACGGCCATCCCCAACGCACGGGCCAGCGGCTCGACGGTCTGCCTGGCGCGCAGATACGGACTGGACGCGATCAGGGCCGGCCGGGGGCGGCTGAGCGTCTCGACCAACTGCTGGGCCTGCGCATGGCCCCGCTCGACCAACGCCCGACAGAACTCATCCGGGCCTACCGGAGTGGGAAAGATCGGGTGCGCGTGTCGCACCAGCACAACGTTCATCTCAGTAGGTCCAGTTCGTGCCGGTTCCTCGGTACTGCTCGACGGAGATGGGCTCGACGCCGGGTTTCATGTGGTCGAGGTAGAGCTGTCCGTGTAGGTGGTCGACCTCGTGGGCGACCAGGCGCGCGAGACCGCGATCGAACACGGTGATCCGGGTGGTGCCGTCGATGTCGGTGTGTTCGACGTGGATCGTCAGTGGTCGTGGTACCCGCCCGCGCAGGTCGAAGAAGCTCAAGCACCCTTCGTATTGCTCGTCTTCACCGCTGGTTTCGACGATGCGGGGGTTGAACAGGGTGATAGTGTCACCGGTTGGGGTACGCACGATCGCGGCGGCACGGCTGATTCCGATCTGGGGTGCGGCGATCCCCATCCCTTTACCGAACACGTGTGCCTGGGCTACACGTTCGGCGGCCGAATGCAGTTCGGCGACGACACGGCGGGCGTCTTCGGCTTCGGTCGGCAGATCGAATGGGCGCGCGATCTGGCGCAGGATCTCGTCACCTTCCTGCGCGATGCCGAGGCCCGCCATGACCTTGCTCGGTGGGGTGCGTTCGTCGTCGTTGCGGCCGCGGAAGTCCCATTCGAGGCGGTAGCGGGCGTGCAGGGGCGGATCGTCGGTGGACCAGGCGTAGATGTGGCGGTCCTGCTCGGCCTGGTGGGTGATGGGCGTGGGGAACGGTTGGCCTTCGGCCGCCATCGAGGTCTGCAGGCCCCAGACCGAGGGTTCCAGTGCGGCGGGGAAGTCCAACCGCACCGACAGCCGGTTGGTGGGCAGGCGGACAGCGCGCTGAAACCAGTTGCCCCAGTGGGTCGCTGAGACGGTGTACTCGTATTCGATCCAGCACGCCTGGCCGGGGTAGAGCGGGAAATGGCGGCCACCGCCGAGTTCGCTGAACTCGAGCCACACTTCCTTGAACGCATCGCGGTCGTGGTGGGCGGTCCAGGCCATGGGCTCGGCGCGGTGTCCACCGTGCCAGGCATGCAGGTCGATCTCGTCCCAGGTCAGTGGGTGTTCCTGGTAGAGCTGGTTGGATCGTTCGGGGTCGCCGGGATAGCGATCGACGGAGATCCGGATCAGGTAGCGGGTGATCGGTTCGCCGCCGCCGTTGATCAGGCGGCGCCGTTGCCGGAGCCGGTAGGTGTGTCCGTCGAAGGACAGGCTCGCGTCGTCGTGGTCGACCACCAGCGATCCGGCCGTGTCGGCGGGGTCGGCGATGGGGGCTGTGCGGGCGGTGGTGGGGCGGGTGGCGTTGAACTCGGCGAAGGCGGCGCGTAGTGCCCCGCCGGCTTGCAGGGTCGATTCGGCGCAGGCGGCGAATTCCCGGGACGGTTTCTCGGTGCCGGATTCAATCTTGGACACATACGGGCGGCTGTAGCCCAGTTTGACGGCCAGCGCCCGACGCGACAGGCCGCGGACATCGCGCCAGCGGCGCAGCTCGACTGCGAAGACGTTGACCTGCGCCGCGGCATCGTCGGCGGGCGAGGTATCGGCCGGGGTCACTGTCGCGGTGCTCCTGTTCGCCGGGGTGTGCGTGTGCGTGAGTACCCCGTGAGTATGCGCCCACACTGCCGAAACCCCCTGCATCCGTGGGGAAATGAAACACCAATGTCCCAACTCGAACTTTCCCGGCTGACTGATCCGGGAGAGTTCGCCAGGCCGATCGAGTTCGGGGAGGCACACCATGAGCAGGATTCTGGTGACGGGGGGTGCGGGGTTCATCGGCTCGCACTACGTCCGGCATCTACTCGACCACGACGACGTCGAGCAGGTCACCGTGCTCGACGCACTCACCTACGCCGGGCACGCGGAAAACCTTGGTGCCGCGATGCTCTCGCCGCGGCTTCGTCTGGTCACCGGGGATATCGGTGACACCGACCTGGTGGACGAGTTGGTCGCCGGGCATGACGAAATCGTCCACCTGGCCGCGGAGTCGCACGTCGATCACTCTTTCGCCCAAGCGGCCCGGTTCATCGCCACGAACGTGGCCTGCACCCAGACGATTCTCGATGCCGCGCTCCGGCACGGGATCGCCAAGGTGGTGCACGTGTCCACCGACGAGGTGTACGGGCCGGTGCTCGACGGCGCCGCGGGTGAGGACGCGCCGCTGGCGCCGACGGTGCCGTACGCGGCTAGCAAGGCCGCCGCGGACCTGATCGCGTTGTCCTACCACCGGACTCACGGTGTGCCGGTGTGTGTGACCCGCTCGTCGAACAACTACGGTCCGCACCAGCACCCGGAGAAGATCATCCCGGCGCACGTCACCGCGTTGCTGTACGGCGCCAAGATCGTGTTGCACGGCGACGGCCAGCATGTGCGGAACTGGTTGCACGTCGCCGACAACTGCGCGGGCCTGGACCTGGTGCGCCGCCACGGCGTCGCGGGGCAGGTCTACAACCTCGGCGGCGGCACGGATCTGACCAACGAGGCGCTCACCGGGCTGATCCTGGCTGCGATGGGAGCGGACTGGGATCGCGTGATCCGGGTGCCCGATCGCCGCTGCAACGACCGCCGCTACGCGATGACCTGGGACAAGATCGCCGGGCTGGGGTACCGGCCTCGGCGCAGCATCGCAGACGGGCTGGCCGAGACCATCACCTGGTACCGCGCCAACGCCGACATGTGGGCGCCGATGCTGGCCGCCCGCACCGCCGCGGGGGTTCGGTGGTGACCGGGGCGCGGGTGTTGGTCACCGGTGTCGGTGGCCAGCCCGGTTTCGACCTCGCCCGGCGTATGTACCAGCTCGGCGCTGCGGTGATCGGCGTCGACGCCGACCCCCTGGCGAACGGGCTGCTGCTGGACGGGATCGAACCGCGGTTGTGCCCCCACGTAACCGATCCCCGCTACGGGGAAGCGCTGGTGAAGCTGTGCGACACCGAGGCCGTCGACGCGGTGGCCCCGACCGTGGAATCCGAGCTGCCCGCCCTGATCGGTCTCGCCGATGAACTTGGCGCGGTGGGCGCACGGACCTGGCTGCCGACGCATCGCGCGGCCGCCGCCTGCCGGGACAAGGCCGTCTTCGCCCAGGCGCTCGCAGAAGCGGCTGTCGCGCACCCGGCGACGTGGCTGCCCGAACAACTCGACGACGCGCCCGCCGACGGGGAGTTCGTCGTCAAACCCCGCACGGGCCAAGGCTCGCGCGGAGTCCTGGAATGCCGAGGCCGGGAGCGGGCGCGCGCGGCGTGCCTGCTGATCGTGGACCCGATCGTGCAAACCCGGCTCTCCGGCACCGAATTCACCGCGGACTGTCTCGTCGGCGAGGACGGCCGCGCCGGTGTCGTGCTGCGGTGGCGGCTGCTGACCAAGGGCGGGCTGTCGATCGTGACCCGCACCTTCACCGACCCCGACATCGACACGCTGGTGCGCGCCACCCTGGCCGCGGTCGGGATCCGCGGGTGGTGTTGCGTACAGGGATTCGCCACCTATACCGGGCCGCAGATCACTGAGGTCAACGCCCGTCCTGCCGGTGCGTTCCTGGCTGCCGAAGCCGCTGGCGCCGACCTGACCGGCCAATACCTCGCTGCCCTGCTCGGGGGACCGATCGACTACGACCGGCTCGCCTACCGCGCCGGGGTCACCCTCACCAAATACGTCGACACCCTCGCCGTCACCACCACAGGAGACCGTGATGCTCGCACCCACTGATACCCCGGCGGTCGCCCGCAACGCCGCCCCGTACCTGCACGGTCCCGAAACCGATGCCCTCACCGGCGCGCTGGCCGCCGGGCAGTACGGGCACAACACCGAAACCGAGGCCTTCGAGCAGGAACTGGCCGACTACCTCGGCGTCGCCGACGTCGTCACCGTCCATCGCGGCACCGCCGGCCTGCACATGGCGTTGATGGCGGTCGGGATCGGGCGCGGAGACGAAGTCGTGGTCCCCTCCCAGACGTTCTGCGCCACCATCCACGCCATCCGCGCAGCCGGCGGCGTGCCACGCTTCGCCGACATCGACCCCGCCACCCAGTGCGTCACCGGTGAAGCCGTCGAGGCCGCGATCACCGCCCATACCCGCGCGGTGCTGCCGGTGTTCTACGGCGGCCGCGCGGTCGACCTGACCGAACTGCGGCTGGCCGACCGGGAGATCGCCGTAATCGAAGACGCCGCCCACGCCTTCGGCTCCCGCCATCACGACGGCCGCCGCGTCGGCGCGACCGGCCAGCTCACCTGCTTCTCGTTCGGCCCGATCAAGAACCTCACCTGCCTCGAGGGCGGGGCGATCGTGGCCCGAAACCGCCGCGAAGCCGAGCGCCTGCGCACCATGCGCACGCTGGGCATCCGCGCCAACCAGCTGGCCCGCATCCGCACCACCGACTACCGCGTCGACGGATACGGCCTGCCCTATCACCTGTCCGCCGTCCACGCCGCCGTCGGCCGCGTCCAGCTAGTGCCTCGTCAAGCAACCTTGGGTAGGTAATCGGGTCGCCGGATCTTGGAGTTGACGGCGAACTCGCGCTTGGGTTGGGCGTGCTGGTTGTACCAGCGGATGTAGGCGCCGATCGCGGCGTCCT
>NZ_JADLQX010000085.1 GCF_015477605.1 Nocardia amamiensis
AACAACCCGACCGCGATGCGATCAGACAACCGTTCATCCGTCTCCGACTTGACCTGCCCAGGCCGCGGCATGCACACCTCCCGGGCACAGACCCTACCAGCCCACAAACCTTAAGTCACTGGTATTGAGGCTAGCGTCACCCCGGCATCACGATTGCGAGCCACCCGGACGACATCGTCACGGAACTCACGGGGGTAGGGCTTGGGCACAGCGACATCCTTCCAGCTCGCCTGAAAGCAAGCCAAATCAGTTGTCACCTATCCGTGCAGCAGTCCCTTGTCAAAACTTGTGGATGGAGGAGAGTTGGCAGATCCGCGGGCGTTACTGGTCGGCCGCTCCTGAGGTGCGTTTCAATGCGACCTGGGGCGCGTACAGCCCGGCGTCTCGTAGCCGGGGCGGCGTATCTGCCAACTCGCCGAATATTTCGAATCCGTACTTCTGATAGCGTTCGATCGCTGTGGTGCCCACGGTCGTTTGGGTGTATACATCGACGTTTCCCAGCCGGTTGAGCGCCGCTTGCATCAGGTCTCGGCCGACTCCGGTGCCATGCCAATTCGGATGCACGTACCAAGCATTCACCACTCCGGCACCGTCGTCGCGTGTCGAGACCCAGATGAATCCCGCGACCGTATTGTCGGCGGTGCGCGCCACCAACAGTCCCGGCTCGCCTGAGGTGGCCAGTCGGGACCAGTCCGCGATCTTCCGCGGCCCCAGATCTCCCAGCAGGAAGTTGTCGACGTGCTCTGCAGCTCCCGGGAGATCATGGTAGGCGACGCGTGATGCCAGCACCTGCGCACGGGCGATCCCGGGGCCGTCGGTGGTGTGCACGGGGCCGACGGTTGCGGGCCCGATTTCGTCCAGGCGCGTGTCGAGATATTCAGACGGCAGTCGATTGGGGATATCAGCGATCGCGGACCGAGAAGGCGCACCGGCAGGGAGCGTCGGTCGCGCCGCCCCAGGCCCTGTTGTCTTGGTGATCATGTCCGCGGCCCGAATATCGGCTTCTTCTTCGATCTTTATCTTTGTCTGTTTGACTGCCGCGCTGAGACCCTTGACGGATTCGGCGTCAGCCTTCGCTCCCCGAGTCAACATATTGGTCAGAGCAGTTTGGATTTGTTTGAGTAGCGGGATGGGTTTGTTTTTCAATGACAACTCGATTTCGTTGACACGGCCCGATTTCGCTGTGGGGAATTCTGGTTAGGCGACCGCGGTTTCATTTGTCTCGGCCGACGGGGATGGGGCGATGTCGGCGGGACGTTCCAGCAGTTTGCCCTTATGAAAGATGGCGCCGGTGCGGACGAGGGCAACCATCTGTGGGCCATTGACCGCACGCCAACGGGCTGGGGCAGCCTCGATCAGCTTGTAGGCCATGGCGATCCCGGCCGCGCGCGAGCCTGGCCCCTTGGTAACCTTGGTTCGCAACCTGACGGTGGCAAAGGTGGGCTCGATGGGGTTGGTTGTGTGCAAGTGGATCCAGTGTTCGGCCGGATACGTGTAGAACTCCAGCAGCACATCGGTATCGAAGCCGAGCTTCGCGACAGCCTTAGGATACTTTGCCCCATAGTCGATCTCGAACGCCTTGATCGCCACCTACGCACGGTCGATGTACTCGGCATTGTAGATCTCGCGCATCGCTGCAATCGCCCCGGGATGCGCCGACTTCGGCAGTGCGGCCAGCACATTCGCATGCTTGTGCCACCAACAGCGCTTCGCCCGAGTCTCCGGGAACACTTCCCGCACCGCCTTCCAGAACCCAAGCGCCCCGTCACCCACGACAAGTACCGGCGCCCGCATACCGCGACGGCGGCAATCACGCAGCAGATCCGCCCACGACTCGTGCGACTCCCGAAACCCATCGGTCAGCGCCACAAGCTCCTTGCGGCCGTCGGCGCGGACCCCGATCATCACCAGCAGGCACAACTTCTCCTGTTCGAGGCGCACTTTCAGGTGGATGCCGTCAACCCACACATGCACGTAGTCGACCGCTGAGAGATTGCGGGCAGCAAAGAGTTTCGCCTCGGCATGCCACTGGCCGGTCAGCCGGGTGACCACCGAAGCCGACAACCCCGCGCCGGAACCGAGGAACTGCTCCACCGCGGGCACGAAGTCGCCGGTAGACAGCCCGTGCAGGTACAACAGCGGCAGCACCTCGGTGACCTGCCACGACTTGCGCGCCCACGCGGGAAGAATTGCCGAGGAGAGCCGCTGCTGCTCACCGATTCCCGAGTCGATCCGCTTGTCGTTGACCCGCGGGGCCTTCACCGTGACCGCCCCGGCGGCGGTCAGCACGGTCCGCTCCTCGCGATAGCCATTGCGCACCACCAGCCGCCGACTGTCCTCATCGACCTCGCCCCGGAAACGCTCGGATGCTCGCGGCGGCGTTGGAGGCCGAGGTCACCGCGTATATCGGGCCGCGCCCCGTCACGGACGATCTCATCGATCAACGACGCACCCGCCACGCCATGCTGATTGGCTGCGTGGGCGTCGTGAACTAACTTGAGCATGGGACGTACCTTCCCGCCGGCGTTGACGCGCCGGACGTGATCAAACCTTCGAAATCTGGTCATCCGGGAAGGTACTCCCTCCCGGTCATCCACAGGTTTCGAAGGTTTGATCCCGCCCATTCACCTGAGTGCAGTGGCAGCATGAGACTTCTACAGCTGTAGGCGTTTCCCCCATAGCGAACCGGTTGACAGTAGTGGGAGGCTCGGCAAATGACAAGCACCCTCCGAGGGCGTCGAGGCGTATCGCGGCGGTGTTTCGCATGCGCAAGCCGCCCTGATGGGCCGCATCGGCAGCCACTGCAAGTAGAAGCAGACGTGCGGGGCTTCAGAACATGTGATGCCGTGCGATTTGGACAGACTGGCACGAAATTTTCTGCGGTCGGCACGTGGCGATCGTCGCTCCTCCCATCATGCGGGTCCTCAGCGCAGTGGTGTGAGCAGGTGTAGTCGTCATGCCCGAGTCACGTCTTGCTATCGAGTTCACCGCCACAGTCCACGTGCTGCGTTACCACGCGGAGCGAAGTGTCGCAGAACGTTGAACAGGTGCCGACAGGCTTTGTAGACACACCCGCCGGTGGCCCGGCGGGCATCGAAGCGGCTTCGCGCGCCGGGCGATGCTCGCAGCAATGCCAGGGCTTGGATCGGACCGGCCGGAGCAAGTCGCCGGTCCTTGACGTGCCGCTGCAGCACGGAGGCTTTCGCGCCAGCTTGGTGGGGAATCAGCGCGGATACGTCGAGGGCATTCGATCCCGGTGGGCTGCCCAAACGAGCTCTGCCGCGGATCTCTTCGAGTACCTGAGCGTCGGTCAGCTTCCGAGCTACTGCCGCCTCCGGAGAGCTTGTCAAGGTGGGCGATCGCCGCCTCAGCGATAATGCGGTAGCGGGCGACAAGCTCGACGCGGCGGCGAGTATGGCCCAGGCTTCGGCGCGGCCAGCGATCCCTCGGAGGGGGCGGCGGGGCCAACCCGACGCGGAACTAGTACTCGAGAGACCGCGAACCCGGTTACCGACTGCTGACGCGCCGACTTGGGTCGGCAACCAGGCCCTCTTTCTCGAGACGCTCACAGCCCGACGCCACTCTGCGGCCGGCGCATACGACAAAAATGCCACGTGTAGCGTCCGCGCGCGGGATCCGTATCCCAATCATCGATCACGAACTGTGAGGGCTGCGGCAGGTTCTCGGCACCAATCTTCCGCTCGACAGATGAGCGTATAGATCAGAAGTAGTACTGGTCGGCTCCCATCAGTCATTTCCGGACGGGCCAGTCCGATACCCCGAAAACAGTCGTATAGACGTTGCTATACCAAGGGTTTCTCGAGATGAAAGCGCGTTTCCGATGGCCGGAAGTGCGCAAGAATTCGGTCCACAGCAATTGCTTCTCCGGCATCTTCGAACAGCTGCACAGAGCGACGGCCGAGGGCGTCTGCGCACTTTGGGAGTTACGAAATTGGGCATTGAGATTCCGCACGAAGTGGCGCTTTTTCTGAATTTTATCGGTGTTCCATATCCAGATATCGACGAGGATCAGGTACGCGAGCTGGGTCGGCAGGTGCGGGAGTTCGCCACGAATGTTCGGGCGACTCATGAATCGGCTACGGGGGTGATCACGGAGATGGGTTCGGTCTACTCTGGAATTTCATATGAGGCGCTCGTGGCGTCATGGGCTCGGATGAGCTCGACACATATGGAGAGCCTGGATCAGTCATGTCTCGTGGTGGCAAATGCGTTGGAGATTGCGGCGGAAGTGATCACAGTAGTGAAGGTCGCCGTGCTTGCCGAACTTGCGGCCTTGGCCGCAAGTTATGCGGCTCTGATGGCAGCCACGGCAGCTACCGCGGGTGCCTCGGCGGCGTTCGCAGCCGCCGTGCGGGCAGCCGCGAGCAGGCTGGTCACCGCGATGGAGGAAATGCTGATCTCATATGTAGCCGCTGAGGTGATCGGAAAGGCTATCGAGCCGCTCGGGCACACTATCGAACGCATGATCAACGGTGCCGTATTCGCCGCCGCCAGCAACCTTCTCGATACGCCGACGTCCGATAGCTCGTCGCCGCTACCACTGTACATCGAACCCGACGAAGTGCTGCGATATGCCAAGGTCCTCGACGATCACGCCGACAAAATCCTTGAGCATGCCGCGACCTTCGCCGACAATGTGAAGGCGTTGGACTTCAGCACGTCCGGCGGGCCCGACGCCCTTGTCGCAGCAGCTCCAGGGTCTACTTCGATCACGCCAAGCGGAGCGTCGAACCCAGGTGCGGCTCGAGAAACTTCGCCTGCCCTGCACGAGCTGACCGGCGCGCCGCAGACGATCCGCGGGTCGCGGATGGCAGATTCAGTTCCATTTGATCCAGGCAGAAGTGGATCAGAAATGTCCATAACGCCGGAGTACCGAAACTTCCCCGCACAGGATGGTGCGAAAACGTCCGCACAGTCACCCATGGAACGCGGCGATGTCAGCCGAGCACTCTTAGCGAGTCCGGGTCTTGACCCGTCGGCAGCGAGTGTATTCGGCATCGAAAAAGGCATGCTTGCAACGTCGGGCGATGCCGCGCCAGATCGCCCTGTCGCCATGCCGGTAGCCGGATCGGCGAACGGAGCGGTCGACAATGTCGACGCCGGCGAACCTCACCATAGTTCCGGCGAACGCCCGCTTGCCGCAGCGGATACTGTCAGACCTGGGCAGGCCGTGAGTCCGGACGCGAACACACGGGCGGTGGGCAGCATCCGGAACGAGAGCAGCGGTGCCACCGATGGCCCTGGACTTTCAAATACCTCACAAGGCGCTGGACCTGGCACGCCATCCTCCACTCCTTGGACGCGTTCCAAGCAGGCCGGTGGGAAATCGAGGACCGCCGCAAAGCGGGCTACGCTCGAGAACAGCGAGCGACCGGTCGCCAGCTCGGTCGTCGAGCATGAACATATACAGACTCCATGGTCAAAGATGCCCAAGCGCGCAGCTAGCGCGCCCCGGGTGTTTGCCCCCGATAGCGCAGCCCCGGCGCCCAATCTCCAGACCGATGAGACCACAGCCGAACCGAAACCACACAGTGAGTTGCCTGATCGCGATGTTGAGCCGACTCGATCTACAGCGGATCCGGCGCGGCCGCGAAGAGTAGAACGGTAAATCCGGATCGATTGCTGTGTATCACACGACCATGTACGTCCGCTCAGCCGTAGGACTGATCTGGACCTGTCATGTCGCCCCTTTCTTCGCTCGCGCCTGTCAATCCCCTCGAAGTGTGGAGGCTCCCTTATGCGGCCTCGTCTCGTGACAGGGCTGCAGTTGAGGCCGCACGGACGGCGGCCATATGGGTCTCGTAGTTGATCGGCGACATTGCGCCGCACA
>NZ_JADLQX010000086.1 GCF_015477605.1 Nocardia amamiensis
CCCCGGCGCCCTGACCTGCGAGTATCTGCACGCCTAGAGACACGGTCCCCAGGCGCGTTTCTCCATGTCTGGGCAGGTCAGGGCATAAATCTGGGCTCTATCCGCTCCGAATTACGCGGAACGCAGGTTTGCACCCGTTGCACATTCACCGACAAGCTCAATGAACTGCTCGACGACGGCACCGGCCGGATCAGGCCCGAGCTCGTTCCTCTGGCCGATCGGTTGCTCGCGATGAACAACCCGTTGTCGGGCCTGACCTGGCTTTACCCTCGCAAGGGGAAGGACCGAACCCCAGCGGACCTGCTGCGCGAACTCGGACGCGGGCAAATCGAGCTGACCCACGAGGCGTTCCATGCTCTCGAACCTTGGCGGGCCGCGGCACATCTGCGGGAACTGCTCATGGCCTGCGGTGTTCTGCCCGTCGTCGACAAACAGATCTGCGGATTCGTGCGCTGGCTGCCCGGCCACCTCGCGACCATCACCGACCCGGATCACACCCAAATCATCCGTCGCTACGCGACCTGGCACCTGCTGCCCCGCCTGCGGGCCAAAGCCGAACGAAAACCTCTCACCCCACCGGCTCGACGCCACACCCACGACCAAGTCAAACAAGCCACACTGTTCCTGGAATGGCTTGCAGGACAAGGCGTCACGCTCGCTGCCAGCAGCCAATCCGACATCGACGCATGGCACGCCAGAACGGCCCCCACCGCCGAGGCTGCCTGCGAACTTTTCTGTTGTGGTGCATGAACAACCAGCTCACGGGGCAATTCTTCCTGCCGCCGATAGCACCGAATCGAAGACCACCCATGCCACCCGAGGAGCGCATCGAACTGCTCGGGCGCACTCCTCCGACCAGCCATTACGCTCACGCGCGGCGGCCGCGATCGTGTTGCTCTACGCTCAACCGCTCACCCGCGTCGTCCGGCTCACCATCGACGACGTCATCCACGACGGCGATCACGTGCTCTTGCGCCTGGGCGAACCCGCCTCGCCGGTCCCGGAACCGGTTGCCGATATCCTGCTGGCCTGGATCGACAGCCGCACCAACATGAACACCGCCACCAACCGCGAATCGCGCTGGCTGTTCCCCGGACGGCGGGCCGGGCAACCGATGCACCCCGAAACCCTGGGCGGACTGCTGAAGGCGCTCGGCGTCCTCAACGTCCCAGGCCGGACATCGGCCATGCGACAGCACGTCCAGCAGATGCCCGCCCCCGTCGTCGCCGACGCGCTCGGCTATCACCACGTCACCACGACGAAACTCGCCGCCGAGGCAGCAGTGGTCTGGAGCCGCTACGTCACCACCCCTAGGTTCCGGTCACCCACCGGTTGGACTCCTCCGACAACACACGACAGTTGAATACGCGATCTCATCACCAGTCCCGAACCCCCGGTGGGTGGTCCAGGCACGGCGGATGGGGGGCGCGGACGATGATGATGGCGTCGGCGAGGTCGAACCAGGCGTCGATGACGCGTTCGCGGCGTTCATAGCAACGTTGCAGCCTGTTGAAAGCGTTGTGCCAGGAATTCGTTCTCTCCACATGCCAGCGCTCGCTGGCCTGATCGGCGCTTTCTCACCCTTGGTTGCGATCTGCCCGTGCAGGCCGCGCCCGGGCAGCCGGTCCCGTGTCTTGCCCGAGTCGTAGCCGGAGTCCAGGTGCACAGTGATCGTCTCGGGCAGTGGCCCGAGGTCGTCGAGGCGATCGACGGTAGGAGACAGCAGCGGGGAGTCGTGGCGGTTCGCGCCGGCCAGGACCCGCCCGAGCGGGATGCCGGAGGCCTCGACCAGCAGCGACCGTTTCATGCCCTGCTTGCGGCGGTCGACCGGAGATGGTCCGGCGCATTCCCCGCCGCCGGGTGCTTTGGTGATGCAGCCGTCGACGGCGATGTCGTCGAGGACCAGCCCGACGATGCGGTCGTAGGCGTCCAGCGCGATCGTCTTGAGCTGCGCGAACGCACCCGCGGTGATCCATTCGTCGCGGGGTTGCGGATCGTGCTCGCCGAGCAGGTGGTGTCGGCAATTGCTTCGTAGGCGCAACCGAACCGCAGCACCTGGATCAATTTGCCGAACACAATCCGGTCGTCGATGCGGCGGCGGTGACAGCCCAGCGGATGACCAGGATCGAAGACGGGACGCTCGGGCAACACAGCGGCAAACTTGTCCCACAAGGGGTCGATGAGCCATGATGGCAGGGCAGGCACGGACCTCCAGTGATCAAGAGACGTAAGCACTTTCATGATCACTGGGGCCGTGCCTGCCCCCACTCACACCCGGGTATCAACCCCCAATCTGCGCGACCTGTTAGCGCCACTTTTCTCGCGGATGCTCCTCAACCGCCGACCAGCACGAACCTCACCCGTCAGCGACTTTGAAATGGCCGTGACCTCATACGTCCGGCATATGCCAGCCACCAAGATCACGACCCGGAGGACCCTGCGAGTTCAGCCTGGTTATCAGAGCCGGGGCATATCCTTTTATGCTCCTCAGCTCACGATATTTGCCGCAGAATGACGACCATCTAACTCGATCATGCAGATGGGGGCGAGGTCAGCATTTCACAGCCCCTGTGCCATAACCTACTCCAGTAAAGTTAGGGGAGGCGGTGCCGGTCCAGGAGATCTGCCCCTTTATATCCTCAAGGTCGCCCGTGCCTGAGCCAGAAATGATATCCCCTGCGCCGTTGTCCGTGCGATTACCGGTCACCGGGTCAGGCGCTGAGAGAGTTCCTTTGTACTCGTAGGCCAATGTCCCGGTGCCGCAGCCTGTGATGGTTAGCGGGTCCATGACCAGGCTTCCGCGGTATTTGATCGTGTTGTCTGGTTGAGGATATAGACACACTTTGTTATGTTCCGTGCCGACCCAGGTGTCCCCTGGCTCTAGGCCGTCCTCCGAGACGACTTCGACCGCGATTCCCTCCACGTCAAACTTTGGCTCACACGCGAACGTCCCATATTTGTTCTGTGTTCCGTCGTTTGCGTAGTGGAAGGAGATGTCGACACGCACCTCCGCCTGCGCCGGCACCGTGGCCGCGGGCATCGCAACCACGATGCCGATGGCGATGGCGATGGCGATGGAAAAGCGCTTAAAGAAAGCCCTGGGTCCTACGATTTTCGCATTGACTGACATTGATCATCATCCTTACTCGCAGTTGCGACTGAAAGGTGGTTAGCCGCCCGGCTAGTCACCGGAAACACCACCAAGAGGCTTAAAATGGTCACATACGGGCAACCGATCGGCAACCGGTGCCATGCCGAGTAATAGTTCGTAGGGATTTCCCCCATACTGGGGCTCACCCCGGGGAGTGGACACCGAGTTAGTACTCCAGTACGACTTCGTGATGGATGGTGTGTCTGATCGTCCGGGTGGCTGTGGGTGGCTGTGGCGTGATCATGTCGTGTTTGTGAGTGGTGCAACGGGTTTGGTGGTGTCGGCTGGTGAGGGTGTGGACGGTGGCCGGTGGCGGCGGGCGTTCGAGGACCTGAGTGTGGGTATCGGGTCGCGGTTCGCGCGGGCGGAGACCCGTCATACGGCGGTGAAGATGCTGGCCGGGATGGTGTCGGAGCTGCCGAACAAGAACTGCTGGACACTGGCAGAACATGCCGGTGACCGAGGGCCGGGCCGAAGGCAGCACCTGCTGTCGGCGGCTGTGGTGGACGATGATGGTCTGCGAGATGACCTGCGCGACTATGTGATCGAGCATCTGGGTGATGCCGATGCGACGCTCGTGGTAGACGAAACCGGCGACCTCAAGAAAGGCGTGCACACTGTCGGGGTGCAGCGCCAGTACACCGGCACGGCTGGCAGGATCGAAAACAGCCAAGTCGCGGTGTATCTCACCTATGCCACCCGCGCCGGGCACGCATTCGTTGACCGCGCCCTGTATCTGCCGAAGTCGTTGACATCCGATCCGGACCGCTGCGAGCAGGCCGGTGTGCCCGCCGGTATGCGGTTCGCCACCAAACCCGTCCTGGCGAAACAATTGATCATCGATGCGCTCGACGCCGGTGTTCCCGCCCGCTGGGTGACCGGCGACGAGGTTTACGGTGGTGACCCGAAACTGCGCGCAGAACTCGAATCCCGCGGCACTGGTTATGTTTTCGCGGTCAGCTGCGATCACCGCGTCACCACCGCGACCGGCCGTGTCCGCGTCGACGGCCTTGCTGCGACACTGCCGAAACGGGCGTGGCAGGCGCTCTCGGCTGGTGATGGAGTCAAGGGGCCTCGCGTCTACGACTGGGCCTGGATCGAGATCGGCCCCGACACCTGTGACGCTGCGCCCGCACGTCGCTGGTTGATGATCCGTCGCAACCAGCGCACCGGGGAACTGGCCTACCACCGGTGCGGGGCCCCGGGGCCGGTCACCCTCGCCACGCTGGTGAAAGTGGCCGGCCGGCGCTGGTCGACGGAGGAGAATTTCCAGACCGCCAAGACGCTGACCGGGCTCGACCAGCATCAAGTCCGGGGTTGGCGGTCCTGGCACCGCTGGACTCTCCTAGCGATGCTCGCCCACGCCTTCCTCACCGTCTTGGCCGTCACCGAGCAGGCACTCGGGCCCGCCCCCTCGGATCGGATCCCGTTCACGCGCAATGAGATCCGACACCTATTCGCGGTGCTGGTCGTGAAACCAGCCTGCGCCGTGATCGACCGGCTGCATTGGTCGAGGTGGCGTCGCCGCCATCAACACCGGGCCCGGGTCGGCCACTACCGCCGCCGCGGCGCGGCGATTACAGTGCCCGGGTGACCACTCGACCCGCGACGCTGGCCGCGGAACTGGAAGCCGACCTCGACCGCTACCCGGACCAGCGCGGGGAGATCCTGCTCGAAGCCGCCGTGCAATGGTGGCACGCCGCGGACCACGACCGCGCCATCGACCTGCTGCACCAGGGGATCGACCTCGGCGGTGAGGACGGCGGCAACGCCCGGGTGACGCTGGCGGAGATCCTGTTCGACCTCGACCGTGATACCGACGCCTGGGCCCAGCTCGACGCGTTACGACGCGACAGGATCGATTCCGCCGCGCCATATCACATGGCCGCGGAACTACTGGAAGAACGTGGTGACCTGCCCCAGGCACTGACCTGGTTCAACATGGCCGTGACCCGCCTGTCCGACGACGAGATGGCCGAACGCGACGACGAACTGGGCTTCCTCTGCTACGCCAACAACATCATCGCCGGACGACGCCGCATCCGCCAAGCACTGGGCCTGCCCTCCGACGACCTCGACACCTCGGTCGAGTCCCTGGCCCAACGCGCCGACGAGTTCGTCCGCACTTCGACCCCGTCGAAACCACCACGCGAAATGCGGGTGCTGTTCTGGCCTCGCCCGGAAATCCCCCACGCCCACGAAACTTGGCCACAGCTGGTCGAAACCGTCGACGCCGACACCATCATCGCCGAGCGAGAGAAAGCCAACCGCGAATTGGCTGAATCCGGCATCGCCCGCATCACCATGGTGCCACTGACCGTCGCCAAACTCCTCGACTACACCACCCGCACCGGCAGCGACCCCACCGACTCCGACACCCGCCTGGCCTGCATCAACGAGATCATCACAGAAGGCCACGCCATCAACTGGCCACCGGCACGTAACACGCCATGCTGGTGCGGCTCCACCACCAAATACAAGAAATGCTGCGGCCGACCCACCACATATTGATCCGAAACTAAAAGGTTGAAGCGTAAGTGGTGTGTGGGGCCTGGAAGTAGCTGCGGGCGCGGCCGGGGAGCTTCTGGACGCGGTGGAAGAACGAGCGCACGGCGGTCTCCATCTGGGCGGG
>NZ_JADLQX010000087.1 GCF_015477605.1 Nocardia amamiensis
GACTCGAAGTACTCATTCCGCCAAAAAAGCCAAGCACGCAGGACAACCCGCAGAACCACCAGCAAGGTCATTGCATTACACCCCGTAACAGCTCAGTAGGTGTGACAGGTCAAGCAACGGCATTGCGTTACCAGCCGGTAGTGGACCCCACTCGTCACGTCGTCGCGACACAGAGCAGAATTCGGCTATGCGGCGACAGCTAGACCGAATCTCACCGGATCCGCGCGGTAACTGTGCGTGTTTGCCGAAGTGGAGCGTCGGGTAAGTGGCACGGATGAGCGAGCCGAGTCCATACGTGGAATTCGACCGGAAACAGTGGCGAACCCTGCGTAGGTCGACTCCCCTGGTACTCACCGAGGAAGAGTTGATCGGCCTGCGTGGCCTCGGGGAACAGATCGATCTCGAGGAAGTCGCGGAGGTCTATCTCCCGCTCGCTCGTCTCATCCACCTGCAGGTGGCCGCGCGCCAGCGCCTGTTCGCCGCGACCGCGACCTTTCTCGGCGAAACCCATCCGGACCAGCAGGTGCCGTTCGTGATCGGTGTCGCGGGCAGCGTCGCGGTCGGCAAGTCGACCACTGCCCGCGTGCTCCAAGCCCTGCTGGCGCGCTGGGATCACCACCCCCGCGTCGACCTGGTCACCACCGACGGATTCCTCTATCCCACCGCGGAACTCACCCGGCGCGGCGTCATGCACCGCAAGGGCTTCCCGGAGAGCTACGACCGCCGCAAGCTGCTGCGCTTCGTCACCGAGGTGAAATCCGGTGCGGCGGAAGTCTGCGCCCCGGTGTACTCGCACATCTCCTACGACATCGTGCCCGGAAAGCTGCACTGCGTGCGGCAGCCCGACATTCTGATCGTGGAGGGCCTGAACGTGCTGCAGACCGGTCCCCGGCTGATGGTCTCGGATCTGTTCGACTTCTCCATCTACGTCGACGCGCGCATCGAGGACATCGAGAACTGGTATGTGCAGCGCTTTCTCACACTGCGCAACACCGCGTTCGCCGATCCCAACGCGCATTTCCACCACTACTCCGGATTCACCGACGAGCAGGCGACCGCCGCCGCGAAGGAGATCTGGAACAACACCAACCGCCCGAATCTGGTGGAGAACATTCTGCCCACCCGGCCGCGCGCGACCCTGGTGTTGCGCAAGGACGCCGACCACAGCATCAACCGGCTACGGCTGCGCAAATTGTGATTTCGCTTACAGTTTCCATGCTTCATCGAGGCGGTGGGCGACATCGATATCGCAAGCCGCGGCAATGTCCGGTCTGCGGATCTCCTCGGAGATGTAGCGGGCGACGAATCTCCTGACCTCGTGATCGACGCTGGCGAGGACGCGCAGCACCTGTCCGCGCCTGGTGGCGGCGGCGACATTGACGCGCACGTCGACCGGTCGCGGCTCGGCAATGTCGATCACCACCCGCAACGGCGTCGCGGTGCGCACCGTCAAGTGCAGGTGAACGGTCCCGTCGACATGGAACCGATGCCGATCCACCGCCAAGTCCAGCAGCAGATCGAGATCCAGCGGGATGAGCAGCTCGAACGAGATCAGCTCGCCGCCGAGGCGGCGCAGCAGCGACTTGCCGAGCTGGACCTCCGCGGTCACTTTCGCCAACCGCCCGGGGCCGACCCCGATCGGGCCGAAATCGAACGCCGCGCCGGTCAGCTGAGCGAACGCGCCCAAGATGCGTTCTTCGGAGGCGGCGAACTCCAAGAAGCGGTTACCGAACTCCGCGTAGCCGATGAATTCGCGCTCCCTCATGACACCGCGCGACGCGCGAACAGGTCGGGAGATTCGCCGCGCCGGGGCCGACTCAGACGCCGAAGCGGCGATGGCGCGCGGCGTAGTCGCGCAGCGCCCGCAGGAAATCCACGCGACGGAACTCCGGCCAGTACGCCTCGGTGAACCATATTTCCGAGTATGCGCTCTGCCAGAGCAGGAACCCGGACAATCGCTGCTCGCCGGAGGTTCGAATGACCAGATCGGGATCCGGCTGGCCCGAAGTGTAGAGGTGCTGGCCGATCGCGTTCACGGTGATCGACTGGACCAGATCCTCGCCCGTCTCCCCCGCGGCGATCTCCTGGCGGACCAGCGAGCGCACCGCGTCGGTGATCTCTTGCCTGCCGCCGTAACCGACCGCGACGTTGACGTGCACCCCATTCCGTCCCTCGGTGCGCTCGGCCGCGGTACGCAGCCGTTTGGCGATGAGCTCGGGGAAGCCGTCGAGCGTGCCGACGATGCGCACGCTCCAGTTCTGCTCCGGCGCGGACAGTTCCTCGACCACGTCGGTGATCACCTCGAACAGCGTCTCCAGCTCGTCCGGATCGCGCTGCAGGTTCTCGGTGGACAGCAGGTAGACGGTCACCATCTCGATGCCCTCGGCCTCGCACCAGCCGACCAGTTCGGCGATCTTCAGCGCCCCGACCCGATGTCCGTGCGTGACGTCGGTGAAACCGTTCTCCCGCGCCCAGCGGCGATTGCCGTCACACATCACCGCGACGTGCCGGGGATGCTGTTTGCCGCCCAGCTGCCTGGACAGCCGGGCCTCGTAGATGCGATACGGCAGACCCCGCACCTGACTCGGAAGTTCCACGCGGGCAACCCTACGCCTCGGTGACACGATCTCGGCATCGACCGCGATACGCCGGTACAGTAGCGGGGAGCTCAAACTTACGCTTCCGTAGGTTACCGGCGGGTTCAGTTAGGCGGCTGTCTCGCCCCTCGCTCGGCCCGGCGTGGAGCTACGGACGGACTCGTCCGGCTGCGTCTACTAGGAGGTACTCGTGTCCGAATCGGTCGGCGCCGCCGACGCGGCACTGGTCACAGCAGGCTCCCACTCGGCGGGCGAAGCGCTCGCGGAGGCGCTCGTCAAACCACGGATGCGCGGCTGGATCCACACCTGGGCCGTCGGCATCGCGGCGATCGCGGCCGTTATCCTCATCGCCACGGCCGCCACGGTCTCGGCGACCGCGGGATGGTCGACGCTGGTCTACGGGGTCACCGTGTGCGGACTGTTCGGCATCAGCGCGATCTACCACCGGGTGACCTGGCCGACCGCACGCTCCCGGATCCGGATGAAGCGGGCCGACCACTCGATGATCTTCCTGTTCATCGCGGGCAGCTATACGCCATTCGCCCTGCTCGGCCTGCCCGGACGCACGGGGCAGACGTTGCTGACCGTGGTCTGGGCGGGGGCGCTGGCCGGAGTGGCGCTGAAACTGCTCTGGCCGACCGCGCCTCGCTGGGTCGGCGTTCCGCTGTATCTGCTGCTCGGCTGGGCCATCGTGCCGGTGGCCGGGCAACTGAACAGCCAGATCGGCATCGCGCCGTTGATCCTGCTGTTGATCGGCGGCCTGTTCTACAGCGGCGGCGCCATTCTCTACGCGACCAAATGGCCGAACCCGTGGCCGACCGTCTTCGGACACCACGAGTTCTTCCATGCGGCCACGGTCCTCGCCGCGCTGACCCACTACGCGGCAGTCTGGCTCGTGGTGCTGCGCTGAGCCGATACAGTCGGCGGGGAAGAAACGGGGGCGCGATGGGACGGCAGATGATGGGAGGCGAAGCGCGTCCGCGAGGCTGCCGGTGCTCGTCGCGGTGGTGGCGGCCGGACTCGGCGACGGCTCCGGCAATAACGCGGGGAAACCGCCTGTACCGGTCGCACTGGACATATGCTGCTCGTTCGTGTTCCTCGTCGCTGCCTTCCGCGGCATCGCCCTGCCGGAGCAGGCAGTCGTGATGAGCCCGCCCCGCACCGGGGCGGCGCTCGGTAGTACCGGGCCTTCCCGGCTCACGCGCCCCATGGACGCCCATGGGATGTCGGTGCACGGGGAGCGGATCGCGCAGTGCTGGGCGGCGAGACCGCGGCTAGCCGGGCTGCGAACCCGATGATCTCGAAATTCGTCCTGTGGGCGCTCAAAGCGCGGGGTGGGCTGGCTGTCGTGGTCACCACCGCCAACCTCAGCGGTCTCGCGGTGATCGTCACCCAGCTGTGGCTGAACGGGTTCCTCGGCAGGCTCGGCGCGGACTGGCTGCGAACCCTGGTATTCGTCGGCATCTATCCGGCGGTGGGGTTCCTGGCCGGCGTCGTTCTCGCGGTGCGCGACCGCAGGCGTTATTTCGGCTGGCTCGACGCCGGACGAAGACCCACCGAGACAGAGGCACGGCGTCTGCTGCGCCTGCCGATCGCGATCAGCATGCGCGCGCTCGCGCTGTGGCTTCCCGGGGTGGTCGTCGCGACGGCGATCTTCGCGCATCTGAGTCCGCAGAACGACCCCGGCGTGACGACGGCGCTGTTCACGATCGGCGCGTTCGAGACGGCGGCCGTCACCTTCCTGATCGTCGACCGGCTGATCCGGCCGACCGTTCCGCTGGTCGCCGGGATTCTCGGCTGGACGATGCACTGGAGTTCCTCGGTTCTGGTGCGCGTCGTGGTGACCTGGGCGGTGGCGGCGGCGCTTCCGCTGCTCATGCTGATCGTCGTGCTCGCCGACCCGGCCGCCGCCGCGCCCGATCGCATCCGGACCGCCATCTACCTGTCCGCCGTCGGCCTCGGTGTCGGCGCGCTGGCCACCGCCTTTCTCGCGCGCGCCGTGGCCGCGCCGATGCGCGCCCTGCGCCGGGCGCTCGACCGGATCACCCAGGGCGATCTGGACGTCCGGGTGCCGGTCGGCAGCACCAGCGAGATCGGCAGGCTGGAACACTCGGTCAACGAGCTGGCCGCGAACCTGCGCGAGCGGGAGCGGATGCGGGAGGTATTCGGCAGGCACGTCGGCGCGGAGGTGGCCGAGCGCGCGCTCGCGCGCGGTGTGGATCTCACCGGTGACGTGCGCGAGGTCTCGGCGCTGTTCGTCGACGTGACCGGGTCGGTGGCGCTGTCCACCGGGCTGCCGCCGCAGGAGTTCGTCGCCAAGCTCAACCGGCTGCTCGCGATCGTGGTCGCGGCGACCGAGGAGAACAACGGGCTGGTGAACAAGTTCGAGGGTGACGCGGCGCTGTGCGTCTTCGGGGCGCCGATCGCCCTGCGCGACAACGCGACTCCGGCGCTGCGCGCCGCGCGCCGCATCCGCGACGAGGTGCTCGCCACCGGCGAACTCGACATCGGCATCGGCGTGGCGCGCGGCCGGGTCTTCGCCGGCGACGTCGGCTCCAACACCCGGCTGGAGTTCACCGTGATCGGCGACGCGGTCAACGAGGCCGCCCGCCTCACCACCGCGGCCAAAGGAGTGCCGCGGCGGATCCTGGTGAGCGAAGCGGTGATCCGAGCCGCCGCGGACCACGAACGCGCCAAGTGGACCTTCTTCGACACCATCGTGCTGCGCGGGATGAAAGACCCGACCGTCTGCTGGACCGACATGGACGGCCCCGATCCATCGCCCGACTCCACCGCGACCAGCGCCGACCGACCCGACAGCGGCAACCCGGCCGATGCCGACCCTATCGTCGAAATCCGCACCCGCGCAGCGCGGTCCGATGACGTCCGGACGCGCAACATCGAACTGGACACCCCACCCCGGCGATAACCGCACCAGACGTCGCCGCGCGCCGCGCGCCGTCATCCGGAGCAGATGACCGATCGACGGCCGGAGGACGACCACTAGGCCCTGTGTCGAAGTGATGAGGGCGGGCCTGGTGGCCTGCCTTCACTCGTTTCGGAGCCATTGGTTGATCACGGCGATGTGGATGGTGGCCAGGTAGCGGACGGCGAGCTTGTCGTACCTGG
>NZ_JADLQX010000088.1 GCF_015477605.1 Nocardia amamiensis
CATCCAGCACATAAACCCGGCTGTTCCACTCCGGCACACCGATCGGCACCGACACCTCGTCAGCCGCGGTAACCCGGTGGCTGGTGATCGACACCGCCGCCTCGGTCGGGCCGTACAAATTGAACAGTTCCGTGTGGGGATTCGCCGACAGGAAACGCTGCGCGGTCGCGGCAGGCAATGCCTCACCGATGGCGAGCACCCGCCGCAGTGACGCGGGCAAGCGCGCCTCCGATTCGGTGAGCAGCGCGTCGAGCATGGACGGCACCACGTGCAACGTGGTCACCGCGGCTTCGCGGATCAGGTTGTTCAGGTACGACGGATCACGATGCCCCTCAGGCGAAGCAATCACCAAACGGCCACCACACACCGCCGCCGACCAGAACTCCCACACCGAAAGGTCGAACGTCGCCGCGGTCTTCAACAGCATCGCGTCGGCGGATCCCAATCCGAACTCCGCTTGCTTCCACAGCAACTGGTTGACGATCGCACCGTGCGAGACGGCGACGCCTTTGGGGCGACCCGTCGAGCCCGATGTGAAGATCACGTATGCCGTGTTGGCCGCCGTGAGATCGCCGCGACGTTCTTCGGGAGCGATCGGCCCTTCCGCGTAGCCCGACAGGTCGAGTTCGTCGATACGAGCCACAGCGGCAAGTTCAGCACCTGCGTTCTCGATGACGGTCACGTCCACCCCGTCGCGGCTCGTCGTCAGCACGAGCGCCGGGTCGGCGGTCGCGAGGATGTATTCGATCCGCTCGGCCGGATGATCAGGATCGATCGGCACATACACCGCACCGGCTTTGGCGACCGCGTACATGGCGACCACGAGATCGACCGAGCGGCCGATGGCAAGCGCCACCCGCGATTCCACGCCGATACCTCGCGCGATCAGGTACCTGGCGAGACGGTTGACGCGACGGTCGAACTCGTCGTAGGTCAGCGTCCGAGCAGCAGCGCCGTCGACTTCCGCATCGGCGACGAGGGCGATGGCGTCGGGTGTGGCGGCGACCGATGCCTCGAACAACGACACCAATGTCGCGGACTCGTCGACCTGGTGCGCCGTGTCGTTGCGGTCCGACACCAGCTCGGTCAGTTCGGTCTCGTCCAGCCACGGCAGATCGCCCACCGGCAGCGTGGGCTCCGCCACGGCGGCGCGGATGATCCGCAACAGCCGGTCGACGAGGTCCTGCACCGTGTTCCGGTCGAACAAGTCCGTGGCGTAGGTGATGAAGCCACCGATGCCCGCTGGGTTTCCGCCTTCGTCGTAGCCGTCGGCGACGATCAGATGCAGATCGAATTGCGAGAGCTGCGTGTCGATGGCGACGGTCTCGACTGAGAGACCAGGCAGTTCCAGCGTGGCCCTGGCCAGGTTCTGGAACGACAGACCCACCTGGAACAGCGGATGCCGCGCCGTCGACCGCACCGGATTCAGCACCTCGACGAGTCGTTCGAACGGCACGTCCGCGTTGGCGAAGGCCTGGACATCGGTTTCGCGCTGGCGGGCGAGCAGATCCGCGAACGACTCCGCCGTGTCGACCCGGCTCCGCAGCACCAGCGTGTTGACGAACATGCCGATTACGTCATCGAGTTCGGCTTCGCCTCGACCGGCTATCGGCGTGCCGATCGCGATGTCCTCGGTGTCGGCCAAACGCGACAAGAGGACGGCGAACGCGGTGTGCACGACCATGAACAGGGTCGCGCCCTCGGCCCGGGCCAGCTCGATCAACGCCCGGTGGGTCTGCGCGTCGATCTGCACGTCGACCTTGCCACCGGCGAACGACTGCATGGGCGGGCGCGGTCGATCCGACGGCAGATCCAACTGGTCCGGCAGACCCGCCAACGCGGTCCGCCAGTAGGAGATCTGCTCCACCGCGAGCGAATCCGCGTCGTCCTCGCTGCCGAGCAGTTCACGCTGCCAGACACTGAAATCGGCGTACTGCACGGGCAGTGGCGCCCAACTGGGTGCCGCGCCGTGCGAACGCGCCGTGTAGGCCGTCATCACATCGCGCGTCAGCGGGCCGACCGACCATCCGTCCGCGCTGATGTGGTGCACGGCCATGGCCAGCACATAGGCGCGCTCCGCTCCGGCATCGTCGATCTCGAAGAGTTCGACCCGCAGCGGCACGTCGCTGGTGACGTCGAAGATGGTCGATACCACCTCCAGCACAGCGGATTCGATGTCCGCCGCGCTGATCCTCCGCACGGGCAGCTCCGGAACGGCTTGCGCCGGGGGCAGAATCACCTGTGCCGGGCCGAAGTCGGTCTGCGGATAGATGGTGCGCAGGATCTCGTGCTTGCCGACCACGTCCCCGATAGCGGCCCGCAGCGCGGGCACATCGAGGTCACCGGCCAGCCGCACCGCGACCGGCACGTTGTAGGCCGCCGATTCGGTGTCGAACTGGTTGAGGAACCACATGCGCTGCTGCGCGAGTGACAGCGGGATCCGCTCCGGGCGCGGACCGGCCACCAGCGCACGGCGCCCGCCGGCACCGGCCTCCTGTTCGACCTTCCGCGCCAGCCCGGCCACCGTGGCGGCTTCGAACAACAGCCGCACCGGCACCCGCGCGTCGAGCGCCGCACCCAACCGGGCTGCCACCTGGGTGGCCAGCAGCGAGTTCCCGCCGAGCGCGAAGAAGTCGTCGTCGCGGCCGAGATAGCTGTGCCCGTCGCCGAGCCCGAGCACGTCGGCGAAGGTGTCCGCGACGATCTGTTCGATCGGCGTGGTCGGCGCGCGGAAGACCGCCTTCTCGAAAGTGGGTTCCGGCAATGCCTTTCGATCGAGTTTGCCGACCGGAGTCAGCGGGATCTCGTCCAGCACCACGATCGCGGCGGGCACCATGTGCGGCGGCAGCGTTCGCGCGGCGTAGTCGGTGAGCTCGGCGGCATCGATGGAGCGGCCCTTGGCGGCCAGCACGTAGGACACGAGCGTCTTTCCACCAGCCGTGTCGCGGCCGAGCGTGACCGCGAACTCGACGTCGTCGTGGCTGCTGAGCACCGCGTCGATCTCGCCGAGTTCGATGCGGAAGCCGCGGATCTTGACCTGGAAGTCGGAGCGACCGACGTAGTCCAGTTCCCAATCCGACGCCGGAACCCGATCGCCGGTCCGCGCGGCCGGATCGGAGTACCACCGCACCAGGTCACCGGTCCGGTACATCCGAGTCCCCGGCTCACCCCACGGGTTGGCGACGAACCGCTCGGCGGTCAGCCGCATGCGGTTGTGGTAGCCGCGGGCCAAGGCGCCACCGGCCAGGTACAGCTCTCCTACGACACCGGGCGGCACCGGGTTGAGCCGCTCGTCCAGAACCAGCGCCGACATGCCGGGCACCGGCTTGCCGATCGTGATGTGCCGCCCGGGGGTCAAGGTGGCGAACGACGCGGTGATCGTCGCCTCGGTCGGGCCGTACCCGTTGATATACCGCCGCCCCGGCTGCCATTTGGCCAGCAGCTCGGGCGTGGTGACATCGCCGCCGACCTCGACGACCTCGAAGTCGTCCAGCCCGTCGGGGGCGACCGTACCGAGCATCGCCGGCGTGGTCATGGCGTGCGTCACCGCTTCGCCCTGCAACAGCTCAGCCAGATCCGAGCCGCCGAGAATGGTCGGCGGCACGATCACCAACGTGGCCCCGTTATAGAACGCGCACAACCATTCCTGAACCGACACGTCGAAGCTCGGCGAGCAGACATGCAGGAAGCGGTGGTGCGACTCGACGCCGTACAGCTCGGTCGAGTACTCGGTCAAACTGGCGAGCCCGGCGTGGGTTACCGTGACACCCTTCGGCAAGCCAGTCGATCCCGACGTGTAGATCACATACGCCGGATGACGCGTCGTCAGCGGCGTGTGCCGGTCGGCATCGGTGACCGGCGTCGCGAGCTTGTCCGCCAGCAACTCGTCGGTGGCCGGATCGTCCAGCACCAGCCATGCGACATCGTCAGGCAATCGGTCGACATACGCGGCGCCGGTGAGCCCGATGACCGCCCGCGAATCGGTCACCATGTGCCGCACCCGATCCGCCGGATAAGCCGGATCGACCGGCACGTACGCGCCACCGGCCTTGGCCACCGCCCACACCGCGGCAACCATCTCGTACGACCTCGGGAAGGACAACGCGACCAGCTTCTCGGGGCCGACGCCGCGATCGATCAGCACCCGCGCCAACCGGGACGAGTACTCGTCGAGCTTGCGATAGGTGATCGACCGGCCCCGGTCGCGGACCGCGATCCGACCCGGTCCGGACTGCGCGCCCCGGGTCAACAGATCCGGCAGCAACCCAGGCGTCAGCACGTGCTCACCGTGTACGTGGGTCAACGACTCGCGCTCGGCGTCGTCCAGCAACGGCAGATCACCGACCGCGCGGTGCGGCGCAAGAGTGATCCCCTCGAGCAGCCGGGTGAACCGCTCGGCGAGCACTCGCACCGTGGCGTCGTCGAACAGATCTCGGGCGAAGGAGAACTCCGCGTACATGCCCGCGCCGCCGCCATTGCCGCCTGCCTCCCGAATCGTGAGAGACAGATCGAACTTCGCGGTCTCGACATCGAAATCGACGGCCGAGACCCGTAATCCGGGCAGTTCGAAACCGGCATCCGCCAGGTTCTCGAACGACAGCAGCACCTGGAACAGCGGATGCCGCGCGGTCGAGCGTTCCGGGTTGAGGATTTCCACCACCCGCTCGAACGGGATGTCCGCGTGCGCGAATGCCTCCAGGTCGGCTTCCTTGGCCCGCGCGAGCAGGTCGCCGAAGGCGTCCTCGCCCCGCACCTCCGTGCGCAGCACCAGGGTGTTGACGAACATGCCGATCACGTCGTCGAGTTCGGCCTCGCCGCGACCGGCGATCGGCGTGCCGATGGCGATGTCACCGGTGCCGGATATGCGGGCCAGAAACAGCGCCAGCGCGGCGTGCACGACCATGAACATGGTCGCGTTGTGCTCTCGAGCCAAGCGGTCCAGTCCCGCGCGAACCTGGGCGTCGACAGTGAAACCGATCTTGCCGCCTGCGAACGACTGCGCGACCGGGCGAGGCCGGTCCGACGGCAGGTTGAGCTCGTCGGGCAGACCGGCCAGCGCGGTGCGCCAGTAGTCCGCCTGCTGCGAGATCAGGCTCTCCGGGTCGGTTTCCGAGCCGAGGACTTCGCGCTGCCAGAGGCTGAAGTCGGCGTACTGCACCGGCAACGGGGCCCATCCGGGTGCCGCACCGCCGCTGCGGGCGGCGTAGGCCAGCATCAGATCACGGACGAGCGGACCCATCGACCAGCCGTCCGCGCTGATGTGGTGCGCGACGAAGACCAGGATGTATTCGGTTCCGCTGAGCTGGAACAACTCGGTGCGGAACGGAAGTTCCACCGTCACGTCGAAACCGGCGACGACAGCACGCTGCACTTCCTCGGCAACGCGGTCCTGGCCGAGCGGCACCGGCGTGAGATCGACCGGCACCTCGCGCGGTTCCAGGATCCGCTGCACCGGCCCGTCGGAGGTCTGCGGATAGATGGTGCGCAGGATCTCGTGTCGGCCGACCATATCCGTGATCGCCGATTGCAGCGCCGCGACGTCCAGGTCGCCGGTCAGGCGGATCGCCACGGGGATGTTGTTCACCGCGGAGGCGGTGTCGAACTGGTTGAGGAACCACATCCGCTGCTGCGCCAGCGACAACGGGATCCGCTCCGGACGCGGACCGGCCACCAGAGCGCGACGACCACCAGCGCCCG
>NZ_JADLQX010000089.1 GCF_015477605.1 Nocardia amamiensis
AGCCGCGCCGGGTGGTCCCATAACTGGCAAAACCGCTAGTCAGGTGGTCCCATCAGTGGCAAACGGGTGGTCCCATGCTCAGGGCAAAACCAGCTCCGAAGTGGTCCCTTCCCCCTGGCAACCGACACGTGTTACCGGCTCGGCCGCTGGCGGCGGTCGCTTACCGTTGCGGGGAACAGGACTCTTCGGTGAGGAGGTAGGGCCGCATGTCGACAAACGAAAGGACTCGGCGACACCACCGCCAACCCCGCCGGCTTCTCCGACCACTTCCCCATCGCAACCACAGTGACCCTCAGCTAACAACCGCCGAAACTTGATCAGACATGGCCAGCGACGCCCGGCTGGCCGGATACCGGCGCCGCCGATGTCTCCCACGAGAATCCGGCCCGGTGAAGGACATCGGCGACGTCCAAGGCTCGCGTGACCGCGCCGGTTCCGGCGCCGATGAACTCTTCATCGACCAAATACAGCGTGCGTGATCGTCGAGGGTAGGAGTCGAACACTTCGCCCATTGCTTCGACGATCCATTCCAGAGCGTCCGCGGAGCTCCCGCAGTGGGTGCCCTTGTGCCCCCGCGGGCAGAACGAGCAGAAATTCGTGCACCCACGAGAGCTCTCCAGTTGCGCGACTCCGCCGCGGTCGAAAGTGGCCGACAGCAGATCGAGTTCGGGAAAGATGTCGGTCTGAGCCCGGTTGGTCACCGAGCGGGTGTGCCGGTAACTGCCGATCGACAACGTGCCCTCGCCGAACGCCGCCTCGGCATAACCGACGCCGCGGATCTGATCGCGAGCCGCATCCCCATGCCAGGACGCCACAGTGTCGGCGATTGTGGGCTCCCCAGCGCCCCGCGCCACCAATAGCCAGGGATAGCGGGCCACCAGCAGTCGCTCGTTGCGGGCCACCAGGCTGCCACCCACCAGCACCAGCGGGCGCGAGCGCAACTCGGCGATCGAATCAAGAACCGTCACCAGCAGGTCGTGCTGGCCGAACGTGGCAGACACACCGACCACGTCCGGCGTCCGCACCGTGATCGCGGAGGTGATGTCGTCGACCGTGACGCCCAGCTGCATATCCATCAGGTGCACGCGCCCGGACAACGTCGACCGCGCCGCGCGAGCCAGGTCGCTGATGGCCAGCGGAAACCTTGGTAGCGGGAAGTTCTCCGGGTGATACAACGCCGCGAGAAGCACTTCTGGTCGCGTCAACCTGTACAACGCGGCCGGGGTCAGGCGCGCTCTGCTCAGCCAGCTTGCGGAGTCGGCGAGCACGATCGCTTCGCGCGCCCACGTCGGCCACACACGGCTGTCATGCGGCCGGCCTGATAGATCCGCCACCGACCAGTCATCGGACTCGCAATGCTCGGCAAATACCAGCCGCCGATCCAGCGTGCCCGTCACCACGACCTGGCGCGGCAGCACCTCGGCTAGCCGGTCACGGAGCCGATTCGGCTCAGCCAGAACCACCGCGTCCACCGCCTCCAACGGCACGGTCGCACCCGCTACCCGATCAATCAACTGCCGCAGTCGATTCACCACAGCACCAACACCGCCCACCGTTGTTGCATTCGTCGAACACCTCATCGGGCTTGCTCGCTTGAGACGGCGCTCGGCGATGTGGTGCCGCCCGAGAGTGGTGCCCGGCTACTTGCTCTCATGATCGTGATCCCCGTGGATCACGGTTGTCGCCTTTGTCCTTCGACCATCCCCGCATAGCGTCGGCGATGAGTTCCGCAGTCTGACGGGCTGAGATGTCTGTGGTGTTGATGATCAGATCCGCCGAATTCGCCAACCAGGCATCGCGTGCGGCGACGTAATCGGCGGTGTGCTCCATGCGCCTCCCAATCGCGCCGCGCACGGTACGGTCCTCTCGGATGCGCTGGCGCAGCGTGTCAGGCGACGACTCCAGCACCACATGACGCACCGGATACCCCCGCGCACGGCAACCCTCGGTGATCTGCGCCCAGCAGTCCTCCACGAGAACCGGCTGCACCACGATCAGGTCCTGACCGGTGATCTCCGCGACCTCAGTTGTGACCAGCGGGACCAGACGTCTCCAGGATGCCGACCGCTGGAAATCAGTGAAATCCACATCCCAAAGCAGTTCACGCAGCATGGACCCGACGTGCTCTGGTTCGAAGACACGCGCTGCAGAATTCATCGACATCGCGGCAAGTTCAGCGGCGACCGCGGCTTGGCCCGCGCCGAATGGGCCGTTCAACCAAATCAACATGGGGCAGCGCTTCGGTTTACCTGAGCTCACGGGAAGGGATCGACTACGACCACAGCGGTGACAATCCCTGCCACTGCAGGTATCTGCTCCGTCGCCTGCGCAGGTGATGTTGCCTCGGGCTGTGGTGCACAGTCGGCTTGTCGATACCGCGGTCACGCATATCCGGCTGCGCGGCAATGGTAATCGGTCGCTCATCGCGTTCCTAACATCCAGTCCCGCTCGATCTCGTCGTCCCGGCGGCGGGACGTCATTTCGAGGATGCGCCCGGCACAGGCGTTTGTAGATGCCCCTGCGTTGTCACGGTGTTGCCATGTGCCTGATGCCAGACACGCAGGGGGATGGCGTGGGTGACCGACGAGTGTTGACTCGGTGCTGACATGAGTCTTGCGTCAACGTGATTGTGTCGGCGCTCTTCCAAAACTCGGCCACTGGCGCTCTTTGAAAAGTAGGCCACCCAACCAGTATTGGACGGGTGATCAAGTTGCAGGACTGGGCGGAGATTAGGTATCTCCACAAGAGCGAGGGCCTGTCGATCAGGGCGATCGCGAGGCGGACGGGTTTCTCGCGGGACACGGTGGCGCGGGCGGTGCGGTCGGATTCGCCGCCGAAGTATTCGCGGGTGTCGGGGCCGTCGGCGTTCGAGCCGTTCGAGGCGCATGTGCGGGAGTTGTTGGGCGAGTTTCCGTTGATGCCGGCCTCGGTGATCGCCGAGCGGGTCGGCTGGGAGGGGTCGCAATCGTGGTTCCGGAAGAAGATCGCTGATCTGCGGCCGGAGTACGCGCCGAAGGATCCGGCCGATCGCTTGAGGTATTTGCCGGGTGATCAGGCCCAGTGTGATCTGTGGTTCCCGCCGACGCAGGTCCCGTTGGCCGGTGGGCAGGTCGAGTCGCTGCCGGTGTTGGTGATGGTGGCGTCGTTCTCGCGGTTCATCACCGCGACGATGCTCCCGACCCGGCAAACTCCGGATCTGGTGGCGGGGATGTGGTCGTTGATCGACGGCCAGTTGGGTGCGGTGCCGCGACGGTTGTTGTGGGACAACGAGTCCGGTATCGGCCGCAGCGGCCGGTTGGTGGCCGGGGTGGTCGGGTTCACCGGGATGATCGCGACCCGGATCGTGCAATGTCGTCCGTATGACCCGGAGTCCAAGGGCATCGTCGAACGCGCCAATCAGTATCTGGAGACCTCTTTTCTGCCTGGTCGCCGGTTCGTGTCACCCGCGGATTTCAACACCCAACTAGGTGAGTGGCTGCCGAGGGCGAACTACCGGCGGGTTCGCAGCATCGATGGGGTCCCCGCCGAGCTGATCGGCGCGGATCGTGCGGCGATGGGTGTACTGCCGCCGATCGCACCGAGGGTCGGGTTCAGTACCCGGACCCGGTTACCACGGGACTATTACCTGCGGGTGATGGGCAACGACTACTCGATCGACCCCAGCGTGATCGGTCGGATGGTCGATGTCCACGCCGATCTGGACACTGTCACCGCCCGCTGCGACGGCGCCTTGGTGGCGGTGCATCCTCGGGTCTGGGCGCGGCGGCGGACCGTCACCGATCCCGCTCATGTCCAGACCGCTGCCCGGTTGCGTGCCGCCTACGGGCACCGGACACCACCCACAGAACCCGACGACGGTCCCGGTGGCCTGGTTCGCAACCTGGCCGACTACGACGCCCGTTTCGGTGTCGACTTCGACACCGAGGGGGTTGCGTGATGGCCGCACCGAAAGACACCGCCAAACAGATCGAGTACTACGCCGCAGCGTTGAAAGCCCCTCGTATCCGTGACAGCGCTGCCCGGCTGGCAGATCAGGCCCGCGACGCGGGCTGGACTCATGAGGAATACCTGGCGGCGGTGTTGTCGCGGGAAGTGTCCTCGAGGGAGTCCTCGGGATCGGAGATACGGATCCGCGGTGCCGGGTTCCCGGCACGAAAGGCGATCGAGGAGTTCAACTTCCACCATCAGCCCTCATTGAAACGTGACACCATCGCGCACCTGTCGACCAGTACGTTCATCGACAAAGCCCACAACGTCGTGCTGCTCGGACCGCCCGGCACCGGGAAAACACACCTGTCGATCGGGCTCGGGATCGCCGCAGCCCAACACGGCCACCGGGTGCTGTTCGCGACCGCGGTCGAATGGGTCGCCCGCCTGCAAACCGCCCACCAGCAGGGACGCCTCGCCGCGGAGTTGACGAAACTGCGTCGCTACAGCCTGCTGATCGTCGACGAGGTCGGCTACATCCCATTCGAGCAGGACGCGGCGAACCTGTTCTTCCAACTCGTATCAAGCCGATACGAGCATTCGTCGCTGATCCTGACCAGCAATCTGCCGTTCTCCCGCTGGGGAGACGTGTTCAGCGACCACGTCGTGGCCGCCGCGATGATCGACCGGATCGTCCACCATGCCGAGGTTCTCACCCTGAAAGGCAACAGCTACCGACTGAGAAACACCGAAATCGACACACTGCCGAGCCACCGCAACGACGGCACGGCAGACTAACCAACAACCATCAAGTGGCCGATTTTCAAAGAGCGCAACCGGCCCGGAATTGGAAGAGCGCTGACATTCATGTGACGGACATCAGGTTAGTGGGATCGTCGTGCGTACTGGTCCTACTTCCGCTGTCCTACGTGTCTCGCATCGCGAGCAGTCACGTCGCCTAAACGCCGCCGTAGTGTGGTGCCCCGTCGCGATGAGGTATCAGCGTGGGTCTCCGGGCGAGTGTGTCGGCGGCGCCGCGAATCAGGGTATTGGCGGCACGGTCGGCGGCTGCGGCTGCGGCCTCGTCGGACATCGAAGCACCCAGCTCGCTGAAGGCGATGCCTGCGGAAACCAGTACTGCGACTGGATCGATCAGCAGCTCGTTCGGCCGCGGCACAGGAACTGGCCACATCCACCATCGGCCCGGAAATACGAGCCGCGGTGGTAGCTTGCCGGTTCCGTCACCGTCGGAGTCGAAATCGGACTCCAGGATCTGTGACACCCATCCCTGAGTCGTCGACTCCAGGAATGCACCGCCGTCTCCACCCATCGCGAACGTCATCGATGCCGCGTCCAACAGACGCGGCACGAGTCTGGCTGCCGTTATCGCGGCCGCCGTATCGACCTGTGCCCGCGGCCGCTGGGGCAGGCCACTGGTTTCCCATGGTTCTGGCAACGGCCCGCCCACATCCCACGGGTGTCAGCGTTCACGAAAATCCGCAGGTAAGCCGTTTTCCGTTCACGTATTCGGGCAGGGCCGCGTTCACGTAATTCCCCAGCGGGAAGCCGGTCGCGGCTGGTGTGGTCCTCGCAGGAGTTGGCTGCTCCCATCGCTCGATGGTGATGGGAGCCTGTATTGGCGAGGAGAACGTTCGACGTGGTCGATATCGTCGAGATCTTGGTTCACTGGCATGCGGGTCGTTCG
>NZ_JADLQX010000008.1 GCF_015477605.1 Nocardia amamiensis
GCTCCATCCAGCCGCTGCGCGGCTGAGCTCAGTGGTAGAGGCCGTGCCCGTTGTTGTAAGCGAGCGGTCGTCAGTTCAATCCTGACAGGGGGCTCCATCCAGCCGCTGCGCGGCTGAGCTCAGTGGTAGAGGCCGTGCCCGTTGTTGTAAGCGAGCGGTCGTCAGTTCAATCCTGACAGGGGGCTCCATCCAGCCGCTGCGCGGCTGAGCTCAGTGGTTGAGGCCGTGCAGCGGGGGCTCTATCTCCGCCATCAACATGCGCAGTGTGAGCGAGTGCTTTTCCGGGGGTAGCGCGTCGAGTGCCGCCCGCGCCAGTTTCGCTCCCTGGACTCGGTCCCCGGCCCGAACCAGCAGTAAGCCTCGGTGCATGTCCAAGTGGGTCGCGAACCGGGGCAGCGAGTCGGGCAGTTCGGCCCGCGCCGCCTCCTGTGCCTGGACCGCCAGCCGTTCGTCGCCGAGCCGGGCGGCGAGCAGGGACAGGAAGACGTTCACGCGCCACCACGGCACCGCGTAGTCGGAGGTCTGCTCCTCGGAGCCGGAACGGTCGAACGCGCGGCGTCCGTCGGCGATCAACCGACGGGCGGTGTGGGTGTCGCCTTGGAGGGCTGCGGCATGCGCCTTCCCCCATACCGCATTGAGGTGCCCGAGACTGGGACGCTCGGAGATTGCTAGAGCTTGGTCGGCGAATTCGTGCGCGACCGGCAACCCGGCGCCTTCGTAACCGAGGGCGATGGCGGCCCGGCCGCGCACCCAAGTCCGGATGTCGATGTCATCGGAGCGGTCCGCCGCTTCGGCGGCCATGCGATACCAGGAGATCGCCTTGTTGCCGTCGGAGCCGGGATATGTCTTCGCGAACAGGGTCATCAGCCGGGCGGCGACCGCCCACATGCGTGGGGAGTCGAGTTGCTGTTGCAGCACGACCAGATCGGCGGCAAGCCGCTGCTGTATCTGCGCCGCGCCTTGGCTCATGTAGTCGGTGCCGTACTGAAGGAGCTTGTCCTCCCATTCATCGACTACCGGCCCGGTCGAATGCAGCCGTGCTGAAAACCCCTGCGACAGAAGATCCGAAGCCACCACCGGCGCGATCGAGGTAGCAGCGAGATGCGATAGGAATTCGCGTCGATTCACGTCGGCCTCCAACAAACTCAGGGGGCAGTCCAGCACTGTCGCCATATGGCGCAGCCAGAACGGCGACGGCTCGGTTCTACCCGACTCCCAGTGCCGCGAGATGTATTCCCGCGTCATGTGGTAACCCGACACCTTGGACAGCTCAGCCGCTAACCTGCCCTGACTCCAGCCTTTGGCGGTGCGCAACTGCCTGATCAGATCGCCTGTGGCCCCCGACATACCACCAGCCTGCCACCTCTCCGGCCGCAAACTCCCGCCGAACGGTCGAATGCCACCCCCATATCACCAGCACTGTTACGGGTGCCCTGCCGCAGGAGGCACCCGCCTGCCGCTTCGGCCGCTGATCGCTACGGATAAAGGTCTGTAGCATGATCATTCGAGACCGGGTGGGGGCACCTCAACGGAGCGGGCGACCAGTCTGAAATACGGCGAACGGTGGGCAGCCTTACCTGCCAACCGTGGGCATGTTCTCGGTAATGGGAAAGTGTGCAGGCGACCAGGTCTCGCTGCGGGTTCGGGGAGGTTACGGGCAAACACCAGATGGGGAACAACCCGTGCAGGAGTGCATCTCCTGTTAACATCGCGCCGAATCTGATTATGTCGGGTTCTTCATCTGTCGAAAGTTGTTGAGATGTACGAACATAACGCGTTACTGCAAACCAGCGCGCGGACTCGTACGGGGGGTGCGCGATGACTGAACTGATCGATTTCTCGGCCGCGTTGATCGAACCGCAAGCGATCAAGGATGCGGGATATGCCGGTGTCATCGGCTACTTCAGCGATTCCCGGCCCGGTACGAATTTCGGAGCGAAGCCGCTGCGGCGGGAATACTGCGACCGATTACGTGCCATCGGCCTCGAGATAGTGACCAATTACCAGTACGGCAAAGGGGAAACGTCGGATTGGAAAGGGGGCTTCGACGCGGGCGTGCACCATGCGCGAATCGCGCTGAACTACCATCTCGCGGCGGGCGGACCGGGCCTTCGGCCGCTGTATGCCCCGGTTGACGCGAACCCCTCTCTCAACGAGTGGAATTCACTGATCGCGCCGTTCTTGCGGGGCTGGGCATCGGTGGTCGGGCTGGAGTGGACCGGCATGTACGGCAACGCGCGGTGCATCGACTGGGCGCTCGAGGACGGTGTCGCCACCTGGTTCTGGCAACACAACTGGTCCGGTGATCCTTCGATCAACGGGGATCATCCGGCCGCGCACATCCACCAGATCCGCATCGACAGCGACCGGGTCGGGGGCGTTGTGGTGGATGTCAACAAAGTGCTCGCCGACGACTACGGGCAGTGGTCGAAATCGGCGGATCCTGATGAAGGGGGAAACATGAACAAGCCGGAGTACACCGAAATAGACCGCATGGGCAACTCCGCGTCCAGCCGGCACGGTGCGCGGATCACCAACTTCCTGCTGCATACCCAGGAGGGCAACGGAACCGCGGAGAGCCTGGCCAACTACCTGAACAACCCGAACAATGGCGTGAGCTACCACTACACCGTCCGCGATCGCATCGTCGTCGACGTCGTCGACACCGACTTGGCGAGCTGGTCTGTGCTGGACGCGAATCCGTACACGATCAACCTGTGCTTCGCGGGCAGCCGCGCCGCCTGGAGCCGGGACGAATGGCTACGCATCCGCGACGACATCCGGATCGCGGCGTGGCTGGCGGTGCAGGACGCCAGGAAATATGGTTTCGACACGCATGTCATCGCGCCGCCGTATGAACGGCGCGAGGGGATCTCCGACCACAAATACGTGACCGAAGAGCTCGGCATCGGTACGCACACGGATGTCGGGTGGAACTTCCCGTGGGACGTCTTCGCAGACGATGTGCGCGGCTTCGCCACCGGCGAACCCGGCGGCGGGTCGGAGCCGAACGCGATCAACGACAGCGCCGCCGCGAATCCGTGGCTGGGCAGACGGATCACCGCGGGCGAAATCGCGACGCCCGACGGTGTGGGCCGCTTCGCCCAGTTCGAGCACGGCTACATCTATTGGCACCCCGACACCGGCGCACACCCCATCCCCGAAACGCTGTGGCGGAAGTTCGAGGAATTGCGCTGGGAGGCCGGCCCGCTCGGCTATCCGGTCACCGACCGCACAGTCTTGAACGGACCGGATGGCCGGCCCTTGGGCGAGGTGCAAGGTTTCCAGGGCGGCGCGCTCTACCGGCAGCAATCCAGCGAACTCGCCTTCTGGGTGCACGGCGCGATCCGTGACCGCTGGAACCGCTCCGGTTCCGAGAAGGGGCCGCTGGGCTGGCCGAAAACCGACGAAATCCCCTGGGACACCGGTACGTACCAGGACTTCGAGCGCGGCCGGATCTACTGGACCCCGAGCCAGACCTTGGCCACGGTAGCGGTCGGCGGAGTCGATACTCCGCTACACGACGTGGCGAGCTGACCGAGGTGACGACTGATGCTGGTGGTGGCCCTAGCTCAGCGTCTTCAGTGCCGCCGCGTCGTACGGCTTCAGCTCGTGGATCCGCCCCCCTAGCACCTTGGACGCCCACTCCGGGTCCTGGAGCAGGGCGCGGCCGACGGCGACCAGGTCGAACTCGTCGCGCTCCATGCGATCGAAGAGGTTGTCGAGGCTGCCGAGCTCGGCGCCCTCGCCCGCGAACGCACGGATGAAGTCGCCGTCGAGGCCGACGGAACCGACGGTGATGGTGGGCCTGCCGGTGAGTTTCTTGGTCCAGCCGGCCAGGTTCAGCTCCGAGTCATCGAACTCCGGGAGCCAGTAGCGGCGGGTGGAGGCGTGGAAGGCGTCGACGCCGGCCGCGGCGAGCGGGGCCAGGATCGCCTCCAGCTCCTGTGGAGTCTCGGCGAGCCGCGCGTCGTAGGCCTCCTGCTTCCACTGCGAGTAGCGGAAGATCACCGGGAAGCCGGGCGAGACGGCCGCGCGAACCGCGGCCACGATCTCGGCCGCGAACTTCGTACGGGCCACCGGGTCGCCGCCGTAGGCATCGGTACGGCGGTTCGTCCGCGCCCACAGGAACTGGTCGAGGAGATAGCCGTGGGCACCGTGCAGTTCGACGCCGTCGAAGCCGATGCGCTCGGCGGCCGCGGCGGCCTCGGCGAAGGCGCCGATGACGTCGTCCAGGTCACGCTGGATCATCGCCTTGCCGGTGCCCTCGGTGCCGTCGACGCGGATACCGGAGGGGCCGACGGCGGGGGCGTCGGCGTAGGGCGCGTCGCCCTGGTTGCGCACCATGCCGATGTGCCACAGCTGCGGCACGATCTTGCCGCCCGACGCGTGTACGGCCTCGGCGACCTTCGCCCACCCCGCCAACTGCTCCTCGCCGTGGAACCGCGGCACACGATCACTCTGCCCGGCCGACTCGTGGCCGATGTAGGTCCCCTCGGTGACGATCAGGCCCACGCCGGCAGCGGCGCGGCGGGCGTAGTACGACCGCACATCGTCACCGGGAACACCGCCGGGGGAGAACATGCGCGTCATCGGCGCCATCACGATGCGGTTCGGGACGGTCAGGCCGTTCAGCGCGACGGGCCGGGACAGGATCTCGGCCGCGCGGGAGGCGGGGGACGCGGTGACGGTCACAAGGACACTCCTCGCAGCTACTTGACAACATAGATGCTTGAGAACTTCAAACAACGCGATACGGTAGAGGTAGGTATTTGAGATAGTCAAGTTTCAGTGAATAGGGTGGCTCTCATGACAGAAGCTCCCCGCGTCGACACGGCCCAGCTCATGGAGCTGCTCTCGGTGTCGCTCGGCGCCTACTACGGCGACTTCACAGTCGCGGCGGCGAGTGAGAACCTCACAGCGAGCCAGGGCAAGGCGCTGACCGTCCTGCGCCGGGGGCCCGCCGCGATGCGCGCCCTGGCGGAGACCTTGACCTGCGACGCCTCCAACGTGACCGGGATCATCGACCGGCTGGAGAAGCGCGGCCTCGTGCGCCGCGAGGCCAGCGCCTCCGACCGGCGCGTCAAGAATCTCGTCCTCACGGCCGAGGGCGAGCGTGTCACCGACGCGATCCGCGCGAAGATGCGCGCCACGCAAGATGGCCTGAACAGGCTCAGCGACCAGGACCGGGACTGCCTATACGCCCTGCTGGAACGGGTTTTCGTCCCTGGCTCGCCGCATGACCGGCTGACCCCCGACGGTCATCGGCCCGGCACGCCGGGCGCTACCGGGCCGTTCACACCCATGACGTCCATCTGACCGCCCGCCCAGAACGCGCGGCGAGCTGGTCTCCGGTTGTGGAATCGAACTGGTAGGCGAACCCCGTCTACGGCCTCCACGTGACCGCTGGCCAGTACGGCCTGAAGACCCGGAGAGGCCGTGGAGCTCAATCGGGGACGTTGGCGCCATAGCCGAGGTCGCGCAACGCCTGCTTGATCTTGGCCTGCGCCTCGTCCAGGGATTCGGGGCTCGGATTCGGGTCCGCGCCGGAGATGTCGAAGTCACCCAGGGTGAAGGCCGGGAAGACGTGGACGTGCAAGTGCGGCACTTCCAGGCCGGCGATCAGCAGACCGGCCCGCGGCGCGTCCCATGCCGCGCGCACGGCCTGGCCGATCTTCTGCGCGACGCCGGTGAGCCGGGCGAAGGTGTTGCTGTCGACGTCCTGCCACTGGTCGATTTCCTTACGCGGCACGACCAGGGTGTGGCCCGGGTTGATCGGGGCGATGGTGAGGAAGCCGACAAACTCGTCGTCCTCCCAGACGAATCGGCCCGGAAGCTGACCGGCGATGATCGCACTGAAGACAGAAGCCATGCTCCGCAGACTAGACCCGTCCGCGTGCCGCGGGGCGGCACCCGCGCGCTACACCGCGACGAAGTGCGACAGGATGCCCTGCACCTCGTAGATGTCCACCTGGCGGTTGAACCGCTTCTGTAGCGGTTCGGGGGTTCCCGCGATCCAGATGGCCAGTTCGGCATCCAGATCGAAGGTGCCCGCCGTCTCCACCGAGAAATGGGTGATCGCGCGGTAGGGGACGCTGTGATAGCTCACTTTGCGGCCGGTGACGCCCTGCTTGTCGATCAGGATCAGGCGGCGGTTCGTGAACAGCATGGCGTCGCGGACCAGCAGATACGCGGCGTAGACCTGTTCACCATTGCCGAGGAGCTTGGCATACTCCTGTTGCGCCTGGCCCGGATCGATCCGGCCGGCATTTCCCATCAGTCCGTCGATCAGACCCATCGTCAGCACATCCTTCAGGTGCTCCGGTGTGGTCGGCGCGGGCGTCTTCGCCCACATCCGTTGTCCCCATTCATCATCCACCGTGCACGGACCGGCAGCGACGAAGTCGGCAACAGTCCCGTCAGGCGGCTGCTCGCCTTCGCCCGGCCCGGCGCATGCGGCGGGCGGACTGCGTCCGGCTACGTCTGTTCTGCGGCTACCTCGGTTTTCGCTCGGCCCGGCGCGCGGGCGGCGGATGGACTGGGTCCGGCTGGGTCTGTTCCGCGGCTGCTCAGCCGTCGCCCGGCCCGGCGCGGGGCCGCGGACGGAGTGCGCCGGGCTGCGCCCATTAGTCTGTTGCCGTGCGTGTACTCGTCATCGGTTCCGGAGCCCGTGAACATGCCCTCGTCCTGGCCCTGCGCCGGGACCCCGCGGTGACCGCGCTGTTCGCCGCCCCCGGCAACGCGGGGATCGCCCAGCACGCGCAGATCCGCCCGGTGGACCCGTCCTCCGCCGAAGACGTGGTCGCGCTGGCCGCCGAGCTGCGCGCCGACCTCGTGGTGATCGGGCCCGAGGTTCCGCTCGTGCTCGGCGTCGCCGACGCGGTGCGCGCCGCGGGCATCGCCTGCTTCGGCCCGTCGGCCGCCGCCGCCAGGATCGAAGGGTCCAAGGCGTTCGCCAAGGACGTGATGGCCGCGGCCGGCGTGCGCACCGCGCACAGCGAGGTCGTGGACAGCCCGGCCGAACTCGACGACGCGCTCGACCGTTTCGGACCCACCTGGGTGGTCAAGGACGACGGCCTGGCCGCGGGCAAGGGCGTCGTGGTGACCGCCGACCGCTCCGCCGCGCGCGAGCACGGCGCGGAACTGCTCGAGCAGGGCCATCCGGTGCTGCTGGAATCGTTCCTGGACGGGCCGGAAGTTTCGCTGTTCTGCCTGGTCGACGGCGAGACCGTGGTGCCGCTGCTGCCCGCGCAGGACCACAAGCGCGTCGGCGACGGCGATACCGGCCCGAACACCGGCGGCATGGGCGCCTACACGCCGCTGCCATGGCTGCCCGGCGAGACCGTCACCGCGATCGTGGAGGACGTGGTGAAACCCGTTGCCGCCGAACTGGTGCGGCGCGGTAGCGGATTCTCCGGCCTGCTCTACGCGGGCCTGGCGATCGGCAAGGACGGTCCCGCGGTGGTCGAATTCAATTGCCGCTTCGGTGATCCCGAGACCCAAGCGGTGCTCGCGCTGCTGGACAGCCCGCTTGGCGAGCTGCTCAACGCCACCGCCACCGGCACGCTCGCGCAGGTCGCGCCGCCGCGCTGGCGGGACGGCTCCGCGATCACCGTGGTGGTCGCCGCGGAGAACTACCCGGGCCGCCCGCGTATCGGCGACGCCATCTCCGGCGCGGGCGAGGGCACGCTCGACGACACCGCCACGGTCCTGCACGCGGGAACCGCGTTGCGCGAAGACGGCGCGCTGGTCTCCGCGGGCGGCCGGGTGCTGAACGTGGTCGGCGTCGGCGCCGACCTGGTCGAGGCTCGCGCACGGGCCTACGACCGCGTCGCCGCCATCAAGCTGCCCGGCAGCCACTACCGCACGGATATCGGCCTGGCCGCCGTCGAAGACCGCATCGCGGTCTGACACCTGCCGCTGCCCCGACTCGCCGGCTCAGCTGAAGGTCAAGCCGCGAAGGGCGAGCCACTGCACCGGGTCTACGTGGCGTCCGCCGACGAGTACCTCGAAATGCAGGTGTGGACCGGTCGAGTCGCCGCGGTTGCCCATCCGGGCGATCTGCATCCCCGCGGGCACCCGTTCGCCGACCGAGACGAAGAAGTCGTACATGTGCCCGTAGACGGTGATGCTGCCGTCGTCGTGGCGGATCCGCACCCACAGCCCGAAGCCCTGGGCCGGGCCCGCGTCGATCACCGTGCCGTCGGCGACCGCGTAGATCGGCGTGCCGATCGGCGCCGCGATGTCGATCCCATTGTGGAAGGTGCCCCAGCGGGAGCCGAATCCGGAGGTGAACATGCCGCGTGTGGGCAGGACGAAGCCGCCGGTGCCCGGCAGCGCCGCGCCGGGCTGCACCGGGGCGCTTCCGGTCATCCACGGCTGATGCTCACCGGCGGTCGCGGCGGCGGCCTCGGCCTTGGCGCGGTCCAGGGTGGCGCGTGCGGCCGCGGCGACCACGGCCTGCTCGCGCAGCCGCTCACCGTTGGCGATCGCGTTCAGCAACCGGCGCACCGACGGGGGCGTGCTCTGCACCTGCGGCGGATAGGCGATGGCGACGCGCTGGGCGCGATCCGGCGCCGGGGTGCGTTCCGTGACCGTGCCGGCGAACGACGTGTCGCTCGCGGCGAACACCGCGGCCGCGCCGAGCCCGGCCAGTAGCACCCTGTGCTTGCGTGCCAGCGCGAGCACATCCTCGCCGCTGGGCCTGCGCCGCCACAGGGCACGGAGATCCGGTCTGCGTTTCCACCGGGTCCGCAGCGCGGATCGGCGCGCCCATAGGACGCGCCGATACTGTCTTCCGAACACCCGCCTGTCGGTACGTTTCGGCGGGCGCGCACGCCAATCACGCGGAATGACCCCGATGCCACCCACTCCGCGTACTCGGTCGAGCCGGCCTAGTCGAGCTTTCTCGAGCATTACGCAGACCATAACCGCGACAGCGCCCGCTGGTGCTCTACCGTCTGTCGAGTGTCCAGAGAATCTCGCCGGTCGACCATTCCACCTTTCTACGTGATGGATGTATGGAAAGCCGCCGCGGAACGCGCCAGAACACACGGCGACGTGCTCGTGCTCGCCGCGGGGCAGCCGTCGACGCCCGCGCCCGCACCGGTGCTGCGCGCGACGAGACTGGCGATCGAGTCCGAATTACTCGGTTACACCGAGACTTTCGGCATCCTGGCGCTGCGCGAAGCGATCGCCGAACACCATCGCGAGACCTACGGCTACCAGGTAGACCCGGACGACGTGGTGGTGACGACCGGCTCGTCCGGCGCGTTCTCGCTGATCTTCCTCGCCGCCTTCGATCCCGGCGACACCGTCGTGGTGGCGCGCCCGGGCTATCCGGCCTATCGCAACACGCTCACCGCGCTCGGTTGCCGCGTGCTGGAGCTGGACTGTGGAGCCCAGACCCGATTCCAGCCCACCGTCGCGATGCTCGACGCTCTGCCGGAACCGCCCGCGGGTCTGATCGTGGCCAGCCCCGCCAACCCCACCGGGACCATGATCGCCCCCGCAGAACTCGCCGCGCTCGCCCGCTGGTGTGAGGAGCACGGCACGCTGCTGATCTCCGACGAGATCTACCACGGCATCACCTACGACAACTCCAGCGCCGACAGCGCGACCTCGTCGGCCTGGGAGACCTCGCGGGAATCGGTGGTGATCGGCTCGGTCTCCAAGTATTTCTCCATGACGGGCTGGCGGCTCGGCTGGATGCTGGTGCCGAGCGGACTGCGGCCCGCGCTGCAACGGCTGGCTTCGAACCTGACCGTCTGCCCGCCCGCAATCTCGCAGTACGCGGCCATGCACGCCTTCGGCGCCGAAGCCAAGGAGGAACTCGACGGGCACGTCCGGCGGTACGCGGTGAACCGGCGGCTGCTGCTGGACGGCCTGCCGAAGCTGGGCATCACCGACCTCGCTCCCGCCGACGGCGCCTTCTACGCCTATGCCGACATCGGCCACCTCACCGACGACTCCCGGGCATGGTGTGCCGACGTGCTGAACCACACCGGAGTCGCGCTCGCACCGGGAGTCGACTTCGACACCGTGAACGGGCACCATACGGTGCGTTTCTCTTTCGCAGGAGCCACGGCGGACATCGAGGCGGCGCTGCTGCGTCTAGGGCACTATCTCGCTGTCTGAAGACTTGTCGGGCAACAACTTTTCGCAGTTCGGCACCGTGGCCGCGCGGATGCGGTAAAACAACGATGGCTGCTTTTCCTCGCTGATTTCCCCTGGAAGAACTGATGACGACTGGCACGATGGCACGGTGATCACCGCGACGACCCCGAAAGGCGAACGGCGTCGCCAGGCTCTGGTGGCCGCCGCCGCCGAGTTGCTGCTCGAAGGTGGATTCGAAGCAGTGCGGCATCGTTCGGTCGCAACCCGCGCTGATCTGCCGCTGGCGTCGACCACCTACTATTTCGAATCCCTGGACGATCTGATCGCGCGGGCGGTCGAGTTCAGCGGCAACGCCGAGCTGGACGCGATGCGCAGGCGGATCGGAGAGGTGAGCCACCGTCGCCGCGGCGCGGAGGCCACCGTCGACCTGGTGCTCGACCTGCTGGTCGGGGCCGACAGCGCGGATGAGGTCGCGCGCGGGCAGCTGATCGCACGCTACGAGCGTTCGGTCGCCTCGGCGCGGCACCCCGAGTTACGGGAGGTCCAGTTACGGCTGCGCGCCCAGCTGGACGAGCTGCTGGCCGACGTGCTGCGCCGATCCGATCGGATGGTGCGGCCGGAGCAGCTGCGCAGGCTGGTCGCGGTGGTGGACGGAGCGGTGGTCGCGGCGCTCACCGAGATGGACCCCGAACCGCGGCGGATGGCTCGCGGTGCGCTGCTGGAAGTGATCGACATCGTCGCGCCCCCGGCGCGAGCGTCCGGGGCGGAGGCGGCAGCCGCCGCAGCGGGCACAGCGCGAGTGCCAGGCCCGGAAACAGGCGCCTGGGTATCCACGGAGGGCGCCGCTCGGGTCGCATCGAGCACGCCCCGGCCGCCCGGCCTCGAGGGCTACCTGCCCACCGAGGGCACCGGGCGCGCCGGACCAGGCGCCACGCCCGGGCAAGTCGATCGTTTCCGGGCACTAGACTGACCCCACGTGAGCGCGCGAACCATCAGCACACTGCCCCAGGGCGCGACGGAGCCGAGCGTCAGCGAGGCGCAGTCGTGAGTCTTGTCCCCAACGTCCTCGCCACCCGCTACGCCAGCCACGAGCTGGTGCACCTGTGGTCGCCGGAGCACAAGATCGTGCTCGAGCGGCGGCTGTGGCTGGAGGTGTTGCGCGCGCAGGCGGAGCTGGGCGTCGACGTGCCCGCGGGAGTCGTCGCGGATTACGAGCGAGTGCTCGACGAGGTCGATCTCGCGTCGATCGCCGAACGCGAGCGGGTCACCCGGCACGACGTGAAGGCCCGCATCGAGGAATTCAACGCGCTGGCCGGGCATGAGCACGTGCACAAGGGCATGACCAGCCGGGATCTCACCGAGAACGTCGAGCAGCTGCAGATCCGGCTGTCGCTCGAGCACGTGCACGCGCACGGTGTGGCGATCGCCGCGCGGCTGGCCGAGCGCGCCGCCGAGTATCAGACGCTGGTGATGGCCGGCCGCTCGCACAATGTCGCCGCGCAGGCCACCACGCTGGGCAAGCGCTTCGCCTCCGCCGCCGACGAACTGCTGATCGCGCTCACCAGGCTGCGCGAGCTGATCGATCGCTACCCGCTGCGCGGCATCAAGGGCCCGATGGGCACCGCGCAGGACATGCTCGATCTGCTCGGCGGCGACCCGGCCAAACTCGCCCGGCTGGAGCAGCAGGTAGCCAGGCATCTCGGCTTCGCGACCGTGTTCACCAGCGTCGGCCAGGTCTACCCGCGCTCGCTGGACCACGACGTGCTCTCCGCGCTGGTGCAGGTCGGCGCGGGCCCGTCCTCGTTCGCGCACACCATCCGGTTGATGGCCGGGCACGAGCTGGTCACCGAGGGTTTCCAGCCCGGGCAGGTGGGCAGCTCGGCGATGCCGCACAAGATGAACACCCGCTCCTGCGAACGGGTCAACGGCCTGCAGGTGGTGCTGCGCGGTTACGCCTCGATGGCGGCCGAGCTGGCGGGCGCCCAGTGGAACGAGGGCGACGTGTTCTGCTCGGTGGTCCGGCGCGTCGCGCTGCCGGACGCGTTCTTCGCCATCGACGGGATGATGGAGACCTTCCTCACCGTCTTGGCCGAATTCGGCGCCTACCCGGCCGTCGTCACCCGCGAACTGGACCGCTACCTGCCCTTCCTCGCCACCACCCGGATCCTGATGGCCGCGGTTCGCGCCGGGGTCGGCCGCGAGACCGCGCACGAGGTCATCAAGGAGCACGCCGTCGCGGTAGCCCTGGCGATGCGTGAGCAGGGCCGTGAACCCGACCTCCTGGACCGCCTCGCCGCCGACGAGCGCCTCCCGCTCGATCGCGCCGCCCTCACCGAAGCGCTGGCCGACAAGTCCGCCTTCATCGGCGCCGCCGAAGCGCAGGTATCCGACGTCATCGGTCAGGTGCAGAAACTGGTCGACCGCTACCCGGACGCGGCCCGCTACACTCCGTCGCCGATCCTCTAGCGGGACTACGACTTTCGCCGCGAATTCGTTCGCGGGGGTGATAGTGGGCCGGTATCGTCCCTCGGTGCCCATTCATGCCTTCGTGGACGAGTCGATTCGCCGCGACCGCTACATACTGTGTGCTGCACTTGTTCCTGTTGAGCAGCTGGACCACGCGCGAGCGTTGGTCCGCAACTTGTGTCTGCCTGGCCAGCGGCGGTGGCACTTCGCGAAGGAGCCGGATCAGCGACGTCGGCAGATTCTGTCCGCTATGGCTCGATGCGAAGGTGTGCGCGTCGCGATCTTCGTAGGGCGGGGTATCGAGGTGCGCGCTCGCGACGAATGCATGGCTCGATTGGTCACCTACTTGGTGGACCTGAAGGCAGAACGGCTCGTTATCGAGACCAGGGAAAGCCTGGACCATCGGGACCGCAACTGTATTGCCGCTGTGCTTCGTAAGGCATCGGTGGAGCTGCCCTATACGCACCTGCCACCACATAGCGAGCCGGGGTTGTGGTGGCCCGACGCGGTCGCGTGGGCGTTTGGCGCGGGTGGAGTGTGGCGGCCGATGATCACGCCGCTGATCGGAAACATCTTCGAGGTCGAGAATCGCTCCAGATAGCGCGAAACCCGACTGCTCACCGTCCGGAGAGGAGCCGGGTCCACTTCTCCCAGCTAGTGCCAGGAGCTGACTTGATGGTACCGCACGTGTTGCATGCGTGCTATGCAATTACATAGCACGCATGCAACGGTGAGCGCCTAGGCTGCCGATCGTGAATCCGTACACGATTTTCGCCGATATCGTTGCCGGGCGGGTGCCGTCGAGCAAGGTCTACGAGGACGATGATGTGCTGGCGTTCATGGACATTCGGCCGATGACGCCGGGGCATCTGCTGGTGGTGCCGAAGGTGGCGGCGCGCAGTCTGGCGGAACTCGACCCGGTTCTCGGAGGGAAGCTGTTCCAGGTGGGGCAGCGGCTGGCCGCGGCGCTGCGGGCCAGTGAGGTGGGGTGTGACGGGGTCAATTTCTTCCTGGCCGACGGGGTGACCGCAGGGCAGGAGGTCTTTCACGTCCACCTGCACGTCATCCCGCGCACGCCGGGCGACGGATTCGGGCTGCGCGGTCGCCCGACCACCCCGCCGCGGGCCGACCTCGACTACCTCGCGGCCTCGATTCGCGGCGCAGTCGGGAACTGAAGTCCACGAGTGGCACACCGCTGCGGCAACAGCCGGGAAGGGGCCTCCGTGGTGTGCCACTCGTCGCCACTCAGCCGGAGATGGCGGCGGCTGTCCAGGCGGGGTAGTCGCTGTAGCCCTCGGCGGTTCGTCCGTATAGGGACTCCTCGCGGATGGGGGCGAGCGGTACGTCGTACCGGATGCGGTGGACGAGGTCGGGATTGGCGATGAACGACCTGCCGAACGACACCAGATCGGCGAGTCCGGATTGCAGCACCTGCTCCGCACCAGCCGCGGTCGTCGGCTCCCCGTTCTCGCCGATATTGGCGATGAGCGTGCCGTGCCAGCGCGGCCGCAGGTCGCGCAGTGCGGGGTAGCGGTCGTTGTCGGTGAGGTGCAGATAGACGAGGTCGCGCTGATCGAGTTCGGCGACGAGCGCGCGGTACAGCGGGGCCGGGTTCGCCTCGACCATGCCGAACTGCGGATTGCCCGGCGACAGCCGGATCGCGGTGCGGCGGGAACCGATGGCCTCGGCCACCGCGTCGACCACCGCCAGTGGCAGCCGCATGCGATTGTCGATCGAGCCGCCGTACTCGTCGTCGCGCAGATTGGTGTTGTCGGCGAGGAATTGGTGCGCGAGATAGCTGTTGGCGCCGTGGATCTCGACTCCGTCGAAGCCCGCGTCCATGGCGTTGCGCGCGGCGACGGCGTGTTGTCGCACCACCGCGGCGATACCGGCGTGATCGAGTGCGGCGGGGGTGATCGGGTCGCCCTTGCCGCCGTCGATCAGGTGCACCCGGTCGTCGTCCAGCACGGCCGACGGCCCGGCGGGCCAGGAGCCGTCGATCCGCGCGAGCGGGTGGCCCTTTCGCCCGCCGTGCATCAACTGCGCGAAGATCCGCCCGCCGCGGTCGTGCACCGCCTCGGTGACCCGCCGCCACGCCTCGACATGCGCTGGCGTCTGTAATCCGGGCACCCACGCTTCGCTCTGCCCGGTCGAGTGCGGCCAGATGCCCTCGCTGACGATCAGCCCGGCTGTGGCCCGTTGGGCGTAGTAGTCGGCGACGTCGCTGGTCGGCGAGCCATCGGGTAGTGAGCGCAGCCGGGTCATCGGCGACATGACGATCCGGTTGGGCAGGTCGATCAGGTGGTTGCGGTATTCGGTCAGAAGCAGCATGGCTGTACCGTAAAACCTGACATCAATGTCAGGTCAAGGAGCGAACGTGCGCATCGGTGAACTGGCCGAGCGGACCGGCGTGAGCGTCCGGTCGCTGCGGTACTACGAAACCAGGGGCCTGCTGGCCGCGGAGCGGACCTCCGGCGGACAGCGGGAATATCCGGAGACGGCGGTCGACCGGGTCCGGCGCATCCAGGAGATGTTCGCGGCGGGCCTGCACAGCGACACCATCGGCGAGCTGCTGCCGTGCATCCGCGACGTGGACGGCACGCCCAACGCCCAGGCGACGCCGTTCCTGGTGGAGAAGCTCACCGAGGAACGCGCCAGGATCGATCAGGCCCTGCGCGACCTGCGCCGGACCAGCGAGGTGCTGGACGGCGTGATCCGAGCGGCGGGCGGCGCGGAGTCCGGACAGTAGGGTGGACGCCATGGCTCTCGACAGCGGAACGATCTCCGACTCCGGCAGCGGCGCTCCCGTCGTGGCGGCGCCGATCGCCAAGACGATCCCCACCGAGCGGGCGCACCACGGCGACGTGTTCGTCGACGAGTACGAGTGGCTGCGCGACAAAGAGAACCCCGACGTCGTCGCCTACCTGGAGGCGGAGAACGCCTACACCGAGGCGCAGACGGCCCACCTCGACACGCTGCGCGAGACGATCTTCGACGAGATCAAGGCGCGCACCCAGGAGACCGACTTGTCGGTGCCGACCCGGTTGGGTGACTACTGGTACTACTCGCGCAGCTTCGAAGGCAAGCAGTACGGCGTGCACTGCCGCTGCCCGATCGCCGCCGACGCGGCAGGCATCGACGCCTGGACGCCGCCGGTGCTCGACGCGCAGACCGAGGTCGCGGGCGAAGAGGTGCTGCTGGACAGCAACGAGCTGGCCGAGGGCCACGACTTCTTCGCGCTGGGCGCGTTCTCGATCAGCCATGACGGCACGCTGCTGGCCTACTCGGTGGACAACGTCGGCGACGAGCGCTACGTGCTGCGGTTCAAGGACCTCCGCACCGGTGAGCTGCTCGGCGACGAGATCGCGGGCACCGCGCCCGGCGCGACGTGGTCGCTGGACGGCAGCCACGTCTTCTATCAAACCGTCGACGAGTCGTGGCGGCCCGACACGGTGTGGCGGCACCGGCTCGGCAGCACCGATCCCGACGTCAAGGTCTTCTACGAGCCCGACGAGCGCTATTGGGTGAGCATCGGCGCGAGCCGCTCGGAGAAGTACCTCATGATCTGGGTCAGCTCGAAGATCACGAGCGAGGGCTGGGTGCTGGAGTCCGACGACCCGGAGGGCGAGTTCCGCGTCCTGCTGCCCCGCCGCGAGGGCGTCGAGTACTCCGCCGAACACGCGGTGGTCGGCGGCGCGGATCGCTTCCTGATCCTGCACAACGACGTGGTGGACGGGGTCAAGGCGGAGAACTTCGTGCTGGCCGAGGCGCCGGTGGAGGATCCGTCGAACCTCACGCAACTGATCGGTCACCGCGACGACGTACGGCTCGAGGACATCGACGCGTTCCGCGACCACTTGGTGCTCAGCTACCGGCGCGAGGCGCTCACCCGGGTGGCGGTGTGGCCGCTGACCGAGTCGGGTTACGGCGAACACCGGGAACTCGACTTCGACCTCGAGCTCTTCTCGGTCGGCGTCGGCTCCAACCCGGAGTGGGCGCAACCCACCCTGCGCATCGGGCTGACCTCGTTCATCACGCCCATGCAGGTGTTCGATTACGTCCCGGCCACCGGTGAGCTGATGCTGCGTAAGGAGCAGCCGGTCCTCGGCGGCTACGACGCGAACGACTATGAACAGCACCGCGACTGGGCGGTTGCCGAGGACGGCACCCGGATTCCGATCTCGCTGGTCCGGAAGAAGGACGCGCCCGCAGACGGGCCGAAACCGCTGCTGCTGTACGGCTACGGCTCCTATGAGGCGAGCATCGACCCGTCGTTCTCGGTCGCGCGTCTTTCGCTGCTGGATCGCGGCATGGTCTTCGCGGTCGCACACGTGCGCGGCGGCGGCGAGATGGGCAGGCTGTGGTACGAGCACGGCAAGACGCTGACCAAGAAGAACACCTTCACCGACTTCGTTTCCTGCGCGCGGCACCTCATCGATACCGGCGTCACCGCGGCGGACCGGATGATCGCGGACGGCGGCAGCGCGGGCGGCCTGCTGGTCGGCGCGGTGGCGAATCTGGCGCCGGAACTGTTCGCGGGCATCCTGGCCAACGTGCCGTTCGTCGATCCGCTCACCTCCATCCTCGACCCGTCGCTCCCGCTGACCGTCATCGAGTGGGACGAGTGGGGCAACCCGCTGGCGGACAAGGACGTCTACGAGTACATGAAGTCCTACGCGCCCTACGAGAACGTCGAGGCCAAGGACTACCCGGCGATCCTGGCCATCACCAGCCTGAACGACACCCGCGTGCTCTACGTGGAACCGGCGAAGTGGATCGCCAAGCTGCGGGCCACCGCGACCGGCGACGCACCGCTGCTGCTCAAGACGGAGATGACCGCGGGCCACGGCGGAGTCAGCGGGCGCTACGAGAAGTGGCGGGAAGTGGCCTTCGAACACGCCTGGGTGCTCGATACGGTCGGTCTCGCCGACGCGTAGGCCGGTCGGAAAAGGCCGGTGCCATCCGGTGGCCGGACGGTAGCGGCGGCGCGCCGAGGCCGGGGTGTCCGCTCGGAACAGACGTGACGGACTGTTCGCCGCCTGGTCATACGGGCTGCATGTCGAGGACATGTGCGGCTGGCACCGTAGGTTCATGAACGCTGAGCTGATCGTGTCGATTTCCGGGATCAGGGACACCACCCGGGACACGGCGATGGGGTTCGCCGAGGAGATGGATCGGCGCGGCGTCCCGCTCTCACTGCTGGTCGCACCCCGGCTGAAGGGCAAATACCGGCTGCTCGACGATCCGGCGACCCAGGCTTGGCTGCGCGTTCGCCGGGCCCGTGGCGACGCCATCGTGCTGCACGGCTACGACCAGGCCGCCACCAAGCGGCGGCGCGCCGAGTTCGCCGCACTGCCCAAGCACGAGGCGCGGTTGCGGTTGACCGCCGCCGACCGGGTGCTGGAGCAGGTCGACCTGCGCACCCGGCTGTTCGCCGCTCCGCGCTGGAATGCCTCGGCGGGCGCGCTGGAAGCGCTGCCGGAGGTGGGGTTCCGGCTCGCGCTCGGCCTCACCTCGATCCTCGACCTGGAGCGCAATATGGCGCAGAAGTCCCGGGTGTTCGGCATCGGTGAGGGTTTCCGCGCGGAGCCGTGGTGGTGCCGGGCGCTGGTTATGGGCGCCGCCCGCACCGCCCGCCGCGGCGGGGTGCTCCGCCTGGCCGTGTCCGCGGTGCAGCTGGAGCGCTCCGGTCCGCGTCAGGCCATGCTCGACGCCGTCGACCTCGCGCTGTTCCACGGCGCGGTCGGCGAGACCTATCGCTGGGAGCCGTTCGCGGCGGTCCGAGCCGCATGAATGACGCCGCGGCGTGGCGGTATGCCGGCCGCCGCCGCGCCGCGGCCGGTCGGCACCGCGTCCGCGCGGCCGATCGGCGCCGCCGCCCGCGAATGGCGTGAGCGGGCGGCGGCGCGGTCGCGGTCAGGCCGGGGCGATCTTCGTCTTCGGGACGGCCGGCGTCGCGTCGTGCGTGAATCCGCCTGCCTCCGTGCGGGTCAGCGAAGTGGCGAACGGTCGCTCCTCCAGTTGTTTCATGCAGCGGGTGAGATCGTCCAGCAGTAGATCGGCCATGTCGACGGTGAAACCGTGGCGGATCACCGCGCGCATGACGGTCTCGTCGTCGCGGTCGGCGGGCAGCGGATACGCCGCGATCAGCCAGCCTCTGGAGCGCAGCCGGTCGGACAGGTCGTAGAGGTTGAATCCGGGATCGCCGGTCAGCCGCCAGCACACCGCCGTGATCCCGCGCTGCGGGTCGCCGTCGTGGATCAGCTCGAAGACCCCGAACTCGCGCAGTCCCGCGGCCAGGTGCTGCGCCGCCCGGTAGATCGCGGACTGCACCCTGGCGTAGCCGGCTCGCCCCAAGCGGATGAAGTCGTAGTACTGCGTGATCGCCTGCCCGCCGGGCCGGGAGAAGTTCAGGTTGAAGGTGGCCATGCTGCCGCCGAGGTAGTCGACGTTGAAGATCAATTCCTCCGGCAGGTCGTCCGCCTCGCGCCAGATCGCCCAGCCCGCGCCGAGCGGCGCGAGACCGGTCTTGTGCCCGGAGGCGTTGATCGATTTCACCCTGGGCAGCCGGAAGTCCCAGACCAGATCGGGCGCGGCGAACGGCGCGAGGAAGCCTCCGCTGGCGGCGTCGACGTGGATCGGGATGTCCAGGCCCTGGTCCTGCTGCAGCGCGTCGAGCGCGGTGCTGATCCCGGCCACGTCTTCGAACAGTCCGGTGTAGGTCTGACCGAAGGTCGGCACCACCATCATGGTGTTCTCGTCGCAGTGCTCGGCGAGGTCGTCGGGCCGCATGGTGAGCCGGTCGCCGCGCAGCGGAATCTGGCGGATCTCGACGTCGAAGTAGCGCGCGAACTTCTCCCAGCAGACCTGAACGGGCCCGCAGACGAAGTTGGGCGTCCCGGTGCCGCCGCGCTTGCGCCAGCGGAATTTGGCGGCGAGGCCGCCGAGCATGGCCGCCTCGCTGGACCCCGTGGTGGAAGTGCCGTGGGTGGTCGCCGGGTCCGGCGCATGCCACAGGTCCGCGACCATCCGGACGCCGCGGCGCTCCAGCTCGGCGGTCTGCGGGTATTCGTCCTTGTCGACGATGTTCTTGTCCAGGCATTCGGCCATCAGCCTGCGCGCCTGGTCGTCCACCCAGGTGGTGCAGAAGGTGGCGAGGTTCATCCTGGAGACGCCGTCGAGCATCAGCTCGTCGTGCACGAGTTCGTAGGCGACCTGGGGGAACATCTCGTGCGCCGGAAATCCGGCGCGCGGCGCGGACCGGTTGAGCCCCGGCAGGGCGAACAGGTCATCGGCTCCTTCGGACATGAATGCGGCCTCCCGATTCGGCTCGTGTGCGGTGTGCCTGTGCGGGCGCCGGTCGCTTGCGGACCGGCCGCGTTGCCGTGCTTTCGAGGATGCCAGAAGATTGCTGACACCCTCCCGCCCAGCTTGGCACACCGCCTCCTGTCCCGGATCGACCTTCACCATGTCGTCGTGAGCGACCTGCCGGATCCGAAGACCCGCCAGGCAGTGCGGACTCCGCCCGAGCGGGTCGGGGATAGGGTTGGGGGATGACCGAGGATGCCCGGACCGCGGGGCTGCGCGCACAAGTCGCGGAATTGATGCCGCAAGCGAAAAGTGATCTAGCCCAACTTGTTTCCTTCAAGTCGGTGGCCGACCCGCGGCAGTTCCCGCCCGAGGAGTGCGACCGTGCCGCGCAGTGGGTCGCCGATGCCTTCGCCGCGGCCGGCCTGACCACCGTCGGCCTGCACGAGACGCCCGACGGCAGCACGGCGGTCGTCGCGTCGCGACCGGCGCCCGCCGGTGCGCCGACGGTGTTGCTCTACTGTCACTACGACGTGCAGCCTCCGATGGACGAGGGTGCGTGGCGCACTCCGCCCTGGGAACTGACCGAGCGGGACGGACGCTGGTACGGGCGCGGCAGCGCCGACTGCAAGGGCAACATCGTCATGCATCTGACGGCGTTGCGGGCGCTCGGCCCCGACCTGCCGCTGGGCGTGACCCTGGTCGCCGAGGGCTCCGAGGAGCAGGGCACCGGCGGACTGGAACGGTTCGTGGAGGCCGGTCCGGATCTGCTGCGTGCGGACGCCATCGTGATCGGCGACTGCGGCAACTTCGCCGCCGGGGTGCCGACGCTGACGGAGACGTTGCGCGGCAACGTGAATGTGGTGGTCACCATCGAAACCCTCGCCGGTCCACTGCATTCCGGCATGTTCGGCGGCCCGGCCCCCGACGCGCTGGCCGCGCTGATCCAGGTGCTCGCTTCTCTGCGCGACAAGCGGGGCGACACCACCATCGACGGGCTGCCCAACGACCAGGTCTGGCCGGGTGTGCAGTATCCGAGTGAGCAGTTCCACGCCGACGCCGGCGTCCTGCGTGACGTGGAACTCACCGGTGCAGGCACCGTCGCCGACATGCTGTGGGCGCGACCGGCGCTGACGGTGCTCGGCATCGATGCGCCACCCGTGGTCGGTTCCGCCGCCGCGGTCCCCGCGATCGCGCGAGCCCGCCTCAACCTGCGCATTCCGCCGGGCACCGATCCCGCGCAGGCGTATCGGGCACTCGTCGACCACCTCGACGCGCACACGCCGTGGCGCGCCAAGGTAACCATCGAGCTGGAAGGCATGGGAGCGCCGTTCCGCTCCCGCACCGGCGGGCCCGCACGTGCCGCGATGGAGGCGGCGCTGGCCGCGTCCTACGGACGACCCGCGACCACTCAGGGGCAGGGCGGATCCATCCCGCTGTGCAACGTCTTCTCCGCGACCTACCCGGACGCGGAGATCATGCTGCTCGGCGTCGAGGAACCGAAATGCCTCATCCACGCGCCCAATGAGAGCGTCGACCCGAAGGAGATCGAACACATGGCGCTGGCCGAGGCCCTGTTCCTGGCGACCTACGCCGGTTAGCGCTACAGGTCGGTCGCGTCCTCCGGCCTGAGGACCCTGAATTCGGTTCCAGTGGGGGCCATTTCGGTCAGGCGGCCGAAGTAGATGCCCTGCGCCTCGGGCTGGATGATGCCGAAGTGAATGGGCAGCGCGACACGCGGAGCGACCGCGCGCAGATAGTCGACCGCCTCGCTGATCCGCATCCAGGGCGCGGCGGCCGGAGCGGCCAGCACGCCGACGGGGACCGGTGGCACCCACAGCGAGTCGCCGGGGTGCACGAGCTGGGCCGGGTCGTCCGGGGTGCCCAGCTGGAAGACGGTGTTGTCGATCACGGGGATCTCGGGGTGGATGACGGCGTGCCTGCCGCCGCCACCGGTGATCTGGAGATCACCGAGGGTCAGCACGTTGCCCGCGCGGACCGGCTCCCACGGCTCCCCACGCTGCTGGGCCGTCTGCGGATCCGAGAGCAACCGTGCGCCGGGGTTGGCCTCGATGAGCGCGTCGATCCGGTTCGGGTCGATGTGATCGGGATGCTGGTGCGTGACCGCGATCGCGTCCAAGCCGGTGAGGCCCTCGAAGCCGTGCGAGAAGATGCCCGGGTCGAACAAGATCTTCGTGCCGTGCAGCTCGACGAGAAGGCAGGAATGACCGAAGTGGGCTATGCGCATGCCGCCATGCTATCGACGCCGCATGTGTTCTCGGCGACATCGCCGCGTCTTGTCCCACCCCGCGGATGCCGTGCCCGACCAGCACAACTACGCTGCTCAGGTAACCCCACAACCACATGAGGAGCAACGCGTGGCACGAGTCGTGGTCGAGGTGATGCCGAAGGCCGAGATCCTGGATCCGCAGGGGCAGGCCATCGTCGGCGCGCTCCCGCGTCTGGGATTCGATGGCGTCTCGGATGTGCGGCAGGGCAAGCGATTCGAACTCGACGTCGACGACAGCGTCGACGACGCGGCGCTGGAGAAGATCGCCGAATCGCTGCTGTGCAACACGGTGATCGAGGAGTGGAAGGTGGTCCGCCTCTCATGACCGCGCGGATCGGGGTCATCACGTTTCCCGGCACGCTCGACGACGTCGACGCCGCACGGGCGGTGCGCCTTGCCGGGGCCGAGGCGGTCAGCCTGTGGCACGCGGACGCCGACCTGAAGAGCGTCGACGCGGTCATCGTGCCCGGCGGCTTCTCCTACGGCGATTATCTGCGCGCGGGCGCCATCGCTCGCTTCGCCCCCGTGATGGGCGAGGTCGTGCGCGCGGCTGAAACCGGCGGGTTGCCGGTGCTGGGTATCTGCAACGGCTTTCAAGTCCTGTGCGAGGCCGGGTTGCTGCCCGGTGCGCTGACCCGCAACGAGGGCCTGCACTTCATCTGCCGGGACGAATGGCTGACCGTGGAGTCGGTGTCGACGGTGTGGACGTCCCGTTTCGAGCCGGGCGCCCAGATCCTCGTCCCGCTCAAGTCGGGCGAGGGCCGGTACCAGGCCTCGGAGGCCGTGCTCGACGAGCTGGAGGGTGAGGGCCGGGTGGTCTTCCGCTACGCGGGCGGCAATCCGAACGGTTCGCAGCGCGCAATCGCGGGCATCGCCTCCGCCAACGGGCGTGTCGTCGGCCTGATGCCGCACCCGGAACACGCCACCGAGCCCCTGACCGGCCCGAGCGACGACGGCCTCGGCCTGTTCCTCTCGGTGCTGGACACGCTGGTCTCGGCCTAGATCCGCGGCGGACGACCGGCGAGTCCGCCGGTATCCACAGTCATCGGGGCAGTTGTGGCGGCTTCGGCGACCGCGGGCTGGGCGATATAGCTGCCGCCTCCCGGAATGCCGGAGTCGCGATCCGCGAAACCCGAGACGGATCAGGCGATGCGGTCGACTATGTCGAAGCCGACGCCGTCGGCGCGGGCCAGGTAACCGTTTTGGATCGCCTGGTTGCCCCGGAAACTCCGGAGCCCGCCAGGGGTTTCGAGAACCACACCCTGGTCGACGGCGTCGAGGACCGCGGGCACCTCGAGCGATCCGGCCGTCCGCGCGAGCGCGCCAAGGGTGTGGATGGCGTCGTACGTAGCGTTGCTGAAGCTGGTGAGCGCGGGGGCGAAGGCGCCGTACCTCCGGCGGTAGCGGGTCAGCCGGTCGCGTCCGTCGGGCGTGCTGTCGTCGAGGAAGAAGCTGGATGCCACGTAGAGGTTCCGGTTGGCCTCCGGGCCCGCCGCAAGCAGCACGTTCTCGTCCGCGGCCGGGCTGACCCGCAGCTGTGCCGCGGCGCGGCCGGTGGCCGCGAACTGCTGGTTGAACCGGGACACGTCGGCGCCGACCATCAGGATCACCACCGCGTCGGCCAGGTCGAGCGCCGGATGGGTGAGGAAGCCGGAGAAGTCGGGGAGCCCAAGGGGGACGAACTGTTCGAGCACGATCGCGGCCGGATCGGCCAGGCTGTCGCGAATCGCCTTGGCGGACTGGCGCGGCCAGATGTAGTCGTTGCCGATGATCGCCCAGCGCCGCACGCCGTACTCGCGTTCGAGCCAGTGCACGGCGGGCACGGTCTGCCCGGCCGGGTGCTCGCCGAGCATCAGCACGCCGGGTAGTTCGTCGGTCAGTCCCTCGTGGCTGGTCGCGTACAGGTAGGGCACCCGGCTGGCGCCGGCTCGCGCCACCGCGCGCCGGACGGCGGAGGTGTGCCAGCCGGTGATGGCGTGCACCATGCCGGTGGCCAGCAGGGCCGAGACCTCGGCGGCGACCTCGTGCGGCGGTCGTCCGCCATCGATATTCGTAGTACGAATTTCTCGCCCCAGAATTCCGGCACCCTGGTTGATTTCCTCGACGGCCAGCGATATCGCCGCCTCGCAGGACGGCGCGACGATACCGCCCGGTCCCTGGAGCGGAACTATGTTGAGGATCTCGATGGTGCCCTCGGGGCTCTCGCCGAGCGCTGGCATTCGGTACTCTTCTTCTCGTTCGAGCGAAATTCATGGCAGGCAGGAAATAAATGACGTCCATTGTAAGCGGAAATTCCACGCTGCATGGCGCGCTGCGTGCCGCGGAGCGCGGGTGGGTGCGGCACTTGGACGCGGCGCTGTGCGTCAGACAGCTCTCGCCGGATCAGTGGTCGATGCTGTCGAACCTCTGTGGCGACGCGGGGATCACGATGACCGAACTGGCGGCCAAATCGCAGCTCGCGCCGTCCTCGGCTACCAGGCACGCGGACTATCTGGCCGAGCGCGGCCTGATCTTCCGGCTCGCCGCGCAGGACGACCGGCGCCGCGTCCTGATCGGCCTGAGCAGGCTCGGGGCCGACCTGGTCGCCGAGGTGCGCGCGGAAGAGGCCCGCGCCGAGCAGGCGTTGCGAGGGCGAATCGGGGCGCGCCGATATACCGAACTCATGCGACTGCTAGATCTGGTTTCCCTCGCCTCGGAGTAAATACTCTGGAGTACCGGTCATTCATCCGATGAATTTCTCGGACATCTGATTTCCGATGCATCCGCCAAACCATTCTGGCTGTTATGTTCCAATCGGAATGGACGCGGCCGAAGGAGTATTCACGCCGCGCGGTTTCTCGCGGAATGTGGTATCGGTGACGGCGCCTTGCTCCCGGCGGCCCGCGCGCAGCTCCTGGACGGTGGCACGTCGGTGGCGTCACGTTCGTTCGCCGGAGGCATTCGGGCGGAGTCCGTCCGAAGCTGCGCCGGACGAGCGGAGGCTGAGGTCGCCGCAGATAGGGCGCTGTCGGACGGAGTCCGTCTGAACCCGCGCCGGACGAGCGGAGGCTGAGGTCGCCGCAGATAGGGCGCTGTCGGACGGAGTCCGTCTGAACCCGCGCCGGACGAGCGGAGGCGAGGTCGCCGCCTAGGATCGCAGGCATGCCCGTTTCCACCACCGCAGCCACGGCCGCCGGGCTGTGCGCGTTCATCGATGCGTCTCCGTCGCCGTTCCACGTCTGTCGCACGGTCGCCGCAGAATTGGACACGCGCGGGTTCAGCAGGCTGGCCGAATCGGAGCCCTGGCCCTCGGGGAGCCCGGGCAGGCACTACGTGGTGCGCGGCGGATCGCTGGTCGCCTGGGCGGCCGGAGACGACTCGAGCGCGACCTCGTTCCGTGTGGTCGGCGCGCACACCGACAGCCCCAACCTGCGCGTCAAGCAGCACCCGGACCTGACTTCGGCCGGCTGGCAGCTGGTCGGCCTGGAACCGTACGGCGGCGCGTGGCTGAACTCCTGGCTGGATCGCGAGCTGGGCGTCTCCGGGCGGTTGAGCGTGCGCGAGGGAAACAGGATGCGGGAACGCCTGGTTCGCATCGATGAACCGATCCTGCGGGTGCCGCAGCTGGCCATCCACCTGTCCGAGGACCGCAAGGGCGTCACCCTGGACCCACAGCGGCACGTCAACGCGGTCTGGGGTGTCGGGTCCGAGTCCGGCGCGTTCCTCGATTTCGTCGCCGCGCACGCCGAGGTCGACCCGGGCGAGGTGCTCGGCTGGGAGCTGATGACCCACGACTTGACGCCGAGCAGACTGGTCGGCCGGGACCAAGATCTGGTCAGCGCGCCGCGCCTGGACAACCAGGGCACCTGCTTCGCAGGCCTGCAGGCATTTCTGGCCGCGATCGAGCAGCCGGGCGCGGCGGTCCCGGTACTGGCCATGTTCGACCACGAGGAGGTCGGCAGCCAGTCCGATCGCGGTGCGCAGTCGGATCTGCTGCCCGCCGTGCTGGAGCGGATCGTGCTCGCCCGAGGCGGCGGACGCGCCGACTACCTTGCCGCGCTGGCCGGTTCGGTGTGCGCGTCCGGTGATATGGCGCACGCCACCCATCCCAACTATCCGGAGCGGCACGAGCCCGCGCATCGGATCGAGGTGAACGGCGGGCCGGTGCTCAAGGTCAACCAGAACCTGCGCTACGCCACCGACGCCACCGGCGCGGGCGCGTTCGCGCTGGCCTGCGCACAGGCCGGAGTTCCCTTGCAGCGCTATGTGCATCGCGCCGATCTGCCCTGCGGCTCCACGATCGGGCCGATGACCGCGGCGCGCACCGGCATGCCGACCGTCGACGTCGGCGCGCCGCAGCTGGCGATGCATTCGGCGCGCGAACTGATGGGCGCGTCCGACGTTCCGGCCTATGCCGCGGCGCTGGCCGCCTTCCTGACGCCCGAGGCCACCGGGCGGTAGGTGGCCACCGCGAAGACGAACACCGCGAAAGTCGCGAGCACGTAACCGCTTCCGATCACCTGCTGCCACCAGGCCCAATCCAGTTCGCGATCGCGCGAATGCGGCAACAACCAGTGCGGACCGATCAGGAACAGCAGAGTGCACGCCGCGACCGCGCCGATCACCCGCGGGCTGCGCGCGCCGCGCACCATGCGGTCGGCGGTGATCACCAGCGCGGGCGCGATCCACACCCAGTGATGCGACCAGGACACCGGCGAGACCAACAGAATCGCCGCGGCGTTGACCAGCAGCGCCGCGACGGTCGCGCCGGCGTCGATCAGCCTGCGCATCCACACCGCGGCGAGCGCGACCGCGACCAGTGACAACGAGATCCACAGCAGGGTGGCCACGGAATCATCGACGCCCAGACGGAAGGTCATGCCTTTGATGGACTGATTGCCCGCGAAATAGGGCGGCCCGATCCGGCCGGTATCGGCGAGTGTGGTGAACCAGTAGTCCACGGAATCGCTGGGGAACAGCAGGAATCCGAGGCCGACCGCCGCGATCGCGGAGACCACCAGCGTGCCCGCGGCCTTCCAGTCCCTGCGCAGCAGGAAGTACAGCAGATAACCCGCGGGGATCAGCTTCACCGACACCGCGATGCCGATCAGCATGCCGCGCGGCCAGAACGGCTTGCGTACCAGGCAGTCCAGCGCGATGGCGGCCATCAGCACCAGGTTGACCTGGCCGAAGCCGAAGGTCTGGCGGACCGGTTCGAAGAACTGCGCCACCGCCACCGCGCCGATCACCAGGGTGAGCACACTCGGTCGGGACAGCTCGGGACGCAGGCGAACCAGCACCAACCACAGCGCGATTCCCAGGCTCGCCACCGACGTGGCCGTTACCAGCACCTCGGCGACCGTCAGCGGCATCAGGGCCAGCGGCGCGAAGAACAAGGCGGCCAGCGGGGGATAGGTGAACGGCAGTCCGATGCCCTCGACCGGCGGCATCGGGCCGTACAGCTCGCCGCCGTCCAACCACACCCGGGCGCCGTTGCGATAGACCTGCAGATCGATGTAGCCGTGCCACCAGTGCGCTACCAGGGACACGGTCGCCGATACCGCGAATAGGGCGATGGCGGCAATCAGCCAGCGCACTTGCGGCGAGGACAGGTTCGGCACGCGCTCGGGCGCGGCTGGAGAATCTCCGTTCCGGAACCGCGTGGCGGCTGATCGCCCACCCGTATTCGCGACCCCCGATCCTTCGTTCACCGGCTCAGAGTAGCCGGTGCGCACCGCTGCTCAGCTGGTCCACCCGGGTGGCGGCACCACACCCGGAAATCCCTCGTGCGGACGCTCCTGCGCGCCGTTGGCGCCGCCGTGGCGGCCTCACCTGCGTTGCCGCTACCCACTGCCTTTAGACTTACACCCAGGCATCTCGCCGCAACCCAGTGACAACGCTCGTCGCTTCGCTGAGTTCGCCCACCCCGCCGGCTCCGCCGGCTTGCCGACCCCCTGCCCGGCCGAAAGGACCCTGGTACCTCGTGACTCCGCAGGTCGACACCGTCAGCGCAGCCGCAGCAAACCCCGATGTGCCGCAACCCTACAAAGAACTCGGCCTCAAGGACGACGAGTACGCCCGCATCAAGGAGATCCTCGGCCGCAGGCCGACCGATGCCGAACTGGCGATGTACTCCGTGATGTGGAGCGAGCACTGCTCCTACAAGTCCTCGAAGGTGCACCTGCGCTACTTCGGCCAGACCACCACCGACGAGATGCGCGAGTCCATGCTCGCGGGCATCGGTGAGAACGCGGGCGTGGTGGACGTCGGCGACGGATGGGCGGTCACCTTCAAGGTGGAAAGCCACAACCACCCTTCCTACGTCGAGCCGTACCAGGGCGCCGCCACCGGCGTCGGCGGCATCGTGCGCGACATCATGGCGATGGGCGCGCGTCCGATCGCGGTGATGGACCAATTGCGGTTCGGCGCGGCGGACGCGGACGACACCCGTCGCGTGGTGGACGGCGTGGTGCGCGGCGTCGGCGGCTACGGCAACTCGCTCGGCCTGCCCAACGTCGGCGGCGAGACCGTATTCGACGCCTCCTACCAGGGCAATCCGCTGGTGAACGCGCTGTGCGCCGGCGTGATGCGGGTCGAGGACCTGCACTTGGCCTTCGCCTCCGGCACCGGCAACAAGATCGTGTTGTTCGGCGCGCGCACCGGGCTGGACGGCATCGGCGGCGTGTCGGTGCTTGCCTCGGACACCTTCTCCGGCGACGAGTCCGGCACCGGCCGCAAGAAGCTGCCCTCGGTGCAGGTCGGCGACCCGTTCACCGAGAAGGTGCTCATCGAGTGCTGTCTCGAGCTGTACGCGGCGAAGCTGGTGGTCGGCATCCAGGACCTGGGCGGCGCCGGATTGTCCTGCGCCACTTCCGAGCTCGCGGCCGCCGGGGACGGCGGCATGCACATCGAGCTGGACCAGGTGCCGCTGCGCGCGGCCAATATGACCCCCGCCGAGGTGCTCTCCAGCGAATCGCAGGAGCGCATGTGCGCGGTGGTCACGCCCGAGAACGTGGACGCGTTCATGGCCGTGTGCCGCAAGTGGGACGTGCTGGCCACGGTGATCGGCGAGGTTACCGACGGCGACCGGCTGGTGGTCACCTGGCACGGCGAGACCGTGGTGGACGTGCCGCCGCGCACCGTCGCGCACGAGGGCCCGGTGTACGAGCGCCCGGTCGCGCGCCCCGACGAGCAGGACGCGCTGATCGCCGACACCCCCGACCGGCTGGACCGGCCGAAGACCGCAGGCGAACTGCGCGACACCCTGCTGAAGATGATCTCCAGCCCGCAGCTGTGCAGCCGCAAGTGGATCACCGAGCAGTACGACCGCTACGTGCGCGGCAACACCGTCCTGGCCGAGCACGCCGACGCGGGCGTCATCCGGATCGACGAGGAGACCGGCCGGGGCATCGCGCTGGCCACCGACGCGTCCGGCCGCTACACCAAGCTGGACCCCTACACCGGCGCGCAGCTCGCGCTGGCCGAGGCGTACCGCAACGTGGCCACCACCGGCGCCACGCCGAAGGCCGTCACCAACTGCCTGAACTTCGGTTCGCCGGAGGACCCGGGCGTGATGTGGCAGTTCCAGCAGGCGGTGCGCGGCCTCGCGGACGGCTGCGTGGCGCTCGGCATCCCGGTGACCGGCGGCAACGTCAGCTTCTACAACCAGACCGGCCAGACCGCGATCCTGCCGACCCCGGTGGTCGGCGTGCTCGGCGTGCTCGACGACGTGCACCGCCGCATCCCGACCGGGCTGGGCCTGGAACCGGGCGAGACGCTGATCCTGCTCGGCGAGACGCACGACGAGTTCGGCGGTTCGATCTGGTCGCAGGTCGAGCACGACCATCTCGGCGGGGTCCCGCCGAAGGTCGATTTCGCCCGCGAGCAGTTGCTCGCCGAGGTGCTCAGCGCCGGTTCCCGCGACGGCATGATCAGTGCGGCGCACGACCTGTCCGAGGGCGGCCTCGCCCAGGCCGTGGTCGAGGCCGTGCTCGCCGGTGAGACCGGTTGCCGCATCCTGCTCCCCGAGGGCGCCGACCCGTTCGTGATGCTGTTCTCCGAGTCGGCGGGGCGGGTGCTGGTCGCCGTGCCGCGCTCGGAGGAGACCAGGTTCACCCGCATGTGCACGGCGCGCGAGTTGCCGTGGGTGCGCATCGGCGTGGTCGACCAGGGCTCGGATTCGGTTGAGGTGCAGGGCCACTTCTCGATCGCCATGGACGAATTGCGCGCCGCCCACGAGGGCACGCTGCCGAAGCTGTTCGGCGCGGGCGCGGTCTGAACGCCCACCTGGGCGGGCCTGGACCCCTCGTTTGCCGGGCCCGCCCAGGTGCGCGTGGTCAGGCGACGGATATGAACGGATCGTGCTCGGCGAGCAGCTTTTCCATCCGCGCCTGGTCGATGCGACCGTGAATGGTCGCCGCTTCGTGCTGGTCGCGAACCACTTTCGCGAGCGTGAACGTGCTCGTGACCAGGAACAGGACCGACATCGCCAGGAATCCGCGCTGCCAGATGTCCAGGGGCAGGGCGAAGATGCCGATGCCGACCCCGATGAAGCTGACGCCGAAGGCGATCGCGGCTTGCGCGACGAAAGCCGCGGTGGCTTTCGGGCGTGCGTTCGGTGTGCTCATGGTTAGGAAGTCTGCGGATCGCGCCGTCCCCGCGCCCCCGTACAACTACTCGAGCGGACTGGGTAGTTGCCATGGGCGCTCTCGATTCCGGGCTCTCGGCAATCCTTCGGCGTGATCCGCGCCGGCTCCGCCGGTGTTCCGTCGGGCGACGCGCCGGGTCGTCGGTGGCGACCGCCATACTGATCGAATGCTGGAGACCGCCGGGACCATGCGGAGGCTGCGTACGCGCACCGTCGCGGTCGTCCGGCGCGCCGAGGAGATCATCGACCTGAACTACGTCGGCCTGGTGGTGGCGACGGTGTTCTTCGCGCTGTCGGTGACGCCGTCGTTGCTGCCGCGTGACTGGCTGTTCCAGGGCTTGATCAGTGGAATCAACGCCGCGATCGGGTACGGGGCCGGCTGCTTGCTGGAGTGGCTGTTCCGGCTGTGGGTGCGTCCGCGGCTGAAGTTCTCCCCACCGCCCACCTGGGTGCGCTACGCGGCGAAGTCGGTCATCCTGTTCACCGCCGCGCTGAGTGCAGCCCTCATGCTGGTGCAATCGGCGCGGTGGCAGCGCGAGATCACCGCGCTGATGGGGATGGCGGGCACCACCACCCCCGCCTACCTGCGTACCGGGCTGCTCAGCGTGGCGGTCGGCGCTGCGGTGGTCGCGGTGTACCGCACGGTGCGGGAGATCATCCTTTTCCTGGCTCGCCTGCTCAATCGGTGGGTGCGGGTGCCGCGCGAGCTGGCGCCGGCCGCCGGGTTCCTCGTTCTGGTGCTGCTCGCGGTCACGATCTTCAACGGTGTGGCGGTGCAGGCGTTCTTCGCGGTGGCGAACTCGGCGTTCAGCGTGCGCAACGACCACACCTCGGTGAACGCGGTTCAGCCGCAGCAACCGGAGCGCTCCGGCAGCCCGGCCTCGCTGGCGAAATGGGAGACCCTCGGGTTCGAGGGCCGGTGGTTCGTCTCGCACGGTCCCACCGCCAGCCGTATCGCCTCGGTCACCGGCCGCCCGGCGAAAGAACCGATCCGGGCCTACGTGGGGCTGGAGTCGGTTGACGGCGATGAGGAACCGGCCGAGCTGGCGGTGGCCGAGCTCGAGCGGACCGGGGCGTTCGACCGGCAGGTGCTCGTCGTGGTCACCACCACCGGAACCGGCTGGGTGAACTCGCTCGCCGCCGCGGCGATCGAGTACATGTACGACGGCGATACCGCCATCGTGGCCACGCAGTACTCGTACCTGCCGAGCGTGCTGTCGTTCCTGGCCGACCGCGGCAAGGCCGCGGCGGCGGGCAAGGACTTGTTCGACGCGGTGTACCAGCACTGGACCGCGCGTCCGCCGCAGCAGCGACCCAAATTGCTCGTGTACGGGGAGAGTCTGGGCTCGCAGGGGTCCGAGGCGGCGTTCGACGGGCTGGCCGATCTGCGGGCCAAGGTAGACGGGGCGCTGTGGGTCGGCCCGCCGAATTCCAACCGGCTGTGGCAGCAGTTCGTCGAGCGCCGCGATCCCGGTTCGGACGAGGTCGAGCCGGTGTACGCGGACGGGCTCGTGGTCCGGTTCGCCTCCGACGCCGCCGACTTGGCGCGGCCCACCTCGGAATGGCGGCCGCCGCGCATCGCCTATCTGCAGCACGCGTCCGACCCGATCGTTTGGTGGTCGACGGATCTGATTTTCTCGCAACCGGATTGGCTGTCCGAGCCGCGCGGCTCGGACGTGTCCTCGCAGATGCGCTGGTGGCCGTTCGTCACCTTCTGGCAGGTCGCCGCCGACCTCACCAACGCGCAGGGCGTCACCGACGGACACGGGCACCGCTACGGCAGCCTGGTGCTGGACGGTTGGGCGGCCATCGCGGCGCCACCGGACTGGACCGCGGAGAGGTCCGAACGCATTCGTTCCGAGGTCGAGGTCACGGAGGAATACGAGCGGACGACCAAGTGACCGGAGCGCGCCTCGCGAGAACGGTTGTGGCCGTGGCACTTCCGATCGCATGGAGCAACCTGGTCCTGCCCCGCCTCGGGCTCGGGGTGCGCGGCCGCACCGCCGCCAATGCCGGTTTCGCCACCGGATACGCGCTCGCGCTGCGCGACGGGACGAACTGGTATTCACGGGGCGGTCTGCGCTACGGGCTGCTCGCCGCTTCGGCAGTCGCGGCCAGTTATGGTGCCACACTTGCTTTTCCGGCGGTGCGACGGCGGATGGGTGCGCTCGGCGACCGAAGTCCCGAGGTATCGACGGTGGAGTGGGTGGCCGTGCACATCCCGGTCGGCACGGTGTACACCGAAGAGGTCATCTTCCGCGGCACGCTGGATCCCATCGCGGACAAGGCATTCGGCCCGCGCGCGGGCGTGCTGCTCAGCGCGGCGGCCTTCGGCCTCTGGCACATCACACCGGCGCGTGTGGCGGGCGACAGCGTGCCCGCCACCATCGCCGTGACCACGGCAGGCGGCCTCGTCTTCGGCGGGTTGCGCCACCGCACCGCGGACGCCGTCGCACCGGCACTGTTGCACCTGGCCATGAATGTGGGCGGAGCGCTCACCCCGCGCCTGGCGCGCCGCCTCGGGGCATCCTTCGGCGAACGCTGACCGCACCACCAGGGTCGGTCGTGCTCGGCATGTCGCCACGGCACCGGTCGGTGGAGTGGGATGCCGCGCCGGGTATGGCGGCCAGCCGAACCGATGCCAGCGATTCCGCATCCACTGATCGGCAGCTGCCGCGCCGAGCTCGACCGAATCGGGGTCGGCCCCACTCTGCTCGCCGCGACCCGGTGCGGAGCTGAGCGCTCGCGCTTTCGGTCGTGCTCGGCACGCCGCCGCGGCACTAGTCGGTGGAGTCGGTTGCTACGCCGAGTGTGGCGGCCAGCCGAACCGAGGCCGGATTGCGCCCTCGACCGGTGGGCGGCTGCCTGGTCGAGCTCGACCGAATCGGCTCGGCAGACCTTGGCTCGTGCCCTCGTCAGGCGCTGGACGCTCCCGTGGCAGTCCAGTGGCCGCATAGCTGACCGGCGGAGGGGCAACACACAGAAGTTGCGCACATGGTTCCGATAAGCGTACGGTGTTCGCATAGCGCGAACGATGTGCGCATGGAGAGGAATGGAGCGGAGCGATGTCGAACGTGATGAGCTGGGACGAGGCCGGCGCGTGGAAGGTCAGCGGGAGCTGGGGGAGCACGGATTCGGCCGGGCGCCGGTTCTCCGTGGCGCACTGGCAGGCGCGGCTGGACGAACTGCGGGCCGAACATCACGTGCCGGGCGCGTCGCTGGCGGTGCTGGTCGACGGGAAGGTCTACGAGCTCGCCAGCGGCGTCCTGCATCGCGGGACCGGCGTGCCGGTGACCACCGACTCGGTGTTCCTGTGCGGCTCGATCGCCAAGGTGTACACCGCGACGCTGATCATGCGACTGGTGGACGCGGGCAAGCTCGATCTCGACACGCCGGTGACGGACGTGCTGCCGGAGTTCGCCACCCCCGACCCGGGGGCGACGGCGACGATCACCATCCGGCAGCTGCTCAGCCACACCGGCGGCGTCACCAACGATTTCAACCACGACACCGGGCGAGGCGACGACTGCCTCGCCGCATACGTCCACGCGGCACGGGATGTCGCGCTGGACTGCGCACCCGGGACGGCGATGTCGTACGGCAGTCTCGGCTACGTGGTGCTCGGTCGCGTCGTCGAGGTGCTCACCGGAAAGACCTGGGACCAGGCGGTGCACGACATGCTCGCCGCGCCACTCGGGCTCGATCACCTGGTGACGCTGCCCGAGCAGGCGCTGCGGTTCCGCGTCGCGATGAGCCACCTCGGCGCGGCGGGCGTCGACCCGGATCCCGCGCCGGAGTGGGATGCGATGCCCCGCGGTGTCGCGCCCGCGGCGCGGGTGATCACCTCGGCCGGTGACATGGTCCGTTTCGCTCGCATGCACCTCGACGGCGGGCGCGCCGCCGACGGCGCCGAGGTGTTGTCGGCCGCCTCCGTCGCCGCCATGCAGCGGCGCGAGGTCGATGTACCCGACAAGTGGACGGTCAGCGCCGACGGCTGGGGACTCGGGTGGACCCTGTACGACTGGGACGGCGTCAAAGGATTCGGCCACGACGGCGCGGCGATCGGCCAGTACGCCTACCTGCGGGCGGTGCCGGAAGCGGGGGTCGCGGTGGCGCTGCTGACCAACGGCGGCGGCGCGCGCCAGCTCTACGCGGCCCTGCTGCGCGAACTGCTCGCCGAGTTGGCGGATGTCCGCATCCCGGACGCGTTCGGCCCGGCCGACCCGCCGGTGGCGGTGGACATCGCGCCGTTCGCCGGCACCTATCGGCGCGCCGGGGTGGTCATCACCGTCACCAAGCGCGACGACGGCACCGGGCACATGCTCTACGAGTTCGTCGACGGCATGGCGGGTCTGTCGCCCGCGCTCAGCATGGACCTGACCCCGGTCGCGCCCGCCGTGTTCGCCGCTTCCGGCGCGGGGCCGTCCTTCAGCGAGGACTACATGCCGGTGGTCTTCGCCACCCTCGCCGACGGCACCGAATGCTGCTACGTCGGTATGCGCGCCACACCGAAGACGGCCGCCTGACCCTTCCCCGCAGTCGCCCCGATCTGCGCGCCTTCCCCAGAGCGTGGTGCCGGGCAACTGTGCTGAGCGGGTCTTGGGTGTCGGGACCGGGAAGTAAGGTCTGCTGGGTGGCGCGAGGGACGGTGGATCCAGCGGAGATGCGGGCGGCGGTGGCGGCGGTGAGCGAGTGGCTGCGCGACGAGTCGGCGGGCGCGCCCGCTCGCACCGAACTCGCGGCGGCGGTGCGAACCACGGCGCGGTCGCTGGCGGCCTCGGCCCCGGGGCACTCGGTGGAGGTGCGGGTCCCGCCGTTCGTCGCGGTGCAGTGCGTCGAGGGCCCGCGGCACACCAGGGGCACGCCGCCGAACGTAGTGGAGACCGACCCCCGGACGTGGCTGCTCCTGGCCACCGGCCTGCTCGACTTCGACGCCGCGGTCGACTCGGGCGCGGTCAGCGCTTCCGGAACCCGCGCGGCCGAAATAGGCCACTGGCTGCCGATCACCCGCGCTGCGCCTGCATAACTCCCGCGCCACCTCTGGGTGCGCGACCCACCTTGCGGCGGACTGCGCGCGTGCCGCCGACTCCGGGGCCTGTCGCGATTGGCTGGGAGTGATGCTTTCGATGGCCTAGCCGCCGCGCCCAGACGCGTGGCCTTGTCATGCTCAGGGCTTGCTCGTAAACCGTTCGAGCAGCGCGGTCTTGATGCCGGGCCGAGAGCCGAAGACGAGCGTGAACGCCGCCTCGCGCAAGGAGCGTTCGGCGAGCGTGCCGCGGGTGATCGCGCTGCTGCCGGTGGCGGTGAACAGGGCTGACGCGGCACGCATCGCCAGTTCGGAGGCCCGAGCGCGCGCGAGGTTGACATCGGTTCTCCCGCTGAGCGAGGCGTCCAGCTCAGTGCGGATACCACCGCGCTCCGCGGCGAGCGCGGTGGTATCGATGCCGAGCTGATCGAGCTCGGCGATGCAGCGGCGCACGATCCCGAGCGCGAGCGAACCGTTGCGCCACGCCGCCACGACGAACGACGCGTGGAACGATTTCAGCGAAAGGCGGTTGTCCACCGCCGAATCCGGCACGCGCAGGCCGTCGAACCGCGCGGTCACGGTGCGGCTGGCGTCCGCGGCGGTCAGCGGTATCGGCCGCACCGACAGCCGCGCGCTCTCCTCGGCGGGCACGATCACGCTGATCAGCGACTGGTCGTCGGCAGCGTCCCGCGCGACCACGCCGACCACGTCCACCATGCCCCATCCGGTGATGAACGGCGCCTTCCCCTCGATGACGAACCCGCCGTCCATCCGGTGCGCGACGAGTGCGGGTTGCTCGGCCGCACCCGCATAGGTCACCCCGGACCGCACCCGGCCCGCCCTCAGGTCCGCGCTGAAGCGCTCGCGCAGTGCGACATTCGGTGAGGTCGCCACCCGGCGGGCCACCCCGAGATGCTGCGCCCAGACGAACGACGTGGCCAGGCAGCCCGCCACGAGCATCTCACCGACCTCGGTGAATGCGGCCAGATCCACGTCCTCCCGCATCGAGATGCCGTAGAACCCCGCCTGGGCCAGCGCGTCGAAATGCGCTCGCGGTATCTCGCCGGCACGGTCGACGGCGCTCGCGTGCGGCGCGAGCACCTCGTCGGTCAGTCGGCGGGCCCGTTCGATCCACGAAGTCACGTCGACCATCATTCCGGCCGCGGGCCGCTCACGCTTGGACGCGGTTGCGCCGCTCCAGCCCCTTGCGGTCGTAGAAGCGGGTGACCACCGCGCCGAACACCAGCCCGATCGCGAGCCCGAGCACCGCCATCCACACCCCACGAGTGAGTCCGGCGTCGAAGCTCGCGTCGAAGTACAGAATCGACCGCACGCCGAGGAACACCTGGTGCATCGGCTCGAACGAGGCCAGCCAGCCGAAGTACCGCGGCGTCGCCTCGATCGGCACGGTGCCGCCGGAGGACGGCAGGCCCAGGATGACGAACAGGATCAGGTTCACCAGCAACCCCGCCGACCCGATCGCCGCCAGCATGGACAGCCCGGTCACGCCCACCGCGATCATGGCCAGCGCGCTGTAGAGGAACAGTGCGAGCGGATTGTCGATCGGCATGTCCAGCAGCGTGCCGACGATCAGGAAGACGCCGGCGACCAGGTTCGCCGCCAGCACCAGCACGCCCCACTTGATCAGCAGCGTCGTGAACCGGGAGATCGGCGTCGGCGGATAGTGCACGTACCACGGTCCGTACTCGGTGGGCACGAAACCGAGCTGGGCGTCGATCATGGTGTGGATGACCATCGCGCCGACCACTCCGGCCAGCAGCAACAGCAGCGCGTAGAAGAACGCGGTGAGGCCTTGACCGCTGCCGTCGGGCAACGGGTGGTACTGCTGCACGACTACCTGGACCGGCGAGGCGAGCGCGACCTTGGTCGCGCCGGACAATTCGGGCGCGGGCGGGCCGCCGGGCCGTGGCGCCAGCTGCGCGTTGACCTGATCGGTCAGCTGCCTGCCGACCTCCTTGTTCACCTCGGTCAGCGCCTGGTCGCCGATCCGGAGCACGATCGCGGTGCCGAACGCGCCCGTGCGCGGGTTGGTCTGCACCGTGATGATGGGCCGCTGGATGTCACCCGGTATGACGCTGCCCACACCGAGAATGCCGAGACGCTTGCTGAAGTCGCTGGGGATGACGATCGCGCCGTAGACCTGCCCGGTCTGCATCTGCCGCTCCGCCTCGCTGATGCCGATCACGCGCAGGTCGACCTTGTCGGACGGCACGCGTTGCGTCAGCGCTTCGGTGATCTGGTTGCCGAAGTTCACCTGCCTGCGCTCGTCCCCGCTGCCGATGACGTCCCCGACGTCCTGGTTGACCAGCGCGACGGGGAAATCGTGCAGGTTCTGCTCCGGATCGACGACGTAGTCGAGGTACATGATGCCGAGCAGCGCGGTCAGCAGGGTCAGCACGGTGAGGGGGAACAGCACCATTCGAGGCCATGGCCTGCGGTCCCGGGGCGTGTCCGACCCCGGCTTCTGCACGTCGTCCGCCGTTGTCACGCTGCGCACGGTAACAGCTGACGGTGGCGAAAATCCGTAGCTTCGGTCATCCCGAATTGCTGCTCGGATGCGGTGGCGGTGCGAACGCACAGGCGTGCACCCGTAGAATGAAATCTGCCCCCAGCCCGCCCGAACAGGGAGCAAACGGTGACCAACGCCGAACTGCCGGTCGACAGCACTTCCGCCACCTCGTTTTCCGCCCCGGACGCCGACGAGAACGAGCCGCGCGAGGAGTGCGGTGTCTTCGGAGTCTGGGCGCCGAGCGAAGAAGTGGCCAAGCTCACGTATTACGGCCTGTACGCATTGCAGCACCGCGGGCAGGAGGCGGCGGGCATCGCGGTGTCGGACGGCTCGCAGATCCTGGTCTTCAAGGATCTCGGTCTGGTCAGCCAGGTATTCGACGAGCAGACCTTGGCCGCCATGCCCGGTCACATCGCCGTAGGCCACTGTCGCTACTCAACTACTGGCGGGGTGACCTGGGAGAACGCCCAGCCCATCTTCCGTACCACCGCGGTCGGTTCCGGACTCGCGCTGGGGCACAACGGAAATCTCGTCAACACCGCCGAATTGGCCGGTCGCGCACGTGAACTCGGTCTGCTCGGCGCTTCGGTGCGCGGCGGCCGTCCGCAGCCCGCCGCGGCGACCTCCGACTCCGACGTGGTCACGGCCCTGCTCGCGCACGCCGCGGCCGATTCCAGCATCGAGCAGGCCGCGATGGAGCTGCTGCCCACGCTGAAGGGCGCGTTCTGCCTGACCTTCATGGACGAGCACACCCTCTACGCGGCGCGCGACCCGCACGGCGTGCGCCCGCTGTGCCTGGGCAGGCTGGAGCGTGGCTGGGTCGTTGCCAGTGAGACCGCCGCGCTGGACATCGTCGGCGCCGCCTTCGTCCGGGAGATCGAGCCCGGCGAACTGCTGGCGATCGACGCCGACGGTGTGCGCTCGATGCGTTTCGCCAACCCGGAGCCCAAGGGCTGTGTCTTCGAGTACGTCTACCTGGCCAGGCCGGACAGCACGATCGCGGGCCGGTCGGTGCACGCCACCCGGGTGGAGATCGGCCGCCGTCTGGCGAAGGAGCATCCGGTCGAGGCGGATCTGGTGATCCCGGTTCCCGAGTCGGGCACGCCGGCCGCGGTCGGCTACGCGCAGGGGTCGGGTGTGCCCTACGGCCAAGGCCTGATGAAGAACGCCTATGTGGGGCGCACGTTCATCCAGCCGAGCCAGACCATTCGTCAGCTGGGCATCCGGCTGAAGCTGAACCCGCTGCGTGAAGTCATCCGTGGCAAGCGCTTGATCGTCGTGGACGACTCGATCGTGCGCGGCAACACCCAGCGCGCGCTGGTCCGTATGCTGCGCGAGGCCGGCGCGCTGGAGATCCACGTGCGGATCGCCTCGCCGCCGGTGAAATGGCCGTGCTTCTACGGCATCGACTTCGCCTCGCGCGCGGAGCTGATCGCCAACGGCGCCGGTACCGAGAACGATGTCGCGGACATGGTGGAGGGCGTGCGCCGGTCGATCGGCGCCGACAGCCTCGGCTACATCTCCATCGAGGGGATGATCGCCGCGACCGAGCAGCCGCGCTCCCGGCTGTGCTCGGCGTGCTTCGACGGCGACTATCCGATCCCGCTGCCCACCGAGGCGGCCATCGGGAAGAACGTGCTCGAGGGCATGCTGACCGGACAGTCGGAGGCAGTGCTGTTGAGCGAGAACGCGAATGCGAGTGCCCTGAGCCGTCCGTGAACGCGGACGATGGCTGATCGCCTCGGCCACTCGTGCCGGTGGCGCCCCTCTCGCCGAGAGTTGCCGGACACAACCTCGGTGGCCGGTTGGTGGTTTCGTTCGGTGACTCCTTGGGTACAGTTTTCGACTGTCGTGCACCGTGATGTGGCGTACTCGAGACATTGCCTTCCAGGGTCTCCAGCAATCCTGGACGTACGACCGGTTTTTCGGCCGCGTCATGGCCGCGAGGCATAACACCTGCTGACGACGCGGCTGTTTTTCTTCGAAAACGTAACGTGCCGAAAATGCTTCGTAGGTACGGTGCCGATCAGATCGGAAGTTCACCCGTGTCCGCACCGGGCCTGCGATCCAGGGGAACGCGGTGCGGCGCTCGAGAAGTGGGGCCGTGATGAGGGATTCGAGGATTGGACGACGGACCGGGGCGCGAACCATCGCGGCCGTCGGCCTGGTGGCGTTGGCGGCGTCGATGGTGGCGGGCTGTGGTTCCGGAAGAACCGGCGACGGCGGCGGCGCCGGATTGGTGGCGGGCACCACCGACAAGATCTTTTCGCTCGACCCGGCGGCCGCCTACGACAACGGGTCGCTGGTCGCCGAAACGCAGATCTACCAATACCTGCTCAATTTCGCACCCGGCGACGCGACCCCGCGGCCGGACGCGGCGCAGAAGTGCGAGTTCACCGCGCCGACGGTGTACACCTGCACCTTGAAAGAGGGCCTGAAGTTCGCCAACGGCAACCCGTTGACCGCGACCAGCGTCAAGTTCTCCTTCGACCGGATGCTGCGGATCAACGATCCGAACGGTCCCGCGTCGCTGCTCGGCAACCTGGAGAAGACCGACGTCGTCGACCCACGCACCGTCGCGTTCACGCTGAAGGTCGCCGACGACCAGACCTTCCCCGCCATCCTGCCCACCCAGGCCGGACCGATCGTCGACGAGAAGGTGTACGCGCCCGACAAGGTGATGGCGGACGACGAGGTGGTGCGGGCCAAGGGCTACTCCGGCCCGTACACCATCGCGAGCTACGACAAGAACAAGCTGGTCGAGTACCAGGCGTTCGCCGACTACAACGGCATTCTCGGCACCCCGAGAACCAAGACGGTGTCGACCAAGTACTACGCCACCACCGACAACATGAAGCTGGACCTGCAGAACGGGTCGCTCGACGTCGGATACCGGTCCTTCACGCCCACCGATATCGAATCGCTGCGGGGCGACAGCAAGGTCACCGTGCACGAGGGTCCCGGCGGCGAGCTGCGCTACATCGTGTTCAACCTGAACACCATGCCGGGCGGCACGCCGGAGCAGAAGCTGGCCGTACGCAAGGCCGTCGCCGCCACCGTCGACCGGGCGGCGCTGGCCGACGGCGTCTACAAGAACACCTATCTGCCCGCGTATTCGTCCGTGCCGCAGGGCATGCCGGGCGCGGCGGAGCCGTTCAAGGAGATCTACGGCGCTGCGCCGAACAAGGACCGGGCCGCGAAGTTCCTCGCCGACGCCGGTGTCGCGACGCCGGTCGAGCTCAACCTGCAATACAACCCGGACCACTACGGCTCCAGCAGCTCCGAGGAATACGCGGCGATCAAGTCGCAGCTGGAGGCCACCGGGCTGTTCCGGGTCAACCTGCAATCCACCGAGTGGGTCACCTACCAGAGGGAACGTGCGCGCGACGCGTATCCGCTCTACCAGTTCGGTTGGTTCCCGGATTTCCCGGACCCGGACAACTACCTGAGTCCTTTCTTCGGTCCGAACAACTTCTTGCAGTCGCATTTCGAGGACCCGGGCATCTCCGCGCAGTTGATCGCGGAGTCGACCCAGCCCGACAAGGACAAGCGGATGGAGCAGATCAGGCAGGTGCAGCGTGATCTGGCGCAGAACTTCCTGCCGATCGTCCCGCTGCTGTCCGGCAAGCAGATCGCGGTCTCGGGCAACGACGTGCAGGGCGTCGAGCAGACGCTCGACTCGTCGTTCAAGTTCCGCTATACGGTGCTGAGCAAGTGAGTTCCGGCGACACTGCCGGGCCAGGGGCGACAGCGCCGGATACGGCGCCGGCCCCGGCCCGGCGCTCGGGCTTGCCGCGAACGGCCAAGGGCGGTGACGATTCTCGGCACTCGGCCCTGCTGCGCTACCTGGGTGTGCGCCTGCTGCTGATTCCGGTGACCGCGTGGATCCTGGTGACGGTCGTGTTCTTCCTGATGCGCGTGGTCGGCGACCCGATCAGCGCCGCGATGGGCGGGCGCATGACGCAGCAGCAGATCGAGGCGCGCAAGGAGGCAGCCGGATTGAACCGGCCGATCCTGGCCCAGTACTGGGACTACCTCTCCGGGCTCATGCAGGGAGACCTCGGTCGTTCTCAGGACAACCGGGAGATCAGCGAGGTCGTCGTCACCTATGGCGCGGCCTCGCTGGAATTGGTGTGCTGGGCGCTGGTAGTCGCGTTCGCGATCGGCATCCCACTGGGGAGATACGCTGCGACCCACCGGGATTCGACCGCCGATACGGGGCTGCGGTTGCTGGCCATCCTGTTCTACGCCGCGCCGGTGTTCTTCGTCGGCTTGCTGCTGAAGCTGGTGTTCGCGGTCGAGCTGGGCTGGTTGCCGGTGGCGGGCCGGGCCAGTACCAACGTCGAACTGCAGTTGCAGCACGTTTCGCCCAAGACCAACATCATGGTGATCGACGCGATCCTCTACGGCGACACCGGGTACCTGGTCGACGTGCTGAAACACGCCGTGCTGCCGGCCATCGCGCTCGGTTTGCTCACCGCGGGCATCTTCTTACGACTCGTGCGGATCAACCTGATCCAGACGCTGCGCGCCGACTATGTGGACGCCGCCCGGGCACGTGGCCTGTCCCGCCGGGTCGTGACCGGGCGGCATGCCTTCCGCAACGCGATGATCCCGATCGTCACGGTGATGGGCATGCAGATCGCCATGATGCTCGGCGCCTCGGTGCTCACCGAGACGACGTTCGAATGGAAAGGGCTCGGCTACCAGCTCGCGTCGTACTTGTCGGCGCGGGACTTCATCGCCGTGCAGGGCATCGTCGCGTTCATCGCACTCATCGTGGCGGTGATGAGCTTCGTGGTGGACGTCCTGGTGGCGCTGATCGATCCGAGGGTGAGGTTCTGATGACCGCTCCGGAATTGCTGAACGAACCGGTGCTCGCGCCGCCGGTGCCGCGCCGGGGCGTGCCCGGCCTGCGGTTGTTCTCGATGACCGCGGGATTGCAGCGCGCGACGCTGATCCTCGGGCTCGGCCTGGTCGGCGTCTTCGTGCTGGCCGCGCTCTTCGCGCCGCTGATCGCGCCGTACGGATTCGCCCAGAGCGCCGCAGATGGCGTCGATTTCGCCCGTCAGCAGGCGCCGTCGGCCGAGCATTGGTTCGGCACCTCGGTGCGTGGGGAAGACGTGTTCTCCAGGGTGATCTACGGTGCGCGCACCGCGCTGTGGGTGATCACGATCTCGCTGGTGCTCTCGCTGCTGATCGGTGTGCCGCTCGGGTTGCTGTCCGGCTATGTCGGTCGCTGGCCGGATCGGGTGCTGGTGCTGTTCATGGACGCGATGTACGCCTTTCCGACGCTGCTGCTGGCGATCGTGGTGTCCATCGTGGTCGCGGGTGGGCGCTCGACGAGTCTGGGCGGTGTGCTGTCCGCCGCGGTGGCGATCACGGCGGTCTTCGTGCCGCAATACTTCCGGGTAGTGCGCAATGCGACGGTGGCGGTGAAGCAGGAGCCGTATGTCGACGCCGCACGGGTGACCGGCGCGTCGACGACCCGAATCCTGTTCCGGCACATCCTCGCCAACGTCACCCAGTCGCTGCCGGTGATCGTCACGTTGAACGGGTCGGAGGCCATCCTCACCCTGGCAGGTCTGGGCTTCCTCGGTTTCGGCATCGAACCGACGCAGGCCGCGGAATGGGGCTTCGACCTGAACAAGGCGCTGCCGGACGTATCCAACGGCATCTGGTGGACGGGCATCTTCCCCGGTGTCGCCATCGTGCTCGTCGTGCTGGGTATGACGCTGGTCGGCGAGAGCCTCAACGAAGTGCTCAACCCGGTCCTGCGCACGCGTCGGGCCGTCGGGACCGGCGCTGCCGCGAGTGCCGCCGCCGGGCAGCCCGAAACCGTTCCGGTCGCGCAGGACGGAGTCGGTGGGAAGGACATGACCAATGCCTGAGTCATCCACGGCGGAGCGGGACCGCCCGGCCCTGTCGATCGAATCGCTTTCGGTCACCTTCGCCACCGACGCGGGGCCCGTGCACGCGGTGACCGACGTGTCCTACGAGGTCTATCCCGGCGAAGTGCTTGCCATTGTCGGGGAATCCGGCTCGGGAAAGTCGGTGAGCTCGCGGACGGCGATGGGGTTGTTGCCGCAGACCGCGTCGGTACGCGGCCTGGTCACCCTGGGCGCCGAACGGATCACCGCGATGAGCGAGCGGCAGCTCACCGCCCTGCGCGGTGGCGCGATCTCGATGGTGTTCCAGGAGCCGGGTCTGGCGCTGGACCCGTTGTTCACGGTGGGCTTCCAGATCGGCGAGGCGCTGCGGGCACACACCGATGTGAGCAAGAAGGCCGCCGCGGCGCGCGCGGTCGAGTTGTTGCGGACGGTCGGGTTGCCGGATCCGGAGCACCGGGTGGATTACTACCCGCACCAGCTCTCCGGCGGGCAGAAGCAACGCGTGATGATCGCCATCGCCATCGCCTGCGAGCCCAAGGTGATCATCGCCGACGAGCCGACCACGGCGCTCGATGTCACGGTGCAGGCCGAGATCCTCGCGCTGCTACGCGATTTGCGAGATCGGATCGGCAGCGCGATCATCCTGATCACCCACAACATGGGCGTGGTGGCCGACATCGCCGACCGCGTGGTGGTGATGCGCGACGGCGCGGTGGTCGAGCAAGCGCCGGTGGAGGAGCTGTTCGCCAGTCCCAAGGCGGAGTACACCCGCTCCTTGCTGGCCGCGGTCCCGCACCTGGGCACCGGACAGATCGACCACGGCCCGGCCGGCTCCGCGCACACCGAGGGCGAGCCGGTGCTCGAGGTCCGCGATCTGGTGGTCGAGTTCCCCGGGCCGTTCGGTCGCCCGAGATTCCGCGCGGTGGACGAGGTGAGCCTGCGCATCGGACCCGGCGAGACCCTCGGCCTGGTCGGCGAGTCCGGATCGGGCAAGTCGACCATCGGCCGCTGCGTCGCGGCTCTGCAACGGCCGACCTCCGGGGTGGTGCGGGTGCGCGGGCAGGACATCGTGGGGCTTTCACAGCGCAAGCTGCGGCCGATCCGGCGACACTTCGGATTCGTGTTCCAGGACCCGGCCAGCTCGCTGAACCCGCGGCTCACCGTGGGCGACTGTGTAGCCGAACCGCTGATCGTGCACAAGACCGGGACCTCGGCGCAGATCCGCGCCAGGGTGCGCGGGCTGCTCGACGACGTGCGGCTGCCCGCGGGCGTCGAACACCGGTATCCGCACGAGCTGTCCGGTGGGCAACGTCAGCGCGCGAGCCTGGCCCGCGCCCTCGTGCTCGATCCCGACCTGCTCGTCGCCGACGAGCCGACCAGCGCGCTCGACGTCTCGGTGCAGGCCGCGGTACTGGAACTGTTCGGGCAACTCCAGCGCGAATGCGGCTGGGCGTGCCTGTTCATCAGCCACGATCTCGCCGTGGTCGATCAGCTCGCCGACCGGATCGTGGTGCTGCGCAACGGGGCGGTGGTGGAGCAGGGCGACCGGGACCGGATTCTGCGGACTCCGCGGGAGGAGTACACCCGGCGCCTGGTGGCCGCGGTGCCGGTGCCCGACCCGGCGCAGCAGCGTCGCCGCCGGGCGCGAACGGCCGGACTGTTCGACCGGGACGAGTTGGACTGATGGCCCGTATTACGGTTCGCTCTGCCCTATTGTCAAGAGGGCGAGCCAACACCGGTGCGGGGTCGTTATCCGGCTCCGGTAGCGTGAGCAGGCATCTATCCGCCGATTCGGTTTGGAGCTTTCCCCGACAATGACTGAACAGACCCCCAGTGGTGGTGCCTCGTACGCCGCGGCAGGCGTGGACATCGAGGCGGGTGATCGCGCCGTCGAGTTGTTCGGGCCATTGGCGAAGAAGGCGACCCGGCCCGAGGTTCAAGGCGGCCTCGGCGGCTTCGCCGGGCTGTTCGCGCTGAAGGGTGGCTATCGGGAACCGCTGCTGGCCGCCTCCACCGACGGCGTCGGCACCAAGATCGCGGTGGCGCAGGCGATGGACAAGCACGACACCGTCGGCCTCGACCTGGTCGCGATGGTCGTCGACGATCTCGTGGTCTGCGGCGCGGAGCCGCTGTTCCTGCAGGACTACATCGCGATCGGGAAGGTCGTTCCGGAGAAGGTCGCCGAGCTCGTCTCCGGCATCGCCGAAGGTTGCGTGCGCGCCGGTTGCGCCCTGCTGGGCGGCGAGACGGCCGAGCATCCCGGCCTGATGGACCCCGACGACTACGACCTGTCCGCGACCGGCGTCGGCGTGGTCGAGGCCGACGCGGTGCTCGGGCCGGACCGGGTCCGCCCCGGCGACGTGGTGATCGCCATGGGCTCCTCGGGCCTGCACTCCAACGGCTACAGTCTGGCCCGCAAGGTGCTGCTCGACATCGACCGCATGTCGCTCACCGGGCACGTCGAGGAATTCGGCCGCACGCTCGGCGAGGAACTGCTCGAGCCGACCAGGATCTACGCCAAGGACTGCCTCGCGTTGATCGCGGAGACCGACGTGCGCACGTTCGCCCATGTCACCGGCGGCGGTTTGGCGGCCAACCTGGCCAGGGTGCTGCCCGCGGGCATCGTCGCCGAGCTGGATCGCGGCACCTGGAACCCGGCGCCGGTGTTCAAGATGATCGCCCAGCGCGGCCGGGTGGAACGGGCCGAGATGGAGAAGACGTTCAACATGGGCGTGGGCATGGTCGCGGTCGTCGCCCCGGAGGACGTGGACCGTGCGCTGGCCGTGCTGACCGCGCGCCACATCGAGTGCTGGACGCTCGGCACGGTCAAGAAGGCCAAGGACGCCGACGCGTTGCGCGCCGTGCTGGTCGGCGAGCATCCGCGATTCTGACTTCGGCGGAAGACACGCCAGAGTCCCGCATCTTCATCCGATGCGGGACTCTGGTGTGTTGCAAGCCTTTTCGGCGCCAGTCCCGTCAACCCGCGACAACGCTCGAAGGGGGAGGCCCGTCGGCCTCCCCCTTCAGACGTAATCCGAGTCAGCGGCGCCAGTCGTCGTAGTCGTCGTCCTCATCCCAGCGGGACAAGTTGTCGTCCGCGTCGTGCTCATCGGACAGCACACCACCACTCCGCTGGGAGTTGGGGCTTCCCGAAAGCTCGCGCTGAAGGCTCGCGAAGTCGGTCGTGGGCGAGCTGTACTTCAGCTCGCGTGCGACCTTGGTCTGCTTTGCCTTAGCCCGGCCACGGCCCATGGCTGACCCCCTCGCGTCACAGCGGGGCGGCCTGGGGTTTGGTGGCGGCCCCGTTCGAATTAATACTCTTCCTGACAGACACTTTAGCGTGTGTCTGCCGGTCTCGCTTCCAGGAGTGGGTGAAGAACTCCGGAACCGGTGCCGTTTGCCCGCTTGTCGCCCCGCGATCGAATCGCTACACGACCCCGGGTATCGCGCGGATCACACCGACTCGGGCGCCGCCGCCGAGCACCGCGGGTGCCGCGAGTTCCGCGTGCGCATCGCTCCATTCGATTCCCATCCGATGCAGAATGGCCAGCGTCAGCGGCATCCGGGCGCGGTCGTGCCCATCGTCGATCTTGTACGCGAAGGACGATCCGTCCGGCAGCGCACCCGCGTGCACACCGTCCGCGCCGATCTTGCACACCAGTCCGGGGGTTGCCCGCATGGTCAGCAGGTCGGGGCCGTTCGTGCCGGAAATCACTCGCGGATGCGCCCGGACGGCGTCGGCGACCCGGCGTTCCGGCGTGCCGGGTTCGGCGGTCGCCATGGTCGCGAACACCTTGGCCAGGTTCACCAGCGACACCGGGATGATCGGCAATCCGCAGCCATCGATGCCGAGATCGGATTCCGGCTCGCCGGTCAGGTCGGCCACCGTGGCGATCACCGCGCGTTGCAACGGATGCGCCTGGTCGAGGTAACCCTCCGTGGGCCAGCCGTTGACCGCGCAGGTCGCGAGCATCGCCGCGTGCTTGCCGGAGCAGTTCATGAAGATGGGGTGCGGCTGCCGTCCGTCGGAGAGCGCCGCGGCGCGGGCACGCTCGTCGAATGGCAGGTCCGGTGGACATGCGAGGGATGCTTCGGAGAACCCGAAGCGGCCGAGCAGCCTGCGCACCAGCGCGATATGGTCCGGCTCGCCGTAATGTGAGGCGGTGGCGATGGCCAGCTCGGCGTCGTCGAGCGGTTCGAAACCGTTGCGCAGCATCGTGATCGCCTGCATCGGTTTGTTCGTCGAGCGCGGGAGGATCGGCAGGTGCACCTCGCCGAGCGCCAGGGTCGGTTCGCCATCGCCGTCGAGCACCACCACCGAGCCGCGGTGCACGCACTCGCGAAAGCCCGAGCGGACGACTTCGACCAGTTCCACGCTCACAACTGCACCTCGCTGACGCTCGGCTCCGTCGCGCGCGAGGATTCTTCCACGCCGTCCCGGCGGGCGGCGGCGCGCGCGGCGTTCGTCTGCCTGCGCGCGTGCCGTTCGATCTGCATCCGCACGTCGTCGGAGATGGTCGGCTCGTCGGCCAGCAGGATCGCGAGCAGGTCCGGATCGGCGCCGGTGAACACGTCGCGGACGGTGATGCCGTGCTCGGGGACGTGCACCACCGTGACCCGATCGCCCGCGCCGATCGTGCCTTCGGTGAGCACGCGCAGGTAGGCGCCGGTATCGCTGCGCAGCGCGAACCGCTTCACCCACTGCCGCTCGCCGCTCCAGTGCTGGAACGTGGCGCACGGCACCCGCGGCGCGCTCACTTCCAACAGGGTGTCGCCGATCGACCAGCGCGAGCCGATCACCGCATCGCTGACCGGGAGACCGGCGATGCGCAGGTTTTCGCCGAACCACCCCGCGGGCAGCTCACGGCCCAGTTCCGTGCCCCAGCGACGGGCGTCTTCATCGGCGTAGGCATAAACGGCCTGATGCACGCCACCATGGTGCTTGGTGTCGCAGACGTGGTCGCCGTCCAAACCGAGAACCCGCACCCCGACCCGACCGGCTACCGGCCTTTTGTCGATCGCCGTGCGACCGACTCGTCCCGGTACTTCGAGGTCGGCGTGCACGACGCAGGTCGCGAGGACCTCTCCGGAGTCACCGATGCGCATGGACAGCGCTCCTCTCGTCACGGATAGGGAACTCGGCGCTGAGCGGGGATGGGCACGCCGGCGGGGTGAAAACCCTGGCCGACCAGTTGTTCGTCGACAAGTTCAGCGCCCGCGGAGCCGGTCGACCGCGACCCGGCCGGGCTGCGCCACGTCGTCGGCCGGCACCGAATCGGGATCGATGGCCGCTGCGACCGGGCCCGCGGCGAGTGCGGTGTCGGCCGGAACCGTGCGCTTGATCAGGGCCAGCGCGATGGGGCCGAGTTCGTAGTGATCGACGACCGTACCCAGCCTGCCGACCGCACGACCGCCCGCGGTCACGTCGTCCCCGGTGGCCGGGCGTTCGTCGGCCGAGCCGTCCAGATGCAGCAGCAGCAGATGCCGCGGCGGTTTGCCCAGGTTGTGCACCCTGGCGACGGTCTCCTGGCCGCGGTAGCAGCCCTTGTCGAGATGGACGGCGCCGTGTTCGGCGACGCCGCCGATCCAGCGGGCCTCGTGCGGGATGGTCCGTTCGTCGGTATCGAGTCCGATCCGGGGACGAACGGCCGCGACGCGCAGGGCCTCGAAGGTCCACATCCCCGCGGGAGCCGCCCCGGCCGCGGTCAGCTGCGCCCACCGGTCGGCCAACTGGTCGCGCGGGACCACCAGATCGAACGAGTCCGCCGTCGGCCACGGCATCCGGCGCAGGAACCCGCCGCCGGGCAGCGGCGTCGCCCGGTACACGCCGGGGAGTTCGGCGATGCCGAGCGTCTCGGTCAGCTCGGCGACGCCGGGTCCGAGCAGGCTCAGCACCGCGTGGTCGGTGGCTTCGGCCGGCTGTGCGTCGGCCCAGAACACCATCTTCCGCAGGAACGCGAGCAGGTCGGCCCCACGCTCGGCCTCGGTGTCGATCCAGACCGCGCCGTCCAGCTCGGTGAGCACGAAGTGATGCAGCACCCGGCCGTTCAGATCGAGGTCGAGGTTCTCCGCGGACTGCCCGTCATCGAGTGCGGCGACATGCTGACTGGAGATGGTGTGCAACCAGGTGAGGCGCTCCGCGCCGGTGATGCGCAGGACGAAGCGATGCGATCGGTCGACGATCGCGGCGCGGTCCACCGCGGCGCGCTGTTCGCCGAACGGATCGCCGTAGTGCCAGGCGACGGCGGCGTCGGGCGAACCCGCCGCTCCCGCCACGGCTCCCGACACGCTGAGGATGGGACTGGGCGCAACGACCACGGACACCTTCTCCACTCTAGGCGGCTGCTTCGCCTTCGCTCACCCCGGCGCGGGCTAAGGGCGGACTACGTCCGGCTGCGTCCTTTCTGCGGCTGCCTCTGGCTGCGCTTACTCCGGCGCGGGCTGAGTGCGGACTATGTCCGGCTGCGCCCGTTCTGCGGCTGCCTAGACCTGCACTCGCTCCGGCGCGGGCTAAGGGCGGATTACATGGCGCCCAGTGGTGGACGAACCGGCCCGCCGAGCCAGAACTGGACATAGCGGATCGGCATTTTGCGAGTATTGCGCCCGATGCCGCAAGGAACATTGACAAAAGGTCTTGCGAAAGCGGCCGTGACGTAGGCATTGTCCGCCCCTACCGCCTACGCTCGACGCATGGTGGATCGAGTTCTGGTAACACTCGATGGCGCGGTCCGGGATGCGGACGCGCCGTTGTTGTTTGCGGACGATATTGGCGTATTGCGTGGCGACGGTGTCTTCGAAACGGTGCTAGTGCGCGCGGGAGTCGCGTGCGCGGTCGAATTTCATCTAGGCAGATTACGTCGCTCCGCACAGGCACTGGATCTGCCCGAACCGGAGCTGGGGAAATGGCGGGAGGCGGTGGAGACCGCCGCGAAGGAGTGGGGCAGTGAGCGCGAAGGGCTGATGCGGCTGGTGCTCACCCGCGGCCGCGACTCCGAGCTGTCCGGCGCGCCCGACAAGGTGAAGACCGGTGACCTCGCCGCCGCCGTGCCGGTGCCGACGGCCTTCGTGCTGGTGGTGCCGGTGCCCGAGCGCGTCGAGAAGGCCCGCACCGAAGGCGTCGCGGTGGTGAGTCTGTCGCGCGGTATCTCGATCGACCTGGCGCAGGCGGCGCCGTGGCAGCTGCTCGGAGCCAAGACGCTGTCCTACGCCACCAATATGGCCGCGCTCCGGTTCGCCGCGCGGATGGGTGCCGACGACGTGATCTTCACCAGCACCGAGAACCGGGTGCTGGAGGGTCCGCGGTCCACCGTCGTGATCGCCCGCGACAAACAGCTGATCACGCCGCCCGCCAAGAACGGCGTGCTGCCCGGCGTCACCCAGCGCGCGCTGTTCGTCGAGGCCGAGAAGGCCGGCTGGCAGTGCCGTTACGACTCGCTGTTCACCGCCGACCTGCTCACCTGCGACAGCATCTGGATGCTGTCGAGCATCTCACTGGCGGCGCGGGTGAATTCGCTGGACGGGCTGCGGATGTCCGCACCGGACAACGCCGAGGAAATCATCCAGCTGGTGAATCGTGGCATCGAGCGGGCAGGCGCAATCGGCGACTGGTAGGTCGAGGGTGTTGCCGTCTCGCTGCTCATCGCCCGCTCCGTGATCTCCGTCCTACTCGGGCGGGCGCGGGCTGGCGGTGAGCACGACAAAGTGACGTTTCGGGCGGAAAGGCCACAGATATCGTGGCCTAGGACTCATTGTCGCGGCCTGCCTCCCGCGTAGGCTTACTACGACACGTCGTAGATACGCAGGAGGTCGGCTTGAGCGCCCTGGACATCGCCCGATGGCAGTTCGGCATCACGACGGTCTATCACTTTCTCCTGGTGCCGCTGACCATCGGTCTCGCGCCGCTGGTCGCCGCCATGCAGACGGCGTGGGTGATCACCGGCAAGGAGCACTGGCTGCGACTGACCAAGTTCTTCGGCAAGCTGTTCCTGATCAACTTCGCGCTCGGTGTCGCGACCGGCATCGTGCAGGAGTTCCAGTTCGGCATGAACTGGAGCGAGTACTCCCGCTTCGTCGGTGACGTCTTCGGCGCCCCGCTGGCCCTGGAGGGTCTGGTCGCCTTCTTCATGGAGTCGACGTTCCTCGGGCTGTGGATATTCGGCTGGACCCGATTGCCGAAACTGCTGCACCTCGGCGCCATCTGGATGGTAGCCATCGGCGTTAACGCCTCGGCGTACTTCATCGTCGCGGCCAACTCGTTCATGCAGCATCCGGTCGGCGCCAAGTACAACCCGGAGACCGGGCGTGCCGAGCTGGAGAGCATCGTCGCGGTGCTCACCAACAACACGACGCTGGCCGCCTTTCCGCACGTGGTCGCCGGATCGTTCCTCACCGCCGGGACATTCGTGGCGGGCATCGCGGGCTGGTGGATGGTCCGTAACGCCCGAACCCGCGACGAAGTGAAGATCGCCGAGGCGCGCACCATGTGGCGACCCGCCGCGCGGGCGGGCATCGGCGTGCTGATCGTGTCGCTGGCCGCGCTGGTCTACACCGGTGACGTCCAAGGCAAGCTGATGTTCGAGCAGCAGCCGATGAAGATGGCGTCGGCGGAATCGCTGTGCCACACCGCGACCGACCCCCACTTCTCCGTACTCACCGTCGGCACGCACAACAACTGCGACAGCGTCACGCACGTGCTCGAGGTGCCGTATGTGCTGCCCTGGCTGGCCGAGGGCTCGTTCACCGGGGTGACCCTGGACGGCGTCGTCGACTTGCAGAAGGCCTACAACGAACACTTCGGTATCGGCGATTACCGGCCGAACCTGTTCGTCACCTACTGGTCGTTCCGCGCGATGATCGGCCTGGCGGCGGGCTCGGCGCTGCTCGCCCTGGCCGGGCTGTGGCTCACCCGCCGCGGCCGGGTACCGGACCAGCAGTGGTTCTCCTGGCTGAGCCTGCTCGCCATACCGACGCCGTTCCTGGCCAACAGCGCCGGATGGGTGTTCACCGAGATGGGTCGCCAGCCGTGGGTGGTCGTGCCGAATCCGACCGGGGATCCGAACCTGCGCCTCACCGTGCAGCAGGGCGTCTCGAACCATTCCCCGGGCGTCGTGCTGTTCTCGCTGATCACATTCACGCTGCTGTACGGCGCACTCGCGGTGGTGTGGTTCTACCTGATGCGCAGGTATGTGATCCATGGGCCGGATCCCGTCGCGCCGGCCCGGGAAGAGTCGCGCGACACCGACGAGACCTCCGGCGGCCGCCGCGCCGAAGAACCTGCTATCGAACAACTTTCGTTCGCCTACTAGGAGCCGGCGATGAGTTTGCAAGAGTTCTGGTTCGTCCTGATCGGCGTGCTGTTCACGGGCTATTTCGTGCTGGAGGGCTTCGACTTCGGCGTCGGGATGCTCATGCCGGTCCTCGGCAAGGGATCCGATACGCGACGGCGCGTGGTGCTCAACACGATCGGGCCGGTGTGGGATGCCAACGAGGTCTGGCTGATCACCGCGGGCGCGGCGATGTTCGCGGCGTTCCCAGAGTGGTACGCCAGCCTGTTCTCCGGCTTCTACCTCGCGCTGCTGCTGGTGCTCGTCGCGTTGATCCTGCGCATCTGCGCCATCGAGTACCGCGGCAAGATCGATGACCCACGCTGGCGTGCCCGCTGCGACATCGGCATCGGCATCGGTTCCTGGATTCCGGCGGTCGCCTGGGGCTGGGTGTTCGCGAACGTGGTGCACGGGGTTCCGCTGGACGAGAAGAAGCAGTTCGCCGGCTCGGTAACCGACCTGTTCGGGCCGTACGCCCTGCTCGGCGGATTGGCCACCGGACTGCTGTTCGCGTTGCACGGCGCGATGTTCCTGGTGCTGAAGACCGGCGGTGAGGTGCGCGACGACGCGCGGCGCGCCGCTCGGCTGCTGCTGCTCCCGGCCGTGGTCGTCGTCGGTGGATTCGGGCTGTGGACCCAAGTGTCCTACGGGACCGGCTGGACTTGGATTCCGTTGGCACTGGCGGTGCTCGGACTGCTCATCGCGGCGGCGGCTGATTTCGCCCAGCGCGACGGGTGGGCGTTCACCGGCACCACGGTGACCGTGGCGGCGGCGACCGCGTTGCTGTTCGGGTCGCTGTTCCCGAACGTGCTGCCCTCGACGATCGACGCGGCCTTCGACCTGACCATCCACAACGCGTCCTCGACGCCCTACACCTTGAAGGTGATGAGCTGGGCGGCGGCGCTCCTGGCGCCGGTCGTGGTGGTGTATCAGGGCTGGACGTACTGGGTGTTCCGCAAGCGGATCACCGTCGATCAGATTCCGGCTCCGGTGGGCCTGCCCTTGGGATCCGTGCAGGATTGATGTCATGGCTCGTCCGCCGATCGATCCACGCCTGTGGCGGTACGCCCGCTCGGCGCGTAGCTACCTGGCGCTGAGCGTCGCGCTGTCGCTGTTGATCACCGGTGCGATCGTGGTGGCGGCGGTGCTGGTCGGACGGGTGCTGGCCGGGGTCGTCACCGACCCGGGCCGCCGCACTCTCGGCGCGTGGACGATCGAACTGACCGTCCTCGCGCTCGCGATCGCCGTCCGAGTGCTGGCCACCTGGTTCCAGTCCCGGCTGGCCCATCGGGCTGGCGCGAGCGTGGTCGCGGAGCTGGAAACGGCGGTGCTCGCGGCGGGTGCGCGGCTGTCCCCACGCGAACTGGAGGCGCGCCGAACCGAGTTGGCAGTGGTCGTCGGCGCGGGGTTGTCCGGGCTGCGCGGCTATCTGGTGGGTTACGTGCCCGCGCTGCTGTTGGCGGCGCTGGTCCCGCCGATCGTGCTCGCGGTGATCGCGACGCACGATCTGACCTCCGGTGTGATCGTGATGATCACCTTGCCGCTGATCCCGGTCTTCATGATCCTCATCGGGCTGCTGACCCAAGGGCGTGCCGAAGCCACGCTCGCGGCCACCACCCGGCTGTCGGACCAGTTGCTCGACCTGTTCGCGGGCATGCCGACCTTACGGGCGCTCGGCCGGGAGACCGGCGAGGCCGAAGCCGCCCCCGAGCCTGCACACGCTGGACCTGCCGGCTCGGGCCCGCTGGGTGGAGCTGCCGGACGCGTGCACACCATGCAGCACCGCGTGCGAGATCTCGGTGACGCGTTGCGGCTGCGCACCATGCGCGCCCTGCGTATCGCGTTTCTGTCCGCGATGGTGCTGGAGTTGCTCGCGACGCTGAGCGTTGCGCTGATCGCGGTCTCCATCGGGCTGCGCCTGGTGTTCGGCGAGATGAGCCTGTATGCGGGGCTGGTCGCCTTGATCCTGGCGCCCGAGGTCTACCTGCCGCTGCGGATGGTCGGTGAGCGTTTCCACGCCGCCCAGGACGGCATGGCGGCCGCGGACAAGGCATTCGCGATTCTCGAATCGGCGCCTGCCCGCGGTGCTGACGCGTCCATCCGGAAAGCGGCGCCATCCGCCTCGGCGCCCCACGGCACCGGCCCCGCAGGCGGCGGCCTGATCGAGGTCGGTGACCTCTCGGTGCGCGCGCGGGACGGATTCGCGCCCGCGGGCTTGGCGGCGACCTTTTCGCCCGGCTCCCTCACCGTGCTCGCCGGTCCGAATGGAAGCGGTAAATCGACCGCGTTCCAAGCGATGCTGGGCTTGATCACGCCAGACCGGGGTGCGGTGACCGTCGACGGGGTGGACCTGCGTGACCTGGATGCCCGGCGATGGTGGGCGCGCGTGGCGTGGCTGCCGCAGCGGCCGGTGCTCGTTCCCGGCACGCTGCGGGACAACCTCGAACTGCTCGGCGCCCGAACAGACGACCGTTCCGCGCGCGGACCGGCCCGGGTGGTCGACGACCTGGAGGCGGCGTGCGTCGCCACCGGTTTCGACGCCGTGCTCGCCGAGCTGCCGGACGGATGGAACACCATGGTCGGACCCGGAGGTGTCGGATTGTCCCTGGGCCAGCGCCAACGCCTCGCATTGACCAGGGTGCTTGCCGCCGACCGCCCGATCCTGCTGCTGGACGAGCCCACCGCGCATCTGGACGTCACCGCGGAGGCTGCGGTACTGGCCGCGCTCCAGGCCCGAGCTCGCGCGGGCGCCACGGTGGTCGTCATCGGGCACCGTCCGACCGTGCTGGCCGCAGCCGACAGTGTCGTCCAGGTTCGCGCCGAGCAAGCCGAGGTTGTCCGATGACCGCGCGGAACCGCACGGATACCACGCTGCCGGAGGATCTGCGCCGGATGTGGGCGCTGCTCGAGTTGTCCCGCTGGCGGGTGGCGGTGGCGATCGCCTGGGGTGTGCTCGCGTTGGGTAGCGGGCTCGGTCTGGCGGCGCTGGCCGCGTGGTTGATCGCTCGCGCCTGGCAGATGCCGCCGGTGCTCGACCTCAGCATCGCCGTGGTCGCGGTTCGCGCCCTCGGGATTTCGCGTGGCTTGTGCCGGTATATGGAACGCCTGGCCACGCATGATGTCGCCCTGCGCGCAATGACGACGGCGCGCACGACGGTCTATCGAACGCTCGCCCGCTCGGACTTCTGGCTGCGTCGCCCGGAGCCGTCCGGCAGCGGTGCCGAAGAGTTCGGCTCGGGCCGTGCCACTCCGCCACGCCGCGGTGATCTCCTCGTCCGAATCGGGAGCGACATCGATGATCTCGGGGCGGTCGTGGTGCGGGTATTCGTGCCCGTCGCGGTCGCCGTCGTGCTCTCCCTGGCCGCCGTCGGCCTGCTTGCCACGATCTCGGTGGGTGCCGCCGCGATCCTGGCGGGTGCGCTCGCGCTGTCCGGTGTCGTCGCTCCGTGGCTGTCGGCCGCGGCGGCGCGGGAGGCCGAGCGTGCCGTGCGCGCCGATCGCGCCGAGTTCACCGCGCGGGCCCTCACGGTCCTCGACCACGCGGCAGAGCTGCGTGTCGCGGGGCGGCTCGATGCCGCGCTCGACAAGGCGGCGGGCTCCGCACGCCGGGCCGTCGACGCGGAAGACACCGCAGCCTCGCGCAGCGCCTGGTCGGCGGCTGCCACGCCACTGTCGATCGGCGCCAGCGTCCTCGGCGCTCTGCTGATCGGCATCCCCCTCTACGGGCCGGACGGCGGAACCACGGGCGCGATGACGCCTATGGCGCTCACCGTGCTGGTCCTGCTGCCCCTGTCGGCTTTCGAGGCGGTCGGCTCGCTACCCGCCGCCGCGCAGGCACTCACGACCGCCCGCGCGGCCCTGCATCGCATAGCGGCCGCGGCCGGAGGAAGTCCGTCCGCGGCCCCGCGCCCGGCCGATCCAGGGCAGAGGCAGCCGAAAGTTCCCGGGACCGGCAATGGCGCGCCGGTGGTCGCGGAGCCCCTCTCGGACACTTCGCCGACCGATGAGGCGGCATACGTTGCGACTTCGGCGATGACCGGCTCGCTCGACGATGCCGATACCACGGGTGTCCACGGTCCGCGCGACGCCGAGCACGGTGCGGTGGATGGGTCGAAGCCGGTGGTCGGTTCGTTTGCGACAGGCGCCCGAGTGCCGGAGCTGCCGGAGGGGCGACGGATCGCGGTGGTCGGGCCGAGCGGCGCCGGGAAGACGACGCTGCTGATGGCATGGGCGGGGCTGCTCGGCACGCCGCGCCCCGGCGTCACCTTCTTCGCCGAGGACGCGCACCTGTTCGGCACCTCGGTGCTGGAGAATCTGCGGGTCGCGCGCGGCGATCTCACCGAGGCGGAAACCGAGAAAGCCTTGCGGACGGTCGGTCTCGGAGCCTGGCTGGACGGGCTGCCGGAGGGAGTGCGCACCGATCTGGTCGGGGGAGCGGCGGCCGTGTCGGGCGGTCAGCGCCGCCGCATTCTGCTCGCGCGGGCCCTCGTGTCCTCCGCTCGCGTGTTGCTGCTCGACGAACCGACCGAGCATCTGGAGGCCGAGGCCGGGGCGCGGCTGCTGCGCGCCCTGCTGGACGTCGACAGCGGCCTCGTGGAACCGGATCGCGTCGTGGTCGTCGTCACGCATCAACTGCCGCGAGATCATCGGGCCGACACGGTGCTGCATATCGATGCGTCAGGCCAGGTGACCACCGATTCCGCGGCCAAAGGCAGACAGCGCGACGCCCCCGGACGGCAGCGGCTGGACGCTTCCGCCCACCGAGAAATTCCGTTGCCGACCTACTGATGCCTCGCTAGATTCGTTCGTACACGAGGAAGGAGGTGGTTCGAAGAATGGATATTTCTAGGACACGTGAGGTGGCTGTCCGCTAGCGCCACCGCTGCAGGTGGATTTCGCCCGCGCGAGCGCTGAGCGAATTCCAGGCAGTCACCCGGCCCCCGAGCCCCGGTCTGTCCGACCGGACCCGTGCGCATAACCCCGCACCGGTACGGCTCGGGGGCTGTTCTGTTCTATCTCGCCTGTCGGAGTACTCAGCTAGGTGCCGCTCCGGTGGTGACAGGTTGTGCGTTGGATGCGGCGCGAGTTACCCGTGTACTTGCGAATCACTTGGCGCGTAGGCGAACAGCCGACGGCAGCACTTCTGCTTCGTTAGCTCAGCGGTACTTATCTCAGCCGATGTAGCGCTGCAAGCGGGCCGAGAGGCGGGGTTCGAGGGGGCCGTCGGCGACGACGCGTTCTTCGACGTAGGCCAAGTCTCCGCCTTCGACGATGCCGTAGAGGCGCTTGGCGCCGCCGACGACGACGCCCGACTGGCTGCGGACCACCACGTCGGTGGCCAGCTCCCAGGATGACTGGGTCAGCGCCTGTCCGTAGAACAGTTCGACGATGCCGCTGCTGTGCGTGAGCAACAGCTCGATGACTTCGTCGTTGCCGTCGATGCCGACCCGCCAGAAGCCGCTCTCGCGCAGATCGGGACCGCCGTAATTGCCGTCGGCATCGATGACCCAGGACTTGGATTCCCAGGAGAGGAAGTCGCCGCCGTCATGCGAGACGACGATCTGCTGGCCGAACCGGTAGTCGCCGCGCTCGGGATCGTTGCCCTCGCCCTCGCCGCGCCAGACGCCGACCAGCGGCAGCAGTGCGAGCATCGAGGCGCTGAGATCCGGACCGAGCCGCAGATTGGCGGTGTCCTCGGGCAGCGGCAGATCCGGTAGGACCGGGATATTGCGGACACCGGTCGATTTCGCCCGTTCGGCAGCGTCGGCCACGGCCTGGTCGCCGCTGCGGCGAGCAGCGGTGTCGGCCGGAGCGCTGCCGTTCAGTTGTTCACTCGCTCGCTCGGCCGGATCGGAACCTTCGCTCGCGAGTTCGCTCATGATTCGGTGAACAGCCGGTAGAAGACGTAGAGGCCGAACCAGCCGATCAGCACGGCCACAGCCACCAGCAGAATCTCGAAGAAGAGGACCACGTTTTGGAGTCTAACGACACCCGCGCCGCCGCACGCAAACGGCCCCGGTGCTTCCCTGGAAGGAAAGCGCCGGGGCCGTTCGGCGAGTGCGGTTCCTACTTCGCGACCGCGACGTCGACAGCGTGGATGCCCGCGCCTTCGGGGCGCACTTCGGCGGAGCCGTTGCCCGCCGAGGACAGCGCGCGAACGGTCCACGCGCCGGGAGCCGCGAAGAACCGGAAGTCACCGGTGCCGGACGCGACGACCTCAGCGGTGAAATCACCATTGCCGTCGAGCAGGCGCACGAACGCGCCGCCCACCGGCTGGCCGTCGGTGCTCAGGACGCGGCCGGTGATGACCGTCTCTTTCTCCACATCGACGCCGGCCGGAATGGCCTGACCCTGTGTCGGTGCTGCACACATATTGATTACTCTCCCAACTCGATCGGTGCGCCGACGAGGGAGCCGTACTCGGTCCAGCTCCCGTCGTAGTTCTTGACATTCTGGTGGCCGAGCAGTTCCTGCAGAACGAACCAGGTGTGCGAGGAACGCTCACCGATCCGGCAGTACGCGATGGTCTCCTTCTCGCCGTCCAGCCCGGCCTCTTTGTAGAGCTCGGCCAGTTCGGCGTCGGACTTGAAGGTGCCGTCCTCGTTCGCGGCCTTGCTCCACGGCACGTTGATGGCGCCTGGGATGTGGCCGGGACGCTGGCTCTGCTCCTGCGGCAGGTGCGCGGGAGCGAGGATCTTGCCGGTGAACTCGTCAGGCGAACGCACGTCGACGAGGTTCTTGGCGCCGATGGCCGCGATGACCTCGTCGCGGAACGCGCGGATCGACAGGTCCGGCGCGGCGGCCTTGTACTGGGTGGCGGGCCGGTTCACCGGCTCGGTCGACAGCGGGCGGCCGTCCAGCTCCCACTTCTTGCGGCCGCCGTCGAGCAGCTTGACGTTGTTGTGGCCGTACAGCTTGAAGTACCAGTAGGCGTACGCGGCGAACCAGTTGTTGTTGCCGCCGTACAGGACGACCTCGTCGTCGTTCGAGATGCCGCGCGCCGAGAGCAGGTCGGAGAACTGCTCCTGGTTCACGAAGTCGCGACGAACCTGGTCCTGCAGGTCCTTCTTCCAGTCGAGCCGGACGGCACCCTCGATGTGACCACCGTCGTAGGCGGAGGTGTCCTCGTCGACCTCGACGAAGACGACGCCGGGGGCGTTGAGGTTCTCTTCGGCCCAGTCAACGGAGACCAGGACATCGGAGCGAGCCATTGTTTTCCTTTCAGAGATGACGTGCAGGGTTCAGTTCGATGCCGGGGACCCGGCGGTGTTGGCGTGCGGGCCGGCGACGGTAGCTCGCGTGACCACGGAGGACTCGCGAACCCCGCCGACCGGACCGGTCCGGCGGAGGCGGGCGACCAGCGGATAGATCTGGCAGCCCAGGCAGATCCCGAACGCCGCGTTCAGGAACGCCGCGAACAGGGCGAAGCCGGCGAATACGGCGCCGACGACTGTGGAGCCGAGCACGAAGCCCAGCAGGCTGGCGGCCGCGAAGACGAGGCCGAGCAACTGTGCGAACCGCAGTGGAGCCACCGGCTCGGTCGCGCTGGGCGGTGCGAGCCGGGGCGCGACGAACGCGGCGTAGATCCGGCCGTACGGGTGGCGGCGCGGGCCATAGGCGGCGCCGATGGCGAAGGCGACCGCCTGCAGGGCGATCAGCACTGCCGCGGCGGCCACGGAGAACGCCGCGGCGATCAGGACCAGAACCAGGAACCCGGTGGTGACCCACGCGGTGAAGCGCGGCCCACGGACGTCGACCTGGCCGGTGGGACTGGAAGCGGTTCCGGAATTATTGCGGATTTCGGGGGACATTGTGCGTACTCCTGCGCTGAATAAGTCAAATAACTGGAAAATTGCCAGTTCACCGGGGGATCGGGGATCACTCGCGCGGCGGGCAGCGGTCGGCGTCAGGGAATTCGGGTGGGCCGACCGATCAGCGGCACAGGCAGCAACAACCACCGAGCCGACACAGATCCACTGTGCGGCGTCGGGTGAGCATCAGCTCGTGGTTGGCAAGCACGGGAAGGAGTTTACCCAATTCGGCGGGGGAATTGGACCCGGGGGGCGCCACATCCGTCGAGGGGACTTGTCGTCGCAGCTCAGGCGGCTGCCTCGGCTCGGCTGCGAGGCAGGCGCTGCCTCGGCTCGGCCTCAGGCGGCCGCGGTGAGCGGCTCGAGCGCGGAGTGCAGATCCGTGGCCTTCGGCACGCCGGAGATGCGGAACCGCTCCCTGCCTTCCACGTCGAAGACGAAGGTGGTCGGCAGTGAGAGCACGTTCAGCTCGCGCGCCAGCGCGGGCTCGGCGTCGATATCCACCTCGATGTCCTGCGGCGGCTGCGGTGATCCCGCCAACTGGTCCGTGACATTGGCAACCACACGGCGAACAGCGGCGCACGGTCCGCACCACTCGGCGGAGAAATGCAGCACCGCGGGGCCGGCGCCGGTCACGCCGACCGCCGCGAGCAGTTCGGCGCGCGCCGATTCGGACAGGTCGATGGCGTTCCCCGCGCGCACCTTGCCGTGCCTGCGGCGTAGCAGGACGCCCGTGGCCAGCGCGACGAGCAATACCACTGCCAGGATGGTGAATTCGATCATGGCCGGTGCAATCGGTCGAGGTCGATCGTGACGTTCACGCCCTTGCCCTCCACGACGATCTGGCCGCCCTGGGCGGAGACCTTGGCGGGCCGGACGCCGAACGGCAGCTCCTTGGTGTCGATGGTACGGGTGAACCTGGCGAGCACGGCCGGGCGATCGGCCTCGGTGATCACCGCCACAGGCATGGTCTCGGTGCCGGGGCTGCCGCGATAGAAGCCGGTCGCCACGATCTGCACCTGGTCGCCGTCGAGGAAGAGATCGGCCTGCACGCTGACTTTCTCGCCGCCGTACTGCGCGCCGGGGGTCTCCGGCAAGGTGCCGGTGAGCACCAGCGCGCCCGTGGTGGTCATGCCGGAGCCGCCCGACCCGCCGGTGCCATCGGATTTGTCCGCTGGGCGGGAGTGCACCTGCAGGTCGGGAATGGTGAACAGCCTGCCGAGCTCGGTGGGCTCCACCCGCAGCCTGCTGTCCACCCGTTCCACCGGGACGCCGCGCAGACTGCCGTCGACCAGTTCCCCGAGCGGCAGCCGCACGCCGGTCAGCGTCGCCTCCAGTGCGGTCTCGCCGGGGATGTCGTCTCGGTTGGCCCGCGCCCGGATCTCGACGTTGTCGTAGCGGCTGTCCCACGCCTGGCCGAGGAATGGAAAACCGTTGATCGTGACTTCGGGGTCCGCGGTGAGATCGGCGCCGTCCCGCAGCGCCCGTGACACGCGGTACTCCGAATAGGCCGCGGTGCTGAAGTCGACGACGATCGCGAATCCGGCCAGGCACAGCAGGCCGATGATCAGCTTCCGCATGCTCCCCCGTCTCTCCGGTTCTCGGGCCGCGCCGGTCGGGCGCCGCGCGGCACGCGTTCGAATTCCGCACCGGGCAACCCGCGGGTGCCAGGTCTGCCCGACGCGTAACCCATGTACGCAACCCTATCGGTTGGCCCGAACCCGGCTCCCTGGTGTCCTCCGGTATGGTGCCCGACCCCGGAATGCGTGGTCATCCGGGGTTACGCGCTAATCTTGCATCCGATTACCTGTGATTAGCGACGTGGCCGCGGCGGTGCTGCCGCATCCGCGGAGCTACGAGATGGGAGGAGGGCCTGTGGAGCTGCTCCTGCTTACCTCCGACCCCAACCCCGAGTCGGTGTTGCCGTCACTGGCGTTGCTCGCGCACAATGTGCGCCCCGCGCCAACGGAAGTGGCCTCGCTGCTCGAAGCCGGTACCGCTGATGTCGCCTTGGTGGACGCGCGGACCGACCTGGCCGCCGCCCGCGGACTCTGCCGCCTGCTCGGCAGTACCGGCTCCTCCGTCCCGGTGGTCGCGGTGCTCACCGAGGGCGGTCTGGTCGCGGTGAACGCCGACTGGGGACTCGACGACATCCTGCTGCCCGGCACCGGGCCTGCCGAACTCGACGCCAGGCTGCGCCTGCTGGTCGGTCGCAACGGCGGCGTGGCCAGTCCGGAGAACAGCGGCAAGATCACCCTCGGCGAGCTGGTGATCGACGAGGGCACCTATACCGCGCGGCTGCGCGGACGCCCGCTCGATCTCACCTACAAGGAGTTCGAGCTGCTGAAATACCTCGCGCAGCACGCGGGCCGGGTGTTCACCCGTGCGCAGCTGCTGCAGGAGGTGTGGGGGTACGACTTCTTCGGTGGCACCCGCACCGTCGACGTGCACGTCCGGCGGCTGCGCGCCAAACTCGGCAGCGAGTACGAGTCCCTGATCGGCACCGTCCGGAACGTGGGCTACAAGGCTGTGCGTCCGTCGCGGGCCACGGGCAAGAGCGAAACGGTGAGCTTCCCCGACGATGAGAACGAGGGCACCGACGGTTCCCCGTTCGCGCCGATCAACGGTTCCGCGCCGTGAGTCCTCCTGGCCGATGGCCGCGTTCCCGCCGCTAGCTCCCGCATCGCGATCGGCGGACGTATCGCGGTCAGCCGATATCGAAATGCGGCCGGCTCCCATGACGTTGCCAGGAGCGGGAACATGCACGGGGTTCGATGGCTCGAAGAACGGAGGCCAGTGAGCGAGCGTCAGCGAGTGAACCGAAAGCGCAGCGCGCCCTCGCGCACGACGGAGCCGAGCGCCAGCGAGGTGGAGTCGTGAGCGAGCGTCAGCGAGTGAACCGAAAGCGCAGCGCGCCCTCGCGCACGACGGAGCCGAGCGCCAGCGAGGTGGAGTCGTGAGCGGCGCGACAACACAGTGGATCGACCGTCCGGACGAGGACGCGGCGCGGGCGATCACCGATCTGCTCGCTCGCGCCACGGCCGCGGACGGCGTCGCCCCGATCTCGGAGCAGGCGGTGCTGTCGGTGACCTCCGGCGAACACACCGCCGCGCGTCATCTGCTCGCACGGCGCGACGGCGCGATCGTCGGATACGCGAATCTCGTTCCCGCGCATGGCGAACACCCGGCGATGGCGGAGGTCGCGGTCGACCCACTTGCCCGCGGTCAGGGGGTAGGTACCGATCTGGTCACGGCCGCGCTCACGGCGGGCGGTCGGGGAGCGCGGGTGTGGGCACATGGTGATCAGCCCGCAGCCAAAGCCGTCGCGGCCCGTCTCGGTCTGCGAACGGCACGTGAGCTGTGGCAGATGCGACGGTCTTTGGCTACCCCGGAGCTACCGGAACTGGCCGTGCCGGACGGCATCGTGCTGCGCAGCTACGCCGGTCCCGCCGACGACCCGGAGTTGCTGCGGGTGAACAAGGCCGCCTTCGCCTGGCATCCCGAACAGGGTGGTTGGACCGAACGCGACATCGAGATCCGCCGCGCCGAGCCGTGGTTCGACGCGCAGGGCCTGTTCCTGGCCTACGACGCCGCCGCGCCCGGCCGGCTGCTCGGATTCCATTGGACCAAAGTGCATTACGAGCAGCGCCCACCGCTCGGCGAGGTCTATGTGGTCGGCATCGACCCTGCGGCCCAGGGGCGCGGGCTGGGCCGGCTGCTCACGCTGGCCGGATTGCGCCACCTGCGCGACCGCGGTCTAGCGGAGGTGTTGCTGTACACCGAGGCCGACAACACCGCCGCGGTCCGCACCTATACCCGGCTCGGATTCGCCACGGCGCACGTCGACGTGGCCTACGCGGCGGCAGGGACTGAATAGTAGGCGGCTGATTCGGTGTCGGCGAGTAAAACTGGGGCAAACGTCACATTCACCAGGTGTAATCGCGCCGGGCTGTTCACCTTCCGTTCACCTGGTTCGGTCCAACTGTCAACCACGCGACCCTAGGTTGAGTGAGGGCAGCACACTGCTGCCTGGTGCGCAAGTTCCCCGCGAACAGCACCACAGCACCCGTCCGGGCCGGTGAGGGACCGGACGAGTAGGACGCCATTCCGGAGGAATAGTGAATTTCAAGCGCAGCAGCGCCCTCGTTGGTGTGCTGGCCGTCGGCGCCATGACACTGGCGGCGTGTGGTAGCGACGACAACACCTCGACCGACTCGGGCAACGTCGCCAAGGTCGACGTCGCGTGTGGCGGTAAGAAGGCCCTCAAGGCCAGTGGCGCGTCGTCGCAGAAGAACGCGATGGAGCGCTTCATCGCCGCCTACGAGAAGAACTGCGACGGTTCCACGCTCAACTACACCTCGAGCGGTTCCGGCGCGGGTGTGAGCGAGTTCCTCGGTGCCCAGACCGATTTCGGTGGCTCCGACTCGCCGCTGAGCTCGAAGAAGGACGAGCCGAAGAAGGCCGCCGACCGCTGCGGTTCGCCCGCGTGGAACCTCCCCACCGTGTTCGGTCCGGTCGCGATCACCTACAACATCGACGGCGTGACCGACCTCGCGCTGGACGGCCCGACCGCGGCCAAGATCTTCAATGGCGCGGTGACCACCTGGGATGCCCCCGAGATCAAGGCGCTGAACCCGAACGCCAAGCTGCCGTCCGAGCCGATCGCGGTGGTCTTCCGCAGCGACGAGTCGGGCACCACGGACAACTTCCAGCTCTACCTGGACGCCGCTTCCGACGGCGCCTGGGGCAAGGGCGCCGGTAAGGCGTTCGTCGGTGGCGTCGGCGCCGGTTCGAAGGGCAACGAGGGCACCTCGGCCGCGGTGAAGAGCACCAAGAACTCGATCACCTACAACGAGTGGTCCTTCGCGAAGGCGCAGAACCTGTCGGTCGCGCGCATCATCACCTCGGCGAGCAAGGACCCGGTGACGCTGAGCGTCGCTTCGGCGGGCAAGGCGATCGAGTCGGCGAAGATCTCGGGTCAGGGCAACGACCTGGTCATCGACACCTCCTCGTTCTACAAGCCGACGGCGGCGGGCGCGTACCCGATCGTGATGCCGACCTACGAGATCGTCTGCTCGAAGTACGCCGACGCCGACACGGCCACGGCGGTGAAGGCCTTCCTCACCTCCGCGGTCACCAACGGCCAGCAGGGCCTGGACGAGGCCGGGTACGTCCCGATCCCGGAGCAGTTCAAGACCAAGCTGACCACTGCCATCAACGCCATCTCCTGATTGCGAAGCCATGACCGTGCACGACGAAGTTGCCGCCGCTGACCAGTCGGATTCGACGGGTCGGCGGGCAGGCGGAGATACTGCGCTCATGCCGAGTAAGCCGAGCACCGAACCGGCCGCGGCCGGACGCCGTCACAGTCCGCGTGCGGAGATCATCTTCCGCTCGCTGGCCACGACGGCGGGGGCGATCATCGTCGCCTCGATCGCCCTGATTGCGCTGTTCCTGTTGATCCGGGCGGTGCCTTCGGTATTAGCGAACGAGGCGAACTTCTTCACCAGCGCCGAGTTCAACACGACCGATGCCAAGAACCTACGGTTCGGCATCCGGGACCTGTTCATGGTGACGGTGCTGAGTTCGATCTTCGCCTTGGCGCTCGCGGTTCCGGTCGGCATCGGCATCGCGCTGTTTCTCACGCACTACGCGCCGAAGAGCCTGGCGCGCCCGTTCTCGGTGATCGTCGATCTCCTGGCGGCGGTGCCTTCGATCGTGTTCGGTCTCTGGGGAATTCTGGTTCTCGCTCCGCAACTGGAGCCGGTGCAGACCTTCCTCAACGACAAACTGGACTGGCTGTTCCTGTTCTCGGACGGCAACATCCCGCTGGCCAGCGGCGGCACGATCTTCACCGCGGGCGTGGTGCTCGCGGTGATGATCCTGCCCATCATCACCTCGGTCAGCCGCGAGGTCTTCAACCTGACCCCCCGCACGCACATCGAGGCGGCTCAGGCGCTCGGCGCGACGAAGTGGGAGGTCGTCCGGATGACCGTGCTGCCCTACGGGCGCAGCGGCATGATCGCCGGTTCGATGCTCGGCCTCGGCCGAGCGCTCGGCGAGACGATCGCCGTGCTGATCGTGCTGAAGACGGCCGCGCAGCCGGGGCACTGGTCGGTGTTCGACGGCGGCTACACCTTCGCCTCCAAAATCGCCTCGGCGGCAGCGGAATTCAGTGAGCCGCTGCCCACCGGCGCGTACATCGCGGCAGGCTTCGTGCTGTTCGCGCTGACCTTCGTCGTGAACGCGCTGGCGCGCCTGGCCGCCGGCGGAAGGGTGAACGGGTGATGACCACCTCGACGTTGGACCGGCCGGTCAAAGCCCCCACTTTCCGGCATGTGAGCGTGGCGCGCCGCGTGCGCAACAACATCGCGACCGGACTGGTTTGGCTGGCGTTCGGCATCGCGCTCGTGCCGCTCGGCTGGGTGCTGATCATGGTGGTCACCAAGGGTTTCAGCGCCGTCGTCCGGGCCAACTGGTGGCAGAACTCGATGAAGGGCGTGCTGCCCCATCAGTTCGCGGGCGGCGTCTATCACGCGATCTACGGAACCATCGTGCAATCGCTGGTCGCGACCGTCATCGCGGTGCCGCTGGGCATCATGGCCGCGATCTATCTGGTCGAGTACGGCCGCGGTGCACTCGCCAAGACCACCACGTTCATGGTCGACATCCTGGCCGGCGTGCCATCGATCGTCGCGGCGCTGTTCATCTTCGCGCTGTGGATCGCGACGCTCGGGTTCCCGCAGAGTTCGTTCGCGGTGGCATTGGCGTTGGTGTTGCTGATGCTGCCGGTCGTGGTCCGCAGCACCGAGGAAATGCTCAAGCTGGTGCCCGACGAGCTGCGCGAAGCGTCCTACGCGCTCGGCATCCCGAAGTGGAAGACGATCGTGAAGATCGTGGTGCCCACCGCGCTGCCCGGCATGATCAGCGGCATCCTGCTGGCCATCGCCAGGGTGATGGGTGAGACCGCGCCTGTGCTGGTGCTGGTCGGCTACAGCAAGTCGATCAACACGAACATCTTCGACGGCAACATGGCGTCGCTGCCGCTGTTGATCTACCAGGAGCTGGCCAATCCGGAAGCAGCCGGACGCGAGCGGGTCTGGGGTGCGGCATTGACCCTCATCCTTATCATCGCCCTCCTGTACCTGGCTGCGGCCGTCGTCAACCGGCTGCTCACGCGGAACCGATAGAACCGGAACGGATTACCGAAAATGGCCAAGCGGATCGACGTCAAAGATCTGAACATCTACTACGGCAAGTTCCACGCCGTGTCCGAGGTTTCGCTGACCGTGCTGCCGCGCAGCGTGACCGCATTCATCGGTCCCTCCGGGTGTGGTAAGTCGACCGTGCTGCGTTCGCTCAACCGCATGCACGAGGTGACCCCGAACGCCCGGGTCGAAGGCGCGGTGCTGCTGGACGGCGAGGACATCTACGGCACCCAGGTCGACCCCGTGGGCGTGCGTCGCACCATCGGCATGGTCTTCCAGCGGCCGAATCCGTTCCCCACCATGTCCATCCGGGACAACGTGGTCGCGGGGCTCAAGCTGCAGGGCGTGCGCAACAAGAAGGAACTCGACGAGGTCGCCGAGCGCTCGCTGCGGGGCGCCAACCTGTGGAACGAGGTGAAGGACCGCCTGGACAAGCCGGGCGGCGGCCTCTCCGGCGGTCAGCAGCAGCGGCTGTGCATCGCGCGCGCCATCGCGGTGTCGCCCGACGTCCTGCTGATGGACGAGCCCTGTTCGGCGCTGGACCCGATCTCCACCCTGGCGATCGAGGACCTGATCACCGAGCTGAAGAAGGAATTCACCATCGTCATCGTCACCCACAACATGCAGCAGGCCGCGCGCGTGAGTGACCAGACCGGCTTCTTCAACCTGGAAGCGCAGGGCAAGCCGGGCAAACTGATCGAGATCGACGACACCGAAAAGATCTTCTCCAACCCCTCGCAGAAGGCCACGGAGGACTACATCTCGGGTCGCTTCGGCTGATCCGGCTACCGAACGCGTCCCGGTCGACGCGGTATAGCACGCGAATAGTCCTGGGCAGCTACTCGGCTGCCCAGGACTATTCGCATCCCTGCCTTTTCGAAACGGAATCGTTGCCATCCACTCGCGTGGCGCGGTGCTTCCGGAAGGGCGCTGCCCGGGCGTGATCGGCCGGAATCGAGCATCCGGGCGCCGCCGTGTGCACTGGATTCGGCTACCCGAGTCGTCCGTGACCGACCCTCGAATGCGGGCCGGCCGCATCAGGCTTGCGGCTACGACTCGGCGTCCGGGTCAGGCGGAAGCACGCCGGTGACCAGGAAGATGACCCGGCGGCCGATTTCGACGGCGTGGTCGGCGAAGCGCTCGTAGTAGCGGCCGAGCAGCGTGACATCGACGGCGGCGGCGACGCCGTACTTCCATTCCCGGTCCATGAGCAGCGTGAAGAGGTGACGGTGGAGGTCGTCCATCGCCTCGTCGTCTACGTTCAGTTGCGCGGCGCGCTCGGGGTCACGCGTCTCCAGCACTTCCCTGGCGCCCGCGCCCATGTTGACCGCGATCCGGCCCATCTCGGCGAAGTAGCCGTTGACCGACTCGGGCAGCGCGTGGTTCGGGTGGCGCCTGCGTGCGACCTTCGCCACGTGCAGCGCCAGCGCGCCCATCCGGTTGACGTCGCCGACGATCTGGATCGTGCTCACCACTTGGCGCAGATCGCCCGCTACCGGGGCCTGTAGAGCAAGGAGGGCGAACGCCTTCTCTTCGGCGTCCTGAATCATCTCGGCGATCCGGTCGTACTCACTGATCACCTGCTCGGCCAGAGCGAGATCTGCCTGGAGTAACGACTGGGTCGCCTGATCCATGGCCGAGCCGGCCAGGCCGGCCATCTCGCCCAACAGGTTGGCGAGTTCGGCCATTTGCTCGTTGTAGATGACACGCATGAAAGCTGACACTAGTTCGCCGCGCTGACCAAGTCACGAACACGGAGTGAATGACCGGTGCGAACCGTTAGCGCGTGTGTTGCCGCAGGCGGAAACCTCGCCGCGTCCGCGTGGCCGATCTTGGTCTCACGGCGGCTGCGGACCGCGGAAATGTGATCCGCATCGCACAGCGAGTGTGAGTCCCGGCCGGCGTGTCGGCGGCTACCGCCGGATCGCCGCTACTTGCAGATGTCGTCGGCGGCGTTCATGTGCTCCAGGTCGGACGGCAGCGCGACCTGGGTCTTCTCCGTGGATGCAGCCACGTTCGTGATCTCGTCGCCGAAAGGAACGGGCGGGCGGATCGTGCCGGTGTAATCCTTGCCGAGGACCACCTGGACGATGCTGCCGAGCTCGTTCGCTTCCTCCATGGTGGCTCCGGGAATCGCGGTGGCCACGGTCGCGGCCTCGTATCCGGGCGCGTACCTGACCCTGGTGGTAGCGGACGCTCCTTGGGGAAATTGTCGGTGGTGTAGATCTGGAAGCCCTGGTTGCCCAGTTTGGCCGCTGCGGTCCTAGCGATACCGGTCTGCTCCGAGGCGTTGAGCACGGCCAGCGAAATGGTGCGGCGTCGCACCTATCCCGGCCGAGGATCCCTTGCGAACGGGTGCGGAAGGTGCGCGCGAGTCGTTGTTCCTTCCAGCATGGTTCGGTAGCCTGTGAAACAAGGGGGGTTCGAATGGCGCAACCTCTGTGGAATCTATTGAATCGAAAGAGGATTCGCGATGGCAGTACGGTTGTTCTCTGGTGCGTTGGTCGGTGTGGCCACGATCTTGGCCGCGACGATGCTTGCCCCGCAAGCTGCGGCTGCGCCAACAGCGCCTTGCGATGCGTATACCGTTGGCAACATTCACTATGAGGGCACGACGAAGTGGATATGCTACTCATATGGCGGGGGCTCGTACGGATGGATCATCATTGCCGGATAGTGATACCGGCTCCTGTTGTGATCTACGCCGTCGACAACTGGCAAGCCGTCGGCGCATAACCCAACAGTCCAACGATCGGCCCCGCCCGCTACCTGGGCTCCAGGAGTCGTCGCAACACGCTGCTAGTTGGTGGTGGGCATGAGCATAGCCAGACGCTTGGCTGGGGTATCCCAGCCGAGCGTTTTGCGTGGTCGGTTGTGAGTTCCGCGGTGCGAACAGTTAGCGCGCGTGTTGCCCCAGGCGGATCGCTCGCTGCCGCCGCGTCGCCGATCTCGGTCTCGAGTATCCGCGAACCCCGGAATGTGATCCGCGTCGCATAGCGGGCGCGACCGTGCCCAGCATGAGGGACGGCTCTAAGGGGCCAGCTGCTACTTGCAGATCTCTTCGGCCGCGTTGACGTGTTCCAGGTCCGAGGGCAGTACGGTCGGCGTCGAATCCTTCGAGGTGCTGGTCGCAACGTTGGTGATCGTGTCACCGACCGGCGTCGGCGCCTTCACGGTGACGCCGTTCGTCGAGTCCGCTCCAATGACGACCTCGACGATGCCGCCGAGATCGTCGGCGGCCTCGATGGTCGCGCCGGGGATCGCGGTGGCCACGGTGGCGGCCTCGGCTTCCAGGCCTGCGGCGTAGCGGACCTTCGTCGTCGCGGAGTTGCCGTTGGCGTAATTACCGGTGTTGTAGATCGTGAAGCCCTGGTTGCCGAGCTTGGTGGCGGCCGTGCGCGCCAGACCCTCGTATCCAGAGCCGTTGGACACCAGCAACGAGACGGTGGAGGGATCCACCGCCGTGTATTTCGTCGGTGTCGGCGTGGCCGGGGTAGGAGCGGGTGTGTCCTTCGGGACGGTCGGCTTCTCTCCCGGCAGCGGCTGATCGTCGCGGACCGCCTTGAAGATCGCCTTGATGTCGGATTCGCGGGGGATCTCGTTGCCGTAAGAGGTGGTGCCCGCGGTCGGGACGGTGATGAAGGTAACCGTGCCCGCATCGATCTTCTGCAACGAGCGGCCCAGCATCAGCAGATCCTCGGGCCTGGTCTTTTCGTCGACCAAGGTGTGCTCGGTGAACTCTTTGATGAAACCGTTCAGTTTGCCCAGATCGAAGAGCACCTTGCTCGCCAGTGCACCGCGCAGCAGCGAAGCGAGGAAGCGTTGCTGCCGGTTGATCCGGTCGTAGTCGCTGCGTTCCTCGCCGTAGACGTGCCTGGCCCGCACATAGTTCAGTGCGGTCTCGCCGTTGATGCGCTGCTTACCCGGCTTCTCGAGGATGGTGCCGAGTACATCGTCGACGAGCGGTTTGGTCGCGCAGACCTCGACGCCATCGATCTTATTGACCATTGTCTCGAAGCCGGCGAAGTCGATGCCGATGAAGTGATTGATCGACGCGCCGGTGAGACGCTGGATCGTGGAGACGAGGCACGGCGGGCCGCCGAGATTGTAGACGGCGTTGAGCTTGTCGCCTATGGCAGACGGGTACTTCTCGCCGGTGCTTCTGTTCTTCTCATTGTCCCACCCGGTGCACTGCGGCCTGGTTACGTCCAGGTCGCGCGGGAAGGAGACTACGACGACCCGACTTCGGTTCTTCGGGATGTGGACGAGCATGGTGGTGTCGGCGCGGGAGCCCTCGGCGTCGTCCAGTGTGCCTGCGCCGAGCTTGCCGTTGGCGCCTGCGCGCGTGTCGGTACCGACGAGCAGGTAATTCTCGTCGCCGAGCTGGGCATTGGAATCGACGATGTCCTGTGAGTTCTCGTCGAGGGCGGAGACCTGGGTGAAGCTGTCCGTGGTCGACCGCATGTAGCTCCAGCCGCCGCCGGTGGTCAGCAGAACCAGGACGGCGACCACCGCCATCGCGACTCGGCCGATGGTCCGCAGGCGTTTGTTCCTGCGCTCGCGGGCGGCCTGCAGACGGGATTGCGCGGGTGTGCCCACCGACTTGGGCTGGGCTTTGCCGTCCTTGGTCGGCCAGCCCACGCCCTTGCGCTTGGCGCGGGTCGGCTCGTCGAGCGGGGGGAGGACGTCCGTGACTTCTTCGGCCTGCTCCGGCTCTGGTCGGGCGGGGGATGCGGAGCGCTCGGCGGGACGACGGCTCGCGGCGCGCATGGCTGGGGTGGCTTGTTCTCCCGCGATGTCCTGGACCACTGGAGAACTGGCGGTCTGGCGCGGCGCGTCGGGTGCGCGGCGCGGGCCTGCCGCTGCGCCGCGGCCATTGGCGGCGTCCGGTGGGCGGCGTGCGGGCTCTGTGGCGCGTCGGGGAGCTTCCTGGTGCGGCGAAGGCTCGACGCGATGACCGCGCGTCGGCGGGGGGCCCGCGTTCGGTGGTTCCGGCTCGGCGCGGCGACCTCGTCCATGTGCGCCGCCCGCGTCCGGTAGTTCTGGCTCGGTGCGGCGACCCCGCACGGGTGGGCCGCCTGCGTTCGGTGGCTCCGGCTCGGGGCGGCGGCCCCGCAGGGGTGGGGGGCCTCCCTCTGGGGGCACGGGTTCGGCGCGGCGGCCCCGTGCCGGTGGATGGCCCGCATCCGGGAGAGGCGCTTCGGCGCGGCGGCCCCGGCTCGGTGCGTCCCCGTCCTGTGGCGCGGCCGCCCTGCGGCCCCGTCGTCCGCTGCGCTCGTTGTCGACCCGCTGGACGAGGTCCTGGACGGTGAGCGGTGCGGAACCCTGGTCGGGGGCGGCGTCGGTGTGCCGGGAGCGCCGAGACGTCCGTGCGGCGTCTCGTTCGGGGTAATCCGCCGCGGGATACCGCTCCCACGGGGCACGACCTCCGGGCCGTGGCGAACGCCCGTGCCGATCGTCACCCACCAACGAACCTCGCTTTTCGTCTTGCTTTTTGCCTCAGCCGTACTCGACCGGCAGAACCGATTCCGCAATGATAACGATTCCGCCACGGCCAGCCACCCGAGTGTGAAAGCGTCGAGGTCACAGCGGTGTTTGGCGATGCGGTTCGCTGCGGGATTGCCCGATCATCCGCCGCTGTGCATCACATCGGCGGCTTGCGGCACCGCCGGGTCGTCGGGGTCGTCGAGCCAGCCGTGCGGCAGCGCCACCTTTCCCGGCGAGCCCTGGCGTCCGCGTGGGCCTTCGGCGTCCTTGGGGAAGGCTGCCGTCGGGTCCAGCTGTCCGACAAGATCTTCCAGTTGGGTGAGGCTGGTGACGGTCGCGAACGCGCGCCGGAGATCGGCGCCGACCGGGAATCCCATCAGATACCAGGCCATGTGCTTGCGCAGGTCGCGCATGGCTTTGTCCTCGCCGAGGTGCTCCGCCAGCAGCGTGCCGTGCCGATGCAGCACGGCGCCGACCCGGCCCAGATCGGGGGCCGGGGGCAGCGGCTCGCCGCGCAGCGCGGCTTGCAGTTCGGCGAACAGCCACGGCCGGCCCAGGCAGCCACGGCCGACGACCACGCCGTCGCAGCCGGTTTCGTCCATCATGCGAACGGCGTCGGCGGCCGAGAAGATGTCGCCGTTGCCGAGCACCGGGATGGTGCTGACGGCCTCCTTGAGCCGCGCGATCGCGGTCCAGTCGGCCTGGCCGGAGTAGCGTTGGGCGGCCGTGCGCGCGTGCAGGGCCACCGCCCGCGCGCCTTCGGCTTCCGCGATGCGTCCCGCGTCCAGGTAGGTGAGGTGGTCGTCGTCGATGCCGATGCGGAATTTTACGGTCACCGGCACGCCCGCGGGTTCGGCCGCGTCCACCATGGCGCGCACGATACGGCGGAACAGCGTCCGCTTGTAGGGCAGCGCCGCACCGCCGCCGAGCCGGGTGACCTTGGGCACCGGGCAGCCGAGGTTCAGGTCGATGTGGTCGGCCCAGCCTTCGCCGACGATGGTCCGCACCGCTTCGCCGAGCGTCGCCGGGTCCACGCCGTAGAGCTGCATCGAGCGCGGGTACTCGTCGGTGTCGAAGGACATCATGTGCAGCGTCTTCTCGTTGCGCTCCACCACGGCGCGCGCGGTGATCATCTCGCATACGTAGATCGAGGTAGGGCTGCCGAATTCCCGGCACAGCTTGCGGAACGCCAGATTCGTGATGCCCGCCATCGGCGCCAGCACGACCGGCGGATCGACCGGATACGGCCCGATCCGCAGGGCTGCCTTCGCCTCGGTAGTCATCGTCACGGCGACCAGTGTCTCATTTCCGCACGTAAGTTGGCCGGTGCGGGTCGCCGCGTCGGCCCGATTCAGCGCCATGAGGACCGCATGGCTCGATCCAACTGGCATGGCGCGGGAAGCGCCGCCGTCCGAGCGTTGGACGGCGGCGCGGTTGCGTCAGTGTGCGGTCAGCCGACCGTGCTGCCCGCCATCTCGCGCTCGCGCTTCGCGGCTTCCCGGGCGAGCATGCGGTCGCGCTGCTCCTCGAACTTGATCACGTCCTTGGACAGCTTGTCCAGGAACAGACCGAGGCGCTCGCGGACCGCTTCGCCGCGCGCGGTGAAGTCGGTGCGCTCGAAAATGTTCCACTTCTTCAGCACCGGCTGGACGACCTCCTCCAGGTGCTGGCGCAGGTCGTAGATGCCGTGCTTGGCCATCAGCACACCGTTGCGGCGGAAGTTGGGCATGCCCGCGCCCGGCATCTGGAAGTTCTCCAGAATCAGCGTGATGGCCTCGATGGCCTGGTCGGGCGCGAGGTCGAGGGCGGCGCCGCACATATTGCGGTAGAAGATCATGTGCAGGTTCTCGTCGGCGGCGACGCGCTGCAGCATGCGGTCGGCGATCGGGTCGTCACAGACCTTGCCGGTGTTGCGGTGGCTGACCCGGGTGGCCAGCTCCTGGAAGGTGACGTACGCGACGGAGTGCAGGAATCCGGCGTCGGCTTCGGCGGGCGAGGCGAAGCCGTTGGTCATGTGGACCATCCGAGCTTCCTCGAGGGCGACCGGATCGACGCCCCGGGTGACGACCAGGTAGTCGCGCATGACGATGCCGTGGCGGTTCTCCTCGGCGGTCCAGCGGCCCACCCAGGTGCCCCAGGCGCCATCCTGGGAGAAGTTCTCGGCGATCTCGCGATGGTAGGAGGGCAGGTTGTCCTCGGTGAGCAGGTTGGTGATCATGGCCGCCTTGGCGACCTCATTGAGGCGGGACTGCTCCGGATCCCAGTCGATGCCACCGAGTGCCGCGAAATTGCGGCCGTCGTCCCACGGGACGTAGTCGTGCGGGTGCCATTCCTTTGCCAGAGAAAGGTGTCGGTTGACGTTTTCTTCGGCAACCGGCTCCAACTCCGTGAGAAGCTCGAGTTGAGTCAGATCCCTTGCCATGTATGAAACCCTTCAGTGTGTGCGTCCGGTCGTGCAGGTCATCCCAAGGTAGACCGATCCCGATGCGGCCATACCTTACGGCACCGTAGGTGTGATGCGAAACGCATCTTTTAGACGATCGATGCCCTCGTGATACACGTCATACGAAGTCTTAGCCGTTCAGTGATCCACATGAGTGTATGGGGTCAGTCCGCACTGAGGGGACTATCGGCGCGGGGCTCGGAGCGTTATCGAGCGTGCGGCATCACACAAGCCGCTGCGATGGCTGTGCCCGGCCGCCGCGGAGCGACGGTCCATGCGGCCACGATCGGGTCCGCGTGCTCGGCGAGGCGCGGTTGCGTGTCGAGCCCACCGCCGCGGCTTCTCTTGTGCGTTTCCTCACAACCGGACCGGTCGCCACTCGTCGCGCCCCTGGACCGCCATCGGCGGTCGGAGTGCGTCGTTCCGCCCGATCGCCCGGCCACGGCTCAGGTGTCGTCGGCAATCCGAACGCGCATTGGGCGGAGGTGATCGGTGCGGCGGGTGCCGGGGGCATGGTCTGCCGGTGTAGGGCAGCAAGAGCTGGAGGCGACATCGATGTGTCCGCATTATTAGGGGACAGCGAAGCGGGGAACCCCCAGAAACCAGGTCGGACGCCCGGATGACCCGGACGCCCGACGAGCGTGCCCCCAGTAGGGCTCGAACCTACGACCTGCGGATTAAAAGTCCCTTTTCCGCTCCCATATCAAATCCGCTGGACATACGTCAACAATTGCGATGCATATGCACCTCTGAACAGCCTATATTCAGCGGTTCCGGCTTGTGCGTTCGCGACATGAGTGTACACAGAAGTACGTCTCTCTGCCCCATGTACGCCCCACATGCCACGGGATGTCTGCCCCACGGACGTTCTGAATGGTTGTGGCCCTGCGGTGCTCAAGCGATATGGAAGTCCGAGGGGCGGTGCCGCTGATTGCAAACCCAAGCCGCCGTCGAGGTCGGCACAATCGACTGCGTGACAGGATTCGTATTGACACCAGAGCGTCGTGAGCAGCTGTCCGACCTTCTTGGGGACGAAACACGCTTCCGCACTTCGTATCCCAGGGTTGCGGAGTACCTCGACACTGCTCCGGCCATACCTGGAAGCGGTGACGTTGAGGCGGACAGAGCCTTTGACCTCCGTTTGCTGCACTACATGACGGGCGGTGACAGTGAGAATCCGTACTGGGACATTCTCGGCCCGTCCGTCAGTGCGGGGCCGGCCGAACGTGGTGGGCGTCGCGAGGTCAACGGCGGTTTAGCGAAGGGCAGTGCGAGGCTGGCCTATGCGCAGACCGTTCTCCAGGAGGCATATGCCTATGCAATCCCGTCGCCGGAGACGCTGGAGTGGGTCACCGACGTTTGCGCGGGCCGAGGACTGCTGGAAATCGGTGCGGGACGCGGATACTGGGCGGAACAGTTGCGGCGCCGCGGTGTCGATGTCTTGGCGTTCGATTCGGAACCGCCCGGCCAAATCGAGAATGTGTCGTTTCGCGGGGGAGCGGGACAGCTGGATGTCTGGCACGAAGTCGGCGACCTTGCCGACCTGGCCGCAGCTCGGGCGGCTGGCGAGGAATCGGGTCGAGTCCTTTTCCTGTGCTGGCCGCCAGGGTGGGGAAATCCGATGTCGATTGATGCGCTCGAAGCGTTCGAGGAGGCTGGAGGCGACACGCTGATCTATGTAGGCGAACCTCGCGGCGGCAAGACCGGAACTGACACCTTCTTCGACAAGCTCGCCTCCGGGTGGGAGCAGGTTGGTGAGGATTCGCAGTTCGTGTCCTGGTGGAACCTGCGCGACAAAGCTGAGAGCTGGGCTCGTCGGAAGTAATGCCAGAAGTCGCGCAAACAGATCACCCCGCTTCCCACACGCTGCGATGATGTATGTATACGTAGTTGTGTATTAGTAGGCGGGCTAACTCCTGCCTTAGTGGACGAGGGGATGGACAGTGACGGAACCGGCATACGTGAAGATCGCAGGTGAATACGCACGCAAAATTAGGGCGGGTGAACTGCCGCCGGGAACCCAGCTGCGGAGCTACCCGGAACTGGCAAAGCGGCATGGCGTGTCGCAGATCGTGATCCGCAACGCGATCGAGTTGCTTCTCGGTCAAGGATTGGTGCGGACCGAGCGACGAAAGGGCACGTTCGTTGCCGACCGGCCCAACCTCACCAGGGTCTCGCCCGAGCGTCAGTTCGAGCAGCCCGAGACGACATTCGAGAACGAGGCAACCGAGCCGGTGGAGGTGGAGCGCGACATCGGGAGTGCTTCAGCTACGGAAGATCTCGCGGACAAGCTCGGCGTCAAAGTTGGCTCTGAGCTGACGCATGTAATCGTGCGCGCATCGGAAGGTGGACGACCGATCTCCGTGTCGGACAGCTACCAGCCCGTCGATGCTGCTGATGTCTCGGCGGCGGCGTTTCTGGAGGAGACCCTCACGGATTCCCTACCGTCGGCGAGTCACGCTGAGTGGCTCAAAACTCCGGCCGGCGAGCTGGTGAAAACTGTGTTCCAGCGCTACATCGACAGCGATGAACAGGTGCTCATGATCTCGAACATCTCGTACCCGCGTGATCGGTACGACGCGTTCCTGTTCCGGATGGCACTGGAACCTGAATCGGTCGCTACGAGCAAGCGGGAGACCTCGATTTGACCTGAGCCGGACCGCTTCCGGATCGAAACGTATAGGGGCCTGATCAATGCCTTGATCAGGCCCTTTTCGCGTTCTTTGACGTCTACACATGTGTAGAGCTTGTGCGCATACGCAACTACACATACGCTGTTGTGTATACGTAGTGACAAGTCGTCAAAGGAGTGACATTCATGAGCAGACGAAGCGGTTCGATCGGTGGGCGCAAGACGCTGATCAGCCTTCGTGACGCCGCGGAATTGGCTGGGGGAGTGCATCCCCGGACGGTCCGCCGCTGGGTCGATGGCGGTCTTCTGGAGGGCTTCCAGGTCGGCCCGAGGCTGATCAAGGTCGATCGCGATCAGGTCCTCGCGTTGGTCCGTCCGCTGAACCAGAGCGGGGTTGCGTGATGCGCGCCCGGACGTTTGGTTTCGCGGTTGTCGCGGTGGCTCTCGGCTATGCAGTGCTGACGGCGCCGGAGGTTGTCGGGTTCACGGTGATGCTGTTGGGCGCGGTGGCGTTCTGGCAGGCGTCGCGGCGGTGGGGGGTTCGGCGATGAGCATCAACGAGCCGTTGCACGATCCGGCCGACTTGCTGGACGAGCTGGACGCGATCATCCGTGAGCAGGAGTTGTTGCGGCAGCGGACGGTTGCGTTGCAGGCCCGCTATCGGGCGCTGGAGGCGCACGCCGACCGGTACGACAAGCCGGGGCCGTACGAGTGGTTGCCCGAGGAGTTCGGCAGCGTCAATGTCGAGGCCGTTGTCCAGAGGCTCGACTGTGCCGCCGACAGCATGTACTACCCGGCGAAGTGGTTTGTGTCGGCGCGGGAGTGCGCGGCCAAGGTGCGGGAGTATCCGCAGTCGGATCGTGAGCAGGCCGATGCCGCGGGCCCGGCTTCGGCGGGGTCGGGCAGCGCCCTCGCGGAGTATCGGCCGGGCCGCGCCCTGGCCGACCGTGGCGAGATTGATGGGGGGCGGTCGCTGTGACCGGGCCGTGGCGGCAGGACCCGCCTGTACACGGGTACACGGTCACTCACTTCGACCGCCGTGGCCGACACAACCCGCTGCATGCGATGGCCGGTCCGGAGTTCACCGGTACCAGTGCCGTGTTTGCGCCGCTGGGGTTGTTGCCGCCGATGGTGCGGCTCGCCGCGTTCGGTGTGCTGCTGTTCGTCGCGATGGGTGGGTGCACGGCGGCATGGATCGACCAGCAGGACTATGTGCCGTCGCCGAACGTCTGCCGCCCGGTTGGTGCGGGGGTTCCGGCCGAGCCGCCGGGTTCGTGCGTGCCGCGTGAGCAGGTGGCGCGGTGATCGCGCGTGTGCTGCCGCCGGAGTTCGCGGTCGAGGTCGCGGCGATCGATGACGCGCGGGAGGCCGCGTATGCCGCGTTGCGGGAGGCCAACGCTCGTGGACTGACCGGGGCGGATGTCTACGCGGTGATTGATGCGATGGATCAGGTCACCGCTCGTTGCGAGGAGTTGCGTCGCCGCTACTTCCCGCGCCGTCACCGGCTGTTCGTGGCGTGTGGTGTTGCGTCGATCATGTCCAGGACAGGACGGTCTACCGAGATTGTCTGGCGTCGCCCAGATCCGGGAGTGCCCCAATGAGCGCGCCGGAGCAGCAGGACAGCGTCCCGGTTTACGAGTGGCGGATGGCGCCCGCGCATCTGCGGACCCGTCGCCAGCTGGCGGCGGAAGGTCTGCGTCCGAACGGGCAGGACATCGCGGGAAAGCTGCATCGTTCGCGCGGTAGCCGTCGAGAGCCGTTGGTGGCGTACCTGTTCGACGTGAACCGGGCCGCGCCGAAGCGGTCGGCGACCGCGGCTCAGTTGGAGACGCTGGCGAAGGCGACGCGCGAGCACCAGTTGCGTGCGGCTGAGCGTCACGGCGTCGACCGCGCCGAGTTCGACCAGACGGCAGGGGATCCGGGTCCGGGCTGGAACACATCCACCAGCGCTCTCGCGGACTACCGGCGGGGTTCTTCCCTGGCCGACGTGTTCTCGAGGGGCGCCGACCGGGAGGGATACGACCGATGAGCTATCGACTCTCGCCGCGCGACATGCTCGTGCTGATGGTGCTGGCCGAGATGTACGGTGCGCCACTCGAATTGGTGGCCTACATGCTCGGCGTAAGCCGGTCGTGGGCGTATCGAATCGTGGCGAAGTGGCAGAAGGCCCACATGATCAGCGCCAACCGTGTGCGCCCGGTGCCCGGATCGGTGTGGATCTACCCGACCAGGTCGGCGTGCGAGGCGCTGCTGGGCCGGTCGGTGCGCTACTGGGTGCCCACGCCGAAGATGGCTGCCCACACCCGCGCCGTGCTGGAACTGCGGTTGGCGCTGACCGGGCTGGATCTGGACCGCTGGATCTCCGAGCGGTCGATGCGCGGCGAGGTGGGTCTGGGGAAGGCGGGGCAGCCTCGCCCACACATCCACGACGGCCGCTACATCACCAGCTCCGGTGAGCTGTGGGCGGTCGAGGTGGAGCTGACCGCGAAAAACCTTGCGGCAGCGCGTACGTCGGTGGCGCAGGCGCTGCATGTGGCCAGGCGCGCTGACTGCGCGGGCTTGACCTACTACTGCCGCGGTGAAGCGGTGAAGAACGTGATCCGGACTGCTGCGGCCGGTCTCGATCTGTCGGACGGTCCGAAGCTGCGCCTGGTCGATCTGGACGAGCTGCTGGTCAAGAAGAACGCCGAGACGTCTACCTCGCTCGCTTCGCGACCCGGGCTTCGGGTGATCGCGGGCGGTGCCGCTGATCACGAAATCCCCCAGGTCGCAGACCCGAACGAAGGAAAGGCGGTCTGATCATGACCGATTGCACTCCAATTCTCACGCCAACCGATTGCGCGCCGTACGCGCCGACACCGGCCGCTACCCCGACGCCCGCGCCGGGCGCGCCGATCGAAATCGAGCGGAAGATGCCGCCGATCGGCCTGGACCACGACCCGCTGGGGTGGCTGCCCGATTTCAGCTCCTGGTCGATGGACGGTGTGGCGGATGGTGCGCTGCTGATCGCGGCGTGCGTGATCGCGATCCTGGTCATGACGATCATGATCCTGATTCCGGCGACCGCGCTGGCGTGGAAGCCGACGAAGTTGCGGAACTGGCTGATCGGTTCGGTGTTGGCGATGCCGGGCGCGACCGCGCTGTGGGCGTGGGATGTGTTCGAGCCGGGCCGCCTGGTCCACTCGGCTGCGCAGGAGTTCACGGGCGGCCAGTACGTCGGCGGCCTGCTCGGGATGGCTGTGGTTTTGGTGCCGTTGGCGTGGCTGACCGCGACCATCGCCCACACCAACCGCCGCGTGCAGCTGGCCACGGTCGGTCTCAAGAGCCCGGCCCGGACGGAGCGGGCGTTGTGGGCGCAGGCGCAGCGCGAGCAGCGCGCCGCCGCACGGCTGTCGCGCCGGCGGTTGCCTTTCACCACGGGCGGACTGTCGCCGGAGTTGGTGATCGGGCGCCTGGCGCTCGAGACGGACCAGGCCCCGCCGAAGAGCGTGTTGCGGCAGCTGCTCGGGCGCACCGAGACCCGGCTGATTCTGCCGTGGATCAACGTCGCCGAGCACATGACCACCGTCGCAGGCTCCGGGGCGGGCAAGACGACGTTGATGGTGCGGTTGCTGGTGTCGTGGTTCATCACCACGTGGGCGCGGCATCGGCAGTGGTGGCGGGCGGATCGTCCCGGTCGGCCGCTGGCGATCGTGGTCGACTGCAACGGCGGCCCGGAGTCCCGCAAGGTCGCCGCCCGGATGCGGAAGTGGTTCGCCGCGTTGGGTGTTCGGCCGGAGCGGATCGGGATCTTCCCCGACGACGTGTCGCTGGGCATGTGGAACGCCTCGGTGGATGACCTGCGCTCGATCCTCTCGGCGATGGTCTCCGGCGGTTCGACGCCGACCACGGACACCGAGAAGTACTTCCACGAGATCCGCGAGACGCTGATCCACCTGATCGTGGACGCCCCGGCGCGGGTCGAGGTGATCGACGGTGTGCCGACGCCGATCGGGCAGAACCCGCCGCGGTCGTGGATCGAGTTCCTCAGCCGGTTCGACGTGGAGAAGCTGTCGCGCCTGTGGGGCGGGCAGGCCGGGGCCGAGGTCTGGACCGGCGTGATGGGCATCGACATGGAGATCCGCTCGACCATCGACGGCAAACAGCCGGTCATGAACTCCGCCCGGGCGGAATTCGCCAACCTCTACCGCGCGCTGGGGGATGCGTTCGACGGCGACAAGGAGCTCACGGACTTCGACGTCATCTACATCGTGCTGGAGGGCGTGAAAACCCCGGATCGGGCCCGCGCCCAGTTCGGGGCGATCGGCACCATGTTCGAGCAGCTCGCCGACAAGCAGCACGGCCGCACCAGCCTGATGGTGGTCGATGAGTTCTCGGCGGTGTCGGATGGCAAGACCCGCGCGGTGAAGTGGGTCGAGCGCCTGCGCAAGGCCGGGATCGGGTCGTGGTGGATCGCGCAGTCCTGGCAGGGCTTGGGCCACGACGACGACAACCGCACTGGCCTGGTCGCCGCCGCCTCCGGCGGCAGCCTGTTGATGCGCTCGTCGGACCCGGAAACGCTGGCCAAGAAGTACGGCACCCGCCCCAAGTTCGAGCTGTCGCGCAAGTTGATCAGCGGTAACCGCGACGGCGACGAGGGCAACGTCCAGAGCAGTGACCAGTTCCTGATCCCGCCGAACCGGCTGCGCGCCATGGCCAAAGGCGACGTGGTCCAGGTGGCTGGCGGCCGCGCCCGCTGGGGCCGCGTCTCGCCGCTGGATGACGCCGAGCTCAAGCGCATCCGTCCGTTGCCCGGCATCGCCGATGTCACCGGCCCGGAACCCGGCACCGACACCACCGGACTGGCGCCGGTCATCGACCTGACCAAGCGCCGCCCGGCCTGAAAAACCCAGTATCACAAGGAGTTACAAGCACATGGCTTTCCCGAACCCGATCGAACCCGAGGACCACGGCGAGGAGCTGGGCGGACGCAGCGCCGCCGAGCAGGCGCACGAGCAGCAGGTACTCGACGCGCTCACCGCCGACATGGAAGGCAGCACCGCGGAGAAGCTCGCCGCCCAGCTGCTGACGCCGGTCGTGCCGGACGGCGGCACAGTCGGTCGCACCGTCGCCCCGCACGTGGACCGGGTCACCAAGACCCGCGACGGCCTGTGGCTGTGGGGTCCGGCGGCGGCGACCACGACCGGCGCGGTCGTCGCGGTGGCGGTGCTGCCGCTGCCCGGCCCGCTCGCGCTGTACGTGCTCGCGCTGGCGGCGTTCGCGTGGTGGCACTGCGCCGGACGCCCCGGCATCAGCGAGTCCGTGCGGATGCTCGCCTACGCGCTGGCCGACACCGGCGCCTGGATCCGCCGCCACATCGAGCAGCTGGCGCGCCGCCGCGCCGCGATGGAGTCCCGCCGCACGGCTCCCGGAGCACCCACCACCGAGAAAGGGAACTGACGTGCCGTTGATGTCGGTATCGCTGACTGAGGACCAGGTCCGCGCACGTACCAAGACCGTCACTCGTCGGATGGGCTGGCTCGGACTCAAGCCCGGTACCCAACTGACCTTGTGCCGCAAGGTCATGGGACGCCGCAGGGGTGAGCCGCTGGTGCGCATTGTCGATGTCGTGGTCGAGGACGTGCGCCGCGAGCGCCTGGCCCTCATCACCGCCGAGGACGTGTGCGCCGAGGGTTTCCCGGACTGGACCCCGGACGAGTTCATCGCGTTCTTCTGCCGCAGCCACCGGGGCTGCACACCCGAGACGACCGTCACTCGAATCCAGTGGCGCTACCTCACCGACGACACAGCCGCCTCGGCCGGAGTCGATCCCTCGATCCAGCGGGCCGGAACGGACCTGCTGACCCATGTCCGCGCCAACGTCGCCGCGGGCTACATCCCCACCACCCAGAAGGAGCAGTGATAATGTCCGATCGCAGTGTCGAAGACGAGATCTTCGCGCAGGCACGCCAGTTCAGTGCCGCGATGCGCGCGGCGATGCAGCGGCACGCCCAGGCCGCGTACTGGCTGGAGCGGCGCCGCGCCCGCAAGGAGATCTCTCGTCTGGTCCGCCAGGAGCGCCGCGAGCAGCAGCAGTCCCGTACCAATCACCTGTCGTGGACCAACCAGGCCGTTGACCGCTACCGCGTGCACGCCCAGGCGGTCGCGCAGCGGGCCAACGACCCGAGGGTGGATCACGACCGCCGCGCCCGCGACGCCCGCTCACTCGCGGAGCACCGCGACCGCCTGGCCGCACAGTTCATCGGTGACGAGCACCTGACCCGCACCGAGCAGGGCATCGCCCTGGACGGCCTGGACGCCGCGAGCGTGTTCCCGGAGTACAAGACCGGGAATCTCTTCTCCCGCGCGCACAAGGTCAAGGGCTTGGAGGCGCTGCACTACCGCGCCCGTGTGGCTCGCGAGACGGTCAGCGCCCGGCAGCGCGCCGAGCAGGAACGGCAGGACCGGCAGAAGGGCCTGGATACCACGCGCCGCGCCAATCTCGAGGAGGCGCTGCTGGCCCGCATCGACGCCGCCCAGGACCACCGTCACCGCTACACCGCGGAGATGACGTGGACCGACCCAGACGGTGGTGTGCTCACCGAATCCCGTCCGTTCGCCACCGAGCACACCGCGACGGAGTGGTTGCAGCGCAACATCAGCGGCACAGCGTGGGCGGACGGCACCACCCTGCGTGTCGAGACCCGCGACAACGACAACGCCGCAAAGCAATACACCAACTGGGGCCGTCCCGAGACCGTCGCCGAGCAGCTCGCCGACCGGGAGGCCGTATTGCGGGAGCGGACGCTGAGCGGGCAGGTGCACCGCGAAGCGTTCAAGCGGCAGGCCGCCCACGAGGCCGAGCAGGAGCGTTTCAGCGCCACGGTCACCTACCTGCCCGAGCACGCCAACCAGGTGGTGCACGAGCGCGGCACTCACGCCAGCGAGGTGGAGTCCGCACGCTGGACTGCGCAGCAGCTGGCCGGGATTCGGCCGGCGCCCGGCACCACCGTGCACGTCGCTGCATACGACTGCGCCGACGAATGGCGTCCGGAGCGGGTGTTCCGCGCCGAGGGCGGCCGGGAGATGGTGGCCGACGAGGTGACCCAGTGGCGCGAGGGCATCGAGCGCGTCTCGTCCGAGCAGGAGCGCGACGAGCAGCAGCTGCCCGCGACAGTCCAGCAGATCGCGGCCGAGCGTGACCAGCTCGCCGAGGATCTCGCGCAGCACGGTCGCGAAATCGAGCAGCTGTCCGGTGATCTGGTCACCGCCGCCGACCGCAACAACCAGCTGTCCGGTCAGGTCTCCGAGCGGGACAAGAAGATCACGGAACTGACTGCCCGTCACCAGCTGTCGATTGAGCACAACAACGAGCTGACCGAGGCCAACGCCCGGCTGACGCGGCAGCTGACCGCGCTGACCGCCGAGCGCGACACGCTGCGCGGTGAACGCGACGAGGCGGTGCAGAAGCTCGCCGAGCGCACACCAGCGCACGAGCGGTACGGCAGCCCGGAGCGTCAGGCCGAGCAGGCCAAGGCATCCGTATCGGCTGGCCGGTCCGCGCTGGCGGACTACCAGCAGGGCAGCTGCCTGGCCGAGACCGTCGCCCGCAACGGACACGACCGAGAGGGCATGGACCGATGAGCAGCAACGAACTCGACGACCTGTACATCAACCGTTACGCCGGTCGGGTCGAGGACCCCACCGAAGTCCTGATGCGGGCGGACTTCGACCGGGCGAAGGACCTGAGCGAGACGGCGTTTCACGCCGAGTCCGACCAGGACATCGACCGGATCTTCGACAAGGTCGATGAGATCTCCGTCCGCTGGTCGTCTCGGGACGACGATTACGGCGTCGCCTACCGGTATCTGTCCGACGCCTACAGCGACTGGAAGTCTTCGCCGGACACCATGCGCCGGTTGCATGAGCAGATCGCCGTGGACGAGGCCCAGGGCGCCCAGGTCTGGTCCGGGATCCAGTGGCGCAGTCAGCAGCACGCTCGCGAGCTGACCGGAAACGGCGTCTGGGTGGTGGAGCCGCGTTCGATCGAGCAGGCCCGCCAGCAGCTCGCCGCGATAGAGCGCGCCGAGGGCTGGTCGGACCCGGCCGAAGCTCGCCCCGCCGCGGCGCCGGTCCCGGTGTCGGGCTCGTTCGCCGCTGCTCGCACCGCGGAGCTGTCCGCGCTGGCGGACTACGGGCCGGGCAGCAGCCTGGCCGATGCGCTCACCCACGGCACCGACCGGGAAGGCATGGAGCGATGAGCACCGACAACCGCACCATGGCGGATCTGATCGACGATCTCATCCGGTCGGACGGCCTGGACGCGGCGGTCGCCGCCTACTACGCCCGGCGGGTCCCGCACCCGCGGGAGGCGTTGTGGCGCACCGACTACACCCGTGCCTACATCCTGCGGGATCGGGCCGAAGACGCTCCGCGCCGCGACCACCCCGACGCGATCGCGCTGTGGGCGCAGGCCCGCGCGATCGAACAGCGGTGGACCGCCGATCCGGCTGTCGCGCCCCGGTGGGCGGAGCTGGACGAGATGCTCGCGCACACCGTTTACCCGGGCTTGTTTCACCCGGAGCCGCCGACCATGCCGAGCGAGCCACCGCCCGGCATGGACCCGACGACGTGGCGCAGTCGGTTGCAGGTACGCGACATGACCGGCCACGGCCGATGGCCCGACACCAGCACAACCAGGACAGATCACGAAGGAGCCGAACCAATGACCAACCTTAGCCACGAGCACGAGACCGAATCCATTACCGAGCAGCAGATGCGGGCGGACTTCATGCACGCGTGGTCGTACGCGCAGCGGATGACGCCGGAGGACTACGATCCGGCCGATCAGGTGGCCTACGGCGAATACGCAGACCGGTGGACCGGCGGCGAGGAGCAGTGGGCAGACGAGTGGCTGTACCTGGAAGACGCGACCACCCGCTGGCGCGACGACCGCGCTGGCGCGGAGCGCCAACTGGCCTTTCATCAGCGCGCCGACCTGCTGTCGCCGATCGAGGCGCGCAGCGAAGATCAGGCCCGCTACATCGCCGCCCACGGCATCGAACGCGACGAGCACGGTCTGCTGACCTCGCACTATGTGACCCGCGTGCCCGACTGGGCCGCGGGCGCCGCCGGATCGGCGTTGGCGGATTACCAGCCGGGCAATGTCCTGGCTGCGTCGCGGGCGAACTCCGAGCGTGATGGAGCGGAGCGGTGAGCGCCCGGTCGGTCGAGGCGACGATGCCCGCCCGCGCCGCGGACTGCTTCGATGCCGAGGTGGCCGTCCGGCCGGCGCCGCCGCGGTCGCCGGTGCGGCTGGTCTGCACGGCGCCGTTTCCGATGTCGCAGTCGGCGCCCGCGGCACAGCCGTCGTCGTCGGCTGGTCTGAGCACCGCCGAGCTGGAGGCGCGGTTGATCGCGGCGCATCAGCGTGCCGCGGATCTGGAGGAGCAGCTGGCCGCCGTTGTCGCGGCCCGCGATGCCGCCGAGCATCAGGCCGCGCAGCTGGAAGACCGTAACCGGGAGCTTGCCAGCGATCTGGACAACGCCCTGGACCAGCTCGCCGGGCACGCCTTGCACGTCGAGCAGGAACGGCTGATCCACACCCCCGTGTACGGCCTGTGGGCCGTGTCCACCGATCGAGAGGACTACGACCGATGAACCCGACACCCACTGTCCAGCCTGTCCAGCGGCCGTCCAGCGGCCGTCTAGACGTCGCGGAGTTGACCGCGCTGGCGATGACGATCGTCATCGGCGCGGGCGCGTTCGCGTGGTCGTTCGCCGCGTTGACCGAACTGAGCGTGATGGCCGGGATCACGCCGCGTCTAGCGTGGGCCGGGCCGATTTTTGTGGACGGCGCGATTGTCCAGTCCGCTGTCGCCCTGGTTTCGTTGCAGCGCCGGGCACGGCAGAACGTCGAGATCCCGGCCGCGACGCGCTGGTTCTTCTGGGGTGAGCTGTTCGCCGCCGAACTCATCTCCGTGGTCGGAAACGGCTTGCACGCTGCGGAATCCGGGCAGCGGATCTTGCCCGCGACGATCGCGGCGTGCGTCGCGGGCGCCGCGCCGCTGTTCGGCCTGGCCGCCACGCACGGGCTCACGGCGTTGATCGAGGTTCCCCGTAACCCGGAACCGGCCACCGAGCCGGACTGGACACCGGTGTACGCCGAGGCGACTCGACTGGACACCGGCCGTCCAGGACTGGACAGCGAGCGTGCAGCCCTGGACAGCGACTCGACAGTGACCGTCGAGGAAGTGGACACCGACCCGCTCGCCGAGCGTGACGCGGAGATCGTGCGCCGTCACACCGGCGGGGAATCGATGCGCCAGCTTGCCGCCGTCTACGGGATCTCGCCGTCGCGGGTCGGCCAGATCGTCACCGCCGCCAAGCAACAGACCGATGTCGACGAGGACGGAGCGGAGGTGCTGAGCCTGATTCGCTGACCGATCGCCCCGGGAGGGCAGACGATCCGTCTGCCCTCCCTTCCCGAACTTTCATCACTCCGATTCCTGAAGGGAATTCATCATGACGAGCACCTTGACCGACCTGGACCAGATCAACGCCGAGCTGATGAGCCAGGGCGCCCGCAACCCGTTCGGCCGCGACGTCGAACCCAACACCACGATCTCCGGCGAGATCGTCGCCGTGGTGCGGCGCCACCGCCACAACAGCAAGGGCCAGCCCTTGTTCTGGGTGAACCGCAAGCCGATGGTCGCCCAGGCCGGAGACCCGGTCATCGACTCGGCGCTGATCCTGGAGACCGACGAGCGTGTCGACTCCGATGACGAGGGCCTGCGGTCGATCACGCTGGATCGCGATGTGCAGCGCGCTATCGCCGCGGGCGTGCGCCGTGCACGCGCCGGCGGATTCGCGATCGGCGGTCGCCTCGATCAGCTGGTCTACGTCGGCCCGGTCGAGGGCGGCGGCTACGGCCGCGTGTACGAACTGGTCGCCTACATCCCGCCCATCGACTAAACCTGACCACCACCGAAGCCCGGCCGTGAATTCGGCCGGGCTTTTTCGTGTCTACAGCCGGTCTACAAACTCGGCTCTCCACCCCTGACTTTTCCCCTGGCCCTTCCTCCGCAGGCAAACCGAGCCCGGAGCGGTGGTTGCTCAAGGGTGGCCGCCAGGCCATCGCCGCAGGCGACGCGACGCAGGAGCGCCCTTGAACAACCACCGCTCCGGGCTCACGCTATCCGGCCGAGGAAGGGCCTTGTTCCTGCCGTGGATTCGGCTGCGTGGCGGTCGATCTTGTCCGGTTGGTTGCACGAAAATGTGAGCACAAAAGTAGCGAATAAGTAGCACACGCGTGTGCTACTTATTCGTGCTCTCAACCACCACCCCAACCCTCCCGTGAGCTGGGCAAAGGGCGTGATTTCTGCTCACTCCCCCACCCCCACCCAGTCCGACATCTCATCGCCCACTTCGTGTTCAACGAGATGTCGGACTGGGTGGGGGTGGGGGAGCAATCAGAAATCAAAAGAACGGAAGGGAGGGTTGGGGTGGTGGTTGAGAGAAAAGAAGTGGTTGCGTTGGGTGGGCATCGGAAAGTTTGCGAGTGGGTTGCTTTGGGAGACGGTGGCGGTGGTGGCGTCGTCTGCACCGGCTGCGGTCTACTGCACGCGGCTGTGCGTGTAGTCGAGTGGCGTAGCGCGCGGGGCGATCCGAGGCGGGTTACCGCGACCTTGTGGTCGCGCGGTCCGGCGCGCGGTGTGCTGGGTGCTCCTCCGGTATGGCCTTATCCGGGGCTATCACGACGACAACGACCATCAAGGGCAAGTCGGCTACGCCGATGGCCTGGCGGCCACCCTTGACGGCCGCCGCCGTCGTGATCGAGTCGCCCCAGGCCATACCGGAGGAGCACCCAGCACGAGCCCAAAGCACGCGCTATGGACCGGGAACTGCGCAGCCGCAGGCTGCGAGGCGGGGCGCTGCCCCTGCGCCCCGCCCTCGCCGGGAGGCAGGCCACCCAGAGGGGCGCGGGCGAACAGCTGACTGTAGAGAGGTCTACCGCAGCCGCAAGCAGGTAGACCGGTCCCAGCGCCGCAGGCAACGAGTTTCTCAGCAACTTTCCAGCGTTGTATGCAGCTATCTTAGGGCTACGGCGGCGGCGCTGAATGCTGTTTGGTCTTACGGGGCCGGTTCGGCAACCATGCGCGAGTGTTGGTTCCAGGAAATGAGGCCACCAATTCGCGGCCAAAAACCCGCCACTCCAAATGTGCAAACATGCTGGTAAACCCACTGATTGAACCGTACGACTGTCGGAGCTGACGACTACCTCGACCATCGTGCAAACTATGTCCGGCTCGGGCCTCGGTGTCGGTATGACGAGTGTCAACGTCGGTCGGCGGGCGTGGGGGAGTCAGGTTCGAGTCCTACTCTTAATTAGCAGGTTTGAGAATCGGGCGTGTCCTACAGTCTTGCGCATGACGTGGACGCCGTTATCGCAGCGGACTGGAAGGGCCGAGGCCGATGGCCCATTCGAAGGTGTGCCCGACCACCTACATGGCTTGCTCCGCGGCTGGGCAGAGAAGGTAGCGAGGGGCTACGGCTCCGCCATCCTAGAGAAGATCGGGCTTCGACTGCGGGTCGAAAACCGTACAAGCGAGACGTTTCAGGCGTTTAGCCTGGTTCTCAATGCATTCTACGATGAACAGCAGGCGTTGGACCTAATCGACGCGCTGCTGCACTACGGAGCTCAACTGGAGCCAGACACGTGGACTATCGCTAATGGCCTGCCCTCGGAACTGCGGCGGATACTTGAGGACGGAGGATCGGTCTGGACGGTGTCACCGGAGGCAGATCGGCTGGTGCTGGTTGTCGATGAGCGCGTTGAGGAGATCTACCAGCAAGCAGTCGCCGTAGAGGATGAGGCGACGATCGAGCTGCGGGAGGCATGGGCAAATGCGTACGGGCGCAACGGAAACGCTTCAGATGCGTGGGATCATGCCATCAAAGCGGTCGAGGATGTGCTGATTCCGGTGGTTGTCCCTAACAAGGCCAAGGCGACACTCTCGGACGTTCTCGGCCAGCTTCGCTCTCCTGCCTCGTCAGCGCAGTGGAAGATGATGCTCCCCGGCGCGGACCAGACGCACGATGTCGCAGGGTTCGTGGGAATGCTCCAATGGTTGTGGCCGAACCACGACCGCCACGGCGGAGGAGGTCCACGGCGGATTCCGTCTATCGACGAGGCAAGGATGATCGTGACCTGCGCGGCCATGATTGTGCAGTGGCATCGGCAAGGATGGATCGTCGCACGACGCTGACGTAACCAGATTCGCAAACGAGGCCGGAGGCTGATTTGGGGGCACACGGGATGAACGGCGCCGCGGGCAGATAGGAGGAACGCCTATCCGTAACCAGAGGTTCGCCGATAAGACTACATTTCGTTGATACTGAGCTCCCGACGTGGTTGCTTGTCAGCGTGTTCGGTCCTAGTCGAGAGCGGCGCGTACGCTGTCCCACCGCGACTTTGCCCGGTGCGCGTACCTCATGGTGGTGGTGACCGAGGCGTGTCCGAGGAGGCGGGACACATCTTCGATCGGAATGCCGCGCTCAAGAAGCCGGCTTGCGTAGGTATGGCGGAGGTCATGCAGTCGGACGTGTCCGATCTGGTGACGGTGCTTCCCCTTGCCCACGTACGCGATCCGTACTGACGCTTCGAAACGGTCACGGAGGTTGCTTGGATCGAACGGGCGACCTTGCGTGTGGGCCAGAACCAGGCCGGAGTGCACGCGGGCATTCCGCGGGTACTTCACGGGCGCTGGCGCGGGCTTGCCCATCCCGACGCGATCGAGCCGTGCCCGCAGTAACTTGGTGAGCTTGTCGCCAATCGGAATCGTGCGCCGTTCGTAGTCCTTCGGTGGATTCATCTCATGCTCCACCGGGTCATACCCCCATTCGATGGCAATCTCGCGGCGCTTGAGGTTCACGCTCTCCCAGTGCAGCCCCATCGCCTCACCTAGGCGGATGCCGGAACCGAGCAGCACCTCGACCACCACCAAGTCGAAGGCGTCGAGGGATGCCTCGATTGCGGCAATCTCTTCGTCGTCGAGATAGCGCTCAGGCATCGGACCTGGTTTCGGTAGCTTGATGCCCTTGCACGGGTTGATGTCGATGCGCCGGGCGAGATGCGCGGCCTTCATTGACGAAGACAGCAAGTAGTAGCACTTTGCGACGGTCGACGGCGCCATCCCGCTGTTAGTGAGCTTCGTCACCCACTTCTGCACGTCGTCAGTAGTGATCGAGCGCAGGGCTTCGTTCTCCCACCGCGGCCGGACGTGATCGCGCAGGCGCGCCGTGTCCGAGCGGCTTGTGCTCTTTCTCACAATCCGAGCCGCTTGCCAGCTGGTTTCCCACTTGCCCCACGTGAGCTTGTCGGCACCCGCCGGGGTCGGCGTCCTCCGCTCGCTGACTTCCTTGGCTCCGGCTTCCCGCTCCGCATCCGGCTTCCTTGTGAAGGTGCCTGCGCTCCGCTTCTTGCCGTTGGCGTCCCTGTAGACGCCCCTGTACTTGCCGCTGGGGAGCTTTTCCGCCCACGCCATAGCCCCGTGACCCCTCCAATCGGTTCGTGCCCCACGGCCGCTGTCAGCTATGCTTGCCAGCCGAGCCCCTTTAGCTCAGTTGGTAGAGCTGGTGACTTTTAATCACTAGGTCGTAGGTTCGAGTCCTACAGGGGGCACTCATCTCGACGGCGGGGCCGCGGGCTGCGCGCCCCACGTTTGCCCCACGATTCTAGCGTTTCCGCTGGTAGACGCGCCCCAACCCTTGGATTAAAAGTCCGTAGCTCTACCAACTGAGCTATAGGGGCGCGGAGGACCAGTGTAGTGCGATCGGGTGCCGATGCCCCAATCGGGGGAGTTCGTGTCGGTGGGATGTGTTGGATGGGTCGGGCCGGCGTGCTGTGCGGGTGCGTCGCGCGATGCCGCGGCGGGGGTAACGCGGCGCGTGCGCGCGACGATGCAGGCGGTAAACATTTGCCACCCAGCTTTGTTCATCTTACCCGGATCTGGATATCATCCAATCATGTTGGCTGACAATGGCTTTGGATTTGCGGGGGGTGGAGGGCACTGGCCGGGCGGGGCTCGCGGACCGGGTTGGCCGGTGCGGCGTGTGGGACGATCGGTCGCTCGGCCTGCCGGTCGGCTCGGGCGAACATCCCTGGGCCGCTGGTGAATTCACGCAATCGCCGGACGCCGAGGTTTGGTTGCCGAATATTTGCTGTAACAGAAAGCGGAATCGGATGGCTCCCTGACTCTTCGGTTTGCCGCGTGTCGCACCGAGATTACGGGTACGGTGACGCCTTGGTGAATTCCGAAAGAATCGCCGACTCGGTCGGCGCGACGGAATTCAGCTTGTCGTTGCTGTGTCCGAAGGCGTCGCGGTCGGCTCGGTCGGCCACGGCTCGGCGGAACTCGATGCCGCAGGAGGAGGCAGATCCGAGACGAACAAATGCCCGGATGCGCACCCCCTGCGGCGCACCCGGGCAGGAAAACTATACCAGCCGGTGCGTTTCAGGTTTTTCGCGAGTTTTCGTACCAAAGGTTTGAAATCGGGGGCGAAAACCCGGTTTGCAGTATTGATAAAAACCCATGAATTCGTGCCAAGGGGACCGTTCCTTTGGGGGTGGCTGCTTGGCGGCGAGTAGGCTTCGGAGGCGTTTCGAGCATGGCACGGCAGCAAGAGCGGGCCCGCCGGACACGGGCGGCGATTATCAGGTCCGCCGCCGTTGAGTTCGGGAAGAGCGGCTATGCCGCTGCATCGCTCAACCGCATACTGGAAGGGTCGCGTGCCACCAAGGGCGCCATGTACTTCCATTTCGATTCCAAGGAAGACCTCGCGCGCGCGGTGCTGGAGACCGCCGTGGAGCGCTACCGCGCCTCCGCCGAGCGCTGGCTCGGGCGAGCGGACCTCAGCCCGCTGGACATCCTGCACGGGATGGTCGACGAGATCGCGTTGCGGCTCGAGCACGACATCATCGTGCAAGCCGAGTATCGCCTGATCATCGAGCCGGATTTCTACCGCGACGTGCAAGCGGGCGGTGGGCGCATCCTCGGCCGCACGACCAGGGTGCTCACGGTGCGCGCCATCGACCACGGGCAGCTGCGCGCCGACGCCGACCCCGACCGGTTCACTCGCACGCTCGCGGCTGCGCTGGCCGGTCAGCGGTACATGGTGGACCTGCTCGGCGGTCAGGTCGATCTGCGGTCGCGTTTCGAAGAAGCGCTCGAAGTGGTGGTCGAGGCGATGGCCACCCCGGAGTGGCTGCAGAAGTTCCGCAGCGACGGCTGGCGCGCGCAGGCCCGGTTGGAAGAGCTCGGTTTGGGGCTCTGACCAGCCGGTTTGGGATTCGAGTCCGGTCTGTCATAAGCTATCCCAGCTCCCAACGGACAGCCGTTGAAAGCCGGTCCGGAGAAATCCGGGACGAGCCCCCTTCGTCTAGCGGCCTAGGACGCCGCCCTTTCAAGGCGGTAGCGCGGGTTCGAATCCCGTAGGGGGTACGGTCTGCGGATCGTTGGTAGCAGAGCATGGCCCTGTGGCGCAGTTGGTTAGCGCGCCGCCCTGTCACGGCGGAGGTCGCGGGTTCGAGTCCCGTCAGGGTCGCAAGCAGGCGCCGGATATTCCGGCGTTCGGCGTATGGCATTCACCTCGGGTGCCTGCGGCCAGGTAGCTCAGTTGGTACGAGCGTCCGCCTGAAAAGCGGAAGGTCGCCGGTTCGATCCCGGCCCTGGCCACTCCGCTCATCGCTGGCCCATGCTCATGGAGAGCATGGGCCTTTTTCGCTTCGTCATTTCTTGTGGGGGTGCAACCCCCACGCCCCGCCCGGCGGGGCTTCGCCCCCCGGACCCCCCTTCCAGTGGTTGCGTTGGGTGGGGCAGTCCCGTTCGAGTGTTCTGTGGTTGGCGTTGGTGGGGCAGTCCCGTTCGAGTGTTCTGTGGTTGGCGTTGGTGGGGCGTTCTCGTTCTCGTGCTTCTGCCACGCCTGATCGAATCTCGCGATGAGGATGTCGGTCCGAGAGTTCGTGTTCGGAGCGCGCACCCGCCGCGCGGGGGCATGCAGCCGCAGTGTGCGTGGGTCCGGCTGATGACTCGCTCGCTCATGGGTGTGTCGAATCGCGCAGTGTCGCAAAGGGCTTTGTGACCGGGTCGCCGGTCGTCCAGGGCGGCGCCGGTAGGCTGGCGCCGCTATGTCGACCCTTCTGTTCGCGCTCGCGGGGTTCGCCTTCCTCGATTCGCTGGACGTGCTGCTCATCGGCGTCACTACGGCCGTCGTCTACGACAGCAGGCTGGTTCGGCGCTCGCCGCTGGCCGGCGGTCTGAGCTTGCTGGCGGGCGTCTTCGCCGTCACGACCGGATTCGGGATCTGCACTGTGCTGGGAATCGGCCTTCTGAGCGAACTGGTCGACTTCGAGATCACCCCGCCGGTGCGGTATTGGGGCGAGTTCGCGGTCGGTGCGGTGCTGATCGGGCTCGCGGGTATTCGGATGACCGGAACAGCTGAGCCGAAACGGGGGGCGGCATTGCGGCGGCGACCCTGGTTGCTCGCCGTGCTGGGGGTGGCGATCGGTATCGCGCAGGCACCGACGGCCGTTCCCTATCTGGCCGGACTCGCGATGATCTCCGCACGCGATCCGCTACCTGACTTGTGGCCGCTGATCATCGTCGCCTATTGCGCGCTGGCATTGCTGCCGCCGCTGCTGATTCTCGGCCTGGCGATGCGGCGCACGATCGGGGCGCGCCGTGTGTATCGAAAGGTCGTTCGCATTCTCACCACATATGGACCGACTTCGGTGCGCATACTCTTCGTTGTGTTCGGTGCGGTCCTGATATGCGACTCGCTCATCCATTACCGAAGTCTTTGGTAGATCGTCCTGGTAGATCTCGGCCCGGAATTGCGGGTGACCGGCTCACCGCTACGGACGGGCGAACACGAAATCGGGATGAGGTGGGGTGTTCGGTGGGATGCTGGAGGTATGGCTGAGCGCTGGTATTACTGCTTGAAGCATAAACGAGCCGAACAAGGACGGCAGTGCTGGTTCCGCGACCGAATGGGGCCATATCCGGACCGGGCGACAGCGGAGCGGGCTCTGGAAATCGTGCATGCCCGCAACGAGCGCGAGGACGCCCGGGATCGCGCCTGGCGCGAGGGGGACTGAGCGCGGCGAAGCCGGAAGTATAGTATTGTGCGGCAACGGATTTCGGTTCGTCGCGCCCGAACGCCCGCCGCGCTGAGTCACACCCGATGACTTCCGCCGTTGCCGGACGGCGCGGCCGGGGATGGTTCCCCTGGTCCGGCAAAGTTGATCTTGAGGTGCAGGTCGGAGCGCCGAACGGGGTCGCGGCGGGTGCGGCCGCCAAGTCCGCGGTCGGGGGTATCGAGTACGGTTCTCCAGAACTCTACGAATGCTCGGTGGTCCTGGCGTGGGCTGCGAGCGGAACCAGGATCAGCAGGGAGGGCGACCCTTGAGGGTTACCGTTGTTGTGCCGACCTTCAACGAGCGGGAGAATCTACCGGTTGCGGTGGAGCGGCTGACCACGCTGCCCGTGCCCGACCTGCACGTGCTCGTGGTGGACGACAGCTCGCCGGACGGAACCGGCGAGGTGGCGGACAAGCTGGCCGCCGAGCTGCCGAACGTGGTCGGCGTGCTGCACCGGACCGAGAAGGACGGGCTGGGGCGCGCGTACGTGGCGGGCATCACGCGCGCGCTGGACGAGGGCGCGGACGTGGTGATCCAGATGGACGCCGACCTCTCGCATCCCGCCGAAGTCATCCCGGCCATGCTGGAGAAGCTGACGACCACGGATGCGGGCGTGGTGCTCGGTTCCCGCTACGTCCCCGGCGGCTCGACCGCCGCCGAGTGGAAGTGGTACCGCAAGGCGCTCTCGGCGTGGGCCAACTTCTACGTCAACCTGATTCTGCGCTTGGGCGTGAAGGACGCCACCGCGGGCTTCAAGGCATGGAAGGCCGACACCCTGCGCGCCATCGACGTCGCCTCGATCCGCAGCAACGGGTACTCCTTCCAGGTCGAGATGAACTATCGCACGATCAAGAAGGGGATCACGATCGCCGAGGTGCCGATCCGGTTCGAGGAGCGAACCCTCGGCGCCTCCAAGATGAGCCTCAAAGTGCAGCTCGAGTCGGCACTGATGCCGTGGAAGCTGCTGTTCGGCCGCGCGGTCTGAGCTGTGTTCGATGTGCAGCGCCTGCGGCGCTGCGTGTTCGCGGCCCCCTTTGTGGGCTCGGGTCCGAGCGATCGCCGCTGGCGACTGCGTCGCGGACGCGGCGGCCGCTCGGACGCGAGCCGGGCCGCCAACTAAGGCCAGTCCAAGAGCGTGTCGATGAACAGCTGGCGCACCCGCGCCACGTCGGCGTCCATGTCGTCGGGGTCCCATCCGCTGACGTCGATGGGCTCCAGGATCGCCACGTCAACGGTCCCGGGCCGGGCGATCATAGAGTTGCGCCAGCAGATCTCGCCCGCGTTGCGGATCACGATCGGGATCACGGGCACACCGGCCTGGAGCGCGATGTGGAACGCGCCCTTCTTGAACGGACCGATCTCGGGAGTGTAGGAGCGGGTTCCCTCCGGGGACACCGCGATCGATAGACCGCTGCGCAAGGTTTCTACTACCGGTCGTAGCGCCGCTTTCGCCTGCGCGGTGTTCGAGCGATCGATGAAAGTCGCTCCGGCGAAGCGCATGAGCGGCCCGAACACCGGATTCTTGGTCAGCTCCTTCTTCCCGATGGCGGTTACGCCGCCGCCGATCACCGCGGGCACGATGATGATGTCGAACTGGCTCTGGTGATTGAACAGGAAGACGGCGGGTCGTGGTGATTTCGCATGCTCGGCGCCGGTGACGCGGATCTGCACCCCGGCGATCCGTAGCGTATTGCGCGCCGCCTGCCCCATCATCGCGTCGGCCATCTGCTGGCGGTCCCGGGTCTGCGCCTTCGACGCGATCCCGAAGAGCGCGCCACCGAGCAGTCCGGCGAATCCGGCCGCGGTGCGCGCGTAGTCGCCTGCGCGCGGAGGGCGGCGCGGCCGGAAGCTCAGCTTTGCCCAGCGCTGCCGGTCGGCGATCGCGGCCAAGGCGTCATCGGGGTTCACCGCCACCGGATGGCCGACCAGTGACAGCAGCGGCAGATCGGCGATGGCGTCGGCATAGGCGTAACTGCGTTCGAGGTCCACGCCTTGCGCCGCGGCGAATTCGGTGACCGCGTCGGCCTTGCCGTTGCGCCACAGCGTCTTTCCGTCGGGATAGCCGGTCAGCACGCCGTCGTCGGTGGCCATTGGCGTGTATCGGACGTGCGCTACGCCCAGCTGCGTCGCGGCGGGCAGCACCTGGAACCTGGTCAGCGAGCTGACCAGCAGCACGCTGTGCCCGGCTGCCCGGTGGGTCCGGATCAACTGCCACGCTTCGGGATACAGGCGCCCGTAGCTGGTGCGCCGGAACAGCTGCCTGCCCAGCTCGTCCAGTTCTCCTTCGGAGCGTCCGGCCAGCACTTCGGTGAGCTGCCGCAGGAATCGGGCGTACTCGCCGTCGGTCATGCCATTGCGGATGCCGCCGCGCAGCACGTCCTCGGGCTTGCGGCGGCCGAGCGGCCTGCGGCGTCGCCCCGTGCCGTCGATGACCGTGCCGGCGAAGTCGAAGACCGCGGCGACGTTGGGGCCCTGCGGTCCGGAACGGATGGCGGCGACCGCGGCGTCGAGGTCAGAACGCGCGTCGGTCATCGAATCTCCTGCTTCCCGCGTGGTGCCCGCGTTCCGTCCGCGCGACGAGTGCTTTGCGACGGTGTCTCATCGCATCTCCTGTGTATCGCGGTGCTCATGGGACACTCGCTCACCGCAATTCCATGTTGGACGGGTCCAGCGCGGCGGCCTGCGCGATGCGGACACTGATGGCACGCAGGCTCTCGGCGAATTCCCTTCTGCGCTGGGTCAATTCCGCGCGACGCTCCGAGTCGTCCGGCACCGTCTCCAAGAGATCATGGTTGTCGGCCAGCTTCAACGCACTGGTGAACAACTCGGTGGAGACCGACTCCGGGCTGTGCAACCGCTGCTGCAGCATCATCTGCTTGCCGACGGCCACGCAGTCGGCGATGAACTCCTTGCGGTCGATCTCGTCGCCCGGGTCGCGGGCGGCCAGCCGCTCCGCCACCACGAGTTGCGCATCGAAGAAGGAGCGCAGCACACGGTGGGCCATCATGAATCCGGAGGCGGTGAGCTTACCCAGGATGTCCGAGCTCCGCGTGTCGCGGCGGGTGTGGTTGTACCACTCGGGGTCCACCAGGAGCATTTCCGCCACCATTTGGTCGGAGAACTCACTGCGCTCGGGGAAGAAGAACTCGAACTTGAGCAGGTCACGCAGCCGGAACGCCTCGTCCCAGCCGGTTTTCAGTGCGTAGTCGTCGTCACCGATGTCGACCCCGGCGAGGATGGACAGCTCGAGGATCGCGCGGTTGACGAACCAGTGCACGGCGCTGTTGCGGTAGAACGCGGCTTCCAGGTGCGCGCCCGATTCGATCGAGTACACCGGTTCCAGCCCGCCGCGGTACACCGTGACGACCTTGGCCAGCGAGAGCTGCTCCAGCACGACGGCCAGGCCCTGTTCGTCACGCAAGGCGTCGAGTTCGCCACCGGGCAGCTCGCGCTTGTCGATGTAGCCCAGCACCGGCGCGAGCACGGTGCGCACTTCGCCGAGCGTGAGAGCGCGCCCGTCCACGCCCAGCAGCGCCAGGGTGACCAGCGCGTTGACCGTGATCGGCGTGACCGCGTTGATCCCGACCGCGACCTCGAACGCCAGCCGCTGCACGGCCTTGCGTTCCAGCTCCGCAACTTCCGGTGGTTCGTGATCGCCGACGATCCCAGCTTCGGTGCGGCTCGGCTCGATGTGGTGCAGTGGAATGGTCAGCGGCGGGGTGGTGAGCGGGTCACCGTGTGCCGCCAGCCGATCACGGGCGGACAGCGGCTCGCCGAAACGCACGTACACGTGCCCGGCGGAGTGCTGCTGGCTGCGGATGTAGCGCGCGAGCCAGGCCAGCCCCTCGGGTTTCTTCGTGCCGCCGACCTGCTCGGTGGCGATGGCGCCGAGTTCGTTGAGCCGCTCGTAGGTGATCGAGACCGGGATCAGCATGACATCGTCGACACGATTCGTACGCACCGCCGCGGCAAGGTAATTCAGCAGGCCGTAGCGCGGCGGGCGCAGCTTGCCGGTGCGGGTGCGGCCGCCCTCGAAGTACCACTCCAGGTTGAAGCGCTTGGCCAGCAGGTAGGCGAAGTACTCCTCGACGACGGCCTTGTACACCTCGTCGTCGCCGAAACTGCGCCGGATGAACACCGCTCCGCTGCGCCGGGCGATCGGCCCGATCGGCCAGAAACTGAGATTCGCGCCGCCGATCACATGATTCGGCGGAAAATCGTTGCGGGCCAGCACGTCCCCGAGCACCAACGCGTCCACGTACGAACGATGCGAAGGCAGGAACACCAGCGGGTAGCGGCGGTTGAGATCGCGCAGCCCGGTGAGGCCGGATTCGTCGAAGTCCACATTCCAGGTCGAGGCGTGCACCGGCCGCATGGCCTGGGTGAACAGATCTGACACCAGCCTGCTCTGGGCGGCGACCAGTTCGCCGAGCGATTTCTCCGCGCGGCGGTACACCTCGTGCGGACTCGCCCCGATCTGGTCGGCGATCAATTCCAGCCTGCGCAGGAAGTCGGGGGAGTCGAGGATTTCCTCGGTGACCAGCCGGGGCACCTTGTACCGGTCGCCGATAATGGTGCGTTCGGAACGTTCGAGGGCCACCACCGCCGCGCGCACGATGGCGCGGGCGAACGGCTCGGCGGTGCCCTTGTCGAACAGCGCTGAGGCCTCCGGGTTGTTCGCGCGGAGCTCGCTGAGCCGGGCGGGAGCGCCGGTCAGGACGACGTATCGGTCCGGTGACTTGCCGAGCAGCCTGCGCTGCGCCAACCGGTTGGGTTTGCGCGGGTTGGTCATCAGGACCAGATCGGAGAACGTGACGCGCCGCACGCCATCGCGTTCCGGTGGCAGCCACAGCACCCGGATCGGCACCACCAGCGGATCGTCGCGCCTGCTGACCAGCTGGGCGGCGACGGCGCCCGCGTCCAGGTCCAGCTGAGTGACCGGAGCGTCGGTGCCGAACTGCGCGCCGATCCCACCGTCGGCCAGCCACGTGCCGACGAGTTCGCGTTCCACCCCCGACGCGGCGTCGATCAGGGCCACCACCGATTGCGGTGCGGTCCCGGGGGCGGTCGCGGGTGAATCGCCGCGGTGATCGATCATCGATGTTCTTCCCTCCGCAGGTGACGCTCTCCACTATTCAATCCCGCCGGGTCGATTCCGCGCAGGCAGTCGGCGCGGCGAGTTCGGGTGCGCATGGTGCGAGCATTGTGCGGGTGTGGGCGGCTTCGGGGCTCCCCAACCCCGGTGAGCAGCGCCTTCGAGGGCTTGTCTCCGGCGCGGGGCCATGGACTGATCCGGACGGTTGTCCGATTGAGGCCGCGAGCACATCGGTGCTGCTATGCAGGTAATGCTAACCTTACCTGCACAAGTTAGGTCAGGGTTACCTTTGGAGGATCGTTGTCGACCACGGAACGCCTGCGGGTTGAGTATGTGACCGATCCGGCGGCAGCGATGTCCCAGCTGGCGGCCTCGGAGCGGTTCGGCGAGTACGTGATGTACGAGCGTCCGGGGGAATGGGTGTTCGCCGCCGATCCGCTCGGCAGTGTCGAACTGGACGTGCGCGAGCTGCGAGTCACGTGGGCGGGGCAGAGCACGACCGGCGGCTGGGAAGGAAACCCGGCCGGGGTGATCGACCGCGCGCTCGGCACGTTGCCCCTCGACGGGCGGAACGCCTACGGCTGGATCGGATTCGAGTTCTGCGCGTGGGCGCTCGACGCGACCGAGCACCTCGACCCGCGTACCGCGCTGGCGCACCTGATGATTCCCCGCATCGAGGTTCGCATGGGCGAATTCGGTGTCCGGGTGTCCGGTGCGACCCCTGCCGAGACCGGCGACATCCATGATCTGATCGCGCAGTCGCAGAACACCGAACTGCCGACAGCGCATCGAACCGACATCCGCATCGATCCGACCGGCTACCGGGATCGGGTGGCCGAGGCGGTAGGCGAGATCCAGGCGGGGCGGTACCAGAAGGTCATCCTGTCCAGGAAGGTCGACTTGCCGTTCCCGGTCGATGTTCCGGCCACCTATCGGCTCGGGCGCGCGCACAACACTCCGGCGCGGTCGTTCTTGCTGCGGCTCGGTGGCTTGGAGGCGGCGGGCTTCAGCCCGGAACTGGTCGCGTCCGTGGACGACGACCGCGTAGTGACCACCGAGCCGCTGGCGGGCACCCGCGCCTTCGGTCGCGGCGCCGCGGCCGACCTGGCCGCACGAGCGGATCTGATCACCGATCCGAAAGAGATCGTGGAACACGCGATTTCGGTGCAGACCTCGTTCGCGGAGATCGCGGCGGTGGCCGCTCCCGGCACGCCCGCGGTGTCGGATTTCATGGCCGTGCGTGAGCGCGGCAGCGTGCAACACCTGGCGTCCACCGTGCGCGGGCGGCTGGCCGCCGACCGGTCCAGCTGGGACGCGCTGGAAATGCTGTTCCCATCGGTCACCGCCTCCGGTATTCCCAAGCGCGAGGGGGTCGACTCGGTGTTCCGGCTGGACCACGATCCGCGCGGACTGTATTCCGGTGCGGTGCTGACGATTTCGCCGACCGGCGCGATGGAGGCGACGCTCGTGCTGCGTGCGGTGTACCAGAACGCCGAGGGCGCCTGGCTGCGGGCGGGCGCCGGGATCGTCGGTCAGTCTCGGCCGGAGCGGGAGTTCGAGGAGACCTGCGAGAAGCTGGGCAGCATCGCGCCCTACGTGGTCGAGGCCTGAGCGTGAACGGGCAGCGCACCGATAGTGCGCTGCCCGTCGGCTTTTCGGCCCAGCGCTGCTCACGCCTCCGCGCGCAGGGCTTTTTTGTCGATTTTGCCGACCGCGGTGATCGGCAGCTGGTCGCTGCGCCGCAGTACGTCAGGCAGTTTGTAGGTGGCGAGCCCGCGAGCGGCGAGGAAGGTCTTGATCTCGGCCAGAGTAGGCATTTCGCCGTCGACGACCAGGACGGCGCAGACCTTTTCGCCCAGCGCGGGGTCGGGCAGTCCCACGGCGGCGGCATGCCGGACCGCGGGGTGGGCGAGCAGGTGCTCCTCGAGTTCGTCACAGGAGATGTTCTCGCCGCCGCGGTTGATCACGTCTTTGATTCGCCCGGAGACCACGACATGACCACTGGGCAGCCGACGCACCAGGTCTCCGCTGCGGTAGAAGCCGTCCGGGGTGAACGCGCGCGCGTTGTGCTCGGGTGCCCGGTAATAGCCACGGATCGTGTACGGGCCACGGGTCAGCAACTCACCCTCCTCGCCAAGCCGGACTTCGTCGCCGTCGCCGTCCACCACGCGGATCTCGTCGTCGGGGGAGAGGGGTCTGCCCTGGGTGGTGTGCAGCAACTCGACGGGATCGTCGAGCCGGGTGTAGTTGAGCAGGCCTTCGGCCATCCCGAACACCTGTTGCAGCGTCGCGCCCAGCGCGGGAGTCACCTCCTTGGCGTTGATCTCGGCGAGCCTGGCGCCGCCGACCTGCAGCAGACGCAGTGAACTCAGGTCGGCCGCTTCCCATTCGGTGGCGGCGCACCAGAGCTGGGCTAGCGGCGGCACCACCGCCGTGACCGTGACGCCGTGCCGCTCGATCGCGGCGAACGCGTTCTCCGGGCTCGGATCACTGACGAAGGCCACCGCGCCGCCGACCCCGAGGGTGCCGAGAATGCCCGGGCAGGCGAGCGGAAAGTTGTGTGCGGCGGGCAGGGTCGCGAGGTACACGTCGTCTTCGGTCAGTTCGCATACCGCGGCGCTTGCGGTTGCGTTGTAGACATAGTCGTCATGCGTGCGGGCGATCAGTTTCGGAAGTCCCGTGGTACCGCCGGAGACCAGCATCAGCGCGATATCAGCCGGATCGATCTCGGGCAGCTCGCCGCCCTCGCGCGGGATCGAGCGCAGGTCCGTGAAGGCGCCCGGATCGCCGAGCACCAGGACGTGGCGCAGGGAGGGCACCGCGTCGCGCACGGTCGCGGCCAGTTCGCGATAGTCGAAATCGCCGACCCGGTCGGCGACGATGTAGCCGACCGCCTCGGAAAGCCCCGCCAAGTGTTCGATCTCGGCGCGCCGGTGCGCGGGCAGGCTCAGGACGGGGATGATCCCGGCCCGCAACAGCCCGACCAGCACGGTGAGGAACTCCGGCACGTTCGGCAGCTGGACCACTACCCGGTCGCCGGGTGCGATGCCCAGCGCGAGCAACCCGTGGGCCATCCGGTCCGCTGCGGCGTCGACGTCGGCGTAGGTGCGCGGGCCCTCGGCGTCGAGGAGCGCGGGGCGCAGCGGATGCCGGCGTGCGGTCGCGCGCAGCAGATCACCGAGCGGGCGCCCGGTCCAGTACCCGGCGGCTCGATACTTCGCGGCCGTGTGCGGGGGAAAGGGGACATAGCCGTCGCGATGCGGTGCGGACGCGAGGGGTGTCGAAGTCACGGTCTGCCTCACAGATAGTCGAGCCGAGGGTTACCTTAGATAGGTTAGGCAACCCTATTTCAATGCGATAGGCTACCCGCCGAGCAGTCTCGATCCGCCGGTTTCGGCGGCGACCAAGGAGTGGCAGCGCCAGATGCAGTCAGCACAGCGACCGGGGGACGGGGCGGGGAAACCGGGAAACGTGGCAGCCGCGGGGCCGGTAGTGGGACGTGACGAAATCCGCGTGGCCATCGCCAGCCAACTCGGCATCCCTGCCGACTCGATCGCCGACGACGCCGACCTGATCCAGCTGGGCCTGGATTCGATCCGGACGATGAAGCTGGCCGGCGGATGGCGCAAGCGCGGCATCGACATCAATTTCGCGCTGCTGGCGGCGAGCCCGACCGTGGACGGCTGGCACGGACTGCTCGGCGGTGCGGGTGAGCCGGAGGCCGTCGAAGCGCCCACCGAGCCGCGGCCGGAACCGGCGGAGCAGGACGACGACGCCCCCTTCGGGCTCGCGCCGATGCAGCACGCCTACTGGATCGGCCGTTCCGAGTCGCAGGAGCTGGGCGGCGTCGCGGCGCACCTGTATGTCGAGTTCGACGGCGCCGGGGTGGATCCCGAGCGCTTGGAGCGAGCGGTCGAAGCGCTGGTGCGGCGGCATCCGATGCTGCGGAGCCGCTTCCTGCCGGACGGCACCCAGCAGACCATGGCCCGTCCGGGCCGTCCGGTGTGGACGTTGACCGACCTGCGCGCACTGCCGCCGGCGCAGGCACAGGAGGCGTTGGAGTCGCTGCGCGAGCGTAAGACGCACCAGCGGATGGCCGTCGAGGACGGTCAGGTCATCGACATCGCCCTGACCTTGGTCGCCGACGGGCGTACCCGGTTGCATCTGGATGTGGACATGCTGGCCGCCGACGCGATGAGCTATCGCATCTTGGTCGGCGATCTGGCGCGCCTATACCACGGTGAGTCGCTTCCAGAGCAGGAGTACACCTTCCGGCGATACCTCGCCGATCAGGCGAACGGACGCGGCGCCGAGCACGAGCGCGACCGGGAGTGGTGGCAACAGCGACTTCATGAGCTGCCCGGTGCACCGGAACTGCCGCAGGCGCAGAGTGTTTCGGGCACGAGCCGGACGGTGCGCTATCACCGGTGGCTCACCCCGGAGGCCAGAACGCGGTTGTTCGGGGCCGCCCACGCCCGCGGCATCACTCCGGCCATGGCGCTGGCCTCCGTGTTCGCCGAGACCATCGGAGCGTGGTCGGCGCAACGGCGCTTTCTGCTGAATCTGCCCCTCTTCCACCGCGAACCGGTGCATCCACAGGTCGACGGGGTGGTCGGCGACTTCACTTCCTCCGTGCTGCTCGAGGTCGACGTGACCGAGCCGGCCACCGTCACGGAGCGGGCCCGCGCCTTGCAGGCCAGTCTGCACGCCGCCGGTGCGCACGCCGCGTACTCCGGCCTGGAGGTGCTGCGCGATCTGGGCCGCCTGCACGGCGAGCCCGTGCTCGCGCCGATCGTCTACACCAGCGCCCTCAACCTCGGGGAGTTGTTCGCCGACGTCGTCACCGAGACCTTCGGTGAGCCGGTGTGGATCATCTCGCAAGGCCCGCAGGTGCTGCTGGACGCGCAGATCACCGAGGTGCGCGGCGGTCTGCTGCTGAACTGGGACGTGCGTGAAGCGGCCTTTCCGCCCGGTGTGATCGACGCGATGTTCGCTCGCTACATCGACGCGATCACCCGCCTGGCGGGCGACGGCGCGCGGGAGCGGGCGGCGGGCTGGGATGCCGAGGCGACGCTGCGGATTCCGGTCGAGCAGGCGGCCACCCGGGCGCGGGTCAACGCGACCTCGGGTCCGGTGAGCGAACGGTTGCTGCACAGCGGATTCTTCGCGAACGCGGCGGCGGAACCCGACGCGCCCGCGCTGCTCTGGGAGCCGGACGGAGCGATCTCCTACGGACAGTTGGCGGCGGAAGCGCTGGCCGTCGCGGGCGCCCTGCGTGAAGCCGGTGTCCTGCCGGGTGATTCGGTCGCCGTGCAGTTGCCCAAGGGACCGGACCAGATCGTGGCCGTCCTCGGTGTGCTCGCCGTCGGGGCGGTCTATGTTCCGATCGGATTCGATCAGCCCGCGGCCAGGAGAGCGGAGATCCTACGCACCGGTGACTGTGTCGCCGTATTGACCGTCGAAGGCGCGGAGATTCCCGGGGTGCGGACCGTCGCCCTCACCGCGGCACGTCGTCATCCGGAACCGTTGCCGCGTCCGATCTTCGGTTCGCCCGAGGGCATCGCCTATGTGCTGTTCACCTCCGGCTCCACCGGCAAGCCGAAGGGCGTGCAGGTACCGCATCGGGCCGCCATGAACACCATCGACGACCTGAACGAGCGTTTCGCCCTCGGCGCGGCCGACCGCTGCCTCGCGCTCTCGGCGCTCGAGTTCGACCTGTCGGTCTATGACATCTTCGGTTTGCTCGGTGCGGGCGGCGCGGTGGTGACGGTCGACGACGCGCGGCGCGGCGAGCCCGAGCAATGGGTGGAGTTGGTTCGCCGCCATCGTGTTTCGCTGGTCAACTGCGTGCCCAGCCTGCTCGACATGCTGCTCGCCGCCGCGGCGGGCGCGCGCCTGGACTCGCTGCGCACCGTGCTGCTCGGTGGGGACTGGGTGGATGTCGCCCTGCCGAGCCGATTGGCGCAGGTGGCGCCGGACTGCCGGTTCGTCGCGCTGGGCGGCGCCACGGAGACCGCGATTCATTCCACGATCTGCGAGGTGGTCGGCGCCGACGTTCCGGCGGAGTGGAGCGCGGTGCCGTACGGCACGCCCCTGCGCAACGTGCGGTGCCGGGTGGTCGGCCCCACCGGCCACGACTGCCCCGACTGGGTGACCGGCGAGCTCTGGATCGGCGGCGACGGCGTCGCGGCGGGCTACCGCGGCGATGCCGAGCGCACCGCCGAGCGGTTCGTCGTCCACGACGGCATGCGCTGGTACCGCACCGGCGATCTCGCTCGATACCTCCCTGACGGTTGCCTGGAGTTCCTCGGCCGCGCGGACCATCAGGTCAAGATCCGCGGCTACCGCGTGGAACTCGGTGAGGTGGAGAGCGCGTTACGGTCCGTGCCCGGTGTGCGTCACGCGATCGCGGCGGTGGTCGGAACCGCGGCGCCCAAGCTGGCCGCGGCCGTGGTGCTCGGGCCGGGCGCCGAGACGACCGTGGCGGCGGTACTGGACGCCGTCGCGGATCTGTTGCCCGCCTACATGCTTCCCGCGCGGATGGAGATCCTGCCGGACCTGCCGCTGACCCCGAACGCCAAGCCCGACCGCAAGGCGATTCACGCGGTGCTGGCACGCGGCGACGACGACATCGAATTCCTCGCGCCGCGCAACGATCTGGAGCGGGCGCTGGCGGACGTCGTCGCCACGGTGCTGAGCGTCGAGCAGGTCGGCGTCACCGACGACTTCTTCGCCCTCGGCGGCGATTCGGTGCTGGCCACCGCCGTGATCGCCCGGGTGCGGGAATGGCTGGACGCGCCCGGAACGGTAGTCGCGGACCTGTTCGCTGCGCGGACCGTCGAGGGTTTGGCCGCGCGCATGATCGATCGAGAACGCGAGCAGGGAACGGCAGGACGATTGGACACGGTAGCCGCGCTCTACCTGGAGGTCGCGGCGATGTCGGACGACGAAATCCTCGCCCAGACGTAGCGGCGCACCGCTGTTTCCGAATCCGTCGTGTGGCACGAGCTCGGACTAGACTTGCGGCCATGACCAGGTGGGACACCTCGAATCTGGCCGACCAGAGCGGTCGGACGTTCATCGTGACCGGTGCCAACAGCGGCCTGGGGGCCGAGACGGTGCGGGCACTGGCCCGGGCGGGAGCCGAGGTGGTGCTGGCCTGCCGGAACCTGGCAAAAGGTGAGCGAGTGGCCGCCGAGCTCGGGGATCGAGCCCAGGTGCGCAGGCTGGACCTGGCCGATCTGGCCTCGGTGCGCGAGTTCGCCGATGGCGTCGACCGGGCCGACGTGCTGATCAACAACGCGGGCGTGATGGCGCTGCCCGAGGGGCGCACCGCCGATGGATTCGAACGGCAGATCGGCACCAACCATCTCGGCCACTTCGCGCTCACCGGGCTGCTGCTGGACAAGATCACCGACCGGATCGTCACCGTATCCAGCGGCGCGCATCGGATGGGCACGATCGACCTGGACGATCTCAACTGGGAGCGGCGCAAGTATCAGCGCTGGTCCGCCTACGCGCAGGCCAAGCTGGCCAATCTGATGTTCGCCCGGGAATTGCAGCGCAGGCTCACCGCGGCGGGTTCGCGGAAGATCTCGGTGGCCGCGCACCCCGGCTACGCGGCTACCGAGTTGCAGTCGCACACCGAATCGTTCCAGGACAAGGTGATGGCGCTGGGCAACCGGCTGCTCGCGCAGAGCGCCGCGATGGGCGCACTGCCCAGCTTGTACGCCGCGACCGCCGACGTGGAGCCGGGCGGTTTCTACGGCCCGACCGGGTTCGGCGGCATGCGGGGTTACCCGGAGCCGTCCGGCTCGTCCAAGGCGTCCAAGGACGAGAAGGTCGCGGGCGAATTGTGGGAGCTGTCGGAGAAGCTGACCGGCGTCACCTACGACTTCTCGAAGTAGCCGATCGCCTTCTTCGCTCGACCATCCTGGCATGTGACCCAGCTCACGCAACGCGATGTCACACCGGGGCGCACCGTGCCGTCGTCTTTGTGAACCCAACGGGAAGAACAAAGGACGGACATCATGGAACGCCGCTTCGATCTCTACGCCAACCCTGTCGCCGGTAGCTTCGTCAAACGACTCACCATGGCCTCCAAGGTGATCAGCGACTCCAGCCTGCCCGCCGCCACCTACGAGCTGGTGAAGATCCGCGCCAGCCAGATCAACGGCTGCGGTTACTGCACCGACATGCACACCAAGGACGCCGCGCACGCCGGCGAGACCACCGTGCGGCTCAACCTGGTCGCCGCCTGGCACGAGGCCACCGTTTTCACCGAGGCCGAGCGCGCCGCGCTGGCGCTCACCGAAGAGGCCACCCGCATCGGCGACGGCCGCGCCGTCAGCGACGCGGTGTGGCAGGAGGTCCGCAAGCACTACGACGACGACCAGATCGCAGCCCTCATCGCCGCCATCGCGACGATCAACGCCTGGAACCGGATGAACGTCATTGTCCGCACCCCCGCGGGTGACTATGTCCCCGGCCAGTGGGGGTAGAAGCTCGCCGGAGCTTCGGCGCGAACCGCGCCGGTAAGGCTCGCGCCGCGAACACCAGCGTCGCGATGGACCGCGCAACGCAGCCACACCACCCTCACTCCAGGTTTCGAGCGAAGCGAGACCGAGCGTTGCCCGTTCGCGGCCCGGCTCGCGTCCGAGCGATCGCTGCGTCTGCGACGAAGTCGCCAGCGGCGGTCGCTCGGACGCGAGCCACAAGGGGGCCGCGAACACGCAGCGACGAAGTCGCTGCAAAACAAACACAGCGTTACACGCACCACTCCGCGTTCACGGGGTGGTAGCGGCCTGGTACTGTGCCTGACGTGCAGCACGTGTATTTCTGGTTTAGCAAGCCGGCCCTGGGTGGGCTGGTCTGCGGCAACCACGTGCGCTGACAACACTCCACCCCGAGCCGGATGATGGACCGGCTCGACGGGTATCACGTCCGTGGGTCGGCCCCGAGAAAAGGAAACCCACGACATGACAACCGCAGCCGACGTCGACGCTCGGCATTCCGATCTGGACGATCAACGCACCCTCAACATCAGCCCGCTGCGCTCGCCGGCGGAGGTGCGTCGCGTGCATCCGATCACCGATGCCCTGGCCGACACCGTCCGTGCGGGCCGCAAGGCCACCGTGGACGTGCTGAACGGCGCCGACGATCGCCTCATGGTGATCGTCGGCCCGTGCTCCGTGCACGACCCCGCCGCCGCCTTGGACTACGCCCGCCGTCTCGCGGCCAAGGCCGCTGAACTCGACGATCGGCTGCACGTGGTGATGCGGGTCTACTTCGAGAAGCCGCGCACCAGCTTGGGCTGGAAGGGCCTGATCAACGACCCGCACCTGGACGGTTCGTTCGACGTCAACACCGGTCTGGGCTTCGGCCGCAAACTGCTGGTCGACATCACCGCGCTCGGGCTTCCGGTGGCGTGTGAGTTCCTCGACCCGATCACCCCGCAGTACATCGCGGACCTGGTGTCCTACGGCGCGATCGGTGCGCGTACCGCGGCCAGCCAGGTGCACCGGCAGCTCAGCAGCGCGCTGTCGATGCCGGTCGGCATCAAGAACGGCACCGACGGCGATGTCCAGGTGGCGGTGGACGGTGTGCGCGCCGCGGCGGCGAGTCACGTGTTCCCCGGCACCGACCTCGACGGCCGTTCCGCGCTGATCCGCACCACCGGCAACCCGGACTGCCATGTGATCCTGCGCGGCGGCAGCAACGGCCCGAACTACGACGCGGCCTCGGTCGCCGAGGCGTGCCTGCGGCTGGAGAAGTCGTCGCTGCCGCAGCGGATTGTCGTGGACGCCAGCCACGGCAACAGCAACAAGGACCACAACAAGCAGGTGGACGTGGTCACCGACATCGCGGACCGGCTGGCCGCGGGCGAAGCCGGTGTGGTCGGCGTGATGCTGGAGAGCTTCCTGGTCGCGGGACGCCAGGACCTCACCCTCGGCCGCGCCACCGAACTCACCTACGGCCAGTCCATCACCGACGCGTGCCTGGATTGGGAGACCACCGCAGGTCAACTGGACCGGCTGGCGGACGCGGTGCGGCAGCGTCGCGCGCGCTGATCGAGCACCAGGCTCGCGTCCGAGTGGCCGTCGCTTTCGCGAGGAAGTCGCCGGCGGCGGTCGCTCAGGCGCGAGCCCTGCGGGCACCGCGAATCAGACCGAGCAGATCAACCCCAGCAGATCGCCGGACGAGATGATGCGGACCTCGAAGCCCGCCTCGGCCAAATGCTCGGTGAGCTTACCCGGAGCCGGTTTCGGACTGGCCGGCTCCGACGCGTCGGGCGTGCCGTAGCCGTAATACAGGCACAGGGTGCCGCCCGGTGCCAGTAGCCGCCGGATCAGGGCGAGCTCGGCACTGGGCTTCTTCGTCCAGAACAAGTTGACGTTCACCGCCAGGATCTTGTCGAAACCTTCTGTGCCGTCACCGATCTCGGCCAGCAGCCGGTCCGGGTCCACGTTAGCCAGGTCGGCGTGCACCAGGCGGACCCGGCCCGAATCGAGGTGCGCGGCATGCTTTTTGGATGCGCGGGCGATCGCCGTTGCGGAACGCTCGACACCGACGATCGTCCCGTCGGTCGCCTGTTCGGCGAGGCAGGCGATCGACTCACTGGAACCGGGGCCGATCTCCAGGACCCGGTCGGCGGGCCGCACGTCCATGGTCCGCACTATCCAGGTGAACCGCTGATCGACTGCCATCCTGGCAATCTACGACATACCGGCACCACACCGAGTTTCGAGCGAAGCGAGACCGAGCATTCCCGGCTCGCGCCCGAGTGGCCGTCGCGTCCGTGACGAAGTCGCCAGCGGCGGTCGCTCGAACGCGAGCCATAAGGGGGCCGCGAACACGCAGCGCCGCAGGCGCTGCGAATCAAACGCAGCCGAACTCGGCGGGCCACCCGTCGGCCGGGCCAGGCGGATCGGTGCGTAACCGGGCGGCGTACCAGTGGTCGCGGCGTCGGCCGCGATGCATGCTGCCAAGCCGGGACATGCCCTCGTACCGGAATCCGGCGCGTCGCGCGACCGCGGCGGAAGCGTAGTTGCCCACGAACGCACGCCAGCCGATCCGCTCCAAGCCCAGCCCGTCGGCGCGGAATCCGAAGTCGCAGACCAGGTTCACCGCCTGCGTCATCAGACCGCGCGAGCGCTGCGCTTGCACGAGCCAGAACCCGATCTCGGCCGCGCTCTCGTCGCGTTCGCCGAGGCCGATCGTGCCGACGACCGGTCCGTCGGGGCGCAGCCGTATGGCCCAGACCGGACTGCGAGCCGCCCAGCCGGGGATGACGATGTCCTCGATGAAGGTCACCGCGTTCTCGCGCACGTACGGCACCGGGATGGTCACCCATTCCCCGATGGACGGCTCCTGGCAGCATTCGGTGATGGTGTCGACGTCGTCCATCGTCGGCGCCGACAGCCAGAACTTTCCGTTCGTCAGCACTTGATGGTCCATCGGCCCATGCTGTCACGGATGGCCCGCGTGATCATCCGGTTATCACCCGCCGCCCGGATACCGCACGGGAACGCTTCATCGGCGGACCGTAGACTTCCCCGTGATGGTTGCCGCGCTGCTTTCCGACCTGTTCGAGTCACATCGGGCGCATTTGCTCTCGGTCGCCTATCGGCTGACGGGCAGCGTCGGCGATGCCGAGGACGCGGTTCAGGAAAGCTGGCTGCGGCTGGCGGGCGCGCACCAATCCGAGATCGAGGATCTGCGGGCCTGGCTGACCACCGTGGTGAGCCGGATCTGCCTGGACCGTTTGCGTAGTGCGGCGGCCCGCCGGGAAAACTATGTCGGCCAGTGGCTGCCCGAACCCGTGGTCACCACCCGCACGCCGTCGTTCGCGCCCGACCCGCTGGAGGCGGTGGTGCGCAAGCAGGAGTGCCGGTTCGCGGCGCTGGTCGTGCTGGACACGCTGACGCCACCGCAGCGGGTGGCCTTCGTGCTGCACGACGGGCTTTCGGTGCCGTTCGACGAGATCGCCGACATTCTCGGCATCTCCACCGACGCCGCACGTCAGCTGGCCGTGCGCGCCCGCAAGGCGGTGGCGCGGACGCCGCAGCCGGTGCCGGACGCCGAGCACGACGCGGCGGTGCAGCGTTTCCTCGCCGCGCTCGGTTCCGGTGACGTGAACGCCGTGGCGGCGGCGCTGCACCCGGACGCGGTGATGATCGGCGACGCCAACGGCACCACGGCCACCGCGGTGAACGTCCTGCACGGCGCGGATCGAATCGCCCGCTTCTACTTGGGGCTGGTGCGCAAGTACGGGCTCCAGGACGAGCCCGCGGTCTACGAATTCGCCTCGGTCAACGGGCAATTGGGCCTCGTGGTCGCTGGGCGTCCGGCCGAGGACGGTCGCGCGGGTTATCCCACCCGAGTTGTCGGGTTCACCGTCTGTGACGGATTGGTCTGGGGCACTTATGATCTGGCGAATCCAGCGAAGTTGGTCGGGGTCCGGCTGGTTTGATTGCCGGCCGTCTGTCGCCGTTCTGACATCGGCTGATAAGCCAGCGACGAGGCAAGTGCCACAGGGAACGCAGTACTTGTCCGACAGCGGGCAGATCCGGGTAGGAATCTGTAAAAATTCCGTTTCGAGATTTGCTCGCGGCCTGTGCGCCAGAACAGAGCGAGGTTGGCTGCCATTGGAGCAGCGAACAACCCCTGTAGATAAATGCCCTGGTCAATGCCCGAAAGAGGGGCTAGCTACCACTTAGCAACAAGCTCGGCTCCTGGACTACTCTCCGGGTATGCCCTCGCGACCCCAGACTGTTGCCCGCCTGCGCCCCTTCGCCTCGACGATCTTCGCCGAGATGACCGAACTCGCCGTCCGGCACGACGCGGTCAACCTCGGCCAGGGTTTCCCCGACACCGATGGGCCCGCGAGCATGCTGGAAGTGGCCCGCCGCGCCATCGCCGAAGGCCACAACCAGTACCCGCCGGGGCGTGGTGTGCCGGTACTGCGCCGAGCCGTCGCCGACGACCGCGCCCGCCGCTACGGGACCGACTACGACCCGGACGCGCAGGTGCTGGTGACGGTGGGCGCGACGGAGGCGATCAGCGCCGCGGTGCTCGGCCTGGTCGAGCCCGGCGAGGAGGTCGTGCTCATCGAGCCGTACTACGACTCCTACGCCGCCGCGGTGGCGCTGGCCGGCGCACGGCGGCGCACCGCCAGACTGGTGGCCGACGGCGACCGATTCGTCCTCGACCTGGACAGCCTGCGCGCCGCGATCACCCCGGCGACCCGGATGCTGATCGTCAACTCGCCGCACAACCCGACCGGCACGGTGCTGGGCCGTGAAGACTTGGCGGCGATCGCCGAGATCGCCTGTGAGCACGACATTCTCGTACTCACCGACGAGGTCTACGAGCACTTGGTCTACGACGGCGCCGAGCACATCAGCTTGGCCACCCTGCCGGGCATGGCCGATCGCACGATCGTGGTGTCCAGTGCGGCAAAGACTTTCAGCGTCACAGGGTGGAAGACCGGCTGGGCGTGCGGCCCCGCAGACCTGATCGACGGCGTGCTCGCGGCCAAACAATTCCTGACCTTCGTGGCGGGCGGTCCGTTCCAGCCCGCGGTCGCGCACGCGATCAACCATGAGCTGGGTTGGGTTGCGAAGTTGCGGGATACCTTGTCCGAGAAGCGGCTTCGCCTATCCGCGGCGCTGGCCGACACCGGACTCGGCGTACAGACCAGCGCGGGCGGGTACTTCGTCTGCGCCGACATCACGCCCCTCGGCGCTGCCGACGGTCTGGCGTTCTGCCGGGAACTGCCGAAGCGGCTCGGCGTCGCGGCGGTGCCGGTCAGCGTGTTCGCCGACGACACCGCCGCCTGGAACCACCTGGTGCGTTTCACCTTCTGCAAGCGCGACGAAACGCTGGAGGAGGGCGTCCGCCGGTTGCGTCTGGGGTGATTTGCGAAAACCTGCCGTGAACTGTCAAGTTTTGCTGGCAACGTGCTCGGCATGGCTACCCAGTACTACACGGCTACCAGCTTGGACGGATTCCTCGCCGATGCGGACAACTCGCTCTCCTGGCTGTTCGAGGTGGACGGCGCGGATGCGGCGCAGGCAGGCATCGCCGACTTTCTCGCGCAGGTCGGCGCGATGTGCATGGGCGCGACCACCTACGAGTGGATCCTCGCCAACGATTCGCCGGAGAACTGGCGCGAGTACTACGGCGACCGTCCGTGCTGGGTGTTCGCCCACCGGGACCTTCCCACGATTCCCGGCGCCAACCTTCGATTCGTCTCCGGAGCCGTCGAGTCGGTGCACCGCGAGATGGCCGCGGCAGCAGGCGATCTCAGTATCTGGATCGTCGGTGGTGGCGACTTGGCCGGTCAGTTCGCCGACGCGGGGTTGCTCGATGAGATCGTCGCGAGCGTGGCTCCCGTGACTCTCGGATCGGGCGCACCGCTGCTGCCGCGGCGCATCATGTCCACTCGAATGCGCCTCACCAAGGTCGAACAGGCAGGACAGTTCGCCGAGCTGCACTACCGGCTCGTCAGTGGATCACGGCCATGAGTGGCGACTGGCCACGTCAGGCCGATGACGCGCCTGCCAGGCCGAGATGCCGGGCGAAGAATCGGGTCGCGCTCTCGACCTCGAACCGGGGTACCTCGCCATGCCCGCCCGCGTTGGCGTGCTACCAGTGGAACACCATCCCGGCCCATCCCTTTTCTCGCGCCTGGTGCCTTGGCGAGGCGCGTGTTCAGCGCCGCAGATCGTGGCACAACCGGTCGCCTTCGGTGGCGGCGTTGGCGTGCGCTGCCTCACGTCATGGTGATGAGGGCCCGGGAGTGTGACATGCTCGCTGGTGAGTACGAGCTGTTGAAGTGATCGCTCGGCTTGCTACAGAAAGCAACACAAGTAAATGACGCAAGGCATTGTGAAGTGGTTTAACGGCGAAAAGGGCTTCGGGTTCATCGCGCAAGACGCTGGCGGTCCCGACGTTTTCGTTCACTACTCCGAGATTTCCGGCTCCGGGTTCAAGTCCCTCGACGAGGGGCAGCGGGTCGAGTTCGAGATCGGCCAGGGCCAGAAGGGTCCGCAGGCCCAGAGCGTCCGCGCCATCTAGGAGCTGACACACCGGAAACCCGCGCCACGGCGCGGGTTTCTTGCTTTTCCAGGCCGGTTGGCGCCCTGCATTCACCTGCGCTCCGGCCGGACGTACGGGTTGTTCCCGGGCCGGGCACCCGTTGCCACCAACAGAAATTCTGCACTGTCGACTGTAGACATTCTGGAAGATACGGTATACAGTCGCTGTCGTTGGAGATGCAAAGTCTGGTTGGCCGGGCAGGTGAACTGCCCGGAAGCAAGATTCACCATCCCCTCCGGCGGAGAAGAGAACCTGGTGCAGTCGGCCGGGCCGCCGGAGGGGATGACGAAATACCGCAGGCATGTCCGTCGATCCGGGAGGTGGTCGCTGAGACAGTTATCAATACCCTCCGCGCCCAGGAAGAAGTGTCGGGCGCGGTGTTCGATGCCGACTCTGCGGGTCGGTGGATGGAATTGAAATCAAAACCCCCTCGATCCCGGGCCCCGGGCGCACAGTGCGCCGGGGCCTGGCGGCGTTGACCCCCGAGAGGTGTTGTGCAACAACCTGACCCGAACCCCGCCAGCGGCTCCAGTGCCGCGGACCGGCTCGATGACGAGGACTACCCCGCTTACAGCATGGGGCGGGCCGCGGAAATCCTCGGCGTCACCCCCGCCTTCCTACGCGGCCTCGACGCCGCCGAACTGCTGACACCCCAGCGCTCGCAGGGCGGGCACCGCCGCTACTCCCGCTACCAACTGCGTATCGCCGCCCGGGTCCGCGCGCTGGTCGACCAGGGCACACCGCTGGAGGCGGCGTGCCGGATCATCGTCCTCGAAGACCAGCTCGCCGACGCCCTCGAACTCAACGCTGAACTCTCGCGACAAGAGCCGCCCGCACCGGACCCGGACAGCTGAGCTTCGATTCGTGACGTGGTGTTCAGCGCAGGGTCAGTGGGGTCTCGGTTTCGATGCGGGTCAGCTTCTCCGGGTTGCGGACGTAGTACATGCCGGTGATGCGGCCGTCCTCGACGCGAACCGTCATGACACCGTCGAGTTCGCCGTCCAATCGGAGAGCGAGTGCCGGGCTGCCGTTGACCATGGTGGGCTCGGTGGTGAGGGTGACTTCGGCCTTACGGATGGCGTTGACCAGGTAGCGGACCACCCTCTCGGCGCCGAGGACCGGCCGCAGCGCGGCCCGTTTGACGCCGCCGCCGTCGGTGATCAGGACGAGGTTCGGGGCGAGGACATCGAGCAGGTCTCGAGGGTCGCCGGTGTCCAGCGCGCGCCGGAACGACTCCAGAGCCGCTCGGGTCTGGCTCGGGGCGACCACCTCGCGGGGGCGGCGGGCGTCGACGTGCCGACGGGCGCGGTGCGCGATCTGGCGGACCGCCGCAGGACTCTTGTCGACGGCGGTCGCGATCTCGTCGTAGCCGATGTCGAAGACCTCGCGCAGTACGAAAACCGCCCGCTCGGTGGGTGAGAGCGTCTCGAGCACCAGCATCAGCGCCATCGACATGCTCTCGGCCAGCTCGACGTCCTCGGCCACGTCCGGTGTGGTGAGCAGCGGCTCGGGAAGCCAGGGGCCGACGTATGCCTCCTTGCGGCGCTTCATGGTGCGCAGCCGGTTGAGAGCTTGTCTGGTCGTGATCCGGACCAGGTAGGCGCGCTTGTCGCTCACCTCCTCCATGTCGACCTCCACCCAGCGCAGCCAGGTTTCCTGGAGGACGTCTTCGGCGTCGGCCGCCGATCCGAGCATCTCGTAGGCGACGGTGAAGAGCAGGTTGCGGTGGGCGACGAAAATATCGGTCGCCGAATTGGTGGCACGGTCGTTCATCTCGGTCCTCTTTTGCTGGTAGCCGTCGAGAGTGAGACACCGCCCGGCGCACGGCTGTGACACGCCGAGGCGACGATCCGTTGCTCGCGGATCGCCGAGGAACGCGCGCGTGAGGCGGTGCCCTGCAATCCGGGCGCCGCCACACGACGGGCGGTATCGATTCGCTCGTCAGCGACCGGATCTGCCACCGACATCACCTCATGCTGCCCGGTCGGCGGCGGTCGACGCTTCCTGACCCTTGGCCTGCAGCAGCTGTTGGCGCTTGTCGTCCTTGGTCCACCAGGTGCGCTTACCGGGCTTGCGCGCTTCGTACCCGAGTTGCCAGACGGTGCTCCAGCAAATGAGCTCCTTGAGTTTCGCGCCCGGCCAGCCGCCGAGGTAATGCTTGTTGGCGGTGTCGTGCTTGTCGGAGACCTGAAAGATGCCGGCGCTACGGCCCAGGCTGATGCACTGGCCGGCGAACCCGACGTCGATGGTCGCGGGCTGCTTGCCCGCAATCCGGCTGAGCACCGTCTCGGCGGCCTGCGGGCCGAGCTGGACCGCGGACTGGCAGCCCATCCGGAACGGCAGACCCGACGGTGCCGCCGAATCGCCCGCCGCGACGACCCGCTCATCGTCCACGCTGGTCAACGTCTCGTCGGTGAGCAGACGGCCCGCGGCGTCGGTGCTCAGCCCGCTCCGCGCGGCCAGGTCCGGCACACCGAAACCGGCGGTCCAGATGGTGACCGCGCTCCGCAGTGTGTGGCCGCCACTCAGCTCCACGGTGTCGCGCGTCACCGCCGTCACCTTCGCCTCGCCGCCTTCGAGCACGATCACACCGAGCTTGGCCAACCGCTCGGCGACCACGCGTCGGCCGCGAGGGTGCAGGTACGGGCCGAGCACTCCGCCGCACACCAGGGTGACGTGGCGGCCCTGCTCGGCCAGCTCGGCGGCGATCTCGATACCGGTCGGACCGGCTCCGACGACCGTCACCGCGGCCGTGTCGGGCGTGGCGCCGAGGACCGGCCGCAGCCGCTGCGCATCCTCGATGGTGGCGATCGGGTAGGCGAACTCGGTGGCTCCGGGCACGCGCGGGTCGACGCTGCCGCTGCCGACCGCGTAGATCAGGTAGTCGTAGCTCACCGCGCCGCCGCCCGCCAACTTCGCGCTGCGCCCGTCGGAGTCGATCCGTGTCACCGTGTCGACGACCAAGAGCACGCGCTCGCTCAGGACCTTTCCGTAGTCGGCGAGCGCTTCGTGGGTCCCGGCCACCAGCTGGTGCAGGCGGATCCGCTCGACGAAGTTCGGGCGCGGGTTGATCAGGGTCACCCTCACGTCGTCGCGCTGCGTGAGCCGATTGGCCGCCATCACTCCGGCGTATCCGCCGCCGATCACGACAACCTCGGTGATGTTCTCGGTCATGGTGTCTCCTTCGTTCGAGAGTCGGCATGGAGACACCGCGTCGTCGATTGTTGTGACAGGTCTATGAGGTAGATCACTCCGCATGGTTCGTCCGCGGGTGCGCCCTCGCACCCAGCCACGTCTGATCAGGCTTTGGCGAGACCGCGTCGGTGATGGTCGAGCCGGTGATGATCATCGCGACGATGAATTCGATGAATTGATCGCGGTCGACGTCGAGTTCACGGCGCAGCCACAGGGCGGTGACGTCGAAAATGCCCGGCACGACGGTCTGGGCGGCCAGTTGGGCGTTGCGATCGTCGGCGATCCGGTCGCCGAGCACCTGGCGGGCCTGCGGTGACCGCACTTTCGGCCGTCACGACCATTCGGCCGACAATCGCCAGGGCACGCTCGTCGGCCGGTCCGACTGAACACCGCGACGCTGTCCTCACCGCCACCTCATCGGCCGCGACATCACCAGACATCGACCGCCATTCGGTATTCGGTGTTCCGCGCCGCCGTGTGTCACGAGGAGGAAGCCGCCGCCGAGCACTTCGCCATGTTGTGCGTTTCGACGCCGTTCAGGCGGGCGCGGGGCGGGTGCGGTCGGTAGCCAGCAGGGCAGCGATGGCGCCGAGCATGGTGCCGGTGATGTAGCGCTGCGTGCGCAACCACAGGGGCCGCTTGGTAAGGAAGGTCGCGAGGCCGCCCGCACCGAGGACGATCAGTCCGTTCACGGTGAGCGCCACCGCGATCTGCACCGCCCCCAGGCACAGGCTCTGCAACCACACCTTGCCGTGCTCCGGCGTCACGAACTGCGGAATCAACGCCATGTACATGATCGCGATCTTCGGATTCAGCAGATTGGTGACCAGCCCCATCGTGAACAGCCGTCGCGTCGGATCGGCCGACAGCGCCGCGGGCGCGAACACCGAAACCCCACCCGGCCGCAACGCCTGCCACGCAAGCCACCCAAGATAAGCGGCCCCCGCCAGCTTCACCGCCAGATACAGCCCCGGCACCACCGCGAACACGGCCGTGATCCCAGCAGTCGCCGCCGCCAGATAAACCCCGAACCCCGCCGCCACCCCACCCAACGACACCAGCCCGGCCCGCCGCCCTTGCGACACCGTCCGCGACACCAGATACATCATGTTCGGCCCCGGCGTGAGCACCATCCCCAACGCCGCCACCGCAACCCCCACCACCGCCGCCATCTCGATCATGCCCCCGATCCTCACCTGCCCGTTCCCCGCCGTCTCGGTCCAGTTGACGGTTGCTGGTCGTCGTCCGGGGAGGGCATCGCGCCCTTGCAGTGTCACACCTATCGCTGCCAGCGTCGATGAAGCCCATCAATGTGGCTGGTTTTGCCTCGCTCACAGCGGCTTGTATATAGGATTCATTCTATATAGGATTGATGCTATGCGCCTGTACGCGGTCGAGATCGAGCCGGAGGTGGTCGAGTGGCTGCGCTCGCTCTCGGACAAGGATTTCGGTCGCGTCGATGTGTACGTGGGCATGCTCGCGGAAAACGCGGAGACCTGGGTGAACCATGGTCGCGCAACCTCGGCGACGGTGTGCGTGAACTACGGTTCCACCTGCACCCACTGGAGATGCGCATCACCTACTGGCTCGCGCCTGGGCGACGGGTGGTCCTGCTGACAGTTTTCCGCAAAACTCGGATGCGGGAAGCCGCGGAGGTGGAGCGGGCAAAGGCTCTCCGTAAGGTGTGCGAGGCCGAACATGACTACGCCAGAACCAGTTTCGATAGAAAGGTAACCGGCGATGGCTGACCACAAGTCGATGGACGAGCTGCGGCGGGAGCGAGTTGATCGTTCTGACTTCAACGCCGCCGAGTACAACGCCGGCCGCGAAGAGGCCCGACTGGCTATTGAATTCGCCAACGCTATTCGGGAACGTCGCTTGGAACTCGGACTGACGCAGACGCAGTTGGCCGAGCGTGCCGGGCTGCGCCAGCCGGATGTTTCGCGGCTCGAATCCGGTGGCGGCACGCCCACCATCGGCATGCTCGAGAGGCTGGCTTACGCACTCGAGTTGCGGTTTGTCGCCCGATTCGAGAAGGGCGACGCGGCCTGACGGATCGCTCCAACAGCACGAAAGCCCGCCCTCGTCGGCGGTCATGCCGCGAGTAGCGTTCGTGCCCGTTCGTTGAAGTCGGCGACCAGTGGATGTGCTCCGAACGCCATCATGCGCTGCTGTACGTCGCGGACGGCTTCCACCGAGCGCGAGGACTTGACCCTGCGGGAGAGGTCCAGCGTCCGCACTCCGGCTGCGTGGGCAGCTTCGAGGTCCCGTTTCTGCATATGCACGACTGCCAAGGCGGCATGAGACAGCGCCCCGCGCCGCGCCCGGTTCTGCGTGCGGGCGTAGGCGATGGACCGGCGCGCGTGCGGTTCGGCTTCGTCCGGTTGTCCGAGATCACGAAAGGCGTTCGCCCACTCGCCGCAGATGTACGCCTGATCGATGAACCGCGCCCATTCCGGCTCTCGGTCGGATTCGACAACGGCGAAGGCGCGCTCTGCGGCGTTGATGGCATGCGCGACGCCGGACTTGTCGCCCATGGCTGCCAGCGCCCGCGCTTCGAGCGTCCACAGGTCCGCAAGGCAAGCGGGAGCGTTCACCTTCGACAGACCTTGGCGACCGGCCTGGGCGAGTCGTCGGCCTTCGTGCGGATGCCCCAGCAGCGTCGCCTGATCGGCCATCCCCGCAAGCACGTGAGCTCCGAGCGCGGTGTCGCGCGACTCTTCCGCGAGGCGGAGTGCCTGAATGAGGTATCGCTGCGCGGCACCGTGCTCACCGTTGTCGAACGCCATCCAGCCGAGCAGATAAGTCTGTTCGGCTGCTGCGCTGTACAGCGCTAGACGGACTTCCTCGCTGTGCGTTCGTCGCAGCAGCGGGTACACATGCTCGTTCATGTACGCCGCCAATACGAGGCGGCCTGAGCCGCCACCTTGGAAGATGTCCATCTCTTGGAACGTGCCGAACATGTTCTTCACGGCGGTGACATCCTCGAGACGCACCCGTTGCCGTTCATCGGGAAGTTGGTCGAGCGTGTTGAGCAACCAGTCCCGGGACGGTCCGATGGCCGCGACGGCCGCAAACGACGCCGTGGTCAGGAATTTCCTACGATCCACGTCTGCCCTCCCAAGGTCTGCGACTGCTTCGACTGTCTGTGTCCACGATGGGTGGTAGACGAGTGCACGGTCAACGGTCGACGCGTCGCCCAGGCCGAGATCGTATGTCGTCACTCGGTAGCCGAAACGTTTGGAGAACAGGTCAGCGAGAATCGCCGGAACCGGCGGGCGGGGCTGCTCTCCCTCGTCCACCCAGCGGCGCACGCTCGACGTGTCCGGTCTGATCTGGGGTTCACCCCATTCGATCGCCAGGGCACGCACGCGACGCGCCAGTTCTCCACGACTCCAACCCGACCGGGTCAACCACTCGGAAAGGTGCATATTCGGACTGTCCATCAGACCTGCCATTTCGTCACCGGAACCGGGCGATCCACCACCTTTCAACACCCGCTGCGACCTTACTCTCGGCAACTCGAAGGTGTGTGCTGAATACGCGTCCGGTCGAGAGGTTCTGTCCCATCTCCGGGGACCATTTCAGGGGGATGGCGGTGACGGGCGCACCCAAGGCCAACGATACAAGCAGAGGTCTTTCCTATGGACCACATAGCTTTTGGCGACACGCCACTGTCCCGCGTCAACTACTACCGGCAGGTGTGTGACCTGCCCGCAGTCATCGACCCGCCCTGCATGGGCAGGATCATCATGCGCGCAACGCACGTGTGGGGGATCGTCATGCCCGCCCCGCTCGGTGCAGCGGTCAGAAAACATATGCGGCAACAGCATCCGAACGTTGGCCCGATAATGTCGCACCCACGGTCGAGGCGGTGGACCATCCTCACCAGACCCGACCTGCCCGACGAGGTGCGACTGTTCGCGGAACTGTATCGGCTGAATGTATCGATCGTCCGGACCGGAGGCACGATTGCGTTGCCGAGCCCGGACCAGCGATCCGCGCATTTGCGGCTGTGGGTCGAACCGCCGAACTGCCCGTTTCGCCCATCCGGTCTGGTCGTGGTCGACGCCATTCGAGCGTGTGCTGGGCCAGGCAAGCCCCCGAGGGCGGCGGCGCATGTCTGAATCCAGGCATAGGTCGGTGATGGGCAGCGCTGAACCCGCTGACGCCAACACATCTCCCAGACCGACCGAGCCCGATGTCCGCCTCAGTGTGTTCTGGCACGGCCTGCACCTCGAATTCGCCGCCTGCACCACGGCCGCACACGCATTCGTCAAGGAGTGGCGGGCGGCCCACTACGGCGACGCGGTGGACGTCTTTCCGGACGGTCCGGAGGGCCTTCCTCGCCTCCCATGCGAACGTCTCTACCTCGAGTCATGATCGGAGAAACGCCTCCGGCGTCGGCCGCTTCGGCGAGAGCGCGGCGCCGATCGTCTATTGCTTCGAGTGGGGCTTTGGCCAACCAGGGGCTGTCGATTAGCCCTGCGCCAATTCCAGATACGGCTGTCCGAGGTGGCCCGGTGGCTGAACGGATTGGAAGCTGGAATCCGGCTGGAGAACATCGCCACTGTGCACGCGTCGGAATAGCTCGGACCCCTGCAAGTTGTGAATCGCCTGGATAGGGGTGGAGCCTGCGACGAAGATGTAGAAATTGTGGACGGTGTAGTCGAACTTGAAGCTGGGGAGGTTGGACCAGCAGTATCCGGGGGTTCCTGCTACCGAGCTAAGCCTCTCCGCCGGCATACCGGACGATGCCATGACTAGGCGATCCCACTGGCCAGCCCACCCCGCGGCTTCCGTCAGTGTCCGCAGCGAATACGTTCCGGGTTGCGCGGCCAATTTGCGGATGACGCGCTCCAACTCGTCGGAAGAGCCCAGAGGCTCGGCCCGCGACTTCAGGTCGAAGGTCGCCGCGCACTGCGCAGCAGCCTCGTTGCGGTCATCCGACGGCGAGCACGCCGCACTGGCCAGCAGGCACCCTGTTACCGCCATGATTTGAAGTAAAGCACGCACGGGATCACCGACCAGCCGGAAGTGGGATGTCAGCACGCGCAGGGTGCCCGTTTTCTTCCACTTCGACCTGGTTGCTCCATGCGACCTGGCCGTCCGGGTCGAGCACGATCGCACCTCCATTTTGGATTCGTTGATTGATCAATCGCTGTAGCTCTTCTGGTGAAGAATTCGGATTGTCGATGGCGATCTGTCGTCCAATCGAGTTGTTGTGCAGATCCATCGCTTCTCGCGCTGGGGGGTTCGCGCCCAGTCCTTCGTGCGCGGTGCCGTAATTCTCGGTCCACTCCGCGCCGTACCGCTGTGTCATCAGCGCGTTCCAGTACATGTGCCGGAATGCATCGCCATGGCCATCGTTGAGGGCGTTCTCTTCCGGATGCGGGTAAGTCTTCTTGGCGGCGGCCTCGGCTTGGGCTTTGATCTCGAAGAAGTCCGTAATCTCACTGATTGCGTTGGTTCCTGGCCGGGCCATCCGTGACGAGAGGAGCGCTATCTCCTCAGGCGTCATCAGGATCGGTTGGAAGTCGGGACGGACTGCGCGGATGCGGTCGAGGATGAAGCCGGATGGCCACAACGTGGCTGGCGCACTCGACGGAGCAGTCTGGAATTTCGTAAGGACTTCGGCGAGACTTGGGTCTTGAGGCATTTTGGTGACTCCGCGCTGCGTTTCCGGTGAAAGATCTTCCAGTAGCCGCTTGATCTTCTCCGCGCCTTGCAGATCGGCTTGCTGGATAGCTGTCAACGCAGCCCGAATCTGTGTTGTCAGGTAGAGTTCGAGCCCTTCTTTTTCTACGAGGCCGGTGGGACCGTACTTCATGAGTACCTCGGTGTTGGACATCCTGGAGTCAACTCCGCCGTTGTCTCTGACGAAGGAATCAAACTTGGCGGATTCTGCTTCAGCCTTCTTGTCCTTGATCACATCGATGTAGCCGACGATCGCATCGATCTGAATGTAAACCTGCTGTTGGATATCGATGAGAACCTGCTTGGTCCGCCGAGCATGGTCCCGATCCTCAGCCGCTCGATTGCGGGCAGAATCGGCGACTGACCCCTTGAAATAGGTATATGACATGTCGATGCGTGATGCCGCTTGGTGTGTCTGCTCATCGATCCGCAGCGCCGCGTCCTTGAACGCGTTGGCGATGGCGATTGTGGCGCGTGGATCCCAGGACAGGACCATCGGCACCGTCAGAGGCGTCGTGTAGCTTCCACCGCTCATCGCTGACCTGCCTCCCGAAGACCGGTGGCCCAGGCTTGGTCACGGTTCACGAACTCGACTACGGCAGTGTCCGTGACGTCGGCGAAGTCGCTCAGTTGCTTCGCGTGGTAGTCCACCACGTCGTTCAGCGCCGCAGCGATCTGGTCGACAGAGTCTGCGACCTGCGAGTTTTCCATGGTCTTGACCGCGACGACGTCCCTGGCCAGCGGTTTCAACTGTCGTATGGTGTCGGCGTGGCCACGTACTATCCCGGCCATCTCGCGTGTCTTGTCCGGATCAAGTTCGAGTTCGCTCACCGCGCCCCCCTCCATTGGCAGATTTGTAGCCATGCTACTGGCCCAGCCACCGCACCGACCAGTGCGGGCGGGCGGAGTCCGCTGATTGTCGCTGTGAGCAAATGCCAACCAGCACAACGATTCTGCCCATCCAGTGTTTTCATGCGGTGCGCGCCCGGGCCACTGGGAATAGCGGTCACTATCCGGTGGTCCTCGACCGCGGCCAGCCAACGACAGTGACGAAGTCGGTTCGCTGCCTCCCTCACACCGTCACGGTTGCTGGTCGTCAGGGAAGGTATCGCGCCCTCCCGTTGTTACACCCAATCGCTGCCATGCCCGCCCACCGCCGAGAAGGGCCCGGTAACCTGCGGGGTTGTCAGGGGGATCGGGGAGAATGGCGGGGAATCGATACGAGGAGGGACTGTGACCGACGGTCCGCTGATTGTGCAGAGTGACAAAACGCTGCTGTTGGAGGTCGACCACGAGTTGGCCGATACGGCGCGGCAGGCGATCGCGCCGTTCGCCGAGTTGGAGCGGGCGCCGGAGCATGTGCATACCTACCGGGTAACGCCGCTGGCGCTGTGGAACGCGCGGGCGGCGGGGCACGATGCCGAGCAGGTGGTGGACGCGCTGGTCAGTTTCTCCCGGTACGCGGTGCCGCAGCCACTGTTGGTCGACGTGGTCGACACCATGGCGCGCTACGGCAGGTTGCAGCTGGTCAAGCATCCTGCGCACGGATTGACGCTGGTCAGCCTGGATCGCGCGGTGCTGGAGGAGGTGCTCCGGCACAAGAAGATCGCGCCGATGCTCGGCACCCGCATCGACGACGACACCGTGGTGGTGCACCCGTCCGAGCGCGGCCGGATCAAGCAGATGCTGCTGAAGATCGGCTGGCCCGCCGAGGACCTCGCCGGCTACGTCGACGGCGAGGCCCACCCGATCGAACTCGACTACGTGACCGACGGCTGGCATCTGCGCGACTACCAGCAGATGGCGGCCGACTCGTTCTGGGCGGGCGGGTCCGGTGTGGTGGTGCTGCCCTGCGGCGCGGGCAAGACGATGGTCGGCGCCGCGGCGATGGCCAAGGCGAAGGCGACCACGCTGATCCTGGTGACCAATACGGTGGCGGGCAGGCAGTGGCGTCGCGAACTGCTCGCGCGCACCTCGCTCACCGAGGACGAGATCGGCGAGTACTCCGGCGAACGCAAGGAGATCCGCCCGGTCACCATCGCCACCTATCAGGTGATCACCCGCCGCACCAAGGGCGAGTACAAGCACCTGGAACTGTTCGACAGCCGCGACTGGGGCCTGGTCATCTACGACGAGGTCCACCTGCTGCCCGCCCCGGTCTTCCGGATGACCGCCGATCTCCAGTCCCGCCGCCGCCTCGGCCTGACCGCGACCTTGGTCCGCGAGGACGGCCGCGAAGGGGACGTGTTCTCCCTGATCGGGCCGAAGCGCTACGACGCGCCGTGGAAGGACATCGAGTCCCAAGGGTGGATCGCCCCCGCCGAGTGCATCGAGGTCCGGGTCACGCTGACCGATGCGGAACGAATGTCGTACGCGACCGCGGAGCCGGAGGAGCGCTACAAGTTGTGCTCCACCGCGCACACCAAAATCGCTGTGGTCGAGTCGATTCTGGCCCAACATCAGGACGCGCCGAGCCTGGTCATCGGCGCCTACTTGGAACAGTTGGACGAACTCGGCGCCGCGCTCGACGCCCCGGTGATCCAGGGTTCGACGAAAACCAAAGACCGCGAGGAACTTTTCGACGCGTTCCGGCGCGGGGAGATCCCGGTGCTTGTGGTGAGCAAGGTCGCGAACTTTTCCATCGATTTGCCGGAAGCGTCGGTGGCCGTGCAGGTCTCGGGCACCTTCGGTTCGCGCCAGGAGGAGGCACAGCGCCTCGGCCGCTTGCTGCGGCCGAAGCACGACGGCGGCCAGGCCCATTTCTACTCGGTGGTCGCCCGCGACACCCTCGACGCCGAATACGCCGCACATCGCCAGCGTTTTCTCGCCGAGCAGGGGTATGCCTATCGCATCACGGATGCCGACGACTTGCTCGGCCCCGCCATCGGATAAGCGGAGGCAATTCCTCCGCAAGCTGTGCTAGGAATGAGTGCGTGCGACGCTTCGAATTCGCGGTGGACCGCAGGCACGCCCACGCGGTCAACGAAGTCTTCGCCGACCTTCGACGCCTGCGCCTCATGGCGATCGCCGCCGCGGTGGTCGCGGCGACCGGAACGGCGTTCCTGATCTGGCTGAACCACACCTGGGCGTATCTGCTCGCGGTCGCGTTCGCGCTCGGCGCGGTGACCGCGCTGTGGGTGGCGCTGTGGACGCCGCGGCATTCCAGCATCGACAAGCTCTACGCGGACGGCCCGCTGGTTCCGGCGGTGGTCTCGGAGACCTATCCGTCCGGCGTGGTGCTCCTCGCCCTGGTCGATGTGTCCACGCCGGAAACGCGGGACCCTCGCTACGCCCTGGTCACCAGAAAGGTCCGCACGCTGCCCGGCCACAAGGCCAAGGCGGGCGAGCGGGTGCCCTCGGTGGCGGTGCGCACGGACCGGGCGCCGCGGCAGGTGGGCGAGCGCTGGCAGTCGGTGAGCGCCATGCCGATCGCGTGGGGCACCACCGACGGTTCGGTCATCGAACGCGCCCGCGCCGCGATCAGCGAGGTCGAGTGGCGGCTGCTCACCGACAATCTCGCGCTTGCCGACAAGGTGCGGCGCACCGCCACGAAACGACTGCTGCTCGATCCGCACCAGCTGCCGGGTGAGCTCGGGTCCTGAATCCGGCTGCGAACTCCCGGTTTCCGGTTGCGGGTATGCCTACACTCGAAAGATGGTCCCAGCGTCCAATTTGCTGGCATTTATCGCCGCCGCAGTCGTCATCATCGTGGTGCCGGGCCCCGGCGTGCTGTTCACCGTCGGTCGCGCGCTCACCCTCGGCCGGCGAGCGGCGCTGTTCTCGGTGCTCGGGCACGCCGCGGGTGTCTACGTCGCGTTGGTCCTGGTCGCGATCGGGCTCGGCGCACTGCTCACGGCGTCGGCGCTGGCGCTCACCGTGGTGAAATTCGCGGGCGCGGTGTACCTGATGTATCTGGGAATCCAAGCTGTTCGCCAGCGCGGGGCGTTGCAGGCGGCGCTGGGCGCCCCGGTCGAACCGGCGACCAATGCGCGGGTGCTGCGCCAGAGCGCGATCGTCGGGCTCACCAATCCCAAGGCGATCGTCTTCTTCTCCGCGGTGCTGCCGCACTTCGCCGACCCGGCCGGCGGCTCGTTGTCCTGGCAATTCCTGCTTCTGGGCACGGTCTTCCTCGCTATCGCGCTGGTGTCCGACAGCGCGTGGGCACTGCTGGCCGCCTCGGCCAGGTCCTGGTTCGCCCGGTCGCCGCGCAGGCTGGAGGCGGTCGGCGGCGCGGGCGGTGTGATGATCTTCGGTGTCGGCGCGTCGGTGGCGTTGACCGGCAGCGCCGACTGAAGCGTCTACCATCCTGCGAGGTCGGTGCGTCGGCATCGAAAAGAGGTGGGGTTGCAGAGGGGTGGTCGTTCGTATGAGGTTGTCCGGCTGGATGTGCGCCGCGGTCGCCTGCGCGTTCGTCACCGCGTCGTCGCCGCCCGCGAACGCCGACTCGTCCGCGGACCCGCTCGTCGGCGCGCCCGGCCTGGGTGATCCCTACTACCCGCTGGACGGCAACGGCGGCTACGACGTGCGGCACTACCGCGTCGGCATCGACTACGACCCGCCGAGCCGCCTGCTCACCGGATCCACCACCGTCTTCGCTACCGCCACCCAGGCGCTGCGCACGTTCAACCTGGACTTCGCCGGGCCGGAGGTGCGCATGGCGTCGGTGAACGGCCTGCCCGCCGCGTTCGACCGCAACGGTGAGCACGAGTTGACCGTGACGCCGCTGCTTCCGCTGCTGCCCGGCCTGCCGTTCGTCGTCACCGTCGACTACGCGGGCCCAGCTGTGGACACCGAGGGCGAGGGTTGGACCTTCGCGCCCAGCGGGGGCGCGTTCGTCGCGGGCGAGCCGCACTCGGCGACGAGCTGGTACCCGCTCAACGACACCCCGTTGGACAAGGCCACGTTCGAGCTGCACGCTACGGTCCCTGCGGAATGGGAGGTGGTGTCCACCGGTGTGCGAACCGCGAACGTGGTGCGCGATGACAAGCGGACGGTGGGCTGGGTTACCGCCAAGCCGGTGCTCGGCTATCTGACCACCGTCGCCATCGACAAGTTCGACTACCTCGAGCAGCGCCGTGCCAATGGCACCCCGCTGATCAGCGCGTTCGCGCCGAACACGGAAGGCCGTCATCGCGAGATCGAGCAGCGGCTGCCGGAGATCCTCGATTTCACCGAACACCTCTACGGCCCATATCCGTTCGAGACAGCCGGCGGCATCTACCTGGACGCCGATATCGAGTTCTCCCTGGAAACCCAGACCCGCCCCATCTACGCGCCGAAGAGCGACCTGCAGACCGTCGTACACGAGATCGCGCACCAGTGGTGGGGCGACTGGGTGTCGGTGCGCCACTGGTCGGACATCTGCCTCAACGAGTGCTTCGCCAGCTACACCGCCGACTACCTGTGGCCGGAGCGGATCGAAGGCGAGAACGTCGACGAGAACTACCGCGAAACCATCCGCAAGTACCGCGACAATGAGAAGTTCTGGCGCGTTCCGCTGGAAAACCCCGGTGCCGGTTACGAATTCACCTCGGTCTACTACCGTGGCCCGATCTTCTTGCACGCGCTGCGCAAGCAGATCGGCGACGCGGTGTTCTTCTCCGCTGTGCGCGACTTCCTCGCGGCACACGCCTACGGCAATGCCTCCATGCCGGAGTTCCGCGCTTTCGTGCAGTCCAGGTCGCCCATGGACCTGACCGGCTTCTTCGACGCGTGGCTCAACCGCACCGAGCCGCCGCCGGAGGAGTATTTGTTCCCGGAGGCACTGCGGGACTGAGTGCGGGTTATCAGGCGTCGGCGACGCGCTGGCGCGCTTTCGTCACCCTGCGTTCGGCCCGATCCAGCTGGCGTTGTGCGGTGTGCAGGTGCTCCTTCGCCGACCGCTCGGCCGACTTGCGGAACTGCCGCTGCTCTTCGGCATGCGTGAGTTCGTCGCGCAACGCGGCGACGCGCGCGTCCACGTCGGACAGTGCCCGCGTTGCGTCGTCGAGCGTTGATTGCGCCGAATCCCGCTCCGCACGGGCGGATTCCAGTGCTTCCTGCGCCTCCTCCAGTTCTCGGCGCGCACTGTCGTCCGCCTTCGGCTCCGTCGGCGCCCGGCGCGGTGTCGCCGGTTCGGGCACCGCGAGCAGATTCGGCCCGCTCGGCCCGAAGCCTTCGTAGCTCGCCGCCGTGGCGAGCGTTCCGGTGCGCAGCCGCTCGGCCACGTCTGGTTTGGCGAGGGCGGCCGTCAATGTCTGGCCGACCTCCCGCACGACGCCATCGCCCACCGGGTGCCCGTGTTCGGCGGCCAGCGCGCCCGCCTTCTTGGCCAGCGCGTTGACCAGCTGCTGCCGCTGGGCGGTGAGGCTGCGCAGCTGTTCGGCGGACAGCTCTCGCTGTGCCGCGGCCAGCGCCGCGCCGAGCCGCAACAGGGCTTCCACGTCGTCGGGCGCCGCGCGGGCGAGCAGATTCGCCGTCCACGCGGACAGGGTGGGTTTGCGCAGTTTGCCGATCGCGGTCGCGAGCTGCTTGTCGCCCGCCTCCTTCGCCGCTGCGACGCGATCCGCGCGAGCGGCGACGAACTCGGCGGGAGCCAATCCGTACAGGTCGTTCGCGACGTCCTGGACCGTCATACCGACCAAGCGTAACGACTCGGTCTCGCGCAGCGACACAAACCGCATGCTGGACAAAGGTCCAGCCGGTGAAATGCGAAAGGCATTGCTAGTGAATTACTCTGCGTTCCAATTGCTCGGCCGTCTGGTGCCGAACATCATCGGTCTGTCCCTCCTAGGGCTCCTCGGGCTGTACATGTAGCCCGCCGTGCCGCGGTTGGATACCCATCCGGCTGATGCGGCCGCCGTGGTCGGGCGGGTATCCTCACCGCGTTCACGACCGGTGAACGTGTTCGGTGAGAGAGGTTTACAGGTGAAGGTTCCAGGAGCGAGGCTGCTGGCACGCATTGTGCTCGCCCTCGTCGCGGTGGCCGCGGTGGTGGTCACGGTTGCCGGATGTTCATTGATCGAGGACGCGGGCAAGTCCGACACGGCCAAGGCCAAGGTCGGCGACTGCATCAACGTCATCGAGGGCTCGGCGGTCGATTCCAAGACCGAGCCGGTCGACTGCTCGTCGGACAAGGCCGTGTACAAGGTCGCGCAGTCCTACGACAAGAAGACCGACTGCGCCGCCGACTACACCTCCTACGAGGAGACCGTGGGCGGTGGCACCACCGCCTTCCTGTGCCTGGCGCCGAACTTCAAGGAAGGCCGCTGCTACAACGAGAGCAGCGCGACCGGGTACAAGCACGTCGACTGCGGTTCCGCGGAAGCGACCTTCCGCGTGGTGAAGCGGATCGACGGTGAGGCAGACGAACTGCTGTGCGGTGCGGATGCCGACGGCTTCCGCGTCATCGAAACCGACCCCAAGGCGACCTTCTGCACGGCCAAGCCGAAGAACTGATCACTCCAACAGGGCAACCGACGCGATCCGGTGCAGTGTGAAGTGCCGGACCGCGCCGGTCACCGGGTCCAGCGCGTCCAACTGCCCGTTGCCCACCTTCAACGGCTCGACCACCCGCTGCGTGGCGACCCCCTGGGCATCGACGTAGCCGATGTTCACCGACCGCCGCACCCGCGCCGCCAGCTGGAGCAGGGCCAGGGTCGCCGCGGTATTGGTCCGGGTGCCGTCCGGGCGCACCGCGTGACCTGATCGTGCGCTCGCGGCACGTTCGCCCGCGCGTAGTTCCGCGACCAGCGATTCCAGTTGCTCGGCGCTGGGCGGCGTCGGGCGATACGGCTGCCGCGCGGCCGGTCGCACCGCGATACGTGCGCCACGCGGGCGCAGATCGACAATCGCGCCCGCCGAATCCTCGCCCACGGGCGCGAAACCGGCCGCCCGCAGCTGTTCCAGTACTTCGCTCAGCGGTGCTTGGGCGATGGCGACGGTCGGCGCGATGGATCGCAGCGCCAGCGCGCTCGCCACCGGCGCGGACAACACCTGTGCGAGCAGCGCCGGGTCGTCGGTGCGGAGGAACGACTGTGCCATTCCCGCCCGCAGCTGACCATGCCGCCGCGCCACGTCATCGATCAGATAGGTGAGGGCCTGCGGGATCGGCGTCCGGGAATGCTTGGCGAACAAGGCGTGTAGCTCCGCCGCGGTCATGCCGGAGTCGAGGGCGCGGCGCACCGAGGACTCACTGATCCGATACACCGTTGCCGCACCGGCCGATTCGACGTCGCCGACCAGGGCGATGCCATGCTGCAGGTCCGTGGTCAGCGGCCCGGGGGCGATCACCGTCAGATCCGCTTGGACCAGCACGTGATCGACCGGCTCCGGCAGCGCCGCCTCCATCTCCGCCTCGGCGTCGGTCACGTTGGTCGCCGCCCCGCGCAGCAGTGCCCGCGCCGGTGAGCCGAGCGCGCCGCGGCCGACGAAACCGAGCGCCGCGGCCTCGGCCAGGGTCTGCTCGATCACCTCCGGCCGGAAATTGCGCCGCCTGCGCGGCTGCCGCCACGCCAGCACCCGGCCGATGTCCGCCGGGTCCAGCGCTGTGCCGGACGGATATTCCGCGAGCAGGCTGAGGATCGCGCGCCGGTCGTGCAGTGCCTGTGGTGTGCGCAGCTCCAGCGACAGCGCCGCCAGCGGCTTGTCGTTGGCATCGCGCATGCCGATCATCCATGGCATCCGGTCCAAGTCGAGCCAGGTGAGCGCCAGGGTGGCCCAGCGCCGGGCGGGCGTCGCCTGGAGCCATGCGTCGACCGCGGGGGTCGGCGCCCAGAAGTCCTCGGTCGAATCGAAGTCGGGTGGCGGGTCCGGCAAACCCTTCTCCAGCAGTTTCGCCGCCGCCAGCAGTTCGACCAGCAAACCGGCCCTCGGCTCGTCGACGCCGGCCTGCTTGGCGATGCGGCGCAGCTCCCGCACACCCAGTCCGCCTGCGCGCAAAGCCGGGGCGGGCGTCTGGCCGAGTACCTCCAGCACGTCGGCGCAGTGCCGCAGCAGCTCACCCACTTCGCCCGCCGTGACGGCGTTGACCTCGGCGGGTGCCTGTTTCGTCGGACGCGGCTGCGGTGGGGTCAGCGCATGGGGGTGGGTGATCGGTTCCCGGCGCAGCACCTGGCCGACCGTGACCGGCAGTTCGACGGTCTCGTCGTCGATCCAGTGCAGCAGCCTCCTCGCGAGCAGCCGCTGAATGGGGCGATCGGCGGGAGTGCCCGGTGCGGCGTCTCTGGTGCGCCCGCGTGGGCCGGTCGTGGCGAGCTTGTCCAGCAGGGCCCGTTCGGCAGGAGCGAGCTCGGCGAGGGCGGCGACCACCTCGGGTTCGGTGAGTGCGTCGGGAATCTCGGTCGCGCTGCCGATCGGCCACGGCAGGGCCTCGGCGGCCGCAGGGATCAGACGCCACCGCTGCTCGTCGTCGAGCCATACCAGTGCGCGTGCGGTCAGGCGCTCGAGCGCTTCGTCGATCGCGGCGGCCGGCACCCGTTCGCTCAGCTGCACGTGCAGGTCTGCACTGCGCGGCGGAGCATCGCCAGGGGTGCGCACGCCCTGCAGCGCAAGGGTTTCCAGGATGGCGAATTCGAGTGTGTTCAGGTTTTCCGTGGCGCGCAGCACCGAGGCGCGCTGCTCGGTGCGGGCGGCGAGCACGGCCATCGAGGAGGGCAGCGGCACGGCCAGGTCCGGCCGAAGCTGCAACAGCGTGACGAGCTGGGCATCACTGCGGCCACCGAGCCATCCGGCGAGGGAGTCGGTCGCGGTCATCCGATCCAGCCTACGGTGCCTGCCGACCGCCCGCCCAGGTCAGGACGGGACAGGTGCACGCTGCGGGCTGCACCACGTGGACACCGGCGGCCGTGCCAGAATGGGGCCGTGGTGAACAAATCGAAGAAACCCTATGTCGACAACGGCTGGCCGAAGGTCGGCGACGGTGACCATGCGGTCACCGAGCTCTCTTCGGCCCGCTCCGGTGGTCTCTCGCCCTACGGCGAGGACACCGAGTTTCCGGTCCCTGCCGAGCAGCTGCCCTACATGCACCCGAACACGGTGATCAACCGCTGAGCGCGCCGGAACGTTCGCGACAACGGAGAAGGGCCCCGCATCCTCGTTGATGCGGGGCCCTTCTGCACAAGCGTGGCGGTCAGGAAGGGAGCAGGCCCTTGTTCGCCTCGTAGAAGTTCACGATCGCGGGGTCGAGGGTGACTCCGCTCGACTTGGCGGCGTTGAGGAAGTCGAGGGCTTCCTTGGGCACCTGCACGCCCTGGGCCTGGACCACCTCGAGAGCGCGGTCGACGGCGGTGAAGAGCTGCTGGGTGCTGTCCTGCGGCGTGGACTGAGCCTGCGGCGCGGACTGAGCGGCCTGCGGCGCTGGGGTCCAATTCGGGGTCTCGGTGGTGGCGGGCGCGGTGCGCGGCGTCGGCGCGCTGCTCAGGCCGAGCTTGGACGAGCAGGAGGGCCAAGCGCCCCAGCCCTGCGAGGCGAGGACTTTTTCGGCGACCGCGATCTGCTGTTCGCGGCTGGCCTGGTTGGCGGAGGCGGCGTACTCCTGGCCGCCGTGGGCGCGCCAGGTGCTCGGCGAGAACTGCAGCCCGCCCTGGAAACCGTTGCCGGTGTTGATACCCCAGTTGCCGCCGGCCTCGCACTGAGCGAGTCGATCCCAGTCGGAGTCGGGTGCCGCGCTGGCGTTGCCTGCGAATGCCACACCGGCGGTGCCGATGATGGCTCCGGTGACGGCAACCTTGGCTACCGTGCGGCCGGTCGAGCTTGGCTTGCGATGGCGTCCACTCATATCGGGTTCGTCTTCCTCTCGGCGCACCTGCGACGTCTTCGGTTCGGGTTCGGACTGAGAGGTCGTCCGTTCCGCCCTCGCCCCTTACGTTTGCGTCGGGGTCCGGTACCCGCGGGGCAAGGTTCGGTGCGGCGGGCCGGTGGTTGCCGGGTGTCCCGGCTGGGTAAGACGGTACGACGAACCGCGGGAAAAATCACTATTTGGTAACCGGCGTGTACGGACCGGTCTCGACCCGATCTCGAGCACCGTAAAGCGCCTTGCTGCAGCTAGAGGAACCGCCGTCGCGGCGGTGATGCGCCGTAATCGGCCCGTGATCCTCTCGTAATGTGACGAGGATCACACCCCTGCGTGGGTAACGATCGCGCCGGGTGACCGGTGTGGCGCGCCGGAGGCGCAACCTCCGGTTCAGCGTGACCTCCGGCCGGAACGCAGCGCGAACACGAGGGCGAGGAGGAACCCGAGCGGCGCGAGCAGGGCGCCGAAATACAGCCACAGCCCCGGCTCGCCGTCGGTCAGTATCGGGGTCGCGAAGATGGCGACGATCGCCAGCAATCCCAGCGCGAACAGGCAGAGCGCGAGCCGCAGCAACCAATCGCCACGGCGCCGCGGCGCGCCCCTGGAAGGAGTCGGAGTGGAAGAGTTCGTCACGGCTCGACGGTAAAACTGATGTGCTTGCGTTATTGCTGCCGGGGTAGACTCGATAGCAATCGCGTCCCGCAATCGTGCTGGGCGCGTTCTTTTCGCACAGGAAAAGGGCCGGTCGCGGGACCGGACCGGCAGACGGATGTGCTCGGGCCGTAGGGGTCCGAGTTTTCGATGATGAACGGGTGAGCGCAGTGCCGACCGGCAGGGTGAAGTGGTACGACGTCGAAAAGGGCTTCGGCTTCCTTTCCCAGGACGAGGGTGAGGACGTCTACGTCCGCTCGTCCGCGCTGCCCCAGGGCGTCGAGGGCCTCAAGCCAGGGCAGCGCGTCGAGTTCGGCATGGCCGCGGGGCGTCGCGGCCCCCAGGCACTGAGTCTCAAGCTGCTGGAGGCGCCGCCGTCGGTCCGGCAGGGCCAGGAACGCAACGCGCGCAAGGAACCTCCTGCCCGCAGGCACACCCCCGACGAGTTGCACGGCATGGTCGAAGACATGATCACCCTGCTCGAGGCGAAGGTGCAGCCCGACCTGCGCAAGGGCAAGTACCCGGATCGCAAGACCGCGCAGCGCATCTCGGAGGTCGTCCGAGCCGTGGCGCGCGAACTGGACCACTAGGTTCGCGTCCGGGCAACCGCCGCTTGCGACTTCGTCGCGGACGCAGCGGCCACTCGGACGCGAGCCGGGTAATTCCGGGTCTCGCTTCGCTCGAAATTCGGAGCGGTGCCGTGTGCTCGAGTGTGCGGCTACCGCGTCGCTGGTGTGGATCTATTGATCAAAGACTCCGCAGTTCCTGGGCGACAAGCGAATCGACGAGGTCGTTCATCTCCTCGACCAGTGCCGCCGCACCGCCGCGGTGGGCGAGGTTGTGCATTTCGAGGGGATCTTGCCGGCGGTCGTAGAGTTCGTAGTCGAATTCGCTACGTGGCCCGGCTATCTGTTGGGGTGTCGAGTAGCGGGCGAAGCTGTAGCGGGGTGTGATCGCGCCGCGCAGGCAGTATTTGACTCCGAGTACCTGGCCACCACTGGATTTGGCGTCGGAGGTGACGAGAACGGCGTCGCGGACGATGCCATTGGGGTTGGCCAGCAGCGGGGTGAGGTCTCTGCCGACGACCGGGCCGCTGTCGGAGGCGTTGGCACCGGCCAAGGCGGCGAGGGTAGGCACCAGGTCGACGTGCGAAGTCAGTGCGGTGGTGGTGCTTCCGTGCGTCGCGGGGTTTCTGGGGTCGGAGATGACCAGAGGCACGCGGTTGTTCTCGCGGTAGATCATCGCTCCCTTCTGCCGTAGTCCGTGCGCGCCACCGAGTTCGCCATGATCGGCGACCCGGACCACGACGGTGTTGTCCGCGCCGCCGCTGCCGTGCAACGTGTCGAGGACCGTGCCGAGCAATTGGTCCGTGCGGCGCAACAACTCCAGATACCAATTGCCCCATTGCCGCCACTGCCTGCGTCCCAGGGGGGAGTCGACTTCGTTGGGCATGAGGCCGCCGACGACCTCGTTCATGGCGCGCCAGACCGTCTGCACTTGCGGCTTGGTCGACAGGTCGGATTCGAAGTTCGGCGGTATATCGGCGCCGTAGTCGGGGACGTCCTCGAGCCGGTAGAAACGCGGGCAATACATCATGTCGTGCGGGTTGACCATGCTGACCACGCACAGCCACGGTTCCGGGTCGTTGCCGTGTCGCCGTAGCCAATCTACGGCGTTCTGGACTACGCCGGGGTCCTCGTGTGTGCCCTCGTTCGGGCCGCCACCGGACAGGATGTCGTAGGCCTCGTCGAATCCGTAGGCCGACAGCGCGGTGCTGTCGGCACCGACGGGTTCGGACAGATGCCATTTCCCGATGTAGGCGGTGCGATAGCCGGATTTCTTCAGCACCGTCCCGAGAGTGGGGATCGTGGTGTCGAGGTTGGGGCTCCACGCTTGCATCGGTCCGAGTGCCGCACCCATCAGGTCATTGCCGCGGACGTTGTCGGTCATGCCGTTGACCGGAGCCTGCAATCCGGTGAAGAACGCTGATCGTGCCGGCGAGCACGGGGCAGTCGGCGAGTGGTGCATGGCGAACCGCACGCCGGTGGCGTCCAGTCCGGCGCGGACGGGCAGCGTGAAACCCGGGGGCAGAACGATATCCGCACGCTCCTGGTCGGTCATCAGTACCAGAATGTTCGGTCGCGATGCCGGGGCCGCGGCGGCCTGGGCGCCGAGTGTGCTGCGTAGGACGGGCACGGCGGCGGATGCGGCGGCCATCATCGCGAGAACCTGACGCCGGTTCGGTGTCGACGGATGAGCGGACGTGAGGGGCTGATCGGGGATCGATAGGGACACGGGGGTGGTCCTTTCGGAGGCGGTGGAACGTCCACGTCCACTGTAACTGACGAATTGACGAAATCATTCAAATGAACTTTTCTCTACGGGAGTGAGCGCCGCGATACTGTGCAGTGGTGTCATCACCCGAGACGACGTCCACCACGGCACGCGGAGAGCAGACGCGGAGGTCGATTCTCGACGTCGCCACACGCCGGTTCGCCGATCAAGGTTTCCGCAACACATCGGTCGCGGCGGTGGCACGGGAACTGGGTTTGGCGCCGTCGGCGGTGTATTTCCACTTCGCGGACAAGGAGGCGCTCTTCGTCGCCGCGTTCGATCGGGATGTCGCTCAACTGTTCGACGAGGCGCTGACCCAGCAGGGTCCGATGGACGCCGCTTACTGGCAGGAGACCGTCAGGCGGTTCGTGACGCGACTCGCCGCCTACCCGCTGGTGCATCGCGTACTCGCAGGGCGAGAGCCGGGACTGCTCGCTCGACTGGTCGGCGGTCCCGTACCGCCACGGATTCGGCAAGCGCTCGAAACCTCGCTGCGCGCCGGTCAGCAGGCGGGGGACATCGCCGAAGATCTCGATCCCGTTGATACCGCGATGGCGCTGGAAGCCATCTTCACGGCGGTCATCATCACGGTGGTGCAAGTCGGCGGCAGCGGCACCTCGGAGCGCATCGACGCGGTCGGCCGCTTGGTCCGGACTGCGATCACAGCGAAACGTTCGAGCTGACCGGCAAGTCCGGCAGCGCGGTAAGGGTCCGACCCGAAAAGGGTTGCCGACGAGACCGCGGCGGGCAGAATTCCGCCTACGCCGTGCTGATCGACCAAGTGGCGTGCGGCAGGTAGAACTCCTTGCCCGTTTCGTCGCGGGCGAGGATCGGGAGTTGGAATTCGACGCCGATGAGGCGCAGGTCGGGCTCGGGTTTCGACTCGATGGTGAGCGCGAGGGCGCGGTCGGGGTAGTCGTTGCGGCTGATCACCCGGTCGACCTTCTCGCCGGACGGCAGGATGTAGACCAGCTGGGCCAGCCAGGGAGCGTCGGCGACCTGCTTCGGCAGCGATAGCTGAAGGGGATAGCCCGCGGGTACCTCCAGTTCGACAGTGCGGCCGCGGTGGCAGTCCGGCGTGTCGGGAGCGCAGGTCAGCGTAGCGAAAAGCGTGCCTTCCACGGTGTCCGCGGGCAGAATGCTGCAATTCTGCATGGTCACCGCGCAGTAGCTGAACGGCCGTACGGTGACCGTTTCGCCGTGCGCGTATGCGGTGAGGGTGACATCCGGTTCGTCGGCGTTGCGGATCAGCACCGCCAGCACGCCGACGAAGGCGACGGTGAGCACGAGCAGGGCGGCCGCGACCAGCGCGACGATCGTGCGTGCGTTGAGCTTGCTCACCAGATCGGGTCTCCTTGCCCTCGTTGGATGCGTGTGGTGTCGCTGCCGCGCCGCGGCGCGTGGCCGTGCGCACGGGGTGTGCTCGCCGGGTGCCCGTGCGGCCGGGACGCCGGAACCTCTTGCTCCGCGTGCTGCGGACGGTTGCCGCCGAGGCCGGGCAGCAGCGAGTGTCCTCGGAAGCTCACGAAAGTCTGCACCAAGCCGATCACGAGAATCGCGGTGATCACCGCGAAGCCCTTCCAGTAATCGGTCGGCAGCAGTACGCCCGCCGCCCCGCCGACAACCCAGCTGAGCTGCAGAACGGTCTCCGACCGCCCGAAGCCGGAAGCGATCGACTCGGGTGGCAGGTCGTCCTGGATCGCGGCGTCCAGCGACACCTTGGCCAGCGCGCTCGTCGCGGCCGCGACCAGGGCGGCGACCGCCGCACCGAGCAGATTGTTCGCGAACGTCGCGAACAGCGCGACGAACGCGCACGCCGCGGTGCAGCCGAGCACGATCAGCGACGGCTTGCCGAGCTTGAGCCGGGCGCCGGTGGCGTTGCCGGCGAAATTGCCGATCGCCGCGGCCGCGCCGACCACGCCGAGCATGGCGGCCTGCTGCACCGGGCGGTGCTCGGTCGCCTTGGCGACGAACGCGACGTAGAAGGTGAGAAACCCGGTCAGCACGCGGATGGCGCCGTTGCCCCACAGCCCGGTCACCACCGCGCGGCCGAGCGGTTGCCTGCGCTTGCGCGGTGGCACCGCCGACTCTTTGCCGGACGAGAGCACCTCGGTGTGCGCGTCGGCGCCGTGATAGCTCAGCGTCGCGGGCACCTCACCTTCGGTGACCTCGACCCAGGACGGGATGCGCAGGCTCAGATACGTGCCGGCGCAGGCGATCAGCACGGCGAAGACCAATGCGCCGTTGGAGCCCGCGATGGCGGCGGCGAGCCCGGCCAGCGATCCGGCGCCGATGGTGCCGCCGACCAAACCGAACACCGTGAGCCGGGAGTTGGTGCGGACCAGATCGATGTCGGGCGGCAGCACGCGTGGCGTCACCGCGCTCTTGAGCACGGAGAACGATTTGCTGCCGATCATCATGCACAGGGCGAGCGGATACAGCCCCCACGTGTCGAACTCGACGATCAGGACCACCGCGAACACCGCTCGTAGCGCGAACGAGGTGGCCAGCGCCAGTCGGCGGCCGCGCTGCAGGCGGTCGAGCATCGGACCGATCAGCGGTGCGATCACGGCGAACGGCGCGATGGTGATCAGCAGGTACAGCGCGACGTTCGTCTTGCTCTCCGCTGTGGCGCTGGCGAAGAACAAGGTGTTGGCCAGTGCCACCGCGATGGCCGCGTCGAGGGCGAAGTTCGCCATGGTCGCGTAGGTGAGTGCCGTGAGTCCGGACTTGTCCGCGCCGTCGGCCTTGGCCGCGCGCTGGAAGGTCGCGATGCCCTTTTCGGTGAGTTCCCTGCCGCGCATGGCGGCCACGCGGGTGACGGTGAGCTTGCGGGGGACACGTTGCTCGCCCTGTTGAGTCGTGGCTTCGTCGGGTTCGATCTGCTCGTGGACGAGGGTCTCGGGATAGTCGGGTTCGGCGCGGCTCGGCGGCTCGGCGTGACGGGGTGGTTGCGCGCGACGCGGGAAAACGCGACGAGGCGTGCGATCGGAGGACTCCGGCCGCTCGGTGTCGTTTCCGCGCGGCAAGCGGTTGGTCGGCGGATATTCGGGGGTGCGCGGCGTTTCGTCGCGTCGGCCCGGCGCCGGTGATCCCGGCTGGTCGTGGCGCGGGCCGCGCCGTGCTTCCGGTTCCAGCGGTGGCAGTGGCCTGCGGCGACGCGGCGCGTTGGGCGGCGGGTAGCGGTCGAAGCCCGGGTGCCGGTCGAAGGGCGGGGACTCCTCGCGTTCCCACCGATCACGGTCGGGACCGGAGGGCTCGCGGGGAGTAGTCACACCTCCAATTCTGGCGTACTCCCGCGCTGGGCGTTCACTCGCGCTCCGTGGCGGCGTGTGCGGTCCCGTCCTCGAACCGGCGTGAAGCGGACTTCGAACATGGTCGGCCAGTTCTTGCCCGTGATCAGGAACCGGTCGGTACCGGGCAGTTGGGCGATACCGTTGAGCACGTCAGCGCCGGCCCGCGCGGTCGCGGGGAGCAAACCGGTGGCATCGATGGCCGCCAAGACCTGGCCGGACTCCGGGTCGATGCGCAGGATGGTGTCGGTGGGCCAGTCGTTGGCGTAGACCGACCCGTCCGCCGCGCATTCGAGCTCGTTGAGGCGGGCATTGTTCCAGCTGGTCAGAGTGACCGTTCCGGTCGCGGCGAAGGTGACCGGATCACGGAAGGTGAGCCGGTCGGTGCCGTCGCTCATCACCAGCCGCCCATCCCCGGAGCACAGGCCCCAGCCCTCGCCGTCGTAGCGTGCTCTGCCGCGTTCGGCGAGCGTGGCCGGGTCCCTGGCGATGGCCACGCCGTCGCGCCAGGTGAGCTGCCACAGGGTGGCACCGGCGAGGGTGATGCCCTCCCCGAAGTAAGGCGCGGGCAATTCCGCCTTGGCCAGCTCCTCGCCGGTGGTCAGCCGCGACGCGCGCACGCTCGACGCTCCGGCCAGGCCGGTGCCTTCGTAGAGGATGTCGCCGTCGACCTCCAGTCCCTGGGTGAACGCCTGCCGATCGTGCGGTCTGGTGCCGACTACCTCGATGTTCATCCTGGCTGCCGGGTTCTCGGCGGCGCTGCATCCCCCCACGACGAGCAGACCGACCAGCACACCGATGGCCAACCGACGCCGACTGCGATTCATACGGCAAAATGTAGGCCGTGAGCGCAGTTTCTGTTTCGGAGTCCGGCATGCGGCCGATTCTGGCTGATGCCGTCGACCTGGCCCGCCGTGCGCTCCTGGAGTTGGAACCGGTGGCGGTCGGGGCGTACCTGGGGGTGATCGCCGAGGACGAGAGTTCGGCGACGCACCGGTTCGAAGCCACGCTGCCCGGCTATCGCGGCTGGCAATGGGCCGTCGTGGTGGCCGCCCCGCCCGGGGCCGATTACGCGACGGTCAGCGAGTCGGCACTGTTGCCCGGGCCGGATGCCTTGGTCGCGCCCGAGTTCGTGCCGTGGGAGCAGCGGGTTCGGCCCGGTGACCTCGCGCCCGGGGATCTGCTCGCACCTCCTGTCGGCGATCCGCGCCTGGTGCCCGGTTATGTCGCGACCGGCGATCCGGTCGTCGACGAAGTCGCCTACGAGGTCGGCCTCGGCCGCACCAAGGTGATGAGCAAGGAAGGCCGCGAGGAGGCCGCCGGGCGCTGGTACGCCGAGTACGGCCCCGACTCCGAGATGGCCAAGGCCGCACCGGCCACCTGCGGAACCTGCGGCTTCTATCTGCCGCTGGCCGGGTCGCTGCGCGCCGCGTTCGGCGTGTGCGGCAACGCCATGGGCGCTGACGGGCGCGTGGTCCATACCGGCTACGGCTGCGGCGCCCATTCCGACACGGAGGTGCCCAGCGGCAGCGGCTCCCCGCTGTACGAGGCGTACGACGATGCGGCGATCGAGATGATCTCGCTCGAGCCGGAGCGCGCCGAGTCCGCGTCACGCGTCTCCGAGCAGGATTCCACCGAGCCCGCGGAAGCCGGGGGCGAGCATCCGGTCGAGGTTGTGGGTGATGGATCCGTCGCTGCCGCCGAGCAGGCGGAGGATGCCTCCAGAGCGGCTGTGGCCGAGAGCGTCGGCGTTGTCGGAGGTGACGCCGCGACCGAGCGCGATACCGTCGCCGAGCCCGCGGCTGCCGACGTATCCGAACTGGACGTCCTCGCGGATGCGGTGGCCGGCGAGAGCGAAGATGACGGAGGCGATTCCGCTGCCGTGCTCGGCGAAGCGAGTGCCGCGCCCGAGGAACACGGTGCGGAACCAGAAGCCGAGGCCGCGGCTGCCGACGTATTGCAACTGGACGTTCTCGCTGACGCGGTGACCGGCGCGGAAGATGGCGGAAGCGATTCCGCTGAAGCGGTTGCCGAATCGAGTGCAGCGCCCGAGAACGGTTCGGAATCCACGGCCGTCGACGGTCCCATTAGTGCGGCGGACCACACTGCCGTGCCTGGTGAGCCGGCTGGCGACGAGTCGGGCGTGGTGACGATCGACACCGGCAGTGTGGGGGAGACCGCCGACGAGGAGCCCGGCACGACCGTCTCGTCCCATCCCGCTGCCGGTGGCGAAAGCGGCCCAGCGTCATTCGCTGGCAACTCAGCTGGCACGGAGAGCGCCACCGCCCCGGCAGGGGAGGCAGTCGAATCCTCCGCGGATCCGTCGCAGACTTCGGTCGAGCCCGCCGCAACCGCGCCGGAATGGCCTGCAATCGAGTCGGACTCGGTGCAGCCCAGCACGACCTCGCCGAACGACGTCGTATCGAGCGCAGTCGAATCGGATTCTCCCCGTGCCGATCCGGCTGAATCGGCCGCGGCCGGGACGGAGGCCGTCCAGTCCGTCGTCGAGGCTCGGTCGGAGCCCGCTTCCGGATCGGAATCGGGTGCCACCGAGACCCCGATCGGCGAGCCGACCGGAATCGAAGAGTCCGGTGCGCAGGCTGATTCGGGCATCGATGAGGCCGGTGGGTCCGAGGCGCGGCCGGAGTTCCCGTCATCGCCGCGGAGCTGACCGGGGCCGCCGATCCGTTCGGCACTTGGACGCTGCGCACGGCAGTGCTCGCCGCATGGCGCGATTCGCCGACGCGGTTGCGTGAGGACGCCGCCACCGAGAACGACCTGGTGCGCGCGGGCTACCGCGACCGGCTGCTCACCGAGTTGGCGCAGAACGCGGCCGACGCCGCGGGTAAGGCGGGTATCGCCGGTCGCCTTGTCGTCCGGCTCGACGGCCGGGATCTGCACGTCGGCAACACCGGTGCGCCGCTGGACGTTTCCGGCGTGCACGCGCTGACCGCCCTGCGCGCGTCCGGAAAGGCCGAGACCGGCACGGTGGGCCGGTTCGGCGTGGGATTCACCGCGGTGCTCGCGGTGAGCGACGACCTCGAGGTGCGTTCGACCTCGGGATCGCTGCGGTTTTCCCGCGCGCGGACCAAGGACGCCCTGCACCGGAACGAGATCCGGGTCCCCTCCGTCGAAAAGGGCGAATTCGCCCCTCCGGTGCTGCGGTTGGCTTGGCCTGTCCAGGCGCGACCCGCCGATGGTGTGGACACCGAGATCGTGCTGCGCCTGCGCGAGGACGTGGACGCCGACGCACTGTTGGCGGCGATGCGCGCGGAAGCAGTCGACCTGCTGCTGGAACTGCCCGCCTTGCAGTGCATCCGCATCGGCACGGACGAATTCGTCAGCAGCGCCGAGGACATGGGCGACGGCATGCACGAGGTGTACGTCGACGGCCCTGGCAGCGAACAACGGACCTGGTGGCAGTACCGCACGCCGCGCGCCCGCTGGCTGCTGCCGGTGCGCGACGGCAAGCCGGTGGCCGCGGCCGCGGACGTGCTCCGGGCGCCGACCAGGTCCGATGAGGAACTGTCGCTGCCCGCACTGCTCATCGCCGATATCGCGATGCAACCGGATCGCCGGAGAACGTTGCCCGGCGCCCGTCTGGGCGAATTGGCGGAAGGCTATGCGGATTTCGCCCGCGCTCTGCCGCCGCGCGACCGCCTCGTGCTGGTCCCCGCGCCCGGTTTCGCGCGGAGCGAGGCCGACGGTCTGATCCGCGAAGCTCTGATCCGCGAATTGCAGAACCGCCCGTGGCTTCCCGTCTTGGCCGGCCATCACGAAGTGTTCGACGGCGGGCTTCCCGCCACCGCCGACGAAACCCTTTGGGATGGCGGTGCGCCGACCGCCGCCGAGCCGCGCGACGTGTCCGCCGGCGGACCCGCTCCGTCCCTTGACGTCGCGGTCCCTACCCGCGCATCCGCTTTCACCGGTCTGACCGCCGAATTGGCCGCGCTGCTCGCGGATGTGGTCGGTCCGTTGGTGATCCCTGAGCTCTCCGGGCGGGCACAGGCCGAGGCCATGGGCGTGCTGGACGTGCACCGGATCGGATTGGCCCGGCTCGCGGAGCTGTCGAGCGGGCTGGAGCGGCCTCCGGAGTGGTGGCGGTCGTTCTACGCGGCGTTGGAGCCCTTCGTGGTCGATCCACTCGCGGCGGAAGAACTCGGCGCGCTGGCGGTGCCGCTGGCCGACGGCAGGCTCGTCACCGGTCCGCGCACAGTGGTGCTGGACGACCACCTCGAAATCGCGATCCCGGTGCACTGGGCCAGGCTCGTGCATCCGGACGCAGCGCATCCGCTGCTGGCGCGGCTCGGTGCGCGGTCGGCCACCGCCGAGGAACTATTGAGCGATCCGGCGCTACGCGCCGAGCTGGAGGACCACCCCGGCGATCCCGACACCGCCGACGCGGTCCTGCGTCTCGCCGCGCACGCCGACCCGGCCGCGTTGCCGTCCTGGCTCGGGCTGCTCGAATTGCCCGGCACCGAGGGCGAAGCGCTGCCCGCCGACGAGCTGCTGTTGCCCGGTGCGCCGTTGCGTGACCTGCTGGTGCCGGACGCGCCGTTCGGGACGGTCGACCCCGAGCTGGTGGATCGTTACGGCGCGGACGCGCTGCGCGCCATCGGCGTGGGCTGGGATTTCAGCGTGATCGTCGAGGCCGATCCGACCGGACCGGACCACGATCTGGCCGACGAGGAACGCTGGTGGTCGACGCTGCCGGACGATCCGCCGGAGCTGGCCGCGGTCCGCGACCTCGACCTGGTGGACGACACCGCGTGGGCGGAGGCGTTGCGGCAGTTGGCGGCAACGCCGCGGACACGCCGCCTGCTGGCCGACGCCGAGGGTTACACCGCGTGGTGGCTGCGCGAATACGCACGGATCGACGGCACCCCGCTGGGGCTGTTAGGTCATCCCGGCGACACTGAATTCGCCGGACTACTCCCCGTTTTCGCCGTGCCGGATGTCGACCCCGGCACCTTGCGTGCCGTCCTGGCAAACCCGGACGCGATCACCGGCGAGCTGGCTTCCGCGCTACTGGAAGCGCTCGCCGATCCGTCCAAAACTACTGTCCCGGAGATTGTTTCGCGCACGCACGCCCGGTTGTCCGCTGCCGTCGCCGCGAACGTGCTCGATCTCACCGACCTCGAGCCGCCCGATCGCGTGCGCGCGCTATCCGGCGCCGTGGTCGATCCGGGCGACGCGTTCGTCCTCGATCAGCCGTGGTTCGGCCTGGCCGTGCCGCCGGACCGCCTGGTGGTCGGTGCCGCCGAAACCGCTTCGGCCCTGGCGGCTCTGCTCGATCTGCCGCTGGTCTCGGAGGCGGTCACCGCGGAGGTCGTCGACGCGGGGCGCCGGACCACCTGGGCGGCGGAGCCGCTGGGCGTCGTGCTGCGCCAGCTGTTCACCTTGCCCGTGCAGGACGGCGAGCTGGTACTGCACGAAGATCTACTGGTGCGATTGAGCGGCGCGATCGAGTCCACGGTCGCGGTGCCCTGGTGGTGTGCCGGCTCGACCGTCCACGTCCGCGCGCCGCGTCCGCGGAGCTGAACCGCGGTCTACTGCTCGGCGTAGCCCGTGATCATCTCGCTCAGCAGATCCAGCTGCCCGCGTACGCTTTCGCTGTCGTTGTCCACCAGCCAGCGCAGCACGACACCGTCGATGACGTTGAGCATGAACCGGCTCAGCGTCCGCACCGGGACCGACCACCGGGTGGCCGTCGCGTCGCGTGCGTGCTCCAGGATGTCGGCGACGGTGGAGTCGTTGAAGTTGTACTGCTCGCGCGCGATCGCGAGTTTCGCCGGGGTCTGCTCGCCTTCACGCAGCGCGTAAGTGGTCGTTTCGTAAGTGAGCAGCTGTCGTTCCGGAGTGGCTTCTATGTTCAACCACATCAGTTCCAGTCCGGCGCGGACCAATTTTTGAAGGGCTTCTTTTCCACTTTCGACGTCTTGCCAAACCGCTTCGTTCGCATCGACGGAATCGCGCAATTCCATCGACAACGCTTTGACCAGCTCGGTCATCAGCGCGTCCTTGTTTTCGAAACAGTAATGCACCACACCGAGCGAGACACCGGCCGCCTGGGCGACATCGCGCGTGGTCACGCCTGCGACGCCCTTTTTTTCGGCAAGGCCGATCGCGGCCTCGATAAGGTGGGCCCGTCGTTCTTCGACGCTCAATCGGGAGGACACCCAAGGGAGTTAAGCGCGCACCGCGCGCGCAGTCAATTCGCGGACCGAAAAAATTGGACTGGACGAGTGACCAGTTGTGTGGTTCGCTGCATCGGACGGAAGGGAGACGGGCATGCCGGTGTCGCGCAGAACTGTTCTGGCCGGAACGGCGATCGGTTCGGCTGCGGTCGCCGCCGCCACGGTGCCGGGGATCAGTGACGCACTGGGCGTTCCGGCGGGCGCCGCGCCCGATTCCGGCGGGTATGAGATCGGCGTCGGGCTCTCCGACATCACCGGACCGGCCGCCGAATGCGGCATGATGGGCTACTCCCAGCTCGAGCAGCAGACCGCTGGCATTCACCTGCGTCCGCGGGCGAGGGCGTTCATCATCGGCAGTGCCGGGCGACGGATCGTCTTCGTGGTCGCCGAGAACGGCATGATCTTCCAGTCCGTGCACCGGGGCGTGCTGACCGAATTGGCCCGGCGCTTCGGTGATCTGTATACCGAGCAGAACGTCCTGCTCACCTCGACGCATTCGCACGCGACCTGCGGCGGCTCCAGCAACGACTACGCCTATAACCTGTCCATCCTCGGCTTTCAGCAGCAGGTGTACGACGCCGAGGTGAACGGGATCGTCGAGGCGATCGCCGCCGCGCACGCCGACCTCGGCCCCGGTTCGCTCGCGCTCGGCCGCGGCGAGCTGCACAACGCGAGCGTGAACCGCTCCCGGGTGGCCTGGGAACTCAACCCGCCCGAGGACAAGCAACACTTCCCCGATGCCATCGATCCCGCGGTGACCGCCCTTGCCCTGCGCAAGGGCGGCGCTACGGTCGCGACGATCACCTGGTTCGCCACCCACAACACCTCGATGACCAACGCGAACCGTCTGATCAGCTCGGACAACAAGGGTTACGCCTCGTTCTCCGCCGAGCACATCGAGCACGGCGTGCGCCACCTGGACGGCAAGCCGTCGTTCGTCGCCGCCTTCGCGCAGACGAACGCGGGTGACATGTCCCCGAATCTGAATCTGCGGCCGGGTTCGGGACCCACCGAGGACGAGTTCGAGAACACCCGGATACTCGGCGAGCGGCAGTACCTGGCCTCGAAAGAGGCCCTGGCTCGGGCACGCTCGCTCGCGGGACCGGTCGACGCGATGCTCTGCTACATCGACCTGGCCGACATCGCCGTGGATGGTCTTTTCACGCCCGACGGCCGACCGCATCGCACCGCACCGGCCGCCGCGGGCGTTTCACTCATCGCGGGCAGCGTCGAGGACGGCCCAGGACTGCCCGGCGGACCCGTGCCGGAGGGCGTGCGCAACCCGTTCCTCGAGTCGCTCGGAGATCCGTCCCAGCCCGCACCGGCCTGGTTGGCCGATGCGCAGGCTCCCAAGGCGATCGCCGCGCCGCTCGGGCTGCTGCCTCCGGTCGCGTGGGTGCCGAATGTATTGCCGATTCAGCTCGTTCGCATCGGTGAACTCTATTTGGCCGCCGCGGGAGGCGAATTCACGATTACGTCGGGGCTGCGGATCCGTCGTGCCGTCGCGCAGGTGCTGAATGTTCCGCTGGAGCAGGTGCTGATGCAGGGCTACGCGAACGCCTATCACGAATACGTCACGACGCCGGAGGAATACGACTCGCAGCAGTACGAGGGCGCCTCGACACTGTTCGGTCGCTACACGCTGTGCGCCTATCAGCAGGAATTCACCCGTCTGGCTGCGGGATTCGCGGCCCGCCGGCAGGTGCCGCGTGGCCCGGCGCCGCGCGACGTTTCGCAGCTGCAGCCGAATTTCCAACCAGGCGCCGGACCGGATGTCGCCGCGCCCGGCCGTGGTTTCGGCGAGGTGCTCGTGCAGCCCGAACCGTCCTATGGACTCGGCGGCCGAGTAGTGGCCGAATTCGTCTCGGCCCACCCCAAACACGACAACCGCCGCAACGGCACGTTCATGGAGGTGCAGCGCAGGAATGCCGCCGGCGAGTGGGTACGGGTGGCCAACGAGGGCGAGTGGGCGGTGAAGTTCTTCTGGAGCAAGCACGGCACGGCGACGTCGGTGGCCCGATTCACCTGGGACATCCCCCGCGACGCCGAACCGGGTGGCTACCGTTTCCAGCACTACGCGACGCGTCTCGGTCCCGACGGCGCGCTGCACCCGTTCACCGGGATCACCGCCGAATTCCAGGTGGCCGGGCGGTAACCCGGCCGGCTACAGACCGGTCTGCGCACCCTTGTCGCCGCGTCGCGCCCCGCGGCGCTGGACCAGGTAGATCACCAGGGCGATCACGCCGACCACCAGTCCCATCAGACAGACCGGGCGGGCCTCCTCCCACCGGTCGCCGCCCACCCACACCACCACGGTGGCGAGCAACCACAGCGCGCTGCCGACCGCGAGCACGGGGCGCGGATCGGTCAGCCGCGGTGGAAGTTGCGGGACATTCTGCGTCACATACCCCAGCCTAATGGGCGCGGCCGGTCTGTGGTCGCGCACCGGGCGGAGCCGAAAGCTGGGGCAGCCGCGGCCGGGACGCCGCCGGATGGCGTCCGCCGGAAGCCGCCGGGCGCGGCGACGTGGCCTCTAGCGGCGAGAACCGGCCTCGCCGTGCGGCGGTCGGCGTATCGTTTGCCACTGTGACAACGCCATCGGATCTTCGAGCCCTCGCTGGTGAGCTCTCGCTGGCGGTCGTTCGGCTGACGCGGCACCTGCGCGGACGTCGTGCCGACTCGCAGATCTCGCTGACTCAGCTCTCGGCGCTCGCGACGCTCGCGCGGGAGGGCGCGATGACGCCGGGTGCCCTGGCGGCGAAGGAACGCGTCCAGCCGCCGTCGATGACCCGCGTGATCGCCTCGCTCACCGATCTCGACTTGGTGGAGCGCAATCCGCATCCGACCGATGGCCGCCAGATCATCGTCTCGTTGTCTTCAGCGGGGCGTGCGCTCATCGCCGACGAAGCCAGCGCCCGCGAGGCGTGGATGACCGAACAGCTGGCGACGCTCAGCGAGGACCAGCTCGTCGTGCTCAGCCGCGCCGTCGCGATCATGAAGCAGATCGTCACGGAGTCGGAATAGTGTCACGGCCGCAACGAGATTCGTCCTCGCCGTCGCCGCGACACCGGGTCAGTGTGCAGAGCGGATGAGCCGGACGCTGGTTTTGCCGCCCCACCACAGCAGCCGGGCCGCGCTCGCCAGGTAGAGGCCGAACGCCGGATAGACCAGCACGCCGTAGTCGTCGGACCAGGCCGGCAGGTGGGTGAGTCGCGTGCCCGCGGCGACGAGCAGCAGCAGCCCGAGCACCGCCGCGATCGGCGCGAGGGGCGCGGTGTCCTGATCGGCCGGTGGCGCTGGGCGGTCGGTCATGGTGGAGCCCTCCTGGTGAGGTCGGCTCGGCGCCGAAGCGAGGCGCGGGGACACTGGCGATTCAGTTACCTTCTAGCTAACTTTCGCATCTCAGGGTCGTTTCGTTAACAATCTGTGATGTAGATCACTATCACGACATCGAGCTGGACCGGTCGAGTGGACCGGCGGAACCGGCCGCCCCGCCGATGCCTACCGAGCCGTGAACGGCTGGTCGCTTTCCACGATCTCGCGGCCCAGTGGGAACAGCGAGATCGGTATCAGTTTGAGGTTGGCCCAGCCGAACGGGATGCCGATGATCGACAGGAACAGCGGAATGCTCGTCAGGAGATGCCCGAGCGCCAGCCACCATCCGGCAACGATGAACCAGATGATGTTGCCGATCAGCGAGCCCGCGCCCGCGCCGGGCTTCTCCACCGTGGTGCGGCCGAATGGCCACAGCACGTAGACCGCGATCCGGAAGGACGCGATGCCGAAGGGGATCGTGATGATCAGGATGAAGCAGATGATCCCCGCCGCGATGTAGCCGAGCGCCAGCCAGAAGCCGGCGAAGATGAGCCACAGGATGTTGAGAATCAACTGAATCGGCTTCATGGAACCAGCATGCCAGCCCCGCGCCGATTCGGACATCGTCGTCTTTCCCGGCGGCGGGATGCGGGCCGTGTCAGAAGAACCAGCCGAGTACCGCGTCCCGCTCGGAGCGAAAGGCGTCATCGAACGCACGCAGGTGGGCGGGATCCTTGGCTCGCAACCGGTTCGCCGCGGCGAACAGCCGGGCGGGATACGCGCCGAAGTACATGCTGCCGAGGACGTCGATGCCGAGTTCGATGCCGGCGGCACGGTCCGTGGGTTCGCAGACCGCCTGTCCGTCCCGCACCCGCAGCACGAAGGTGCCACCCGCGTTACGGAAGGGGTCGGTCACCTCCAGCACCACATCCAGGTCGCCCGCGTACGCGCGCGCAGCCAGCGCGGCGGGAATATCCATGAGGCGCAGCCACAGGCCGTCGTAGCGGGCCTTCGTGCGCACCAGTCGCGGGTCGGTGAGCAGATAGGGCAGCGGATCGTGGTCGGTGAGCACGGCGTCGACCTGCTGGACCAGGTCCAGTCCGAGCAGGGCCCGCCACAGCGCCGCGTGCGCCTCCGCGGTGACCGCCCGCAATTCGACGACCTCGACCGTTCTGGCCCGATCTTCGGAGTGAAAACGATAGAGCGCATAGCCGTCGGCGTGCAGCAGCGCGAAAAGGTCGCTGCCGCCGTCGCGAAAGCGTTGCGGGTCGTCGAAGAGAATGTCCCAGCTGGCGGTCGGACGCACCTGCGCGCCCGGCACCAACCTGCGCCAGCGGTCGTAGATGGTCTCCGCCGCCGTGCGCATGTCGCGCGGAGCGCGCAGCGTGACCCCGCCGGGGTTCGGCGCCGACGGCAGGAATTCGGCGAATCGGCGCTCGATGGTCACCGCGTTCTCCCGTGTCGCCGGGCCGTAGCCGAAACGGCCGTAGATGCCGCCCTCGCTGGCGGTGAACATGGTCAGCGGCAGACCCGCCGCTTCGATGCGCCGGTGCTGTTCGGTGTACATGGCGCGGAGGATGCCGCGGCGCCGATGCGTCGGCGCCACACCGACACCGGCGATGCCGCACGCCTGCACGGTCCGTTCCCCGGGCACGGTCACCGTCAGGGTGGTGGACTGGACGTGCCCGACGACCTGCCCGTCCGCCACCGCGACGATCGAGTTCCGCTGCGGAAACAGCAGCGGTACCCGGTCCAGCTCCGCCGGGTCGTAGCGGGTGCCGAAGGAGGTCTCCACCAGCGTCGTGATCGCGGGCGCGTCGTCCTCGACAGCGGAGCGAATCGTGATTCCCGGAAGGGTCATGCCTCGACCATCCCACGTTCCCGCATGCGACCGCATCGGATTTTCCGTGGCGCCGGCGACTGCTGAGCGAACGCCGATTCGGTCCCGGTGGGAGCCGCCCGGCAGGATGGAGCCGTGGCCGAAGTGATCGATATCGACGACCCCGCCGACCCCAGGGTCGACGACTTCCGCGATCTCAAGTCGGCCGACCGGAGGCCCGATCTGCCCGGGCGCAAAGGACTCGTGATCGCCGAGGGCGTCGTGGTTGTCCAGCGGATGCTCGATTCCCGATTCACCCCGCTCGCGTTGCTCGGTGTGGAGCGCAGGCGCGCTGAACTGGCCGACGACCTCGTCGCGGTGGATGTTCCGTATTACCGCGCCGCGGCGGAGGTGATGGCCGAGGTGGTCGGCTTCCATCTCAATCGCGGCGTGCTCGCCGTCGCCCGGCGTCCGGCGGAACTCGATGTGGCCGAGGTGATCGAGAAGGCGCGGACCGTCGCGGTGCTCGAAGGTGTCAACGACCACGAGAATCTCGGCTCGATGTTCCGCAACGCGGCCGGACTCGGAGCCGATGCGATCCTGTTCGGCGAGCGCTGCGCCGATCCGCTCTACCGCCGCGCCGTGCGGGTCTCGATGGGCCATGTGCTGCGGGTGCCCTTCGCTTCCGTACCCGATTGGCCGGGTGGACTGCATATACTGCGGCGCAAGGGATTCCAGATCGTCGCGCTCACCCCGAATCCGGCGGCGGTGAATCTGGCGACGGCTATGACGGGGGAGCGGGTGGCGTTGTTGCTCGGGGCCGAGGGCCCGGGACTGACCGAGGAGGCCATGCGGGCCACCGACATCCGGGCGCGGATCCCGATGACGCCCGGCACCGACTCGCTCAATGTCGCGACCGCGGCGGCGATGGCCTTCTACGAGCGGGTGAGGACCGCGTGACCGGTCCGTATCGTCCGTACCCGTCCTACCAGGACCCGACGCCGTGGGGCGCCGGGCTCACCGTGACGGTCATGGTCGCGCTGCTGTCGGCGGTCGCGGTGTACTCCTTCGGCGCCGCGCTGGCCGAGGTGCATCCACTGCTCGCGGTGGCGGTGAATCTGGTCGCGGCGGGCGGCGCCGCGCCTACCGCGTGGCGGTGGCGCTTCGCCCCGGTGACCCGGTGGGTGATCGGTGGCGTTGCGGTGGGTGTGCTGCTCGGATGGACGATCCTGCTGATCGGCGCGCTCGCTGCCTGATGGGCACAGCGGGCCCCGGCCGGCCTGCTAGAGGACCCGGTCGCGGCCGCGCAGCCAGGCGAACAAGCCCCGCTTGCGCTGGGCCGCATGCGCTTCCCCGTCGGCCGGGACCTCTCTGGCGGGCTCGGGCGCGTGGCCCTTGGGATAGAGCGTGAATCCGCAGATGGGGATATCACCCGGCACGAGCGCTCCGGCCGCCGCGGGTGCGCGGTAGTGGAAGCCGAGCCATTCGTTGTTGGCGGCGTCGGCGAAGCCGAGCGGATCGAACGGCAGCGTCTGCGGGTCGGGTAACTCGCCCGCGCGCCACCGGACCGGATGCTCGCCCGCCCAGTACGGCCGCTCCCACACCAGCGGAAGTCCCTCGTCCTCCAGGATGTTCACCCGGGTCGAACTGAACGACCTGCGGAGTTCGCCGCGCTCCCAATGCGCGAACGCCCCCCAGCCGTGCTTCGCGTCGAAGGACACGAGGTAGGTGTGTTCGGAGGCCAGCGGGCGCACCAGCAGCTCCGGGATCTCGGTCGGACGGACGCGCGCGGCCTGCGCCGAACACAGCACGGTCACGCCGGGATAGCAACCGATGTACACCTGGCCGGCTTCCGGGCCCGCACAACCGGCCAGCGTACCGACCATGATCGGCCGGACGTCGCAGTCGTCGTGCAGTTGCTTCGCCAGTGCGAGGGCGGCTTCCCGGTCCGGGTCGTGGTTCGCGCGCAAGACAGCCAACGGGTCGGGTGCGTCGACATACCACAGCGACGAAGCCCTCGACAGCACGTCCGGCACCTCCCGACAGTTGCACGAATCAACTCCGCGAACTTCGAGCAACGCACGGTGGTGCCGATCGGCGCACCACTACGGTGACCCGCTCGGCCCGACGCACGTCGTCGACCACCTCAAAAACTTACTCGCTCTCCTCTGCCTGTCCGGGTCTTTGGGCCGTACTGGTCAGCAGGTGCGGGATTTGCGTTCAGGGTCCCCGAGGGTCGAACAAGCTCTGGGCGTACCCGGTGAGTTACCCGTCCGGCTGCGCGAATCGGTAGTTGCGATCGGATGCTCGATTGCCCGGGGTAGCACCGTTGTCCACACCGGCGCGGGAAGGGTCGGCGCGGGATTCGCTTTCATGTCCTGCGTCGCACCGGCGCAGGACATGAAAGCGAATCCCACGCAGCTGACTGGTACGGCCTGGAGAGGCGCAGGCGGCCTCAGTGACCGGAGCTGCGCACCCCGAGCAGCACGTCCTCCCAGGACGGCATCGGAGCCTTGCCGCGCTTGCTGCGGCTGGGCTTCGCAGGAGCCTTGGCCGCGGGCTTCGCGGGTTCCTCGGCGGCGGGTGTGGCGGGTGACGGCGCGGCGGGCGCGGACGGGGTGGTGTCCGCGGCGGCAGTGGTCGTCGGCGCGGCGGAGCCGTTGGCGGGCGCCGTGTTACCGGTGGCGGATGCCGCGGTGTTCGACGCGGCGGGCGTGGCAGCGGTGCTCGACGGGATCGCCGCGGAGCTGCCGCCGGCCGCGACAGCGCGCTGTTCGTAGTACTCGTCCAGGGTGGGCTGGTTCTGGCGGCTCGCCGAGCGCGTAGTCGGAGCCGCCGGGGCCGGGCGGGGTTCGGCCGCAGGCTCCGGCTGTGCCGCGGCCGGTTCCGGCTCGGCGGGCAGGATCGTCGCCAGCCCGCGCAGCGCGCGGCCGAAATCCGGATCGATCAGATCGGAGGCCGGATCGTCGAGCGGGGACACCGAGCCGCCGTGCGCGTCCGGCTGATAACGCCAATGCGCGGCGATCTCGGAACGCCCGTTCTGCCACTGCAATTGGGCGACCCAGTACCCCTTCTCGTCTTTCCAGGCGTCCCACTCGGCGCCCTCGATGTTGTGCCCGCGCGCGGTGAAAGCGGCGGTGACCACATCGATGAGCGTTTCCACGGCGGGGCCGTCCGGACGCACGGGGTGGGCCTTCTGGGCGAGTTCGGCGGCACGGGCCCGCTCGAGCAGAACCGGATAGGCGAACCGCTCGACGCGGCTGGCCGGCATTCCGGATTCTTCGGTGACCTGTTCCACGGAGGCCCCTGCGCGAATACGGGCCTGGATATCGCGGGGACGCATAGTTGCTTCCATTTCGATCTCAATCTGGCCGAATCGGGCAAGGTCTCCGCGCGCGGCGGCTCGCAGTTTGTCGTCGGCGGGAAGCCGGAACTTCTGACCGGACTCGGTGTCGATGCACACGATGTGCGTGGAGTCGGGCGTCACCCCGATCACTCGAAGTTCACGCACCGTTACCTCCTTATCGCGTCGACTCGCGACACCGCCCACTTTTCGAAACAGTAGTGCACATCTGAGATTCGTGGGGCAGGACACGCGGCACGGAAATCGCCAGCGCGACTCCCGTGCCCCGCTAATCTGCTCTATTCGCCCTCCCGCGCCTAATTTTTCGGCGTGTCGATTCCGGGCGTGTTGCGGCCGTGGGCCGAAATGCGCGGCGCTCAGCCGAGATTCTGCACGACCCAGTCGATGGAGCGGGTCAGCTGGCTGATGTCGTCCGGGTCGATCGCCGGGAACATGCCGATGCGCAGCTGGTTGCGGCCCAGCTTGCGGTAGGGCTCGGTGTCCACTATGCCGTTCGCGCGCAGCACCTTCGCCACCGCGGCCGCGTCGACCGAGTCGGCGAAGTCGATGGTGCCGACCACCTGCGAGCGGTGCGCCGGGTCCGCGACGTACGGGGTGGCGTATTCGCTGGACTCGGCCCAGGAGTACAGCCGCGACGAGGAGTCCAGCGTGCGCTTGACCGCCCAGTCCAGGCCGCCGTTGGCGACCAGCCACTCGATCTGATCGGCGAACAGCAGCAGGGTGCCCAGGGCCGGGGTGTTGTAGGTCTGGTCCTTGGTGCTGTTGTCGATCGCGATCGGCAGCGACAGGAAGTCGGGGGTCCAGCGGCCCGACGCCTTGATCTCCTCGACCCTGGCCAGCGCGGCCGGGCTCATCAGCGCGACCCACAGGCCGCCGTCGGAGGCGAAGCACTTCTGCGGTGCGAAGTAGTAGACGTCGGCGTCGGTGATGGTCACCGGCAGACCGCCGGCGCCGGAGGTGGCGTCGATGGCGATCAAGGCGTGCTCCGAACCCGCCGGGCGCTGCACCGGGATGGAGACACCGGTGGAGGTCTCGTTGTGCGCCCAGCCGATCAGGTCCGCCGACGGGTCCGACACCGGCTCCGGCGCGCTGCCCGGCTCGGCCGAGACCACGATCGGGTCGCCGATGAACGGGTTGCCCTTGGTCACGGCGGCGAACTTGGAGCTGAACTCACCGTTGGTCAGATGCAGTGAGCGCTCCCGGACCAGGCCGAACGCCGCGGCGTCCCAGAACGCGGTGGTGCCGCCGTTGCCGAGCACCACCTCGTAGCCGTCCGGAAGGCCGAACAGGTCGCGCAGGCCCGAGCGCACCCGCGCCACCACGTCCTTGACCGGCTTCTGCCGATGCGAGGTTCCGAACACCGAGGCGCCGACGTTCACCAGAGTCTGCAGCTGCTCCGGGCGCACTTTGGAGGGGCCGCAGCCGAACCGTCCGTCGGCGGGCTTGAGATCGTCGGGAATGGTCGGAAACGCAGAGGTCATGGCGAACAGGGTAGTCGGTGGTGTCGCTGTGACGTCGCCCACACTCCGGCTAACGTAGGCGCCCATGGGCATGCCGTCGGCTAACTCGGGGTGGCGACTGCGCGAGCGGGTGCGAAATATCCGGTTGCGCGGCGCGACGGTCTCGGATTCCATACGGCGGGAGTTGCTGATTCGCGGGGATCCCGGGTCGGCGACCGTTCTCGGCGTGCGTCCGCGGCGCACCGAACCCGGCCATGTGTTCTGGGTCCGGGTACAGCTGGACGGGGAGTTCCCCTACGAGACCCGGGTCCGGCAACGGGTGACGGAGGGCGACCTGGAATGGATGCAGCCCGGCGACGTCGTGTGCTGCCGGGTGGACCCGGGCGACCGCGGCCGCCTGGTGCTGTACGTGCCCGATATCGAGGAGACGGGGCGGGCGAGCATCGCGAAGATCCTCGCCGACGGCCGCCGAGCCGACGCCACCGTGCTCGCCGCCGCGCCGGTCGCGGCCGACTACTCCGGCCGCGACGACCCCGTGCTGCGGCTCGACCTCGAGCTGCGCGCCTGGGACGAGTCCAAGCCGTGGCGGGTACGCCTGGTCCAGCCGGTGCCGCTGCACGCCATCGGCTTGGTCGACCTCGGCCAGCACCTGGAGGTCGCCTTCTTCGAGGTCGACCGCGGCGAAACCGTGGCCGTGGATTGGGCCGCCTCGCTCGAGGAGTGAAGCATCGTTCGAGCGCCTACACTCTCGGCCGTCGTGCGCTGCGAGCTACGCGTGGGCGATCGACGCCCAGCCCGCGACGTCCTCGGGCTTGCGGGGACCGGGCCCGGTGTAGATGGCGGCCGGGCGGACCAGCTTGCCCAGCTGCTTCTGCTCCAGGATGTGCGCACACCAGCCGGCGGTGCGGCCGCAGGTGAACATGGCCGGCATCATGTGCGCGGGCACCTCGGCGAAGTCCAGGATCACCGCGGCCCAGAACTCCACGTTGGTCTCGATGGCGCGGTCCGGGCGCCGCTCGCGCAACTCCGCGAGCGCGGCCTGCTCCAGCGCGGCGGCGACCTCGTAGCGCGGGGCGCCCAAGCGCTTGGCCGTGGCGCGCAGCACCCGGGCGCGCGGGTCCTCGGCCCGGTACACCCGGTGGCCGAAGCCCATCAGCTTCTCTTTGCGGTCCAGGATGCCTTTCACCAGGGCGCGTGCGTCGCCGGTACGCTCGACCTCTTCGATCATCGGGAGCACGCGCGCGGGCGCGCCGCCGTGCAGTGGACCGGACATGGCGCCGATCGCGCCGGACAGCGAGGCCGCCACGTCGGCGCCGGTCGAGGCGATCACCCGGGCGGTGAAGGTGGAGGCGTTCATGCCGTGCTCGGCGGCGGAGACCCAGTAGGCGTCGATGGCTTCGGTGTGGCGCGGGTCGGGGTCACCCTTCCAGCGGGTCATGAAGCGCGCGGTGACCGTGGTGCACTCGTCGATCTTCTTCTGCGGGACGGCGGGCTGGTAGATGCCCCGTGCGGACTGCGCGACGTAGGACAGCGCCATCACCGAGGCGCGGGCCAGGTTCTCCCGGGCGGTCTCGTCATCGATGTCCAGCAGCGGCTGGTAGCCCCAGATCGGCGCGAGCATGGCCAAGCCCGCCTGCACGTCGACGCGCACGTCACCGGTGTGCACCGGCAACGGGAACGGTTCGGCCGGCGGTAGGCCCCGGCCGAAGGATCCGTCGACCAGCAGGGCCCACACGTCACCGAAGGTCACCTGGCTACCCACCAGGTCCTCGATGTCGACGCCGCGGTAGCGCAGCGCGCCGCCATCCTTGTCCGGTTCGGCGATGTCGGTGGTGAAAGCAACCACGCCCTCCAGGCCACTGACGAAATCGCTGGGTATGGTGGCCTGTCCACCGGACACCGCGGGGCTGGTAGTCATGTTGCGACTCTCCTTGCACTTGGGTCGCATGTTCTCGCCGCTGAGAAGATGTCGGATTTGACGAGCACATGCCGATCACCAAAACCTTAGACCCTCGCTACCCCGGAGTAACGTCTGGCCCATGCGTGACCTGGACAATTCACCTCGCGGCAACGAAACGGCGGATGTGCTGCCTGCCACCGATCTCGCCGCCATGCGGGTGGACTACGGCGGGCTGCCGCATGGCGGCAACGAGGACGTCGACCTGGACGAGACCTGGCTGGCCGGCGGCTGGGAGCCGCTGCTGCGGCACTGGATCGAACAGGCCACCGCGGTCGGCATCGCCGAACCCAACGCCATGGTGCTGGCCACGGTCTCGGTCGTGGACGGCACACCCCGGCCGGTAGCACGCACCGTGCTCTGTAAAGGGCTCTCGCCGGAGGGCGTGATCTTCTACACGAACTACGACTCGGACAAGGGCGCCCAGCTGGCCGCCGTCCCGTACGCCGCGGTCACCTTCGTCTGGCCCGCCCTGGGGCGGCAGGTGCACCTGCGCGGCGCGGTGCAGCGGGTGCCCGCCGAGACCACGGCGGCCTATTGGCGTTCCCGGCCGCGGGACTCGCAGCTGGGCGCCTGGGCGTCACGCCAGTCCAAGCCGATCGGCTCGCGGGCCGAACTGGACCGCACGCTGGCCGAGGCGACCGCGCGATTCGCCGACGTCGACGAGATCCCGGTGCCGCCGCACTGGGGCGGATTCCTGCTCCGCCCCAGCGAAGTCGAGTTCTGGCAGGGACGCCGCGGCCGGCTGCACAACCGGATCCGGGTGCGTATCGCGGACGGCACGTCCACGGTGGAGCGCTTGCAACCCTGAGGTATTCCCGCCCCACAGGTGAGAATTCTCGCGTCCAACCCGGCAAGTGGACTGGATACGCTCCGGCCGGTGAAACTGCTCGCCGACACGACCCCGTTGCGCCATCCGGATTTCCGACGCCTGTGGGGCTCGGGCATCGTCACCATGATCGGCGCGCAGCTGTCCATCGTCGCGGTACCGCAGCAGATCTTCCAGATCACCGGCAGCTCCGGCTATGTCGGCTTGGCCGGCTTGTTCGGCCTGGTGCCGCTGATCGTGTTCGGCTTGTGGGGCGGCGCGCTCGCCGACGTGCTGGACCGGCGCAAACTCTTGCTGATCACCAATTCCGGCACCGGGCTCACCGCGCTCGCCTTCTGGCTGCAAGCCGCCGCCGGGGTGGACAACGTGTGGATCGTGCTCGGGCTGCTCGCGGTGCAACAAGCGTTCTTCGCGGTGAACCAGCCGACCCGCAGCGCGGCCATTCCCCGCCTGCTGCCGGAAGGCCAACTGGCCGCGGCGAATTCGCTGAACATGACGGTGATGCAGTTCGGCGCGATCGCCGGGCCGGTGCTGGCGGGCGTGCTCATCCCGGTCATCGGTCTGGCCACGCTCTACCTGATCGACGCCGTCGCGCTGCTGGCCACGCTCTGGGCGGTCTGGCGGCTGCCCGCCCTCCCGCCGACCGGAACCGTGCGCCGCGCCGGATTCCGCACGGTGCTGGAGGGTTTCGGTTACCTCGCGACCCAGCGGGTGCTGCTCGCGTCGTTCGCGGTGGACGTGATCGCCATGGTGTTCGGCATGCCGCGGGCGCTCTTCCCGCAGATCGCGCACGAAACCTTCGGCGACCCGGCCACCGGCGGCGTCGCCCTCGGTTTGCTGTTCGCCTCGATGTCGGCGGGCGCGGTGCTCGGCGGCGTGTTCTCCGGCTGGATTCCGCGCATCCGCCGCCAGGGCCTGGCCGTGCTGGTCTGCATCGCGCTGTGGGGCCTGGCCATGGTGGGATTCGGTGTCGCCGTCGGGTTCACCGGGCACGGGCTCGGCCTCGGCGCGGGGCTGTGGATCGCGCTGGCCTGCTCGGCCTTCGGTGGTGCGGTCGACATGGTCTCGGCCGCGTTGCGGGTCACCATGCTGCAGACCGTCGCCACCGACGACTTGCGCGGGCGGCTGCAAGGCGTGTTCACCGTGGTTGTCGCGGGTGGCCCGCGCATCGGTGATGTTGCCCACGGTTTTGCGGCGGCGAGCCTGGGTACCGCTGTGGCCGCGGCGGGAGGAGGCGTGCTCGTCGTGGTGGGCGTCGGGATCGCGGCGATCGCGTTTCCGGCCTTCACGCGTTACCGTGTCCGTCGCGCTCCTACCTGTGCCTCGCTGCCGCTCGGCCCAGGCAGGACCGCGAATGCGGCTGTGTCCATGATTCGCTCGCTACGTTCGCTCATGCCGAAATAGCCGTCTGAAGTGCACCGCTAACGCCGGGCGACCGCGCGTCGGCGTGGCCGTGAAACCTCACCGCGCCGCGATGTGTTTGTGAGCCGCCGCAGGACTACCCTCCGGTATTGTCCGCGTCGGTGAACGGCTAGCGTTGAGGCAAGCGCATCGTGCGCCGACCCGCGCCGGTGCCTGTGGTTCTAGCCTGAGAGGGATCCTTCCGTGCCCGCTGAGAACATCATCAACGTCGACGACGACGCCAAGCCGGTCCTGTCCTATCCCGGCGGGGAGTTCCCGATGACGGTCGCCAAGGCCGCCGAGGGCAACGACGGGATCGAGCTGGGGAAGCTGCTGGCCAGCACCGGGTACGTCACATACGACCCGGGCTTCATGAACACCGCCCCGACCAAGTCGGCCATCACCTACATCGATGGTGAGGCGGGCATCCTGCGCTACCGCGGCTACCCGATCGACCAGCTCGCGTCGGCGTCCACCTTCATCGAGGTCAGCTACCTGCTGATCTACGGCGAGCTGCCCACCCAGGCACAGCTCGACGACTTCACCAACCGCATCCGCCGCCACACCCTGCTGCACGAGGACCTGAAGCGGTTCTTCGACGGCTTCCCGCGCAACGCGCACCCGATGCCGGTGCTGTCGTCGGCGGTGAACGCGCTGTCGGCCTACTACCAGGACTCGCTGGACCCGCGCGACCCCGAACAGGTCGAGCTGTCCACCATCCGGCTGCTGGCCAAGCTGCCCACCATCGCGGCCTACTCGTACAAGAAGTCGGTCGGCCAGCCCTTCCTCTACCCGGACAACTCGCTGAGCCTGGTGGAGAACTTCCTGCGGATGACCTTCGGCTTCCCGGCCGAGCCCTACGAGGTCGACCCCGAGGTCGCAGCCGCCCTGGACATGCTGCTCATCCTGCACGCCGACCACGAGCAGAACTGCTCCACCTCGACCGTGCGCCTGGTCGGCTCGTCCGACGCCAACCTGTTCACCTCGGTGTCCGGCGGCATCAACGCGCTGTGGGGCCCGCTGCACGGCGGCGCCAACCAGGCCGTGCTGGAGATGCTCGACGGCATCAAGGCCAGCGGCGGCAACGTCAAGGAGTTCATCCGCAAGGTCAAGAACAAGGAAGACGGTGTGAAGCTCATGGGCTTCGGACACCGCGTCTACCGCAACTACGACCCGCGCGCATCGATCGCCAAGAAGCACGCCGACGCCATCCTCAGCAAGCTGGGCGGCGCCGACGAACTGTTCGAGATCGCCCAGGCCCTGGAAGAGGCCGCGCTCACCGACGACTACTTCATCCAGCGGCGCCTGTACCCGAACGTCGACTTCTACACCGGCGTCATCTACAAGGCGATGGGCTTCCCGACCCGCATGTTCACCGTGCTGTTCGCGATGGGCCGGCTCCCCGGCTGGATCGCGCACTGGCGCGAAATGCACAGCGAGCCTTTGAAGATCGGTCGTCCCCGGCAGATCTACACCGGCTACGGCGCCCGCGATTACCGCGAGATCACCAACCGCTGACCGAATCCAACCACTATCTACCGAAGGGGATACCGAATGACCAAACCGGAGATCGAGTTCCAAGAAGGGCCCGCGCCCACCGAGCTGGTGATCAAGGACATCATCGAAGGCGACGGCAAGGAAGCCGTGCCCGGTGGCACCGTCGAAGTGCACTACGTGGGAGTCGAATTCGAATCCGGTGAGGAGTTCGACTCGTCCTGGAACCGGGGCGAGTCCATCACCTTCCCGCTGCGCGGCCTGATCCAGGGCTGGCAGGACGGAATCCCCGGTATGAAGGTCGGCGGCCGCCGTCAGCTGACCATCCCGCCGGAGCTGGCCTACGGCCCGGCCGGTGCGGGTCACCGTCTGTCGGGCAAGACGCTGGTCTTCGTGATCGATCTGCTCAGCGCCAACTGATCACGCGCGTTTGATTTGGACAATGGCTCGTGCTTCGCACTGCGAAGCACGAGCCATTGCCGTATTCACTCACTCCCGGACGATTTCGACCGGATCGGTGAGGGCCAGCGCCAGAGCGGATTGCTGGGCGCCGGTGCTTTGCGGCAGGGCGGCGACGGCCTTGTCGGTCTGGGTGCCAAGGTTGTCGACGATGTTCCGCAGCTGGGTGACGCCGCCGGTGAGCTGGCTGATGGCGCCGACCAGTTGGGCCCCGCCCTGCTCGGCGAGTTGCGGCAGGCCCTCGGCCAGTTTCGCGCCCTCGGCCAGTTGGGCGCTCGCGCCGGTCAGGCGGTCGACGACCGTGCGGAGCAGGGTGCCGAGATCGGTGTCCGGGTCGACCGCGTCGCCGACCAGCGAGCCGAGGCCGGTGAGCTGGGCGCCCGCCTGGCTGGACACGCCGCGCAGCGCTTCGAGTTTTCCGATGATGTCGGCCAGCGCCGGATCGTTGGCGAAGGGCAATGCGCGCAGCAGCGGCAGAACTTGGTCCAGTCCGCCGCTCACCGTATTCGCCGTCCGTTCCACCTGCGCGATCGTGATGCCGGTCGAATCCAATGCCGCGGCGAGTTGGTTCGCCTGCGCGGCGGCGCCGTCCACGGTCGAGTTCAGCAGCGCGATCGCCGAACTGAGCTGTGCCGAACCCTGGCGGGCGAAGTCGAGGAAGTCGAGTAGCTGATCGGCGCCGGAACTGAACTGGCCGGCGCCGGCGGCGGCCGCCTCGACGCCCGCGCCGAGCAGTTGGGCGGTGAACCGCACCTGCGACATCTGCGACCGGGCCTGTGCGACGGCGGTGAGCGCGGCGTCCACCCCCACCGCGCCGATCCGCCGCGTCACCTCGGTCACCGCGCCGTTCACCAGGTCGGCGTCGGCGTCGCGATGTGTGTCCACGGTGACCTTGGCCCGCGCGGGCTGTGTTCCGGCGAGGGTGCCGATCGACTCGGTGAGGTCGGTGGGCAGGGTGATGACGGCGGCGTAGTCGCGGGCGCTCGCCTCGCCCGGCGGGACGGCGATCCACTCGTAGCCACCGCCCTCCTGCAACGCCTTGACGACGCGCGCACCGGTCGGCCCGGTATCGGCGTTGACCAGGGCGATCGTCCGCGGGGCCCGATCGGACCCGGTATACGCGGCGATTCCGGCGCCCAACCCGCCCGCGGTGAGGAGAGCAACGGCGAGAAGTGCCCAGCGGGCGCGTTTTCCGATCACGCTCGCAGACCCTAAACACGAGTTATGGCGGGGCTCTCGGCATTTCTCTGAGAGTTGACTAAGGGGTGTAATCGCCTCGGGCAACCACATGGACCCACTGCGATTTTCGAGCGAAGCGAGATCGAGCATTGCCCGTTCGCGAGCCACAGGTGGGCCACGAACACGCAGCGCCGCAGGCGCTGCAATTAGACAGAGCCGGGAAGGTCGAGGACCAGGCGAATGCCACCGAGGGTGCCCTCGTCGAAATAGGCTCGGCCACCATGCAACTGGGCCTGTTGGGCGACCAGGGCGAGGCCGAGGCCGGAGCCGCCCTTGTTGGCCTCGCTGCCGCGGAAGAAGCGGTCGAAGACGGCTTGACGCTCGTTCGGCGGGATGCCGCGGCCGTTGTCGTCGACGCTGATCACGATGTGGCCGTTCGGCGCTCGGTGCGCGGAGACCAAGGCCTCGGTGGCTCCACCGTGTTTGACCGAGTTGGCCAGCGCGTTGTCCACCGCCAAGCGCAGCCCGGCGGGGAGACCGCGGGTCACCAGTTCGGCGTCGGAATCGATGCGCACGGTGAGCCCGGGGAAATGCCGCATGGCGTCGTGCGCGGCCTGGTCGCACAGGTCGCCGACATCGGTGGCGACGTGGTCGCGCTCGTTGGTCAGGTCGCCGGTGGCCAGCCGCTCCAGCGCCGCGAGTGTCGTCTCCACCCGGCCCTGGCTGCGTTGCAGGTCGTCGAGGATCTCCGCGCGCTGGGCCTCGTCGAGATCGAGGGTGCGCAATACTTCCAGGTCGGTGCGCATCGCGGTGAGCGGAGTACGCAGCTCATGGGCGGAAACGGCGGCGAAGTCGCGCGCGGTCTCCAGCGCGGCGGCGGTCTCGGCCTGCGCCTGATCCACCCGATGCAGCATGGTGTTGACCGCGTCGGCCAGCTTCTCCGACTCGTGCACGCCGGCCCCCTCCACCGGTGGCTGCGGGTGCCGCGGATCGCGGAACGCGCTGCGTGCGCCGACCTGTCGGGTGAGCCGGACGATCGGGCGCACCGCGGCCCCCGCGAGCAGCCAGCCGAGCCCCGCGGCGGCGGCGATGGACAGCAGGGCGCCGCCGAGCACCCATCGCTGCTGCTCCGCGGTGGCCTCGGCCGCCCCAGCGGCGGGGATACCGAGCGACACCACCCTTCCCGCGGGCTGATTCTCCGTCGTGGTGAGAATCCGGTACGGCGTGCCGCCCACCGTGACGGTGCGCGAACCGGTCGGCAGCGCGGGCAATTCGGTGGTCGTACTGGCGACGACGTCGCCGTTGTCTCGGACGGTCACCGCCATGTCGTTGTTCAGCCCGGTCAGGCTGATGAACCGGACCGCGATCTGCGGCTCGATCAGCACGATGCGCGCCGCGATGGCGAGTTGCTGGTCGGACTGCTGCACGTTGTTGCGCTCGATGGCGCGGATGCTGATCAGGCTGATCAGCGTCACGATGACGATCGCGCCTGCGGCCGCGGCGCCCGCGACCCGGGTACGCAGTGAGAACGACCGCCGCCGACGGGTTTTCGGCAATGCGGTGGAGGCAGGGTCCGCGCTCATTTCGGCGCTCGCAGCACGAACCCGACGCCGCGGATCGTGTGCAGCAACCTGGGTGTGTCGCCCACCTCCAGCTTGCGGCGCAGGTAGCCGACGAAGACGTCCACCACATTGGTATCGGCCGCGAAGTCGTAGCCCCACACCAGTTCCAGCAGGCGTTCCCTGCTCAGCACCACGCCGACGTTCCTGGCCAGCGTGGACAACAGCTCGAATTCCCGCTTGGTGAGCTCGATCTCACCCCCGTGCAGCAACGCGCGGTAGCCGGCGACATCGATCTCCAGCGGTCCGACGGTGATCGCGCCGGGGGTAGCCGGGGCAGGTGTGTCGGACCGACGGCGCAGCAGCGCTCTGATCCGCGCCACCAGCTCCTTGAGCACGAACGGCTTGACCAGGTAATCGTCCGCGCCGGACTCCAAGCCGGAGATGCGATCGTCCACCGACGCGCGAGCGCTGAGCACACAGATCGGCACCTCGTTGCCCATCGCGCGCAACGCGGTGACCACGCCCGCGCCGTCGAGCACCGGCATGTTCATGTCCAGCACGACGGCATCGGGCGCCCGTTCGCTCACGGTGCGCAGCGCCTGCGCCCCGTCCCTGGCGACCAGCACCTGGAAACCGGACAGCCGCAGCCCGCGCTCGACCGACGCGAGCACGTCCTCGTCGTCGTCTACCACCAGAACCGTCGGACTAGATGTCGTCACGTCATCCATTTTGCGGGATTCGCGTTCACGTCCTGGTCCTGCCTCGGGGCCGCTCGGCGCAGCTGGTGAGTTACCCACCTCCACGCCGATCGGCCGGTCGGCTGGTAGCTGTCGGTCGGTCAGTAGTTGTGGCAGGAGTCGGCCACGGTGCGGATGGTGTCGCGCAGCTGTGCGGTTCGCGGGTCGGTCTCCGCCTGGCGCGCGGCGTCGGGGTTCTCGTCGATGGCCCGTTGCAACTCGGCTCGCCGCTGCTGCACGGGTTGCTCGAATTTGCGCTGCAGCTCGGCCTTCTGGGCCGGGTTGGCGTCGAGCATCGCGGCCAGTTGCGGGGCCTTGGCGTGCAGTGCGGCATCGATCTGGGCGAAGGAGCAATCCGAGGTCAGCAGCGGCTCGGCGAGTTCCATCGGGCCCGCGCTCGCGATCGCGGGGCTCAGGAACACGGCGATCGTCGCGAATCCGCCCGCGGCGAGCGCGGCGACGGCGGGACGGCCTACGGAACGCTTCATGATGTGGTGCCTCCAGATCATCGAATGGTTGCGGTGCGGTCTCGAGGCTATTTCGAACGGCTGGCAGCGAGATGAACGTCCTCTGTGGAAACTCTGAGGACGCGAGCGAACTCAGGACGGCGCAACCGGATCCACGTCGGGTGCCACGACATTGTCGGGGTTCTCGGTGCGGTTGCGCGCCGGTCCCCACTCCGGACGGGCCGCGCGGATCTGCTCCTCCAGTGCCGAGAGCACTCCGGGATCGTCGATGGTGGACGGCACCTCGAACGTCTCACCCGAGGTGATCTGCCGGATGGTCTTGCGCAGGATCTTGCCGGACCTGGTCTTGGGCAGCGCTGTCACGACGATCACGTCGTGCAGTGTGGCGATCGCGCCGACCTGGGTGCGCACCCGCTCGATCAGTTCGTCGCGCAGCTGCCGCGGATCGATCTCGACACCCGACTTGAGCACCACGTAGGCCACCGGCCGGTGTCCTTTGAGCTCGTCGGGCAGGCCGATGACGGCGCATTCGGCCACCGTGTCGTGCCCTGCGATGGCGGCCTCGATGCTTCCCGCGGACAGGCGATGCCCGGCCATGTTGATGACGTCGTCGCTGCGGCCGAGGACATACAGGTAGCCGTCCTCGTCGAAGTAGCCGGAATCGCCGGTGAGGTAGTGGCCGGGATACGCCGAAAGATAGGAGCGCTCGTAGCGGGCGTCGTCGCGCCATAGCCCGGTGAGCGTGCCGGGCGGCAGCGGTAATCCGATGACGATATTGCCCTCGGTGTTGGGGGCCACCGGGTTGCCGGAGGAATCCAGCACGCGCAGCCGATAGCCCGGCACCGGCACCGAGGCCGAGCCCGGCTTGATCGGCAGCTGCTGCAGGCCCAGTGGGTTCGCGCAGATCGGCCAGCCGGTCTCGGTCTGCCACCAGTGATCGACGACGGGGCAGTCGGAGCGGCCCGCGAGCAGGGTCTCGTCGGCCCAGGTGTAGGTGGCCGGATCCAGCCGTTCGCCCGCGCAGAACAGCGCGCGCAGCGAGGACAGGTCCCAGGCGCGGGCCAGCTCGGCGCCGGGGTCGGCCTTGCGGATGGCACGCAACGCGGTCGGCGCGGTGAACAGCACGTTGACCTGGTACTGGGCGACCACGCGCCAGTACGCGCCCGCGTCCGGCGTGCCGACCGGCTTGCCTTCGTACAGCAGCGTGGTCGCCCCGACCAGCAGCGGCGCGTAGACGATGTAGGAGTGGCCGACCACCCAGCCGACATCGGATGCCGCCCACATCACTTGGCCCGCGCCGACGTTGTAGACGTTGCGCATGGACCAGGCCAGTGCCACCGCGTGCCCGCCGTTGTCCCGCACCACGCCCTTGGGCTTCCCGGTGGTGCCGGAGGTGTAGAGGATGTACAGCGGATCGGTCGCCGCGACCGGTACCGGGTCGGCCGGTGGCGCGTCGCGGACCGCGTCGTCCCAGTCGAGCCACCGCGCGGCCACGGTTTCCATCGAGCTCGGTAAGTACTCGGTCGCGGGCTGCGGCGGTGCGAAATGGATGGTGTCGAACTGCGACCGCTGCTTGACGATCACGGTGCGCGGCGCGGTGGTGGTGGCGAGCTCCAGAGCCTGCAACACGATCGGTGGATACTCGATCGTCCGGCCCGGCTCCAGACCCCCGGACGCTGTGACGATCAACACCGGCTCCGCGTCATCGATGCGGGCGGCCAGCTCGGGCGCGGCGAATCCGCCGAACACGACCGAATGGACCGCGCCGATGCGTGCGCAGGCCAGCATCGCGATCACCGCTTCGGGGATCATCGGCAGGTAGATCACCACGCGATCGCCGGCCGAGACACCTAGCCGCAGCATCGCTCCGGCGAACCGGGACACCTCCGCGAGCAGCTCCGCGTAGGTGTAGACGACGCTGGCGCCGGTCATAGCGGAGTCATATATCAACGCGGGCTGATCGGCGCGACCGGCATCTCCGGGGGTGGTCGGGTGCACGTGCCGGTCGAGGGCGTTGAAGGAGGTGTTGAGTCGGGCGTCGGGAAACCATCTGGCCACCGGGCGGGCGTTGGTGTCGACGATCTGGGTCGGTGGCACCTCCCAGTCGATCGCTTCGGCCGCGCCGGCCCAGAACTCGGCGGGATCCACCAAGCTGGTCTGATAGGCCGGTCGGTACTCCTGCCGCACGTTCAAACCCGTGACTCCCTAGCCTCGCCTCGATGCCCGCCTCGATAGATCTGGTTGATTGTGGCAGACTTCACGCGACGCCCGGGTGGGTGCCGCGACCTTTGGTTTTGCCTGGAACTGGCAGGTCAATGATCGCGACATCACGCCAAGTCACCCAAGAAGTTATTGATCCGTTAGAATCTGATGTCACTTATTTGGGCCGTCGTTAGGACGCAATCTTTCGGCCAGCCGCAGTTCTCGGCCAGCTCCACCTGTCGAGCCATGCACACGATCGTGGAGGTTCGGCTGATGGTGCTCGGTAGAGGCCAGTTTGGAAAGTGAGTGGGACATGCGTGACGCCGCTAGGTCCGGCAGTAAGCGCTGGGCGCTCGGCAACTGGGATCTGCGCTGGAAGGTGACGGCGGTTCTCGCCGTGCCGCTGGCCGTCGCAGTCGGGCTCGGCGTGTCCAGGATCTCGTCGGAGTTCGCGGAATCCAACCGGCTCGCCGACATCGCCGAGAACGTGGCCGCCATCCCGGCGGTCACGGGGCTCAGCGCGCAGACCGCCACCACCGCCGCGTCGCAGATGATCTCGCTGGGGACCAACCAGTCCGTGGTGACCGATCAGAACCTCGCGGATCTGGACAAGGCGATCGCCAACGCCGAGAAGGCGGTCGGCAGACTCGACAGCGTGCCGGGCGCACGCGAGGCCATCGACAGCATGCTCACCCAGGCCAAGGGCGTGCGCGCACAGGGCAAGGCGGTCACGACCGGCCCGCCGTCGGACACCCTCGCGTTGATCGACCGGGTTCGCAATGACAGTGTGAGCATCGTCGAGACCACGGTCGGCCAGGTCAGCAACACCGCCGTAGACGTGCCCAAACTGCGCCTGGTCGACTCGCTCAACACCCGTGCCGCTCTGGTCAACGTAGTCGCGGCCTTTCCCGAGGTGCTGCGCAACCAGCAGGCCGGCGTACAGAGTTTCTTGATTGCGTCCAGCACCGAGCGCGCGCTGCTGAACGTGCTCGCGCACCGCTTCTCCGACGGCGACGCTTCGATAGCCGAACTGCGCGCGGGCATCGACACCAGGGTCGCGCTGACGACCAGCCCGCAACTCCAGGCGGGACAGCTCCCGATCGGTGAGCTGAAGCAGTCGCTGACCGACAGCCTCGCGGTCTACGAGCACGTCGTCGGCAAGGCGACCAAGGACATCGACTCCGCGATGCAGTCGCTGGTGTCCACAGCCCAGCGCGACGCGTGGACCTACACCGCGGTCGTCATCGCGACCATCCTCGCCGCCCTTTTGCTCGCGGTGTTCGTCGCCCGCTCGATGATCGTCCCGCTGCACCGGCTGCGCCTGGCCGCGTTGCGCGTGGCCGAGAGCGATCTGCCACAGGAGGTCGCCCAGCTCCGCAACGGCGCCTCGCCGGAAGAGGTCCCGCTCGAACCGATGCCGGTGCGCAGCGCCGAGGAGATCGGTCAGCTCGCCCGCGCGGTCGACGACATCCACGGCCAGGCGCTGCGCTTGGCGAGCGAGCAGGCGAAGATGCGTGCGCAGGTCAACGACATGTTCGAGACCCTGGCGCGGCGGTCCAAGTCGCTCGTCGACCATCAGCTCACGCTCATCGAGGCGATGGAGTACGACGAGAAGGACCCGCGCCTGCTGGAGAACCTGTTCCGGCTCGACCACCTCGCCGCGCGTATGCGCCGCAACGGCGACAACCTGCTGATTCTCGCGGGCACCAGACAGCGCCGCAGCAAGTCCGCTCCGGTCGAGATCGCCGACGTGCTGCGTGCCGCGATCTCCGAGGTCGAGGATTACGAGCGAGTGAAGCTCGGCGCCACGCCGCGCGGTTCGCTGAAAGAGCCGGCCGCCTCCGACCTCGCGCACCTGTTCGCCGAGCTGCTGGACAACGCGCTGCGCGCCTCGCCGCCGGAGACCGACGTCAAGTTCACTTTCGCGCAGGCCCACGATCAGGGCCTGCTGATCGAGGTCGCCGACCGTGGCATCGGTATGCCGCCCGCCGAGATGGCCGACATCAACCGGCGCCTCGAGCAGACCGCCGAGCCCGGGCCCGACACGGCCCGCCACATGGGTCTCTTCGTGGTCGGCAGACTCGCCGAGCGGCACGGCCTCACCGTGCGGCTGCGCGCGACTTTCGACACCGCTCGCGATCCGGGCGTGACCGTGACCGTGCACGTGCCGGTCGGACTCATCGTCGCGGGCAAGCCGATCGCGGGCCAGCCGGTCACTCCGCAGCCCTCGCCGCAGCCCGTCAAGCCGCAGCGTCCGGCGTCGATGCAGATGCGGGCGGTCACGCGCACTCCGGGGGGCAATGTGATGGTCACCGTGGATCCCGGGGTCAGCGGCCCCATTCCGGTCACCGAGTCCGCAAGCCCCGCGCCCGCCGCGCCGCCCAGCGCGCCGGTTCCCGCCGGCCCGGGTGGTCTGCCCCAGCGGCAGCCGGGTTCGTCGGCGATGTCGTCCGGTCTGCGTTCGGACGGACAGCAGTCGGGCGCGAGCCTGCGCCCCGCGCCGGGCCAGCCCCCCAGCGGTCCCCAGCGCGGCAAGCTCGCCGCGGCCAACCTGCCCAAGCGCAATCTCGGCCCCGGCGGTCCGCCGCCGCGTCAGCCAGGTGTTCCAGCGGAGCCGACCGGCTCGGGTCTGCCCCAGCGTGAGCCGAACTCGGGTGAACTGCCGCAGCGGCAGCCGGGCGCCGCCGGCGTGCCGCAGCCGAGCGTCGGTCTGCCGCAGCGGCAGCCGGGATCGAACGGCGCTCCGTCACGCGACGCGTCCTCGAACGGTCTGCCGCAGCGTGAGTCGGCTTCGGGTGGTTTGCCGCAGCGTGAGTCGGCTTCGGGTGGTTTGCCGCAGCGTGAGTCGGCTTCGGGTGGTTTGCCGCAGCGTGAGTCGGCGCTCGGTGGTCTGCCCCAGCGTGAGTCGGCGCTCGGTGGTTTGCCGCAGCGTGAGTCGGCGCTTGGTGGTTTGCCGCAGCGTGAGTCGGCTTCGGGTGGTCTGCCGCAGCGTGAGTCGGCGCTCGGTGGTCTGCCCCAGCGTGAGCCGGGCGCCACGAGTCTGCCGCCGCGCGAGCAGGGCGCCACGGGCTTGCCGCAGCGTCAGCAGGGTTCGAACGGCGTGCCGCAGCGCGAATCGGCGCTGGGTGGTTTGCCGCAGCGGGAGCCGGGCTCCACCGGCCTACCGCCTCGGCAGCCCGCGCCGGACCTACCGCAGCGCGACGCGGCGCCCAGCGGTCTGCCGCCGCGCGATGCCGCGGCCCACAGCCTCCCGCAACGCGAATCCGGCAACGGATTGCCGCAGCGCGAACCGGGCTCCGGTGCGCTGCCCTCGATCAACGGCCTGCCGCAACGGGACTCGGCCGCGGGCGGCCTGCCCCAGCGCGAATCGGCGCTCGGCGGTCTGCCGCAGCGTGAGTCGCCGCTGGGTGGTCTGCCGCAGCGTCGGTCGGCGCCGGCGAGCCCGCCGCAGCGGGAGAGCGGGTTGACCGGTCTGCCGCAACGGCAGCCGGGCGCCCAAGCGCCGCAGCGTCAGCCCGTGCCACCGGGAGTCGCTCTGCCGCAGCGGGATCAGGGTGGCCAGCACGCCGCGAGCGGTGAGCAGCCGGCCACCACGTCCGGGCGTGATCCCGGCAGGCACAGCTACCGGTCCAACCCGGCGAAGACGGCCTCGTTCTTCCAGACCAGGCTGCAGCCGGCGGTCGAGTCGGAGTCGTCGATGGGATCGACGCCGATCTTCGCTGAAATGATGTCGGCGTGGCTCTCGGACCCCAGCGCGGATCGCTCGCAGGTGGCCGCCTCCTTCGAGTCCGCGGGCGACGAAGGATGGCAGGCAGCTCGCCGTGCGAGCGAGGCGCAAGCCGAAAAGAGAACGGCTGCGGGGTTGCCGCAACGCAATCCGGGCGGAAGGCTTGTCCCGGGTGGTGTCAGCGGTTCGGCCGCCCAAGCGCCGCGTCGCGATCCAGAAACGATCAGGTCCAGCTTGAGTCGTCACCAGCAGGGCGTCCGGGATGGCCGCGCAATGAGAGCAATGAACCTAACCGGAGATAAAGGAGACCGATGAACCCCGATCTAGGTGGTACGAACCGTCAGCTGGATTGGCTGGTTTCGAACTTTGCCAACGAGGTTCCTGGCGTAGCCCATGCCGTCCTGGTCTCGGCTGACGGCCTACTCATGGCCGCGAGTGCCCAACTGCCCGTCGATCGCGCCGAACAACTCTCGGCCGTGACGGCCGGTCTGGCCAGCCTGTCAGTCGGCGTCTCGAATCTATTCGAGGGCGGCACCGTGCTGCAGTCCGTCGTCGAGATGGAGCACGGCTACCTGCTACTCATGGCTGTCGGCGACGGTTCCTATCTCGCGGTGCTGACCAACACCTCGTGTGACATCGGTCAGGTCGGCTACGAGATGGCTCTGTTGGTCGAGCGTGTTGGCCAGACTGTTCAGGCCACGCCACGCGTCACGATGGGTTCCTGATGGTGGGATGGACATAGAAGATCACCGCGTGGGAAGCGCCGAGCCGAGCCTCGTACGCCCGTACTCGCTGACCGCGGGCCGGACCAGGCCTGCGGTCGAGTTGGCGTTGGAAGCCCTCGTCGCATCGCATCCGGTCGCCCTCGAGCGGCAGTTCGAACTGACCAACATCGAGACGTCAATCGTGGAGTTGTGCAGAGAATCGCCGTCCGTTGCCGAGGTAGCAGCCAGACTGGGTATCCCCATCGGGGTAGCCCGCGTGCTCGTAGCCGACCTGATCGAGGCCGGACACGTGCGCGTTTCGGCGACATTGAAAGACGATTCCAGCGACGATGAACGTCGCGAGCTGATCGAAAGGGTTCTCAGTGGACTCCGGCGTATTTGATTCGACGGCACAGGTCGACACCCGCACTGCCAAGCCGACATCGGCGAAGATCGTGGTCGCGGGTGGCTTCGGCGTCGGGAAGACCACGTTGGTCGGTGCCGTCTCGGAGATCGTTCCGCTGCGCACCGAGGCATTGGTGACCAATGCCAGCGCCGGGATCGACAACCTGACCGGCATTCCGATGAAGTCCACCACCACCGTGGCGATGGACTTCGGCCGGATCAGCCTTGCCGACGATCTGGTGCTGTACCTGTTCGGCACGCCTGGCCAGTATCGATTCTGGTTCATGTGGGACGACCTGATTCGCGGCGCCATCGGCGCCGTGGTGCTGGTCGACACCCGCAGGTTGGAGGACAGCTTCGCTGCCGTCGACTACTTCGAAGCGCGCAACCTACCCTTCCTGGTGGCGCTCAACGAGTTCGACGACGCGCCGCGGTACCCCATCGAGGACATCCGGCAGGCGCTCGCCGTGCCCGCCGATGTGCCGATCCTGTCCATCGACGCCCGCCGTCGGGAGCCCGCCAAGCAGGCGCTGGTCGCGCTCACCGAGTACGCCCTACGCAAGGTGATGCAGGGCTACTGAGTGCTCGTGCGGCACGCCGACGCGCCGGGTAGGGCCGGATAGGCTCGCCCGGTGCGTACGTCGGCGCGGGAGTTTCTGGGGCAACTGCTCGATACGAACTCGTTCGTCAGCTGGGACCGGCCGCCGGTGACGGTGGCCGCGACCCCGCGGTATCGCGAAGCCTTGCGGACGGCGGCGGTGGCGGCGGGCACCGATGAATCCGTGCTCACCGGGGAAGGGTTGCTGCGCGGTCGTCGGGTGGCGGTGATCGCCTGCGAGTTCGGATTTCTGGCCGGTTCGATCGGCGTCGCCGCGGCGGAGCGCATCGTCGCGGCGGTCGAGCGCGCCACCGAACTCGGACTGCCGCTGCTCGCTTCACCGACATCCGGCGGTACCCGGATGCAAGAGGGCACCGTCGCGTTCGTGCAGATGGTCAAGATCGCCGGTGCGGTCGCGGCCCACAAATCCGCTGGTCACCCATATTTGGTCTACCTCCGCGATCCCACGATGGGCGGCGTCTTCGCCTCGTGGGGTTCGCTGGGGCACATTACGTTCGCCGAGCCCGGTGCGCTGATCGGGTTTCTCGGCCCGCGGGTCTACCAGGCCCTGTACGGCAAACCATTTCCGGAAGGCGTGCAGACCGCGGAGAACCTGTACCGTCGGGGCGTCATCGACGGCGTGCTGCCGATACCCGTTTTCCGCCGCATCGCCCATCGCGCGCTGAGCGTGTTCAGTGGCGTCCAGCTGCCCGATACCACTGCGGCGCCAGATGCTGCCGCGCATCCTCCAATGTTGCCGCGAACGGTTGCGGCGGCCCGCGATGATGCTGGCAGACAAGAGATTCCGCCTCTGAACCGTTCCGGGGACAATACGGTGTGGCAGTCGGTCTTGATCTCACGCCGCCCGCAGCGGCCGGGCATTCGCGACCTCTTGCGTCAAGTGACACAACGGGTTCCGCTGAGCGGCACCGGCCAGGGTGAATCGGATCGGACCGCGGTACTCGCGCTGGGACGTTTCCGTGGGCAACCGTGCGTGGTTTTCGGGCACGACCGGCGCGGCCAACAAGGCGAGAACACCATGGGTCCGGCCGCCCTGCGTGAGGCGCGGCGCAGCATGGCGCTTGCTCAGGAATTGCGGCTGCCGCTGGTTCTGGTCATCGACACCGTGGGTGCGGCGCTCTCGAAGGAAGCCGAGGAACGGGGTCTGGCACCCGAAATCGCTCGCTGCATCGCGGATCTGGTGACCCTGGACACCCCGACCGTCTCGGTGCTGCTCGGTCAGGGCACCGGCGGTGGCGCGCTGGCGCTGCTGCCCGCCGATCGGGTCCTCGCCGCGACACACGCCTGGCTGGCTCCGCTGCCCCCGGAAGGGGCGAGCGCCATCGTATTCCGGGACACCGACCATGCTCCGGAACTCGCTGCGGCCCAACGCATCAGCGCCGCCGATCTGCTCGCCGACGGTGTGGTCGACCGCATCGTGCCGGAGCTCCCCGATGCGGCGGACGAGCCGGTGGACTTCGCCCGCCGAATGGTCGCCGCGATCGCGAACGAGCTCGCGAGCCTGCGTGCCCGGCCGGAATCGGAGGTGCTCGCGGCACGACAGGCGCGCTATCGGAGACTGGGACTGCCCGGCGACGCGACCTGAGTATTGCAGGCCAACACACCCGAGCGCGTGATTGACGGTTCGTCGCGGCACTTCTACCGTCGGAATGTGACCTTCAGAAGCGAGACCAGCACCGTTCCCCCGATCGTGCTGAACGACGGGAACGTGATCCCGCAGCTCGGCTTCGGCGTGTTCCAAGTACCCGCCGACGATGCTTTCCCGGCGGTCACCACCGCGCTCGAGGTGGGCTATCGCAGCATCGACACCGCCGCGATCTACGGGAACGAAGAGGGCACCGGCCGAGCGATCCGGCAGTCCGGACTGCCCCGGGACGAGATCTACGTGACCACCAAGCTGTGGAACTCCGAGCAGGGCTACGACGCCACGCTGCGCGCCTTCGACGCCAGCCTGGCCCGGCTCGGCTTGGACTATCTCGACCTCTACCTGATCCACTGGCCGGTGGCCGCCGCCGGCCGGTTCATCGATACGTTCCGTGCCTTCCAGACGCTGAAGTCGCAGGGGCGGGTCAGGTCGATCGGCGTCTCGAACTTCACGGTCGCGAACCTGCAGCGGCTCATCGCCGAAACCGGCGAGATCCCGGTGGTGAACCAGGTCGAGCTGCACCCGAGGTTGGCGCAGCGGGAGCTGCGTGAGTTCCATGCCGCGAACGCGATCGCCACCGAGGCGTGGAGCCCACTCGGGCAGGGCACGGTGCTCGGCGACCGCACCATCACCGCGGTGGCCGCTGAAGTCGGTCGAACCCCGGCACAGGTGATCATCCGCTGGCACCTGCAACTGGGCAATATCGTCATCCCCAAGTCGGTCACGCCGTCCCGGATCGCAGAGAACTTCGATGTCTTCGGCTTCGAGCTCACCCCGGCTCAGATGAACGCGATCACTGCACTGGACAGTGGTTCGCGCATCGGCCCGGACCCGGACGAGTTCACCTTTGGTCTGATCGACTGATTCCAGGATCGGCCGTCAGCGCAGCCCGACATGCTCGGTGAGCTCGACAGCCGGGGCGTGTCTCGCGCGATCAGCGCCGACGGCCGCAACCGATCGGGGCCCTGGCGAGTGTGCCGTCGGCCGGTACCACGTGCGGTCGGTCGTCGAATCGCAGGTCGGTGACCGAAATCACAGATCCCGGCGCCGCCCGCCGTCCGCCATTTCCAGGACAAGGAGGACCTGCGACGCGCCGCTGCCTGCCAACCGGGCAACTGGTTTCGTAGAACTAGTACGGCCTGAAGACCCGGAGAGGCGGTGGAGCCTGGGGCCAGGAGAGGCAGGGGAGCCTGTGGCAGAGTGAAGAGACCATACGGACCGTTCAGCCGGGGAGGTCGCATGCTCGGGGTCAGCCGAGATGGTGACGTGATCACCATCGAACTACAGCGGGAGGAGCGCCGCAACGCGCTCGATCACGAGCTCGTGACACTGCTGCGCGAAGCCGTCCTCGCCGCCGTCGCCGACCAGGCGCGGGTCATCGTGCTGACCGGGCGGGGTCCGGTCTTCTGTGCCGGCGCCGATCTCTCCGGGGTGTACACCGGCGATTTCCTGTCCGCTCTGCTGGAGACGTTGCACACTATCGAATCGGCGCCGATCCCGGTGATCTCGGCGATCAACGGCGCCGCGATCGGTGCGGGCGTGCAGCTGGCGCTCGCCTCGGATCTGCGGGTGATGTCGCCGGAGGCGTATCTCGCGATCCCGGCCGCGAAACTGGGCATCACGGTGGACCGGTGGACCGTACGCAGGCTGGCCGCGCTGATCGGCGGCGGTCCGGCCAGGACCGTGCTGCTCGGGGCGGAGTCGATCTCGGCCGAGGACGCCCACACCTTCGGCTTCGCCAATCGGGTCGGCGGTCTCGCCGACGCACAGGCCTGGGCGAAGCACATCGCGGCCTTGGCGCCGCTGTCGCTGCGCCACATGAAGCTGGTGCTCAACGACGACGGGACGCGTGATCCGGAAACCGCTCAGCAGCGCGCGGCGCTGGAGGCGGCATGGACCAGCGAGGATGCCAAGGAGGGACGGTTGGCCAGGCAGGAGAAGCGCGCCGCGAGGTTTGTGGGGCGATGATGGGCATTCGACGTATCGCGGGCGCCGCAGCGGGTGCGCTCGGCATCACATGGGTGGTCCGGGCGGTGTGGGGTATCCCGTCGGCGATGGGCGCTTCGATCTCGGCGATCCAGCCCTACGCCGCGGGCGCTACGACCTACCGAAATCGCCAGTTCCACAACACCGAACCCAGTAGTCAGGTGGTCGCGGGTTCGGCTCCATCGCTGTTGATGTCGGCGCTGACCCAGCGCAACGTGGGCAGGCCGAACGGAACCATTCCGCTGCACACTCCGCGGCCGCCGAGCGAGGCGGCCGCTCTCGCCGTCACCTGGTACGGCCACGCCACGACGCTCATCGAGATCGACGGGTACCGGATTCTCACCGATCCGGTGTGGAGCGAACGGGTTTCGCCCTCGGCGCTGGTCGGGCCCGCCCGCATGCATCCGGTGCCGCAGCCGCTGTCCGAGCTCCCCCCGGTCGACGCGGTGATCATCTCGCACGACCACTACGACCATCTGGACAAGGAGACGGTCCGGGAACTGGTGGCACGACAGAGCGCGCCGTTTCTGGTGCCGATCGGCATCGGCGCGCACCTGCGGCACTGGGGTGTCCCGGAGCACCGGATCGTCGAATTGGATTGGGGCGCTTCGGTATCGCTCGCGGAACTGGGCCGGGATCGGGACGGCGCGGATCTGACCCTCACCTGCACCGAGGCGCGGCACTTCTCCGGACGCGGCCTGCTCCGTAACACCACACTGTGGGCTTCATGGTCGATCGCCGGTCCCACACGGCGGGTCTACTTCGGCGGCGATACCGGATACACGAAGGCGTTCGCCGAGGCCGGCAGCGCGCTCGGTCGGTTCGATCTGACGCTGCTGCCCATCGGCGCCTACGACGCGCGCTGGCCGGACGTGCACATGAACCCTGAAGAGGCGGTCCGGGCGCACGCCGATCTGTGCGCAGGCGATCCCGGCCACGGCCTGCTCGTGCCCATCCACTGGGCGACGTTCAACCTGGCTTTCCACGGTTGGTCCGAGCCGGTCCGGCGTATGGTGGCGGCCGCCCGGTCGGTGGGTACCTCGGTCGCGGTGCCGATGCCGGGCCAACGCGTGGACCCGATGAGCGCGGCACCCGGGGATTCCTGGTGGGAGAATATCGGTTGAACGACTCCGGCTAGTTGGCGACAGGAAGGATGGACGGCGATGAGTTTCGCGGACACGCTCAAAGGCCTGGTCGACAAGGGGAAGGACGCGGCGGCCAAGAACGCCGACAAGATCAACCACGGGATCGACAAGGCCGGTGACTTCATCGACCAGAAGACGCACGGCAAGTACACGGACAAGATCGCCAAAGGCAAGGAGGCCGCCAAGAAGGTCGTCCCGCCGGATCAGTCCGGGCCGCACGCCTGAGCCCGCGGCGGAGACCGTCGTGGGTCTCCGCCGCTAAACTTTGAAACATGGTGGCCCGCCGAGAGTTCGGTGGTATCGAGGTTGAGCTGAGCAACCTCGACAAGGTGCTGTACCCGGCCACCGGCACCACCAAAGGCGAGGTCATCGCCTACTATTCGGCGATCTCACCCGCCATGCTGCCGCATATCGCAGGTAGGGCGGTCACTCGGAAGCGCTGGCCCAACGGGGTGGACGAGCCGTCTTTCTTCGAGAAGAATCTCGCGTCGCACGCGCCGTCCTGGATCGAGCGCCGGACGATGCGCCATTCCGACCGCAAGGTCGTCTACCCGCTGATCGACTCGGAGGCCGGACTGGCCTGGGTCGGTCAGCAGGCGGCGCTGGAAGTCCATGTGCCGCAATGGCGTTTCGACGACGATCAGATGGGTCCGGCGACCAGGTTGGTCTTCGACCTGGACCCGGGCGAAGGAGCCGGGCTCGCCGAATGCGCTGAGGTGGCGCTCATGGTGCGCGACATGGTCGAGGGGATCGGGTTGCATGCGTACCCGGTCACCAGCGGCAGCAAGGGCATTCACATCTACGTTCCCCTGGATCGGGAACTCAGTCCGGATGGCGCGTCCACCGTGGCCAAGCAAGTGGCCACGAATATGCAACGGCTGCATCCGGATCTGGTCACCGCGACGATGGCGAAATCGGCCCGGGGCGGGAAGGTCTTCCTGGATTGGAGCCAGAACAATCCGGCCAAGACCACCATCGCGCCTTACTCGATGCGCGGGCGTCAGCAGCCGAACGCCGCCGCTCCGCGTACCTGGAAGGAGATCGAGAACCGGAAGAAGCTGCGGCACTTGCGCTTCGACGAGGTGCTGGCCAGGTACCGGGCGGATGGCGATCTGCTCGCGGGGCTGGACCCGCCGCTCGCGCAGGGCGGCTCGCAGCGGTCGGGTTCGGACGCGCTGACGAAGTACCGGTCGATGCGGGACCCATCCCGGACGCCCGAGCCGGTGCCTGCCGAGGCCCCGGAGCCGGGCGCGAACAACCGCTATGTGGTGCAGGAGCACCATGCGCGTCGGCTGCACTGGGACGTGCGGCTGGAACGCGACGGAGTGCTGGTGTCCTGGGCGGTGCCGAAGGGGCCGCCTACCTCGCCGGATCAGAACCGGCTCGCGGTGCACACCGAGGACCATCCGCTGGAGTACCTCGATTTCCACGGCGCCATCCCGAAGGGCGAGTACGGCGCCGGTGAGATGACGATCTGGGATTCCGGCACCTACGTCACCGAGAAATGGCGTGACGACGAGGTCATCGTCCAGTTCAACGGCAAGCGGCTCACCGGTCGGTACGCGCTGATCCAGACCAACGGCAACCAGTGGCTGATGCACCTGATGCGGGCCCAGAACGGCGCCGAGGCCCAGGACGAGTCCGGTGCCGGGCGGGCTTCCGGCCGGATCATCCGGCCGACGAGCGCACCTTCGCCGCTTCCGCGCGGACTGGCGCCGATGCTGGCGACACCGGGAGACGTCGCCGAGCTCGACGCCGAGGACTGGTGCTTCGAGACGAAGTGGGATGGGTTCCGGCTGATCGCCGAGATCGATTCCGGCGCGATCACCTTGCGCAGCCGGGCGGGGAACGTGGTGACCGATCGCTATCCCGGTATCACGGTGTTGGCGCGGGAACTCGCCGGGCACAGCGTGGTGCTGGACGGTGAGGCGGTGGTCTTCGACGATCACGGCGTGGCCAATCTCGGTCTACTGCAGGCCGGTGCGGCGCGGGCGGTGTTCGTCGCCTTCGACGTACTGTATCTGGACGGCACGTCCCTGATACGCAAACGATATTCCGATCGCCGCCGGGTGCTGGAGGCGCTGGTCGCGAACGCCCCATCGATGGTGGTGCCGCCGCGACTGGACGGGCCGGGCGCGGAGGCGGTGCGCTACAGCCAGCAGCACGGCCTGGAGGGCGTGGTCGCCAAACGCAAGGATTCGGTGTATCTGCCGGGCAAGCGCGGACATTCGTGGGTGAAGCAGCGCAATTGGCGTACCCAGCAGGTGCTGATCGGCGGCTGGCGACGCAGCGGGGCACGGAATTTCAAGTCGCTGCTGGTCGGCATTCCGCATGACGGCCGGTTGTACTACGTGGGGCGGGTCGGCACCGGTTTCAGCGAGCCGGGCATGCGTGAACTGGCCGCCCGGCTGCGCAAACTGGAACGAAAGACCTCCCCGTTCGACAACGAACTCACCACCGAGGAGCGCAAAGAGGCGGTGTGGGTGACGCCGAAGCTCGGCGGCCGGGTGCGGTTCATGAATTGGACCGAGGCGGGACGGTTGTGGCACCCCGCCTGGCTCGGCGACGCACCGGGCACGCATGACTCCGCGTAGGGTGAGTCCCACGCCGACCGGTGGCCGCGCCGTGTTCCGGTGTCTTGGTCAGTTGGCGCCCGCGAGCAGTGGGGTGATGGTCGCGCTATCGGTGATCACCGCGTGGCCTTGGAATTCGAACTCATCGTAGGCGCGCGCCATGGCCGCCTTGTCGCGGCCGCCGCAGGCATCGCTGATCACCACGGGGACGAATCCGAGATCGGTGGAGTGCGCCACGGTGGGAGCGATGCCGATCTCAAGGGCGACGCCCGCGATCGCGTAGGCGCCGATGCGCAGGTCGCGCAGCATCGAGGCGAGCGGGGTGCCCTCGAATGCCGACATCGACGTCTTGTCGAACACCACCTCGTCCTTGCGCGGCCGCAGCTCGGGGACCAGCTCGAAGGCGGGCGTGTCGCGCTGCAGGATGAACCGCAGCTGGTCCACTGAATCCACCTGCTGCCAGTTCATTGCCATGCGCAGGGCGAAGGCGCCGCTGAGGCGCTCGGGCAGGAAGAAATGGCGCAGGAAGACCACCGGATAGCCACCGGAGCGCGCCGCGTCGACCACCCGCACCACCCGCTCGACGATCTCTTGGCCGTCCGGCAGCTGGCTGAGCACCCCGACCTGCATGTCGTAGACGAGTACCGCCATCCGGTCCGGTGCGCACACGTCGGCGAGTCCTTCGGGGATGTCCAGTCCGTTGCCATGCCGCATGCTCGACTGCTCCTGTTAGTCGCGCCCGCGCTGCGGGCGGGGTGGTAGATGAGGGCTATTCGGTTGTGCTAGGTGCCTTTTCGGATCACTGTAGCCAGTCGCGGCGGACAACGGCGGCGACGGGTATGACCTCCGATCGACCGTTGCCGGGCGGATCCTACGGCAGTAGCGTTGTGACCAGAGGCGGGAGTGAGTCGGCGCCGACGGCACCCGCGCGCTTCGGCCTCGCTGGAGTGGGGAGGCCCTGATGAAGGATATTCACGCGGCGCCTGTCACCGAGCAGACGCGAAATCGGCCTGCGCGCGCGGCCGTTCTCCGCGCCATTCTATCCGCCCTGGTCGTTCTGGTTCTCGGTTCGGTCTGCGCTCCTGCGGCGTCCGCCCAGCTGCCGCCCCCCGACCACGACCCGTTCTACGCGGCCCCCGCCGACCTGGGTTCGTACTGGAACGGCGCTGTTCTCGACGCGCGTCCGATCGCGTTGTTCGGTCTGCCCCTGCCGATTTCCGCGTGGCAGGTGAAGTATCGGACCACCGACTCCAGTGACCGTCCCGCGGCCTATGTGGCGACCGTGCTGGTGCCGATGCTGCCGTGGTTCGGCCCTGGAGCGCGGCCGTTGCTGTCGTATCAGGTCCCCGAGGACAGTCTCGGCACCCGGTGCGCGCCGTCCTACGCGCTGCGCGGAGGTTGGGATACCGGCGCGGTCAACACGCTGATCGATACGCCCTTCATGGCGGAGGCGCTGCGGCGCGGGTGGGCCCTGGTGGTCAGCGATTACGAGGGACCGCAGTCCCGGTTCCTGGACGGGGTCAACTCCGGACGCGGTGTGCTGGATGGCATCCGGGCCGCCCGCGACTTCCCGGCTGCCGGACTCGGACCCGAGACTCCTATCGGCGCCTGGGGGTATTCGGGCGGGGCCTTCGCCACGCTGTGGGCCGCGCAGCTGCAGCCGGAATACGCGCCGGACGTCGAGTTCGCCGGGATCACCTCGGGTGGCGTTCCGGCGGATTGGCCGGCCATCGCCCGCCGCGCGGACGGCACCGTGCAGGCCGGACTGGCATTGCTCATCCTTTTCGCCGTCGCCCGCAACGATCCGGCCACGGGCGTGCTGGAGTTGCTCAACGATCGTGGGCAGGCGGCTCTGATCGAAAACAGCACGGCCTGTGGGTCCGACCTCGTGCCCAAATACGTCGGGGCGCGTCTGGGCGACTTCACCACAGTTCCGGACGTGCTGTCGCATCCGGCCTTTCGGGCCGCGACCGACGCACAGGAACTCGGCGGCAGCGCGCCGACCGTGCCGACGTACCTCTACCACAGCATCACCGACGACGTGATTCCCGTCGCGGGGTTCACCGACCTGATCGGTCGCTACTGCGCCCAGGGAGCGAACCTCACTTCGGTGCACTCGATGCTGCCCACCCACAACCCGGCGGCGATCGGCGAGGCGCCGGGTGCGATGAACTTTCTCGCGGACCGGTTCGCGGGGGTGCCGGTCGCTCCGGGGTGCCATTCGCGATAGGTGAGTTCGTGGTGCCTTTGCGCGAACTGCGGCTGGCTTCGGGCAGTGCATGCGGCGGCTCGTCAACCGGAGGCCGGACGGGCTATCCCGGCTGGCTCTCGATCTGGCCATGGTCCAGCGCGCCCACCTGGCCGCAAGATATGGCCCGCTTCGACGTCGTCGGCATGCTCCTCGCCAGATCGGTGTGCACCCCTGGCATAGCCGAAGCGCACCGAATCGCTGGTGATTCGGTGCGCTTCGTTCCCCGGGTGTGCGTCAGTTCCGCGGGACGCTGATCACTTCTGCGTACGGCCGGTTTCCGCCCACTTGGTGGTCCCCGGTGCGGCATTCAGCGTGCCGAGCAGGTCGATTCCGGCGACGATCAGGGTCGGTCCACCGGCGATGATGGTGCCGATGATGGCGCCGACGCCCGCTCCCGCGATGACGCTCGCGATCACCGTGGGACCGCCGATGATTCCGGTGAGCCCGACCAGCGCGCCGACGATCGTGCCGATGAAACCGCCGACAGCGGTGGCGATGCCGAACTGCGAAAGGAACGCGTCCATCGCCTGCTGGTTCTCCTGCGGCGAGGCGACCGGCGTGGCGGCCGGGCGCGCCTGGGCCGCGTCCTTGACGATGGTCAGCTCCAGCACTCGGCCCGCGTCACGCACGGCGTGCGGCATCGGGTACTCGAGCCCGTCCTGGCGGAAGGCGAGCGGAAGTGTGAGCGCGACATTCCCGGCCTCGTCCTTGATGGCGACGGCGCCGTCGCGCACGTCGAACGTGCCCGCGGTGAGCGTCGTGACGATCTGGTTCCCGACCAGTCGCGCCTCGTACCCGATATTCGGGACCGGCGCTGGGGCGGGTTCCGCATGCGCGGCGCCCGCACCGACCGTTAGCGCCGCGACGAGTGGTACGACCGCGGCGGTGACTTTCCGGAGAATCATTTCCCTGGTTTCCAATCTTCATCAGGTTTGCAGCAAAGAGAACGCGGAACGCGCTGAAATTCCTTCCCCCACTGGCGCGTACATCCGTGATGTGATTCAGAAGACAGCTACTTCCGAGTGATAACTGTATGCGATCGGAAGGGTTTAGAACACTAATTGAGAGGGTATGCCTTCGTCTTTTCCTGCGTTCAAAATAGTTATAGCACTCAGCTATTCGGCGATTGAGACGCTCCGCAGCACAGGTCAGCACCACTCTGGCATCGCGGTGTCGTCTAGCGGGCCGCCTATCATCGACCTGCTCGCGTCGGTTCGGCGAATACCGGCGCCATAGATTTCACCAGAAACCGGCAGCAGTAGCTATTGGCCAGAAACCCTGCCTTCCCGCCATCCGGCCGGACGGGATGTCCGGCGTTTTCCTGCGCCCGGCCCGGCTCAGGTCAGCAGGTGCAGGGCGACGGCACCGAGGCAGGTCGCGACGATCACGGTCAGGGCGAAGGCGTCGCGACGGCCAGGAGAGCCCGGATGGGCGGTGAGTTCGCCGGTTCCGCCGCGCGCGGTGATCGCCTCGCCGAGTTCACCGGCGCGGCGAGTGGAGACTGCCATCGCCGCGGTCAGGACATCGATGAGGGGATTGTCCGCGGCGCGATAGAGCAGGCTGTCCTTGGGGCGCAGGCGGCGGGCCGCGCGCAGGACCCGGATCTCCTCGATGAGCAGTGGAAAACCGCGGAGGGTCAGTGCCACGACGACGGCCCATTCGTCCACGGGGATCCGGAGTTTGCGCAACGGCGCGCCCAATTTGGCCAGCGCGGGGGCGATCTCGCTCATCGGCGTGGTCCACGCGATGAGGAACGAGGCGGATAACAGGACCAAGCCGAACGCGACGATCTGCGCGTAACGCAGCACGGCAGCGCTGCCGACCGGCACGTTGATCAGGGCTCCGGCCGCGAGCAGCGCCCAGAACCACCAGGGCAGCCGGGGCAGTGTGCCCAGCGGCAACCGGGCGACCAGGCCGACGCAGACCAGGAAGACGATCATCACCCCGAGCACCGGCCAGGACGGCAGGAACATCGGCAACAGACTGATCAGGAAAACCCCGATCATCTTGGTGCCCGCCCACAGCCGGTGCACCGGACTGTCGACCGGAACCTGGCGCAGCAGCACGCCACTCATCGGGAACCTCCGTGGTCCAGTCGCCAGGCCGCGTCGCCGGGCGGGCGCAGCGCGGCGGGAGGGTGATCGGTGGACGCGGCGACGCTGCTCGGGATGGCTTCCCGCGTCGACTCGGCCGCGAGAATTCGTCCCGACCGCAGTTGCACCGTGCGGTCGCACACCGCCGCCATGTCGGCCACGTCGTGCGAGATGACGATCAGCGTCAGCCCGGAATCGCGCAGGCGCGCAAGCAGTTCCACGATGTCGGCCCGGCCCTCCGGGTCGAGCCCGGCGAGCGGCTCGTCGAGCACGACCACCTGCGGATGACTGGCCACGATCGCCGCGAGCACCACCCGTTTGGATTGGCCGCCGCTGAGTTCCTCGATGGAGCGGGCGGCCAGCGAGCGGTCCAGCCCCACGGCGTCCAGCGCCCGCCCGACCGCGCCGGAGCCGGTCGCCCGCCCGCCCCAGTCCGCGATCTCCGCGCCGACGGTCTGTTTCTGCAACTGCAGGCGGGAGTGCTGGAATGCCAGCGCGACCCGCCCGATCTGCTTGCTGATCGGCTTCCCGTGCAATGCGCAACCACCGGAACTCGGCTCGATCAGCCCGGCCATGATCCAGGCCAGGGTGGATTTGCCCGATCCGTTGCCGCCGACCACCAGCAGCGCTTCGCCGCGCCGGACCGACAGGTCGACGCCGTGCAGGGCAGCCGCTTCCCACGGCGTCGCGCGGTTGTAGGTGTGCCGGACGTCGCGCAGTTCGAGGATCGGCTCGCCGATCGGCCTGCGCCGCGCGTCGCGCGCCGGGCGCGGCCACGCGGGCAACTGCCCGACGGAGCGGCCTGCGGCCAAGTGGACGACCCGGTCGGCCGCGGCGGCGTCGGCTTCGTGATGGGTCACCAGCACCACGGCCATCGAATGTCGCTGCGGCAGGGCCGCGAGCAGTTCCACGAGTTCACGGCGCCCGTCCGGATCGATCATCGAGGTCGCCTCGTCGGCGATCAGTAGTGCGGGGCGCCGCGCCAGCGCCCCGGCCACGGCCAGGCGCTGCTGCTGCCCGCCGGACAGCGTGGCGGTTTCCTTGCCGCCCATCCCGGCGAGCCCGACTTCGCCGAGCAATCCGTCCACATCCACGTCGGCGGCGAGTTCGGGAGGCAAACCCCACACCACGTCGTCGGCGACGAGCACGCCCAAGGTCTGGCTCTCCGGTCGCTGCATCACCAGCGCCGTTCCGCCCAGGCGCCCGAGCCCGGCCGACCCGGGGCGCTGCACCGATCCGGAGGTGGGCGGCAGACCGGCGAGCAACCGGGTCAACGTCGACTTGCCCGATCCGTTGTGCCCCACCACGGCGACGAACTCGCCGACGCCGACGGTCAGGTCGATGTCGCGCAGGGCGTCGCGCGCCGCGCCGGGATAGCGGAATCCGGCGCCGTGCAGGGTCACCGGTAGCGGTGCGATGGGCCGGTCGTCGTGCGGTGCGTCGAGCCGGTCTCGTCCGGGCAGCCAGGCGAGCCGGTCCAGCACCGAGCCGAGCACGTACCAGGACAACAGCCCGGTGGCGACCATGCTCAGTGCGACGCCGCCGCCGATCCACGCCCACCACCAGCGCAGCACGGAGTCGGTCAGGTCGGCCGCGGCCTGCCCGAGCGGTTCCAGCTGCGCTTGGCGTGCCGCGAGTTCCTGGATGCCGCGGGCGGTGTTGCGGATATTGTCGAACAGCAGGTTGCGCGCCGCCGAGAGCAGCAGCAGCAATCCGACGGCGAAGGCCGCCCAGACCACGCCGGCCAGCAGCGCGAGTCCGGACACCGCGACGACACCGCCGCCGCGCCTCTTCACGATGCCGATGATGCCGCCCATCGTCGCCGAAGCGACCAGCGCGGTCGCGGGCGCCACACCGGCCGCGACGAAGGTGACCAGTGTGGCGGAGATGGTCGCGGTGACCAGTGTGCGCAGCCGGTAGCGGTGCGCGATCAGACCTATGGGCACGGCGGCGACCAGCTGCAGAGCGGCCGCGAACGGAATCACCGATCCGATGGTGACCAACCCGACGGTGGCCCCGCCGAGTACGGCGCCGGTGGCCAACTCGATCGGGCGCAGCGGTCCCCGCTCAGCCGGTTCGTCCGCATGGGCCAGTCCATTCACAGCACAAGTCTGCCAGCCCCGGCAGCCGCGCCGGGTTTCGGCGAATTCATGCAGTTCAGCGGTGCCCGGTTGATCAGGAGACCGGTGTGAGGGTGTAGTGCGCGGGGTCGAGGTGACGGGTGCGCCGGCGATAGCTGGTCTGCGAGCCGGGCCAGTTGTTGGTGATGCGGCCCGCGGCGTTGCGATACCAGCTGGAGCAGAAGTTCCATGGCGTGCGGGCCAGCCGTTGCTGGAGCGCGGTGTTGTAGTGCTGCTCCAGATCCGTGCGCACGTCCAGGCAGTGGCCGGGGTGGTCGGCGAGCAACTGCACGGCCTGTCGGATGTAGCGGGCCTGCGACTCGATCATGTAGATGATCGAGCCGACACCGAGATTGGTGTTCGGCCCGTAGACCAGGAACAAGTTCGGGAAATCCGGCACCGCGATGCCGTAGTAAGCGTGCGCGCCGTCGGCCCAGGCGTCCGAGAGCGTGCGGCCGCCGCGGCCGTGGATCGTCATCGGCCAGAGGAATTCGGTGCCTTTGAAACCGGTGCCGTAGATGATCACGTCCGCCGCGTGCACCGCCCCGTCCGCGGTGCGCAGGCCGTCCGGGATGATCTCGGTGATCGGGGTGGTCTCCACCCGCACGTTCGGCTGGGTCAGCGCGGGGTAGTAGTCGTTGGAGAACAGGACTCGCTTGCAACCGATGGGGTAGTCGGGGGTGAGTTTTTCCCGCAGATTCGGGTCCTCGACTTGTTTGGCCAAGTGCCACGCGGCGATGCGGGCCACGAGCCGCGTGAGGGCGGGAAGCTCGACCAGCCCGAGCGAGAAGAATTCGGCGATCGACCACCAGCCGAACCGTTCGACCAGCAGCGCACCCGGCACCCGGGCGAACAGGTTGTGCTGGATCGGCGAGTAGTCGGTGTCGAATTTCGGGATCACCCAGGCGGGGGTGCGCTGGAACAGCGTCAGGTGGGCGGCCTTCGGCTGAATTTCCGGGATGTACTGAACGGCGCTGGCCCCGGTGCCGACGCAAGCGACGCGTTTGCCGGTGAGGTCGACGTCGTGGTGCCACTCGGCGGAATGGAACGACGGGCCGGCGAAGCTGTCCAGGCCCGGGATGGCCGGCATGGCCGGGCGGGACAGTTGACCGACCGCCGAGATCAGCACGTCCACGATCCGGGTGTCCCCGTCGGCGGTGCGGACCGTCCAGTGGCCGGTAACGTCATCGAATTCCGCGTCGGTCACGGTGGTGCCGAACTGGATCGCGGCGAGCACGCCGTGCCGCTCGGCGACGCCGCGCAGGTAGTCCTGGATGGCGGCGCGCCCCGAGTACCGCTGCGGCCAGTCCGGCTTCGGTTCGAACGAGTACGAGTACAGCGGTGACGGCACGTCGCAGGCGGCGCCGGGGTAGGTGTTCTCCCGCCACACGCCGCCGAGGTCGCCCGCGCGCTCCAGGATGGTGATGTCGTCGAAACCGTTGCGGCGCAATTCGATCGCCATCCCGATGCCGCCGAAGCCCGCGCCGATGATGAGGATCGATGGCCGATTGCGCGCTGTCACGGGGCACCACACTCCTCATTCCGACCGTAGATGACTCCACTGTAGGAGCCCCTGGTCCGTCGTATCGAGAAATTCGGCCATACTGTCCGCGTGGAGCGGGTGCAGGATCCGGAAATCCGCGATTGGAACTTTCCGCGCGGCGTGGCCAGCGTGGCGCTGATGGTCGGTTACGCGGCCGAGCACGGCGTGCCCGCCGCGCGCATGCTGCACGGCACCGGGCTGACCGAGCAGCAGCTGCGAGATCCGGACGCGCAGATCGACGCGCATACCGAGTTGGCGGTGATCCGCAATCTGGTCCGCGCACTCGCCGACCGGCCCGCCCTCGGCGTCGAGGTGGGCCGCCGCTACCGGATCACCACGTTCGGCATTTTCGGCTTCGCCTGCGTCAGCAGCCCGACGCTCGGGGAGGCGATCGACCTCGCGCTGCGTTATCTGGATCTCAGCTTCACCTTCTGCCTGCCGGTGGCTCAGTTTCGCGCGGACGAGTTCGTCGCCGTGGTGCACGACGAGTCGGTGCCCGCGGACGTGCGCCAGTTCCTCGTCGAACGTGACGTCACCGCGATGCACCAGGTGATGAGCGACCTGCTCGGCACCCGGTTGCCCCTCACCAGGGCCGAATTCCGTTTTCCCGCACCGAGTTACGCGGACCGGATCACGGAGGTCACGGTGGTGCCGCCGCGATTCGGTATGCCGGACAACCTGTTCGCCATCGAACCGGTACTGCTGGAACAGCCGCTGCCCCAAGCCAATGAGCACACCTGGGCGATGTGCCTGGCGCAGTGCCGTGAACTGGTGCACCGGCGCAGGGCCCGCACCGGTATCGCGGCCGAGGTGCGGGAGCGCTTGGTGCCGCGCGGTGGCGTGGACGGATTCGCCGCGCCGCCCGGGATCGACGCGGTGGCAAGCGACCTGAACATGAGCACGCGCACGCTGCGCCGCCACCTCGACGCCGCCGGAACCAGCTATCGCGCTCTGCTGGACGAAGTCCGCCGTGCCTTGGCCGAGGAAATGCTCACGGCCACACCCTTGTCCGTGAGCGACGTCGCGATCCGCCTCGGCTACGCCGAAGCCTCGACATTCATCTTCGCGTTCAAGCGGTGGACCGGTAACACCCCCGCGGCCTATCGCCGCGAACGCGCCGCACGACGTTAGCGCCCTTCGCCGCGGCCGCTGCGGCTGCCTGTGTATGCGAGTTCGCGGATCTTGCCGACCGCTTTGGGGAACAGTTCCACCTCGGACGGGTGATTGAGCATCGGATCGAAATAGTCCGTCCGGTACTCGGCCGCTTCGGCATGTCGCAGCGTGATTTCGGCCAGCCGCAGTCGTGGCCCGCCCAGCCGGCTGCCGGTGAGGGTGAAGCTCACCAGGTCCTCGTCCAGATGGGCGTCCATGGCCGCGAGCGACGCCGTCGCGGGCTGAGCGCTGTCCGGCTCGGCGAAGAACCAGGTCGGCGCGGAATTGCCGATCCGGTATGGCATCAGGCAGCCGTAGCGAGCGCTGGCCCAGCCCCGGGCCGGGGTGAACACCAGTCGGCCGAGCAGTCCGCGGCCGGTGGTGGCCAACGTGAAATCCCACGGTTCGTCATCGCGGTCGAGCACCCGGAACGCGAATCCGAGCACATCGGGCAGGCTGCCCGGCATTCCCACACCCTTGGACAACCGCGCGATCACCGCGCGCTCACCGGCCCCGAAGAGCGGCTCGAACTCGGCCTCCGCATGCAATCGGCCGGACAGGTGCAGACCGTTGGGATGGAACACCCGAGCATGCCGGATACGTGCTCCGGTCGCGAACGCGCCTTTCACCATTGCGGCTGGTAGGTCGACCATGGCGGTGCCTCCGGGTAGACGTCCGTTGTGTCTCCCGATTGCCCCGGCGCAAGCCGGGTAAACCGCGCTCAGCCCGGCTGCACGCCGATCCGGCCGGCCATCGGGACGGTACGGAAATGCGTGGTCAGGCGGTGATCGTCATCGATGGCGTGCAGCGAGACCGCCGGGTCGGGCGCGTAGTCCATGACGTGGTCGGGCAGATCGAGTTCCCATTCGCCGGCCAGCACGGACGCGGTGCTCGGCGCCACCAGCAGCGGGCGCCCGGCGAACGTGGTCGTCGCGGCCGAGTGCGCGTGCCCGGTGAGCACGGCGACGATCCGCTCGTCGGCGGCGACCAGGTCGGCGAGCCGCTGCGGGTCGGCGAGTGCGATCTCGTCGACGATCGGGCTGTGCAGACGCGCGGGCGGATGGTGCAGCGCGAGCAGGATCGGCTTGCCCACGGGCGCCGCGGCGAGCGCGTCGCGCAACCAGTCGTAGGTCTCCTCGGAGAGTCGTCCCCCCGCTTCGCCGGGGATGCTGGAATCCAGCAGAGCGATGGTGAGATCACCGATCCGATGGACGCGGTTGACCGGGGCGCCGGAAGCGGGCTCGCCGAGCAGCGCGGTTCGGAAGCCCGCGCGGTCGTCATGGTTGCCCGGGATGGCGTACAGCGGGATCTCGGTCTGGAACGCGAGCTTGGCCTCGGCGTATTGCTCCGGCTTACCGGAATCGGTGATGTCGCCGGTCACCAGGATGGCATCGGGCCTGCGGCGCAGGCCGCCGAGGAAGGCCAGCACCCGCTGCACACGTTCGGCGTTACGGGTGCCGAGATCGAAGTGTGTGTCGCTGACCTGAGCCACCAGGATCATCGGCATTCGCTTTCGCTAGGGGTTCGCTGCGTTGCGTCAGAGCGTGCGCGGGTCGCGGCCTCGGCACTTCCTCAGGCTAGTTGACCTGCGCATTACCCGTCGTCATGACGCTCGCCACCCACGGTGACGTGCTAGTCGATATGTGTCAGCTGTCACAATGCGGGCTTCGCGTCGTTCCCGTCTCGCGACTGCTCGGCTACCGCATCGGACAGAGTGCGCAGGGCGCGCAGGAACACGCGCCGGTCCGCGGCGGGCAGTCGCTCGAGCAACTGGTCTTCGCGGTCCTGGATATCGCGCTGGGCGCGATCGCGGAGTGCCCGCCCGGCCTCGGTGAGCGACACCAGGTTCACCCGCCGGTCCGCCGGGTCCGGTTCCCGGCTGATGAGGCCGCGCCGCTGCAGTTCGTCGAGCACGCCGATGATGCGGGTCTTGTCCGCGCCGATCGCCTTGGCCAGTGCGGCCTGGGTGTAGACAGGCTCGGCGTCGAGGCCGAGCAGGACGGCATAGCCCCACATCGACAACTCGTGCCGGTCGAGGACGGGCAACTCCGCGGCCATGAGCGCCCGCCCCAGCGGCACGATCATCGCGGCGAGATCGGGACGGGCGTTCGGCATGGGTCGACGATACTGCTTGGCGGATCGTATGCGTAAGCTTACGATCTATACATGCATACAATTAACTTAGAGGAGCTTCGTGGTCGGCACGCCCGTGCCGTCGGCGTGAGCGTTACTGCCGTCGCCCGCGTGCGCCCCGAACAGCTCGGCAACGAAACACCCTGTGCGGCTTGGCATCTCCAGGACCTACTGGAGCACATGATCGCGCAGAATCACGGATTCGCCGCCGCTGCGCGGGGCGGCCACGATCCCGCGATCTGGACCGTCCGCCCTTCCGCCGATCCGGTCGCGGACTATCGCGCCTCGGCCGACGACGTGCTCGCCGCGTTCGCCGCCGAGGACGTCTTCGAGCGCACGCTTCAACTCCCGGAAATCCTGCCCGGCTATGGCTTTCCCGCGGCACGCGCGATCGGCTTCCACTTGGTGGACAGCGTCGTCCACGCCTGGGACGTCGCACGATCGATCGGCGACACCATCACCCTCGATGCCGGCTTGGCCGAGGAGGCGCTGCGGGTCGCCCTAGCTGTCCCCGACGGCCGGGAACGCTCGGCGCCCGGCGCCGCCTTCGCGCCGGGATTGGTTGTCCCGAAAGGAGCTTCGGTACTGGATCGAATGCTGCTGGTGCTCGGCCGCGCGCCGAACTGGCCGGACGCCGCGGCCTGATCGCTCATTCGCGACGTGCCGACATCGGGCGCTGCGCATCCCCGGGCAGTCCAGGACGTCGCGAGTACCGTGCGACTTGCTGGTAGTCCGGCGGTACGACCTGAGGTGCTACGGACGGGCGATGCTCGCGTCGAAACGGGGAACCGCTCGACTGGCTGCGACTGAGCTCTTCGCAGACATCCGCTCCTCGGAGGGGGCCCATGCCAGGAACTCTGGAGCGGAACGAGCGGTCCTGGAGTGCAATTACCGGATCGTGCGGAGCAGTTCGGCTGCCTTTTCGAGGCTCGCCGGGTCGGCGGATCGGTCCATAGGGCGCCAGAAGCCAGCATCGGGGTCGGCGGTGAGTGTGAGGTGCGGTGGCGTGCGCCAAGAAGCGGTGAGGCCGAGACGCCAGGAGTGCAGATAGGTTCGCTCGTGCGTGCCGGACCGGTCGAACAAGGGGTCGCCGACGATCGGATGTCCGGTCCAGGCCAAGTGGACCCGGATCTGATGGCGCCGGCCGGTGATCGGGCGCAGGGCGAGCACGGTGTGCGCCGGGGCGCGCAGCACCGTCGCGAAGTGGGTGAGTGACGGGTAGTGCTTCGCGGGAAGCAGATCCGCGTCGTCGGCGAACCACCGGCCAGCCGCATGCTGGATGCGTTCCCGTGGCGCGGCGATCCGCACCCGGTTCTTGCGTCCCACGCTGAGCGGCAGATCGATGACGCCGGTGTCGGGAAGTCCGGTCGCCGCGACCACGGCGAGGTACGCCTTGTCGGCGGTCTGCTTGTTGAACTGCCTGGTCAGCTCGCCGTGGGCGCGGAGCTCCTTCGCGAACAGGATCAGGCCAGAGGTCACCTTGTCGATCCGGTGCACCGGATACAGCGTCTCGCCCGCGGCGGCGGCGAGTTCGACGATGTCGGTGTCGTGCCGTTCCCCGGTCACCGAGATCCCGGCCGGTTTGTGCAACGCCAGAATGGCGTCGTCCTCCTCGACCAGGGAACGCGCGCGCAGCTGTGACCAGTCCGTTTCCACCGGACGAGCATAGGGGCGCAGCCGGACGGAGCCCGCCATCAGCCCTGCGCCGGGACCGAGCCGAGGCGGAGGCCACCGCAGGCGGAGGCTGCCGCAGGTGGAGGTGCTGGCGGACGGAGTTCGTCCTTGGCCCCGCGCCGGGCGAGCGGAGGCGGAGGCTGCCGCAGGTGGAGGTGCTGGCGGACGGAGTCCGTCCTTGGCCCCGCGCCGGGCGAGCGGAGGCGAGGCCGCCGCCTACCTGTCGTTCCTGCCGTTGCGGCGCAGCAAGTGCGGGCGCAGTCGGTTGAAGCCGCGCACCCGTACGCTGCGCAGGTTCTTGATGTCGAATTCCGGGTCGCCGTCGAGCGCGGTGGCGGCTCGGTCGTCGATCAGTATGGTGCCGGGCCGCGCGACGCCGGTGAGCCGGGACGCGATATTCACCACCGAGCCGTACAGGTCGCCGAAGCGTTGCAGCACAGGGCCGTACGCGACGGCTACGCGCAGTTCCGGGGTGCCGCCGACCATCATGGTCGACTCCTGGATGGCCAAGGCGATGTTGGCGGCGTCGGCGGCGTTCTCGGTGGCGAACATGACTTCGTCGCCGACGTTCTTGATCACCCAGCCGCCGTTCTCGGTGATGGCGGCCGTCGTGGTGGACTCGAATGCCTCCAGGAGCATGGAGAGCTCGTCGGGGTGCAGGTGCCTGGTCAGCCGGGTGTAGCCGACCATGTCGGCGAAACCAACGGCCAGTTCGCGCACCGATTCCCCCGCGGTCGTCTCCGGGTCCAGCGAACGGGACAGCGCCGCGGCCAGATGCCGTCGCCATGCATACGTGTTCAACTGCTCCAGCGTGGCGATCGCGCCCTCGGTGGCGGTACGGACCGTCTCGGCCGGGTCGGCTCCGGGGTCCGCCTCGGCGATGCGCTCTTCGATCTCCGCGAGCACCAAGTCGATCTGCCATTCCGCCAGCCGCGCCATGCCCTGACCGAGCGTGCGCGCGGTGGCGGCCTGCTGCCTTTTGTCCGCGGAGGACAAAACATTCAGCCGCTTGAAGTTGCGGACCGCCGCGATGTCGGCTTCGGCGTAGTCGACCTCGTCGTCGCCGATGCTCGACGGGAAGCCGAGCGCCATCCACAGCCGCCGGGTGAGCGCCGTCGTTGTCCCGGACTGCTCGGCGACTTCGGTGCGGCTGTACCGGCGCGCTCCGTCGAGCAGATAGGACTCGACGACCGATTGCACCAAGTCGGACATCTCGGCGGGCACCATGATGCGTACCTTACGGGCAGCGCGGCCGCGGACGGCCGACCTTGGGCGAGTTCACATATTCAGGGCCCCGACCTTGCGTCCTGCCATGCCAGTTGTCAGCGGCCGGGGAAGGTGCGGCGGAGGGCATCGATCCGCAGGTCGGTGATTTCCCACGAGATGAAGTGTCCGCCGCGATCATGCACGGTGAGGTTGACGTGTTGTACCAATCGGCGCGGTCGCCGGCGCGGAAGTGCTGGACGCGCTGTGGCGGTGGTGACGCCGGGTGCAGGACGTGGCTACTGAAGTTATCGCCGATGGCGGTGCGCTTCGATAGCGTCGAGTCAACGGATGGATGATCGCGGATCGGAGGGCATCGTGAGCAAGTCCGGACGGGCTGAGCTGGAGATCGTGGAGGGTGTGCTGGAGCACGGCATGCCCTACTTCGCGATCGGCTCCGGTCGACCTCTGGTGCTTCTCCGGTGGTTCAGTCCCGACCACGCGAACCCGCACGGCTGGATGCGCGGCTCCGAGATCAAGATGCTGGAGCCGCTTGCCCGGAATTTCCGTGTCTACGCGGTGAGCCGGGCGCCTGGCATGACGGCGGGCATCACGATGGAGGAGATCGCCGCCGAGCATGCGGACGCGCTGCGCAGCGAATTCGGCGAGCCGGTGGACGTGCTCGGCATCTCGTCGGGGGGTTCGGTCGCGCTCCAGCTCGGCGCGGACCATCCGGAGGTCGTGCGCCGCCTTGTCATCGCGTCGTCGGGGTGCCGGTTGGATCCGGTCGCAAAAGCAGGTCAGATGCGCTACGCCGAAGCGGCATTGCGCGGCCACCGAGCGATGCACCACTTGGCGCCCATCGCCTTCCACTCGCCCGTGGCCGCCCGTGTCGCCGCGGCCGCCATGTGGTTGTTCGACCCGCTGTTGCGCCCGCGAAATCCCGCCGACCCGTACGCCTTCCTTCGCGCCGAAGACGGATTCGACCTCACCGGCCGCCTCGGCGAAATCCGAGTGCCCACCCTCGTCGTCGGCGGCGAGCGTGATGGCGCCTACAGCGTCGCGACCTTCCGTCGCACCGCCGACGGAATCCCCGACTCCCGCCTGATCATCTATCCCGGCGCCGGCCACATGGGTGCGATCAAGCACCAGCGCTTCGCGATCGACGTCACCAACTTCCTGAACCAGCCCCGCTGACGGGAACCCCGATCGCCACAGCCCTCCGCTACTGAAATCCTCGCCTGCGTCGGGGACGGCGACCGTGCGGCCGACGCGAGCCGGCGCTGTGAAGACGGCGTCACGGCTTGGCGGTGGGCGTCCAATAGCCGGATCGGCGGCCTTGGAGCGCTGTTCGGGCGGCCGTGCGGAGGCGGTGGACCAGATCCGCCGGGGCGGCCAGATCGTCCCAGGTCCAGCGGACCACCATCCAACCGAGCGCACGGAGTTGGTCGTCGCGCGTCTTCTCCGCGCCGACTGCCTGGCTGGGGAAGCGGGGACCGCGTAAGGCGTGGGAATACTCGGCTTCGAGCTCGCCGATCACGCCGAGGTCGGGAAACAGGAAGTCGACGCGGCCGACGCAGACTCCGCTATCGGAGAAGACGCGTGCTTGCACCTCGGGCTCGGGGAAGCCGCAGTGGCGCAGCGTGATTCTGCTGCGGGATTCGCCGACGCTCTCGCTGCGGCCATCCAGGAAGTCGAGCACTCGGGCAGCTCTGCGGCGTCCCGGCCGGTGCCGGGCCCGCCGCAGGTGCTCCCGCAGTTCGGCGGTGGTCGTCAAACCACGGCGCAGCGCGGAATCGCCGAGGGCGACGGATTGCTCGAAGCCTTCCGATCGGGCGATATCGATGACGGTGCGCGCCGGAGTGGTCACTCGGATGCGCTCGACGAGGGTGATCTCGTCGGGCTCCAGCTGCGCGGAATGGACGACGACCCGCTTGCTCACGCGGCCGCCGTTGATCCGGTTCCTGGTCAGGTGCACGCGGTCGAGCGAGATATGCCAGGTCGCCATCCCGTGCAGCACCGCTGCGGAGCAGTGACTGGTGATCGCGGAATCGGACGTGGTCTCCGCGGTCGCGAGCGTGAGCAGCAGATGCCGATCCGTCGCGCCGAGACCGGAGCCAGGTGAATTCAGATAGCGTCCGGCCCGCAGGCGATGCCACTGTCCGGTGCGGCACAGCCGCCGCAGTTGCTTGTCGGACAGTCCGGACGCCAGCGCTTGCCGACGCGAGATCAGTTGCAGTGCTTCCATACCGACGATCGTGGTGGACCGAGAAGCGCGGAATACCCATCCGACGACCGAATGTGGATAACACGCCTGCTGTGGATAACGTCGCACCTGAACGCAACTCACGCGCATCCAACCGGTACGGCGTGAAGTCCCGGGGGAGGCGGAGGGGTGCTCAGCCCATGTGGGTCATGCCCGCCGCGACAACTTGGGCGATGTTGAGTACTTCGTCGGCGGTGGGCAGCGGGACGCCGTCGAGCGCGTGCAGCCGTTCCGTGCTGGCCAGGGCGAACATCGCCGAGACCCACGCGGCGGCGCAGGCGCGCAGGGTGCCGGGGCGGACCGGGACCGGCGCACTCGCTTGGAGCACTGTGGCGGTGACGTCCAGCATCTGGTCGCGCAGGCGGCGTAGCTGGCGTCGCACGTCAGGATGGGTGTCGGCCTCCCGCCACAGGATCACCCGCAGCACCGACGAGTGATGGTCGCGCAGGTTCAGGGCGGCATCCAGGTTGACCAGGCTCGTCGCCGGATCACCCGGCGCGACCACGGTGCCGAGGTCGTCGATCGGATGCGCGGGCACTCGCTCGGACATCAGCGCGGAGAGAATCGAATCCTTGGTCGGAAAGTAGTAGAAGACAAGCCCTTTGGGAACGCCGGCCGCGGCGGCGATGGACGCCGTCGCGGTCGCGTCGAAACCCTGTGCCGCGAAAAGCTTTTCCGCGGCATCGAGGATGAGCTGCCGCGCGTCGCCATCGACTTTCGCGCTACGGCGACGCCCGGCGCGCCGGGATTTCGGCATCTGCATCAGTGATGCGGAGCCATGTCGTGCAGGCGACCCGACACCGTCGGCAGTGCCGCCACCGCGACCACCGCCGTCACTACCCCGACTACCCATGCGGTCCAGGATGCGGCCCGGTACTCGGTGAAGTCCATGACCCAGGGGGAGATGAACAGCAGTACGGCGCACAGGCCCATCAGATAGTCCGCCGCCGCCATCTCGGGACGGGCCATCTGGGCGAGGCCGGTGAGGGCGATGAGCGCGCCGAGCACGATCAGTGACCACATGGCGTTGGTGTTCGTGTCCACCCAGATGGGTGACAGTGCGGTGAAGACCCCGAGCACGACAGCCAGGAAATCTTGCGCGCGGCTCTCGGTGAACATTGTGTGCCTCCTCGGGCTGTGGATTGTGTCCTAGTTCTCGGTATAGCCCTGATTGACCGGCCGATCAATATCTGGACGACTACGATTTCGCGGCTGTCACCGGTCCGGTTCCGACGTGACAGTCCTCACGGAATGGACAACCAAGCAAAGGTTAGGGTTGCTGCGTGTCACCGCCGGTTCACCGAAACGGCGGTCCGGGTTCCAATGAAGGGATGGCCGCATGACCGCGCCGATCGTGATCGTCGGAGCCGGCCTCGCCGGCCTGCGCACCGCGGAGGAACTGCGCCGCGCGGGTTACGACGGTGAGCTGGTGCTGGTGGGGGACGAGGCGCGATTGCCGTACGATCGCCCGCCGCTGTCCAAGCAGTTCGTGCGCGGCGAAACCGACGACACCACGTTGCGGCCGAGCGAGTTCTACGCCGAGAAACGCATCGATGTGCGAGTGAGCACCGAAGCGGTCGGCGTCGATACCGACGCCCGCCGCGTTCACCTGGCCGATGGCAGCACGCTGGGCTACGGCCAGCTGATCATCGCCACCGGCTTGCGCCCGCGCCGCCTGCCAGGCTTGCCGGATCTGCGGGGCGTGCACGTGCTGCGCGGCCACACCGACGCGGTCGCCCTGCGCGCCGATCTGGCCGACGCGGCGACCGCGCTGGTGATCGGCGCGGGATTCATCGGGTGTGAACTGGCGGCGAGCTTCCGTGCGAACGGCGTCGGGGTCGTCCTGGTCGAACCGCAGGCGACGCCGCTGGCCTCGGTGCTTGGCACACAGGTGGGCGAACTGATCGCGCGGATGCACCGCGCGGAAGGGGTCGACCTGCGCTGCGGGATCGGCCTGGACACCCTGTACGGCGACGACGCGGGCCGGGTCCGTGGTGCGCGGCTGTCCGATGGCTCGGAGATCGCCGCCGACCTCGTCGCGCTCGGGGTCGGCTCGCGGCCGGTGACCGAGTGGCTGAGCGACTCCGGGATCGCCCTCGCCGAGCCGTCGGCCGGTGGCGGGGTGCTCGCCGACGAGGTCGGGCGCACCTCCGTGGCAGGCGTCTGGGCGGTCGGCGATGTCGCGGCCTGGCTGCACGAGACCGGATCGCGCAAACGGGTCGAGCATTGGACCAACGCGGGCGAACAGGCCAAATTGCTCGCCTGCGCATTGCTCGGGGCCGCTCCCCCCACCGCGGCACGGGTGCCGTACTTCTGGAGCGACCAGTACGACGTCAAGATCCAGGCCCTCGGCACCCCGAACGCCACCGACGACGTCCACGTCGTCTCCGACGACGGCCGGAAATTCCTCGCGTACTACTCCCAGGCGGGCACTCTCACCGGCGTGGTCGGCGCGGGCATGACCGCCCAGGTGATGAAGGCCCGCGCCAAGATCGCCGCGGGCGCGCCGATAACCGAACTGCTCACGCCGAGCTGAGGACACGATCGGGCCGCGATCGAATCTCACTCTGGCCAGGGCTCCGCCCACCTGGCCGGGCGGCAGGCCCGCCAAGTCGGGCAGTTCTAGGTCCAGATGGGCTGCGCTGGCAAACAGCTGCTGTTTGCTGCCGTAGTAGGGCATCACCATGGATGGATCGATGCCCGCGTCGGCGGCTATGGCCCGGATTGTCGTGCGGTCGTACCTGTCGGCGGCGAACCGTTCCCGGGCAGCATCCAGGACCACCGCCTTGTCTCTGTCGATGGCCTCCTCATGTCAACACAGTAGGCCAACACAAGTTGGCCCACAACTGTTGACATATCTGTGGTCACGGGCGCATGCTTATGTCAACAAACGTTGGCCAATAGATGTTGGCCTGGTTCGAGACAAGGAGCGCTGATCATGCACATCGTGAACGAACACCTCAACCCGAGCACCGCACCACTGGTCGAGCCCAGCGCCACCGGGTATCTGCTGCTCGCGGCCGAGGTCGACCGGCGGCCGATGTTCCTGCCCCCCAGCCGCGTCAAGGCTCGCCTGATCCGCGAGACCAAGGCGGCGGCGGCGGAACTCGAACAGCTCCCGGAGGTAGTGCGCGCCACGGTGTTCCAGGGATTCGCCCACCTGATTTTCGGAGAGGATCACGCTCTTTTGCGCCGTGCGGTCGCGGCGGGTCAGCTGCGGCGTGCCCGCTACGACCTTGTGATTCTCGTCGAGGTCATCGACCCGGCGGCGGTCGATGTGCTGCGCCGTCACGCCGCCTACCGGCGACTGTCCGGTCTGGTGGAGGCTGCGGCCCGCCGCACCTTCGAGGTCGCCGCCGACAACCCGCGCAACATGGGCGATGTCGACGCGACACGGCAGGGAGTGTTTCTGTTCAACTTCTTCTACGGCCAGGACGAGAAGGAACTCGTCCCGGTCTGGGAGTACACAGCTGGATGGTGGGGGGTCAACACGGGTCTGGACAACTCCCGAGTCATGCGGCCACTCGAGGGGGAACCCCGTGACTACGGCATTATCAACCACTGCCGATGGGATCGGCTGCGCGATGTAGCGCCAAAGATGATCTTCCGGCCGTCGTTTCGCCGGTTCGTCCTCGCCAACTTCGCCGCCAACAACATCTCCGCACAGCCCACCCTCTACCGGCTGGCATAAACCCTTGGCCGAAACTGCGGGCAGTACCCTCTCGATCTCGGCGCCGTAGTCGATCACAGCCGGACCTACCGCCAGGTTCCGCCCCAGCTCCCCAGGTGGTTCCCCAACCAAAGGAGGCCGGTCCAGGCCCGGTCCTGTCGACTCTTTCTGTCTGCGGCCTCGCCTGCCAAGCGTGGGGCTAGCCCTGGGCTTTCATCGCGAGTGACCGAGGATCGCGTGTCGTGAACAAGAAAAAACTCGAGCGGCACGTCTCGCGGGACCTGCACGCAATCCTGTGTCATCGACTCGCACGGCCTGAAGACACTCAGAGGCGGGGGAGCGCCGACGCGGGGCATGGCCGCAATCGTGTGTCACCCGACTAGTGCGGCCTGAAGACGCGGAGAGGCGGAGGAGCGAGGCGGGACAGCGGCTGTAATACGGTGGTCCGGTGATCGTCGCGCTCATCGACTCGGGTCTGGGGTTGCTGCCCACCTCCGCTTGGTTGCGTAAGTTGCGGCCGGATGTGGATCTGCTGCTGCAATTGGACCCGGATGGCGCGCCGTGGGGGCCGAAGCCGGAGGAGTGGGTGGTCGAGCGCGTGGTGGAGGCCGCGCGGACTTCCCTTCGCTCGGGCGCCGAGGTGATCGTCCTGCCGTGCAACACCGCCAGCGTCACGGCGCTGGAGCATGTCCGCGCGGAAGTCGGGCCCGGCGTTCCGGTGATCGGCACCGTGCCCGCGATCAAGCCCGCGGCCGCCGTGTGCCGCTCGGTAGCGGTCTGGGCCACCGCCGCGACCACGGCGAGCCGGTATCAGGCCGATCTGATCGCGAAGTTCGGCGGCGATGCCGAGGTGGTCGGCGTCGCATGCCATGGGCTGGCGGACGCGATCGATCGCGGCGACTTGGCGGCGGCCGGCGACGCGATCGCAGGCGCCGCCGCACGGACTCCGGCGGGTGTGGCGGGTGTGGTACTCGGCTGTACGCACTATCCGCTGGTCACCGATGCGATCGTGGCCGCACTCCCGGACGGTGTGCGCCTCTTCGACAGCGCGCAAGCGGTTGCCGCGCAGACCGTTCGGCGCATCGAGGCGCTCGGTCGCCCGAGCACCGGGAACGGCGAGGTCCGGGTACTGAACAGCGGCCGGCCGGGCGCGCTGCCCGCCAGCGCGGCGGCTTTCGAGTCGGGCCGCGCTCTAGGCGCGCAGGGGTGAACGCCTAGCCGCTCACCAGCGCAGGCAAAGCCGAAGGGCGGTTCGATAGCCACGCGGCCGTGGCCTGGAGCCGAGCCCGCTGAGGCCGGATGGAACGGAGGGTTGTCCGATGACCGAGGTGGCGGTGAGCGCTGGGGATGTGCAGGCGGCTCTGCGGGCGATCGCGAACCCGGCCGACGCGGTGCATTTGCAACGGTTCTTCAAGACCGGGCCGGGGGAGTACGGCGAGGGTGACGTGTTCATCGGCGTCCGAGTGCCCGCGAGCCGAGGTGTCGCGAAACGCTTCGCGGGGCTTGCGCTCGACGAGATCGATCGGCTGCTCGACAGCGCGGTGCACGAAGATCGCTTCGCCGGACTGGTCATCCTGAACATGCGATTCGCCGCGGCGTCCAAGCCGCGCACCTTCGACGACGCCGCCCGCGCCGCCATGGTGGAGCTATACCTGGCGGCGGTACGCCGCGGCCGGGTGAACAACTGGGACCTCGTCGACGTGTCGGCCGAGAACATCGTCGGTCCGTGGTTGCTGGACAAACCCCGCGATCTGCTCTTCCAGCTGGCACAGGCCGATTCGCTGTGGGAGCGGCGGGTGGCCGTGCTGTCCACGTTCGCGTTCATCAAGGCGGGCGACGCCTCCACCACGTTCGAGTTGAGTGAACTATTGCTCGATGACCGGCGCGACCTGATCCAGAAGGCGGTGGGCTGGATGCTGCGCGAAATCGGCAAGCGCGTCGACCGAGCTCTGCTGACCGGCTTCCTCGACGAGCACGCCACGGCCATGGGACGCACCGCGCTGAGCTACGCGACCGAGCATTTGCCGCCCGAACTCCGCGCCGATTACCGCGCTCGATAACTCGGCCACGCAAGCCGGAACACGGTTCGCGGCCGGGCGCTCAGAACTGGATCTTGAGGTGATCGGTCACGGGGTGCGCCTGGCAGCCGAGAATGTAGCCGTTCTCGATGTCTTCGGGATCGAGGATTTCGGCATTGTCCATTTCGACCTTGCCCTCCAGCACCGTGCACGCGCACGATCCGCATTCGCCTTCCTGGCAGGAATACGGCACGTCCAAGCCCTTGGCCAGCATGATGTCCACCAGGGTTTGCTTGCGCGGCCACTTCAGCTCGTGCACCTCGCCGTCGAGTTCCACTTCGACGGTCGCCGCGTCGGCGGCATCCTCGTCGGACACCTCGACCGGCGCCTGGTCGGCGAACGGGTCCCCGGCGAGCGAGTTGAACACCTCGGCGTGCGTGCGTGACCGCGGCACGCCCAGCTGCGCGAGCGCGTCGTGCACCCGGTCCATGAACGGCTTCGGCCCGCACATGAACGCGTCGTAGCCCCGATACGGCGCGACGAGGGTGGCCAGCGCATCGGCCGTCGGCAACCCCTGCAGATACTCCAGCCAGTGGATCACGATGAGCCGCTGCGGGTGCTTGTCCGCCAGCTCGCGCAGCTCACCGGCGAAGATCACCGATTCGTGGTCGCGGTTGGCGTAGACCAGGACGATGCGGCCGGTGCCGCGCGCGAGCGCCGACTTCAGGATGGACATCACCGGTGTGATGCCGCTGCCCGCGCCGAACAGCAGCAGATCGTCATCCAGGTCCTTGGGCGTGAAAACGCCAGAGGGCGGGAGCACTTCGATCTGGTCGCCCGCTTTCACGTTGTCGCACACCCAATTCGACCCATAGCCGCCATCGGTCCGCTTGACGGTGACCTTCGGGCGGTCGTCGGTGTAGGGCGAGCTGGCCAGCGAATAGCACCGGGCCACCGAGCCGGTCCGGTCACTGGGGATGCGCAGCGTGAGGAACTGCCCCGGCTGGTAGCGGAACTTCTCGGTCAGTTCGTCGGGGACGTCGAAGACCAGCGAGCAGGTGTCGGCCGTCTCGGCGATCACCGCGGACACCCGCAGCACGACCGAGCGGGAGCCGTGCGGAACCTCGACAGTGGTCATGTCGTCCTCTCGAACCAAAATTAGAACGTGTTACAGTTTTATCGTACGTCGGGCGTCGCCTGCCGGACAAGCTGGGCTTCCAGACCGGCGATCAGCACGTCCATGCCGAAGTCGTACGAGTACCGGCCGCGCAGGTCGCCGATGTATCGGGTGGCCCGCTCGACGACAGGAGGCAGGGTGACGTCGGCCGGTGCGGACCGGTCCCTGGGGTTCACCCGGCTGCGGCCGAAGAGGTAGGTGTGGATGGTCGCGTAGGCGGCGAGGACGTTGCGGTCGTCGAAGCCCGCTTCGGCCAGGATGTCCATGACCGCGGCGATAAGGTCCAGCTGCTTGCCGAGCATCTGCTCGATCAGGATGTCGCCGAGGCCGGGGTGCTTGCGCAGCTTCTCGTCGATCTGGTCGACGAGGTCGCGCAGCCGGTGCTGCCACGAACCGGCTTCGGGCGGTGGCGTGCGGACGCCGGTGAGTGCCGCGCTGGCGACCAGGTCGAGGAGCTCGCGTTTGTCGGCGACGTAGTAGTACGGCGCCATGGGCGAGACGCCGAGTTCGCGGGAAAGCCGCCGCATCGACAGTTTTTCCACGCCGTCCTGGCGGACCACCCGCAGTGCGGCCTCGACGATCTCGGACTCCGACAGTGTTTGATTCGTGGTGCTCCCGGGCCCTCCGTGGTTACGCAAGCTTCCGCCTCCGGGCCTGATCCTCGCACCACTGTGTTTGATTCGCGGCGCTCCCGGGCCCTCTGTGGTTACGCAAGCTTCCGCCTCCGGGCCTGACGCTCGCACCGCGTGTGCTGCCGCCCCCGTTCGCCTGCATTCGTCCGACTCCCATGCCACCTCTACCGCTGCGGGGCGTATGTCGCCCGTCACATTCTGTTCAGCTGCTTGCCACCCGAAGTCTAGAGCGCCGCGTCCCGACCCCGGTCGCCGCGCGTTCGACTCGGCGCGGGTCCGGAACGCCGGTCGTCCGGACCGGCGACAGGCGGAATACATCCGGTCGCCCGCCGAATGAGTGAAACATGTTCCATTTTGTCAGCTGATGACGTTATCGTGTGAGCGCGGACCGCACCGGCGGACCCGCGCAACCGATCGTCCCCAGCGGAGGTAGGCATGCCGGAATACGGATCAATCGGACACGGCGACACGGACAACACCGGGCCGGTGGAGACCGCCGCCGCGCGGTCGGCCGAGGAGATGCCGCTGGTCGAGGAGAGCCTCATCGAAGAGGTGTCCATCGACGGTATGTGCGGCGTCTACTGAGGGCGGCCGACGATGCTCGATCTCGATACCCGCTGGCAGCTGCATCCGCGAGTGGCGCTGCGGCCGGAACCGTTCGGCGCGCTGCTGTACCACTTCGGCACGCGCAAACTCTCGTTCCTGAAGAGTCCGCGGATTGTCGAGATCGTGCGGTCCCTGCCGGAGCACGACTCGGCTCGCGCGGCCTTGCGTGCGGCGGGCGTGCCGGAGGGAGGCGCCGAGTCATACCTGAAAGCGCTGACCCAGCTGGCTGATTCGGACATGATCGTCGGCGTACCGGCGGCATCCGCCGTCGTGAGCGAGCGTCAGCGAGGCCGCGCGCCGGTCGTGCGCGATGGCGTCGATCGGCAGCGTGGCGCGGTCGTCAGCGGGGCGTCACCCAGCGCGGGGACGGCCCCGCACTCGGACCGGGCGGTGCGGCTGGTCGACCGCTTCGAATCCGGTCTCGCCGCCCCGATCTGCCTGACCTGGGAACTCACCTACGCCTGCAATCTGTCCTGCGTGCACTGCCTGTCCTCGTCGGGGCGCAGAGATCCGCGTGAGCTGAGCACCGAGCAGTGCAAGGCGCTGATCGACGAGTTCGAGCGCATGCAGGTGTTCTATGTGAACATCGGGGGCGGCGAGCCGACGGTGCGCCCGGATTTCTGGGAGCTGGTCGACTACGCGACCGCGCACCACGTGGGAGTGAAGTTCTCCACCAACGGTGTTCGGATCACCCCCGAGATCGCGGCCCGGCTCGCGGCCAGCGACTACGTGGACGTGCAGGTGTCGTTGGACGGCGCCGACGCGGCGGTCAACGACGCCGTGCGCGGTCCCGGCTCCTACGACATGGCCATTCGCGCGCTGGAAAACCTTGCCGCGGCGGGCTTCCGGGACGCGAAGCTGTCGGTGGTGGCCACCAGGCACAATATCGGGCAGCTCGACCAGTTCCGCGCCATCGCCGACCGGTATGGCGCGACGCTGCGTTTGACCAGGCTGCGACCGTCGGGCCGGGGCGCGGACGTGTGGGACGAACTGCACCCCACAGCCGATCAGCAGCGGGTGCTCTACGACTGGCTGCTGCGCAACGGGACCGGCGTGCTCACCGGCGACTCGTTCTTCCACCTGTCCGCGTTCGGTCAGGCGCTGCCCGGGCTGAACATGTGCGGAGCGGGCCGGGTGGTCTGCCTGGTCGACCCGGTCGGCGACGTCTACGCCTGCCCGTTCGCCATCCACGACCGGTTCCGCGCGGGCAATGTGGTGACCGATGGCGGTTTCGGCGCCGTGTGGCGATCCTCGGAGTTGTTCGCCGAGTTGCGCGAGCCGAGTGGCGGCGGCGCCTGCGCGTCGTGCAGTCACTACGACGCCTGCCGGGGCGGCTGCATGGCGGCGAAGTTCTTCACCGGACTCCCCGCCGACGGGCCGGACCCGGAGTGCGTCCAGGGCTACGGCGAGGCTGCCTTGGCCGACACCGCCCGGATGATCCCGCGCTCGTCGGTCGACCACTCCCGCCGGGTGGCGCCGCGGGCGAGCGGGCGCAGAACCGGGCCGGTCCCGCTGACCCTCAGCGCGACGCGCCCGGCCGGTTTCACGCCGGAACGCCGACCTGGACGGGCTTGCGACGAGAGTCCGCTGGCGTAATGCCATGAGATTTGCTGAAAGAGTGCTGGTAACCGGGGTGTGGCCGCGGCGCGTTCTGCGACCGGGCAATAGCCAATCTGTTGCCGAATGCTGGGGACGTCGCGTAGGCGAATTGTCGGCATCGAGTCCGCCACGCGGGGCGTCCGGCATCGGGCCGGTTCGGGCCGGAATTCTGCCGAATTTTCGGCACTGTTGATGTCCGCGCGCGAATCTCCGCCTAGCATGCCAGGAATGCGCCATGATCGCCTGCCCGATGGATTCGGGGTGCGGATCGATCCTCGGGTACGCGCATACTCCGGAGGGCGGGTTCTGATCGGCGGTTCGCCAGCCCGGTTGCTGCGGCTTGCCCCGGAGGCTGCCGAGATGATCGGCGACGGGTACCTCGAGGTGACCGGCCCGAAGTCCGCTGTCGTTGCCAGACGGCTGCTCGACTCCGGAGTGGCCAACCCGCGTCCTCGCCTGCTGCCGTCGCCGGAGGACGTCACCATCATCGTGCCGCTGCACAACAACGCCGAGGGGCTGGCGCGGCTGCTCGCCGCACTGCGTGGGCACAACGTCATCGTGGTGGACGATGGTTCGGATCAGCCGGTCCGCATTCCGCGCAATCGCGGCACCCGCTGCCGGGTGACGGTGCTGCGGCACGACCGCAAGCGCGGCCCAGCCGCCGCGCGCAACGCCGGTTTGCGGGCGGCGACCACCGACTTCGTCGCGTTCCTCGACTCCGACGTGGTGCCGCGCAGCGGCTGGCTGGAGGTGATGCTCGGCCACTTCAGCGACCCCGGGGTGGCGCTGGTCGCGCCGCGGATCGTCGCGCTCGACCCGGAGTCCAACGCGCTGGCGCGCTACGAGCACACCCGCTCATCGCTCGATCTCGGCAGACGTGAGGCGGCCGTGCACTCGCGCGGGCTGGTGTCCTACGTACCGAGCGCGGCGCTGCTGGTGCGCCGCAGGGCGCTGCTGGCTCAGGGCGGCTTCGACGAGTCGATGCACGTCGCCGAGGACGTCGACCTGTGCTGGCGGCTGGAACGGGCCGGCTGGCGGCTGCGCTACGAGCCCGCGGCACACGTGGCGCACGATCACCGAGTCTGCTTCCGCGCCTGGTTCGGCCGGAAGCTGTTCTACGGCACGGGCGCCGCGCCGCTGGGCGAGCGACACGCGGGGATGGTGTCGCCGCTCGCGGTGCCGTCCTGGACGGTGCTGGCCGCGTTCCTGTTCGCCACGCTGACCAAGTGGGGACTGCTCGGCGGGATCGTCACCCTGGTCACCGCGCTGACCCGCCTGCGCCGGGTTTTCGGCGAGCTGGACAACCCCACCCGGATCGCCGCGATCTACCTGGCGCGTGGCTTCTTCGCCGGACTCTGGCGGCTCGCCTCGGCCATGTGCAGGCACTACTGGCCGATCACGTTGCTGGCGATGCTCGTCTCGCGGCGGATTCGGCGTATCGCCGTCACGATGGCCGTGGCGGACGGCCTGGCCGACTGGTTCACCCATCGTGACGCGGGCGGACTCGATCCGGTGCGATATGTGGCCTACAAGCGGATCGACGACATCGCCTACGGCACCGGGCTGTGGCTCGGCGCTTTCCGAGCCCGCAGCGTGGAAGCGCTGAAACCCACGACGCCGCGCTGATCGAGCATGGTCGACACACTCATCGTCGGGGGCGGTACCGCCGGGAGTGTCCTGGCGGAGCGGCTGAGTGCGGACCCGGCGCACACGGTGCGCGTGCTGGAGGCGGGGCAGCTGTGGGACGACCCCGCCGCGGTCCCCGTCGAATTGCTCGACGCGACCGCTATGCCGCTGAGTCCAGGTGCGGAGTGGTTGTGGCACTACGAAGTGGTCCTCGCCGACGATCCGCCGGTGCCGGCCACCATCGTGCGCGGCAAAGTGATCGGCGGCTCGGGGGCGATCAACGGCGGGTATTTCGTCCGAGCCACGACCGCGGACTTCGACGCCTGGAGCCGGGCGCTCGGCGGCTCGGCCACCTGGTCGTTCGAGGCCGTGCTGCCGATGTTCTGCCGCACCGAGCGCGATCTGGATTTCGGCGATCGCCCGTGGCACGGTGACCGCGGTCCGGTTCCGCTGCATCGCACCAAACATCCGGCCCCGGTCAGCGCGGTGTTCACCGCGGCGTGCCTGGAGGCCGGATTCGCCGAGGTGCCCGATCTCAACGCGCCGGACTGCGGTGACGGCGTCGGCGTGGTGCCGTGCAACTGTGACCGGGGCAGGCGGACCGGTACGGCGCTCGGCTACCTGTTGCCCGCGCTGTCCCGCCCGAACCTGAGCGTCGCGCCACGCACCTATGTCACCCGCATTCGCTTCGACGGGTCGAGAGTGGTCGGAGTGGATTGCGTACGTGAAGGCAAGGCTCATACCGAGTGGGCGGACCGCGTCGTTCTCAGCGCCGGTGCCATCGAGTCGGCCGTGCTGCTCCTGCGTTCCGGTATCGGTGACCCGGAACAGCTTCGCCCACTGGGCATTCCGGTTGTGCACGCCGCCGCGGTCGGCGCCGGGTTCACCGACCATCCCGAAATCGGCATCTCCTATCAACTCGACCTGGCCGGGCGGCAGACCGTTCCGCTGGAATCCGTGCTGGACGTCGGCGATATCGAGATCCGGCCGTACGCAGTGTCGTTCACGCCGGGCGTGCGCAGGCTCGGCGTCGCGCTGATGCGCCCGCGATCCTGCGGTGTGCTGCGCCTGCGCTCGGCCTATCCCGCCGACGCGCCGCTGATCGACTATCGCTACCTGGCCGAGGAAGAGGATCGAGCCCGCCTGCGCGACGCGGTGTCGACCGCCGCCGGCTTGCTGCGACGAATGAACGCGCGCCCTGTCGATCCCATTCCGGCGCGCGCGAATCTCGACCCTTGGCTCCGAGCGAATCTGGCTACGTCACAACATTTATCCGGAACTTGCCCGATGGGTCGCGAGGACGACGCGGCGGCCGTGGTGGACGAGATGTGCCGAGTACGTGGCGTGACGGGACTGTCCATCGTCGATCTCTCCGTCGTGCCCGTGCCGCTGGGGCGTGGTCCACAGGCCACGGTGGTGATGCTCGCGGAAAAAGCGGCCGCGCAGCTGACTTCGTAGCGAGGATCGCCGGGCCACACCCGCCATGGCATGCGCCGGGCTGTGGCCTGACGGACAAAGCCGAGCAGGCGCACGGATACCTCAGCGGGAGTGGCGATCAGCTCGGGAAGCTCGCCGGTTTGCTGCGCCGCGCCGGGCCGGAATCGTGGTTGCGCAGCCTGCGCGGCGGTGTCGACCTGATGGACGCGCTCGACTCCGGTGACGTCGACTCGGCTTTACGGGAGACACCGCTCTGCGCAGTCGAGGCCAAGATCCGAGTCCTGGATCGGCGGATGGGGCCGATGCAACGCGAATGCAACGTTCCGGCGCATAATCTGCTCGGCCAGGATGCGGCAGCACGCCGGTGGGGCGAGAATGTGGTCGCATACCGCTTGGGCCCGGGCTTCTGACCCCCGAGAGCCGTAGCTGCACGTCCGTCCAGAATTTTTAGAGGAAGTAGTTCCTTTTTATTGACGGACCGCCTAAGGTTCGCACTGCACGGATCACCTCCGTGTGATGTAGCTGACATAGCCGTGGATCCACGGCCGTGACGTTGGAGGAATCTGTCGCCAATCCGTGCGCGTGCGGTGTCACCGCTCGCGCTTTCTCGTTGACTCGTACGTGGTGAAAACGCCATGCACCCGGAATGGGCAGCCGGGAGCAGCGGCTTGTTCGTGCTGCCCAAAAGCAGTCGGACAGCGGTTGTTTCGCCAAATGTAGGAGGCTCTGGTGCAGGGTGCGGAGCTCGCCGGCCAGCAGGTCGCGCGCCGGACCTCGCTGCTGCTCGCCTCCGGCGCGGCACCGGGCGTCGCGCTCGCCCAGGGGCTGCGAGTGCAGACCGGCACCGATACTCTCTCGGTGCCGATCGGCGCGCAGGTGCTCGGCATCGGGCACTACACGCTCGGTGCACGGCTGCGGCCGGTATCGGTCGTCGCGGCACCGGGTGAGCTGTATCTGTCGGGGGTACAGCTCGCCCAGGGCGACATGGCGCCATCGGGACTGCCGGTGGCCCGGTTCAGGACCGACTCCCGTCATCGTCCGGACAGCCGGTCGGATGATTCGATGAGCCGTTCCGATGATCCGATGCCGTGGGATACGTGGCCCGAGCCGGATCACACCGAGGTCGTGACCGCCGTGGCACGAGCGGTCGCGCAGGTGCCCGGTAACGAGCGACCCGGCCGCGACGACGACTACTGCACACCCGGCGGCACCAGCTCCCTGGCGACCGAGCTCGCCCGGACGGCCGCCGAACCGAACTGCCCGCTCGGGGTTCGCGCTGTGTCCACCGCAAGCGCGGTGGCCGACCACGGCGAACTCGTCGAGCGGGCCGGTGGATCCGGCGGCGCGTCCTTGGTCGCGCAGCTGCGGGCACGGCCACGGCCGCCGCTGGTTCCACTGTCTCCCGCGCGGCAGCGCCTCCGGTCGCGCGATCCGGTCCAGCGCTCTAGTGCTAGCCACGCCGTTTCGTTCGTGCTGGGATCGCGCGGCCCAGCGGATGCCGTCGAGGTGCCACTCACCGTCGACAACCCCGAGGCAATCGCGTTCGAACTGCCCGAACTGTCGGTGTCCCCCAGTACCCTGGACACCGGAGCGACCACGCTGGATCTCCAGCTCGCGGTCACCGAGAACCCCGCCGGTGCCGGACTCGGGGAAGGTTCGGCACCGGCGGGAATTCAAGCGGGGTTCCCTACCGCCACGCCTCTCGTCCACGCCGCCATCGTCGCGGGCTACGCGCGCCGGTTCGCCGGCTTGCTGCGCGTCATCACCAACGCCGCACGCTCCGCGATCGGCGCCCATGAGAACGCCCTCGCCCCGGTGCTATGCCGGTTCGCCGCCGACAGATGCTCGCTTGCGCTGCTGAACCTGCTGCCCGCCTGCGTTGGCAGGTCAGGAGGACGCGCGCCCGAGTGGCGAGCCGTGGTCGAACGGCACCACCGCGTCGGGCGGCACGAATTGCCCGGGGAAACAACCGATCCGGCCGACCTGCTGGGGCGCCGACTCGCCTTCTGGCGACCGGTGGCAGCCGGTCTACTCGCCCCGGCCACCGATCATCGGCGACCCGCCCGCATGGCCTGCGGGTACGCCGCCGGAAAGGCGGTGTTCGCCCACTCGGCGCTGGTTGTCGACTCGGAAGGAAACCGCTGATGACGCATGCAGACTCGGCCGGGTCCGGCCTGATCGGCGCCAAGCCCGCCGGCGACAACGCGAACCCGCGCCGTCCCTATGGCATCGACGACCTACCCGCCAAGATCACCACCGTCGCCGAGTTGCAGCCGTGGCGGGTTGCGCTGCGCCATGACGAAGTCCTCGTCACCTATGCGGCGCTGGCGGCCGAACTCGCGGCGCTGTCCGAAGCCATGAACCCGGAACTCGGGCCGGACGACCTGGTCCCGGTGGTCGTCTCCCGAGCGCTTCCCACGCTGCTCGAATCGGGCGAGGGCGCGCTCGGCGCGGTACTGGACGCGCTCGTCGACGACGCTCGCATGGCGGCGCGCCAAGCCCTGTCCGCGACCGCGCCGGTCGAGACGCTGCTGAGCCGGTTCCAGGAGCAGGTGCGCCGGACACCGGACGCGATCGCGCTCGAATACGCGGGCGCGATCCCGGCCCACCCGACGCCCGACCACCACCCCTCAACGAGCCGCTCCGCGACGCTCACGTATGGCGAATTCGGCAGCCGGGTCACCGCGCTGGCCCGGCATCTGGTCGCGCTCGGCGTCGGGCCGGAGACCCTGGTGGGCTTGGCCATTCGGCACTCGTTCGACCTCCTGGTCGGCATGTACGCGATCATCGAGGCGGGTGGCGCGTATCTGCCGATCGACCCCGGCGAACCGGCCGATCGCATCGCCGCCGTGCTCAGGGTCGCCGAGCCGGCGGTCGTGCTCACCACCACCTGGGACGAGCCCGAGTTCGGCGCGGATGTCCCGACACTGCGGATCGATCGGCTCGAGGCTCTGCCCGCGCCGGCCGCTCCCGCGGTCGCCCGGTCGGCCGACGACATCGCCTACGTGATGGTCACCTCCGACTCGACCGGACGGCCGGCGGGTGTGGCCGTGTCGCACCGGTCGATCGTGGCGAACCTGCACTGGCGGCAGCGAATGTTCCGGCTACGGGCCGACGACGTGGTACTGCAGCAGACACCGTGCACCGCCGACGTGTCGGTGTGGGAGTTCTTCTGGCCGTTGTCGGTCGGCGCGAGGCTGGTCATCGCCGCGCCGGACCGGCAGCGCGACCCGGCTCACCTGGCCCGGGTGATCCGCGAGAGCGGCGTCACCGTCACGCATTTCGCGCCGTCAGTGCTCGCGGTGTTCCTCGCCGATCGGCACGCGGTGGCGCTGGACTCGTTGCGGATGGTCTTCGCTTCCGGCGAGGAGCTACCGGCCGCGACGGCGGCGGCCTTCCGCGACTTCAGCGGCGCGACCCTGTACCACCTGTACGGACCCACCGAAACCGCGATCGACGTGACCGCCCACGAGGTGACCGCCGCGGACGTCGCCCGAGTGCCCATCGGTGCCGCCGCGGACGACACCGAGCTTTTGGTGCTGGACGACCACCTGCGGCCGGTGGCACGAGGTGCGGTCGGCGAGCTCTACCTGTCCGGTGTGCAACTGGCCCGCGGTTACGTCACCAGCCCTGGTCTGACCGCCGAGCGATTCGTGGCCAACCCGGAGGGGCCGCCAGGGGAGCGGATGTACCGCACCGGCGAAATGGTCCGCTGGAGCCACGACGGCGAGCTGCTGTACCCGGGTGAGGCCGCTTCGCCGGACAGCACCCAGGTCATCGCAGGCACGGGTAAGCCTGTCGGCGGGCGGATTCCAGCGCAACCGCTGTTCGACGCCACCACGGCGAACGGCGTCGCCATCGCCGGCGAGCAATTGGGTGCCGCCACGCCTCCGCTGTTCCGCCCTGGGCCGGAGTCGATCGCGCTCTCGCCCGCGCAGTGGCGGCTGTGGTTCCTCAATCGGATCGAGAGCCAGGACGGCGCCGACAGCGTCCACAACCTTCCGATCGTGCTCCGATTGACCGGACGGCTGGATATCAAAGCGCTGGAGCGCGCCGTGCTCGACGTGCTGGCCCGGCACGAGACGCTGCGCACGGTCTACGCCGAGACCGACAGCGGCCCTTACCCATCCGTCCTCGACGCCGCCGACATCGGCCTGAGCTTGCACGCGGTGCCGATCAGCCGCGCCGCCCTGGACGATGCCGTGGCCGGAATCGTCCGCGCCGGATTCGATCTGACCACCGAGCTGCCGTCGCGGGTGGCGCTGTTGGCGGTCGACCGAGGGGACGCGTCGCGGGGCGTCATCGGTGACGAATACGTGCTGGTCTTCGTCGTGCACCACATCGCGGCCGACGCCGAGTCGGTGGCTCCGCTGGTCACCGATCTGATCAAGGCCTATCTGGCCCGGCTGACCAGCAGACGACCGCAGTGGGACCCGCTGCCGGTGCGATACGCGGACTACCGCCTGTGGCACGCGGAGCTGCTCGGGGCCGAGAACGTCCCGGGTGACCTGGCCTACCAGCAGTTGCGCTTCTGGCGCGACGTGCTCGACGGCGCGCCCGCGCAGCTGCCGCTGCCGACCGATCGGCCGCGTCCCGCCGTGGCGTCGCAACGCGGCGCGGCCGTGGACTTCACGATTCCGCCCGAGGTGACCGCCGGTCTGCGTGCGCTGGCCCGGCGCGGCGGCGCGACGCTGTTCATGACGCTGCACGCCGCGTTCGCCGCTACGCTGGCGCGGCTGAGCGGCAGTGCCGATATCGTGATCGGCTCGCCGGTCGCCGGGCGCGGGGACGCTGCGCTCGACGCGCTCGTCGGCTTGTTCGACAACACCTTGGCACTGCGCACGCGGGTTGCCCCGGACGCTTCGTTCACCGCGCTGCTCGCGGACGTGCGGGAGGGCGATTCGGCCGCGTTCGCCAACGCCGATCTGCCGTTCGCGCGCCTGGTGGATGCCATGCGGGTGGATCGGCTTTCTGGCGCGCACCCGTTGTTCCAGGTGATGTTCAGCTTCGAGGCCGTGGCGCCCGCGATCGTCGGCAGGGCGCTGGAGGTGCCGTGGCTGTCGGTACGACCGGTCGAGATGGCCGCCGCGGGAGCGGAATTCGACTTGCACCTGGTGGTCGGCGAGAAGGCCGGATCGGCGGGGCTATCGGGAAGCCTCCGCTACGCGACCGATCTGTTCGACGCCGCGACGGCCGAGTCCTACGTGGCCCGATTCCGGAGATTGCTCGTCGCCGTGGCAGTCAATCCGGACGTCCGCATCGGAGACGTCGAGCTTCTGTCGGACGCGGAGAGCGCGCGGATCCTGCACGAGTGGAATGCCACCGCGCATCCGATAGCGGAATCCGTCACGCTGGCTTCACTTTTCGCCGCCCAGACCGCCCGGACGCCGGATGCGCCCGCGATCACCTTCGACCGGACGACGTTGTCGTACGCCGAATTCGGCGGGGTGGTAAACCGCCTGGCACGGTATCTCATCGCGCAGGGGGTGGGACCGGAATCGCTGGTGGCGTTGTGTATCCGGCATCCGTTCGACTTGGTGGTCGGCATATACGCGGTCATCGAAGCGGGTGGGGGTTACATTGCGCTGGACCCCAGCCAATCCGCCGAGGATATTCTCGCCGTAGCGACGCCCGTGTTGGCGCTCACCGACGGGTCCGGCCTGAATTGCGCTGCCGCGGAGATACGGATCGATCGGCTCGACCTGTCCGGCTATCCGGGCGGCCCACTCACCGACGCCGATCGGCGGGCGCCGTTGCGTCCGGCGAACACCGCGTACGTGTCGTTCTCCTCGGGCTATCCGGGCGTGGCGATGAGTCACGGCGCCATCGTGAATCGGCTGCACTGGATGCAGTCGGCGTATGCGGCGCTGGGGGCCGGAGACGTGCTGCTGCAGAAGGCGCCCGGCGCCGACGACGTATCGGTGCTGGAGTTCTTCTGGCCCTTGCAGGCCGGCGCCAGGATGGTGCTGGCGCGACCGGGCGGTCATCGGGACCCGGGCTACCTGGCCCGGCTCATCCGGAGCGAAGGCGTGACGGTGGCGCATTTCGTGCCGTCCATGCTCGCTGCCTTCGTTGCCCAGGCGGTCGAGGTCCCGTCGCTGCGGGAAGTGTTCTGCTCCGGTGAGGCGTTGCCCGGCGCGGTCGCCCAGCGGATGCGCGCGCTGACCGGCGCGGCGCTGCACAACGGCTACGGAGCGACCGAGGCGGCGGTGCAGGTGACCTTCCACGAGGTCTCCGACGCCGACTTCGAGACCGTGCCGATCGGCAGGCCGATCTGGAACACCAGGGCCTACGTGCTGGACGCACGGCTGCGGCCGGTGCCGGTCGGGGTGCCCGGCGAGCTGTACCTGGCGGGCGCCCAGCTGGCGCGGGGCTATCTGGGCTGCGCCGCACACACCGGTGGCCGGTTCGTCGCCGATCCCTTCGGTCCGGCGGGCGAGCGGATGTACCGCACCGGCGACCTGGCGGTGTGGACCGCCGCGGGCGAGCTGGAGTTCCTGCGCCGAGCCGACGCTCAGGCCCAGATCCGTGGCCTGCGCCTCGACCTCGGTGAGATCGAGGCGGCCCTGCTCGCGGTACCCGGCATCGGGCAGGCTGCCGTCTTGGTGCGCGATGATCGCGGCGTGGGCGAGCAACTGGTCGCCTACCTGGTGGCGACCGGGATGGTCGAGACCGCCACGGTGCGGGACCAAGTGGCCGAGCGGCTTCCCGGCTACCTGGTGCCGGAGGCTTTCGTCGTGCTGGATAGTTTCCCGGTGGACGCCTCGGGGAAGCTGGATCGCACAGCCCTGCCCGCGCCCGCCTTCGAACCGCCGATGTTCCAGGCTCCGGCTGGACTGGTGGAAACACTTGTCGCCCAGGCATTCGCGGCTGTGCTCGAAGTGACCGAGGTCGGCGCCGACGACGATTTGTTCGCCCTGGGCGGCGACTCGTTCAGCGCGATCCAGCTCGCCGCGCGGCTGAGCAAGGCCACCGGCGCCGATGTCGCGGTGCGCACGATCTTCGACGCGCCGACGGTGCGCGCGCTGGCGCGGCGGATCACCGTCAACCGGCCGATCGAGGTCGCAACTGTCGCGCCGCCGACCGATGGCAGGCCGGTCGCGTTGTCGCCGGTGGAGACCGGACCTGTGCCGTCCCCGAGCGAGGTTGATCCGGTGGCGTCAGCCCCGGTTGAGACTGGATCCGTTAGGTCGCTGCGGCGTGAGAGCGGACCTGTGGCGAGCGAGCCCGCGGCGGTGGCGTTGCCGTCTGGTGGGAGCGCGCCCGTTGTGTCGGTGCCGACTGGGGTCGAGGGTGTGGCGCTGCCGAGCGAGGGTGGGCCGGTCGCGTTGTCGTCAAGTGGGACTGGGACAGTCGTGTCGCGGTCGGCCGGAAGTGGACCGTTGCCGGTTGGCGGCGCGCCTGCTGTGTCGCTGCCGACTGGGAGTGGGCGGGTGGCCTCGCCGTCGAGCGAGGCTGAGGGGGCGGCGGTTTCCTCGGTGGGGGCCGGGCCGGACGTGCTGCCGTCGACCGAGGCCGGACCCGTGGTTTCGCCGCCGAGCGAACGCAACGCCGCGGTGCTGCCGCCGCTCACGCCGCGGGAGCGCGGCGGGCCGACGCCGCTATCGATCGCGCAGCAGCGCTTGTGGTTTCTGAATCGGTTCGATACCGCGAGCGGTGGATACAACATCCCGTTCGCGCTGCGTCTTACCGGGGCGCTCAATGTGTCTGCCCTGGAGGCGGCCGTCGCCGATGTGATCGCACGGCATGAGACCCTCCGCACGCTCTACCCCGAACACGACGGCGTGGCAACGCAAGTGGTGCTTCCCGCCGGGACGAAGCTGGTCGAGCTGGTCGCGCGGCCGGTGCCCGCGGCGCAGGTTTCCGAACTCGTCGGCGCGGCGACGCGAGCCGGTTTCGATGTGACCGCCGAGGTGCCGCTGCGTGTTCGGCTGTGGCGCGTCGAGGACGAAGCGCCTATTGGTGCGCAGGTCCACGTCTTGCTGTTCGTCGTGCACCACATCGTGGCCGACGTCTGGTCTTTCGCCCCGCTGACCCGGGACCTGGCCAATGCCTACGTCGCGCGCTGCGCGAGCATCGCCCCGGCGTTGGGACCGCTGCCCGTCCAGTACGCCGATTTCGCAATCTGGCAGCGCGCCGCGCTCGGTTCACCCGACGACCCGGCCTCCGTGCTGTCCGGACAGCTGGCCTACTGGACCGATCGCCTGGCCCGGCTGCCCGAGGTGGTGACCTTCCCGTCGGATCGGCCCCGCCCCGCGGTCGCCACGAACCGAGGCGGCGTGCTCACCGGGCAGCTGGATGCCACTCTGCACCAGCAGATCCGAGATTTCGCCGCCGCGCACGACCTGACTCCGTTCATGGTCCTGCACGCCGCGCTGGCCGTGTTGGCGAGCCGCTACGGCGCGGGCGCCGACGTGGTGATCGGTACGCCGGTCGAGGGACGCGGCGCTGACGCGCTGGACGACCTGGTCGGTACGTTCGTGAACACGCTGGTGCTGCGCACCGAGGTCCGCCAGGACGCGAGCCTGGCCGAGTTGCTCGCGTCCGTGCGCGCGACGGACCTGGCCGCGTTCGACCATGCCGCGGTGCCGTTCGCGCAGGTCGTCGAGGCGGTGAACCCGGTCCGCTCGCAGGCGCACACGCCGCTGTACCAAGTCGCGCTGACGTTGCGGAACGAGCTCACCCCGGAGTTCCGGCTGCAGCGCCTGGCCATCGCCGCCTATCCGGTCGGACCGGCGCCGATCCACCTCGACCTGGACTGGACGCTGACCGACCGCTACACCGCCGATGGCGCGCCGGACGGCATCGACGTGCAGCTGCGCTACGCGCTCGACCTGTTCGACGCACCGACCGTCGCCGGATTCCTCGCCGCGTTCGAACGTGTGCTGCGCGCCATGGTTCGCGACGCCCGCGTCCTGGTGGGCAATGTCGAGCTGATGTCGCTGGCGGAACGCGGAATGCTGCTGTCGGACCACAACGCCACCATTCACGCCCTGCCCGCCGAGACGCTGGACGACCTGCTCACCGCCCGCGTGGCGGCCACGCCCGACGAGATCGGCGTGCGTTACGAGGACTCCGCGATTACCTACGCGGAGTTCGCCTCCCGAGTAAACCGGCTGGCCCGCGCACTCATCGGGTTGGGTGTCGGCCCGGAGATCATCGTCGGGCTGGCCGCATCGCGTTCGATCGACATGCTCGTGGCGATGTACGCGATCGTTCGTGCGGGCGGGGCGTACCTGCCGATCGACCCGGCGCATTCCGACGATCACCTGGCGCGGGTCGTCGCGAGCGCCGCGCCGCGGCTGGTGCTGACGGCTGGTGGTGCGGCGCTGCCCAGCCTGGACAGTGTGCCGGTGATCGACCTCGCCGATCTCGACCTGAGCGGCGTCGCCGAGGGACCGGTGTCGGACGCGGAGCGGATCGCCGTCCCGCGCCCGGACAACACGGCCTACGTGCTATTCGGAGGCGCCACCGTGCCTCCGAAGGGCGTCGCGGTAACCCACCGCGCGATCCTGAACCAACTGCGCTGGTTCGAATTCCGCTACCGAGTCGCCGCGTCCGACCGCATCTTGCAGCACGCTCCACTGACCTCGGAGGTGTCGGGGTGGGAGTGCTTCCTACCCATCGCGGTCGGCGCGCCGCTGGTGATCGCGCGGCCGAGTGGGCGCCTGGACCTCGGATACGTCGCGGGGCTGCTGCGCGAACACGGAATCACCATCGCCGATTACGCGCCGTCGATGCTGGCCGCGCTGATCGGTCAGGGGATGGGCGACGCGCTGCGCTCGCTCCGGCATCTGCGCTGCGGCGGTGCGGCGCTCACCCCGGCTCTGCTCGCCGCGCTCCGCCGCAGCGTGAGCGGCTTGCTGCACAACGCCTATGGCGCGCCCGAGACGGCGATTTCCGCGATCTCTCACGAGTTCACCGACGCGGACATCGCATCCGGCCGGAGACCGGCGATCGGTCGCCCGTGCTGGAACACCAGGGCCTACGTGCTGGACACTCGGTTACGTCCGGTGCCGATCGGTGTCACCGGCGAGCTGTACGTCGCGGGCGGCCAGCTGGCGCGCGGCTATCACGCCCGCCCCGGGCTCACCGCGGAACGATTCGTCGCCGACCCGTTCGGCGTGCCGGGCCGGTTGATGTACCGGACCGGTGATCTGGTGCGCTGGAACCGCGACGGCGCACTGGAATATGTGGGGCGCGGCGACTTCGAATGCGGCGCGACCGCAGTGCGGTTCCGGCCGCCGCGGGAAGGGGCCGAGGCGGTGCTCGCCACGCTGGTCGCCGAGCTGGTGGGCGTGGCGCGGATCGGTGCGGACGACGACTTCTTCGCGTGCGGCGGCGATTCGCTGCTGGCCGTGCGGCTGGTGGCCCGGGTCAACGCGACCTTGCGCTGCGCGCTGACCGTCCGCGAGGTGTTCCAGGCACCGACCGTGGCCCAGCTGGCGCGCCGGGTCGCGCCGTCGGCGGAGCCGGGTACGCCGTTGTCGCCGCGCGAGCGGCCCACGCGAATTCCCCTGTCACCTGGGCAGACCCGGATGTGGCTGTTACACCGGCTGGATCCGGACTCGGGTGTCTACAACATTCCGATCGCCATCCGCCTCACCGGCGCGATCGACTACCAGGCGCTGCGCGCCGCCCTGCGTGACGTGGTCGTCCGCCACGAAACGCTGCGCACCGTCTTCCCCGCCGATGCGGACGGCCCCGCCCAGGTGGTGCTGCCAGGACATGACGTGCCCGAGCCGAGCCTGGATCCGATCACGGTGACCGCACCGCACTTGTCCGACGCTGTGCTGGCCGCCATCGCTGACGGTTTCGACTTGTGCAACCAGGTTCCGTTGCGGGCGAGCCTGTTGCGCATCGACCAAGACGATCACGTGCTGGTCGTCGTGATCCATCACATCGCGGCGGACGGCGCCTCCGCCGCGCCACTGGTCCGCGACCTGATGACCGCCTACACCGCCCGCCTGGCCGGTAGCACTCCCCAGTGGCGGCCGCTGCCGGTGCAGTACGCGGACTTCACGCTCTGGCAGCTCGACGCGCTCGGCGCAGCGGACGACCCGTCGTCGACGCTGTCGACCGAGATCGCTTATCGGCGAGCCGAACTGGCCGGACTCCGCCCGGTGCTGGAGTTGCCCGCCGATCGTCCGCGACCGCCGGTGGCCTCCGGACGTGGCGCCACCATCGAGATCGCGGTCCCAGCCGAACTGACCGGTTCGATCGCCGAGCTTGCCCGCAGGCACAGTGTTTCGACGTTCATGGTTCTGCACGCCGCCTTCGCGACGCTGCTGGCGCGGCTGACGGGGGTTGACGACGTCGCCATCGGCACCACCGTCACGGGGCGCGGCGACGAAACGCTGGACGATCTGGTCGGCATGTTCGACAACATCGTTGTGCTGCGCACTCCGGTCGCGACAGACGCGTCCTTCGCCGAGCTGCTCGCCCGGGTCCGCGAGATCGACGTGCGCGCCTTCGCACATGCCGAGCTGCCCTTCGCCAGGCTCGTGGAGGAGCTGGAGCCCCCTCGTTCCCAGTCACATTCGCCGGTCGTGCAGGCCATGCTGACTTTCCAGCACCGTGATGACGCGGCCCTGCGCCTGCCCGGGCTCACCGTGTCGGCCTACCCCTTCCACAACCCCGTCGCGCAGTTCGACCTTGCCATGGAACTCGCCGAACACCAGGAGAACGCAGGCACCACGTTGCGCGGCGTGCTGCGGTACGCCGCCGACCTGTTCGACCGCGCCACGGCTGATGCGTTCGCGGCCCGCTTCACGCGGGTCCTGCGGACCGTGGTGTCCGACGAGTCGGTGCGCGTCGGCGACCTGGACCTGCTGGACGCCGCGGAACGCATGCTGGTGCTGGACCGGTGGAACGACACCGCCGCGCCGGTCGATCCCACGGCCACCCTGATCTCGCTGTTCGAAGCACAGGTGGTCCGGACGCCGGACGCGCCCGCGGTCACGGTCGAGGGGTGGACGCCGGCCCACCCGTCACCCGACCACCACCCCCCAACGAGTCGCTACGCGACGCTCACATACTCGGAGTTCGCCGCCCGGGTGCGGCGTCTGGCGCGCTGGCTGGCCGGAGCGGGCGTCGGCCCGGACGCGCCGGTCGCGCTCGGCATGCGACCCTCCTTGGACCTCGTGGTCGGGATCTACGCGATCACTCTCGCCGGTGGCGCGTACGTCCCGCTCGACCCAGCCCACTCGACCGAGCAACTGGAAGACGTGCTGCGGACGGTGCGGCCGGTATGCGTGCTCACCTCGGGTCTCGACCTGGATGCGGGCGAGGCGCGGCAGGTCCGGCTCGATCGGCTCGATCTGCGCGGATACTCCGCCGAGCCGTTGACCGCGCTGGACCGGCTCGGCGCGCCGCGACCGGCCCACACCGCGCATGTGATCTTCACCTCGGAACCGGCCGGCCGCTCCGAGGGTATGGCGATTCCGCACGCGGCGATCGTGAACCGTATCACAGGAATGCAGTCCGTGTATCCGCTGTCCAGGGACGACGTGGTGTTGCTCGAGTCCCCGGCCACTGCCGCTGCGTTTGCCTGGGAATTGTTCTGGCCCTTGGCGTTTGGTGCGAAGCTGGTGGTCGCGCGGCCGGACGGGCACCGCGACGCCGCCTATCTGACCCGCGTGATCGCCGAGCAGCGCGTCACCATGGCGCACTTCGCACCACCAATGCTGGGGGCATTGCTGGCCGACCCACGCGCCGCGGACTGCACTACGCTCCGCAACGTCTTCACGTCGGGGGAGGCGCTGCCCGCGCTTGTCGCGCAGCGGGCGCGAGAGGTGATCGGAGCGCGGGTGCACAACCTGTACGGGCCGGCCGGGGCCGCCGGGGATGTCACCTGTCACGAGGTGACCGAGGACGACGTGGTGTCGGTGCCGATCGGCGCTCCGGTGTTCAACACGCAGGTGTACGTGCTGGATTCGCGGCTGCACCCGGTGCCGGTCGGGGTCGCGGGTGAGCTGTACCTCGCGGGAGCGCAGCTGGCTCGGGGCTATGTGGCGCGTCCTGATCTGACCGCGGATCGTTTCGTGGCCGATCCGTTCGGTGCGCCCGGTGAGCGGATGTACCGCACCGGTGACCTGGTGGCCTGGACGGCGAGCGGTGAACTGAACCGGCTGGGCCGCGCCACCTTCCGCGGTCTGCGCATCGAGCTGGACCAGATCGAGTCGGCACTCGTGGCACTGGACTCGATCGCTCAGGCGGCGGTGCTCGTCCACTCGGACGGGCAGGCGGGCGACCAACTGGTCGCGTATGTGGTCCCGCGGGCGCCACGCAGGTTCGACACCGAGTACGTGCGCGCCGCGTTGAGTGCCGAGCTACCCGCCCACCTGGTGCCCGCGTCATTCGTCGTGCTCGATCGCCTGCCGGTCGGCAGTTCCGGCGAGCTCGACCGCAGCGCGCTGCCCGCCCCGATGCCCGCGGCCTACCGCGCTCCGGCCACCCGCGCCGAGGCGACCGTCGCGCGGATCATGGCGCGGTCGCTCGGCGTCGAGCGGATCGGTGTCCACGACGACTTCTTCGCCCTCGGCGGCGATTCGCTGCTCGCGATCCAGGTTGCGGAACGGCTCGGCGCCGAATTGGACGTCGAGATCCCCGCACGAATGCTGTTCGAGGCGCCCACTGTGGCCACGCTGGCCGTGCGGACCCAACGACTCGTCGACACCGGCGGCAAGCCTGCGCTGGTACGGCGGCCGCGCCCCGCACGCGTTCCCCTTTCGCCCGCGCAGCAGCGTATGTGGTTCCGCAACCGATTCGCTCCGCCCGGCGCCGCGCAGAACCTCGCGGTGGTGGTACGTCTCACCGGCTATCTCGACTCGGACACGCTCGCCGCTGCCGTCGGTGACGTGGTCGGCAGGCACGAGACGCTGCGCACCGTGTATCCCGACCTCGACGGCACCAGCTATCAGCACATTCTCGATCCCGCCCCGGTGTGGGAGATCCACTCGCTGGACACGACGGACGCGCTGCGCGAGTTCGTCGCCGGTCCGTTCGAGCTGACCGCGGAAGCGCCCCTGCGCGTCGGCCTGATCACCAACTCCGACCGCGACCATGTGCTGGCGCTGGTGGCCCACCTCATCGCGGCCGACAGCTTCTCGATGGGCGTGCTCGTCCGCGACCTCGCTACCGCTTACCGGGCCCGCGCCACGCGCACCGCGCCGCACTGGCCCGAACTCGATGTGCAGTACGCCGACTATGCGCTGTGGCAGCACCAAGTGCTCGGCGCCGCACACGACACGGATTCGATAGCCGCGCGCCAGCTGCGGTACTGGCGAGAAACACTGCGCGGATTGCCCGTACAACTCGGCCTGCACACCGACCGCCCACGTCCCGCCGTCGCTTCCCACGCCGCGGCGAGCGCGACGCTCGCACTATCGGAGGACGTTCGCGACGCCATCGCGGCGGTGGCCGCCCGCTACGAGGCGACCCCGTTCATGGTGATGCACGCGGCGCTGGCGGCTTTGCTCGCGCGTTTGTCCGGCACGACCGACATCGCCATCGGCGCCGCTATTCCGGGCCGGGACGACGCGGCGCTGGACGATCTGGTCGGCCCGTTCGGCAACGTCCTGGTGCTGCGCACCGAGGTATCGGCCTCCGACACCTTCGCCGCGATATTGCGCCGGGTCCGCGACCACGATCTGGACGCATTCGCCCACGCCGACGTGCCTTTCGAGCGCGTGGTCGAGGCGCTCGACGCGCCGCGTCCGCAGGCGCGGCATCCGCTGTTCCAGGTCGCGCTGCTGTTCCAAGACCTTGCGCCGGCCACTGCGGACATGGCCGGGGTCACCTTGTCGGAGTACGAATTCGACTACGCCACAACGCCTTTCGATTTGAGCCTAGCAGTTGTCGGCGAGGTGTTGCGCTACACCTACGCCACCGACCTGTTCGACGCCCGCACCGTCGAGGCTTTCGGCGCCCGCTTCATCCGCCTGCTGGTCGCGGTGACCGCCGCTCCGGACCGGGTGGTCGAAGACATCGATCTGTCCGGTGCGGGCGAGCCGCGCCCCAGCGAGCGAAAGGACTCCGCGTACACCGCTTCATGACGAGAGGCACACGCGAGCCACCTGGATCCCCCCGAACCCTGACCCGACCAGGAAGAAGGAAAACCGAATGAACAACCCGTTCGACGACGACGACGCCAAGTTCTACGTCCTGATCAACGCGGAGGGCGAACACTCCCTATGGCCGGTCTTCGCCGCCGTCCCCGGCGGTTGGACCATCGCCTACGGCGCCGCCAACCGCAAGGCCTGTCTGCAGTACGTCGAGAACCACTGGCTGGACATGCGTCCCAAGTCGCTCATCGACGCGATGTCCAACGAGGCGAACTGATTATCTGAATCCGCGGGGCGCGCTGGTTCACACACCTTGTCGACCGGCGCGCCCGCCTCGTCTCACGCCTTGGTGCGGGAGTCGATCACCGCGTGGGCTTGTTGCCGCCAGTCCGTGACGGCTCTCGTGCGCAGGCCGCCCAACGCCGCGTCGAACTGCTTGGCGCGCTGGGTGACAGTGAGCCCGACGTAAGTGCGCGCGTTGGTGATCGCGCCGGTCGCCACCGCACAGGCTTCGTCGACCTCTCCCGAGGCCAGCAGCGCCGTGGCGTGCTCGAAGCGGACCAAGGCGGGTTCCATGGTCTCCGACGGGTCGTACAGCGCCATCGCGCGGGCCGCGGCGTCGGCGGTCTCGTCGGCCCGGCCGAGCCGGGAATATCCGATCGCCTGATAAAAGGCGAGTTTCTCGGGGCGAAAAGAGAAAATACCGACCGAGAGGTCTTCCGGGCCGACGTCGTCCAATGCCGCTGCCGATCGGGTGATACAGCGCGCGAATTCATCGGCGTGGCCGAGACTGGCATGAGCGCGCGCCGCCATTCCCCACAACCATGCGACCGCCGCGCCGTACGACGGATTTTCTTGCAAACGACCGTCGAGTAACTGCAAAACTTCCTTTGGTTTATCGCTATAGGTCGGCAAATACGCGAGGCCGGCCAAGGCGATGTCTTCCGAATAGCGATCACCGATGTCCTGTGCGGCGTGGATCGCGGTCGCATACCACATGCGAGCCTGGCCGAAATGCCCTTCGTTGAAGAGGATCTCGCCGACCACGTTCGCCAGCCTGCCCGCGGTGCGCACCAGCCGGACCTGCTGATGGGTGGGTTGCCGTGCGCCGAGACAGCCGCGGACCATGCGGAATTGCTCCAGGCTGGTATGCAGCAGCTCGTGCGGCGGCACCTGCACCACCCGCGTGCCGAGTACCTCGGCGGACTGCTCCAGGAACACCAGTCGCCGCTCGCTGATCGACCCCGCGTCGAGGGTCGCGAGCATCCGCTCCGGTTCGCTTGCCACCAGGTCCGCCGCCTGGCCTGCCAGGCCTGCACCGATGCAGGCCAGCAGTTCTCGCCTTCTCACGTCGTCTTCCTCGACTTCCTTGTCGAGCCCGATTTCCCTACCGAGCTTGCTCTGCCTTTCGGGCGCCGGATCGGCGCTTTCGCGGTCGGAGGCCGACTTCCCCATGGCTGTGATCGCGCGCTCGAATCGCGCGACGGCGAGTGCATCGGCTTCTGACACGACCCTGTCGAGAAGACGCTGGCTAGCAGCGTGCATCCGGGTTGTCCGGCCGTTCTCCCACAGGACCACGGTGCGCGGGGTGACGCCCACCAGACGCGCGAATTCGTAACGGCTTCGCTTCATCGCCGTGCGAAGCGCATGTACTGCTTCGCCCGTCCAGTCGACCTCCACCATAGGTCTCGCTTCCTTGCTCCAGGACGATACAAACGGAAAGTACTCGCAATTACCGCATTAGGGACTGTTATCTACCGAATCGCAACGCGCACTGTTGAATCTGCACCCGGCATCGGGGGTCACGCCCAAACCCTGTCGAGGGCGCCCGTTGCCCGGAACCCGGCGCACGGTCCCGACACGGCCCGATCCATCCGTGTCGAGCGCGGTTCCGGCGGCGCCTTCTCGGTGCCGGGTGCACGCACTTGTGGAGGTGAACGATGGACGTGTTGCACTCGGATGTCCGGGAATTGTGGCTGGTACAAAGCCGCGACTGCGCGCAGGAACCGCTCGGGCTGAGCTACGACCGCGCGCGGTTCATCCGCGCCGTGCACGGCGGGCACGGCGCGAGCTGCCGCCAGTACCTAGCCGCCTCCGCATTCTGTCTCCGGCAGGCCGCTGACCAGTGATCGGCCGTGGAACCGCTGCTGGCCATGCTCAGCGCATGCCTGCTGTTGGTGGCCGCGATCATCGCCGTCGGCTCCTGTCTGCCGCACAGCGGCGCCTCGGACGCCCACCGGCCACCCGACAAGCCGTTCACCATCGAACAAGCGCACCAAGTGATGCAGTGCCATCTGCCCTGCCGCGCGGACGCCTGCCCACGTAAACAAGCGGCGTTCCGCACCCTGGTCGCATCCGGGCGCGTGGTGCCCGACAACCGGGCCGACGGGTACTCGCGCTGACCTTTGCGCGGAGGTGGTCGAAGGCGATCCGGCCGAACTCATTCGCGGATCCGTGCTCGGACTGCTCGGGGTTGTTGTGAGGGAATCCCGATCACGCCGCAGTCCTCGTATCTCCACGCGGGGTGGAGATACGAGGACTGTCGCGATGGTGCGTCGAGCCGGTAGGCGGTAGCAGGCCGCCCGAGCGCCGCCATCGCCGCGCCCCTGTGCCGCCACTGCGACCGTATTTCCAGCGCCGACCGCGTCGCCGCAATCATCATGACCCGCAACGGATCCGAGACCTCCGAGGCGGCAATCGATGACCAGTCCTCGTCCTACCGAGCCAGACGTCCACCTGAGCGTCTTCCTCCACGGCCTACGGTTCGACTACATCGCCTGCATCAGTGCCGCCGCCACCTTCATCCAGGAATGGCGTGAGAAATACTTCGACGGCGCCGTCACAGTGGTTCCGGACCAGCCGGCCGGCCTGCGCCGGCTGCCGAACGAAAGGCTGTACCTGGACCGATGATTCACTCGGGTCCGGCCGGGGGCGCGGGGCTCCGGCCACGCGCGACGTGGGCGGTCTGCTGAACGGCGCGGTGAGCGGTCATCCAGCGACGGTCCGGCCGAACAGGATGACCTGCATGAGGCGGACCACCCGCAGCCGTGCGCATGCCGGATCGTGCGAGCCGAAGCGCTCGCCCAGGTCGACGACCAGCGCCAGTGCGGCGTGCACCAGTAGGCGCGACTCGGCGGCGGACAGCTCCGGACGCGCCGCGCCGAGCAGTTTGGCCCACTCTTCGACATTGAGCCGCTGGATATTGCGCAGCACGGTGCGCTCCTCCGGCGGCACGTTGCTGATCTCGGCGTAGTAGACGAAGGTCAGCTCCCGCTCGGCGAACGAACCGGCCACGTACAGTTCGACCAGCGTGCTCAGCGCTTGCTCAGGCGTTTCGGCGGCCGCGACGGCGGGTCCGATGGCGGCCGACACCCGATCGGCCGCCCGGCGGAACGCGGCGGCCAGAATATCGCCCTTGCCGCGGTAGAAGCGGTACACCGCGGAGGAGGTGGGCAGTCCCGCGGCGGTCGCGATGTCCTCCACGCTGACGTTCGGATAGCCGCGCTGATGGAACAGCTCCACCGCGCGCACGAGCAGCAGCTCGTGGGTGAATATCAACGGAATCTCGTTAACCGTAGGACTTTCCGTTTCGCCGCCGCCGGGCGGCAGGGTGCAACCGGCGATCGTCCGGCAGGCCTCGGTCAGCCGCGCGGTCAAGGCGCGGACCGGAATCGCGACGTGGTGATCGCCGATGCTGCTGAGCACGCTCAGCAAGGCCGCCGCGAGCACGGCGCGGTCGGCTTTGCTCAGCACGGGCCTGGTTTCGGCCAGCAACGACATGAGCGCCGCGTTCATGCTCGCGAGCTGTTCGGAGAGGATGGCCGCGTCGGCGTCGGCCAGATAGCGGCGCTGCCAGCGCAGTAGCGCCGCGCTGCGCCGATTGGCGATGGCGGCCGCGATCAGGGCGTCGAGTACCCGCTCGAGCCTGCGCTCGGCGGGTAGTCCGTCCGCGGTGTCCGGCAGCTCGGCCGCCGCTCGGCTGACCGCGCCCAGCCGCAGCACTTCCTCGCGGAACAGCGCGTACTTGCTCGGGTAGTGGCGATAGAGCGCGGCGGAGCTGATATCGAGCCGGGAGGCGATGTCCTCCATGCTGACGCCGTGATAGCCCAGCGCGCCGAACGCCTCCGCCGATGCCGCCGCGATCTGGGCGCGGCGATCGCGCGGTCGTCGCCGGATCTCCCGTGCCGGTTTCTCGCCCGCCGCCCTGTCCGCAGCGCGGCGTTCCTCGGCACCCATGTCGCGATGGTAGCCCAACCGGTCACTTGGTTCAGTGATGTTTCCACATCTGGGGAAGGAATGAACTGCAGGTCACAACTATGTCATAAAGCTGCTGACCACGTCCGTCCATGCATGAGAACCGTAGCGAACCGTTATTAACATAAGCACCGGGCTGAGCTGTCTCGGCAGCGGGAGGTTCTCCGCACGGTCGGCTCGAGCGTCCACCGACGGGACGGTGCCTGCGGCGATCGCTACCGAGCGGGGCGACCGAAGAGCACCAGCTGCATCAGCAGGCGCACCCGATCCTGCGCGGCCAGTGGCTCATTGCCGAAGGCGCGACCGAGATCGACGACCAATGCGAAGGCCGCGTGGACGAGGATGCGCGCCTCGGCGGGGGTGAGTTCGGTGCGCACCTCGCGCAGCAGCCGGGCCCACTCCTCGACGCTGAGCCGCTGGATGTTGCGCAGCACGGTGCGTTCCTCGGCCGGAACATGCTGGAACTCGGTGTAATACACGAATGTGAGCGCGCGTTCGGCGAACGAACCCGCGACGTACTGAGTGATCAACGCGGTGAGCGCGTCCTCGGAATCGCCTGCCGCCGCGACGGCGGGGCCGATGGCGCCGGAAACCCGTTCGGCGGCGCGGCGGAAGGCGGCGGCCAGGATGTCGCTCTTGCCGCGATAGAAGCGGTACACCGCCGACGCGGCCGAAAGTCCTGCGGCGGTGGCGATGTCCTCCACGCTGACGTTCGGGTACCCGCGCTCGTGGAACAGCTCGACCGCTTTGCGCAGCAGCAGTTCGTGTTTGAACGAGTCCGGGATCTCCACCACCGCCACCGGTTCGACCGGGCGTTCCGCGGGCAGGTCCGCGTCCGCGATCGCAAAGCACGCCGAACTCAGCAGGCGGGCAAGGGATTTCGCGGGAAGGGCGGCGTGATGGTCGGCGATGCTGGTGATTGTGCTGAGTAATGCGGTACGCAGTACGCGCAGCTCGTCGTCGGTCCGCTTCGGGCGCAGCGCGGCCAGCTGGCTGCCCAGGGCGCCGAGGACCGTGGCCTGCTGCTCATTGAGCGTGGTCTGGTCTTCGGGTTCGAGGTATCTGCCCTCCCAGCGCACCAGCGTGACGGTGGGGCGGTTCTCGATCGTGACGGCGATGAGCGCGTCGAGGACGTGCCGCAGCCGCTGCTCGGCGGGCCAGTCCAGCGCCTCCTCGGGCAGCTCCACCGATTCGGTCATCGCCCGGCCCACCCGCAGCAGTTCCTCCCGGAACAGCGCGTATTTGCTCGGATAGTGCCGATACAGGGCCGCCGAGCTGATCCCGAGCCCGGAGGCGATGTCGTCCATGCTCACACCGTGGTAGCCGAGCGCGCCGAACGCGGCGGCGGACGCCGCCGCGATCTGGGCCCGCCGGTTCTTCGGTCTGCGCCGGATCTCCCGAGGTGCCGAGTCGCCGCTGCTCGCCTTCCGCGCCGTACGGCGATTGTCGACACTCATGACGAACATGGTAACGACCTGCTGCTATGCGCAGGCTCGCCATGTCATGGGATACGGCCTACGGCTCCCTCGCTCAACGGCGAGCCTCGCCCATGATTTCCGTGTCGGCGATATCGGGGCCAACCCCGAACCCGTACGGATCGGTCAGGACCTGCTCCATCCGGCGCTGACGTTCGGAGGCCGTTTGCAGGGCCGCGTTCACCGTTCTTTTCGTGGTGGTCGTCTCCAACTTCTCGCCGGCCAAGGCTCGACTGTTCGTGTCGAACGTTGCCACCCCTAGCGTCTGCCACGCATCCAGTAGCCGCTTGTCGCCTGACGCCGCGACGAGGTCCGGGTCGTCGAGTTGTTCCGCGGATGAGCAATGGATGGCGTCATATCCCCGCAGTGCGCAACGATCGGCCAGCTCGGCCGCCCGCAGCACCAATTCCTCGTCGATCTCGATGACCTCGATCTGCGGCCAGAGCTGGTCCAAGAGGTGCCTGCAGGTCGAATAGGCAACGTCATCGAGCCGCCTCATTCGGTGAGCCTGCGAAAGTGCCGCTGTGGTCTCCACATAGAGGAGCCGGTTCGAAACCACCGCGTCGGCATCATCCCAGAAGCGGCGGCAGGCTCCACTGCTCGGCTCGTCGACCAGCAGCGGAACGAAGGCCGAGGTATCGAGATATCCGATCACTGGCGCTGCTCATCGATCAGGTCACTGACGACGCCTTTACCGTGGACCGGTTCAGGGGCTGGCTGCTTCCTCTTGCGCGCAGGTTGAACGCGTCCTTCGCTACGCAGCTGTTCCAGCCGTGTCAGGCGACCGACCGGAACGATGCGGGCGATGGGCTGCCCATGATCGGTGACCGTCACCGTGTGTCCTGATCGAACCTCGGCTAGGTGCCGACTGAGGCTATCTCGCAGCTCTCGGATTCCGACGTCCATGGCAGGAGGCTCCTTTTGTGGCCATATATCAGTACGAGATTATAGCCACAATCCTCTCACTCTGTAGTGCGTCGCCGCTGGATCGCGTACCAATCCAGTAAACCGGGGTCGTCCACCGCGCTGCGTTCCACGACACGGGCCGGGTCGGCGCCTTGGAACAACTTCTTGATCGGCACCTCCAGCTTCTTTCCGGTGCGGGTGTGCGGGATGCCGGGGGCGAGGATGATCTCGTCCGGGACGTGGCGGGGGGAGACCTCGGTGCGGATGGTGTTGTCGATGCGGGCTTTCAGTTCGTCGGTGAGTTCGGCGCCGGGCGCCAGGACCACGAACAGGGGCATCCAGTATCCGCCGTCGGGCTGTTCGGCGCCGATCACCAGGGCCTCGGCGATCTCCGGCAGCCGTTCGACGGACTGGTAGATGTCCGCGCTGCCCATCCGGATGCCGTGCCGGTTGAGCGTGGAGTCGGAGCGTCCGTGCACGATCACGCTGTGGTGGTCGGTGATGGTGATCCAGTCGCCGTGTCGCCAGATTCCCGGGAACATGTCGAAATACGCGTCGTGATAACGCTTTCCGTCTTCGTCGCGCCAGAAGTGGACCGGCATCGATGGCATCGGCTCGGTGACGACGAGCTCGCCGACCTCGCCGCGCACCGGCTGCCCCGCCGGGTCGTACGCGTCCAGTGCGACGCCGAGGTAAGGCGCCGAAAGTTCGCCCGGCCACACCGGAACGGTGCGCACGCCGCCGATGAACGCGGACACCACGTCGGTGCCGCCGCTGATCGAGGAGATCTGCACGCGGTCGCCGACATTCTCACCCAGCCACAGCGCCGAGGAGGTGGGCAGGGCGGAGCCGGTGATGCCGACCGTGCGCAGCGCCGAGAGGTCGTGGTCGGTGCGCGGCACGGAGCCCGCTTTGATGCAGGCCAGCACATATCCCGGACTGGTGCCGAGTACGGTGGCGCCGACTTCGGCGGCGATGCGCCACAGCGCGTCGGGGGTGGGATGGGTGGGGCTGCCGTCATAGCAGACGATCGTCGCCCCGGCCAGCAGGCCTGCGATCTGGAAGTTCCACATCATCCAGCTCGGGCTGGTGTACCAGAAGAACGTGTCGTCGGAGCCGATATCCGATTGCAGGGCAACCGCTTTGAGGTGTTCCAGCAGCACGCCGCCGTGGCCGTGCACGATGCCCTTGGGCAGTCCGGTTGTGCCGGAGGAGAACACGATCCAGAGCGGATGGTCGAAATCGACCGATTCTGTGGTGATCACCGCGGGCGCCGCGGCTGTGGTGGTGATCGCTTCGCTCCACGGCATCGTGTCCGGCACGCGGAGTCCCAGCCGGGGGATCGCGATCGTGCGCTTCAGGGAATCCAGCCCCGCACGCAGCTCGGCGATGTCGGCGCGCTTGTCGTGCGTCTTGCCGCCGAAACGGTAGCCGTCGGCGGTGACCAGCACGGTGGGTTCCAATTGACCGAGCCGGTCCAGCGCCGCCTTCGGCGAGTAGTCCTGACCGCAGGCGCTCCAGATCGCGCCGATACTCGCAGTGGCCAGGAACGCGACCACCGCCTCCGGGATGTTCGGCAGATATCCCACCACCCGGTCGCCGGGCCGCACGCCGAGGGAGCGCAGGGTACGGGCGAAAGTGGCGGTGTGGTCGATCAATTCGGCCCAGGAGACCTCGCGAATCGGGCCGTCCTCGCTGACCGCCTTGATCGCAGGCCGGTCGGTGCGCAGCTGGCGGATCACCTGGTCCACGTAGTTGAGCCGGGTGCCGGGGAACCACCGCGCGCCCGGCATCTCGGCGTTCGCCAGCACCTCGCCGGCGACCTCGCCGAGCGCGAAGTAGTCCCACAGCGCGTGCCAGAAACCGGCGAGATCCGTGATCGACCACTGCCATAGTTGGTGGTAGTCCGCCGCGCGCACCCCCGTGCGCTCGGCGACGAATCGCGCGAAGTCGGTGATCCTGGCAGCAGCGATGTCTTGTTCGGTCGGCACCCATTGTGGCTGCATGGCGGTCCTCCTCGCTGTGGAAACTCGGTGATCAGACGCGCTCGGCGCGTCGCACGATCTGCTCGGCATGCCGGAGTACGGGGGCATCGACCATCCTGCCCTCGAAGGCGAACACACCGCGGTGCTTCGGCGCCTCCGCGAGCAGCCGCCGGGCCCAGGCGGTGTCGTCCTGCGACGGCGCGTAGGCCGCCCGCAGCACCGGAACCTGGCGCGGATGGATCGCGACCTTGGCGTCGAAGCCGACCGCGACCGCGTCCTCGGCTTCCGCGCGCAGACCGTCCAGATCGCGAATATCCAGATAAACCGAGTCCAAAGCGAACTTTCCGTACGCCTTGGCCGCCAGCAGCGCGGTGGACCGGACCTGCCGGGCCACGTCGCGGTAGCCGCCGTCGGCATGCCTGCTCGCGGTCCCGCCCAGCGCCGCCACCAGATCCTCGGCTCCCCACATGACGCCGATCGCGTTGCGCGCGGTCACCGCGGCGCCGACCGCGAGCGCGCCGAGCGGCGACTCGATCAGGGCGATCACCTCGTAGTCCGCCAGCGCCGTGACCTGGTCGGCTGATTCACATTTCGGCAGCATGATCCGGCGATAGGCGGTGACGGCCAGCGCCGCGAGATCGAGCGCGTGCTCCTCGGTGCCCGCCGCGTTGACGCGCACCACCGTGGTCTCGGGATCCAGCGGGGTGTCGGTCAGCGCGGTGCGCGCCGCCGCCTTGTCGTGTGCGGCGACGCCGTCCTCCAAGTCGAGGATCACCACATCGGCCGCCGCCGCGGCCTTGGCGTAGCGCTCGGGGCGATCGGCCGGGCAGAACAACCAGGCCGGGCCCGGCATCCGCCAGCTCATGCCGACTCCGGGGCCTTGCGGACCAGCGTCTTGCGGACCGCGGTGGCGACGATGTCGCCGTGCTGGTTGCGTGCCGTGTGCGCGAAGGTCACGATCCCCTCGCCGGGGCGGCTCTTCGACTCGCGCTTGCCGGTGACCACGGTTTCGGCGTACATGGTGTCGCCGTGGAACAGCGGCTTGGGGAAGGCGATCTCCGAGAAGCCGAGATTGGCCACGATGGTGCCCTGGGTCAGCTGCGCCACCGACAGCCCGACCAGGGTGGACAGCGTGAACATCGAGTTCACCAGCCGCTGGTTGAACGGAGGCAGCTGTTCGCTGAACGCCGCGTCCAGATGCAGCGCCTGGGTGTTCATGGTCAGCGTGGTGAACAGGACGTTGTCCGCCTCGGTGATGGTGCGGCCGGGCCGGTGCTCGTAGACCACTTCGGTGTCGAACTCCTCGAACCAGAGTCCGCGCTGCACCACCGCGCGCCGGGTCACAGCCCCAGCTCCCGTCCGATCAGCATCAGCTGCACCTCCGTCGTGCCTTCGCCGATTTCCAGGATCTTGCTGTCCCGATAATGCCTGGCGACCGGGTACTCGTTCATGAAGCCGTAGCCGCCGAAGATCTGTGTCGCGTCGCGGGCGTTGTCCATGGCGGCTTCGCTGGCCACCAGTTTCGCGATGGACGCCTGCTTCTTGAACGGCTTCCCCGCCAGCATCAGCGCCGCCGCGTCGTAGTAGGCCGTGCGGGCGGCATGGGCCCGCGCTTCCATCCTGGCGATCTTGAAGGCGATGGCCTGGTTGCGGCCGATCGCCTGCCCGAACGCCTCGCGCTCCTTGGCGTAGCGCACGCTCTCGTCCACGCAGCCCTGCGCGGCCCCGACGGACAGCGCCGCGATGGCGATCCGGCCCTCGTCGAGGATGCGCAGGAAGTTCGCGTAGCCGCGACCGCGCTCGCCGAGCAGGTTCTCCTCGGGCACCCGCACGTCGGTGAAGCTGAGCGGATGCGTGTCGGAGGCGTTCCAGCCGACCTTGTTGTACGCGGGCTCGGCGACGAAACCGGGGGTGTCGGTGGGCACCAGGATGGTGGAGATCTCCTTCTTGCCGCCGGTTTGTCCCGTTACGGCGGTCACCGTGACCAGCACGGTGATGTCGGTGCCGGAATTGGTGATGAATTGCTTGCTGCCGTTGATGATCCACTCGCCGCCGTCGGCGACCGCGGTGGTCCTGGTGCCGCCCGCGTCGCTGCCCGCGCCCGGTTCGGTGAGGCCGAACGCGGCGAGATGGCGGCCGCTGGTCAGCTGAGGCAGCCACTCCTGCTTCTGCTTGTCGTTGCCGAATCGGTAGATCGGCATCGCGCCGAGCGAGACGCCCGCCTCCAGCGTGATGGCCACGCTCTGGTCTACCTTGCCCAGTTCCTCGAGCGCGAGGCACAGCGCGAAGTAGTCGCCGCCCATGCCGCCGTATTCCTCGGGGAACGGCAGGCCGAACAGACCCATATCGGCCATTCCGGCGACCACCTCGTACGGGAAGGTGTGGTTCGCGTCGTGCTCGGCCGCCACCGGCGCGACCACCGACCGCGCGAAGTCACGCACGGTCAGCGCGAGATCGCGGTACTCCTCCGGCAGCGTGCCGGTGGACAGGAAGTCGGTCATGTCGGGATTCCTTCTCGTTCAGCGTGTTCCGGTTCGGCCCGCGCGGCGGCGATGCGCGCGAGCACCTGGTCGAGGCGCACTTGGGCGCCGGGCTCGACCAGCAGTTCGACGGTCCCGGCGACCGGCGCGGTGAGGGAGTGCTCCATCTTCATCGCCTCCACGATCACCACCGCGTCGCCCGCGGCGACGGCCGTGCCGGAAGCGACCGGCACCGCGATCACCGAACCCGGCATGGGACTGCGGATCTCGGCGTCGCCGACGTGTTCGTCGTCGCCGCGCACGTTGACCTCGGCGACTTCGCGCAGCGCCGCGATGCCGGAGGGCCCCGCTACCCACAGCAGGCCGTCCTGCTCGGCGACCCGATAGGTGCGCCGCAGGCCGTCCTTGGTCAAGGTGAGCACACCGGCGTAGGCGTTGCCGCGCCCGGTGAATGTCACTGTGAGCGAGGAGGTGTCGCCGTCACCGATGCGGGCCACGCCGTCGGCGGGTGTGCCGGAGAGATAGACGTGCTCGATCCGATCGCCGCCCGCGAGCCGGATCGGCGTCGGCGCGTCGGCCCCGATCCGCCATCCGGACGGGACCGCCCACGGATCGCTCGGCGTCGCCGGCCAGCGGCGCAGCCAGTGACAGACCGCGGCGGCGATGAACTCGTCATCGCCGACCGGGGCCGGATGGAAATCCACGACACGCCGGTCCAGCAGGTCGGTGTCCAAACGTCCCTCGGCGACATCCGGGTCGGCCAGCAGGAAGCGCAGGAACTCGATATTGCTGGTCACGCCGAGCAGCACGGTCTCGGCCAGCGCCCGGTCGAGTTTCGCCAGGGCGGCGGCGCGATCACCGGCGTGCGCGATGACCTTCGACAGCATCGGGTCATAGTCGCTGCCGACGCGCGTGCCGATCCGCAGCCCCGAATCCACCCGGACCCCATGGCCTTCCGGTTCGTCCAGATCGAGCACCGTGCCACCGGTGGGCAGGAACCCGCGCCCAGGGTCCTCGGCGTACACCCTGGCCTCGATGGCGTGCCCGACCATGCGGATGTCGTCCTGCGCCACCGCCAGCTTCTGCCCTGCCGCGACCCGGATCTGGCATTCCACCAGGTCGACGCCGGTGACCAGCTCGGTCACCGGATGCTCCACCTGCAGCCGGGTGTTCATCTCCATGAAGAAGAACTCGTCGGGCCGGTCGGCGGAGACGATGAACTCCACGGTGCCCGCGCCCACGTAGTCCACGCTGCGGGCGGTGTTGCAGGCGGCGGCGCCGATCCTGGCCCTGGTCGCCGCGTCCAGCAGCGGCGAGGGCGCCTCCTCGATCACCTTCTGGTGGCGGCGTTGCAGGCTGCATTCACGCTCGCCCAGGTGCAGCACGTTGCCGAACTGGTCGGCAAGGATCTGCACTTCGATGTGCCGGGGCCGGGTGACGAATCGCTCCAGGAACAGGGTGTCGTCCCCGAACGCGGCGGCGGCCTCCCGGCGCGCGCTACGCAGGGCCTCCGCGAGGCGTTCCGGATCGTCCACCCGGCGCATGCCTTTGCCTCCGCCGCCCGCGGACGGCTTGACCAGCACCGGATACCCGACCTCGGCAGCCGCGGCGATCAGCTCGTCGTCGGTGAGGCCGGGCGAAGCGATGCCGGGCACCACCGGGACGCCGAACGCGGCCACCGTGTTCTTCGCGGCGATCTTGTCGCCCATCACCTCGATCGCACGCGCGGGCGGGCCGAGGAAGACGATGCCCGCCGCGGCCAGCGCGGCGGCGAAAGCGGCGTTCTCCGAGAGGAATCCGTAACCGGGATGAACGGCCTGCGCGCCGGTGCGCACGGCGGCGGCCACCACGGCGTCGATGGACAGGTAGCTCTCGCGCGCCGGAGCCGGGCCGAGTCGTACCGCCGTGTCGGCCTCGTGGACGTGCCGGGCGTCCGCGTCGGCGTCGCTGTAGACGGCGACCGAGCGAATTCCCATGGCGCGCAAGGTGCGGATCACCCGCACGGCGATCTCGCCGCGGTTGGCGACGAGCACGGTGTCGAAGTCGACGGGAACGGATTTGTTCAGCATCGCCATCACATCCGGAATACGCCGTAGGAGACGGGTTCGAGCGGGGCCTGCGCGCACACCGAAAGGGCGAGGCCGAGCACGGTTCTGGTGTCGGCGGGGTCGATGACGCCGTCGTCCCACAGACGCGCGGTCGAGTAGTAGGGGTTGCCCTGGCTCTCGTACTGGTCCCGGATCGGGGCCTTGAAGGCTTCTTCGTCCTCCGCCGACCAGGGCTGCCCGCTGCTGTCGAGCTGGTCGCCGCGCACGGTCGCCAGCACGGACGCGGCCTGCTCGCCGCCCATCACGGAGATCCGCGCGTTCGGCCACATCCACAGGAAGCGCGGGGAATACGCACGTCCGCACATCGAATAGTTGCCCGCGCCGTAGGAGCCGCCGATCACGACGGTGAGCTTCGGTACCCGTGCGCAGGCCACCGCTGTGACCATCTTCGCGCCGTGCTTGGCGATGCCGCCTGCTTCGTAGTCGCGGCCGACCATGAAGCCGGTGATGTTCTGCAGGAACAGCAGCGGGATGCTGCGCTTGTCGCACAACTCGATGAAATGCGCGCCTTTCATGGCGGATTCGCTGAACAGCACGCCGTTGTTGGCGACTATGCCCACCGGATGGCCGTGGATGCGCGCGAACCCGGTGACCAGGGTCTTGCCGTATTCCGCCTTGAACTCGTGGAACCCGCTCTCGCCGCCGCCCGACCCATCGACCAAGCGGTGGATGACTTCCCGTACGTCACAGGGCGTGCGCAGATCGACCGGTACCACGTCGTAGAGGTCCGATTCCGGCGCGGCGGGCGCGATCGGCGGCCGAACCTCCCACGGGGTGGCGGCGCGTGGTCCGAGTGTGCCCACGATGCGGCGCACGATGCGCAGCGCGTCCTGGTCGTCCTCGGCCAGGTGGTCGGTGACACCCGAGGTGCGGGAGTGCAGTTCACCGCCGCCGAGCTCCTCGGCCGTCACCACCTCGCCGGTCGCGGCCTTCACCAGCGGCGGCCCGCCGAGGAAGATGGTGCCCTGGTTGCGCACGATCACGGCCTCGTCGCTCATCGCGGGCACGTACGCGCCACCGGCCGTGCAGGAGCCGAGTACCGCGGCGATCTGCGGAATTCCCTTGGCGCTCATGGTCGCCTGGTTGTAGAAGATGCGCCCGAAATGCTCCCGGTCCGGGAACACCTCGTCCTGCCGCGGCAGGTACGCGCCGCCGGAGTCGACCAGGTACAGGCACGGCAACTGGTTCTGCAACGCGATCTCCTGCGCGCGCAGATGCTTCTTCACCGTCATGGGGTAGTAGGTGCCGCCCTTGACGGTGGCGTCGTTGGCCACGATCACGCACTCGCGCCCGGACACCCGGCCGATCCCGGTGATGATCCCGGCGCCGGGAGACTCGTCGTCGTACATCCCGGTGGCGGCCAGCGGGGACAGCTCGAGAAACGGGCTGCCCGGATCGACCAGCTGGTCCACCCGCTGCCGCGGCAGCAGCTTGCCCCGCGCCACGTGGCGTTCGCGTGCCTTCGCGGGCCCGCCGAGCGCCGCGGCGGCCAGCCGGGCGCGCAGGTCGTCGACCAGCGCCGCGTGCGCGGCGCGGTTGCCGACCTCTTCGGTAACGGTCATCACGCTATCCTGTCGCCTGAGTTAGTCGCCGATAACTGGAATTCAGGTTAGTCTTGGTTAACCGAGATGTCCAGATCGGCGGAAAGGACCGCGTGTGACCAGTGTCGAATCCGTCGCGCTGACCCGTCGCGAGCAGCTGAAGGCGCAACGCAGGGCGCACCTGCTGGAGGCGGGCGCCCGGCTCATCGCCGACCGTGGCTTCCTCGGCATGCGCCTGGACGACCTGGGCGCCGCCGTCGGCATCAGCGGTCCCGCGGTCTACCGGCACTTCCCGAACAAGGAAGCGCTGCTGATCGAGTTGCTGGTCGGGGTGAGTCAGCGGCTGCTGGACGGCGGCAAGGCGGTGGTGGCGGCAACGAATTCGGCCGAGCAGGCGCTCGCCGGGCTGGTCGACCATCACTTGGACTTCGCGCTCGGCGAGCCGGAGCTGATCCGCATCCAGGATCGCGACCTGGACAACGTCCCCGCCCCGGCCCGCCGGGAGATCCGCCGCACCCAGCGTCAATACGTGGAGATCTGGGTGGCGGTGCTGCGCGAACTGCATCCGGAGCTACCCGAGGAGACGGCGCGAGTGCAGGCCCACGCCGCCTTCGGCCTGATCAACTCGACCCCGCACAGCGCGAGCACGGCGACCGGGGTCCGAGCCCGGCCGGTGCTGCGCCGGATGGCGCTGGCCGCCCTGGGTTGAGCGCCCCCTCATCGAGCGCTCCACCCACCATCCATCGTGTACGACGCGCCGGTGACCATGCCCGCGTTCGGTGCCGCGAGCCAGCCCACCAGCGCCCCCACTTCCTCCGGCTCGACGAGGCGTTTGATCGCGCTCTCGGTGAGCAGGATCTTCTCCACCACTTCCTGCTCCGGCACGCCGTGTGCCTTGGCCTGGTCGGCGATCTGCTTGTCCACCAGGGGTGTTCGCACATAGCCCGGGTTGACGCAGTTGCTCGTCACCCCGTGCGGGCCGCCCTCGAGCGCGGTGACCTTCGACAGGCCCTCTAACCCGTGCTTGGCCGTCACATAGGCGACTTTGTACTCGGAGGCGCGCAGGCCGTGCACCGAGGAGATATTGACGATCCGTCCCCAGCCTCGCCGATACATGTGCGGCAGAGCCGCGCGCACCAAGAGGAACGGCGCCTCCACCATCAGCGTGAGCAGATCGCGGAACCGCTGCGGGGCGAAGTCCTCGATCGGGCTGATGTGTTGTACTCCGGCGTTGTTCACCAGGATGTCGGCGTCCAGTTCCAGCGTTTCCAGCGACGCGACGTCGAGCAGGTCCACCGCCCACGACTTTCCGCCGAGCTCACGGGCCACGGCCTTCGCGCCGACGTCATCGATGTCGGCGACGGTGACCACCGCGCCGCGCGCCGCGAGCGCACGGGCGCATGCCGCGCCGATGCCACTCGCGCCGCCGGTGACCAGCGCGGTGCGCCCCGCCAGATCATTCATCGCACAGTCACTTCGGCGGTCCGCGCGCCGAGTTTCTCGGCGTCGGCGATGTCGATGCTTTCCAAGCTCAGTCCTTTCGTTTCCCGGGCTACGAGCACGGCGATCGCGCTGATCGCCGCCGCGCCCGCCAGGTACCAGGCGATCGGCACGGCAGAGTCATAGGTGTTGAGCAGCCGGACGGCGATGATCGGCGCCAGCGACCCGGCCGCGATCGACGTCACCTGATAGCCGAGGGACACACCGGAGTAGCGCATCCGGGTGGGGAACATCTCGGCCATGATCGCGGGCTGCCCGGCGTACATGAAGGCGTGGAAGACCAAGCCGATGACGATGGCGGACATGATGATCACGTTGTGGCCGCTGTCCATCATCGGGAAGGCGAAGAAGCCCCAGGTGCCCGCGGTGAGCGCGCCGACCAGGTAGACCGGACGCCGGCCGAAGCGGTCGGACAGCTTGCCCACCAGCGGGATCGTCCCGAAGTGCACCGCGTGCGCGGCGAGCAGCCACCACAGGATGACTGCGGTGTCGGCGTGCACCTGCACCTTGAGATAGGTGATGGTGAAGGTGACTACGAGGTAGTACATGACGTTCTCGCCGAAACGCAGACCCATCGCGGTGAATACGCCGCGCGGGTAGCGGCGCAGCACCTCGACGACGCTGAGCGAGGTCGCCTTGATCTGCTCGGCTTCCTGTTGCGCCGCGACGAAGATGGGCGCGTCGGTGATCTTCGTTCGGATGTAGTAGCCCACCAGTACCACCACGGCCGACAGCCAGAACGCCACCCGCCAGCCCCAGCTGAGGAACGCCGCGTCCGACAGCGTGGAGGTGAGCACCAGCAGCACCACCGTCGCCAGCAGGTTGCCCGCGGGCACGCCCGCCTGCGGCCAGCTCGCCCAGAAACCGCGGCTGCGGCTCGGACTGTGCTCGGCGACCAGCAGCACCGCGCCGCCCCATTCCCCACCGACGGCGAAACCCTGGATGAAGCGCAGGATCACCAGCAGGGCGGGCGCCCAGTAGCCGATCTGCCCGAAGGTGGGCAGGCAGCCCATCAGGAACGTCGCGGCGCCCACCAGCACCAGGCTGAACTGGAGCAGCTTCTTGCGGCCGTACTTGTCGCCGAAGTGCCCGAACACCACGCCGCCGAGCGGGCGGGCGGCGAAACCGACGGCATAGGTCACGAAGGCGGCCAAGATGGCGTCCAAGTCGCTGGTGCCCTTGGCGAAGAACACCTTGCTGAACACGAGCGTGGCGGCGGTGCCGTAGAGGAAGAACTCGTACCACTCCACCACCGTGCCCGCCATCGATGCGGCCACCACGCGCCGCAAACCGCTGGTTTCGCCCGGATCTTCGCCGTTCGGCTCTGCCGGGTTCGCCCCGGCGCTGTGGACCCTCATCGCACATCTCCTTCGTGCCCGGGGCCACACTTCGGGTCTCGATGTGACGGCCCCCACAATGCTTTGGCTGAACCGAGTATTCGTGCAGACGAATTGCGCCGCAATGACCATTAATGCAGCACGCATCTGCAACGATGCAGATATGAGCCCGGCTTTCGCGGGGTCACCCCGGCGTCCCAGCGCCGATGACCTGCTCGTTCTGCTCGCGGTCGGACGATCCGGCCGCTTCGTCACCGCGGCCGAAGAACTCGGCATCAACCACACCACGATCTCGCGCCGGATCGCGGCGCTGGAACAGACCCTCGGCGGCCGCGTGCTCACCCGGGTGACCGGCGGCTGGGAACTGACCGACCTCGGCAAGGAGGCCCTCGCCGCGGCCGAGGCGGTGGAGTCGGCGGTGAAATCGCTCGCCGCGGACGCGGGCGGCAACCGCGTGCTGGAGGGCGTGGTGCGAATCTCGGCGACCGACGGCTTCAGCGCCTACATCGCCGCGCCCGCCGCCGCCGAGGTGCGGCGACGGCACCCGAAGATCACCGTCGAGATCGTGGCGACCACCCGGCGGGCGTCGCAACAGCGATCCGGGCTGGACCTCGAGGTGGTGGTGGGTGAGCCGCAAGTGCACCGCGCCACCGCTGTCCACTTGGCCGACTACTGCCTCGGCCTCTACGGCTCACGCGAATACCTGCGCGAACACGGCACTCCCGCGACGATCGACGAGCTGCCCCGGCACCCGCTGGTGTACTTCATCGATTCCATGCTCCAAGTGGACGATTTGGACCTCGCCTCCAGCTTCGCTCCAGCCGTGCGCGAATCCGTCACCTCCACCAATGTCTTCGTGCACGTCGAGGCCACCCGGGCCGCCGCGGGCCTGGGACTGCTGCCCTGCTTCATGGCCGACCGCCACGCCGACCTGGTCCGCGTTCTCGCCGATTCGGTGACGGTCACGCTCGGGTACTGGCTGGTCGCCCGCGCCGAAACCCTCCGCCGCCCAGAAGTCGCGGCCTTCGTCGCCGCGATCCGAGCCGTGGTCGACGACCAGCGCGACACTCTCCTCGGCCGACCTCAGTGACTTTTCAGCCGAGCTTCATTCCGGTCTTGTAGGTGAGCTGAACGTCCTCGGCACGGATGCACGTGGCTGCTCCCCGCAGAACGTGGTAGCTTCATTTCATTGAATGATCGTTTAGTCAATGAGGTTGTGGTGGGTAGCCGACGAGAACAGGCCGAGTGGCGGCGCGAGCGTTTGCTCGACGCGGCGTTGGACGTGTTCGCCGACAAAGGGATCGACGGGGCTTCGGTCAAGGACATAGCGGCTGCCGCCGGGGTGGCGCCGGGCCTGCTGTATCACTATTTCGCCGGCAAAGAAGCGCTGGTGACCGCGCTGCTGCGGGAGCGAGGGTTCGCGCGGCAGTTGCGCGAATTGCTGGAGCAAGCGCGGGGGCGGTCGGCGAGCGAGGTCCTGCCTCGGGTGATGCGCGAGTTCGACGGCCTGCTGGCCGACAACGCCAAGCTGCTCAGGCTCTTCTTCGCCGCAGGCCATTCGCACGAGAACGTTCGGGCTGTGTTGGCGGAGTTCGTGGCGGAAGGTCAGGCCGCGATGTCCGACTATCTGCGTTCACGCGTGGCAGCGGGAGAGTTGCGCGATCACGATGCGCACACCACCGCGACCGCCCTGTTCGCGACGCTCGCCGTCGGGCGCAGCGCCGGAAGCCCGGTCGATGTCGACGAGCTGGTCGGTCTCGTGCTCCACGGCCTCATTCGACCTGATGGCGGAACGCCACCCGAAGGAGAGATAGCCGGTGCATGACATGAAGGTGCAATGCTGCGTGGTAGGCGGCGGCCCCGCCGGGATGATGCTGGGTACCCTGCTGGCCCGGCAGGGCGTCCAGGTGACCGTGCTGGAGAAACATGCCGACTTCCTGCGCGATTTCCGCGGCGACACGATCCATCCGTCCACCCAGGAACTCATCCACGAGCTCGGCTGGCTGGACGAATTCCACCGGCTCCCGCACAGCACCATGGATCGGGTCACCGTCGCTGTCGGTGGTACGCCGGTGACCTTCGCGGATTTTCGGAAGCTGCCGGTCCGCAGCCCCTACATCGCGTTCATGCCGCAATGGGAGTTCCTGAACTTCCTTGCGACGAAGGCCGCGACATTCCCCGGCTTCCAGCTTCAGCAGTCCACCGACGCGACCGATCTGCTCATCGAGAACGACCGCGTCGTCGGCGTACGGGCGACCACCGACGCAGGGACGCTCGAGATCCGCGCCGACCTCGTCGTCGCGGCCGACGGCCGGCACTCGCGCATGCGCGACCAGGCCGGTTTGCGTGCCGAGGCGAGCTCGCCACCCATGGACGTCCTGTGGTTCCGGCTGTCGCGGCGAGAGGGGGACCAGGTGGAGTTCTTCCAGGGCGGCAAAGGGGCAATGGTCGCCATCGACCGCGGTGACTACTGGCAGGTGGCATACACCATTCCGACGAACTCCTATCAGGAGTTGCGGGCACTCGGCATCGGAGAGTTGCGCAGCAGGATTGGTGAACTAGCACCCGCGTTGCGGGACCGCGTCCACGAACTGGCCAGCTGGGACGACGTCCACCAGCTCACGGTACGGGTCGATCGGCTCGACAACTGGTATCGACCGGGCCTGCTCTGCATCGGCGATGCCGCACATGCCATGTCACCGGCAGGCGGTGTCGGCATAAACCTGGCCATCCAGGACGCCGTCGCGACAGCGAACCTCCTCGGCCCGAAACTGCTCACCCACAGCCTGACCGATGCCGATCCGCCACGCGTGCAAGCACGCCGCCAGCTGCCGGTCAAACTGACCCAGCTGTTCCAGCTGGCCATCCTGCGCGACCTCTACCCCAAACACCTCGACGACAACACAGCCACCCACCTGCCACCGATCTTCCGGGCTTTCCGGCGGCTACCCGCGCTCCGTCACGCGGTGGGCCGGTTCATCGGGCTCGGCGTGCGGCCGGAACATATCCGCAGCTGAACGCGATCGGCGCCGGCCTGATGGAAACCACCACGTGGCAGCGACGCGTACTGGCCGCAGGTCGGCCAGCTTGTCTGGTGAGTTGACCTGTCCGTCCAGAAGGCTCGGGGCGCCATCGCTGCTGTGATGGCCGAGGTGGTGTCTCCGGAACCTGGCCGGCAGCGAACACGAGGCAATGGCCTTGCCCAAAGGATGGAGGCGACTGCCGGTTCTTGGATGGCATAGGACGGAAGTGGGCCATGTTGGAGGGTCTCCGGCGCTCACCGCTACCGGGTCACCTCGCCATGCCGATGATCTGCCGGAGGTTTTGCCGATGATCTGCCGAAATTTGTGGTGACGATCTGCCGAAGGCTATGCCGATGATCTGCCGAGGGCTGCGCCGATGGCTTGCCGAAGATGATTCCGAGCGCTGGATCGCTCGGAATCCCGCGAAGACACGGTCAGCGGTATGCGGTCTGATCACCGTGAACTTCGGGCATATTCGGCCGGGTGATGCGGCATCGCAGCCAGAGTGGCGATGGAGTCCCTGCCAATGCGTCTGCGTGCTCGCTGCGACGAGTGAATGTCGGTTGAGGAACGCACCCTTCGATGACGCTGATCGGCAGGGCCGGCGATTAGGGTTGGCGTATGGCTTCGCTTTCGGATCCTGAAGTTCGTGAGTTCCTTTCGCACGGCACCCGGACGGGGAAGGTGGCGTTCGTGGCGGCGGACGGCAGGCCGATGGTTACGCCGGTCTGGTTCGTCCTCGAGGGTGATGAATTGGTCTTCAACACCGGCAAGTCGAGCGTCAAGGGCAAGGCGTTGGCGCGGGACGGGCGGGTCGCGGTGTGCGTCGATCTGGAGGGGCCGCCGTACGCGTCGGTCCAGGTGCAGGGCATTGTGACGCTTTCGGAGGATCCGGACGAACTGCTTCGCACGGCCACCGAGATCGGTGGGCGCTACATGGGCGCGGACCGGGCCGAGGAGTTCGGCATGCGCAACGGCGTACCCGGCGAGCTGGTGGTCCGGGTGCGGCCCACCAAGGTGATCGCCCACTTCGATGTGACAGGCTGACCCCTGCCCACTGCGCCGATGCAGTTGCCACATCGCACATCTGGTGCGGCTCGCGGCGGCCCGGCTGTCAGCTGACGGTCCAGGCACGGCCGGTGGAGATGGTCACGCAGGACGTCGGGCCGAGGTTCCGCCCGCAAAGCTCTCCCTATTGCCCGCTACATCTGTTCGGGCAAGGGCACCCCCATCCGAAGCGGTACCAGCGGCATCGACGCCAGTTCGCGTAGCCGGTCGCGATCGATGTTCGGCTCTGGGTTCGGTCGCCGGGGTGGCCGGTCCAGCGGTCAATACACTCGGCGCATGACCGTGCATTTCATCGGGGCCGGGCCGGGTGCGGCAGATCTGTTGACGGTGCGTGCGGTCGAACTCTTGCGCGCGTCGCCGGTGTGCTTGTACGCGGGTACCTATCTGGATCCGCAGGTGCTGGCGTATTGCGCACCGGACACCGAGTTGATCGACACCCAGCATCTGGATCTCGACCAGATCACCGATCATCTGGTGCGGGCCGACCGCGCGGGTAGGGACGTGGCTCGGCTGTGCTCGGGGGACCCGTCGCTGTATTCCGCGCTCACCGAGCAGACCCGCAGGCTGGATGCGCATGGTGTGCCGTGGGATGTCACGCCGGGCGTGCCCGCTTACGCCGCGGCCGCCGCGTTGCTCGGCGCCGAGTTGACGGTGCCGGAGCTGGTGCAATCGGTCGTGCTGACCCGCACGCACGCCCGCTCGACCGCGATGCCCGAGGCGGAGGCGCTGGCGAACTTCGCCGCCACCGGTGCCACGCTCGTGCTGCACTTGGCCATCACCCGCATCCGCACGCTGGCATCCGAACTGGTCGCCGACTACGGCCCGGACTGCCCGGTCGCCGTCGTCTACCGCGCCAGTCAACCCGAGCAGTTCGTTCTGCGCGGAACTCTGAACGACATCGCCGACCAGGTCGAGGCCGCTGGTCTACGACAGGCCGCGGTGATCTTGGTAGGCCGAGCGCTGACGCCCTCGGTCGCCTGCGCGGAATCCCACCTCTACGACCCGGCGCGAGTGCGCGGAACCACCGGTCCCGATCACCGATAACTCCGGCGGATACCGCGGCCGACCACAACGACTCGGCAGGCTGCGAACCAATGTGGGTGCGCTCACGCCCGCCGAGGCGAGATCACGCCGTTTACCTGAGCTGCCGCCGGATCGGGCGCGGCGATGACTCGTCACGGGCATGAGGTGAACCCGCACAGCATCGCTGCCCGCGACCGGCCACGACTCGACTGGGCCGCGGCGGCCCGGCCCTCTTCTTACGATCCGGGTGCGGCGTATCGGCGGGCTGGGATTCGCGACCAGTACGCGGAATGCGGTTTCCCGCGGTCCCACGTGTGTGCACGCGGCGGGCGTGCGGGTGCGGTGCGGCTCGGGCGTTCCGCTGGGCACAGTGATCTTGGTCGCGCGGCACGAGTGCGCCGGGATGGTGCATCGGTGCGGTGTGTGAGAACGGCAACAGTCCCCTTGCGAACCCCTCACAATAGCGCTGCCTGTGGTGATGTTGTCCGGCTATGGAGGTTGGTTGGTCGGGCGCCGGAGGCGACGGTAGATTGTTCCGGTGATTCGCAACGGCAGTCCCGGCGGAGCCGGTCGGTGGGCTTTGGGCACGGTCGCGCCCATGTAACAACGCCGGCCTGCTGGACAGATAGTTCAAATGAACATTTTTGCCTGATTGATATGAGAACTGAACCGGAGACTCGGGCGCCACGCTGGGACAGGTGAGCGCCTACTCCGGGTGTGGTCGGGGAGCGCTTGCGTGGTGTTCCGGAAGCGAGGTTACGGTTGGACCGGCTGGATTTCGGCGGAAACGGCGAAACTGGTAGCGAACGGGCACACGCGGGCTCTGGGGTAGCACCCGGAGGGTCCGGCGTCTTTCCGTTGTCGCCCGCCCAGCTGGGCATCTGGTACGCGCAGCATGTCGATCCGCAGGTGCCGATCACCATCGCGCAGTACGTCGACCTGCACGGTGAGCTGGATGTCGAGGTGCTCGAGCAGGCCAGCATCGACGCCTCGCACGAGCTGGGGTCCGGCTTCCTCCGGATCATCGAGCGCGACGGCGAGCCGCTGCAGTTCGTCGACCACTCGATCGCCGACTACGACAAGGTCGTCTACGTCGATCTGCGTGACGAGGCCGATCCGGCCGCCGCTGCGATGGCGTGGATGCGCGCCGAGTACAGCCGCCCGCTGGACCTGACCAATGACCGGCTGATCATGATCGCGGCGCTGCAACTGGCCGACGACCACTGGTACTGGTATTCCCGCGCCCACCACATCGCGCTCGACGGCTTCGGCGCGATGACCAACCTCAATCGGATCGCCGAGCTCTACACCGCCTACGTCGACGGCGTCGAGGCCGCCAAGTCCAAGGCGACCGATCTGTACACCCTGTATGAGCAGGAGATCGCCTACCGGGAGAGCACCCGGTTCACCTCCGACAAGGAGTACTGGGCCGAGCGGGTGGCGGGGCTGGAGGAAGGCACCAGCCTGACCGGCCGTTCCGCGCCGCCCGCCGCGATCAACGGCATCGTGAGCGCCGCGTTGTCCGACGAGCAGAACGGCCTGTTGGACGCGGCCGTCGCGCGGCACGATTCGTCGCCCGCCGGATTGCTGCTGGCCGGTTTCGCGGCGTACCTGGCGCAGTGGAACGGCGTCGAGGACGTCATCCTCAGCCTGCCGGTGACCGCGCGTACCACCGCCGCGATGCGCCGCTCCGGCGGTGTGTCGTCGAACATCGTGCCGCTGCGGCTGCACGTGGGTCACGACACCACGGTGTCGGAGCTGCTGAAGCAGGTGCAGGTCGAAGTGTCCGGCGCGCTGCGTCACCAGCGCTACCGCCACGAGGACATCCGCCGCGACGCGGCTGGTGACGGTGTGGTGACCACGGAGTTCTTCGGGCCGTGGGTCAACATCATGCTGTTCCACGACGAGATCGTGTTCGGCTCGATGGTGGGTAATCTGCACGTGCTGTCCACCGGCAGCATCGAGGATCTGGGCGTCAACTTCTACCAGTCGGTGGCGGGCACCCGCTCGCACATCGACTTCGAGACCAACCCGAACCTGTACAGCGAGAACGAGGCGCGCAGCCACCACGGCCGCTTCCTCGAGTTCTTCGATCGCTTCCTCGCCGCGAGCATCGACGCGACGGTGTGGGACCTGGAGGTCACCACCGCCGACGAACGCGAGCGGACGCTGCTGGAGTGGAACGATTCGGAGCAGGACGTTCCGGAGACCACGCTCGCGGCGCTGCTGGACGCGCAGATGCCGCTGACCCCGGACAACATCGCGCTCGACTTCGAGGGTGCCACGCTCACCTACGCGGAGTTCGACGCGCGGGTCAACCGGCTGGCCCGCTTCCTGATCGCCGACGGCGTCGGGCCGGAATCGCTTGTCGCGCTGGGCATGCGCCGCTCGCTCGAGCTGGTGATCGGCATGCACGCGGTGGTGAAGGCCGG
>NZ_JADLQX010000090.1 GCF_015477605.1 Nocardia amamiensis
CTCAAGACCTGGAAGATCCTGCGGAGACTCCGCTGCTGCCCATTCAAGACCGGTCGAATCGTCAAGACCATCCACGTCCTGCAAGACCGAGAACTTCAGGCGACCGCCACAGGATGAAAACGGCTCACTAGTATCCTGCGCCGGGAATTCGTTGTGGGAGGAGATACACACCCATCATGCGCAGTACTTTCGCAGCAAGAACCCGCAGTCATACGCCTTCGTCACCGGAGTGCCGGGCTTGTGACTGTTCTGCGGATTCCAGCGCGTCCTGTCGTGTGAGAGGCGACATCTGTGCCATTGCTGACGTGATGGACCTTGAGACATCTACTTCGTGTCCAGTAGGTTCGGCGTCTCGATGAGGTCGCGGCGGTTCGCTTCCGAGCTTGTCGATTTCGGTGAACAACGCCTCCACGATCGTGTGCATCTGCTTCTCCGCGATCTGCGCGTAGGTGCGGATGTACTCGATCTCGGCGGGCAGCGGGCCGGGAGTTCCCTCAGAAGTGGCCGCCACGGCGGCGATACCGTCGGCCGCGCGGGCCGCCGATTTCTGAGCTTGCTGCAGAATTTCGGCGTACTGCTCGCGAGCCTGCGCGACCAGTTCGCGAGCATAGATTTCGGCCTCGGCGACCGTGGATTCCGCGGTGATCTGAGCCTGGCTGAGCATGTTCACCGCCCGCACGTTGACCCCGAGCGCATCCCGCTGGGTATCCTCGCGTAACTGTGCGTTCTCCTGCTCCAGTTCCGCCACCTTGGTACGCAGGTATTCGACCGTGGTGGCATCACCGAGCGCCGACTTGTACATTGAGACCCGGTGCTCGAGTTCCGCGACCTGGTGGGCCAGGTAGTCGTTGTCGGCCAGCAGCGCCTTCTCGTCGCTGAAATCCAACTGCAGGGACAGCCGCTTGTTCATCGAGTTCAGCCGGGAAATCTCACGGGCGACACGCCGGACGAATTCGTCGACTTCCCGTTCGTCGTACCCGCGCCGACCCAGTGCCGACTTCTTGAATCTGGTGTTCCCGATATCGTGTGCCTTCAGTGCCATGTTGTTACCTGGTGCGCCATCTCGGTCGGAGCCCCGGAGGTATTCGATGTGGGGTTGTCGGGGTGGCCGCCATCGAAGTTTTCGAATCGGATGGCCGACGCGGGCAGGCCTGCGCGCCGCAGTTCACCGGCGGCGTGCTCCACCATTGCGGTGGAGCCGCAAATGAGCGCGGTCTCGCCCTGCCAGCGGTGAGTCTTGGCGACCACCGTGCCGACCGGTCCGCATTCACCCGGGTAGGCGGGATCGTCCGAGACCACTGGGGTGTAGCGCAACCATGGCCGGTTCCCGGCCAGCTCGGACAGGAAGGTGTGGTCGTAGATGTTCCGCTGGGTTCTGACCCCGTGGAAGAGGTAGACATTCGACGCCTCGCCGGTGCTCCGCCAACGTTCGTCGAGTTGTTCGATCAGAGCGGTCATGGGGGCGAGCCCGGTGCCCCCTGCCACCATCAGCAGGTCGCCGCGGAAGTCTGCGGACAAAGTGAGTGCGGTGCCGATCGGCGCGCCGAGCCGCAGTGTGTCGCCGACCGCGACCGTCCGGGCCAAGGTGGCGCTGACCTGTCCGCCAGCCACGATCTGCACATGCAGGTCGAGAGTTCCGTCGGGGCGGGGTGCGTTGGCTGGGGTGTAGTAGCGCCACAGCCGCGGCCGCTGCGGAATCTGCACGGCCATGGACTGCCCGGCATTGTAGGAATAAGGCTGGTTGGGCCGGATGCGCAGTACCCCAACGTCGATACTGCGGCGTTCGGTGGCAACGACCTCCGCCTCCCACCAAGCCGGGGCGCTTGCCTCCTCCTCTGCGGCCGTCACCATGATCCGGGCAACCGCGCGGTACGCCTCCGCCCAGGTGGCGGCGAGGTTGTCGGTCCACGCCGCGCCGAGGAAGTACTCCATTGTGGCCAGAAGTGACGCGCCAGCCGCGGGATAGTGGTCGGCGACGACCCGGAATTTGCGGTGGTCGCGGCCGAGTTGCTGCACGAACGCGGCGTCGGTGGCGAGGCAGTCGACGTTGCTGACGATGCGGCCGAGCGCCGCGAAGAATCTGCCGCGCTGGGTGGTCATCGAAAGCGGGAACATATCGCGGACCTCAGGGTGCTCCATGAACAGGTGCGAGTAGAAGTACAGGACCGCTTCGTCGCCGACCTTCTCGATGCTGAGCCAGCTATCTCTGAGCGTTGGAATATCCATGCCTTACGATCCCATTTGCCTGTCTATCCCGAATCTCTGCGCCATACCTCGATCCTGAATATTCACGAAAAAAAATAGCTCAATTCTGCGGTGTCGGTCATCGGACCAGCGGGACACCAGCTCCGCCGCCGCAGCAGCCTCCGCCGAGACCTCCCGAGGCATCCTCCTCGATGCCACGGCATTCAGTATCGTCATCGCGGCCTACCTTTCACGAGAGAAGGCGGGGCGAACAATGCTCGGTGGGGCACCCCGCTACTGCACCTTCGGATATTGCTGCCAGAATCAGACGGGCCTTGATTCTGCCGCGCTGCCAACGATCTCCGGAGCTAGTCCAGCGACAATATCGATAATCTGTTGCACAATATCGTCGGACACACCCGCCGCCTTCAGCGACTCGGCCAGATGACCGGCTATCAGCTGAAAGTGGCGCATAGTTATTCCCCTACCTTGGTGGATTTGCCGCATAGGTACCCCTACATAGGGCTCGGGTCCGCCTAGTGCCGCGGAGAAGAACTCGACCTGACGACCCTTGAGGCGCGCCATTCTGGAGCCTGTGAAGAACCCCGCCAGCTCGTCGTCGGCGAGTACCCTGACATAGAAGTCCTCGACAACGCCTTCAAGGGCCTCGGTACCCCCGATCTGCTCATAGATACTTCCCATTACCCATCTCCTATACTATTGGCTGGGGCCATACCGGAAAAGCGCGACCAGGCGAAGGAAATCGTCGCCGCCAACACCATTCGTGTAGAATTCAGTGATACATGAAATATTTTTCATGCACAGAACGAGGTGGAACGGCGAAGGATGGTTCGACACGCACAGCAGGAATGCTTTTGAATAGCCCTCCTCCGCGCAGCATGTCGACGACAACGACACCTTCTCACGCTGCCAACCAAACTGATATGGGGGAAATACCTACCTTGTTGGGGAGTGTCTGATCTCCGGCTCTGTCGCACTTTCGGTGGTGACGTGTCGCGGCCTATCCCAGGAGTATCCGGTGTCGAAGTAGCCGGAATCCCGCACGGCCGTACATTTGCCGTTTGAGCAGCTTCGTTTTCGTGTTGACGCCCTCGCACGGCCCGTTGCTGTAGGGCATGGTCAGGCTTGCGACCGCGGCGTCGTGGTCCTGCTAGAGACCGCGCAGGAACGGTTCGAGTTCGGGTAATCCGGCCGTGCGGGCTTGCTTGATCCAGCAGTCCAGGTTGCTGCCGCGCCGCTCGGCCATGATCTCGGCGAAGTCGCGGACCAGTTCCGTCAGCCGGGTCATTTCCGGGCAGGCGGCGACGAGTTCATCCAGATGAGCGCGGCGCGTTTCGGACAGATCCGATGGGCGGCTCGTGATCCAGCCGGCGAGTTTGCGTGCCGAGACGGCGACGCGGTCACCCGCCAGCCGTCCTTCGTTGAGATAGCGGTAGAGCAGATTCAGCCCGCCGGTATACCCGAGGGACTTGATCTCGGCGAACAGGTGTGTGACCGGCACACCGGGTTCGGCGGCGCGGCGGGCCCGCAGATGATCGCGGTAGGGATCGACCAATCCGGGCCAGTACTGCGGTGGGCGGCGCAGCGAATCCGGTTCCGGCGTACGGGAATATCGTTTCACGGTGTTCAACGCCAGGCCCAGCCGGCGGGAGCAGTCCAGCAGCCCGACACCCTGGTCGAGCAGGTTGTGCACGGCATGCCAGCGTTCGATGGTGGTGGTCTCACGCGCGATCCGGTGGCGCTTCGGGCCAGCGGCAGCCCAGCAACGCCCGTGCGCGGCGACGGCTGTCTCGACCACGCGCGCCAGCCCGTGCCACAAATGCCAGCGGTCCGACACCTGAGTAGCGGCAGGTCGCGCTCGGCGCACCGCTTCGGCATAGGTAGTCGAGCCGTCCCGCACGACGGTCATTACCTCTGGATGGTCGGTCAGCCAGGCGGCCAGGGTATCGGATTTGCGGTCTGCCAGCACGTCGATCCGGTCGTGCGACACCGGGTCGATCACGACCGTGGCATATCGGTGCCGACGCAGCAATGCGAAATCATCGACACTGACGACCGCAGGAACCAGCCGCTGCGGCAACGGGATATTCAGCAGCACGCGCACCGCCGTATGCCGGGACAACCCGACCGACAACCGCGCCAGCAGCCGAGCACCGGCTCGGCCAGCCAGTTCCCGAACGACCACACGCACCTGCCTGGTCAGACGCGCGGTGCGGCGCTGGTAGCGCTCCAGAACGCCAGCTACTTGCTCGCGGAAAGTGTTGCAGCAGCCTGTTGTCGGGCAGACCAGGCGGCGAACCTGCACCCGCACGACCACGGGGCGCCCGTCGAGCGGCACATCGGTCACCGTCCGCCAGTGATACCCGTGCAGCCGCTCGGACTCGGCCCCGCAGCCCGGACACACGACCGGGCTGTCGGGCGTCCGCGCCCACACCACGACCCGTTCGCCCTCATCGACCACATCCTCCACCACCAGCGGCGACAACCCCGAAAATGCCACGGCAGCAGGCACATTCACCTCGCACATCGGAATATCGTGCCCTCGCCGCCGACACATCACCACCGAAAATGCGACAGAGTCGTCAATCGGACACTCCCCCTTGTTGCGGCACATCGTGCGGTCTAGTACCAAGGCCGCTCAGTTAGCGGTTCGGTTGGTGTGTCAATCGAATGATGTTGTGGTGCTTGGTATGCCGTGATGTGGGACAGCGGAGCTCCTGGTAGAAGAGGTTTGTCACTCCAAGACAATTCTTCACTGGGAGCTCCGCTGTCGTATCAGTCTGTCATCAACCGCCGCGGCGTGGTGGCCGCGGGTGTGTTCGCGCCGGGTCATCTGGGGGAACTGACCCGGATCGTGTCGTTCGACCTGGTCGATGCGGCGCTGGAATCGGCCGGTGCGGTGCAGTCGCGGGTGCGGCTGCTGCCGTCACGGGTGGTGGTGTATCTGCTGCTGGCCGGGGCGTTGTTCTCCGG
>NZ_JADLQX010000091.1 GCF_015477605.1 Nocardia amamiensis
ACCAGATCCCACAACTCGTCCGGCACAAGCCGCCGCGACAACGCATCCACCACGACCGAACATCATGCAACACAACCGATCTCAATGCGCCAAGAACGAATTACATCCATGTGAGACATGGTCTAAGACGACCCCGTTGGTGACCTCGGTGCTCGAGCAAGCGTTGTTCACCCGCCGCAGGACCGATTTCCGTTTCACTGCAACAGGTTTGGTTCATCACCCGACGCCGGAAGTCAATATACGTCGCTGGCTTTCACTGAAACGCTGCGAGGCTCGGGTATCGCCGGGTCCATCGGCAGCGTCGGCGATGCCCTCGATAATGCCCTCATGGAATCGGCGATCGGGCTTTACAAAACCGAGCTGATCGACCGGCGCCCGCCTTTCCCCGGCCGGGCAGAACTCGACGGGAAACGGCATCGTGGGTGCACTGGTACAACACCCAACGCCTCCACTCGGCGATCGGATACCTACCGCCGACCGAATACGAACACCGCTACCATCAACAGACCATCTCAGCCGAGGTGGCCTGAACCCGAGTCTCTACCGGATCCAGGACGGTTCACCCCGATGGGCTGAAGGCCCCGGTCGTCCTTGCGAGGCGGAAGGATTCGTGCCACCTAAAGACGGTGACAAGTGGGTCCCACCCAATGCCAGCCGACCGGGCGCGAAACACTCTGTCGTGCGGTCTATTACGGAAGAAGGCCGGCGATGCGGCCGCACCCCGTCCCCACGACTGCGATGCGCTCTCGGATCACCTGAACTATCGCGGATATCAGCACCGGCCAGTGGCGAGCCTGCGAACTCGCGGCGCACTCCGCTGAAGGTAATGCCAGCTACGCCTGAAAGTGTTTCGAATTCTGAGCCAAGGCTTGCGATTCGGTAAACCGCCGCGCGCGACCCCATGGTCGTACTCGGAACTCGCTTGGTCGGAAAGAAATAACACCAGCTCGGCAGTACGCGCGAGGGAAGTGATGAACCAGGGACGGACATGACAGTCTCCTGACGACCTGTCCGCCGATTCTCCCGCACCCAGGTTACCGGAACGGCGGCTCCACCGCCGTTGCCTCGGGCGCGCTCCCGTAGACGCCAGATGCACTGCTCGTGTCGATGTCCTCAGTTCAAGCGCGCGGGCAGCAGTTCGGCGACGAGTTCCTCGACACGGACCTTGATCTCGTCGCGGATCGGGCGCACCGACTCGACGCCTTTGCCTGCGGGGTCCTCGAGCACCCAGTCGCGGTAGCTGACTCCGGGGAAGACTGGGCAGGTGTCGCCGCAGCCCATGGTGATGACGACGTCGGAGGCTTCGACGGCGTCGAAGGTGAGGATTTTGGGTGACTGGTCGGAGATGTCGATGCCGACCTCGCGCATGGCTTCGACCGCGGCGGGGTTGATCGACTCGGCGGGCGCGCTACCTGCGGAGCGTACTTCGATGGCGTCTCCGGCGAGGTGGGTGAGGAAGCCGGCGGCCATCTGGGAGCGTCCGGCGTTGTGGACGCAGACGAACAGTACGCTGGGCTTGGATGCCATGTGCGAGTTGGCCTTTCAGCTGGTGGGGATGTCGAGCTCGGCCAGCAGGTGGCGGACGCGGGTTTCGATTTCTTCGCGGATGGGTCGGATGGCGGCGAGGTCGAGCCCGGCGGGGTCATCGAGGTCCCATTCCTCATACCGGCGGCCCGGGTAGAGGGGGCAGGCGTCGCCGCAGCCCATGGTGATGATCACGTCGGCTGCCTGCAGGATTTCCTCGGTCCACGGTTTCGGGAATTCGGTTGTAATGTCGATGCCGACCTCGGCCATGGCTTCGACCGCGGCGGGGTTGATCTGCTCGCCGGGCTCGCTGCCGCCGGACCAGGCGACGGCGTTGTCTGCGGCGAGGTGGGTGAAGAATCCCAGCGCCATCTGCGAGCGTCCGGCGTTGTGAGTGCACAGGAACAGCACGGTGGGTTTGCCGGTGTGGGCTTTGCCCTCGACCTTGGCGAGGGCGTTGAGGCGTTGGCGGGCGAAGCGTTCGGCCAGTAGCGGTAGGAAGTTCATGACGGTGGCGCGGCCGGCGAATTGGTCGTAGGAGGAGTGCAGGAACCGTTCGATGGTCTCGACGCCGAAGGTGCCGTCGAATTCTCGCTGCAGGCGGGAGGCGGCGGTTTTGAGGGCGAGTTGCTGGTCGATGGTCAGGTCGTCACGAACGTAGGTGGCGTGGGCGAGGGGGCTGTCGCTCATAGCGGTGTTCCGATGCTGAGTGGTTTGACAGGGTCAGACGGAGGGCCGGAGTTCGGTGAGCAGGTGCTGCACACGGGTGTCGATGTCGTCACGGATCAGGCGCATGCGTTCGATGCCGTCGATGCCGCGTTCGGAGGGTTCGTCGGTGTCCCAGTTCACGATCCGTACCCCGTCGACGGAATCGACGTGCGCTTCGCGGCCCAGGGTGACGACGAGGTCGACCGCGCGCAGCAGTCGCGGGTCGATCGGTTTCGGGGTCTCCTTGCGGATGTCGACGCCGACTTCCAGCAGCGACTGCACCGACAGCGCGTTGAGGCTGTCGCCGGGGGCGGTGCCGGCGGAGTACACCTCGATGCGTCCCTCGGCGGCGTGGCGCATCAGTCCGGCGGCCATCTGGGACTTGCCGCCGTTCTTCACGCACACGAACAGCACAGCAGGGTTTGCGGTCATCGCTCGAGCGCCTTTTCCTCTGCCACACTCGAAGAGACGGTCGCGGCAGTGCCGGAGGTGCCGAAGCGGGTGCGCAGCGCCAGTGAGACGTACACCAGCCCGACCAGGACGGGGACTTCGATGAGCGGGCCGACGACTCCGGCGAGGGCTTGGCCGGAGGCAGCGCCGTAGGTGGCGATGGCGACGGCGATGGCGAGTTCGAAGTTGTTGCCCGCCGCGGTGAACGCCAACGTGGTCGTGCGCTCGTAACCAAGGCCGAGCACGGCGCCCAGCAGGTAGCCGCCGCCCCACATGATGGCGAAGTAGGCCAGCAGCGGGATCGCGATCCGCACCACATCCAGCGGTTGGGAGGTGATCTGTTCGCCTTGCAGCGCGAACAGGATCACGATCGTGAACAGCAGCCCGTACAGCGCCCACGGCCCGATCCGCGGCAGCAGCGTGGATTCATACCAGTCGCGGCCCTTGGCGCGTTCGCCGAAGCGGCGGGTCAGATAGCCCGCCAGCAGCGGGATACCGAGGAAGATCAGCACCGATTTCGCGATCTGCCACGGCGAGGTGTCGATGGTGGTCTGCTCCAGCCCGAGCCAGCCGGGCAGCACCGACAGGTAGAACCAGCCCAGCACAGCGAACATGAGCACTTGGAACACGGAGTTCAACGCGACCAGCACGGCGGCGGCTTCGCGGTCTCCGCAGGCCAGGTCGTTCCAGATGATGACCATCGCGATGCAGCGCGCCAACCCGACGATGATCAACCCGGTGCGGTACTCCGGCAGATCCGGCAGGAGCAGCCATGCCAGCGCGAACATCAGCGCCGGGCCCAGTAGCCAGTTCAGCACCAGCGATCCGACCAGCAGCTTCCGGTCGCCGGTGACGGTATCGAGCCGGTCATAGCGGACCTTCGCCAACACCGGGTACATCATGATCAGCAGGCCGATCGCGATCGGCAGTGAGATGCCATCGATCTCCACCGCGCTCAACCCATCCCCGAGACTTGGGATCACGCGGCCGAGCAACAGGCCAGCGACCATCGCGACACCGATCCACACCGGCAGGAACCGATCCAGGGTCGACAGCTTGCCGACGACGGCAGTCTCGGGTTCGGTCCGCACGCTCACGCGCCCACCGCCAGCGCGCCGCCGCTGTTGATTAGCAACACATGCGAAAGGCGTTGCAACGCTTCGGGAACCACGCGGTAGTACACCCAGGAGGCGCGGCGCTCGCTGGTCAACAGCCCAGCCTCGCGCAGCACCTTCAAGTGGTGGGAGATCGTCGGCTGAGAAACATCGATGCCTTCGGACAGGTCGCACACGCAGGCTTCCTGGTTAGCGCGGGAGGCGACCACGCTCAGCAGCCGCAGCCGCACCGGATCCGACAGCGCCTTGAACACGCCCGCCAGATCGGCGGCGGCCTGGGCGGTCAGTGGCTCTCGCACCAACGGTGCGGCAGTGCACGCCTGGACCGGCGTCAACGGCAACTGAGACTTAGACATGCATCGATATTGACAGATATGGAATCGGGGGCCAAGCGAACATCTGATGAATGCTGGCGCCGAGCCGACCCCGCCGACGTCGCCGGAGAACATCGAGGAGATCCGGGAGTTGCTCGTGAACGTGTCGGGTAAAGATGGCTTCGACGAAACGACGCTCGACGTTCTGCGGCACGGCACTCCCGGAAGGACCCTGAACAACGATGCCTACCGGTTGCATCTCCCATCGCCGGGATCCCACCCGTTCGAGAGCATGGGAAGACCAGGCTATGAGGCACAGACCCGGGAATTGCTTCGACTCGGTGAGGAAAACGAGCTTCCGGACGAAGATTCCACACCCGACGATCAGAACATCCGCACCGAGCGCTGAGCGCCGGTCACTCGCCGCCGGTGGGCTCGTCAGCACACCGGGCTGCGGCGCTCCAAAAAGACCGTGTCGCGCCACTGCCCGTCGAGTTGCGCGATGCGTTCCCGCACGCCGACGGTGCGGTAGCCCGCGGAGTGGTGCAGGGCGATCGCGGCGCGGTTCTCCGGAAAGATCGAGGTCTGCAGGGTCCACAGCCCGGCTTCGTCGGCCGCGATGACCTGGCGGTGCAGCAAGGCTTTCCCGATGCCGCGCCCGCGCATCTGCTCGGCCACATACACCGAACTCTCGGCCACGCCCTCGTAACCCTCATCGCGGGAGGCGGCGCTGAGCGCGGCCCAGCCAACGACTTCGCCGTCGATCTCGGCCACCCACCGGTGCTGCGGTAACCACCGCGCCTCGAGGGTGTCCCGGCTGGGAACCTCGGTGGCGGGTGTCGCCGTGCCGGTGGCGATGCCCTCGCCGTAGATGCGGCGCACCGCCTCCCGATCGTCTGCGCGCATCTGCCGGACGGTGACGTCGGTGGGCAGGTCCTCGGGGCAGCAGGGGCGCGGGGTCAACACGCCCATGACCGCGTCGGCGGCATGGGGAAGGCCGGTGCAGCAGGCGGGGTTGACCATCACCACGGTGGAGGTGCGGTCCTTGTGGACGCGGACGAACCCGA
>NZ_JADLQX010000092.1 GCF_015477605.1 Nocardia amamiensis
GCCTCCGCCGACACCCGGCTACACCTGACCATCAAATACCACCCCGACCTCTTCGACACCACCACCGCCACCACCCTCCTACACCGCACCACCCACACCCTCCACACCATCACCACCCACACCACAACCCCGGTGGCGCGGGTGGACCTGCTTTCGGAGACAGAACACCGGCAGCTCGCCACGGGTAGGACATCCACGGTGGTCGAGGTGCCGGATGCCACACTGAGTGATTTGTTCGACGCCCAGGTGGCTCGCACCCCTGATGCGGTCGCGGTGGTGTGCGGGGACGTGCGATTGACCTATGCGGAACTCGATGCGCGGATCAACCGGCTCGCGCGGTTGTTGATCGCCCGAGGTGTAGGTCCGGAGACACACGTGGCGGTGGCGATGCGTCGGTCGATCGACCTGCTGGTCGGGATGTATGCGATCGTCAAGGCCGGTGGCGCGTACGTGCCGCTCGACCCTGATCACCCCGCCGAACGCATCGAGCATGTCCTGAACACGGTGCACCCGTTGTGCGTGCTGACTACCTGCGGTGACCGGAACCTGCCGGTGACGACCACCAGCCCGGTGCTGCAGATCGACACACGCGCGATGTCGGGGGATCCTTCTCCGATCACCGACACCGACCGGATATCACCGCTGCGACCACAGAACATTGCGTATGTGATCTTCACGTCAGGATCCACCGGGGTGCCCAAGGGTGTGGCCCTTACTCACCGTGCCACGGTGAGTCAGCTGTCGTGGGCGCAGTCGCGGTACCCGCTCGACGGCAACGATGTGGTGTTGCACAAGACGCCGATCACATTCGACATATCGGTATGGGAGTTGTTCTGGCCCTTACAGGTTGGGGCACGAGTGGTGATCGCCGCACCCGACGGCCACCGCGATCCAGCGTATCTGGCGCGAACCATAGACAGCGAGGCGGTGACGACGGTGCATTTCGTGCCGTCGATGCTGGCGGCGTACATGGCCACGGTGCCCGCCCCGCTGGGTTCCAGTGTGCGCCGGGTCTTCGCCGCCGGGGAAGCGCTGTCCAGGGACACCGCCGACCGTTTCACCAGGTACTGCGATGCGGAGCTGTACAACTGGTACGGCCCGGCGGAGGTCGAAGTAGTCACCGCGTGGGAATGCAGACCCGGTGACACCGCGGCGACGGTGCCCATCGGGGCGCCGGTCTGGAACACCGCAACATACGTACTGGATACGTATCTGCGACCGGTTCCTGTGGGCGTTTCAGGAGAGTTGTATCTGGCTGGGGTGCAGTTGGCGCGGGGCTATCACGGTCGGCCGGGCCTGACGGCGGGTGGGTTCGTGGCGGATCCGTTCGGCGGGTCGGGGGAGCGGATGTACCGGACGGGGGATCTGGTGCGGTGGCGTGTGGATGGGCAGTTGGAGTATGTGGGGCGCAGTGATTTCCAGGTCAAGCTGCGGGGGTTCCGGATCGAGTTGGGGGAGATCGAGTCGGCGCTTGCCCGGCACGACGCGGTGGCGCGGGCGGTGGTGGTGGTCCGCGGCGAGGGTGGGGTCGACCGCCTGATCGGATACGTCGTCCCGGAGTCGGGGGTGGAGATCGACACGGTCGAGGTGTTGACGTTCGTGCGGTCGGTGGTGCCGTCGTACATGGTGCCCACGGCCGTGGTGGTGCTCGACGAGTTCCCATTGAATACTTCGGGGAAGTTGGACCGGAAGGCGTTGCCGGCGCCGATATTCGAGCCGGTGGTGTTCCGGGCGCCGGTGACTGCGGTGGAGCAGGTGGTGGCGGAGGTGTTCGCCGAGGTGCTCGGGGTGGAGCGAATCGGTGTCGATGACGATTTCTTCGCGTTGGGTGGCAACTCATTGATCGCGACGAGGTTGGTGTCGCGGGTGGGTGCGGCGGTGGATGCGCGGGTGCCGGTGCGGGAGGTGTTCGAGGCATCGACGGTGGGGGCGTTGGCGGCGCGGGTGGGTGCGCATGCCGGCGAGGGCGGTCGTAGAGCCCTGCGGTCGCAGCCGCGTCCGGATTGTATTCCGCTGTCGCTGGCGCAGCAGCGGATGTGGTTCCTCAACCGGTTCGACCCCGACTCCGCTGCCTACAACATTCCGGTCGCACTCCGTTTGTCCGGGTCGCTCGATGTGGACGCCCTACGAGCGGCGGTCGAGGACCTCATCGACCGACACGAAACACTGCGCACGGTCTACCCTGAGGTCGACGGCACCGCCCACCAGGTGGTCCTTCCTGTTGGCCAGTGTATTCCGGATCTCACATTGCGGGTTGTCCCCGAATCCGATCTCCTCGAGGAAATCGCTGAGTTCGTGTCGGCCGGGTTCGACGTGACCGAGCAGATCCCGTTGCGTGGAATGTTGATCCGAGAAGCCGAAGCAGATAACCGGTTCGTCTTGGTCTTCGTGGTCCATCACATCGCCGCGGACGGGTGGTCGATGCGGCCGCTGGCGCGGGATGTGATGGTGGCCTATGCGGCACGGTCGCGGGGCGAGGTGCCGGCGTGGGTGCCGCTCGAGGTGCAATACGCGGACTACGCGCTGTGGCAGCGAGAGGTTCTGGGCAGCGAAAACGATCCGAAGTCACGGATTTCCCAGCAACTCGACTACTGGAAGTCCGTGTTGGCTGGAATTCCTGATCAATTGGATCTGCCAGCGGACCGTCCGCGGCCCGCGGTGCAGTCGTTCGAGGGTGCACGGATCGATTTCACCATCGACACGCGCCTGCATCGACTGCTGAACATGCTTGCGCGGGAACACAATGCGACGCTGTTCATGGTGATGCACACAGCGTTCGCGACATTACTCGCCAGGATGTCGCGGACCAATGACATCGTGATCGGCACGCCGATCGCCGGTCGTGGTGACGCGGCGCTCGAGGATCTGGTCGGCATGTTCGTCAACACTTTGGTGTTGCGGACGGAGGTGGATCCCGCCCAGAGCTTCGTCGATCTGCTTGCGCGGGTGCGGGCGTCGGACCTCGGAGCGTTCGAACACGCAGAGATACCATTCGAGAGTTTGGTGGCGGCGCTCAATCCGGACCGATCGACGGCGCGACAGCCGTTGGCGCAGGTCGGTTTCTCTTTCCAGAACCTCGCGTCGAGCGCACTCGAACTCAAAGGTTTGTCCGTCGACGCGGTCGATTTCTCCTCGAACATATCGCAGTACGACCTGCACCTGATCGCGGCGGACACCTACGACGAGCATGGGACCGCGGCCGGTATCGGTGCCACCATCACTTATACGACAGCGCTGTTCAATGCCTCGACGGTGCGTTCGTTCGCGGATCGGTTCGTCCGGGTTCTCGAGGCCGTGGTTGCGGATCCGTCGGTGCCGGTGGGCGATATCGAGATCCTCGCCGCCGCCGAGCGGGAGTTTGTGCTCGAGTCGTGGAACGACACCGGTCGTGCGGTACAGGCGGGGGCGACGTTGGTGTCGTTGTTCGACGTGCAAGTTACGGCCGATCCGGCTGCGACGGCGCTGGTGTTCGAGGGCGGGAAACTGTCGTACGGTGAGTTCGATGCTCGGGTCAACCGACTTGCGCGCAAGCTCATCAGTGACGGTGTGGGGCCGGAGTCATTGGTGGGGTTGGCGATCCGCCGGTCGGTGGATCTGTTGGTGGGAATGTACGCGGTCGCCAAGGCAGGTGGCGGGTATGTGCCGATCGATCCGGATCAGCCGGCGGAGCGGACACGGTTGATCTTGGAGACGAGCGCGCCGGTATGCGTGCTCACGACCGCGCGCGACCATTTCGAGGTCCCGGATGACCTCGCGGTCTTGCATGTCGACACTGTAAATCTCACAGAGTTCGATGCGTCCGCGGTGTCGGATGCGGATCGGCTCGCGCCGTTACGGCCGGGGAACACAGCGTATGTGATCTTCACGTCCGGCTCGACCGGCATTCCGAAGGGTGTATCCGTCAGCCACCGTGCCGTGGTGAATCAGTTGGAGTGGATCAAGCACGAATTCGGGTTCGATGCGTCTGATGTGGCGTTGCTCGAGACGGCGGCGACGTTCGATTTGTCAGTGTGGGAATTCTGGTCGGCGTTGGTCTCAGGCGGCCAGTTGGTGATCGCACGGGCCGACGCTCACCAGGAGCCGGATTATCTGCTCGAGTTGATTCGGGCAGAGGGAGTGACGACGTTGCACGTGGTGCCGTCGATGTTGTCGACGCTGATGACGACTGGCGGTGGTGGTGGCGTGTCGGAGTCGTTGCGGCGGGTCCTCGCGATCGGTGAGGCGTTGCCGACCGCCACGGCACAGGCGTTCCGCTTGGCGAACACGAGTACGGCGCTATTGAACTTGTATGGTCCGACGGAGGCTGCGGTATCGGTGACGTCGCACGAGGTGACGGATGCGGATGCCGTGGGTGTGCCGATCGGATCACCGGAGTGGAACACTCGCGTGTATGTCCTCGACGGTCGGCTCCGGGCGGTGCCGGTGGGGGTGGTGGGTGAGTTGTATTTGGCGGGTGTGCAGTTGGCGCGGGGGTATCACGGTCGGCCGGGCCTGACGGCGGGTCGGTTTGTGGCGTGTCCGTTCGGGGTGGCGGGGGAGCGGATGTATCGGACGGGGGATTTGGTGCGGTGGCGTGTGGATGGGCAGTTGGAGTATGTGGGGCGCAGTGATTTTCAGGTGAAGCTGCGGGGGTTCCGGGTGGAGTTGGGGGAGATCGAGTCGGCGCTTGCCCGGCACGACGCGGTGGCGCGGGCGGTGGTGGTGGTCCGCGGCGAGGGTGGGGTCGACCGCCTGATCGGATACGTCGTCCCGGAGTCGGGGGTGGAGATCGACACGGCCGAGGTGTTGACGTTCGTGCGGTCGGTGGTGCCGTCGTACATGGTGCCCACGGCCGTGGTGGTGCTCGACGAGTTCCCATTGAATACTTCGGGGAAGGTGGACCGGAAGGCGTTGCCGGTGCCGATATTCGAGCCGGTGGTGTTCCGGGCGCCGGTGACTGCGGTGGAGCAGGTGGTGGCGGGGGTGTTCGCGGAGGTGTTGGGGGTGGAGCGGGTGGGGCTCGACGACGATTTCTTCGCGTTGGGAGGCAACTCGTTGCTGGCGACGCAGCTGGTGTCGCGGGTGGGTGCGGCGATCGATGCGCGGGTGCCGGTGCGGGAGGTGTTCGAGGCCTCGACGGTGGGAGCGCTGGCGGCGCGGGCGGCCG
>NZ_JADLQX010000093.1 GCF_015477605.1 Nocardia amamiensis
GACGAGTAGAAGCTCAGGATCATGGACGCCGACAGTAGAAACGCCACACGCCCCGGCGCAACAGCCAAACACAGAGGCCGCCCGCCCCTTTCGGGCTTATCGCAACACGCAAACTAAGCGGGGACAAACCGACGGAAATCGTGGGGGGAGAATTTCAGCGGGTTTCCTGTGGTGTCGGTGAGTCCGGTGTGCGCGAGTCCGTCGTTGAGCAGGTCTCTGATGGTCGCGACGGGAATCGGCCGGTTCTCGACGCCGATGTGCCGTTGGAACAGCAGCGGCATGGGTGGGTTCCAGACGCGCTCATGAGCGTCGTAGGACACGACCAGCGGGACGGCTCCATTGTCATCGCGGATGCGGCAGATGACGGCGCTGAGGACATCGGCGAGTTCGGGGGCTATCACCAGTAGCCGTTCGGCATCGGACTTGGAGGGAGCGATGTGCAGCAGCGGGACGAGTTCCCCGCTGCCGGGAAGTCGGTATTGGACGAGGCTGTGGTGGGACAGTTCGGACAGTTCCTCAACGCGAATTCCGGTGTGACGCAGCACCTCCACGATCGCCCAAGCCCAGAAGGCTCGATGTTCCTCCTGGGTGAGGTCTCGGCGTTTCCCTGTCTGCGGGTCGTCGGCCCAGACTTTGGCCGGGATGTTCTTTGTGACCGACCGGCGAAGGCGTTGCCCAGCGACTACGAACTCTTCGCCGGGGGCTGCGGCGCGGGCCGCATCCAGCCGCTCGGCCGTGAGTCGTCGTTCATTGTCGACGGTCCGGACCAGCGTGGGCAGGACCGGAAGTCGTTCTCGGGTGCGCTGGTCCATGCGGGATTTGCGTTGTGCGGCGTCTTTTCGCCGGGACAGCTCATCCTCGCGGATCGGGCATGGCGCTGCCCATATGCCCCAGCGGGACGGGTCGTCGATGGCCCATTGCGCCAGATCCAGGTAGAACGCTCGCACCATCGTCATATAGTTCAATCCGCCAGTGGCGCGGCGGGTTTCGGTCTCAATGACGTCGCCATCGGCATCTTTGGTGCGCACCTTCTTCATGGCGACGCGTTGCTTCCAGGCCGCGGCGACATCAGGATGCAGGCGCAGCGAGTCGATGCCGGGATGATGGTCTTCGAGGTCCTTCCAGAACAGCTTCCCGAGCCCGAACGCGAGAGCTCGAAGGGAAGTGTGGTCGACTGCAAGTTGCCGTTCGCGCAGGTAGTCCACGAGCAGATCACGCACCGGTCGGCACTCGATCTTGTAGCGGTCGATCAACTGCTCGACGCTGAGCTGCCCCTGTGCTTGACTGCTGATGATCCGGACCGTGGACGGAGCCGCATCGGGGAACACTCCAGCTGCGTGCAGGAGCTGGTAGAAGTAGGCGCTGGTGTCACGGCGGCCGCCGCGCGGGGCAGCGAGCAACTCGACCAGCTCCACGCAGTCTCCGACCGTGATGTCGCGGACGGTGCCGCCCTTGGCGGCGAGGATGGTGGCGATCCGCCGAAGCGCAATGTATTTCGTGTGAGCGTTGGCAGGATCGGTGCGGCAGACCTCAGCGATCGCAGCGAATCCTTCCGGATCGCGGCTGCGAGAAATCTCGGCGGTCAGAATCTGCACGGTTCCTGGGTTGAGCAGCCATGACAGGCTGGGCCGGATCACGTCGCCGCTGATCAACGCCAGAATCGCATTGCCCAGGGCGGTGAACTCGGTTTGCTCGAGGCTGTAGGCCATCCCGACCGACTTGAGCCATTCGCGCACCAGGTATCGCCAGCCGATATTGCCCGCGACGTCCGCGCCGCTGATCAGCCACCGGTCCTGCCACGTTTGTCCTGGGAACTGCTCCAGCCACTGCAAGATCTTGCCGAGCGCGACCTTGCGCCGCATCTGTGAGTGCACGGGCTCGAGCACGAACGGCGGTGCGAGCAAGCGTCTCATCACCACCTCACGCGGCTGCTCGGTGGTTTTCCATCGCGCTGGAATGCGGCGTGGAGGGAACTGTTTCATCAGCGCGACCGCTGCCGGTCCCAGCCTGCGAACCGGCGTCACCTCGGCCGTCGCGTTCGTCGTCACGGTCATGCGGTGCCCTCCCCGAACAAGACGTTCAGCGACTCCTGCCGATACGACAGCGCCGACGAGGAATCTTCCACGCTCGGAGCCGACGCCTTCTTGTTCTGTCGGCGCAGGTAATGGGCGAGAACGTCGGCGATCACGTCCTCGGGCAGAGGAGTCGTATAAATCTGGGTCGTGGTCAGGTGCGCGTGGCCGAGGACCCACTGAACATCGGTCAACAGCATTTCAGGATCGCGGGCCATTCGGTAGGCGGCCGTGTGGCGGAGATCGTGCAACGACCAGTTGGCTCCGAGCGCCGTGTTGGCCCGCACGAACATCCGATACGCGGCGTGATAGGTCAGCGGGCGTAACGGTCGACGCAATGTCCACCACAGCGGTGCGTCCCTGTCGGACGGTACGAGGCCCTGCAGCTCGGCTTGATAAAGCCGCAACCACACGAACGAGTCCGCAGAGGCCGGAACCTGCTGAACAGCACGAGTTCCCTTGCGCACCACCGTAATCAGTTGCCGTCCAGGATCTGCGTCGCTCTGGTGTGCACCCAGCAGTTCCGAGGCCCGCACTCCGGAGGACACCCACAACGCCACGAGAGCCCGGTCGCGGTTCGACGGTAGCTGTGCGAACAGCTCGTCGAACTTCTCGTCCGGGATGCTGCGCGGCACCCGCCGGACCGGTCGCGGCCGATACAGACCCGATCGCTCATTGCGAAACGGTTCGAGCGGATTGTGGTGGGCGTGCGGGCGAGTGTTGCGCCGGGCCAGAGGAAACGGATTGATCATCGGCCCCGACCCGGCCTCACGGTGGAATTCGTAGAACCCGCGCAGCACCGTTTCGCTGTGCCCGCGTGTGCTCGCCGCGTAGTTCCCGCCCGGCGTGGGCTTCCCCGTCACGGGATTCGGCATGCCCGCATCTGGTCGCACAGGTCCACGCTTGCCGCAGATCTGGATCCATCGCGTGAAGTCCCGTGCCTCGGCGCGAGTGGCTTGATTCCAGGGCACCTCGATTCGCCCACAGAAACCGATACCAGCGTAGGAGATCCATTCCATACGATCGTTGCGTCGCCTGAGATTTCCCTGCCGCCTGCAATTCCCGAAGCCACCGCCCGACCGAGCCGACGCCGGCTCCGGCAGGGTCAAGCAGCTGCCATGGTTGCCAGTCGGTGCCGGTCTCGACCAGCGCCCCGACCCGGGGCACGACCAACGACCCGAGATCCCGATCTTCCTTGTCGATCACGCGACGGAACCGTAGTGACCAACAGACAGCCCCGGCCCCTCATCTGCGAAAGTTCTTTTCGTAGTTCAGTCAACAGGGAAACCCGCGGATACCGCTGCAACTTCTGCTCGCGCGAGGACCGCTCGGCCTTCGACATCAGATCCGTGACCATCAACAGGTCGAACAACTCCAGCACGTCATCGGTCGCCCGGCCTGTCAGCACTTTCACCGTGGCCACCATCACCGCCACCCGATGCTGACGGGGTTCGAGGCGCCGCAACGCAGGAGCCTTGCTCGACAACCCGTAGGTGGCCAGCCCGATCACCCGGCGCGGCGGAACCATCGACACATCCAGGCACTGCCCACCCACCGCGATCAGCTCGGCCAAGCGGTCCAATGCCGCCAACATCCCCTTGGAACTGGTCCGGAACACGCCCCGGCGAAGCCGTTCCAGCTCGCTCACACGCCGCTTGCCCTCGGGCGCGGCCAGCAACGCCAACAGCGCCGACGCCGAACCGGCGCTCAGCTGATCGGTCAGCTGACCCCACAACCGCCGATCAGCGGCCTGCCGGCCATCGGTGACCAAACGTTCCAGAGTGCGCAGACCAGGCAGCAGCGCCTGGTGTTTGCGTAGCCAGTCGACCGCGCCGGCGAACATCGCTTTCGGTCCGTCACCGCTCACCCATGCCTGGTCGGCGACCCACGCCGCCAACTCCGGCTCGACCTCGCTGTAGGAGGTCAACCCGTACTCGCGCTGGATCTCCCAGGCATGTTCGAGTTTGGTCTTCTCCCGCTCGGTGTACCGCTTCACACACGAGGAGTCCTCGATCCCCAACTGCTCGGCCAGATAGTCGACCAGCTCCGGCGGCACGTCGAGCGGATCGGCCAGGAACATCCCGAGCTGCCGGACCGTCACGACCTGAAGCGCGAACCCCAACCGGTTGTAATCCCGACGCCGACCCGCGACCAGCTTCCGGTCCTCGTCATCAAGATAGAAAAACCGCTCCAGCTCAAAACGAGACAACGCCCCAAACCGGCCATAGCCACCCTCATCGGTCACGCCGACATGAAATCACCTACAGCCCAGCACCGTTCGATCTTCAGCCCTTAGCGCCGGATCGGGCGGATCTGCTCCCCGACCCCCAACAGCTCCTCGCGTTCGGACTCGCTGAGCTGGTCACCGGCTGCTCCGTCGCGCTGCTGCCGGTCGCGGGCCACCCAGGTCGTCAGCATGCCCTCGTTGACCCCCCAGCTCACGGGCAACCTGCGCGACCGGCCGCCCGGTCACACGCACGATCCGCACCGCGCCCCCACGGAACCCCCGATCGAACTTGCTGTCAGCGTTCACGAAAATCCGCAGGTAAGCGGTTTTCCGTTCACGTATTCGGGCAGGGCCGCGTTCACGTAATTCCCCAGCGGGAAGGCGGTCACGGCCGGTGTGGTCCTCGCAGGAGTTGGCTGCTCCCATCGCTCGATGGTGATGGGAGCCTGTATTGGCGAGGAGAACGTTCGACGTGGTCGATATCGTCGAGATCTTGGTTCACTGGCATGCGGGTCGTTCGCAGAGCCAGATCGCGACCAGCCTTGGGCTGGACCGCAAAACAGTGAAGAAGTATGTGGACCCGGCGATCGCGGCCGGGTTGTCGCCGGGCGGGCCGCAGCGCTCGCCCGCGGAGTGGAGCGAGCTGGTGCGGCAGTGGTTTCCGCAGATCGCCGATACGAGGGTGCGGCAGACAACGTGGCCGGAGATCGAGCAGCATCGCGAGTTCATCG
>NZ_JADLQX010000094.1 GCF_015477605.1 Nocardia amamiensis
TCTCACTGAAAATGCCTCTCGATTCCTGCATGATCCTGGCCTCGACAACCACGATCATCCCAGGTCGAAAGGCATTTTCCCTATCTCACACACCGACTGTGACCAGCACCCCATCCACGGATCCAGGATTAGTACCAAGGCCGCTCACTTAGGCTGGTCGGGCTGGGGTCAACTGGTGTTGATGGTGACGTCGATCTCAATCTTGTAGGTGTTGCGGTCGACGTCGCCTTTGGCGCGGTGTTTGGAGATCGCTCGTTTGACGATGCGGGGGCTGCTGCGCTGGCGGCGGGCGGGTAGGAGGTGGTCGAGCACGGCTCGACCGATCTTGCCGATCAGGTCGATGGTGGTGCCGGTGATGACTCCGGCGGCGAGGACGACCTGGTCGCGGGCGGTGTTGAGAGCGATGCTGAACCCGGCGCGGTCGGCGGCGGCGCCGGTGCTGGTGGTGGCGTCGGACATCGCGATGCGCAGGGCTTGGTAGGTGACCAGCAGGGCGTAGATCTCCTGGGCGACGCCATCTGGAGTGCGGGCGCGCAGCACACGTTCGCCGAGGATGGTGGATTTCAGTTCCAGGTAACTGGTTTCGATCGACCAGCGGGCATGGTAGAGGGCCACCAGTTCGCTTGCCGGGTAACGTTCCTCGTCGGTCAGGGTGGTGATCAGCAGGTAGCGTTCGCTGCGGCGGGGCCCACCGGCTTGGCGGACAACGATGGTCGCGGCGATCACTCGTACGGTCGTGGCGCCGATCCGTGAGAGCCACGAGTTGTCACCGCAGCGGCGGATCACCGGAAGTTTCCGGTTGGTCTTACAACGCAACAGCAGGTCCGCTTCGTTGCCGGCGACCTGGTCGATCAACGTGGCGACCGCGAAGTTGCGGTCGGCCAGCAACAGCATGCCCTTGTGCAGGCATCCCAGCAGGCGTGGCGCGTAGCTGGTCGCCGATGCGGTCGGTCCCGAACACCGCGTCGATCACGGTACGGGTGCCACACGCGACCACGGTCAGCAGTCGCAGCATCGGATACCCGGAAACGCTGTGGCCGCCGCCCGCGCGACTGTAGACGGTCAGGTTCTCGCGGGTGTCGGGCACGAACATCGAGGTGCCGTCGATCGCGCACACCAGCAGGCCCCGCCACCGCAACGCTCCCGCGGCCGGGCCGCGGACCAGGTTGAACAGTTCCCGCAGCGGTGCGACCCCGATCCGGCGACGGGCTTGGGCCAACGCCGAGGACACCGGGTCGGCCACGACGATCGAATCCAGGCCCGCGATCATCCGCGCCCACACCTGCCGATACCCCAGTTCAGCGAACAACACCGCCGCCAGCAGCAGATATACCACCACCCGTGACGGCAACACCCGGATCCTGGCCTGCACCGTCCGGGTCGATTCCAGAGCCGCATCGACCATCTCGAACGGCACGATCCTGGTCAGCTCACCCAGATGACCCGGCGCGAAAGCACCCGCGGCTACCACTGATTCACGTTTGATGACACACCGAGCATACAGCGGAACTCCAGCTTGAAGGATTGTCTTGGTCGACGAACCTTCTCTACCGGAGTTCCGCTGTTCCCATCCCCACAACACGCCAAGCGACACAACCGACTCCGCATCACCACCACCAGCCGGTTCGCAACTTGACGAACAGACCAAACCCTTCTTATGTGAGCGGCATTGGTATTAGGGGGTTGGGGTGAGTTCGATGATCTGCTTGGGTGCGGCGGCGCCGAGGCGGGTGAGCAGGTCGCGTTGTGGCTTGGTCAGGTCTGTGAGGCGGCGGAACGTCCCGGCGGGGCCGGTGAAGGTGCCGATGTGCAGGCGGTCGAGGTCGCGGCGGATGACCGGCCAGGTGGTGTGGGTGCGGGTTTCGGCGATGCGGACCAGCAGCAACGCCAGCCAGCAGAGGATGACGTGGGCGCGGATGCGTTCTTCGAGCCGGTGGTAGACCGGCCGCAGGTCGAGGACGGATTTCATGTCACGCCAGCCGCGTTCCACCTCGAGAAGCTGCTTGTAACCGACCGCGATGTCCTCGCTCGACAGCTTCGGATCCGAGCTGCGGAGCAGGTACTTGCCGTCGAAGTTGGCTTCTGCCTTGATCTTCGCCGCATCCACGCGCAGCTTCCCGCCAGCGGTGACACGCAGAAACCGGTTCAATCCCGGCTTGCCGGCGATGCGGCCGCGCAGCTCACCGCGTTTGAAATCGCTCAATGCATCACTGCCATCGATCATTTCGCGCAGCGCGGTGACGAGCGCCTCGCGGGTGGCCGCGTCGCGGTCGGCGGCTTCGGGGTTGTAGCAGATCACGAACCGCTCGGTGTCGCTGACGCGGACTTCCTTGACCCGCATGTTCCCGGCGATGTCGAGGTAGCGGCCCTGCCGTGACATCGCCGCCTTGACCTCCGCCGACCCGGAGCGCAGTTTCTCCCCGATGATGTAGTGGTGGTCGCCTTGACGCAAGTAGCGGCGGTTCTCTGCCGAGGAGAAGCCGCGGTCGGTGACCCACACGATCTTCGACAGCGTCCAGTCCCGCATATCGTCTTTCACCTGCCGGATCAGCACCTGATCGCTGGCGTTGCCCGGCCAGCACCAGCAGCGCACCGGGATCCCGTCCCTCGTGACGGCCATCCCGATCACGATCTGCGGCAGGTCATCTCGCGAATCCTTCGACTTGCCCCAGGTCCGGAATCCCACGGCATCCGGGTCGGGTTCCCCGTCGGGTGCCGGGCATCCCTTCGGGTCGCGGGCGATCGGCTCATCGGCGTCTTCGACCTCGAAATACGTGGAGGTGGTGTCGAAGAACAGCAGATCCACCTCCAGGTTCAGCAGGGTCGCGACCCGGTCGAACACCTGGCGTTCGAGTTCGTCTTTCACCTCGTGCAACCAGTCCATCGCCCGATAACAGGCATCGTCGCTGGCCTCGGGCAGCCCATCGATGTGCACGTCGTGACAGATCCAGTCCGCGGCAGCCAGTTTCGACGACGGAGCCAGGGGCCGGTTCGCGACCAGGGCGAACAACACGCGCTCGATGCCCGAAACATCGCGGCGCCGACCACGTTTGGGCTGCCCGAGCCCGGCGACGATGGCATCTATGCCCAGCCATCGCCATAGATGATCGAGCGTATACGCGCCGCCGAACGGCCTGGAGGACACGAACGCCAGCTCGGCCCCGCCCGCGCCCACCGCCAGCGCGTCGGCCGGATCCAGCAGCCGCGACAACGACGCCACCAGGCGTTTGACCGCGTCACGGTCGAGGTCGTCTTCCCGACCGAAGCTGAACAGTACCTTCGGCACCGCCCGGCCCTTCACCGGATCCCACTCGTTATGCGCCAGATGCAGATACCTGACCACGCCGGACTTGTTCTCCCGCTTGGTCGTCTTCACGTACACGACTCCAGACGATACGACAAAACCACAGATCAAGCCACCCGAAAACAGAAATCGCGTCTCTAGGCGATTTCAGCCCGTAACCCTCGTTCCCGACCCCGCGACCTGCGGATTCAGCCCCTCACCACCCTCCAGAACCCCCGAATTCTGCGGAACGCGGGACATAGACCCGTCCGCGCCGGAGTGACTGCGGAACCGTGGACACGGCACGGATGCGATCTCGTGGCCCACCGGGCTATCACGTCAGGTTCTTCCACAGCAGGGAGTATCGCCACAACAAATGCCGCCGCCATTGGACGCCCGGGAGCAGTTCGGCGGCCAGGCGCCGCATCGTGGAGTACCGCTCCGGTGGTGGCCAGATAATCGGGGGCGCAGGCATTTTGCTGGATTTCTTCGGCATTGGCCGGACCCGCCTGACGATCTGCGCCACTACCTCAATGGGGATGTCCTTGGGCAAGTCAGGTCTCGCCAGGCCAACGACAACCAAGACGCCGCCTGGGGCCACCAAGTCCCGAAGCCGAACAAGCCCAGAGCGGGCGTCCATGTGATGCAGCGAGGCAACGGCGCTCACCAGATCGAAACTCGCCAGCTCCAACGTATTGCCGCTGAGTACATCTCCGACGACATAGCTGATGTCACTGGCCGCGGGATGAGTCTTGCAGCGCTCGATGCACGGCTCGTCCGGATCGATACCGACTATCTCAGGGATGCCCCGCTGGCGAAGCTCGCGGGTGAGGTCGCCATTGCCGCATCCCACGTCCAGTGCCCGCCTACAGCCGGACGGAATGACATCGAACACCAATGACTCATACCTGGAACCCACTGATCAAGTATGCAACCACCCGGCATGGCTCTGTGAACCGCCCCGACTTTCCGGCCGGCTTCATGGTTGAGTCATCACCGGCTGGGATGGCTGTTGTTGAGCGTAATAGGAGGCCTCGTACTCGGCGGGTGGGACGTGGCCGAGCAGGCTGTGCAGCCGCCGGTTGTTGTACCAGTCGACCCATTCCATCGTCGCGAACTCGACGTCGTCGAAGGACCGCAATGGCCCTGTGAGGAACGGGCTGTCACGGGCAACGGCCTCGGTCTTGAACAGCCCGATCGTCGACTCCGCCAGGGCGTTGTCGTAGGCATCGCCGATGCTGCCGATCGAGGCCGCGATTCCTTCGGCGGCAAGGGTTTCCGCGAACCTGATCGAGTTGCGATCCCGCGTCGCTGTGATGGATCAGTCCTTCGTCGACGGCGTGACCATCGTGGTCGCGCCGCCACAGCGCCATCCTCAGTGCGGTGGTGACCATGACGGTGTCCTTGATCGTGGCGGGCTGCCATCCCACGATGGAACGGGAGAAGCAGTCGATCACGAACGCCACATATACGAACCCCGACCAGGTGGGCACGTAAGTAAAGTCGGTGACCCACTTGCGATTTGGCTCGGCTGCGGTGAAGTCGCGGTCGACCAGGTCCGGGGCGCGGCGATGACCGGCGCCTTTCCCTGCGATCGTGGTGCGGTGTTTGCCGCAGCGGACCACGCCCGACAGGCCTTCGTCACGCATGAGTCGGTCGACGGTGCCGATCCCGATCTGGTGGCCTTGGCGGCGCAGATACGGGGCCATCTTGCGGCGCCCATACATTCCTTCGGGCGTGCCG
>NZ_JADLQX010000095.1 GCF_015477605.1 Nocardia amamiensis
TCGTGAAGGATGTTCCGGCGGTGTCCTACTCTCCCACACCCTGTCGAGTGCAGTACCATCGGCGCTGGCAGGCTTAGCTTCCGGGTTCGGAATGGGACCGGGCGTTTCCCTGCCGCTATGGCCGCCGTAACTCTATGAAACTATCCACCACTCACAGCCCGACCGGCCGGGAAGTTCTCTCACGATCGAGAGAGACTCCACCGGAGTCTGCTGCAGTGTCTGTGTGTTGTTTCAGATACCGCACAGTGGACGCGTAGCAACCTTTGTTGGTAAGTCCTCGGCCTATTAGTACCGGTCACCTCCACACGTTACCGTGCTTCCAGTTCCGGCCTATCAACCCCATGGTCTGTAGGGGGCCTTAACCACTCGAGGTGGTGAGAAACCTCATCTTGGAACAGGCTTCCCGCTTAGATGCTTTCAGCGGTTATCCCTTCCGAACGTAGCCAACCAGCCATGCCCCTGGCGGGACAACTGGCACACCAGAGGTTCGTCCGTCCCGGTCCTCTCGTACTAGGGACAGCCTTCCTCAAGTTTCTGACGCGCGCGGCGGATAGAGACCGAACTGTCTCACGACGTTCTAAACCCAGCTCGCGTGCCGCTTTAATGGGCGAACAGCCCAACCCTTGGGACCTACTCCAGCCCCAGGATGCGACGAGCCGACATCGAGGTGCCAAACCATCCCGTCGATATGGACTCTTGGGGAAGATCAGCCTGTTATCCCCGGGGTACCTTTTATCCGTTGAGCGACACCGCTTCCACATGCCGGTGCCGGATCACTAGTCCCGACTTTCGTCCCTGCTCGACCCGTCAGTCTCACAGTCAAGCTCCCTTGTGCACTTGCACTCGACACCTGATTGCCAACCAGGCTGAGGGAACCTTTGGGCGCCTCCGTTACATTTTGGGAGGCAACCGCCCCAGTTAAACTACCCACCAGGCACTGTCCCTGAACCAGATCATGGCCCGAGGTTAGAAGTCCAATACGACCAGAGTGGTATTTCAACGACGACTCCACGAACACTGGCGTGCCCGCTTCACAGTCTCCCACCTATCCTACACAAACCGTACCGAACACCAATACCAAGCTATAGTGAAGGTCCCGGGGTCTTTTCGTCCTGCCGCGCGTAACGAGCATCTTTACTCGTAATGCAATTTCGCCGAGTCTGTGGTTGAGACAGCAGAGAAGTCGTTACGCCATTCGTGCAGGTCGGAACTTACCCGACAAGGAATTTCGCTACCTTAGGATGGTTATAGTTACCACCGCCGTTTACCGGGGCTTAAATTCTCAGCTTCGCACCCCGAAGGGCGCTAACCGGTCCTCTTAACCTTCCGGCACCGGGCAGGCGTCAGTCCGTATACATCGTCTTACGACTTCGCACGGACCTGTGTTTTTAGTAAACAGTCGCTTCTCTCTGGTCTCTGCGACCACACCCAGCTCCGGATGCAAGATCCATCACCAGGCCTGGTCCCCCTTCTCCCGAAGTTACGGGGGCATTTTGCCGAGTTCCTTAACCACAGTTCTCTCGATCGCCTCGGTATTCTCTACCTGACCACCTGTGTCGGTTTGGGGTACGGGCCGTGTACCAACTCACTAGAGGCTTTTCTCGGCAGCATAGGATCACTGAATTCGCCTCAATCGGCTACGCATCACCTCTCAGGCTGTATGGGATCCGGATTTGCCTAGACCCCGCCCTACCGGCTTACACCAGGTAATCCACCACCTGGCCCAGCTACCTTCCTGCGTCACCCCATCGCTTGACTACTACAGCCAGGATCCCATGCATCCCCCGCCGGCCACCCGAAGGTGGTCCATTGGGTTCAGGATGGTTAGCACAACTGCCTCGCCATTGGGCGCGGATACACGGGTACGGGAATATCAACCCGTTGTCCATCGACTACGCCTGTCGGCCTCGCCTTAGGTCCCGACTCACCCTGGGCGGATTAACCTGGCCCAGGAACCCTTGGTCATTCGGCGGACGAGTTTCTCACTCGTCTTTCGCTACTCATGCCTGCATTCTCACTCGCACAGCCTCCACAACTGGATCACTCCGCTGCTTCCACGGCTGCACGACGCTCCCCTACCCATCCCAGCTCCTGGCTCGAAAGCAAGATCAATACTGGAATGCCGCGGCTTCGGCGGTGTACTTGAGCCCCGCTACATTGTCGGCGCAGGATCACTTGACCAGTGAGCTATTACGCACTCTTTCAAGGGTGGCTGCTTCTAAGCCAACCTCCTGGTTGTCTCAGCGACCCCACATCCTTTTCCACTTAGTACACGCTTAGGGGCCTTAGCCGGCGATCTGGGCTGTTTCCCTCTCGACTACGAAGCTTATCCCCCGCAGTCTCACTGCCACGCTCTCACACACCGGCATTCGGAGTTTGGCTGACTTCGGTAAGCTTGTAGGCCCCCTAGGCCATCCAGTAGCTCTACCTCCGGCGTGAAACACGTGACGCTGCACCTAAATGCATTTCGGGGAGAACCAGCTATCACGGAGTTTGATTGGCCTTTCACCCCTACCCACAGCTCATCCCCTCAGTTTTCAACCTAAGTGGGTTCGGGCCTCCACGACGTCTTACCGTCGCTTCACCCTGGCCATGGGTAGATCACTCCGCTTCGGGTCCATGGCATGCGACTCGGGCGCCCTATTCGGACTCGCTTTCGCTACGGCTACCCCACACGGGTTAACCTCGCCACACACCGATGACTCGCAGGCTCATTCTTCAAAAGGCACGCCATCACCCCACCCCGAAGGGAAGGCTCTGACGGATTGTAAGCGCACGGTTTCAGGTACTATTTCACTCCCCTCCCGGGGTACTTTTCACCTTTCCCTCACGGTACTAGTCCGCTATCGGTCACCAGGGAGTATTCAGGCTTACCGGGTGGTCCCGGCAGATTCACAGCAGATTCCACGGGCCCGCTGCTACTCGGGCATCATCCACGCCAGCCGCCAGGTTTTCGTCTACGGGATTCTCACCCTCTACGACAGGCCGTTCCAGACCACTTCAACTAACCCAACGGTTTCTGACTGACGCTCACCACGGCAGTGATGAGAAGAATGACCCCACAACCCCACGAACGCAACGACTGCCGTCTATCACACGCCCATGGTTTAGCCTCATCCGCTTTCGCTCGCCACTACTCACGGAATCACTATTGTTTTCTCTTCCTGTGGGTACTGAGATGTTTCACTTCCCCACGTTCCCTCCACACACCCTATATATTCAGATGCGGGTAACACGACATCACTCGTGCTGGGTTTCCCCATTCGGAAATCCTCGGATCTCAGCTCGGTTGACAGCTCCCCGAGGCTTATCGCAGCCTCCTACGTCCTTCATCGGCTCCTGGTGCCAAGGCATCCACCGTACGCTCTTCAACACTTACTAACAAAGATGCTCGCGTCCACTGTGCAGTTCTCAAACAACACACCCGAAAGAAACCTGTCCCGACACCAGCACCCCAACCCCACACAAGGGATCGAGACCGGTATGACCGGAGAAACTCCCGGATCGTCATATTGCCTAGAAAGAAACACTCGCGTGTTCTCTCAGGACCCAACAGTGTGTCGACTACATCCGGCATCTCGTCGCCGTGTGACTCCGAGATATCGCCAGCACATGTCAGCGTTCCACCCATGAGCAACTGCGGCTCTTCATACGAGAGCTCAAACAGCCTCTGCCACCAGACGTTTACCGTCCCACCTGTGTGGGTGTCGGTGGAGAATGCTCCTTAGAAAGGAGGTGATCCAGCCGCACCTTCCGGTACGGCTACCTTGTTACGACTTCGTCCCAATCGCCGATCCCACCTTCGACGGCTCCCTCCCACAAGGGGTTAGGCCACCGGCTTCGGGTGTTACCGACTTTCATGACGTGACGGGCGGTGTGTACAAGGCCCGGGAACGTATTCACCGCAGCGTTGCTGATCTGCGATTACTAGCGACTCCAACTTCACGGGGTCGAGTTGCAGACCCCGATCCGAACTGAGACCGGCTTTAAGGGATTCGCTCCACCTCACGGTATCGCAGCCCTCTGTACCGGCCATTGTAGCATGTGTGAAGCCCTGGACATAAGGGGCATGATGACTTGACGTCGTCCCCACCTTCCTCCGAGTTGACCCCGGCAGTCTCCTGCGAGTCCCCAACTTTACTTGCTGGCAACACAGGACAAGGGTTGCGCTCGTTGCGGGACTTAACCCAACATCTCACGACACGAGCTGACGACAGCCATGCACCACCTGTACACCAACCACAAGGGAAACCGTATCTCTACGGCTGTCTGGTGTATGTCAAACCCAGGTAAGGTTCTTCGCGTTGCATCGAATTAATCCACATGCTCCGCCGCTTGTGCGGGCCCCCGTCAATTCCTTTGAGTTTTAGCCTTGCGGCCGTACTCCCCAGGCGGGGCGCTTAATGCGTTAGCTACGGCACGGATCCCGTGGAAGGAAACCCACACCTAGCGCCCACCGTTTACGGCGTGGACTACCAGGGTATCTAATCCTGTTCGCTACCCACGCTTTCGCTTCTCAGCGTCAGTTACTGCCCAGAGACCCGCCTTCGCCACCGGTGTTCCTCCTGATATCTGCGCATTTCACCGCTACACCAGGAATTCCAGTCTCCCCTGCAGTACTCAAGTCTGCCCGTATCGCCTGCAAGCTCACAGTTGAGCTGTGAGTTTTCACAGACGACGCGACAAACCGCCTACAAGCTCTTTACGCCCAGTAATTCCGGACAACGCTCGCACCCTACGTATTACCGCGGCTGCTGGCACGTAGTTGGCCGGTGCTTCTTCTACAGGTA
>NZ_JADLQX010000096.1 GCF_015477605.1 Nocardia amamiensis
TGCGCGGTGTGGGCGAGCCGACCCTGCTGGCCCGCCCGGACGCCGGTCGCGAGATCACCTCGCTGTCCGGTGAGTACTTCTTCGACCTGGACGAGGCGGCCACCGCGCGGCTGACCGCGCTGGCCGCGTCGCTGGGCGTCACGCCGAACAGCGTCCTGCAGACCGCGTGGGGCATCGTGATCGGCCGGATGACCAGCCGCGACGACGTGCTGTTCGGCACCACCGTCTCCGGGCGTCCCGCGCAGCTGTCCGGCGTGGAATCGATGGTCGGCCTGTTCATCAACACCGTTCCGGTGCGGGTGCGGTTCGATCCGTCGGAGTCGGTGCGGAACCTGCTGACTCGCACCCAGGGCGAGCAGGCCGACCTGCTCGACCACCACTATGTCGGGCTGGCCGACATCCAGTCCGCCGCGGGCGTGGGCGGACTGTTCGACACGCTGGTGGTGTTCGAGTCCTACCCGGTGGACGCGGCGGGTCTGCAAGCCCAAGCCGCGGACATCGACGGCATGGCGGTGGTCGGACTGGACGCGGCCGACGCCACGCACTATCCGCTGACCTTGATCGCGCAGCTGGATTCGCGGCTGCGGGTGCGCGCGGGCTACCTGCGTGACCTGTTCGACGAGCAGACGGTGCGCCGCATCGCCGACCGCCTGACCCGGGTGCTCACCGCGATCAGCACCGAGCCCGATGTCTGCGTCGGCGACATCGAACTGCTCGACGCCGCCGAGCGCGACCTGGTGGTCTCCGGCTGGAACGACACCGAATTCGATGTGGACTCGGCTGTGTTGCCGGGCCGTTCCGCGAGCTCCACCGCCTTGACGCTGGTTTCGATGTTCTACGACCAGGTCGAACGCACCCCTGAGGCGACCGCGATCACGTTCGAGGGGACAAGTCTGTCCTACGCCGAGTTCTCCTGGCGGGTGAACCAGCTGGCGCGCTGGCTGATCGCCCGCGGGGTCGGCGCGGAATCGTATGTGGCGCTGGGCATGCGGCGCTCGATCGATCTGGTCGTCGGCATGTACGCCGTCGCCGTGGCCGGTGGCGCCTACGTGCCGCTGGACCCGGACCACCCGGCCGAGCGCACGGAATACATTCTCGCCACGGCCGATCCGGTATGTGTGCTGACCTCCGGCAGCGATCTGGACATCGACACCGCGCAGGTGCGCATCGACCTGCTCGACCTGAAGGGCCTGTCGGAAGCGCCGGTCACGGATGCCGATCGTCGTGCGCCGCTGCGTGGGTCGAACACCGCGTACGTGATCTTCACCTCCGGTTCGACCGGCCGCCCGAAGGGTGTGGCGGTCTCGCACGCCGCGATTGTCAACCGGCTGGTCTGGATGCAGACCGCCTACCAGCTGCGCGCGGACGACGTGGTGCTGCAGAAGACGCCCGCGACGTTCGACGTGTCGGTGTGGGAGTTCTTCTGGCCGTTGCAGATCGGTGCTCGGCTGGTGGTCGCGAAGCCGGACGGGCATCGCGATCCGGCCTACCTCGCCGAGGTGATCAGCGCGGAGCGGGTGAGCGTCACCCACTTCGTGCCGTCCATGCTCGCGGTGTTCGTGGCGGATGCCGCGGCCGCGCGGTGCGGTTCGCTTCGGTTGGTGTTCGCCTCCGGTGAGGCGTTGCCGCCCAAGCCCGCGCACCGGTTGCGTGAGCTGACCGGCGCCGCGCTGCACAACCTGTACGGTCCGACCGAGGCCGCGGTCGACGTCACCTTCCACGAGGTCGTCGACGCCGACACCGAGACGGTGCCGATCGGCGCTCCGGTGTTCAACACCCAGGTCTACGTGCTGGACGCGCGCCTGCGTCCGGTTCCGGTGGGCGTCGCGGGTGAGCTGTATCTCGCGGGCGCCCAGCTGGCGCGCGGTTACGTCGCGCGTCCGGACCTGACCGGCGACCGGTTCGTCGCCAACCCGTACGGGGAGCGCGGTGCGCGGATGTACCGCACCGGCGACCTGGTGGCCTGGACCGAGAACGGTGAGCTGGAATACCTGGGCCGCACCGACTTCCAGGTGAAGCTGCGCGGTCTGCGCATCGAGCTGGGCGAGATCGAGTCGGCGCTCACGGCGCTGGAATCGGTGGCGCAGGCGGTGGTCGTGGTGCGCACCGATGAGCGGACCGGCGACCAGCTGGTGGCCTATCTGGTGGCGGACCCGGATCGGGTGGTGGACGTCGAGTCGGTCAAGGCCGAGCTCGGCGCGCGGCTGCCCGGGTACATGGTGCCCACGGCCTATGTGGTGCTGGACGAGTTCCCGCTGAACGCCTCGGGCAAGCTGGACCGCAAGGCGCTGCCGGAACCGGTGTTCGAGGCCAAGGTGTTCCGCGCGCCCGCGACGCCGGTGCAGGAGATCGTGGCCGACACCTTCGCCGAGGTGCTCGGCGTGCAGCGGGTCGGCCTGGACGACGACTTCTTCGAACTGGGCGGCAACTCGCTGGTCGCCACCCAGGTGGCGGCGCGACTGGGCGAGGCGCTGGATACGCAGGTTCCGGTGCGCGTGCTGTTCGAGGCGTCCACCGTCGCGGCGTTGGCCGCGAAGGTGGAATCGGCTGCCGGACAGGGCGGCCGGGCGCCGCTGGTGGCGCGGGAACGGCCCGAGCTGGTGCCGCTGTCACTGGCTCAGCAGCGGATGTGGTTCCTCAACCGCTTCGACCCCGACTCGGCGGTGGACAACATCCCGGCCGCGGTGCGGCTGTCGGGTCTGCTCGACCGGCAGGCGTTGCAGATCGCGGTGGCCGATGTGCTGGCCCGCCACGAGTCGCTGCGCACGTTCTACCCCGAGGTGGACGGCGCCGCGCATCAGCAGACCGTGCCCACCGCCAAGGTCATCCCGGATCTGACGCCGATCGATGTCACCGAAGCCGAACTGCCCCAAGCGCTGTCGCGTCTGGTGGGCACGGCGTTCGACGTGACCGCCGAGGTGCCGTTCCGCGCCAGGCTGTTCGAGATCAGCCCGACCGAGTACGTGCTGGCCCTTGTGGTGCACCACATCTCGGCCGACGGCTTCTCCATGGGGCCGCTCACCCGCGATGTGATGACCGCCTATGGCGCCCGGGTCGACGGCGGCGAACCCGCCTGGCGTCCGCTGGAGGTGCAGTACGCGGACTTCGCGCTGTGGCAGCGTCAGGTGCTCGGCGCCGAGGACGACCCGAGTTCGGTGATCGCCGAGCAGATCTCGTTCTGGTCGGACACCCTGCGCGGGCTGCCCGAGCAGCTGGATCTGCCCGCCGACCGGCCGCGCCCAGCGGTCGCCTCCGCCCGCGGCGCCACGCACACCTTCGAGATCGACGCCGAAACCCACGCCCAGCTCACCGAACTCGCGCGCATGAAGGGTGCGACGCTGTTCATGGTCGCGCACACGGCGCTCGCGGTTCTGTTGTCGCGGTTGTCCGGCGAGGATGACATCGCCATCGGCACCCCGGTCGCCGGGCGCGGTGAACGCGCGCTCGACGATCTGGTCGGCATGTTCGTCAACACCCTGGTGCTGCGAACCCCGATCGAACCCGATGCGACGTTCACCGAGCTGCTGCGCGCGGTACGCGCCACCGACATCGCGGCCTTCGGGCACGCGGACCTGCCGTTCGAGCGGTTGGTGGAGATCCTGAACCCGGCGCGGTCGCAGGCGCGGCATCCGCTGTTCCAGGTGATGCTGTCGTTCCAGAACACCGGCCAGACCACCCTGGAGCTGCCCGGTCTGACCGTGAGCGGTGTCGATCTGCCGATCGATGTCGCCAAGTTCGACCTGCAACTGGTGCTCTCCGAGCGCGCGGCGGCGCCCGCCGGAACGACCAACGGCACCGGTCCGGCCCCGGCGGGTATCACCGCCGAGCTGATCTACGCGACCGACCTGTTCGACCCGGCCACCATGGCGGAGTTCGGGCGGCGCTTCGGCCGGTTGCTGAAAGCGATCGCCGCCGAACCGGACCTGCCGATCGGCGATATCGCGCTACTGGACCAGCAGGAGCGTGTCAAGGTCGTCTGGCAGTGGAATGCCACCGCGTATGCGGTGGACCCGTCGGCGACGCTGGTGTCGCTGTTCGAGGCGCAGGTCGCGCGCACGCCGGACAGTCCCGCGGTGACGTTCGAGGGGACGAGTCTGTCCTATGCCGAGTTCGCCGGGCGGGTGCACCGCCTGGCGCGCTGGCTCAAGAGCAATGGCGTGGGCCCGGAATCGTATGTGGCCCTCGGTATGCGGCGCTCGATCGACCTGGTGGTCGGCATGTACGCGGTGAACGCCGCGGGCGGCGCGTACGTGCCGTTGGACCCGGACCATCCGGCCGAGCGGATCGATTACATCCTCGAGACCGCGCGCCCGGTGTGCGTGCTGACCTCAGGCTCCGATCTGGAGACCACGGTCTCCCGGCAGGTGCGCATCGATCAGCTGGAGTTGTCGGAGTTCTCCGGCGAGCCGCTGACCGACGCCGATCGGCACAAGCCGCTGCGCCCGGCCAACACCGCGTACGTGATCTTCACTTCCGGTTCGACCGGCCGCCCGAAGGGTGTGGCGGTGTCGCACGCGGCGATCGTCAACCGGCTGGTGTGGATGCACGCCGAGTACGGCTTGGCGGCCTACGACGTGGTGTTGCAGAAGACCCCGGCGACGTTCGACGTGTCGGTGTGGGAGTTCTTCTGGCCGTTGCAGGTCGGTGCGCGGCTGGTGG
>NZ_JADLQX010000097.1 GCF_015477605.1 Nocardia amamiensis
CTCAAGACCTGGAAGATCCTGCGGAGACTCCGCTGCTGCCCATTCAAGACCGGTCGAATCGTCAAGACCATCCACGTCCTGCAAGACCGAGAACTTCAGGCGACCGCCACAGGATGAAAACGGCTCAAGGTACCGATCAACAAGTCCTACGACGACAAACCCTGGGTGCAGCAGCTACCCAAGACAGAGGACGGCAAATACTACGTCGACGTGGCCAACAGGTCGTTGTACCCAGTCAACCCTAAATGGGAGTTCGGCCACAATAGTGGCTTTGAGCATCGGCGGCTGCTGGCCGATGCCCAAAGCCGCGGCTTGACTCAGAAGGAGTTCGACGACTACGTCAACAGCCATCCCGAGCGGTTCCACATCGAAGACATGACCGGAAACAGAAGCCACAGACGGGAGCAGAAGTAGATGACCGAACCAGACGAATGGGGCCGAACCCCATTGCATTATGCCGCGATGGAGGGGCAGGTCGATGCCGTCGCGCGTCTGCTCGACACCGAGGACGTCAACGCTCGCGACAACGAAGGCTGGACACCGTTGCACTTCGCATCCCAGTACGGGTTCACCGAGATCGTCCAACGGCTACTCGACGCGGGCGCCGACATCAACGCCTTGACCGAGAAGGGGATGCCGCCGATCTACTGGGCGATCATGTCCTCCAGCGGTGATCGAATCGGCACGGTCCGCCTCCTGCGCGCGCGGGGCGCCGACCCGACGAAGTCGACGATCAAAGGGTACTTCGGAACGCAAAGCCCCCTGGACGTGCTGCGGGAAGTTAGAAATGACCCCGCCATGCAGGCCGAATTCGCGGACCTGCTGTGAGCGAGCCCTCAGACCTCGACGCCACGCTTGAGGAAATGAAAACCAAAGCCAGCCAGGTCAAATCAGCGCTCGGCCGCGTTCGCGGCACGGGCACCGCAGGCAACGGCACCGTCACAGCGATCGTCGATTCGGCAGGACACCTGCGCGACCTGGAACTGACCCGTGACGCACTCCGATGGGGAGACCGGCTGGCGAGCCTCATCCTGCAGGCGACCGCCGCTGCCGAAAAGGACGCCGCCGCGAAAGCCGAGCAAGCGATGCATCCACTCATCCACGACGAACGTGTCGAAGCCGGGATCAAAACGATTCGCGAAACCTTCGGACAAGCCGAACCCAGGACGAAGCCCCCGAGGCCGATGACCGAAGAAGAGATCCAGGCCGCTGACGACGCCTACTTCGAACGCATGAACCGACAAGGCTGGAACCGCTGAATCTGACCGCATACAAGCTCATCCCGGCCAGTTTGCATTCCGATCTGGTCGCAGGTCGCCTCCAGCAGCCGCTGATGCATCACAGCTGACCAGCTGCGACGGAACACGGCTACACGAACCCGGTGAAAGTGGGCAGTTCTGCGGGCCAGGGACGGTAAGCTGACGGCGGAGTGTCAGACCTCCGACTCCGCTAATTGTCAAGCTGCGGAGACTGATTCGGTGCTGGTGGCGTGGATCCACGGTGCTCTCCGGTTGTTGGCTACCGCCATCCCCCGATGGGGTGGTCTGGCACTGTCAGTTCCCCAGCACTGTCGAGGCAGAACCGATGCCAGTCACCAGTGAGGCGGTGGAATGCGTCAGACGCGCGAGACGCGCCGGTAAGCCGGGCAAACCCTCCGCCCCCGCTCGAGCAGTTGCCCGTCCTGGGGCTGGTCCTGAAGTAGACACCCCAGGCGTAGCGGTCGGCACTGTTGATGCGGTAGAGCCCGCGCCGGTGACCTTCGAACGTGTGCGGATCGACACCGTCGCGCACCTGCCGTGCGGCATCATCGAAGCTGTGCGCCGAGAACTGCCAGCGCACAGCGATCGGTAGGTCCGCGCCCCACGCCGCCACCGTGAATGCCACCACCAGTGCAGGCGCCAGCAGAGGACCGAGCTCCGGTACCCGAAGCCGCCGGGTCACGACTACCCGGGTCAAGTAGCCGATGACCACACAGGACAACCCGAACGACGCGCTGATAAAGAAAAACCACAACAGCAACGACTCGGCGCTTTCCGGGACACTTGCCCGCACGAGTGCGCCCAGGCAAGACGCAACCGTGCAGGCGAGCACCAGGTACCAGCCGAGCTGTGACCGGAGTCGCCGCTTCCCCTGTCGACCGGGAAGGTTGTCGGACGGCGCGGTGCTCATGCCGGAAGCTTAGCCTGCAAACCGGTGTCAATCCCCTGGCCCGAACGGCGAAGCCCAGCCCATACACCTCCCAGTGATGTCAAAACTCGCCTGCGCGAATCACCGTTGAAGCCGTCCAGTCACGCTCAGTTTCGCCTGCAATCGGTGCCAGAATCCCCTGCTTCGCCAGTTCTCCGAAGGCTTTGGTGGGGTCGTAGGTCTGGTGGGTGTGCAGGCAGTGGTAGAGCTGGCCGAGCATCTTGTTGAACAGGTGGCGGACTGCTGGTGCGTGGCGGTCGCCGTGGTCGCGGCGGTGCCGGTAGTGCTGTTGGGCGGGGGCCTGGCAGGACGGACCAGGGTGGTGCCCCAAATCCAGCCGGCAGCGGCCAGGCGGTCGTTCTTGATCCGACGGTGGGTGATGGAGAGGGATTTGCCGGAGGCCAGGGTGACGGGTGGCGGGTGGCGGATACGGCATAGGCCTTCAGCGCGCGGGCGTCGGCGAACCGCTGGCGGTCATCACCGAACTCACGCGGACAGTGTTCCAGCACTCGGCAGCCACTCTCATCCTGGCCTCTCCAGTCATATGGTGAACACCGTGGATTGGGTTTTGCAGTCGGGTTCGGGTATCCGGGTCGAGTGGGGCCAGGTCGGCGCCCGAGCGCTGGGCCCGCACAGCGCGGCGCTGGTGATAGTCGATGTGTTGTCGTTCACCACAGCCGGATCGGTAGCAGTCGATGCCGGGACCGCTGTGCTTCCCTACCCGTGGCGGGACGGCGGTGCGGAGGAATTCGCGACACGTCGCGACGCTGCTTTGGCGGTCGGGCGGCGCGCAATATCACCGGAGCGCCCCTGGTCGCTGTCGCCTGCCGCACTGAGGGGCGCGCCAGCGCCGCGACGGCTGGTTTTACCGTCCCCGAATGGATCGGCGATCGCGGCGGCTGTCTCCGGGATGCCAGTGGTAGCTGCGTGCCTGCGTAACCCCACCGCTGTCGCCGCGTGGCTGACCCAACAGGGTTGGGGCACAACGACCGACCGATCTCGATCATTCCCGCCGGGGAACAGTGGCCCGGCCAGGACGCCGTGAGGCCGGCCATCGAAGACTGGATAGGCGCCGGGATGGTCGCTTCCGCCCTGGCCGAAGCCGGGGCGGGGCCGCTCTCGCCGGAAGCATCGGCGGCCAAGACGCTGTACGATGGGATCACCGACGTGCCGGGCCTCATATCCGAATGCGCGTCAGCTGGCCGACACGGGCTTCGGCAACGATGTCGCGGTCGCCACAGAAATGGACACCACTACTGCGGTTCCAATGCTCGTCCATGGCATGTTCGTTGACGGCCAGGCCGACCGTTAGTTGCCTCCGCGTGGTGTGCGCTACTCTCCGCACTGCACACCGGTCGCCTCGCCCATGGCGCGTGAGCGCCGGGATGGCGCCCCTTCCAATGCGCGGTTACCGCAAACCATTGGCCTCACCGCCTGCTCCACTCGTAGGCGTTGGCCTCGGCGTCGGCGGGTACGTCCAGCGTCCATCCGTCCTCGCAGGGCACCAGGTAGCCATGCGTGCGCAGCTGCGCCAAGCCTTCGAGGGTTTCCTCCTCGGAGTCATCGGGGTGCCGATCCCACTCGGGCACGAACGCTGTCAGCTCCTCCCAGGTCACCCGGAACGGCGGCCGCGCAATCAACAGCTGCCCGTAGGTGACCACAGCGGCCGGACACAGACGGGAATCGTGGATCATCGCCGTCGGCAAGAACGTGGACTCTCCATCGCTAAAACCCGCTCGGTTGCCCGGTCCAGGCACGACCACCGAGGGTGCATGCTGCCGCCCGACGCGGATTTCGATCACCTCGTCGTCAGCGAACAGGTCCTCGTCCCCGTTGGGTGCGATGTCGGGGCGGCGCGGCGGCGAGCCTTTCGACTTCTTACGCTTCTTCGATACCGGCACGATCCCCAATCTTCAACGAAAACAGTCGCCTTGGGAGCCGTTTCGCGCCAGACCGGCAAATCAGAATTCCGCGCAGGGCCCTGGACCAGGCGTGTGGCTGACCACCATATCTGTCACCGTTGGCCTCCGCAGAGCTGCGCGAATGCACCGGGCAGACCACACTATCTGTCACCGAATTTCCAACGTAGTTGTCACCAATCGCGGCCTGGACCGAGCTGAGCACGCGCCGAGATGGCCACCGGCTACGCCGCAGTGTCGACGTAGTGCCACCCAATCTCGAATGGCGAACCTGCGTTCCGCATAATTCCGGGGTTTCGGAGCCCAAGACTGCCGGTTTCCGCGGGTCGCGGGGTCTCGGACGAGAGAAACTCTGAAATTTGCCTAGAGACGCGATTCGCTGAATTCGAGTAGCGTG
>NZ_JADLQX010000098.1 GCF_015477605.1 Nocardia amamiensis
CGGGCGCTGGTGGTCGTCGCGCTCTGGTGGCCGGTCCGCGTCCGGAGCGGATCCCGTTGTCGCTGGCGCAGCAGCGGATGTGGTTCCTCAACCAGTTCGACACCGCCTCCGCGGTGAACAACATCCCGGTGGCCGTCCGGCTGACCGGCGAACTGGACGTCACCGCACTGCAACTGGCCGTCGCGGATGTGATCGCCAGGCACGAGACCCTGCGCACCGTCTACCCCGAGCAGAGTGGCGCGGCGCATCAGGTGATCGTGCCCGCCGAGCAGGCCGTGCCGGACCTGACGCCGGAAGCCGTCGCGCCCGAGGACATCCGGCATCGGATCGTCGAGGTGGTCTCCGCCGGATTCGACGTGACCACCGAAGTTCCGTTGCGGGCCGAGCTGTTCCGTGTGGCCGAGACCGAGTACGTCCTGGTGTTCGTGGCGCACCACATCAGCGCGGACGGCTGGTCGATGAGCCCGCTGACCCGCGACGTGATGCTGGCCTACGCCGCCCGCTCGGCCGGGGTGGAACCGGGCTGGGCGCCGCTGCCGATCCAGTACGCCGACTTCAGCCTCTGGCAGCGCGACGTGCTCGGCTCGGAGACCGACCCCGACAGCCTGATCTCGCAGCAGGCCGAGTACTGGCGCGCCGCGCTGGCCGGTCTGCCCGACGAGCTCAACCTGCCCGCCGACCGGCCGCGTCCGACCACGCAGTCGTTCGCCGGTGGGCGCGTGGTGTTCCCGATCGAGGGCGAGCTGCATCGCATGCTCACCGAGATCGCCAGGGAACAGAACGCGACGCTGTTCATGGTGGTGCACGCCGCGCTCGCGCTGTTCCTCGCGCGCATGTCCGGCACCGACGACATCGCCATCGGCACCCCCATCGCGGGCCGCGGCGAAGCCGAACTCGACGACGTGATCGGCATGTTCGTCAACACCCTGGTGTTGCGCTCGCACGTGGACGGCGACCTGACCTTCGGCCAGTTCCTGGCCCGGACCAAGGACGCCGACCTGCAGGCGTTCGCGCACGCGGACCTGCCGTTCGAGCGGCTGGTGGAACTGCTCAACCCGGAGCGCTCCACCGCGCGGCACCCGCTGTTCCAGGTGGCGCTGTCGTTCGAGAATCTGCCCGAGAGCAGCTTCGAGCTGCCCGGACTGCACGTGGGCGCGGTCGATTTCGACGTCGACACCGCCAAGTTCGACCTGTCGCTGACCATCCGCGAGGCAGGGGAGAACCCCGACGACGCGGGCATGTACGCGGAGTTCTCCTTCGCGCGCGACCTGTTCGACGACCAGACCGTGCGGGTGTTCGCGGAGCGGTTCACCAGGCTGCTGTCCGCGATCGCCACCGACCGGGAGACCCCGATCGGCGACCTGCCGCTGCTGGACACGGCTGAGTACCACTTGCTCACGCACGTGCACGGCGAGGACGTCATGGCCACCGGCCTGCTGCCGGACCTGCTCCAGCGCGGCGCGCGGCTGGATCCGGAGCAGATCGCGGTGCGCTACCAAGGCCGGTCGATCACCTACCGCGAGCTGGACGAGTACTCCTCGCGTCTGGCGCGGGTGCTCATCGCACGCGGTGTGGGACCGGAGCGCATCGTGGCGCTGTCGTTCCCGCGTTCCTACGAGATGGTCGCCGCGTTCTGGGCGGTGGCGAAGGCCGGCGGCGCGCACGTGCCGATCGACCCGACCTACCCCGAAGACCGCATGCGGCACATGGTCAACGACTCCGGCGCGGTCATCGGCATCACCGCGAGCGAATACGTGGACCAGCTGCCGCGCGATGTCGAGTGGCTGCGCATGGACGACCCGGAGCTCGGGTCGCTCATCGAGAGCCAGTCCGCCGCGCCGGTCACCGACGCGGACCGGATCTCCTCGCTGGCCATGCGGCACCCGGTGTATGTCATCTACACCTCGGGTTCGACCGGTATGCCCAAGGGCGTCACCGTGACCCACGCGGGCATGGGCGGCCTGGTCGGCGTCGCGACCGACCTGTACCAGCTCGAATCGCACCACCGGTTCCTGCACATCTGCTCGCCCAGCTTCGACCCGTCGGTGCTGGAATGGCTGTGTGCCGCCTACACCGGCGCCACGCTGGTAGTCGTGCCGTCGACCATCATCGGCGGCCCGGATCTGGCCGAACTGCTGCGCACCGAGCGGGTTTCGCACACGATCATCACCCCGGCGGTGCTGGGCACGGTCGACCCCGAAGGCATGGAGGCGCTCGAGGTGGCCTCCGTCGGCGGTGACGTCACCACGCCGGAACTGCTGGCCAAGTGGTGGCCGGGCCGGAAGTACTTCAACGCCTACGGTCCGACCGAGACGACGATCATCTCGTCGTACGCCGCGCTCACCCCGGGCAGGCACATCACGATCGGCCGTCCGGTGCGCGGTATGTCGGCCCTGGTGCTGGACAACCGCCTCAACCCGGTGCCGCCGGGTGTCGCGGGCGAGCTGTACCTGGCCGGTGGCGCGCTGGCGCGTGGCTACCACAACCGCCCCGACCTCACCGCGGAACGGTTCGTCGCCAACCCGTGGAGCAACGAGGGCGCGCGGATGTACCGCACCGGTGACGTGGTGCGCTGGTACGCCGAACCCGGTGAGCGGGCGGGCAACGCCGCGCTGCCGTCGGTGCGCTGGGAGCTGGACTACGTGGGCCGCTCGGACTTCCAGGTGAAGATCCGCGGTTTCCGCATCGAGCTCGGCGAGATCGACACCGTGCTCGGCAGGCACGACGACGTCGAGTACGCGATCACGCTCGGCCGCCAGACCGCGGCGGGCGCGACGATTCTGGTGTCCTACGTGCTGGCCACGCCGGGCCGGGAGATCGACACGGCGCGGTTGACCGAGTACGCGTCGCGCAGCCTGCCGCCGCACATGGTGCCGACGGCGATCGTGGTGATCGACGAGATCCCGCTGACCCCGGTCGGCAAGCTGGATCGCAAGGCGCTGCCCGAACCGGAGCTGGCTCCGCGCGAGTTCCGCGCACCGGCCAACGAGATCGAGGCCGTCATCGCCGAGGTGTTCGCCGAAGTGCTCGGTGTCGAGCAGATCGGTTTGGACGACTCGTTCTTCGCGCTCGGCGGTGACAGCATTCTGTCCATCCAGCTGGTCTCGCGGGCCAAGGCGCGTGGTGTGCTGTTCACTCCGCGTGACGTGTTCGAGCGGCGCAGCGTGGCTTCGCTGGCGGAGATCGCCACATTCGGCGCGGGTGCGGAGCAGGCGCGGCTGGAGGAGCTGCCCGGTGGCGGTGTCGGCGAGATCCCGCTGACCCCGATCATGCGGCAGATCCTCGCGAGCGGCTCCTCGTACCAGCGGTTCTCGCAGACCATGGCGCTGCGGCTGCCGGAGGGTATCGACCGGGAGACGCTGGTCGGCACCATCGCGGCGGTCTTCGACCACCACGACGTGCTGCGGTCGCGGTTGCGCCGCACCGGCACGGACTGGACGTTCGAGGCGCTGCCGCGGGGTGCGGTCGACATCGACGCCTTGGTGCATCGGGTCGAGCTGGCCGCCGAAGCCGACGACGCGGAGCTGGCGCGGGTCGCCACCGAGGCGCTGGACGCGGCGATGGGCAGGCTCGATCCGGCGAATGCCGCTATGGCGCAGTTCGTGTGGTTCGCCTTCGACGGGGAGCGGCGCGATGTGCTGTTGATCGTCGCGCACCACTTCGTGGTCGACGGCGTGTCCTGGCGCATCCTGATCCCGGACTTCGCGGTCGCGTGGTCGCAGCTGGTCGCGGGTCAGCCGGTGACGCTGCCTGCCAATGGCACCTCGATGCGGCGCTGGGCGCACAGTCTGGTCGAGGCGGCGCGCGCGCCGGAACGGGTCGCGGAACTGCCGTTCTGGCAGCAGGTTTCGGCCACGCCGGATCCGTTGCTCGGCTCCCGTCCGTTCGACCCGGCCGTCGACACGTTCGCGACCGTCGAGCGAGTCGAGGTCACGGTGCCCGCCGAAGTCACCGACGCGGTGCTGACCGCGATCCCCGGCCTCTACCGCGGCGGCGTGAACGACGGCCTGCTGTCGGCACTGGCCATAGCGGTGGCTCGCTGGCGCGGCGACGGGTCGGACGCGACGCTGATCAAGCTGGAGGGTCACGGCCGCGAAGAGGACGTGGTGCCCGGCGCGGATCTGTCCCGCACGGTCGGCTGGTTCACCTCCGCCTACCCGGTCCGGCTCGACCTGGCCGGTGCCGATCTCGGTGACGCCTTCGCCGGCGGGGCCGCGCTGGGCGAGGTCGTGAAGTCGATCAAGGAACAGTTGCTCGCGGTGCCCGACAAGGGCCTCGGCTACGGCCTGCTGCGGCAGCTGAATCCGGAGACCGCGCCGAGCCTCGGCTCGTCCGGCCAGATCAGCTTCAACTACCTGGGCCGGATGTCGGCCGGGGAGATCC
>NZ_JADLQX010000099.1 GCF_015477605.1 Nocardia amamiensis
TGCGCAGGCTGTCGGATTGGGTGGCGCGGCACGGCGCTGGGCCCGACGGCCGCTCCGCAAGCTCCGCGACTGGGGCTCCGCTGCTGGTCAACATGTACGGCATCACCGAGACCACGGTGCACGTGTCGTACCGCGCGCTGGACGCCGCGACCATCGCCGCCGCCTCCGGCAGCGTGGTCGGCCGCGCCATCGCGGGTCTGCGGGTGTACGTGCTCGACAACCGGTTGCGTCCGGTGCCGGTCGGCGTCGCGGGTGAAATGTATGTGGCGGGCCCGCAATTGGCTCGCGGCTACCTCGGCCGCCCCGACCTGTCGGCCACGCGCTTCGTCGCCAACCCCATGGGTGACGCACCGGGGGAGCGGCTGTACCGCTCCGGTGACCTCGCGCGCTGGAACCGGCACGGCGAGCTGGAGTACCTGGGCCGCGCCGACGACCAGGTGAAGGTGCGCGGTTTCCGCATCGAGCTCGGCGAGATCGAATCGGCGATCCTGGCCCAGCCGGGCATCGCGCAGGCCGCGGTGATCGTGCGCGAGGACCAGCCCGGCGATCAGCGGATCGTCGCGTACGTGGTCGCCGAACCGGGCGTCGAGCCGGTGCTCGACGTGGTCCGCGACGGCGCCGCCGAGCAGCTGCCGTCCTACATGGTGCCCTCGGCCGTGGTACGGCTGGAATGGATTCCGCTGACCGTCAACGGGAAGCTGGACCGCCGCGCGCTGCCCGCCCCGACGGCGCAGGCGCGTGCCTTCCGCGCGCCGGTCACGCCGGTGCAGGAGACGGTGGCCGCGGTGTTCGCCGACGTGCTCGGCCTGGATCGGGTCGGCGTGGACGACGACTTCTTCGACCTCGGCGGCAACTCGCTGATCGCCACCAGGGTGGTCGCCCGCATCGGCGCCGCGCTCGGCGCCACCGTCGCGGTGCGCACCCTGTTCGAGGCCTCCACCGTGGAAGCCCTTGCCGCACGGGTGGAATCGCACGCCGACGGCGCCGCCCGGGCGCGTTTGGTCGCCCGCGAGCGGGCCGCTGACGAACTGGTTCCGCTGTCGTTCGCGCAGCAGCGTATGTGGTTCCTGAACAAGTACGACACCGCGTCGGCGGCCTACAACCTGCCGATCGCCATCAGGCTCACCGGTGGGTTGGACGTCGAGGCGCTGCGGCTGGCGGTCGCCGACGTGGTGCGCAGGCACGAGTCGCTGCGCACCCGCTACCCCGAGCACGGCGGCACCCCGGTCCAGGTGATCGTGCCCGCCGAGGACATCGCCCTGGACCTGCATCCGGTCGGAGTGGATCCGGCGGAGCTGACCGCGGTGGTGACCGAGTTCGTCACCACCGGATTCGATGTGGCCGAAGAGGTTCCGCTGCGCACCCGGTTGTACGCGGCGGGACCTGAGGAGCACGTGCTCGTCGTCGTGGTGCACCACATCGCGGCCGACGGTTTCTCCATGGGGCCGCTGACCCGCGACGTGATGACCGCCTACACCGCGCGCAGCACCGGCGCCGCCCCCGGCTGGGCGCCGCTGACGGTGCAGTACGCCGACTTCGCGGTGTGGCAGCGCGAGATCCTCGGTTCCGAGGAGGATCCCGACTCGCTGCTGGCGAAGCAGGTCGCGCACTGGCGGCGCACGCTCGACGGCGTCCCCGACGAGCTGGCGCTGCCCACCGACCGCCCGCGTCCGGCCGTTGCCTCGCACCGCGGCGCGACGCTGCATCGCGAGCTGTCCGGCGAGCTGATCGCCGCGCTGGAGGACCTCGCGCGGCAGCGCGGAGCCTCGCTGTTCATGGTCATGCACAGCGCGCTCGCCGTCCTGCTGTCGCGTCTGTCGGGCGGGGACGACATCGCGGTCGGCACTCCGATCGCGGGCCGAGGCGAAGCCGAACTCGATGACGTAATCGGCATGTTCGTCAACACCCTGGTGCTGCGCACTCCGATCGTGCCGGGCGAATCGTTCGCCGACCTGCTCGACCGGGTGCGCCGCACCGACCTGGACGCGTACGGCAACGCCGACGTGCCGTTCGAGCGGCTGGTGGAACTGCTCGCGCCGGAACGCTCGCAGGCGCGCAATCCGCTGTTCCAGGTGATGCTGGCGTTCCAGAACCTTGAGCGCACCACCCTGCAGCTGCCGGGTCTTTCGGTGTCCGCGCTGGACCTGGAAGAGAACGTCGCACGCTTCGACCTGCAATTCACTCTGGCCGAGCGCGGTGAATCCGTTTCCAGCGGTATGGCATTGGCGCTCACTTACGCCACCGAGCTGTTCGACTCCTCGACCGCTGCCGGCATCGTGGACCGCTGGGAGCGCGTGCTCGCGGCCATCGCGGCCGACCCGGCGATCACCGTCGGCGCCATCGACGTGCTCGACGCCGCCGAGCGGGCCGATCTCGTCGCTCGCACCGGTGCGGCGGCGACCCCGGCGCGGACGCTGCCGGACCTGATCGCCGAGGCCGTGGCCATCGACCCGCAAGCGCCCGCGGTGGTGTTCCAGGGGAGAAGTCTTTCTTACGGCGAGCTGGACGCGCGGTCGAACCGCTTGGCTCGCCTGCTGATTCAGCGCGGCATCGGCACCGAGGATCTGGTGGCCGTCGCCGTGCCGCGGTCGGACGTGTCGTACTTCGCCGAATGGGCGGTGAGCAAGTCCGGCGGCGCGTTCGTGCCGATCGACCCGACCTATCCGGCCGACCGCATCGCGCACATGGTCACCGACTCCGGTTCGCCGATCGGCCTGACCCTCGCGTCGGTGCGCGCCGACCTGCCCGACTCGGTCGAGTGGCTGGTGCTGGACGAGCTCGAGCTCACCGAATTCGACGATGCCGCGGTCACCGACGCCGATCGGTTGCGTCCGGTGCGGCCGGAGCACCCGGCCTACGTCATCTACACCTCCGGTTCCACCGGTGTGCCCAAGGGCGTCGTGGTCACCCACGCGGGCCTGGCCAACTTCCGGGACGAGCAGAACGCCCGCTATGACGTCGATTCAGACACGCGCGCACTGCATTTCGCTTCGCCGAGCTTCGACGCCTCGATCCTGGAGTTCCTGCTCGCGATCGGCCGCGGCGGCGCCTTGGTGGTCTGCCCGCCCGGTGTGTACGGCGGCGAGGAACTGGCCGAGCTGATCCGCGCCGAGCGGGTCACGCACGCCTTCATCACGCCGTCGGTGCTCGCGTCGCTGGATTCGGCGGCGCTGGCCGGTATGCGGGTGATCGTGGCCGGCGGTGAGGCCGTGCCCGCCGATCTGGTCGGCAAGTGGGGTGGCGCGCCGGACGGTTCGGGCCGCCGCTTCCACAACGGCTACGGGCCGACCGAGACCACGATCATGACCAACATCAGCGACGCGCTCGCGCCCGGTGATCTGGTCACCATCGGCGGCCCGATCCGCGGCATGCAATCGCTGATCCTGGACGCCCAGCTGCGGCCCGTTCCGGTGGGTGTCGCAGGTGAGCTGTATCTGTCGGGCGTTCAGCTCGCGCGTGGCTACCACGCGCGGCCGGGCCTGTCGGCCGAGCGGTTCGTCGCCAACCCGTACGTCCCCGGTGCGCGGATGTACCGTACTGGCGATGTGGTGCGCTGGACCCGCACCGGCGAGGTCGAATACGTCGGCCGCTCCGACTTCCAGGTGAAGGTGCGCGGTTTCCGCATCGAACTCGGCGAGATCGACGCGGCGCTCGCCTCGCACGAGACCGTCGACTTCGCGGTCACCCTCGGGCACAAGAATGCCGCGGGCGCGGTGTCGCTGGTGTCGTATGTCGTCGCCGCGCAGGGTCATTCGATTGATGTCCCGGCGCTGACGGCGCACGTCGAAGAGCACCTGCCCGCCTACATGGTGCCCTCATCGATCATGGTGATCGACCATGTTCCGCTCACGCCGGTGGGCAAGCTGGACCGCAAGGCGCTGCCGGAGCCGGTGTTCGCGACCGAGGTCGTCTTCCGTGCACCGCGCACCCCGCTCGAGCAGACCATCGCCGAGGTGTTCGCCGAAGTGCTCGGCGTGGAGCGCGTCGGCGTGGACGACTCGTTCTTCGCGCTCGGCGGCGACAGCATCGTGTCCATCCAGCTGGTCTCGCGGGCCAAGGC
>NZ_JADLQX010000009.1 GCF_015477605.1 Nocardia amamiensis
TCACCCACGTGTTACTCACCCGTTCGCCGCTCGTGTACCCCGAAGGGCCTTACCGCTCGACTTGCATGTGTTAAGCACGCCGCCAGCGTTCGTCCTGAGCCAGGATCAAACTCTCCGTTGAAGACTCTCGAAACACCCCACAGGGTGAATCAGAAATATCTAACTAGAGTCCGAAAACCCAGCAAAACAATCGCCAGCCGGAAAATTAGCTGACAAAAAATGCCCGACCCTCCACACGGGGAGCGGAAGGCCGGAACCAAAAATATTTGGCACTGACATTCATCGACACACTATTGAGTTCTCAAAGAACACACGCACACACCGTCGCCCGGTTCGAGCCGATTGATCGGTGAAGCAACTTTTCCAGCTTAGCTCAGCCTCGAACCGCGTTGCAAACAAGGTTCTCGTTCGAGCTAGTGTGATCGTCAGGCGCTCCTCGTCCTACCTCGTTTCCCAGTCCTCTAGCTCAGCGTTTCCGCTCAGCTTCTCGGCTCCGGGTCGGTGTCCGTGTCGCTCTGACTTGGACAAAGTTACGTGTCTGCGTGCACGATGTCAAATCCCCTGGTCAGGAAGCGTTTTCAAGGAAACGTTCGGAAGGCGTGGACAACCGGGATCGAATCGGCGATCAATCCGCGGCGCCGACGCGCGCTACCGCACCCCCCAGCGCCTGCAGCTGCTCGACGAAATTCGGATAACCGCGATCGATGTGGAAGACGTCGTGCACTTCGGTGGTCCCGTCGGCGACCAAGCCGGCGAGGACCAATCCGGCACCCGCCCGAATATCGGACGACCACACCGGAGCACTCGACAACCGGGGAATGCCGCGCACCACGGCGTGGTGTCCATCGGTGCGGGCGTCGGCGCCGAGCCGGATCATCTCCTCCACGAAACGGAAACGCGCTTCGAAGATGTTCTCGGTGATCATCGAGGTCCCGTCGGCGATGGACGCGAGCCCGATGGCCATCGGCTGCAGGTCGGTCGGGAAGCCGGGGAACGGCAGGGTCGAGAAGTTCACCGCGCGAGGGCGCTCGGCCTGCACCACGCGGAAGCCCTCCTGCTCGAACGAGATCCGCGCACCCGCGGAACGCAGCTTGTCCAGCACCAGTGACAGGTGCTTCGGGTTCACTCCGGTGACGCGGATGTCTCCCAGGGTCATCGCGGCGGCGATACCCCAGGTCGCGGCCACGATGCGGTCGCCGATGACGCGGTGGGTGGTGGGCGAGAGCCGCTCGACGCCCTGGATGGTGAGCACCGAGGTGCCCGCCCCGCTGATCCGCGCGCCCATCCGGACCAGCATGTTGCACAGGTCGACGATGTCCGGCTCGCGCGCGGCGTTGTCGATCACTGTCTCGCCCTCGGCGAGCACCGCCGCCATGAGGATGTTCTCGGTCGCGCCGACAGAGGGGAAGTCGAGGCGGATCCTGGCGCCCTGCAGTTCGTCGGCCTTCGCCACCACGCAGCCGTGTTCGATCTCGCTGGTCGCGCCGAGCAGACGCAGGCCGGCCTGATGCATATCGAGCGGACGCGAGCCGATCGCGTCACCACCGGGCAGGGCGACGACCGCACGCTTGCACCGAGCCATCAGCGGACCGAGCACACACACCGACGCGCGGAACTGGGTCACGGCGGGGAAGTCCGCGTGGTACTTCGGCTCGGCGGGCGTGGTGATGGTGACCGCCCCACCGTCGATGGTCACGTCGCAACCGAGGCCGCGCAGCACATCGGCCATCAACGGCACGTCGAGGATGTCCGGGCAGTTGGTGATCGTGGTGGTGCCCTCGGCCAGCAACGCAGCGGCCATCAGCTTGAGGACGCTGTTCTTGGCGCCTCCCACCGTGACCTCACCGACGAGTCGATTCCCGCCGGTAACCAAAAACCGTTCCATGCCGCCTCTCCGCGTATTCGGCGCACTGTTGGTGCAAGGATAGTTGCGGCGACCGACTACGGTGCCACCTCTCCGCGACTCCCCCTCGCGTCTGGCCGTTTTTGCCGTACGAGCGGGTGCCGCGCGCTGGGTTTGCGCGGCCGACGGTGTGGTCGGCGTCGTGGTCCTGGCATACCCGGTGGTTACTCGCGTACTCGCATGTTCTCGCCGACGCGATCAGGCGCTCGGCAGGTCCCCACCGGGCTTCCACAGGATATCGCCGCCGGGATTGGCCACCCGGCTCAGGATGAACAACAGGTCCGAGAGGCGGTTGAGGTATTTGGCGGGCAGGACGTTGGTGTCCTCCGGATACGCCTCGATCGCGGCCCACGCGGAGCGTTCCGCGCGGCGCGCAACGGTGCGGGCGGTGTGCAGCAGGGCTGCCAGCGGTGTGCCACCGGGCAGGATGAACGAATTCAGAGCGGGCAACTCCGCGTTGAATTCATCGCACCACGCTTCCAGCCGGTCGACGTAGGACTGGGTGACACGCAGCGGCGGGTACTTCGGCTCCGCGACCACCGGGGTGGAGAGATCGGCGCCGGCGTCGAACAAGTCGTTCTGAATGCGCCGCAGCACCGCGAGCATCGTCTCCTCGGGCTGCCCGAGTGCGATCGCCACGCCGATGGCGGCGTTCGTCTCGTCGCAGTCGGCGTAGGCGACCAGGCGCGGGTCGTTCTTGGCGACCCGGGAGAAGTCGCTCAATCCCGTGGTCCCGTCATCGCCGGTCCGGGTATAGATCCGCGTCAAGTGCACACTCACAGCACAACCCTAATGGGCGCAGGCAGGCGAAGTCCGCCACCGGCCCGCGGTCAGGTCCAGCGGAGACTGGAGGCAGGCGCTCATGCGCCAGGTCCAGCGAAGGCGAGGCAGCCGCACATGTGCCGGCCGGGCGAAGGTTGAGCAGCCGCGTGTGTTCTACAGACCCGGCATCCGTCGAGTGCGGTCCGAAGGACGGGACTCGACCCAGGAAAGAAAGGCGGTCAAGGAGTCGCGATCCAGTGCCAACTCGAAGCCGCCCGCCCGATCCGACACCGCGATCACGGCGATGTCGTCGGTCATGATGTCGTATTCGTCACCGCGCGGGCCGCGGCGATCACCGATCTCGATGCCTTGGCGCCGAATCATGGAATCCGGGCCCAGTTTGAGGCTGGTGAGCTTGAAGAATACGAGCCGGTCCTCGTCGTACCGGATCAATCCGTGCCGCCAACCCTGACCACCGCGGGCGGGTAGGACGCGCAGAATCGCGGCAGTTCCGCCGCGGCGCAACATGATCAGGCGATAGGTCGAGGCCAGTGCGAGGAACACGAGCATGAGCACCAGAATGATCAGCAGAACCATCCCGGTTTGCAATGCCGTTCGTCCCTTCGCTCCGCCGCCGTGTCGTCGACACGGTATTCGATGTGCGGTCATTCAACCACGGCCCTGAGTTTACAAATGGCCCGGCCGTGTCCGACTCGCCTACAAAGACGCTGTCGGCGGTGAAGAGTGTCTTCACCGCCGACAGCCGTCGTTGCGCAATGACAGGTTGTTGCTTACGCGTTCGAGGTCTGCTCGACCGCGCGCACCCGGGCCTGAGCAGCCTTCTGCTGCTCTTCACTGGCCTCCGTGTCGGCCAGCACCCGGCGAGCCGCCTCGACGTCCACCTCGTCGGCGAACTCCGCCGATTCGGCCAGTACCCGAACCGAGTTCGCGGTCACCGAGAAGAAGCCGCCGTGCACCGCCGCGACGATGCGCTCGCCCTCGGTGGACACGATGTTCACGGTGCCGCCCTCGACCAGCTGGCCGAGCAGCGGCTCATGCCCGGGCATGATGCCGATCTGGCCCTCGGTGGTCTGCGCGCTGACGAACGACGCCTGACCGGACCAGAGCAGCCGTTCGACCGCGACGAGATCGACTGACATTTCCGCCATCCGTGACTACTTTCCGGCGATCTTCTTCGCGGCCGCCTCGACGTCGTCGAGACCACCGCAGCTGTTGAACGCCTGCTCCGGGAAGTGGTCGAACTCGCCCTTGCAGACCCGGTCGAAGTCGTCGATGGTCTGCTCCAGCGGCACGACCGAACCAACCTGACCGGTGAACTTCTCGGCCACGATGAAGTTCTGGCCGAGGAACTTCTCCAGACGGCGGGCCCGGCCGACGAGGACCTTGTCCTCTTCGGAGAGCTCGTCCATACCGAGGATGGCGATGATGTCCTGCAGCTCCTTGTACTTCTGCAGGATCCGCTTCACCTCGTTGGCCACCGCGAAGTGCCGGTCACCGACGATCGCGGCCTCCAGGATGCGGGAGGTCGAGGTCAGCGGGTCGACGGCGGGGTAGATGCCCTTCTGCGAGATCGGGCGGGAGAGCTCGGTCGTCGCGTCCAAGTGGGCGAAGGTGGTGGCGGGCGCCGGGTCGGTGTAGTCGTCGGCGGGCACGTAGATGGCCTGCAGCGAGGTGATGGACCGACCGCGGGTCGAGGTGATGCGCTCCTGCAGCTCACCCATCTCGTCGGCCAGCGTCGGCTGGTAACCGACGGCCGAGGGCATGCGGCCGAGCAGGGTGGACACCTCGGAACCGGCCTGGGTGAACCGGAAGATGTTGTCGATGAACAGCAGCACGTCCTGGTGCTGCACGTCGCGGAAGTACTCGGCCATGGTCAGAGCCGAGAGGGCGACGCGCATACGGGTGCCCGGCGGCTCGTCCATCTGGCCGAAGACCAGGGCGGTGTCCTGGAGGACGCCCATCTCTTCCATTTCCAGATGCAGGTCGGTGCCTTCACGGGTGCGCTCACCGACACCCGCGAACACCGAGGTACCGGAGAACTCCCGCGCGATACGGGTGATCATCTCCTGGATCAGCACGGTCTTGCCGACGCCGGCGCCACCGAACAGGCCGATCTTGCCACCCTTCACGTACGGGGTGAGCAGGTCGATGACCTTGATGCCCGTCTCCAGGATCTCGGTCTTGCCCTCGAGCTGGTCGAACGACGGCGGCTTCCGGTGGATGCCCCACTGCTCGCCGTCGCGGCCGGTGCCCGGCGCGTCCAGGCAGTCGCCCAGTGCGTTGAAAACGTGGCCCTTGACCACGTCGCCGACCGGAACCGAGATCGGCTTGCCGGTGTCGGTGACGGTGGCGCCACGGACCAGGCCGTCGGTCGGCTGCATCGAGATGGTGCGCACGATGTTGTCGCCGAGGTGCTGGGCGACCTCGAGGGTCAGGGTCTTGGCCACCGAGGTCAGCGCGATCTCGGCGTGCAGAGCGTTGAACAGCTCAGGGATGGCTCCGCGGGGGAATTCGACGTCCACGACGGGGCCGATGACCCGGGCGACGCGGCCCGTGGCGGCGCCGGTCCGGCTCGTGTCTTCTCGGGTGACAGCTGCGGTCATTGGTGTTGGTTCTCTCCGTGTCGATAGGCGGCCCTCGGGCCGCGGCGCTTAGTCGCGGTCCGAGCTCGCCGCCAGCGCGTTCACGCCGCCGACGATTTCGCTGATTTCCTGCGTGATCTGGGCCTGACGTACCGAGTTCGCCTCGCGCTGAAGCACGCTCGCGAGTTCGTTGGCGTTGTCGGTGGCGGCCTTCATTGCGGTGCGCCGAGCCGCGGACTCGGATGCCGCTGCCTCGAGCAACGACGCGTAGACACGCGTGTTGATGTACTTCGGCAGCAGCGCCGCCAGCAGCACATCGGCGTCGGGCTCGAACTCGTACTGCGCGTGGACCTCCGCGGTCGGGGAATCCGACACGATGTCTTCGCCGATGTCGAAGTTCTCGTCGATGTAGCTCACCTGGATCGGCGCCAGCCGGCGCACCTCCGGGGTCTGGCTGAGCATCGACACGAAGCGGGTGTACACGATGTGCAGTTCGTCCACTCCGGCGATGTCGCCCGTCCCGTGCGGGTGGGGAACCTCGCCGTCGGCCCCGGCCATGAACGCATCCACCAGGTGGTGGCAGGCGGCCGACGCATCGGTGTACTTCGGCTGCTGCGAGAACCCGGTCCAGGCGGACACGAACGGGCGGTTGCGGAAGGTGTAGTACGTCAGGCCCTTGTTGCCCATGACGTAGAGCACCGGTTCCTTGCCCTCGTCGCGCAGGGTGGTCATCAGCTCCTCGGCGCGCTTGAGCACGTTCGAGTTGTAACCACCGCACATACCGCTGTCACTGGTGATCACCAGCACCGCCGCACGACGCGGGTTGGGGCGCTCGGTGAGCAGCGGGTGCGACAGGTTCTTCGACGCACTCGCCAGCTCACTGAGGACCTTGGTGATCTCCTCGGCGTACGGCTTCGCGGCCGCGACCCTGGCCTGGGCCTTGGAGATGCGCGAGGTCGCGATCAGCTCTTGAGCCTTGGTGATCTTCTTGATCGAATTCACACCACGAATGCGGGAGCGCAATTCACGCAAGCTTGCCATCAGCGGTTCACACTCCCTTCATTCGCACGAATCGAATAGCGCATGGCAGGCTCGATTACTTCTCGACGTGCTTGCGCGTCACCGACAGCGACTCGACCTCTTCGTGGTCGAGCTCGCCCGCCTCGGCCTCGTTCACCACACGGCTGCCGTCGGAGGCGAGGAAGCCCTGCTTGAACTTGTCGGTCGCGGTCTTGATCGCCTCGGCCGCGTCGCCGTCGAGCACCTTGCCGCCCGCGATGGCCTTGAAGGCGTCCGCGGCGGTGCGGTGCAGGTCCTCCAGCAGCTCCGCGCTGAAGCGGCGGATGTCGGCGACCGGGACCGAGTCGTAGTAGCCGCCGTCGACCAGGTAGATCGAGACGATCTGGTCCTCGACCGGCACCGGCGAGTACTGGTCCTGCTTGAGCAGCTCGACCCAGCGGGCGCCGCGCTCGAGCTGCGCCAGCGACGCGGCGTCGAGATCGGAGGCGAAGGCGGAGAACGCCTCGAGCTCGCGGTACTGCGCCATTTCCAGACGCAGCGAACCGGCGACCTTCTTCATGCCCTTGGTCTGGGCGGCGCCACCCACGCGGGACACCGAGGTACCGACGTTGATCGCCGGGCGGACACCCTTGTTGAACAGGTCGGACTCGAGGAAGACCTGGCCGTCGGTGATGGAGATTACGTTGGTCGGGATGAACGCCGAGATGTCGTTGGCCTTGGTCTCGATGATCGGCAGACCGGTCATCGAGCCAGCACCCATCTCGTCGGACAGCTTGGCGCAACGCTCCAGCAGACGGGAGTGCAGGTAGAAGACGTCACCGGGGTACGCCTCGCGGCCCGGCGGGCGACGCAGCAGCAGCGAGATCGCGCGGTAGGCCTCGGCCTGCTTGGTCAGGTCGTCGAACACGATCAGCACGTGCTTGCCCTGGTACATCCAGTGCTGGCCGATGGCCGAACCGGTGTAGGGGGCCAGCCACTTGAAGCCGGCGGAGTCGGAGGCCGGGGCGGCGACGATGGTGGTGTACTCCAGCGCGCCGTGCTGCTCCAGCGCGGCCTTCACGCCCGCGATGGTGGAACCCTTCTGGCCGATGGCGACGTAGATGCAGCGCACCTGCTTCTTGGGGTCGCCGGTCTCCCAGTTGGCCTTCTGGTTGAGGATCGCATCGATGCAGACCGCGGTCTTGCCGGTCTTGCGGTCGCCGATGATCAGCTGACGCTGGCCACGGCCGATCGCGGTCAGCGCGTCGATGGCGGTGATGCCGGTGGCCAGCGGCTCTTCGACCGGCTGGCGCTCCAGCACGGTCGCCGCCTGCAGCTCCAGCACGCGCTGCTCCTCGGCCTCGATCTCGCCGAGACCGTCGATCGGCTGACCGAGCGGGTTCACCACGCGGCCGAGGAACTTGTCGCCGACCGGAACCGAGAGCACGTCACCGGTCCGGCGGACCTCGTGGCCTTCCTCGATCTCGGCGAACTCGCCGAGGATGACCGCACCGATCTCGCGGTCCTCGAGGTTCAGCGCCACGCCGAGCACGCCGCCCGGGAACTCGAGCAGCTCGTTGGCCATCGCCGAAGGCAGGCCGCTGACGTGCGCGATGCCGTCACTGGCGTCGGTGACCACACCGACTTCTTCGATGGAGGTCTTGGGGGTGTAGCTCTGGGTGTAGCTCTCGATCGCGCTACGGATCTCGTCGGAGGAGATCGTCAGCTCCGCCATGTTCTTCCTGCTCTCGCTGTCTGGGTCTGGAATGTCGGGGGTGGTGGGAGCGCGCTAGGTCAGGGCCCGGCGCAGCTTTTCCAGTCGGCCGAGGGCGCTGCCGTCGATCACGTCGTCACCGACGCGCACGACGAGCCCGCTCAGCAAACTCGGGTCGACCTGGACGTGCACCGTGATCGCCGTGCCGTAGATACGGCCCAGCGAGGTGGCCAGCCGGTCCCGCTGCTGGTCGGTGAGCGCGATCGCGGCGCGCACGTGCGCGACGATCTGCTCGCGGCGACCCGCCGCCAAGTCGGACAGCTCGTCGAAGGCCGCGCCGAGGCTCGTCCGCTGCCTGGCCACCACCTGCTCCGCCAGGGTCAGCGTGATCGGCTCGGTCTTGTCCGCCAGCAGACGGGCGACCAGCTCGCGCTTGGCCGAAGCCGGCTTCGCGCGATCCGACAGAGCCTGCTCCAGGTCGGGGTTGTCGCTGATGATCCGGCCGAGCCGGAACAGCTCGTCCTCGACCGCGTCGATCCGGCCGCGCTGCGCCGCCGACTCCAGCAACGCCTCCTGGCCGAGCAGCACCAGGGTGTCGACCAGGTCCGCCGTGCGCGACCAGTCCTGGGCCACCGCGGTGGTCAGCACCGCCAGGGTGGCAGCGCTGACCTTGCCGCCGAAGACCCGCTCGCAGAGTTCCGCGCGCGCGGAACCCGGCACCGACACGTCCGCGAGCGCCACACGCAGCGAACGCTGGTCGTCCAGCACGGCGACAACGGCGAACAGTTCCGAGCCCGTCGTGGCCGCAGCCGTGTCGCTTCCGGTCAGAGCGGCCCGAAGCGCCTCCCGGGACCGGGCGCTTGCCTCGCGGCTCGCTGCGTACATGCTTCTCACTTTCGCGTCGTTACCTTCCGACCCCGATGCCTGCGTCCGACTCGTCGAGCTCGTCGAGGAACCGCTCGATCGACGCCGCCTGCTTGGCCTCGTCCGACACCGACTGTCCGATGATCTTCTCGGCCAGGTCCACGGCCGTGCGGCCGACTTCGGAGCGGAGTTCGGTCAGGATCTGCTGGCGCTGGGCTTCCAGCTGGGTCTGGCCTGCCGCGATGATGCGGTCGGCTTCGGCCTGGGCATCCGAGCGCATCTGCGCGAGGATCTCCTGGCCCTGAGTGCGCGCGTCCTCCCGGATGCGGGCGGCCTCCAGCCGGGCGTCGGCCAGCTGCTGCTGGTACTGCTGCAGGGTGAGCTGAGCTTCTTCCTGCGCGGCCTCGGCACGAGCGATGCCGCCTTCGATCTTGTCGGAGCGCTCGTCGAGCGTCTTCATCAGGCGCGGAACCACGTACTTGTAGAACAGGGCCGCGATGATGACGACGCAGACGATCGACCAGACGATGTCGTACGTTTCGGGGACGAGAGGATTCACTTCCTCTCCCTCCGCCGCCGCGAGCAAAACTGACTCGTACATCGGAATCAGAAAATGAAGCCGGCGACGAGACCGATAAGGGCGAGCGCCTCGGTGAACGCGATACCGAGGAACATGTTGGTGCGGATGGTGCCCTGCAGCTCAGGCTGACGCGCGATGCCCTCGATGGCCTTGCCGACAACGATGCCGACGCCGATGCCGGGGCCGATCGCGGCGAGGCCGTAGCCGACGGCGCCGAGACCCTTGAAGGTGCTCTCGTTGGTCGCGGCTTCCTGGGCCAGGTAAGCGAGGCTCATGAGTCTTCCATTCCCTTTCTGTTGCTCACCCGCCGGTCGGCGTGGTGTAGCAGGTTTCCGGTAGTTGTGTCGGTCAGGTCAGTGATCGGCCGCGTGCTGCGCGAGCCCGATGTAAACGGCGGTCAGCAGCGCAAACACATAGGCCTGCAGGAAGATGACCAGCATCTCGAACAGCGTGAATCCGAGTCCCGCGAGCAGCGAGAACGGCGAGAACACCTTCATCCATGAGGTGGCGTCGAACAGGAAGAACCAGGTGGCGCTGAAGAACAGCACCAGCATGATGTGACCGGCCAGCATGTTGGCCATGAGTCGGACGGTCAGCGTGAACGGACGCAGGATGAAGGTGGAGACGAACTCGATCGGAATCAGCAGCACGTGCAGTGCGGGGGGAACATTCGGAACGACGATGCTGCTGCGCATGTAGTTGAAGAATCCGTACTTCTTGATACCGACGTAGTTGAACGCCAGGTACGCGATGACGGCCAACGTCAGCGGCATGCCGATGCGAGCATTCGACGAGATGTTCAACCCCGGAATGATGCCGGAGAAGTTCAGAAAGAGGACCGTGAAGAAGATCGTGGCGATCAGCGGGAAGAATCTGCGTCCCGATTCCTTGCCGAGCACCTCTTCGCAGATCTGCTCTTTGACGAAGACCAGGCCGATTTCGGCGACATTCTGCAGACCGCGCGGAACGATCTTCGGCGAACGGAACGCCAGCAGCATCACGGCGACCAGAACGGCCGACATCAGGATGCGGATCAGCATCAATCGATCGAGTTCGAACGGCGTTCCCTCGAACAGCACAGCTGGAGGGAAGAAGTCGGTAAGCGACGGCGCATGGAACTCGGCCGCCAGAGTGGTGACGCTCAGCGTTCTCTCCCGTGTTCGGGCCGCGGGTACGGTCATTCCCGCGGTTCGATCGGACATTGACGATCAATTTGGGTCGACTCAGGTCGGCTCGAAGTTCGTCAGCAGCTGTGCGGCGGTTTGGACTCCACCCGGCGTCTGTACGTGTGTCGGCGACATCGTCGACATGCAGAACCGGAACCCCTCTCGGAGCCCGGTACGGCAGTAAGCATAGCTGCCGTCATGCGGGATCCAGCGGGTGACCCCTCACTTGGTCGCTTGCTTACCAACACTTTACCAAGTGATCTACGACAGCGCGTAGGGGGTGTGCGTTTTTTGTTACTCGCGGGTATCAGACGCTTCCGTGTCGGTGGTCGTCACGTATGGAACCTTCTGGCGCAGAACGCCATACGTCTCCGCGCCGAGCACGATGACCAAGGCTCCGATGACGGTGAGGAACAGGACGACCCGGTCGTAGAAATCGAACTGATTGAGGATCGCGATGACGACCAGCGCCACCAGCATCTTGCCCACCCAGCTCACCAGCATGACCAGACCGGCCGTGGTCGGCGGCAGTTTCGCGCCGAACAGCACGACCGCCGCGGTGGTCAGAATGAAGCCCCCGCCGATCGCGGCGCCGAGCAGCGCGCCCCATACCCCCGGCATTCCCGAGACGGCGGCGCCCAGTCCGACCGCCAGGACCACCAGTACGCCCAAGCCGATCAGTCCGTAGCGCAGAGCGGACCGCAGCGGCGCGTCGGGGCCGGGAACCGGTTCGGGTGTGAAAGTCACAGCCGCCGACTTTACCCCGACGCCGATCCGTCGCCTGCCGGGTCCCTACGCCGCAGCCCCGGAATCGCGGTGATCACCAGCGCGAAAACCAGACCGCCCGCCATCATCAGGACAACCAGCCTGCGGTCCATCAGCGAGGTGCCCACCGCGCCGAACGCGAGCACACCGACCCACAAATAGATCAGCAGCACGACGCGCCGGTGCGAATGCCCGATCTGCAGCAAGCGATGATGCAAGTGCATTTTGTCGGGCGTCGAGAAACTCACGCCCGCGCGAACCCGGCGCACGATGGCGAGCAACAGGTCCAGCACCGGAATGAACATCACCGCACCCACCAGCAACAGCGGGGAAAGCAGACCGACGATGTCGCGCGGCCCGTATCCCTGCAACGGGATTCGACCCGAAGCGCCGGTGGACACCGCGGCCAGCATCAATCCGATCAGCATCGAGCCGGAGTCGCCCATGAATATGCGCGCGGGCTGGAAATTGTGCGGCAGGAATCCGAGGCATCCGCCCGCCAGCGCGGCGGCGAGCAGCGCGGGCGGGTAGGTGTCCACCGAGCCGCCCTGTTCGTTCATCAATCCCAGGCAGAACACGAAAACGGCCAGCGCGGCGATCAAGCCGAGGCCGGCGGCGAGACCGTCCAGACCGTCGACGAAGTTCATGGCGTTGACCAGGGTGACGGTGACCGCGACCGTGACCAGGCCGCCTTGCAATCCGTCCAGCACGACCGTGGTGTTGCTGAACGGGTTGTAGATGACGTACCAACCGAGCCCCATGACGGCCATCACACCCGCCGCCGTCACCTGTCCGGCGAACTTCGTGAGCGCGTCGAGTCCCCACCGGTCGTCGACGATGCCGACCGCGACGATGAGCGTGCCTGCCACCAGCACGGCGATCGGGATATTGGGCTTGTAGTCGAATCCGCTGCGCAGCGCGGGCAGTTGGTGCGCGAACAGCACCGAGGCGACCACACCGATGTAGATGCCGACGCCGCCCATCCGCGGAATCGGCTTGACGTGCACATCCCGATCGCGCGGCACGGCGACCGCGCCGAAGCCGATCGCCAGCACGCGCACCCCGCCGGTGGCCAGGAAGGTCACCACCGCGGAGATGAGCAGCACGACGAGCAGCTCCCGCAGGGGGACGACAGCGCTCGAACCCATCATCCGAGCCGCTGCGCGGCGCCACCGAGCGCCTCCGGCGACATACCGAGCACCTCGGCGATGTCGGCGACGGGCACCGCGCCCGCACGCAGGATCCGCGGTTGGTCGGCGGTCAGGTCGACGATGGTAGAGGCGACCGCGTGATCGGCGGGACCGCCGTCGAGGTACACACCGACCAGCTCACCGAGCTGCTCCTTGGCCTCGGCAGCGGTCTTCGCCGGTGGCTGACCGGACACGTTGGCGCTGGACACCGCCAGCGGGCCGACCTCACGCAACAGCTCGAGCGCGACCGGGTGCAGCGGCATCCGCAGCATCACCGTCCCACGCGTGTCACCGAGATCCCAGGCCAGCGAAGGCGCTTGCTGCACAACGAGACTCAGGCCGCCGGGCCAGAACGCCCGGATCAGCTCGCGCGCTTGCGGCCGCACCGAGAACACCAGGCCGTCGATGGTGTGCCAGGACCCGACGAGCACCGGCACCGGCATGTCCCTGCCCCGGCGCTTGGCCGCGAGCAGCGAGCTCACCGCGGTGGAATCGAACGCGTCGGCGGCCAGGCCGTACAGGGTGTCGGTGGGCAGCACGACCAGCCGTCCGGATTTCAGGGCGCTGGTCGCCGCGGACAGTCCGGCGGCGCGCGAGTCGGGATCCGCGCAGTCGTAGACGGTACTCACGGCACCCATCCTGTCACGGACGCCACTTCGCGCCTAAGTCCGGATCACTGCGAATAAGGTGATCGCAGCCTCAGGTGCGGATGGCGGCGACAAACCGCGGCTTGCCCGCCAAGTCGGGGTGTTCGACGATGTCGGTGAATTCCCCGTGCTCTGCCAGCAGAGCGGCCAGGGCTGAGCCGTTGGTGTCGTCGTGTTCGATGGCGACGCCGCCGCCCGGGCGCAGCAGACGGGTGATGTTCGGGATCATGCGGCGGATGACCGACAGACCGTCCGGGCCGCCGAACAGGGCGATCGGCGGATCGTGCTCGGCCACCTCGGGGTCGAGGCGGGCGCCTTCGGGGATGTAGGGCGGGTTGGAGACCACCACGTCCACCCGGCCGTCGAGGTTTGTGAGCAGCGTGGGGTCGGTGGCGTCGTCGGCGTAGAGCGTGATCGGTGTGTCGCCCGCCGCGATCCGGTCGTCGGCGTTGCGGCGCGCCCAGGCCAGCGCCGCTGGATCGAGCTCGATCGCGTGCACGTCGGCGTCGGGGCGCGCATGTGCGACGGCCAGGGCGAGCGCGCCCGATCCGGTGCACAGGTCGACGACGAGCGGGGCGTGATCGTGCGGCAGGGCCTCCAGCTGCGCCAGCGCCCACGCGTACAACAGCTCGGTCTCCGGGCGCGGCACGAAGACGCCGGGTCCCACCGCGAGATCGAGCGCACCCATCACGGCCGTTCCGGTCAAGTGCTGCAACGGAATCCGCTGTGCACGGCGATCGACCAGCTCGCGATACTCGGCCAGCTTGCCCGGCGGCACCAGCGGGGTCAGCGCCAGCCTGGTCCGTTCCACGCCGAGGACGTGCGCCGCCAAGTGCTCGGCGTCGGCCTGCGGACTGTGCACCCCGGCGGTCCGCAATGTCTCGATGGCGTCGTTGATGGCGGGGCGCAGCGCGACTCGGGTGGTAGACATGGCGTCGACTCTGCCCGAAACGGAATCATTCCGAAGCCATACGCGCTTCGCGATCCGCCTTACCCAGGGCATCCAGCAATGCGTCGAGGTCGCCGTCGAGCACCGCGTCGAGGTTGTGCGCCTTGAAGCCGATGCGATGGTCGGTGATCCGGTTCTCCGGGAAGTTATAGGTGCGAATCCGCTCGGAGCGGTCCACGGTGCGGATCTGGCTCGCCCGGCCCGCGGCCGCTTCCTGGTCGGCCTGCTCCTCGGCCAGCGCTTGCAGCCGCGCCGCGAGCACTTGCATGGCGCGGGCCTTGTTCTGCAACTGGGATCGCTCGTTCTGGCAGGTGACCACGATGCCGGAGGGCAGATGCGTGATGCGCACCGCGGAGTCCGTGGTGTTGACGCCCTGACCGCCCTTGCCGGAGGAGCGATAGACGTCGATCCGCAGATCGGATTCGTCGATCTGCACCTCTTCGATTTCGTCGGGTTCCGGGTAGATCAGCACGCCCGCCGCCGACGTGTGGATGCGCCCCTGCGATTCGGTCACCGGAACGCGCTGCACGCGGTGCACACCGCCTTCGAATTTGAACCGCGACCACACGCCGTCGCGCGCGGCGTCCCGGCTCTTGATCGACAACGTGGCCTCTTTGTAGCCGCCTAGATCCGACAGCGTGGCGTCGAGGATCTCGACCTTCCAGCCGTGGCGCTCCGCGTAGCGCACGTACATGCGGGCCAGGTCGGCGGCGAACAGCGCGGACTCCTCGCCGCCCTCCCCGGACTTCACCTCGAGCACGACGTCGTCGCCGTCGTGCGGGTCGCGCGGGGCGAGCAGGTCGGCGAGGGCCTGTTCCAGTTCCTCGACCTCTCGTTCCAGGCCGGGGATCTCGGCGGCGAAGGCGGCGTCGTCGGCCGCGAGTTCCTGGGCGGCGGACAGATCGTCGCGCGCCGTCTCCAGCTTGCGGTATGTGGCCATGACCGGGGCCAGCTCGGCGAACCGCTTGCCGACCCGGCGCGCGGCGCCCGCATCGTTGTGCAGCGACGGGTCGGCCAGCTGCGTCTCCAAGCCGGCGTACTCGGCCAGAACGTCATCGATCGCGGACGGTTGCGTCACGGTGCTTCCTTTTCTGGTTACCGGTCCATACAAAGCACCGACGCCCGGCCTGCGCTGCAGGACCGGGCGTCGGCGAGGAAGCTACTTGGCGTCGGCCTTCTTGCCGGCACGCTTGCCGTAGCGGGCCTCGAAGCGGGCCACGCGGCCACCGGTGTCGAGGATCTTCTGCTTGCCGGTGTAGAACGGGTGGCACTGCGAGCAGACCTCGACGGTGATGTGTCCCGACTCCTTGGTGCTGCGAGTCTGGAAGGTGTTGCCGCAACCACAGACGACGGTGGTGTCGACATACGTCGGGTGAATTCCTGCCTTCATGGATGTCCTCTCGAGATGTGGCCGCCGGGTCGCCCACGCGAATTCGCGACGAGCGTGAACCGGAACCGACTAGGCGGGAGGTCTGCTCATCTGAGCAGACGCAACGACCGTTCAGTATGCCAGAACTGCCGTTACGCTCCCAAAACGCCCCCGGCGAGTGGTTTGTTCCCGCCCTAGGTACTTCCCCCGTCGTTCGCGCCCCTGGAAATTCGGGCGCGCGAATCCGCACCGCCTGCAGCGATCCCGAAGTCGGGTAGTGCGCTACTCAGGAATGCGAACAGATCCGTTCATAGAGTGGCAGACCTGGGCACATCGCCGTTGGGCGGCTGGAAGGAGACCGGCGTGGCAATCCGAATCGCGTCCGCGATTTTCGTTCTCCTGATCCTCACCGCGGCCGCCGGCTGGTGCGCCCTCCCCGAAACCACGAACTATTCCGCGCCCGCGAACACCGTGTACGTCCGGAGTACCACGCCGGGTCCCGCAGACCCGACCTGCGCACTCATCCTCGGTTTCCTGATCATCGGCTCGGCCGCGATCGGCTCGGCGTTCTTCGCCCCGCAAACGCCGAAAGGGTCCCGCGGTAGCGGGACCCTTTCGGCCGTTGCCTCGGCGACAACTCGGTGCTATGTACTACTCGTCGAGCGCGCCCGGCGCGGTCTTGCTCACCTGCATGAGGAACTCGAGGTTGTTCTTCGACTTCTTCAGACGGTCGATCAGCAGATCGATCGCCTGGTGCGAGTCCAGGCCGGACAGTACGCGGCGCAGCTTGTGCAGCACGCCCGCCTCGTCGGGGCTGAGCAGTAGCTCGTCCTTGCGGGTGCCGGACGGATTGACGTCCACCGCCGGGAACACCCGCCGCTCCGCGATCTTGCGGTCCAGCTTGAGTTCGGCGTTACCGGTGCCCTTGAACTCCTCGAAGATCACCGTGTCACCGGTCGAGCCGGTCTCCACCATCGCGGTCGCGATGATGGTCAGCGATCCGCCGTTCTCGATGTTGCGCGCCGCGCCGAGGAACCGCTTGGGCGGATACAGCGCGGTGGAATCGACACCACCGGAAAGGATTCGGCCCGAGGCGGGCGAGGAGTTGTTGTACGCGCGGCCGAGCCGGGTGATCGAGTCGAGCAGCACGACGACGTCCTTGCCCATCTCCACCAGGCGCTTGGCGCGCTCGATGGCGAGCTCGGCGACCGAGGTGTGGTCTGACGGCGGCCGGTCGAAGGTCGAGGAGATGACCTCGCCCCGCACCGAACGCTGCATGTCGGTGACCTCTTCCGGACGCTCGTCGACCAGCACGACCATGAGGTAGACCTCGGGGTTGTTGGTCGCGATCGCGTTCGCGATGTCCTGCAGGATCGTGGTCTTACCGGCCTTCGGCGGCGACACGATCAGCGCGCGCTGCCCCTTGCCGATCGGCATGATCAGGTCGATGACCCGGGTGGTCAGCTTGTTCGGCGTGGTCTCCAGCCGCAGCCGCTGGTTCGGGTACAGCGGGGTGAGCTTGCCGAACTCGGGGCGGCGCTTCGCGGCCTCGACCTCACCGCCGTTGACCGTGTCCAGCCGCACCAGCGGATCGAACTTCTGGCGCTGGTTGCCCTGTTCGCCGTCGCGCGGGGCGCGCACCGCGCCGGTGATCGCGTCACCACGGCGCAGACCGTTCTTGCGCACCAGGTTCATCGACACGTACACGTCGTTCGGCCCGGCCAGGTAGCCGGAGGTGCGGACGAAGGCGTAGTTGTCCAGCACGTCGAGGATGCCCGCGACCGGCTGCAGCACGTCGTCCTCGCGGATCTCCAGCTCGCGGGTCTCGCCGCCGCCACCCTCGCGGTCGCGCCCACGACGACGCTCCCGGAAGCGGCGTCCGCGCCGACCGCGACCGCCTTCTTCGTCATCACCGCCGCGCGCCGCGCTGCCGTTCTGGCTCTGGCCACGCTCGCCCTGGCCACGCTCGCCTTGGCCACGCTCGCCTTGGCCACGCTCGCCCTGGCCACGATCCCGGCGACGCTCGCCGCCCTGTTCGGCGTCCTGCTTCGCCTCGTCACCGCGTGCTTCGGCGGGAGCGCTCTCACCGCCGGATCGTGCCTGGTCACGACCGCGCCGCTGCCGGCCGCGGCCACGCTGGCCACCCTCGCGGCCGGACTCCTCGGTGGTTTCGGGCGCGGCATCGGCGGGCGCGGTCTTCGCCGGGGCGGGAGCCTCGGTGGCCGGGGCCGAAGCCGCGGTCGTCACGTCGAGGGTCGCCTGCTCGGCCTTCGCCGGCGCGGCCGGAGCCGATGCGGCCGCGGAATCGTCCTTCGCCGGGGCGTCGGCCTTGGCGGTCACCGCGGACTTCGCCTCGCCTTTGGCGGGCTTTTCCACCTTCGCCGGTTTTCCGGCGGCCTGATTTTCCTTGATGGCGGCGATCAGATCGCCCTTGCGCATTCCGGAGGTACCTCGGATACCGAGTTCCCCCGCGAGGGCGCGCAACTGCGGCAACAACATTCCAGTCAGCCCCGATCGTGCGACGTCGGTGTGTTCGCTCATCTTCGAAATCTGTCCGGATTCACTTTCGCGGTCGCCCGTCGGGTTCGATTCCACGCCGGGTGTCGCGAGCAGGTCCGTATCTGTCACGGAAATCCTTTCCTTCCCTCGATCGCCGTGTGCTGTTTCGAGGGTTCGTCCCGCAGTCCGGGCATTCTGCCGGACTGGGATGCGTCCGTCCGGGCGCTATGTGCCGTATCACCTGCCCCGCCGGACCGGCGGCTTCTCCACCATTGGCGAGAGGTGGGGAGTGATCATTCCAGTTGCGCAGCTACGCAGCACCCCCATGGCCTGGAGGCTCGAGCCTGGAGCCTGCTGGAGCGATTGCCCTGATGAAGCACCGGCGTCTGATGCGCACGATGTACGGACTTGCCCAGAATAGCTGTCCATTGTGAATCTCGGCAAGGCAGACTCGCCGTCAGTCGACCCGGACGCCTTCGGCGATTCCCGGCTCCACCACGCGCAGGCCGTCGGATGCCGCGAGTTCGCGGAGTTCCGCAGGGAATTCGCTGGTACTCAGGGCCAGGATGGTCGGCCCCGCGCCGGAGACGGTCGCCGCGATGCCCGCCGCCCGCAGGCGGGTGATCCATGCCGTGGTCAGCGGTAGCGCGGGGGCACGCTGGGGCTGGTGCAGGCGGTCCGCGGTAGCGGGCAGCAACAGGTCGGGACGCTGGGTCAGGGCGACCACCGCGAGCGCGGCGCGGCTGACGTTGAAGGCGGCGTCGCCGTGCGGCACGACATCGGGCAGCAGGCCGCGGGTGTGCGCGGTGGACGAGCGCTCCTCGGGAATCAGCACGACCGGTCGCAGCGCCGGATGCGCCTCCAGCCGCACCGCGCGGTAGACGCGACCGTGGTACTTCGCCTCGGGCGCGACCTCGCGACCCGCGTCGGCGGCGAGCTCGGTGTCGGCCTCGGTCCACGAAACCACGATTCCGCCGAGCACGCTGGCCGCCGCGTTGTCCGGGTGACCTTCGAATTCCGACGCCAGCTGGACCAATTGATCGACCGGCGTGGCCAGGGCGGGGTCCAGCTTCGCAGCGAGGGCACAGCCGGCGGCCAGTCCACCGACCACCGCGGACGCCGACGAGCCGAGCCCGCGCGCATGCGGAATCACGTTGCGGCACACCACGTCGAGCCCGTCGGCCCAGACGCCCGCCGATTCCAGGCCGCGCTCGATCGCGCGGACCACGAGATGCGAAGGGCCCCAAGGGACATCGTCGGCGCCTTCACCCTCGACCCGGATGGTGAGTCCGGAATCGGTGGTGCGCACCTCGATCTCGTCATAGAGACCCAATGCCATACCGAGCGAGTCGAAGCCGGGGCCGAGGTTCGCGGTCGACGCGGGCACCCGCGCAGTCACGGCGAGGCCGGCGGGCAGCGTCGCGCTCACGCCCGCGCCTCGGTGGCGCTCGGTTCCGGTATGCGCGGTGCGCGGGGTATCGATGGTTCGCTCGCTACGCTCGCCCACGAGCTGGCTGTCGCGCGAACTCAACTCAGGCCAGCTCGAGTTCGGCGGCGACCGCGACCGGGTCGACCGGAATCGCCTGCACCTGCGGCATCCCCGACAGCGCCGTGTCGGGATCCTTGAGGCCATTGCCGGTCACGGTGCACACCACGGTGAGCCCGGGCGCCAGCCAGCCTTCCTTGCGCGCGGCGAGCACACCGGCGACACTGGCCGCCGACGCGGGCTCGACGAACACGCCTTCGGTGGCCGCGACCAGGTGATATGCCTCGAGAATCGCCTCGTCGGTGGCGGCGCGGAACGCTCCGCCGGACTGCTCCTTGGCCTCGACGGCGCCGTTCCACGAGGCCGGCGCGCCGATCCGGATGGCCGTCGCGATGGTCTCCGGGTCCTTCACCGGCGCCCCGTTGACCAGCGGCGCGGCGCCCGCGGCCTGCACACCGAGCATGCGCGGGAGCTGACCGGTGACGCCGTCGGCGTAGTACTCGCGGTAGCCACGCCAGTAGGCGGTGATGTTGCCCGCATTGCCGACCGGGAGCGCGTGCACGTCCGGAGCCTTGCCGAGCACGTCGCAGATCTCGAAGGCCGCGGTCTTCTGGCCCTCGATGCGCGCCGGGTTCACCGAGTTCACCAGACCGATGCTGGGGAAGTCGGCGGTGACCTTGCGTGCGAGCTCCAGGCAGTCGTCGAAATTGCCCTGCACCTGGATGATCTTCGCGCCGAGCATGACCGCCTGGGCCAGCTTGCCCATCGCGATCTTGCCCTGCGGGATCAGCACCGCGCAGCTCATGCCGGCGCGGGTGGCATACGCCGCCGCGGATGCCGAGGTGTTGCCAGTGGACGCGCACAGCACCGCTTGCTGGCCGCGGTACTTGGCGTCGGTCATCGCCATGGTCATACCGCGGTCCTTGAACGACCCGGTCGGGTTCAGGCCCTCGACTTTCAGGTACACCTCACACCCGGTCAGCTCGGACAGGTGCGGCGCGGGCACCAGCGGCGTTCCGCCCTCGTACAGCGTGACCGGCTCCCAGTCGGCCGCCCCGACGAGCCGGTCGCGGTAGGCCGCGATCAGGCCCGGCCAGCGGGAGTGCACTCCTGCCTGGGGCGCCACGCCACCGGTCTCCCGGCCGCCACCCCTGACGGCGTCGCTGCGCGACACTGTGGTCATTCTTCGGTGCCTTCCAATCTCAGAACGCTGGTCACGGATGTGACGGATGCCATTTCCGCCAGTGCGGCGACGGTGTCCGCGAGCGCCGACTCGGTTGCGTGGTGGGTCACCACGACCAGGCGCGCACCCGAACCGTGCCCTTCTTGACGGACGGTCGAGATGCTCACCTCGTGCTTGGCGAATTCGCCCGCCACTTTTTCCAAGACCCCAGGACGGTCCTCGACCTGCAGGTTCACGTGATAGCGGGTGGGCGTATCGCCGATCGGCGCGATCGGTAGCTCAGCATAAACCGATTCGCCGGGAGCGCGACCCCCGTAGAACTTGTTGCGTGCCGCCATCACCAGATCGCCGAGCACCGCGGAGGCCGTGGGAGCGCCGCCTGCGCCCTGCCCGTAGAACATCAGCCGCCCGGCGTTCTCCGCCTCCACGACGACCGCGTTGAAGGCGCCGGTCACCGCGGCCAGCGGGTGCTTACGCGGAATGAGCGCCGGATAGACGCGCACCGAGACGCGTTCCTTGCCGCCCTCGTCCGGACCTGGCTCGCCGGGGCCCGCGTCCACGCGCTCGCAGATGGCCAGCAGCTTGACGGTGCAATCCAGCGCCGAGGCCGTCTCCAGATCCTCGGCGGAGATCCGCGAGATGCCCTCGCGGTACACGTCGGCGGCGGTGACCCTGGTGTGGAACGCCAGCGAGGCGAGGATCGCGGCCTTGGCCGCGGCGTCGTAGCCCTCCACGTCGGCCGTCGGGTCGGCCTCCGCGTACCCGAGGCGGGTGGCCTCGGCCAGCGTCTCCGAGTAGTCGGCGCCGGTCTCGTCCATCGCGGAGAGGATGAAGTTGGTGGTGCCGTTGACGATGCCGACGACCCGGTTCACCCGGTCCCCGGCCAGCGACTGGATCAGCGGGCGCACCACCGGGATGGCGCCCGCGACGGCGGCCTCGAAGTACAGGTCGGCGCGGCTGCGTTCGGCGGCCGCGGCGAGCTCGCCGGTGTAGTCGGCCAGCAGCGCCTTGTTCGCGGTCACCACGGATTTGCCCGCGTTCAGCGCCGCCAGGATCAGCCGGCGCGGCGGATCGATGCCGCCGATCACCTCGACGACCAGATCGACGTCCTCGCGGGCGACGAGAGCGTCGGCGTCGGTGGTCAGCAGATCCGCCGGGATGCCGCGGTCGGTGCCGAGGCTGCGCACGGCCACGCCGCGTAGCACCACCGGGGCGCCGACGCGGGCACGCAGGTCCTCGGTGTGCTCACGCAGGATGCGCACGACCTCGGTACCGACGTTGCCCATGCCGAGGACCGCGACCCCGATCGGGCGATCGGTCCCCCAGACGCCGTTCTTCGCGTTCGCCGTCACGCTTCCACCTCCAGGCTGAGCAGGTCCGCCACCGTCTCCCGGCGCAGGATCAGGCGCGGCTGTCCGTCCCGCACCGCGACGACCGCGGGGCGGGTCAACTGGTTGTACCGGCTGGACATCGAATAGCAATACGCGCCGGTGGCGGCGACGGCGACCAGGTCACCGGGGCCGACATCGGCGGGCAACCAGGTATCGCGGATGACGATGTCGCCACTCTCGCAATGCTTTCCGACCACGCGCGCGACCACCGGCCCGGCCTGCGACGAGCGCGAGACCAGACGGCAGTCGTAATCGGCCTGATACAGCGCGGGACGGATGTTGTCGCTCATGCCGCCGTCGACGCTGACGTAGCGCCTGCGCAGGCCGCCGTCCAGCGAGACGTCCTTGATGGTGCCCACCTCGTACAGCGTCACCGTGCCCGGGCCCGCGATGGCGCGGCCCGGCTCCACCGCGATCACCGGCACGGGCAGGCCGGCGCGTTCGGCCTCGGCGGCGACCAGCTCGCGCAGTTTCGCGGCGAACTCGCCCAGCGGCGGCGGGTCGTCCGACGGCAGATACGAAATGCCGAGCCCGCCACCGAGATCCAGCGTGGCGATCTGGGCGGTGCGCTCGATGCCGAACTTGTCGATGGCCTCGCGCAGCAGACCGAGCATGCGCCGCGCGGCGATCTCGAATCCGTCGATCTCGAAAATCTGCGAGCCGATGTGGCTGTGCAGGCCGACCAGACGCAGGTTGTCGGCGTCGAAGACGCGCGCGAGCGCCTCCATGGCGTCGCCGCCCGCGATCGAGAAACCGAACTTCTGATCCTCGTGCGCGGTCGAGATGTATTCGTGGGTATGGGCTTCCACGCCGACCGTCACCCGGACCAGCACGTCCTGCACCACGCCGGCGAGGCCCGCGACGGCTTCCAGGCGCTCGATCTCGATCAGCGAGTCGACCACGATGTGGCCGACCCCGGCGGACACCGCGGCCTCCAACTCGGCGACCGATTTGTTGTTGCCGTGCAACGCGATTCGCTCGGCCGGGAAACCCGCGTGCAGCGCCACGGCGAGCTCGCCGCCGGAGCACACGTCCAGCGACAGGCCCTCGTCCCGGATCCAGCGTGCGATCTCACCGCACAGGAACGCCTTGGACGCGTAGTGAACGCGTGCGTTCGCCCCGAAGGCGCGGACCATGTCGCGGCAGCGGGAACGGAAGTCGTCCTCGTCGACCACGAACAGCGGGGTGCCGAACCGAGCGGCCAGCTCGTGCACCGGCACGCCCGCCAGCCGGACCACGCCGTCGGCGTCGCGAGCGGCGTTGCGCGGCCAGACGTTCGCGGGCAGATCGATCATCTGTTCCGGATCGCTCGGACGTTCCGGCAGATTCGGCGCGTGCGGGATCTCGGCGTGCCGGGGCCCGGCAGGGTGCGCGCTCATGCCTGCACCTCGCTGCCGCTCGGCTCCGGCATGACCGCGCAGGCGGCTGTGTCGATGGCTCGCTCGCTGCACTCACTCATGACAGCTTCCTTCCTCGCTCTGGTCCGGTGCCCGGTCACATGCGCTCCGGCGCACTGACGCCGAGCAAGCCGAGGCCGTTGGCCAGGACCTGTCGCGTGGCGTTGACCAGGGTCAGGCGGGCGGCGTTCGTCGGCGAGACAGGCTCGTCGCCCAGCGGCAGCACGCGCAGGTTCTTGTTGGTCTGGAAGCGGTGATAGGCGCCGGCCAGCTCCTCCAGATAGCGAGCCACCCGGTGCGGTTCGCGCAGGCTCGCCGCGCCGGCCACGACGCGCGGGTACTCACCCAGGGTGCGGATCAGCTCGCCTTCCTCGTCGGCGGACAGCAGCGCGAGATCCGGGGTGACGGAGTGGTACTCGAACTCGGCGGCGTTCCGCGCGATGGACGCGGTGCGCGCGTGCGCGTATTGCACGTAGTAGACCGGGTTCTCGTTGCTCTGGCTGGCCCACAGGTTCACATCGATATCGATGCTCGAGTTCACCGACGAACGAACCAGCGAGTACCGGGCCGCGTCCACGCCGATCGCCTCGACCAGGTCGTCGAGCGTGACCACGGTGCCAGCGCGCTTGCTCATCCGGACCGCGACGCCGTCACGCAGCAGGTTCACCATCTGCCCGATCAGCACCTCGACGGTGGCCGGGTCGTCGCCGAACGCGGCCGCGGCGGCCTTCAACCTGCCGATGTAACCGTGATGGTCGGCGCCGAGCATGTAGATGCACAGATCGAAGCCGCGCGAACGCTTGTTCTGGAAGTAGGCGATGTCACCGGCGATGTAGGCGGCCTTGCCGTCGCTCTTGATGACCACCCGGTCCTGATCGTCGCCGTATTCGGAGCTGGCGATCCACCAGGCGCCGTCCTTCTCGTACAGGTCGCCGGAGTTCTTCAGCTTCTCCACCGCCTGCTCGACCGCGCCGGAGGCGAACAGCGAGCTCTCGTTGAAGTAGACGTCGAAGTCGGTGCCGAACTCGTGCAGCGACTCCTTGATGTGCGCGAACATCAGCTCGACGCCCTCGGCGCGGAACAGCTCCAGGCGCTCGGCCTCCGGCTTGGTCAGCGCCTCGGGGTGCGCGGCCACGATCTTGTCGGCGATCTCGCCGATATAGGCGCCCGCGTAGCCGTTGTCCGGGGTCGGGGCGCCCGTGGCGGCCGCGACCAGCGAGGCGGCGAACCGATCGATCTGCGCGCCGTGGTCGTTGAAGTAGTACTCGCGCACCACGTCGGCGCCCTGTGCGGCCAGGATGCGGCCCAGCGCGTCGCCTACCGATGCCCAGCGGGTGCCGCCCAGATGCACCGGGCCGGTGGGATTGGCCGAGACGAACTCGAGGTTGATCCGGGTGCCCTCCAGCGTGTCCGCGGTGCCGTACGCGGCGCCGGCGGCGAGCACGCGCTCGATGATCGCGCCCTGCGCTGAGGCGGCGAGGCGGATGTTCAGGAAGCCGGGTCCGGCGACCTCGGCGGCGGCGACGCCGTCCGCGTCGGCCAGTGCGTCGGCCAGCCAGGTCGCCAGCTCGCGCGGCTTGGTTCCGGCGCGCTTGGCCACCTGCATCGCGACATTCGTGGCATAGTCGCCGTGTTCCGGGTTACGGGGACGCTCCACGTTGACCTCGTCGGGCAGGACCGCAGGGTCCAGTCCACGTTCGACAAGCACCTTCGCCGCGGTGGCGCGAAGGAGATCTGCAAGGTCAGCTGGAGTCACGAGTCTCTATCCTATGGTCTTGGCGGGTGTACACCACGGGGTGGGCACTGCGCAGCCAGCGGATCCACCACGTCGAAAGAGCACAACGAGCGATGCCGAACAATCCCAGCGCCAAATCGGCCAAGGCCGCCAAGGCCGCGGCGAAGTTGTCGGCTCCCCGCAAGCGGGGCAAGCAAGGGCAACTTACGAAGAAGAATCGCCAGATCCCCTGGCTGGCCATCGGCGCGGCCGTAGTCATCATCGCATTGATCGGCGCCTTGGCCTACAACCTGGTCCCCAAGTACCAGGAGAAGGCCGAGCTGGACAAGTACACACCGAGCGCGGAGCGGAAGGATCCCTCCGACGGGATCGCGGGCGTAGTGAAGAAGGAATACCCCGCGGGCCTGCACATCAGCGCGAGCCAGCGGGTGGCCTACGACCAGGCGCCGCCGTTCGGCGGCCCGCACGACCAGTCCTGGGCGACCTGCACCGGCACGGTCTACACCAAGCCGATCCGGGTGGAGAACGCGGTGCACTCACTCGAACACGGCGCCGTATGGATCGCCTACAACCCCGACAAGGTGAACGCCGACGGGATCGAGACGCTGAAGGCGAAGGTCGAGGGCAAGCCGTACACGATGATGTCGCCCTACCCGGGGCTGGATGCGGCGGTGTCGCTGCAGTCCTGGGGGCATCAGTTGAAGCTGGACAGCCCTGATGACAAGCGGGTCGGCCAGTTCATCACCGCGCTGCGGTTGAACTCCTACACCTATCCCGAGGTCGGCGCGGACTGCTCGACCATCGTCTTCGACACCGACAACCCTCCGCCGTTCGACCCGACTCCGCCCGGGCCCGATGCGGTGCCGATGGACGGCAAAGGTCTGCAACCGGACCCATCCGAGTTCGGCGGCATGCCCCCGGGTGGCCTGCCGGGCGTCCCCGGCGTGCCCGCTCTTCCCGGTGTGCCCGGCGCGCCGGCGCCGAGGCAGCCCGCACCGGGTGCGGGGCAGTAATGCCAACCGACAAAGTGCCCGTCGACGACGTCGCGGACAACACCGGACCGGGGCGTGAGCCGGCGGCATCCGCCGGAAAAGTGCCCGCCGACGCCTCGGACAACACCGAGACCAGGTCGGGGCGCGAGGCAGCGGCGTCCGCCGATAATGTGCCCGCAAGCGAGGTCCCGGACGACGTCGAGACCGAATCCGGTCTCGGCCGCCAGTTCCGGCGTCAGCGCACCGCGCTGGTGATCCTCGGCACCATCGGCGCCATGCTGATCGGCTTCGCGATCGGCGTGCTGGCGCGGATTCCGCTGGACAGTTCCAGCGAGCCGGATCCCGGACCCGTCGACGTGGGCTTCAGTCAGGACATGTCGGCGCATCACGCCCAAGCGGTGGAAATGGCGGGCGTGGTGCTGGTTCGTTCCACCGACACCGAGGTACGCCGCCTCGCCTACGACATCCTCACCACGCAGCAGAACCAGATCGGCCGCATGCAGGGCTGGCTGCAACTGTGGGGCGAACCCGCGCAAGGCGTGGACGGGTACATGGGCTGGATGACCGAACCGATGGGCGGCCACGAACATTCCGAGCCGAGTTCGCACCATTCCGGCCCGGTGTCCGCCATGCCCGGCATGGCCACGCCCACCGAACTCGCCGCGCTGCGGCAGGCCACCGGATCCGCACTCGACACGATGTTCCTGCAGCTGATGCTGCGCCACCACGAGGGCGGCCTGCCGATGATCGACTACGCCGCCCAGCACGCCGAAACCACCGCGGTGCGCACCCTCGCCGACACCATGGCCAAAACCCAGCGCGGCGAATCCGCCCTGATCACCACGATGCTCACCGCCCGCGGCGCCGCTCCCCTCCCCGCGAGGTGACCCGAAACCATGCCGCCCGCCGCGCTTTTTGGCGGACGGCGGTCGATACGATAGGCTGACCCAGCCCGATCGGACCGCCATCCGGCCCGACCGAGCCCTATCCCGCCCTCGTAGCTCAGGGGATAGAGCGTCTGCCTCCGGAGCAGAAGGCCGTAGGTTCGAATCCTACCGAGGGCACGTACGAGCTGGACGAGCCTTGCTCGCGGAATGCGTGAGCCGGGGCTCGTCCTTCGTGTTTTGTGGGGATGCAACCCCCACACCCCCCCGGCGGGCTTTGCCCCCCGGACCCCAATGCACGTCGCTGGCATAGGTGGCACCCGGCAGTTCGGATTCTCTGACTCACTCCGCGACACAGCTGCACCTACGCGCGCCGAGGCACTGCTTGCCTGGACTGGGCGAACCCACCTTGGCGACGAGACGATCGGCGCGGCGGGCAACTTGCCGACCCTGCCCCGACCTGGAAATCGACCACGCGACTGAGATTGCGGGCAGCGCCTCGGTTGATCCGGAACGCGCGGTTCAGATGCAGCTCATAGCGCAGACCGTCGGGTATAAATCCCTCATCGACGATCTCCAGTGGCTGGCAGACGAGATCCACCCGCGCGGACGGGCAGATGATTCGATGCGCGCGAACCGCACCCTGGGACATTCCGGGACGGGGCGGGGGCGCGCCGCGAGAGGCTTCCACGCCCCGCCGCAGCGGGAGCATCGCGGCGCTGACAGCCCAGAAGTGTGCGCCCGGCAGGTGGGTCTGCCCGAGATCGAGGCCGGCCGATCGAGTACGGGCCCGCTGGCGCGACGGATGGCGGGTCCGGGTGGTGACCGACGATGATCGCTCGCGCCGTCTCCGGGTTCGCTGCCGCGCTCGTGGTCTTCATCAGCGGCGCCTACTTCGCCGGGCTCGCACACGCCGACGTGCCCGCGCCGACCGGCGGATATCTCGTCGGTCGCACCGACAGGACCGTCGCGGCCGGTGGCCGAGAGTTGCCGGTGTCGGTCTGGTATCCAGCTGCCGCCCCTGCGATTCCAGCGCACTATGTTCCCGCGTCCAACCCGGTCGCAGCGGCGCTGCTCGCGACCGATGCGGCGCTGTGGCTGCGCGAGCCCAGCGCCGTGCCCGCGATGCTCGCCGCAACGGTCGCGGCCGGACAGGACGCGCCGCTGGACACCGCGCTCGGGCCCTTGCCGGTGGTGGTGTACTCCCCCGGTCTCGGCACGCCGCGCTGGCTCGCCTCGGGCCTCGCCGCCGATCTCGCCTCGCGCGGCTACGTCGTGATCGGCGTCGACCACCCGGGCGAGACCCCGGCGGTCGAGGTGCACGGCAAGCTCGTGCTCGGCACTCCGCCTGCGTACGACGACGCCGAATACATGCGCCGCGCACTGGACATCCGTGTCGCCGATGTGCGCCTGGTTCTCGACGAACTCCGCACGCTCCCGGTCGTCGGCGCGCACGTCGACCTGGCCCGGATCGCGGTGGCGGGCCACTCCTACGGAGGACTGACCACGGTGGCCGCGATGCGCGCCGAACCGCGCGTCCGGGCGGGCGTGGTGCTCGACGGCCCAGCGGGTTGGACCGACAACACCGATGTCGAGCGCGGCGGCGTCGACCGGCCCGTGCTCATGCTCGCCTCCGGCGACATGCTGCACGCGTCGTGGATCCGGTTCGCTTCGGACAGCCCGGCGTTCACGCTCGGCACGATCCGCGGTGCGGAGCACTACGCGGCAACCGACCTACCCGCGCTCGTGCCGTCGACAGCGCGATGCGGGTCACTGCCCGCCGAACGTGCCACGGCGATCACCCGCAGCGTTGTCACCGGCTTCCTCGACGAGCAGCTGCGCGGCGCGGCGACGCCGGTGCCGGTGTGGCCAGAACTCGAGTGGCGCACACGCTGATCATGCCTCGGGCAAATGCGCGCTGGTCTATGCGGATCAAGCCCACGTCGAATTCGACAGCCCGCTCACGTCCGAAGGAGCATCGTGTCACCGTCGGCTACGGATCGTATGGACCAGCGAGCCGGCTCACGGCTGCATTTCGTCGAGCTCGCGAGCCTGGTCGGGATCATGTCGTCGCCTGTGCCGATTCTATTGCCTTGGCCAACAGGACATCCCACGGGAACTCTGCACCAGGGTCGGTGTGGTTGGTGTCGTACCAGGCCTCAGCGGTGTCGCCGTGGCCGCCGACGCCGGAATCTCCCGCGCGCATCTGGTCGGCGGTGAGTTTCACGAGCGGAATGCCGTAACGGTCGGACCAGTCGCGCAGCACGCGGGCGCCGGCGTCCAGCTGAGCCGGGCGCGAGAGCCATTCGTCGCGGAGCTGCCGCGACCACCCGAGGAAACACAGGTGCAGTCCGCGCTCGTTGGCGGGTGAGCCTGCGGCCCACGGGATGTAGTCGTCATCGTTGCTGCGCCCGATGCGGCCGTCGGCGCCGACGACCATCGTGTACGACGCCCGCACCTCTGGCTGGGCGAGGTAGTTGAGCAGTCCCTCGAGCGAGCCCTCGGCCGGGCCTTCGTTGGCGTGCACGATGATGAGCGAGCAAGAGTGCGGGTCGCGCGGACCGCCGTCATTGGGAGACAGGATCGTTACGTCTGCCTCGAGTTGGTTGCCCACCGTACTCCTATCGGATAGCTGATTCGGGTTCGCGGGCGCCACGCAACCATGGCAGCGGTTCGGGAAATCCGGGCGATACGGTGATGATCAGCTGCACGCCCCCCGTGCTGATCGTGTAGTTGCTGGAGCCAGTGACTCTGCGCGCAGAGCATACCATGGCGTTGCCATCTGAATACATTGCGCCACAACGTTATTAACCTCAGGTGTGACCAGGATCCGCTTCCAAGGGCGAACTGGATGCCGGCCCGAACTGGTTCCCGCGTCCCGCCAGAGCGCCTACGGTGTCACTGCGTTGATCGGCGCCGCCCACTCTGCACCCGGGAGCAGGCGGCCCGTTCACAATTCGCCGGAACGGGCATACGTGCGCCCGACCTAGCCATCTCATAGGAGCGTGAACACCGTTGGGAGATAAATCAGCCCAGAACAGGCCGGCACGCAAGTGGACGGTGGTCGTCGCGACCGTCGTGGTAGTGGTCGCAGCACTCGGCATCGTGCTGTTGCGCGAGATCACCGGCGACCGGCCACCGTTCGACACGGACGCGATTCCGGGAACTCAGGTCGTCTGGGTGACGGCGCCTGCGGGCGCGAATCGTGGGACGCTGGAATTCTGGCAGCGCAACCGGCTTCGGCAGTGGAAACGCACGTTCGCGGTACCCGCCTGGGTCGGCACGGGAGGGATCTCCCGGGAGGCCAGGGAAGGCGCCGCGTTCACGCCGGAGGGAACTTTCGCGTTGACCGAAAGCTTCGGGCGGCTACCCGACGTGGGCGCCAAGCTTCCGTATCTGTCGCTGGACCAGTCGAACACCTGGTGGTGGGTGTCCGACACGGAGAGCCCGCTGTACAACCAGAAATATCAATGCGCCGAGGGCGAGTGCCCGTTCGACACCAGCCTGAGCGAGAACCTCGGACGAACCGAGCCGCAGTACAACTACGCGCTGGTCATCGACTACAACCGTTTCCCCGTCGTGCCGAAGCAGGGCTCGGCCTTCTTCGTCCACGTCGAGGCGGGCAGGCCGACCGCGGGTTGCGTCGCGGTCGGCGCCGATGTCATGCGGACGCTGCTGGCAGCCCTGGAACCGTCGAGGAAGCCGGTCATCGGCATGTACGCGACCTGAGACATCGAACGTGGGCGGATACGAGAGAAGGGCTCCCGGTAACCGGGAGCCCTTCATCGGAGTGGTCGGGTGTCGTCTACGGCTGGACGATCACGGCAGGGGTGCGGTCGGCTTGTCGGTGGCGCTCAGGACGCCGGCCGCGGAGAGGTAGGTGAACGCGGGCGCGGTCAGGCCCGGCTGGAGAAAGTAGAGGTGGGCTTTGGTGAGGGTGCCGTTTTCGGTGGCGTCGCACAGCGCGTTCAAGGCGGTGGGGTCGACGGTGCGAGCGGTCAGCTTGCCCGCCTCGTAGTCCATCTCCACCCATTTCGCATGGATCGCGGCGCTCATGACGCTGCCGGTGAAGCCTTCCCGGTCGGCGGCGGCGCTGAGACTCATCTCCAGACCATCGTCGAGATCGGTCGGCGTGTGCTGCCAGCGACCGAATTCCCACCAGCGCACGAAGGTGACCGGACCGTCGACGCCGCCGGGCAGATTCGTCGCCGGATCCACCGCGCGCACCCAGCCGGGCGCCGCGGCCAGCGGATCGTAGGCGGTCCCCGCGACCTCGTTGTCCTCGTCCCTGCCGAATAGGAGCGCACGCTCACCGGGATATCTGACCAGCGAGTACCAATTGCCCTCGCCGTCGTCGTTGATCAGCCGGCCACCTGCCACTCTGGCCGTCTGCCCGATCTCCTCTCCGCCCGCAGCCCGCTGGTCGGCATGGGTCGCGGAGGTGATCACGTCCAAGACGGTCACGCGCGCCCACAGCACCTCGGGATGCGGCAACTGAAATCCCATGCCGGGCAACGTATCACCGGCCCCCCACAGCGACAACCGGATCGGCTACCAGCCGGACAACCCACTCGTCCACCACCGCACGTGCCGGCAAACCCGCTCGCCAGGGGCGCTCACAGGGGGCTCGGAAGAGTTGCCAGCACAGGCAAACTGGTGGCTACGAGTTCGACACCACTCGCAAAGCCTTCCCGTACCAGAACTTTCACCGACCAGCTCAGTCACCGACAGCCTGGAGACATCCGCACAACTACCGCTCGTAAGCAACTGCCGAAGATGGGACGTGGGAGCCTAAAGACCCGGAGGGTCGGAGAGGCCAGGAGAGGCGGAGGGGCCGCGCCGCGGGCGCAGCGCATAGGCGGGGACCAGCTGGTCCCGCACATGCAGATCCGGGCGCCCGTCGGCGAACTGGATGCTGTAGTTCACGCGACCCATCCAGTCGCCGTCGACGGTGGGCAGCCAATGCGTGAGGGTTCCCGGGCGCTCGCCGCGCATGATCACACCCGCGCCGTTCACATGCCGCGGGGTACCGGGGTCGCGGACCAGGATCGCGTCCAGCCGGACCCAGACCGGCCGCGGCGGATAGGTCAGCGTCCGGTAGTAGTGGCCCGTCCGGTTCGGGTAGACCAGCTCCGGTTCCGTGCCCTCGGTTCGCGGCACGTCATCGCTTGTCGAACCCATGTTCGAATGGTAGCCGCGATTGCGTGGCAAGCACCAGGCAACCCACCCTCGAATCCGACGGCATGACGGCCGCCACAGATTCTGGCCTTCCCGCGAGCACGCTTTTAATATGATCGTTCTAGAACGAACATATTAGAAGGAGTCCGACATGTCAGCGAAGTTCGAGGTCGTCAAGGGTTTCTACGCCGCGACCCAGGTTGGCGACGGCCCGTCGATCCTGGCCCTGTTGCATCCGGAGTTCCTGGCGCAAACCGCGCCGGGCATGCCGTGCGGCGCGGGCGGCACCTTCCACGGCCCGCTCGAGGCGATGACCCGCATCTGGGGCGCGGTCGACCGGGAGTTCGACACCGCGCCGTACGACGAGACCTGGCACGAGACCACCGATGGCACCGTCGTGGTGACCGGTCACTATCGCGGCGCTGCCCGCGCCACCGGCCGCGAGTACGACGCCGAGTTCGTGCACCTGTGGCAGGTGGACGACGACGGCCGCATCACGCGGCTGCACCAGTACACCGACACCGCACGCTGGTATGGCGCGCTCGCGGAGTCCGACGCCTGATCAGGCCCATGCGGGTCCGTTCGGCACCGGCTTCCGTAAGCTCGCGAACGGTCCCGCCGGTCTGGTTTCCGATCTGCCGGGCACGTCGGTTGCCGTAACGTTCCCGGACATCGGGGCGGACCGGAGGTCGGCATGGCTTACCGGGCGGGCATCCGACGGATCGACCGCGCCGCGTTCGACACGATGACCAGCAGCCAGTGAGGACCGAGCACCTGAAGAGAGAAGCCGGCAAGTGGAAGGCCCGCTCCGCGGAGGGCACGCGCTGACCCGATGCACACACCGATGAGCTGCTGCGGGCCGACCCGCAGGACCGTACTCGGGGCGCTCGGCCTCGCCGCGCTGCTCCCCTTCGCCGGACAGGCGAAAAATGCTCGGGCGCAGCATAATCCACTCGTCGCCACGGATCTCGAAGTGGTCACGATCACCGACACCTCGGTCGTCCTCACCTGGACCACCCTCGCGCCCGACCCGGCCGGCCGATTGATCCCGGTGGACGCCGACACGCAGGTGCGCATCGGCCCCGCCGATTCCCCGCGTATACCGGCGCCGGTATACGCCGACGACCGGCCGACACCGTTCCACTATGCCGAGATCGACGGGCTCGAACCGGGCCGCGCCTACCGCTTCGAGGCATGGTCGGCGGGCCGTCGCGCGACTCCTGCCCTCTCGCTCACCACATCCGGTCCGGTGGCGCCGGAAGCACGCGGTGAGTTCACCACGCTGCTCCCGCCGCCCGGCCGCAGGCTACGCACGATCGCCCTGGCCAACGACGTGCACTACGGCGAGCAGGTCAGCGGTCTGATCGTCGGCGAACTGCCGCCGGGTTTCCGGCAGGACCCCGGCTCGGCGCCTTACCCCGAGGTGATGCTGGCCGCGATGCTGGACGACCTGCGCCGCCCCGACCGCGCAGCCGAGCGCCTGCTGGTCGCGGGCGACCTCACCGCCGAAGCCTCCGAGCACGAAGCCCGCGCGGTGCGCGCCCACCTCGACGCCTGGGGCTCGCTCGGCAAGGACTACCTGGCCGTGCGCGGCAATCACGACCGCCCGCACCGGGGTCCCGAATACGCCCGGTGCGCAGCCGCACCCGCGGGGCACCACGACTGCTGGGCCGAAGCCTTCTCCCCGCGCCAGCAGCTGATCGAAGACGAGATCGGCGGCCTGCGCGTGCTGGGATTGGACACCAGCGAACTGGACGGCGCGGGCGGGTCCATCGATCGCCCGCAATTCGATCTGCTCGCCGAGCGCTTGGGCGGGGACCCGGACCGGCCGACGCTCATGTTCGGCCACCACCCCGTCACCACGGAGTCCGGGCTGACCAACATCGCCGGGCCCGGCTTCGTGCTCAACGGACGCGACAGCGCCGAACTGCAAGCGCTCTACACCCGGTGCCCCGGCGTCTTCCTGCACCACAGCGGCCATACCCATCGCAACCGGCGAACCCGGCCGGACGCGCACTGCGCGGTGGAATTCCTGGAGGTCGCCGCGATCAAGGAGTATCCGGGCGGCTACAGCCTGCTGCGCCTCTACGAGGGCGGCTACATGGTCAACTTCTACAAGACCCGCACCGAGGGCGCGCGGCGCTGGAGCGCCCTCACCCGCGGCGAGTATTTCGGACTGCTGCCGGATTACGCGTTCGGCACCTGCGCCGATCGCAATCATGTTGTGCTGCGCGACTTCTCGGGGCTGACGTAACGAGCGGACGAATTCCCGGAATCCGCCGCGAGACCGAGACCGTTCGCGCACGTCGGAGGCGGTATCTTCCTTAGGTAAGCCTCAACATACGCACGGGGCACTGGACGCGCTCGGAAGGACGAGGATGAAGCCGGTCAGATGGAAGACGATTGCCGCTGGACTGGCCGTTGCGATGACGGCACTCGGCATGACGGCCTGCACGAATACCTCGGACGACGCGAACGAGATCACCGTCTACAACGCGCAGCACGAATCCCTCACCAAGGAATGGGCTGACGCGTTCACCAAGGAAACCGGCATCAAGGTGACGTTGCGGCAGGGTGGCGACACCGCGCTGGGCAATCAACTGGTAGCCGAGGGCGCGGCCTCGCCCGCCGACGTCTTCTTGACCGAGAATTCTCCCGCGATGGCGCTGGTGGAGAACGCGGGGCTGTTCGCCGACGTGGACCCCGAGACCGTGAAGCAGGTGCCCGCGCAGTTCCGTCCGTCCAGCGGCAAGTGGACCGGCATCGCGGCGCGCGCGACGGTGTTCGTCTACAACAAGAACAAAGTCCAGCCCGGACAGCTGCCCGCCTCGCTGCTCGATCTGGCGCAGCCGCAGTGGAAGGGCCGCTGGGGCGCGGGCGTGTCCGGCGCCGACTTCCAGGCCATCGTCGCGGGCCTGCTCGCGCTGAAGGGCGAGGACGCCACCCGCGCCTGGCTGAAGGGCATGAAAGAGAACGCGACGCCGTTCCCGAACAACGTGGCCACCATGAAGGCGGTCAATTCCGGCAGCCCCGACGGCGGCGTCATCTACCACTACTACTGGTACCGCGACCAGGCGAAAACCAAGGAGAGCAGCGGCGATACCGCGCTGCACTACTTCAAGAACCAAGACCCCGGCGCGTTCGTCAGCATCTCCGGCGGCGGCGTGCTGAAGTCGAGCAAGAAGCAGGAGGCGGCGCAGAAGTTCCTGGCGTTCATCACCGGTAAGGCCGGACAAGAGGTGCTGCGCGACGGCACGTCGCTGGAGTACCCGGTCGCCAGCGGCGTGGCCGCCAACCCGGCGCTGCCGCCGCTGGCCGAGTTGCAGGCCCCGGCGATCGATCCCTCGAAGCTCGACTCCAAGAAGGTCACCGCGCTGATGACCGAAGCGGGTCTGCTGTAGCCGTGGCACTGCGGACCGTTGTCGCCGCGCCCCGGGTCGGCAGGCCGGGGCCCCTCGTCACGGGCGTCGCGCTGCTACTGGTGGCGGCGACGTTCGTGCCGCTGGGGTACATCGTCTCGACGGTCTTCTCCACCGGTTCCGAGCAAGCGGCCGAGTTGGTGTTCCGGCCCAGAGTCGCTGAGCTGCTGCGCAATACGCTCGGGCTGGTGGTGTGCACCGTACCCGTCTGCGTGACGCTCGGCGTCGGGCTGGCCTGGGTGGTCGAGCGCACCGACGTTCCGGGGAAGTCCTGGTGGGGGCCGCTTTTCGCGGCGCCGCTCGCGGTGCCCGCATTCGTCAACAGCTATGCGTGGGTCAGCGTCTTCCCTGGCATGCACGGCTTGTGGGCAGGCGTGGTGATCTCGACGATGTCCTACTTCCCGCTGGTGTATCTGCCCGCCGCGGCCACGCTGCGACGCCTCGACCCAGCGGTGGAGGAGTCGGCGCGGGCGCTCGGCTCCGGGCCGGTGGCGGTGTTCGCCCGGATCGTGCTGCCACAGTTGCGGCTGGCAATCCTCGGCGGTGGGCTGCTCATCGCGCTGCACCTGCTCGCCGAATACGGCGCTTTCGTCATGGTCCGGTTCGACACGTTCACCACGGCCATCTTCGAGCAGTACCAGTCCAGTTTCGCCGGACCGGCGGGCAGCATGCTCGCGGGCGTGCTCGTGCTGTGCTGCCTGGCGCTGCTCGGGGCCGAGGCCGGGCTGCGCGGCGGGGCCCGCTACGCACGGATCGGCGGTGGGGCGCCGCGCGTCGCGGCCCGGATCCCTTTGGGCATCGGCGCGATACCGGTCCTAGGGGTGCTCGTCGCGGTGACCGCGGGCGCGCTCGGCGTGCCGCTGTGGACGATCGGGCGCTGGCTGAGCATCGGCGGCACGGCCGTGTGGGATGCCACCGAGATCGGCAACGCGCTGGGCCAGACGGTCGGCCTCGCGGCGTTCGCCGCGCTGCTCACCACGCTGTGCGCGTTTCCGGTCGCGTGGATCGCGGTGCGCTCCACCTCGGCCTTCGCGCGGCTGGTCGAAGGCGCGAACTACATCACGAGTTCGCTGCCCGGCATCGTGATCGCGCTGGCCATGGTGACCGTGACCATCCGGTGGGCGCCGCCGCTCTATCAGACGGTGTTCATGGTGATCGCGGCGTATGTCCTGCTGTTCCTGCCCAGGGCACTGGTCAGCGTGCGGGCCGGGCTCGCCCAGGTGCCGGTCGGCTTGGAGGAGGCGTCCCGCTCGCTGGGCAAATCGGGACCGGCCACCTTCTGCCTGGTCACCCTCCGGCTCACCGCGCCGGCCGCGGCCTCCGCGGCAGCGCTGGTGTTCGTGGCGGTGGCGACCGAGCTGACCGCGACACTGCTGCTCGCACCCAACGGAACTCGCACGCTGGCGATGCGGTTCTGGGCGCTCTCGGGCGAATTGGACTATGCGGCCGCCGCGCCGTACGCCCTGATCATGATCGCCGCCGCGGTGCCGGTGACGTATCTGCTGTTCACCCACTCTCGGAAGGCGGCTGGGATATGAGTCGCGTTGTCGTCGCGGACGTGTCCAAGACGTTCGGGCACACCCAGGTACTCGGCGGGGTCACCCTCGACGTGCCCGATCACACCGCCACCGCCGTGGTCGGCTCGTCCGGGTGCGGTAAGACCACGCTGCTGCGGGTCATCGCGGGATTCGAGTCGCCGGACGCCGGTTCGGTATCGATCGGTTCGGAAACCATTGTCGGCGACCGTGTCTCGGTGCCACCACAGCGGCGCAACATCGGCTACGTCGCGCAGGACGGCGCGCTGTTCCCGCACCTGACCGTGGGCCAGAACATCGCCTACGGGTTACCCGGCCTACGCCGCCGCAGCCGCGATCGGGTGCGGGAATTGCTGGAGATGGTGTCCCTGGACCCGTCCTATGCCGACCGGCGACCGCACCAGCTGTCCGGCGGCCAGCAGCAGCGCGTCGCCCTGGCCCGCGCGCTGGCCCGCAAGCCCTCCGTGATGCTGCTGGACGAGCCGTTCAGCGCACTGGACGCGGGCCTGCGCGCGACGACCAGGCAGGCGGTGGCCGACACCCTGCGCGCGGCCGGCATGACCAGCATTCTGGTGACCCACGACCAGGAGGAGGCGTTGAGCTTCGCCGAGCAGGTCGCGGTGATGCGCGAAGGACGCTTCACCCAGGTCGGCACGCCGGAGGAGGTCTACGGCACACCGAGGGACCTGTTCACCGCCCGCTTCCTCGGCGACTGCGTGCTGCTCGACGCGGTGGTCGAGGCCGACGTGGCGAAGTGCGCACTCGGCCGTATCCCGGTACAGCGCAACGCACCGGCCGGAGCAGTGACCATCATGATGCGACCGGAACAACTTGTCGCCCAGACGGTTCCCGAAGGCGAGCCGGACAGCGGCCGAATCCGCGCCGTCGAGTTCCGCGGCGCCGACGTCATCCTGACGATCGACCTGGAAGGCACCACCACCCCGGTGCGAGTCCGCCGAGTCAGCGTCGACGCCCCCGCCACCGGACAGCGAGTACGCCTCGAAGTACTCGGCTCAGCAGTGGCGTACAACGAGCCGAGCGCGGCCGCCTGACCCACCGCCCGGCACGCACGCGAGTGGCACACCATGGAGGGGTCTTCTCGCGTTCTGCCGCAGCCATGTGCCACTCACCGGTAAGCCTCGAGGGTATTTGGAGCGAGCGGCGGGAATCGAACCCGCGTAAACGGCTTTGCAGACCGTTGCCTGAACCACTCAGCCACGCCCGCCTCGTTGTAGATAGTGCCCGGGGCGGGCGGCGGGGACCAGTATTGCGCTCACCGTGATCCGAAGGCTGGTCGGATGTCCCCGGCTGCGGTCGGCCGCATGGAATGATCGAAATATGTCTCGGCCACGCCCGCTTCCGCTGGACCCGATCGAGGAGGCCCACCGTCAGTGGGTCGGCCACGGCTGGGGCGACGTCGCCGACGGCATGGCCGCGGTGACCTCGCTGGTGCGCGCCCAGCAAATCGTGATGGCACGGGTCGACGAAGCGCTGAAACCGACCGGTTTGACCTTCTCGCGCTACGAGCTGCTCATGCTGCTCAACTTCAGCAAGACCGGTGCGCTGCCGATGGCGAAGGCCAGCGCGCGCTTGCAGGTGCACCCCACCAGCGTGACCAACACCGTCGACCGACTGGAGGCGGCGAAACTCGTCGAGCGCGTGCCGCATCCCAGCGATCGGCGCGCCACGTTGATCGAAATCACCGATGCCGGAAGAGAATTGGTGGCGAAAGCGACGAAGGAACTCAACGAGAAGGTCTTCTCGCTCCCGGGGCTCCCGCCGGACCGGCTGCACACCCTGCTGCAACTGCTGGCCGAATTCCGCCACGCCGCGGGCGACTTCGACACCGGGGAGGGAACGGCGCGCTGGTCGGCCAACGCGGCGCGATGAGCGAAAGTACCGGTCGGTCGCATCCTCCTGGTGTCCCGATCGGAAAGTGACTACCGCGCATCCGAACGACGAATTGCCGGGCCCGTCATCTTGGCAGCGGCAGGGAAAGGGTTCACCATGTAAATCATGGTGCTGGTCTTGGGTGTATCGGCGGGCGCTGGAGGCGCACACGCGATGCTGACACACTCCGATCAGCCACATCTCCCCCCGATCGATCACTGCGAGGTGCCCCGGCGGGCGGGCGGCGGTGTCGAGGAGTCGGTCTTCGAGGCGATCCACCAGATGATGGGCGCCGCAGGCGCGCGTGACGAGCTGGTCTCCGGAACGGCCGTCACCTGCCGCTGTCCCCTGCATGCCGATGCCATCCGCGCCGGTGCGGGCGCGCGCAGGCTCACCATCGTCGAGGAACCGCTCGCCCAGCTGCGCTACCTGCGCTTCACCGGGCAACTTCCGGACAGCGGCTCGGTGATCCTGTACGACCTGGGCAGCTCCGGGCTGACCATCACCCACGCCGATTGCCGCACCGACACGATCCTGTCCAGCAGACGCAGCACGGTGCTCGGCGGCGACGGCTACGACGCCCTGCTGCGCTGGCGGCTGGCTCGCGACGGCGTGCTCACCGACAAGCCGACCAGCAGGCGTCATCGCGAGGAGTTGAGCGACGCCAGGGTCGTCACGGCGATCGATACCGACACCGGCGACCGAGCCGTGCTGACCCGCAGCGACCTGACCGAGCTCTTTTCCGCGGGCATCCACCACTCCGCGTCGTTCGTGCGCCAGCTCATCGATGAAACCGGCGTACGACCGGAGGCCATGGTGCTGCTCGGCGGCTGCACCCGCAGTCCCAGCATCCGGTCCGAGCTGGCCGAACTGGTCGACCTGCCGATCATCTACGACCCGGAACCGGACCTGGTCTCGGCACGCGGGGCTGTCCTGCTGGCCACCGACCGACGCGGCGGCGACCTCCGAATGCCCCGCGTCCGCGCCGGAGCCCCCTTGGTTCCCCCCACCGTGGACCGGCGCAAACTCATCGCCGCGGTTGCGGTCACAGTCGCCCTCGGCGCCACCATCGCCGGACTACTCGCCACCGGCAAAGGCTCCCCCCGGCCGGAAAGCGGCACCGAGCGCACACCAGCCGAAATCGTCGCGCCCACACCGATGTCCTCCGGGTAACCCACGGCGTATCCACGCCGATGCACACGCACGGCATCGAGTTCGGCCGCGCTTCGAGATTCGAGGTTGGCAGCTTTGGGGTCGAGATGGCGTTTCGTTACTCGCTCTCAGCCAAGGCAGCGAGAATCGAGTCGCTGACCACCTTGGTGGACACCGGGTTCTGGCCCGTGATCAGACGGCCGTCACGCACCGCATGCGGCGTCATCGGGATGGTGGAGCGCACATAGTTGGCTCCCTTGGCGCGCAATTCGTCCTCCAAGAGGAAAGGCACCCTGCTCTTCACGCCGGCAAGTCTTTCCTCGACCGTCGCGAAGCCTGTGACGGTACGGTTCTGGACGAGCGGATTCCCGTCGGCGTCACGGAGGTTGATGAGCGCGCAGGCGCCGTGACAGACCGAGGAGACGATGCCGCCCCCGGCGTAAATTGCTTGGGCTGTTCGCTGCAAATCGGCGTTGTCGGGAAAGTCCCACATGGTGCCGTGACCCCCCGTTAAGAAGATCGTGGAGTAGTCGTCCGGATCTACGTCGGCAATAGAAACGGTGGTTTTCAGGGCGTTCATGAAGGCCGGGTCGTCGAGATAACTGCGAACCGTCTTGTCGGCGAACAACCGGCCGAGGCTCCGGGGATCGAGTGGCACCTCGCCGCCCGCCGGGCTCACCACATCTACGGTGTAGCCGGCCTTCACCGCCTTGTCGTAGAAATGGACGAGTTCACCCAGCCACAAGCCGGTTCGGTGCTCGCTCTCCCCATAGGTGGGCTGATTGGTCACCACCGCCAGAATCTTTTTCTGTTTCACCTACGCCTCCTTTATCGGTCGATACGAATTCGGAGCCCGGTGCAGAACAAAGGCACGTCGGAAGCGAGGATGATCCCGTGTCCGACAGGCTGGGTCCACGCTACCGCCCCGCAAACCTCCACGCACGGCACGGTTGCGCGAACGCCCCCAGGCGGTGGGTCCGTGCGGGAAGCATCCGGCCGTCCTTCCCCGCACATGCCGTCTGCTCGCCGAAATCGGCTGCCTCAGGCAGCGACTCGCACTTGAATGGCGCGAGCGCCTGAGCGAGTGAACCAGCCGGGTCATCTGCAGGACCCCGCCCTTATCGCTACCGTCTCGCTCAGGCTATCGGCTCCGCAACCGCCGTCAGCGGTTGGTGAACTTCGCGGGGCGTTTCTCGACGAAGGCGGTCATGCCTTCCTTCTGGTCCTCGATCGCGAACAGCGAGTGGAAGACGCGGCGTTCGAAGCGCAGGCCCTCGGCGAGGGTTGTCTCGAAGGAGCGGTTCACCGCTTCCTTGGCGATCATCGTGACCGGCAGCGACATCGACGCGATGGTCTCGGCGACCTCGAGTGCGGTGTCGAGCAGCTCCGCGGCGGGCACGATCCGCGAGACCAGGCCGGCGCGCTCGGCTTCCTCGGCGTCCATATTGCGGCCGGTGAGCACCAGGTCCATCGCCTTCGCCTTGCCGATCGCGCGGGTCAGGCGCTGCGAGCCGCCGATGCCGGGGATGACGCCCAGCTTGATCTCCGGCTGCCCGAACTTGGCGGTGTCGGCCGCCAGCAGGATGTCGCAGATCATGGCCAGCTCACAGCCGCCGCCGAGGGCGTAGCCCGCGACCGCGGCGATCGTGGGCTTGCGGAACTGCGCCAGCCGGTCCCAGCGGGCGAAATAGTCGTTGAGGAACATGTCCATGTACGACTTGGGCTGCATCTCCTTGATATCGGCGCCCGCCGCGAAAGCCCGTTCCGACCCGGTGATCACGATGGCGCCGATCTCGTCGTCGTGCTCGAGCTCGTCGAGCGCGGCGATGACGTCGTCGAGGACCTGCGCGTTCAGTGCGTTCAGCGCCTTGGGACGGTTCAGCGTGATCCAGCCGACCCGGCCCTTGCGTTCCAGCAGAATCGTCTCGAAGTCGGGCCCGCCCGTCACCCGGCCGCCACCCCCCACGGAATCGCTTCGCGATGCTTTCATCTTCAGGCACCCTCTTGGTCAGAACGGCTACGGACATCGGTGACGATAGCGGAGAAGTCCCGCCCGGCATCCGTCTGGTTGAACCGGGTGTAGATCTCGGCGGCGAGTATTCCCAGCCGGCCGTCGACATTGTTCTCGCGCAACGCGTTCGCGGCCAGACCGAGGTCCTTCGTCATCAAAGCGGTGGCGAAACCGGGCTGGTAGTCATTGTTGGCGGGGCTGGTCGGCACCGGACCTGGCACCGGGCAGTAGTTGGTCAGCGCCCAGCTCTGACCGGAGGCGGTGGAGACCACGTCGAAGAACGACTGGTGGCTCAAGCCCAGCTTCTCGCCGAGCACCAACGACTCCGACAGGGCGATCATCGAGATGCCCAGCAGCATGTTGTTGCAGATCTTCGCCGCTTGGCCCACGCCGGAGCCGCCGCAGCGCACGACTTTGCCGCCCATCACCTCGAGCACGGGAAGCGCGGCGGCGAAGTCCTCGGCGGCGCCGCCGACCATGAAAGTCAGCGTCCCCGCCGCCGCACCGGCCACACCGCCGGAGACGGGAGCGTCCAGGGCGCGGTGTCCGGCGTCGGTGGCGCGTTCGGCCGCGGTTTTGGCGTCGGCCACGTCGATGGTGGAGCAGTCGATGAACAGCGTGCCGGGTGCGGCGACCGGAAGGAGTTCGGCGTACACGTCGAGGACGAGTTTGCCGTTCGGCAACATGGTGATCACGGTGTCGGCGGCGGCCGCCTCGGTAGCCGTGCCGACCACCGTCGCGCCGTCGCGCTCGGCCTGTTCCCGCGCCGCCGGCACCGGATCGAAGGCGAGCACCTCGTAACCCGCCCGCACCAGGTTGGCCGCCATCGGCGCGCCCATGTGGCCGAGGCCGAGGAAACCGATTCGCTTGCTCATCACGCCACCTCCGGGGCCACCAGGCCCAGCTCTTGTTCGCCCAATTCGGCGAAATATGCGTCCACCTGCGCCTTCGTGACCTCGTCGAGGGTCGCGGGCGACCACTTGGGGGTTCGGTCCTTGTCGATCACCTGGGCGCGGATGCCCTCGACCAGATCATGCGAGGACAGCGACGCGATCGAGACCCGGTACTCCTCGTTCAGCACCGCCTCCAGGTTCGGCGCGGTGCGCGCGCCACGGAGTGAGCGCAGTGTGACCTTCAGGGCGACCGGTGATTTCGCCAGAACCTCGGCGGCGGCCGCCCGCGCCTCGGGCGCTTCGTGCGCCGCCAAGCGCGCGACGATCTCCTCGACGGAGTCGGCGCTGTAGCAGGCGTCGATCCATTCCTGTCCGGCGACCACCGCGGATTCCGGCGCGTCCGTGGCGAACTTGGCGATCGCGATATCGGCGGTCTCCGAGCGCAGCGTCTCGAGCAGAGCGGGCAGGTCCGCCGAAGCGACGAAATAGTCGGCGAAGCCTGCCGCGATGGCGTCACCGGCGCTCATGCGCGCGGTGGTGAGCGCGACATGGGTGCCGATCTCGCCAGGGGTGCGCGCGAGCAGATAGGTGCCGCCGACATCGGGAACGAAGCCGATGCCCACTTCCGGCATGCCGATCTTGGACCGTTCGGTGACGATGCGGTGGCTGCCGTGCCCGGACAGGCCGACGCCGCCGCCCATCACGATGCCGTCCATCACCACCACGTACGGCTTCGGGTAGCGGCCGATCAGTGCGTTCAGGACGTACTCGTCGCGCCAGAATCGGCCGGTGGCCGAATCCGCGGTGTTCGCACCATTTTTCGCGTCGGCGTGGATGGCGACGATATCGCCGCCCGCGCACAGCCCCCGCTCACCCGCACCCGTGACGACAACGGTGCGCACCGCGTCGTCATCGGCCCAAGTGCGCAGTGCATCCGTAATGGCGAGGGCCATCGAATGATTCAGCGCGTTGATCGCCTTCGGCCGGTTCAGCGTGATCAGGCCCAGCCCGTCGCGCTGTTCGAGCAGTACTTCTGGTTCGGTCATGCCATGTCCTCTCGCGCATGAGCGGGGCCATGCGTGGTCACGCCGGGCTGCCGACTCCGGGCTGCGCCGAGCCGACGCACCGCTCCGTCATGCGCGGTGCGCGCGGTGTCGATCATTCGCTGGCTCATGCCGCTCCTACCACCGAGCGGGCGACGACCACCCGCATGATTTCGTTGGTGCCTTCCAGAATCTGGTGCACCCGCAGATCCCGGACGATCTTCTCTACGCCGTACTCGGCCAGGTACCCGTAGCCGCCGTGCAACTGCAGCGCTTTGTTCGCCACATCGAAACCGGCGTCTGTCGCGAACCGTTTCGCCATGGCGCACAGCTCGACCTTGTCCGGCGCATCGGCGTCCAGGGCCGCCGCGGCCCGCCACAGCAGGGTGCGCGCGGCCTCCAATTGGGTACGCATGTCCGCGAGTTCGAACTGCAGCGCCTGATTTTTCAACAGCGGTTTGCCGAACGCATGTCGCTCGGCGAGGTACGGCACCGTCTTGTCCAGCGCCGCCTGCGCGCCGCCGACCGAGCACGCGGCGATATTGAGCCTGCCGCCGTTGAGCCCGTTCATCGCGATGCGGAAGCCGTCGCCTTCCGCGCCGAGCCGGTTGGCCGCCGGAATCCTGGCGTCGGAGAAGATCACCTGACGAGTCGGCTGCGCGTTCCAGCCCATCTTCTTCTCGTTCGCGCCGAAGGAGACGCCGGGGGTGTCGGCGGGCACGATGAACGCCGAGATTCCACGCGCCCCGGCGTCGCCGGTCCGCGCCATGACAACGTAGACGTCGGTGGCGCCCGCCCCGGAGATGAACTGCTTGGCGCCGTTGAAGATGTAGTCGTCGCCGTCGCGAACGGCCTTGGTGGCCAACGCCGCCGCGTCCGAGCCGACGCCCGGTTCGGTCAGCGCGTAGCTGGCCAGCAGCTCCATCGTGGTCAGGCGAGGCAGCCAGCGGTTGCGCTGTTCCTCGTCGCCGTAGCGGTCGATCATCCACGTCGCCATGTTGTGGATGGAGATGTAGGCGGCGATGGCCGGGCAGCCGGTGGCCAGCTGCTCGAAGATACGCACGGCATCCAGCCTGCGCAGGCCCGAACCGCCCACGTCCTCGCGGACGTAGATGCCGCCGAGCCCGAGCGGGCCCGCCTTGCGCAGCACGTCGACCGGGAAATGCTTCTGCTCGTCCCATTCCAGCGCGTTCGGGGCGAGGAATTCGTCGGCGAAGCCGCGCGCGGTGTCGCGGATCGCCTTTTCGTCGTCGTTCAAGTCGAACATCGGCGTCAGTCCATGGTCGGGATGACGAACGCGTTGCTCTCCTTCAGGCCGGAGGGCCAGCGCTGCGTCACCGTCTTGGTCTTGGTGTAGAAGCGGATCGAATCCGGGCCGTGCTGGTTCAGATCGCCGAAGCCGGAACGCTTCCAGCCGCCGAAGGTGTAGTACGCGATCGGCACCGGGATCGGGACGTTGATGCCGACCATGCCGACCTGCACCCGCGCGGCGAAGTCGCGGGCGGTGTCGCCGTCGCGGGTGAAGATCGCGACGCCGTTGCCGTACTCGTGCTCGTTGGCCAGGCGCAACCCTTCTTCGTAGTCCTTGGCGCGGACCACGCTGAGTACCGGGCCGAAAATCTCCTCCCGGTAGATCCGCATGTCGGCGGTGACCTTGTCGAACAGCGTGGCGCCGACGAAGTAACCGTCCTCGGCGCCGTCCACCACCAGTCCGCGGCCGTCCACCACCAGCTCGGCACCCTCATCGATGCCGAGCTGGACGTAGTCGTTCACGCGGTTCACCCCGTCCTGGCCGACCAGCGGGCCGAAGTCGGCGCCGGGGTCGTCGGAGCGGCCGACGTTGAGCTTGTGCACCCGCTCGGTCAGCTTCGCCACCAGGCGGTCGGCGGTCTCCTCGCCGACCGGAACGGCCACCGAGATGGCCATGCAGCGTTCGCCCGCGGAACCGTAGCCCGCGCCGATCAGCTGGTCGGCTACGTCGTCGAGGTCGGCGTCCGGCATGACGATCGCGTGGTTCTTCGCGCCGCCGAAGCACTGGGCACGCTTGCCGTTCGCCGTCGCGGTCTCGTAGATGTACTGCGCGATCGGGGTGGAGCCGACGAAGCCGACGGCCTTGATCCGCGGGTCGTGCAGCAGCGTGTCGACCGCTTCCTTGTCCCCGTTGACCACGTTGAACACACCGGCGGGCAGACCGGCCTCGAGGAACAGTTCGGCCAGGCGCAGCGGCACCGAGGGGTCGCGCTCGGAGGGCTTGAGCACGAACGCGTTGCCGGTGGCCAGCGCGGGACCGGCCTTCCACAGCGGGATCATGGCAGGGAAGTTGAACGGGGTGATGCCCGCGACCACGCCGAGCGGCTGGCGCATCGAATAGACGTCGATGCCGGTGCCCGCGCTTTCGGTGTACTCACCTTTGAGCAGGTGCGGGATGCCGGTGGCGAATTCGATGACCTCCAGTCCGCGCTGGATGTCGCCCTTGGCGTCGGCGATGGTCTTGCCGTGCTCGGAGGACAACAGGGCGGCCAGCGAGTCCATCTCGTCCTGCACCAGGGTGAGGAACTTCATCAGCACGCGCGCCCGCTTCTGCGGATTGAACGCGGCCCACTCCCGTTGCGCCGCCTCGGCGTTCGCGATGGCCGCCTCGACTTCGGGCTTGCTCGCCAACGGCACCCGGGCCTGCACCTGCCCGAGGTTGGGGTCGAAGACGTCGCCGAAGTTGCCGGACGCGCCCGGCACATGCTGCCCGCCGATGAAGTGGGTGAGTTCGCGAACCATGCCAGTTCCTGTTCTTCTAGCCAGTCGGGACACCGCGACGCGGTATGTGGTCACCCTATAGTTGGATGTCCAAGTATCGACAGACCGTCCAAGCCGATGTGATTCATCCCACGCCTATGCAGTGGGCCACCCGAGTCCACTCCGGTGAGCATGTCCGACAGGTGGCAGTCGGTGGCGCACCGCACCCAGCCCGGCCTACTCACCGCACCGGCATACCCGGCGAGTGGCACATGACTGCGGCGAAACGCGAGCATGGCTCTCCGTGATGTGCCACTCGCGGAGCTAGCCGGGCTTCTTTTGGGATCGCGTGAGCTGGAATGCGCCGAAGGCGAGGGTGATGGCGCCGATCGCCACGACCACGGCGGCCGCGCCGAGTGCGTCGTCGGTCCATTCGGCGACGGCCTCGCCGGCGGCGAGCGCCACGGACACGGCACCGCCGATGAGGAGCACCGCCGACCGCTGGGTCGCGTACAGGGCGAAGCAGACCAGCGCAACCAGCGCCGTGAGCGCATAAGCCCAGGTCCGGCCGTTGACGTCGATGCTCTGGGCGGCTGCGACGGAGGTGACGATCGCGATGAGATATCCGACCTGGGTTTCGAACAGGGCGCCGATTCTGGTCAGCGCGAACCACGCGCCACCGAGCAGCAGTACCGCCACGCCGGCCCACACTTCGTCGAGGTCGAACACCTCGGTGAGCATCCCCGCGACGGCCGCGGGCACGAAGCAGGCGCAGGCGAGCATGCCGAGCACCGACGGCAGCGCGAGGTAACCGAGCACCGCGACCACCGCTCCCGCCAGGCACGCGAAAACCCATGCGGCGTCGAAGCTCCGGCCCTCGAACGCGGTGCCGACGGCCCCGGCGAGCGCGACGGAAGCGAGTGCGAACAACGCCGCCGCGAGCCTGGCGCGGGCGCCGTGCGCCCTCCGGCGGGTGAACAACGCACCGGCGAGCAGGACTCCGCCGAACAGCAGCCCGGCCGCCACGACAGCGAGCACCCCCACCCGGACCGGCCGCCCCAGGTCCTCCCAGGACGAAGCCATCACCAGGAAGATCCCGCCGAACACCAGACCGGCACCGAGGTACGCGGCGATCTCGGCGAGCACCTTCCCGCGCGCCGCCGCGGCCTGCTCGACAGCGAGCGCCGCGAGTACGGCATCGGCCTGCTCGCGGGAAAGCACGCCGTCGGCGACCAGCCGCCCTACCGCCGCCCCGGCCCTGTCGTCGCGCACCATGCGCCCAGTATGTCCGAGTCGGCAGGCCGGGCAACACAAATCACTCCTGGGCAGCCCCCGCCCCGCACCTCGGGTGGCGTCGACCTGGACAACCGCATTCGCGACCGGAGCATCTGGCGATGTGATCACTGTCACCGTAAGATTAGTTTGACGTCCTAGTATCGGGCGCCAATGGACTCGCCGGAGGAATCCCGTGGCCGACCGCAGCGCGCTCTACACGCCCATCCATCCCGTTCGCTTCGTCACCTCCGCGGCCCTCTTCGACGGACACGACGCGGCGATCAACATCATGCGCCGGATCCTGCAGAGCCAGGGCGCGGAGGTGATCCACCTCGGGCACAATCGCGCGGTCAGCGAGGTGGTGGACGCGGTGCTCACCGAGGACGCGCAGGGCGTCGCGGTCAGCTCCTATCAGGGCGGCCATGTCGAGTACTTCGAATATCTGGCGGACGCTCTGCGGAAGGCAGGGGCCGAGCATGTCCGGATCTTCGGCGGCGGCGGAGGCGTCATCGTCGCCGACGAGATCGCACGGCTGGCCGAATCCGGCGTCACCATCTTCTCCCCCGAGGACGGGCAGCGACTCGGCCTGCCGGGGATGATCAATCAGTTGATCCGGGACTGCGACATCGACTTGGCGGCCGAACCGCCCGCACTGGACGCGGTGCTCGCCGGCGAGCGTTCCGCCCTGGCCCGCGCCATCACCTGTCTGCAAGGGAACACGCTGCCGGAGACCGACCGGCAGAAACTGACCGAAGCCGCCGCGGCGCGCCGCGTGCCGGTGCTGGGCATCACCGGGACCGGCGGCTCCGGAAAGTCCTCGCTCACCGACGAACTGGTGCGCCGACTGCGTTCGGATCAACAGGACAAGCTGCGGGTCGCGATCCTCGCGGTGGACCCCACCCGGCGGCGCGGCGGCGGCGCGCTGCTCGGCGACCGCATCCGGATGAACGCGCTGGACACCGAGCACGTCTTCTTCCGCTCGCTGGCCACCCGCGGCGGACGGGAACTGCCGGACAACATCGATCTGATCGTGACCGCCTGCAAGGCCGCCGGGTACGACCTGGTCATCGTGGAGACGCCGGGCATCGGCCAGGGCGACGCGGCGGTGACCGAGCACGTGGACGTCTCGCTGTACGTGATGACGCCCGAGTTCGGCGCCGCCTCCCAGCTGGAGAAGATCGACATGCTCGATTTCGCGGACGTGGTGGCGATCAACAAGTTCGAACGCCGTGGTGCGGCGGACGCGTTACGCGACGTGGCCCGGCAGCTGATCCGCAATCGGGAGGAGTTCCAGGCGGCGCCGGAGGACATGCCGGTCTTCGGCACGAGCGCCGCGACCTTCAACGACGACGGCGTGACGGCGCTCTACCAGCACCTGACCGGGTTGCTCGGCGACCACGGCCTACCGCTGGAGCCGGGCACGCTACCGAAGGTGGACACCCGCGTCTCCACGCGCTTCGCACAGCTCATCCCGCCCGCACGGGTGCGCTATCTGGCCGAGATCGCCGAGACCGTGCGCGCGTACCACGCCGAGACCGCCGCCCAAGTCGTCGCGGCGCAACGCCTGCAACGCCTCGAGCAGGTGGCGGCCGAACTGCCCGACGACAACGCCGTCGCCGAACTGGCCGAACGCGCACGCGCCGACCTCACCCCGGCCAATGCCGCACTCTTGGCCGAATGGCCCGGGCTGGCCGAGTCCTATCAGGGAGCCGAGCAAGTCGTGCGGGTACGCGACCGCGAGATTCACACCCCGTTGCGCCGAGAAACGCTGTCCGGCAATTCGATTCCGCGCGTCGCTCTTCCCCGCTACACCGATCACGGTGAGCTGCTGCGCTTCCTGCGCGCCGAACACCTACCGGGCCGATTCCCCTTCACGGCGGGGGTATTCGCGTTCAAACGCGACACCGAGGACCCGGCCCGGATGTTCGCGGGCGAGGGGGACGCCTTCCGCACCAACCGCAGGTTCAAGGTACTGAGCGAGCACTCCGACGCCAAACGGCTGTCCACGGCGTTCGATTCGGTGACGCTCTATGGTCACGATCCCGCCGAGCGCCCCGACATCTACGGCAAGGTCGGCACGTCCGGGGTCTCGATCGCCTCGCTCGACGACATGGAGGTCCTCTACGACGGCTTCGATCTGACCGCGCCGACCACGTCGGTGTCGATGACCATCAACGGACCGGCGCCGACGATCCTGGCGTACTTCCTCAACGCGGCGATCGACCAGGCGCTGGATCGGTTCGCGACCGAACAGGGACGGCAGCCGACCGACGCCGAGGCGGCCGACATCCGCGCCCGCGCGCTGGCCACCGTGCGCGGCACGGTGCAGGCCGACATTCTCAAGGAAGACCAGGGTCAGAACACCTGCATCTTCTCCACCGAGTTCAGCCTGCGCATGATGGCCGACATCCAGGAATGGTTCGTACGCAACGGTGTCCGCAACTTCTACTCGGTGTCCATCTCCGGCTACCACATCGCCGAGGCGGGCGCGAACCCGATCAGCCAGCTGGCTTTCACCCTGGCCAACGGGTTCACGTATGTGGAGGCGTATCTCGCGCGCGGCATGCACATCGACGACTTCGCGCCCAACCTGTCGTTCTTCTTCTCCAACGGAATGGACCCGGAGTACTCGGTCATCGGCCGGGTGGCCCGGCGCATCTGGGCCGTCGCCATGCGGGATCGCTACGGCGCCAACGAACGATCGCAGAAGCTCAAGTACCACATTCAGACCTCCGGCCGGTCCTTGCACGCGCAGGAGATGAACTTCAACGACATCCGCACCACCCTGCAGGCGCTGATCGCGATCTACGACAACTGCAACAGCCTGCACACCAACGCCTACGACGAGGCGGTGACCACCCCGACCGAGGAATCCGTGCGCCGCGCGCTGGCCATCCAGCTCATCATCAATCGGGAGTGGGGCGTCGCGATGAACGAGAATCCGCTGCAGGGCAGCTTTCTCGTCGACGAGCTCACCGACCTGGTCGAGGAGGCCGTGCTGGTCGAGTTCGACCGGATCAGCGAACGCGGCGGCGTGCTCGGCGCGATGGAGACCGGCTACCAGCGCGGCAAGATCCAGGACGAATCGATGCGCTATGAGCAGCGCAAACACGACGGTTCGCTACCGATCATCGGCGTGAACACCTTCCGCAACTCACACGGCGAACCGCACCGGGTGCTGGAGCTGGCGCGCGGCACCGAGGCGGAGAAGCAGTCGCAGCTGCGGCGGGTCCGCGAGTTCCAGCAGCGCCACCGCGACGACGCGCACGCCGCGCTGGCCCGGCTGGAGGCGGTGGCCCGCACCGACGACAACATCTTCGAGGTGTTGATGGACGCCGCCCGCGTGTGCACGCTGCAACAGATCACCGACACCTTCTTCCGCGTCGGCGGGCAATACCGCCGCAACGTGTGAGGTGCGGAAGGCGCTGAGCCGTCAGAAGATTCGCACCTCCGGGATGGTGTCCATGAGCGCGGCCCACTCCGGGTACTTCGCGAGCTTCGCCTCGTGCAGCGCCATGATCTTCTCGCGCAGCTCGGGATCGGGCTGATCGGAGACGTCGGGACCGATCGCGATCTTCGCGAAGTGCGGGATGATGCGCGGATCGCCTTCCAAGTGGACCGGATCGTGCATATAGCGCTCCAGCGCGGCCAGGTCTTCGATGCCCACGCAGTAGGCGTGGGTCAGGCCCTCCGACGCGTCGCCGAGGTTCTGGCCGACCGTCGAGAACGACACCGACTCCACCGACGCGGTACGCCGCATCGCCGCAAGGACCTCGGCCTTCTGCTCCTCGGTGGTCTCGTGGCGGAAACCGAAGCGCAGCAGGTGAACGATCATGACTCCTCCTCTATTGAACTGATCAGTTCAATCTAGAGAACTTATCCGTAGATCCACAAGATTGAACCAGCGCGTTCATTAAGCCCCTCCGAGGCGATAGCATGCAGGGATGGCCGGAACAACGGCGGCGCGCGGCCGCATCGACAAGCGACAGGCGATCCTGGACGTCGCTTTCACCGTCTTCGCTCGCCGCGGCTACGACAAAGCCTGTGTGCAGGAGATCGCCGACGAGGCGGGCGTCGCCAAACCGACGGTCTACAACCATCTCAACGACAAGCAGACGCTGTTCGAGCACGCCGCGCTCGCCGCGGCCGACGCTGTCGCAGCCCAGACCTTGGCGATCGTCGACGAGTTGCGCGAGCCCGGGGATGATCTGGCCGCAGCGCTGACCGACGCGGCGCACCGGTTGCTCGAGGTCTGCGCGAGTGATCGCGCCCGCGCCTTGCGCGCGCTCACCTATGCCCAGCTGGGGGCGTTTCCCGACCTGGTCGACACTGTTCTCACGCGCACTTCGCGCACGGTCGCCGAGTCGCTGGCCGATCGGCTCGCCCGGCTCGCGCTCGCGGGCAGGCTCCGCGTCACCGACCCGTCGGAGGCCGCTGAGCAATTGCTCGCCCTGCTGACCGCCCCGCTGGAGGCTCGCTCCCGGCTCGGGACGCGCCCGGTCCCCGCCGAGGAACTCGACAGCATCGCCGCGGCCGCGATCCGCACTTTCCTGGCCGCCTACGGGTCCCGCTGATTCCCGGCCCCGACCCGCGGGACGTGTGACAATCGGCCGGGCAGACCTTCAGCGCGGTTGGGACGGCAGACATGGACCTCTCGGGCATTCGGATCATCGACGCACACATCCACCAGTGGGACCCGTTCACCACGCCCAGGGATTTCAGCGGGCTGGCGAAGCTGTTGCGGCGGCTGCCGGTGCCGGTGGACCTGGCCAAGCGCCTCGCACCGCGGCGCGACCGCGAATTCGTCGGCGACCCGGTCGCCTACTTGCGGCCCTACCTACCGTTCGACTACCGCGCCGATGCCGGGAACGCGCCGATCGAGGTGATCGCGCACATCGAGGTCGAATGGTCACAGCCGGGGCCGCTGGGAAAGGCAGGCGAGACCGCCTGGGTGGCGGGCCTGCCACTGGAGGCCGCGCCCCGACTGGGCGCGATCCTCGCGGGTGGCGACCCGGCTGAGCCCGGATTCCCCAAGTTACTGGACGCGCACGCCGCGGCGTCGCCGCTGTTGCGCGGCATCCGGACGATGGTCGCCCACCACCCCGATCCAGGCGTGCGGTCGTTCACCGACACGCCCGGCAAACTCACCAGCAAGGCGTTCCTGGACGGCTTTGCGCACCTCGCCGACCGCGGCCTGTCCTTCGAGGCATGGGTGTACTCGCACGCCATTCCGGATGTCACCGCGCTCGCCGAGCGTTATCCCGAGGTGCCGATCGTGCTGAACCATCTCGGCACGCCCGCGGGGATCTTCGGCGCGGTCGGCAAGCGCACCGGTACCCATCCGGGACTGCGCAGACAACTGCTGGTGCGATGGCGCGACGATCTCAGCGCGCTGGCCGCGCACCCGAACGTTGTCGCGAAGGTCAGCGGGCTGATGATGCCCATTCTCGGCCACCCGGTACCGCCCCGCGGAACGCCGACGCCCGTGCCGCAGTTGCTCGAGCGGGTCGGCCCGCTGGTCGAGCACGCCCTCGATGTCTTCGGCGCCGATCGCCTCATCTGGGGCTCGAACTTCCCCGTGGACAAGCCGATCACCACCATTCCCGGCAGCATCGAGACGATCGCGACCGCGATCACCGGTCACGGCGGCGGACGTCCGGAACTCGAGCAGGTCTTCCGGACCACCGCACAGCGGGTGTACCGGATCGCGGACTGAGCGGGCGCACTCCCTGCGGCACGCACCACATCCGGTTCGACTACGAACTCGGCTGATTCGGCGGCCGCGCACGCCCCAGCGCCGCGGTGAGTTCGCCGCGGGCGGTCGCCAGCGACGGCCCGTACCAGGTGAGGGTGCGGCCCGCGACCAACGCGACCGGAATGTTCGGGAATGCGTCCGGCCCATCGGATTCGGTGAAAACGTAGGGCTCGTCCGGGAGCACCGCGAGGTCGACGCCCTCGGTCAGCTCCGCGTCGGTGAGGCGGGGATAGCGCTCGGGGCGAACGGCGTGCACCAGCCGCAACCCGAGGCGGCGCGCGATATCGCCGGTGAAGGTGTCGCGTCCGACCACCATCCACGGATTGCGCCAAATCGGGATGACCGCGGCGCATTCCAGCTCGGGTGGCGCTGGCGCCCAGGCGGATTCGGCTTCGACCAGCCAGGGCGGGACGCCGACGCCGAGGGCCTGGGTGCAGAGCCGGGCGAGGGAGGCCATGGCGTCGTCGACGGTTTCGATCTGCGTGACCCACACCGGGATTCGCGCCGCGCGAAGCCGCATGACATCGAGGCGGCGGTTCTCCTCCATGTTGCACAGCACGAGGTCTGGGCGGAGTTCGATGATGCGCCGGACGTTCGGGTTCTTGGTGCCGCGGATCCGCTCGACCGCCAAGTCCGCCGGGTGCGTGCACCACTGTGTCGCGGCGACAAGGACTTCCGGGCACGTCATCGCCACCGCCTCGGTCAGCGACGGCACCAGTGAAACCACCCGGCGCGGCGGCGTGCGGACGTCGACGGATGTTCCGAGGTCGTCGCGCGGCAACGCTGCCGGTGGGCTGTTCATTGCCACGCCTGCCAGCCTATAACAGAAGATATGCGCTGGTCGGTGCGCATTTCTTGGAGTCGTCGCACGGCGTCGAGGCTTGGCCGGTCTGAGTTTTGGGGCGTGGCCCCACTGGTTTACGCGTCAAGTATGGCGCAAGGGCAGTGCGAGGGCAGTTCCATACGGAAGGGCCTCGCGGGAGACTGAGAAAGGCACCCGGCGTCGGGAAGTCTCCGGTCCCTTCGATGCGTCGGACTCGATCCCGCCCCGATTATCCGGCGCTCAACCGACAGCCCCGATTCCGGGTGCCTACCAAGCCGTTCGGCCGTCGAATCGGCGATAGAGCGCGGTGAGTTCGCGCAGGCCGGCCGCGGCGGTCGTCTCGTCGGGGGCGGTCATCCGCAGCGCCTTGCGCAGCAGCAGCGGATCCAGATCCTCTGGTGCGGGACGGAATTCGGGGTCCGGCAGGTCCGGCAAGACGATGTGGTCGCCGTACGGGTCATCGGATGCGGCAGGCCGGGCGTCGCGTTCGATGCCGCCGATCAGCGTGTCCAGGTCGAGGCCGCGCAGGGTGAGAATCTCGCGCGGGCGTTCGTCGAGCCGCTCGGCCAGCAGGTAGCACACCGCGGCCACGTGCTTGCACGGCCAGCCCGGATCCGGGCAAGTACAGGTGAAATCCAGATCCGCCGCGGTGGTCGGCAGCAACAGCGGCCCGAGACCGGTCGGCAGCGCTCCCGACGCGATCTCGGCGAGCATGCCCGGCGCGGAACGGATGGTCTCGATCAGCAGTTCGAGCTCGTCCTCGCGCAGGGGACGCACGGTGAACACCGCGGTGAACGGACGCGGTTGGCTGCCTTGCACTTCCGCGGTCACGGCTCCAGGGTCGATCCGGTAGTTCACCACCTGGCCCGACCTGGCGTAATTGCGGCCGCGCGCCAGACGCCCCGGCTCCGCCATCCGCTCGACGGAGTCCACCAAGGCCTTGCCCCACCAAGTGCGCCCGAACGCGCCGCGGCGGCTGCGCGCGGCCACCCCACCGCGCACCGGCAGCTTCTTCCCATACTCGGAGTAGTCGACGAAGGGGCTCATTCGCCCACCGCCGCGGCGCCCAGGGTGAACAAATCGCGCAACTCGTCGGTGCTCAGCTCGGTGATCCAGTTCTCCCCCGCGCCGACGGCCAGATCAGCGAGCTGCCGCTTGCCGGTGATCATCTCATCGATCCGCTCCTCGATGGTGTCCACGCAGACCAGCTTGCGCACCTGGACGTTGCGCCGCTGCCCGATCCGGAACGCGCGGTCGGTGGCCTGGTTCTCCACCGCCGGATTCCACCAGCGGTCCAGATGGACGACGTGATTGGCGGCGGTGAGGTTGAGTCCGGTGCCACCGGCCTTGAGCGACAACAACATCAGCGGCGGTCCGTCCGGCGCCTGGAACCGCGTGACCATGTCGTCGCGCTTCTGCTTCGGCACCCCACCGTGCAGGAACGGGATCTCGGCGCCGAAGCGCTCGATCAGATACGGCGCGACGAGTTCGCCGAACTCACGGAACTGGGTGAACAGCAAGGCTTTCTCGCCGTCGGCCAGCACCGCGTCGAGCACGTCTTCGACGAGGGCGAGCTTGCCGGAACGATGGGCGCCGCGGTGCAGCACACCTGACCCGTCGCCGAGGAAATGCGCGGGATGGTTGCACACCTGCTTGAGCCGGGTGAGCGCGCCGAGGACGGCTCCCTTGCGGGCCATCCCCTCGGCGTCCTCGAGCTTGGCGAGCATGTCGTCGACGACCGCCTGGTAGAGCGCGGCCTGCTCGACGGTGAGATTGGCCCGCACCGTCATCTCCAGTTTGTCCGGCAGATCGCTGATCACCGCGGGGTCGGTCTTCACCCGGCGCAGCACGAACGGCCGGGTGAGCCAGCGCAGGCGGCTTATCGCGTTCTCGTCGCGCTCGCGTTCGATGGGCACCGCGAAGCGCGCGCGGAACGACTGCGGGCTGCCGAGCACCTTCGGCATCGCGAAATCCATGATGGAGCGCAGCTCTTCCAACCGGTTCTCCACCGGAGTTCCGGTGAGCGCCAGCCGATGCCGCGCAGGCAGCGACCGAGCCGCTCGCGCCTGCCGCGTGCCCGCGTTCTTGATGTGCTGCGCCTCGTCCAAGACGACGCGGTCCCACGGTTGCCTGCCGAGTTCCTCGACATCCCGGGCGAGCAGCGCGTAAGTGGTGATCACCAGATCGGCCGCGGCGACCGTCTCGTCGAGTTCGGCGCCCGCCCGACGTCCGGCGCCGTGGTGCACCCAGACTCGGAGGTCGGGCGCGAATCGCTCGGCCTCGCGCTGCCAGTTGCCGACCACGGACATCGGACACACCAGCAAAGTCGGGCCCGGCTGCTCGGTCTCGGCGGGAGCGTCGGCAGCCGTCTCGCGCTCGTGTACCAGCAGGGCGAGCACCTGGACGGTCTTGCCGAGCCCCATGTCGTCGGCGAGAATCGCGCCGCAACCCATCCGGCTCATGGTGGCCAGCCAGGCCAGACCGCGTTCTTGATACGGGCGCAGTTCGGCTTTCAACCCGACGGGCGGCGCGACCGGCGCGGGCGCGTGGGCGCCATCGAGCAGATCCGCCGCCCAGCCCGAGGCCGTGACCTCGGCGATCGGCACCTGCTGCACCCGTGATCCCGCGATCTGGCCGAGCATGTCCGCGAAGGTGACCGGCGAGTCGTCGGTGTGCGCGGCGACATAGCGGGCCGCGGCGGCGAGCACCTTGTGGTCGGCCTGCACCCACTGGCCGCGCAGTTGGACCAGATCGGACTTGCCGCGCACCAGCCTTTCCATCTCGGCCGGGGTCAGCACGATGCCGCCGAGCGCGAGTTCCCAGCGGTAGGAGACCAGGCCGCGCATGCCGACGGTGCTCTCGGCGGCGGGCACCGCGCTGTCCACCCGCAGTCGCATGCTCGGCTCGGCGACGCTCCACGCCCGCGGCAGCAACAGCCGGACGCCTGCGGAGTGCAGGGCGTGCGCGCCGTGCGCGACCAGATCGACCACCACCTCGGTGGGCAGCAGCAGGTCCATGCTGCGTGGATCGCTCGGCAGATCGCGCAGCCTCGGGTAGGCCCGCTGCGCCGCGCCGAGCTTGTCCACCGCGATCCGGACGAGGTTCGGGTCATCGTGCAGTGGAACGGTTTTCGGCGCCTCGCCGGTGACGGCCAGGCAGACCTCCAGCCGCCACAGCGCCACCGTCTCGTCGCCGGCGCCGAATTCGCCATCCGGCTCGAGCAGGCGAAGCACCAGATCGGGCTCGTCGCCGGTCAGGCTGGCGCGCCACCGTTCCAGCACCTCGGCCACCTGATAGCTGCCGTTGTCCAGCGGTGTATCGCCGACCAGGGCAGCCACCAGGGGATGCGGCGTGCCGGGCAGATCGACCAGCGCTCGCGCGATCGGATCGGTGAGTTCGGTGACCATGTCGTCGAGCAGCGCGGCCGGACGCCCGGCTACGCGCAGAGCCTGTGGCATGGCGACGGCCAGTTCGGCCAGCCAGGCGCGTTGCCGCTCCCCGCCGATCAGCCGCCAGCGCACCCACCACTCGCCGTCCTCCCTGCGCAGTTCCGGGACAACCCGCCCGGCGCGCACCCAGCGCTCGACCCCGCGCGCGACGTGCGCGAGAAAGCGCAGATCACCCGCGACGACCTGGTCGGGCAGGCGCTGCCGCAGCACCTGCGCTGCCGCGGCCGGCGTCAGCGCATGTGCCCGGACCTGCTCGGTCTCGCCCGACCCCGCGACCAGAACGCCGGCACGGTGCCGGAACTTCGCGGCACGCAGCACGCTGCCCAGCGGGTCGGGAAGCGCGGCGGCCAGTTCGTGGGGCGGCGCGGCGACCGGCGAGTCGTGCCAGAGCAGCAACCCGCCGCCCGGCGACCACAGACCGTGCAGCATCACCCCATCCAAGCAGGCCGGTCCGACACGTCCACGGCCGCCGCGGGCCGTGCCGGGTAACGGCCGGACCGGGTTCCGATCGGCATATCCGCTGACCGAACGGGCACTGATCAGCGTCGAATGCAGGTGTCGCAGGGTGGCCGCTACAGCGCGGGCGGCGTACACGCCCAGACCTGTTGTCTTCCAATGGAATACGCAGGGTGATCCGCGCGCCACGCTCGAGCAGGGCGCGTTGCGTGGTTCCCGGGTGGCGGCAGGTACCAAACCGCGGACACGCCGACGACCTGCCGCAGCGAGCGAACAACCCAGGTCAGGCGTAGTTTCGAAGGTGCGGCCGGTACCGGGAACGCAGGAACGAGCCGGGCGGGACCGCACGGGCCGGAGGATGCGAAGACTCCGACCCGGCGGAACACACGGGCAGTACCCAACGGACCGGAAAAGGAAGATACTGGATATCCGCTGGTCATCGCGGAGAACCGCAGCTTGGTGTCAAGGGAAGCGGAGGAAGCAGCATGACGATTCTGCTCCAGGTCCTCGAACAGAGCTTCACACCGACGACCGCGTGGGAACGACGGAAGTTCACCTTCGTGCACGCCGACAAGATCGTCGGAATGCGGTGCGACGGACAGTGCGGCGTGTGGCTGGACCTGTCGCGACCTGGTGAATCCCAGCGTCTGGCGCGGACAAGCGACCCACGTGCGGCGGTCACCTTCCTGCTCACCACCTTCGCCAAGATCGCCGAGTGCGAGGAACGCGGCGGATCGTGGGTGATCGGGCACGACGGAACGCACATCGAGTCCATCGCGGCCACCCGTTTCCCGCCTCGGGTGAGCGAGGTCGCCGACGACGATCTCCTGGCGCGCGCCTGGTTGTAGCGGCTGTCGCCGTCAGTTTCCCGTCGCCACCGGCCGTTTCGGATCGTTCGACCACTGCGACCACGACCCGGGGTACAGCGCCGCCTCGACACCCGCCACCGCGAGCGCGGCGATCTGATGCGCCGCCGTCACGCCGGACCCGCAGTACACCGCCACCGGCCCGGAGCCGAATCCGGCGAAGCGGTCGCGCAGTTCGTCCGCGGTCCGGAAGCGGCCATCGGCGTCGAGGTTCTCGGCGGTGGGAGCGCTGAGCGCGCCGGGAATGTGCCCGGCACGGGGATCGATCGGTTCCACCTCACCGCGATAGCGCTCGCCCGCGCGGGCGTCCAGCAGCACGCCCTGCCAGCGTGCCGCGGCATCCGCGTCGATCACCGGCAGCCGGCCGGGACTCAGCTCGACATCGCCCGGCTCGGGGTCCGCTTCGGCGCCGGTCGCGATCGGCCCGCCCGCGCCGGTCCACGCGGGCAGCCCGCCGTCGAGAATGCGCACGTCCGCGACGCCCGCCCAGCGCAGCAGCCACCACGCGCGCGCGGCGGCCATACCGCCGGTGGCGTCGTAGACCACCACCGGATCGCCATCGCACAGCCCCCAGCTGCGCGCGCACTTCTCCAGTTGCGCCGGGTCCGGTAGCGGGTGCCTGCCACGGGCCGGCGACGGCGGCGAGGCAAGTTCGGTTTCCAGATCGACGAACACCGCCCCGGGGATATGGCCGTCGAGATAGTGCTGCGGACCATCCGGGTCGCCAAGCGCCCATCTGACGTCCAGCAGGCGAAGCCGCTTGTCCGCCAAAACTTCCCGAAGCTCCCCTGGTGAGATCAGTACCGCGCTCAACCCAGCTCCTCGTCCTGAATCGCATCCTCGCGCACGACTCCCCCACCCTACGCATCCGGATGGGCGGATGTCGCCATACTCGCGCGTGCCCCAGCGCGTCCCGCCGAGCCAGGCGGCGCGGGTCAGGCCAGTTTCGGGGCACTGGCTGGCGACACGGCTTGGTCACCAGAGGCAATATCCCGCCAATGTCGAACGTTTCCACGGCCCAGGCCACCACCGCGCGCGAACCCGGGCGTTCGAAGACCGGTCTCGTCCAGCCGCTCGGCGCGGGCGCGGTGACGGCGCTGGTGGGTTTCACCAGCTCGTTCGCCGTTCTACTGAGCGGGCTCACCGCAGTGGGGGCCAGTGCGGCACAGGCGGCGTCGGGTCTGCTCGCGGTGTGCGTCACGCAGGCGATCGGCATGATGCTGCTGAGTTACCGGTATCGGATGCCGATCACGCTGGCCTGGTCCACGCCGGGGGCGGCGCTGCTGGCGGGCACGGGGGCCGTGGTGGGCGGGTGGCCCGCGGCGATCGGCGCGTTCGTGGTGACCGGGGTGTTGATCGTGATCACCGGACTGTGGCAGCGGCTCGGCGCACTGGTGGCCGCGATCCCGGTGGATATAGCGCAGGCCATGCTGGCCGGAGTGCTGCTGCCGCTGTGCCTGGCTCCGGTGCGGGCGGCGCAGACCAGCCCGGCGGTGGTGGTTCCGGTGATCTTGGTCTGGCTTGTGCTGCAACGGTATGCCCGGCGCTGGGCTGTGATCGCGGCCTTCGCCACCGCGGCGGCCGGCGCCGCGATCAGCATCGCCGTCCAGCACAAGCCGCTCGACCTCGCCGCTATGGTTCCGTCGTTGGAACTGACTCTGCCGCATTGGAGTTGGCAGGCGCTGATCGGCGTCGCGATCCCGCTCTACGTCGTGACCATGGCGTCGCAGAACATTCCCGGCACCGCGGTGCTGGCCTCGTTCGACTACCGGCTTCCGTGGCGCGCCGCGATGAGCGTCACCGGCCTCGGCACCGTCATCGGGGCGCCCGCCGGTGGGCACGCGATCAATCTCGCCGCGATCAGCGCCGCGCTGTCGGCGGCGCCCGCCGCGCATCCGGACCCGAAGCGACGTTGGATCGCGGCGTTCACCGCGGGCGTGACGTATTTACTGCTCGCGCTGGGCTCCGCCGCTCTGGTGACCCTGGTCGCGGCCGCTCCGGCGGGCACGCTGGAGACCGTCGCCGGCCTGGCCCTGATCGGAACACTCGCCGCGGCGCTCAGCGCCGCACTGAGCGCAGGCGAACACCGAGAAGCCGGAGTAGTCACCTTCGTGATCGCCGCGTCCGGCGTCGGCTTCGCTGGAATCGGCGCGGCGTTCTGGGCCTTGCTCGCCGGTCTGGTGGTGCGCAAAGTGCTGCGCTAGACGCCGAACGCCGCGCCCGAAGCACCGCCAGCCCGGACCTGTCGACAGCACATACCGCGCTAGGTGCGGCGTTCCGGCGAGCACCGGAAAGCCGGAGCCGTCACCGTCGTCCGTGCGGGCAATGCATTGGCTTCGCCGGGAGCGGCACTGCGTTGTGGTGCATTCCTCGCCCGGTGCTGGGCGAAGTGCGGCGTTGGATGCACATCTGATGCCGGAGAATCGAGTGCCCGGCCCTCGACGGCCCCGGTGGACCCCGCTACGGCTGGAGGGCGGCTTGGAATCGGCGCATGCCGTCGATCCAGCGGTCGTAGTCGGAGCCCTTGTGCCGGTACATCTTCAGCACCTCGGGATGCGGGAGGATCAGGAAGTGCTCGTCGGCGACGCCGGTGAGGACGATGTCGGCGACATCGTCCGGGGACAGCACCGCGCCCGAGCTGGTGACGGCTTTCATCGCGAGCTCGGCCGCGGCGGCGTGTTCCGGTGGCACGAGTCCGCCGTGCAGCAACTGGGTGTCCACGCCCATCGGGCACACGCAGCTGACCCGGACCCCTCGGTCGCCGTAGGTGACCGACAGCCACTCGGCGAAACCGACGGCCGCGTGCTTGGACACCGCGTAGGGCGCCGAACCGAGCTGGGTGAGCAGGCCCGCCGCCGACGCCGTGCTCACGAAGTAACCGCCGCCGCGCTCCAGCCAGCCGGGCACCAGCAGCCGTGCGGCACGGACATGGGCCAGCACGTTGACCTCGAGCGCGGCCGCCCACTGCTGATCGGTGCTGTCCAGACCCGCGCCGCCGCCGATCCCCGCGTTCGCGAAATAGAAATCCACCGGTCCGAACTCGGCCTCGGCACGCTCGATCAGCCTGCGGATCACCGCCTCGTCGGCCACGTCGCCACCGACCGCGACCGCGTCCGCGCCGAGCGATTCCGCGACCCCCGCCACGCTCACCCCGTCGAGGTCCGCGAGCACCACCCGCGCCCCACCCGCGACGAGCCGACTGGCCAACGCCGCCCCGATCCCAGCACCCGCCCCTGTGACGATGGCAACTTTGCCCACAATCTCCATCCCCTCACCCTAGGCGGCTGCCACACCCCTGTCCGCCCGACGCGAACTACGGACCGGCTACCTCCGACCTCACCCGATACGCGGCCACCTGATCCATCACTCCGCCCGACGCAGGGCGGCTGTAGAGCGACTGCATCCGCCGCCTGACGCTGCCGCCCAAGCGTCCCGCTAAACCCGACGCAGCACGGGGACCGGCCGAGTCCGACCACGCCCATCACGCGACCCCGGAGCCTCGACTCGCCTGGCCGCGAGCCACAGATCGACTACATCGAACGGCAGCCATACGCCGCCGGCTCAGCCGTCGCGTTCCACCGTGCGCGGCTTCCCGTCGTCGCTCATATGGCCACCTCGAACGTCGCACTCGATGTCGAGAACATTCAGCTCGAATTCGCCAGGCGATCCAACAGCGGCGCGGTACGCGGGCCGACCAGCTCGCGCATCACCAGCGCCATGTTGGTCCGCTCGACGCCGGGGATCTTGAGGATCTGCCCCGCGATGCGATACAGGTCATCGGCGTCCTGCGCGACCACCCGCACCGTGAGGTCGGTGAGCCCCGTCATGCCGCACACCTCGGTCACCTCGGGTACCTCGGCGAGTTCGTCGACCACCGAATCCAACCGGTGCTGATCCACGACGACCGCGACGAACGCCGCGAGCGGATAACCGAGCGCGCGCGGCTCCACGCGGCGCTCGAAGCTGCCGAGGACGCCACCTGCCTCCCAGCGGGACAGCCGAGCCTGCACGGTATTGCGGGACAGGCCGAGCCGGGCGGCCAGCTCGACGCCCGTCGCCCTGGGATTGGCGACCAGCTCCAGCAACAGCCTGGCGTCGGTGGCGTCCAGGGTCACGCCGACGTTTTCTCTGGTCATACAACGCAGTATGACACCAATCGAGGGGGAAGAATTGAGCATTCTGCCCATTCGTCTGTCAAGCACTTGCGCAGTTCGCGTTCTGGGGGATGCTGTGAGATAGAACACATTCCTGTGGCGCGATGGGGTGAGCACCGATGACGGGCAAGTCCGAGTTTCCGGTCCAATTGGTACAGCCGGATGGTCGCCGTGTGCTCGACCCCGAGCATGCCGCACTGGTCGCCGACGTCGGCCCCGAACAGCTGCGCGAACTGTACGAGGACATGGTCGTCACACGAAGGATCGACACCGAGGCCACCGCGCTGCAACGGCAGGGCCAACTCGGACTGTGGGCGCCACTGCTCGGGCAGGAAGCCGCCCAGGTGGGTTCGGCGCACGCCCTGCATCCCGACGACTACGTGTTCTGCAGCTATCGCGAGACCGCCGTCGCCTACTGCCGCGGTGTGCCGCCCACCGACCTCACCGGGCTGTGGCGCGGCGCCGCCCACCACTGCTGGGACCCGCATGCGGTGAACATGACCAACCCGAACATCGTCGTCGGCTCGCAGGGCCTGCACGCGACGGGCTACGCGTTCGCCGCGCACTTGGACGGCGCCGACATCGCCACGATCGCCTATTTCGGTGACGGCGCGAGCAGTCAGGGCGATATCGCCGAGGCGATGGGGTTCGCCGCGAGCTGGAGCGCGCCCGTCGTGTTCTTCTGCCAGAACAATCACTGGGCGATCAGCGAACCGGTGCGCGTGCAGAGCGCCACCCCGATCGCGCACCGCGCGTATGGATACGGCATGCCGGGCGAGCAGGTCGACGGCAACGACGTACTGGCCGTGCTCGCCGTGACCAGGCAGGCAGTGGCACGGGCGCGCTCAGGCTGCGGCCCGTCGTTCATCGAGGCGCTCACCTATCGGATGGGTCCGCACACCACCGCGGACGATCCCACCCGTTACCGCTCGACCGCCGAGACCGAGCAGTGGGCGCGGCGCGATCCGATCGACCGGATGCGCAAGCTGCTCGAACGCGAGGACCTGTGGGACGAGGCGTTCGCCCGGCGCGTCGCGGCGCGCTCCGACGAGGTCGCCCAGGCGGTGCGCAGCGCCACCATCGGCATGCCCGACCCCGCACCGACGGAGCTGTTCGACCACGTCTACGCCACCCCGCACCCGCTGATCACCGAACAACGGAGGGCGTACGCGGAGTACCTGACCGGCGATCCCGGCCTGTCCTCCGCACGAGGAGAAGGAGTCCCACAATGATCACCACCTTCGCCGCCGCGCTCAACACCGGCTTGCGGCGGGCGCTGGAGGACGACCCGAAGGTCTTGCTGATGGGCGAGGACGTCGGCCGTCTCGGCGGGGTGTTCCGGGTGACCGACACACTGCAGAAAGACTTCGGCGACAATCGCGTCATCGATACGCCGCTGGCCGAATCCGGCATCATCGGAACAGCTTTCGGCATGGCACTGCGGGGCTACCGGCCCGTGTGCGAGATCCAGTTCGACGGCTTCGTCTATCCCGCGTTCGACCAGATCGTCTCGCACGTGGCGAAGATCAACTACCGGACGCAGGGAAAGGTCAACGCGCCGCTTACGATTCGCATTCCGTTCGGCGGCGGCATCGGGTCGGTGGAGCACCACTCCGAGTCGCCCGAAGCCTATTTCGCGCATACCCCGGGCCTGCGCGTCGTGACGCCGAGCAACCCGGCGGACGCGTATTCGATGATCCGCCGAGCGATCGCGCTGAACGACCCGGTGATCTTCTTCGAACCCAAGCGCAGGTACTGGGACAGGGCGGATGTCGATTTCGCCGCGCTGGACCGTGACGGCGGGCTGCCGCTGGACCGCGCCAGGGTGTGCATGACGGGCACGGACGCGACCGTCGTCGCGTACGGCGGAACCGTCGCGACCGCGCTGGCGGCGGCGAAGATCGCCGCGGCGGAGGGCCACGCACTCGAGGTGATCGACCTGCGCAGTCTCTCGCCGATCGACTTCGACACGATCGAGGAGTCGGTCGCGAAGACCGGGCGGCTGGTCGTCACGCACGAGGCGCCGGTATTCGCCGGGCTCGGTGCGGAGATCGCCGCGCGGATCACCGAGCGCTGCTTCTACCACCTCGAAGCACCGGTCCTGCGGGTCGGCGGATTCGACATCCCCTATCCCCCGGCTAAGCTCGAAAAGCACCACCTGCCCGACCCCGACCGCATTCTCGACGCGGTCGACCGCTCCCTCGCCGCCTGACGGGGTTCGCCGTAGTGAGAGGTGCCCACGTGGAAGACCATGCCCGCCAGCCTCTTCCGGCGTCCGTGCTGGAGTTCCGGCTGCCGGATCTCGGGGAGGGGCTCACCGACGCCGAGCTGGTGTCCTGGGCGGTGGAAGTCGGCGACACAGTGCAGCTGAACCAGACCATCGCGGAGGTGGAAACAGCCAAAGCGGTGGTGTCGCTGCCGTGTCCGTTCGCGGGCCGGGTGGTCGAATTGCTGGCGCAGCCGGGCGACACGGTCGCGGTCGGCGCACCGCTCATTCGCGTGGAGCAGGAGCGGAAAACGGCACCCGAAGGCGCCACTGGGGAACCGGGCCGCTCCTCGGTTCTGGTGGGCTACGGTCCCGAGGAGGAGCCGGCATCTCGGCGGCGCAGGCCCGCGGGACAACCGGCGCAGCAGATTTCGCAGCCGGTCGCGACGGGCGGTCCGGGAGATACGGCTGAGCCGGGCACCGCCGTCGGGGACTCCGAACGATCGTCAGCATTCGCCGCGAGCGATCTCGCGGCAGACACCTCAGCCGGACTGGACACCGCCCACCAGAAACCTGAACGGCAGCACGCGGCACCCGCCACGACGAATGTCGCTGCAGACACTGCCGTCCAAGAGCCCGAACGACCGCGTACAGCGCTCGGCGCGGCGCGCGCGGCGGCGACCCCTGCCGCCCGAAAACTCGCACGCGAACTCGGAATCGATCTGTGGTTCGTCGCGGGGTCCGGCCCAGGCGGCGCGGTTACCGTCGACGACGTGCGCGGCGCGGTGCCCGTCTCCCAGCCGCGTCCGTCCGAATACGCCGGGGCGTCAGCCGGCGGCGATGCCGGTGTGGTCCGGCCGCCCGCGCGTGAGGTCCGCACCCCGATCAGCGGCATCCGCAAGCGGACCGCCGCGGCGATGCTGAACAGCGCCCGCACGATTCCGCAAGCCAGCACCTTCGTCACCGTCGACTGCACCGCCTCGATGGAGCTGCTCGACCATCTGCGCAGCACGAAATCCTTTGCCGGCCTGACCCTGACACCACTGTCCCTGGTCGCCAAGTCGGCGCTGGCCGCACTCGCCGATTTCCCCGGTGTGAACGCCTTCTGGGACGAAGCGAACCAGGAGATCGTCACCAAACACTATGTGAACCTCGGCATCGCGGTGGCCACCGACCGCGGCCTGCTCGTGCCGAACATCAAAGAGGCGCAGACGCTGAGCCTGCGCGATCTCACCCGCGAGATCGGCTGGCTGGCCGACACCGCTCGCTCCGGCGGCGCGACGCCCGCCGACCTGCGCGGCGGCACCTTCACCATCACCAACGTCGGCGTCTTCGGCGTGGACGCCGGGGTACCGCTGGTGAATCCGGGCGAGGCCGCGATCCTGTGTCTCGGCGCGATCCGCAAGCGGCCGTGGGTATTCCGCGACGAACTCGCGGTCCGGTGGGTGACCACGCTCGGCGTGAGCTTCGACCACCGGATGATCGACGGACAACTGGCCGCCCGCTTCCTCGCCACTACCGCAAGCCTGTTGGAGGACCCGCTCACGCTCCTCAGCCGTCTGTGACGCCGTAGTCCGGGGACTGTCGGTCCGTGACGAGGCCAGCGGCGGCAGTGCGGATGACCTCCGGGATCTCGACCGGCTTACGCGTCTCCGCGTCCACGTAGACGTGCACGAAAGTGCCGGTCGCGGCCAGTTCCAGGCCGCCGTCGGCCTCGCGGAAGATGGCCAGATCGTAGGTGATGCTGGACCGGCCGAGCCGCGAGACGCGCAAGCCGACTTGCAGCTGATCCGGGAAGCTGATCGACCCGAGGTATTGGCAGGAGGTCTGCGCGACCACACCGAGCGCGGGCAGCACGCGGATGTCGGTGCCGGTGGCATGCATCAACCACGCGTTCACCGCGGTGTCGAAGTACGAGTAGTACGTCACGTTGTTCACGTGCCCGTAGTGGTCGTTGTCGGCCCACCGGGTGGGGACCGGCCAGAGCACCGGATACTGCTGCGTCACCCGGCCGACGATAGCTCAGTAGGCGTGCGGGCTGTATCTACGCGCCGCGTGCGGGGCCCTCCATGGCTACGCAAGCTCCCTCCTCCGGGCCTGACCGCCCACGCCGTGGCGGTGGTCGCGCGGGGAGACGCCGAAGTGGCGCTTGAACGCGGTGCTCAGCGCGAAGGCGCTGCCGTACCCGACTTGGCGGGCGATCGCCTCGATGGTGGCGTCGGATTCCTGGAGCAGGTCCGCGGCCAGCGCCAGCCGCCATTCGGTGAGGAACGCCATCGGCGGCTCGCCGACCAGGTCGGTGAACCGGCGCGCGAGCGCGGCGCGCGACACGCCGACCGCCTGCGCCAGACTCGCGACCGTCCATCCGTGCGCCGGGTTGTGCTGGAGCAGGCGCAGGGCTTTGCCGACCAGCGGGTCACCATAGGCGTGGTACCAGGCGGGCGCGTCGTTGCGAGCGAACCACGCGCGCAGCGCGGCGATCAGCACCAGATCCAGCAGGCGATCCAGCACCGCGCTCTGCGCGGGCTCATCCTTGGTCGCCTCGTCGACCAAGATGTCGAGCACTCTGCTGTCGAAGTCGCCCCGCTGCAACACGATCACCGGCGGGAGCGCGCGCAGTAAGCGCTCGCTGGCCGCCCCCGCGGACTCGTAGGTCCCGGTGACCATCATGGTGACCCCTTCCGGGTCGGTACCCCACTGCCGAACGCCGAGACTGAGTGTCTCACAAAGGATCTCACCGTCGGGCGTCTTGGTCACCTGGCCCGGATGGATGACGATCTGCGGTTCGGTCGCCGGGTCGTCGGCCACCGTGTAGGGATCGGGCCCACGAAAGATCGCGACATCGCCCGCGCCGAGCCGCCGCGGGGCGCCCTGGTCCGTGACGATCCACGCGCCGCCGCGGATCATCGACAGCACCGTCAGCGGGGACTGGTCCTGAATCCGCAGCGACCACGGCGGGTCCAGCAGCGAACACATCACGAACGCACCGCGGGCGCGAGGACCTTCGAGCAGACTGGCTAACGCATCCACCCCGTCAACTGTAGACGATCGCGCATGACCATGAGCCGTTCAACGATGTTCCGTCTCAGCCGGGGCCGATGTACTGGAACCATGACACACACCACCGCTGACCAGCGCCTCATCCTCGTCACCGGCGGCACCGGCAAAACCGGCAGCCGCGTCGTCACCCGGCTCCAGGCGGCCGGGTATCCGGTCCGGGTCGGTTCCCGAGCCGCCGACATCCCCTTCGATTGGTCCGACCGGGACACTTGGGCCGCGGCGCTGGCCGGCGTGCACAGCGCCTACGTTGCCTACCAACCGGACCTCGCGGTCCCCGGCGCTCCCGAGGTGATCCGCGCGTTCGCAGCGGCCGCCGCGCGCGCCGGGGTGCGCAAACTGGTGCTGCTGTCCGGGCGCGGCGAGCCGGAGGGCGTGCAGTGCGAGCAGATCGTGCAGGCATCGGGCCTGAACTGGACCATCGTGCGGTGCAGTTTCTTCGCGCAGAATTTCAGCGAAGGCGCGTTTACCGACTACATCCTGGCAGGCGAAGTCGCGCTGCCCAATGGTCACGTGCCGGAGCCGTTCGTGCACGCCGACGACATCGCCGACGTCGCCGTCGCCGCGCTCACCTCGGATGGACACGACGGCGAGATCTATGAACTGACCGGCGCGCGAGCGATCACCTTTGCCGAAGCGGTCGCGGAGATCGCCGTGGCCACCGACCGGCCGATCGCCTTCGTGCCCACGTCCCGCACGGATTTCGTCGCCGGGCTGACCGAATACGGAGTGCCCGCCGACACGGTGAGCCTGCTGGACTACCTCTTCGGCACCGTGCTCGACGGCCGCAATGCCAAGCCGGCCGACGGGGTACGCCGAGCGCTCGGACGGCAACCGAAGGATTTCGCGGACTACGTCATGGAGACGGTGATCACGGGAGTCTGGAATGTCCCGCAGCGATGAGGCGTTGAACTGATCAGTAGGCCCGCCCGCGGACGTGACGCGCAACGTCGAGCGCCACGCACGGAAGCATCACCAGGTCAACGGCGCCCTGGACCGGTCCGCGGGCGTGCTGGCGAGAGCGGGTCGTTCGTCGGTACCGTCGAAGTGGTGTCGAGCCCGACGGTCGAGCGTCCGATCCGCATCGCGCGTGCCGCGGTGTTCACGGTATTCGCGTTGAACGGTTTCCTGCTCGCCATGTGGGTGGTGCACATCCCGGTCGTCACCGACCGCACGGGGGTCGCGAAGTCGACGCTGGGGATGTTCATCCTGCTGATGGCCGGTGCGGGCATCGTGGGAATGCGGCTGGCGGGTCCGCTCGCCGATCGGCTCGGCAGCAGGACGCTGGTCGGTACGGCCGCGTGCATCGCCTCGGTGGCGGTGATCGGCCCCGGCTTGGCCACCGGACCCGTCACCCTCGCCCTCGCGCTGGCCTGTTTCGGTTTCGGCAACGGCGCGCTGGACGTGTCGATGAATACCCAAGCGGTGCATGTGGAACGCGCCTATCGGCGTCCGATCATGGCCGCGTTCCACGCCTTGTTCTCCGGCGGCGGCCTGCTCGGTTCACTGGCCGGCGCCGCGACATTGCGCGCGGGCTGGGACGTACGGCTGACTCTGGCGCTGGCCGCAGCAGGCTGCGTCGCGCTGACCCTCGCTTTGGTGCCGCGGCTGCTGCGCGACACCACGCTCGACGCGGAGACGACCATCCGGGACCTCTCGGCCGTGCACACCACCGAGCGTGACGCTCCCCTGCCCGATGTGGAGTTCGGCAAGCACGACACGATCGCACTCGAGCGAGAGACGACCGTGCTCGATGTCGGCCCCGAGCACAACCCTGCACCGGTCCGGCCCGACGCCACACCGGCCGGCTCGCCGCTGAGTGAGCCCGACCGGAACACCGCTGAACACACCGTGCGTACCGAAACCCGCGATCGCGGCCGAAAAGTACTGGCCCTGGCGGCGATCGCCTTCGCGCTGCTGCTGGCCGAAGGCGTAGCCGCCGACTGGAGCACGTTGCAGATGCGCGAGCATCTCGGCGCGGACGAGGCGACCGCGGCGCTCGCGTTCGGCGCCTTCTCCACCACCATGACGGTCGGACGTTTCGGCACCGACCGGGTCAGCCACGCGTTCGGCCGGGTGGCGGTGGTTCGCTACGGTGCGCTGATCGCGGCCATCGGATTGGCCGTGATCATCGTGTCGCCGTGGGTTCCGCTGACGCTGGCGGGCTGGGCGATGGCCGGACTCGGACTCTCCGGCGGCGTCCCGCAAATCTTCACCGCGGCAGGCAATCTGGGCTCGGATACCGCCGCCACCGACATGTCCCGGGTATTCAGCGTCGGTTATCTCGGGCTGCTCGCCGGTCCCACGGTGATCGGCTGGCTCACCGCGGTGGTATCGCTGACCACGGCCATGGTGGTGCCGTTGGTGGCCATGCTGCTCTGCTGCCGATACGCGAACGTCGTGGCTACGCCGCGGAAACCTTCGCGCTGAGTAGCTTCAAGACCGTAAGGCCAGCTCGACCAGTGGCACCTTGTCGATGGCCGAGCCCGTGGCTTCCTCGATGATCCGGCCGAGGTTCCGGTACGCCTTCGGATGATCGCGCCGGTAGCCGTCGAGAACATTTGCGGCCTCGTCCGGAGGGAGTACCCGGGCTGACGCCGGAACGCGATGGCGCGCAGCGATACTCACATGACAGCGAGGGTCGGCGACGAGATTGCGGAACCATTGCGCCTGGCTGCCGAATCCGGCCGCGATCACCACGCGGTCCCGGCTCGGCCGAGCGACCGTCTCCAGCACCACATAGCGTAGGCGGCCGGACGTGCGGCCGGTGTGTTCGAGCAGTAGGAGCCGCCCCCCGAACAGGAATCCGAGCCGGGCGCGAAACGCGAGGATCGGCGCGCGCACGAACCACTTGGTCCGCAGGAGCCGCGCGCCGACGCTCGTCATGCTTCCACGTCAACAATCACCTTGGGCTTACTTGGGCGGGACCAAGCACAGCGTGATCGGTTCGGGCTTGGGGTAGACGATCGTGTCGTTCTCGGTCGCCTTCGACCCGCACGCGGATACGTCCGCGGTACCGCGGACGATCCGGCCGATCTTGAAGTCCGCCGACGCGCCACAGGCGACCTTGGTGCTGGCGCCGAGGAAGCCGCCGTCGATGCAGTCGCCCTCCTTGACATTCAGTCGCAGGCAGAGCGTGTATTCGTCGCCGCCGGTCTGGTAGTAGCTGGCGTAGTCCTTGGTCGGGCAGTCCGCGTTCGAGTCGTCGAGCCGTTGCGCCACTACGTAATTGGCTTCCGAATCGGAGCAGTCCTTGATCGCGAACTCGGCTTTGACGGTGGTGCCCGACAACTTCGCGCACTGGCCGATCTCGATCTTCTCGCCGTCGGAGCGCAGCACGGTCCGGCCGCCGACGATCAGAAGGCCGATAACCACGACTGCGCCGAGCACGGCCAGAATCTTCCCGATCCCGCCACTGCCGCCGCGATTCTGCTGCGGTGGCGGCCCTGGCGGAGGGAAACCGCCGGCGGGGTAGCCCGGCTGCTGCGGCGGCGGGAAGCCACCCTGTGGCGCATAACCCGGTTGGGGTTGATATCCCGGCTGGGGATATCCCTGCTGACCGGGGTAGCCCGGCGGCTGGCCCGGAAGGCCTTGCGGCGCCGCGGCTGGCTGCTGCTGCGGAAAGCCGGGCTGGCCGCCGGGCTGACCTGGATACGGATAGTTCGGTGGTGTGGTCATGGATCCCCTCCCCGGGTCTCGCGTGCTTCCGTCCGCACTGGGCGGCGGGCGAACCCATGGAATCTAGCCGATCAGCGCGGGCCGCGCCGCATGAGATACCGCGTGGTCCATTTCGGCCGCCGGACCCGAACGCGCGTAATACCCCGGATTCCACCCGATTACAGATAGAGCCCTGGATGCACGGCATCTCGTGCGACGGCATCGATCCGAACGTCACCGTCACGCAGCACAACCAGCTCGGCGAGCGTCGCGCCGTCCGGGGCCACGGTGGTGTCGCTTCCCTCCCGCACCAGCCAGGCCGACGCCTCCGCCGCGGACAGCCGACCGATCTCGATCCGCGCCAGGCACCGCCCCGGCCGGGTCACCGCCGGGTGCAGCCGGGACAGATCCTCGTTGGTGGTGATGGCGACCAGCACGTCACGGCCTTGGCCGAGCATGCCGTCGGTGAGGTTGAGCAGCCGGGAAAGTCCTTGGCCCGCAGCCTCTTTCGCCTCGCCGCGGATCAGCTCGTCGCAATCTTCCAAGACGAGCATGCGCCAGCGGCGCTCACCGCCGTCACCGTCGACGCCCGCCGCCACATCCATCAGATATCCGGGCTTGCCGAACATCACCTCGGGATCCAGCACGCAATCGAACTGGCACCAGGGGCCCCAGGCTCGCGCCAGTGCCCGCAGCGCGGTGGTCTTCCCGGTGCCGGGAGGTCCGTGCAGCAGCACCAGCCGGCCGCGCACGTCGTCGGCGGTGAGCGTCATGAGGTGGTCCATCGCGGCGGCGACCTCCGCCGCGTAGTTGCCGCGGATCGCGGACCACTCGGGCGCGGAGATCGAACGAGCGCGCCGTTGCGGCCCGTGGCTGTGCAGATGCCAGAACCCCATTTCGACGGTCTCCCCCACCTCGGGCGGAGCGGCCGCGTCGCGGATCGCCTCGGCGAGTAGTTCGTCCGCGAGCGCGTCGGTGACGGCGGTGACCTCGACCAGCGCCGATCCACCCGACCAGCGCACCGATCGCAACGACCACCCGGCGCCGACCACCAGGGTCGCGCCGCTGTCGTCGTCGCGCACCGTGCGAACCACACGGCCGCGCGCCGGGCGCAGCGGCGCGTCGGGACGCACTCGCTCCAGATGCGCGGTGCGCGCGCACGGCTGGTCGCCGCGCAGGAACGGACCGAGCGCGAGGGCATCGATCGCATCGCGGACCGAGTAGGTGGAATCGACCGTGATGGTCCACGGCAGCCGCTCGGCGGGATCGACCGCGGGCTGCCCGGGACCGATCAACCGAAGAGGCTCATGACGTGCGGACACTCCGAGCATGATCCGGGGTGACAGTCAGCGGTGTCCATCGAATTACGCCGGACGCCCCTCCACCGCGGTCGGTGAAGGGGCGTCCGGGGCAAAACCTCTGGCCTACAAGACCTTCAGTTCTTCGGTCACTGCGCTGACGGACTTCTTGGCGTCGCCGAACAGCATGGAGGTGTGGTCGGCGTAGAACAGCGGGTTGTCGATACCGGCGAAACCACTGTTCATGGAGCGCTTGAGCACGATCACCGACTTGGCCTGGTCGACGTTGAGCACGGGCATGCCGTAGATCGGGCTGGCGGAGTCCTCGCGGGCGGCCGGGTTGGTGACGTCGTTGGCGCCGATCACCAACGCGACGTCGGTGCGGTTGAATTCGCCGTTGATCTCGTCCATCTCCTTGAGCGCGTCATAGGAGACCTCGGCCTCGGCCAGCAGCACGTTCATGTGCCCTGGCATGCGACCGGCGACCGGGTGGATGGCGTATTTGACCTCCACACCCTTCTTCTCCAGCAGTTCCGCCATCTCCTTGACCGCGTGCTGGGCCTGCGCGACGGCCATGCCGTAGCCCGGGACGACGATCACCTGGTTGGCGTAGGCCATCTGGATCGCGGCATCCGCGGCGGAGGTGGCCTTGGCCTGCTTCTGCTCGCCACCACCGGCGCCCGGCGCGGTCCCGCCGCCACCGAATCCGCCCGCGACGATGGCCGGGATGGACCGGTTCATCGCCTTGGCCATCAGGTTGGTCAGGATGGTGCCGGACGCGCCGACGATCATGCCCGCCACGATCATCGCGGTGTTGTTCAACGCCAAACCCGCGGCCGCGGCCGACAAGCCGGTCAGCGCGTTGAGCAGCGAGATGACCACGGGCATGTCCGCGCCGCCGATCGGCAGCACGACCATCAGGCCGAGCACACCGGCGGCGAGCAGCAGCAGCACCATCCACCACCAGGCCGCGCCGCCGTCGGCGGCGCGCACGCCGATCACCACCGCGGCGGCGACGGCCACGACGAGCAGCAGCAGGTTCAGCGGCTGCTGCAGCTTGCCGACCCCGATCGGTTTGCCGGGCAGGATCTCCTGCAGCTTGCCGAACGCGATCAGCGAACCCCAGAACGACACCGAACCGATGATCGCGGCGAACAACGAACCGACGATGATGTGCACGGTCGGTTCCTCACCGTGCTTGAACGCGGAAAAGCCGGTGGTGTCCAGGAACTCCGCCCACGCGATCAACGCGACCGTGCCGCCGCCGACGCCGTTGAACGCGGCCACCAGCTGCGGCATCGCGGTCATCTTGGTGTAGCGCGCGGGCGGCACGCCCAACACGACACCCAGCACCAGCCCGGCGATGATCAGGATCCAGTTGCCGGTCTCCCGGACCGCGATCAACGTCGCGACTACGGCGATGCCCATACCGACCGCGGCGATCCAGTTGCCGCGCACCGCGGTCTTCGGCCCGGTCAGGCCCATCAGACCGTAGATGAACAGGGAGAACGCGACGATGTAAAGGATATTGACGAGATTGTCCATGGCCTACTTACCCGCCTTCTCCGACGCATCCGCCGCAACCGGCTTCTTGCCCTTGAACATGCCGAGCATGCGGTCGGTGACCACGAAACCACCGACCACGTTCAAGGTTCCGAACACCAGCGCCACGAACAGGATGAGCTGGATACCGATCGAGGGGTCTTCCATCTTGCCCAGCGTGACCAGCGCACCCAGCACGACGATGCCGTGAATGGCGTTGGTCCCCGACATCAGCGGGGTGTGCAAGGTGTTGGGCACCTTGGAGATGACAGCGAAGCCGACGAACCCGGACAGCACCAGGATCGCGATATTCGCCAACAATTCGGTGTACATCAGCTCTCCACCTTCGCCTCGGTCGCGTCCTTCGCCTCCGCCGACTCCGCCTCCGCCGACTCCGCGTCCTCCGCCTCAGCCGACTCCGCCGGCTCAGCGGACTCCGGCTCAGCGGACTCCGCCGCCGCGGTCGCAGTACGGGTGACGCAGGAATCGGCGAGCACCTGGTCGCTGAAGTCCGGCGCGAGCTTGCCGTCGACCAGCATCAGTTCCAGCAGCGCCGCGATGTTCTTGGAGTACAGCTCCGAAGCGTGTTCGGGCATGGTCGCGGGCAGGTTCAACGGCGAGGCGATGGTCACCTCGTGCTTGACCACGATTTCGCCCGGCTCGGTCAGCTCACAGTTGCCGCCGGTCTCCCCGGCCAGGTCCACGATCACGCTGCCGGGCTTCATGCCCTGCACCGCGGCGGCCGTCACCAACCGCGGCGCCGGACGTCCCGGCACCAGCGCGGTCGTGATCACCACGTCGAAGCCCTTGATCGCGTCCTCGAGCGCCTGCTGCTGGGTGGCCTTCTCCTCCTCGGTCAGTTCACGCGCGTATCCGCCCTCACCGGCGGCATCGATGCCCAGGTCCAACCACTGCGCACCGACCGAACGCACCTGATCGGCCACCTCGGGACGCACGTCGTACCCGGTGGTCCGCCCACCCAGACGCTTGGCGGTGGCCAACGCCTGCAACCCCGCCACGCCGACGCCGAGCACCAGCACCGTCGCCGGTTTCACCGTGCCCGCCGCGGTGGTGAGCATCGGGAAGAACCGGGTCGACTCCGAGGCGGCCAGCAGCACCGCCTTGTACCCGGCCACGTTCGCCTGCGACGACAACGCGTCCATCACCTGCGCACGCGAGATCCGCGGAATCGCCTCCACCGCGAACGCCTGCACACCCGCCGCTTGCAAAGCGCCGATCTGATTCTCCGCATTCCGCGGCGCCAGGAACCCGATCAACGTCTGCCCCGACGACAGCTTGCCCACTTCGTCGTCACTGGGCGGGGCCACCTTCACGACCACATCCGCCGACCACGGGTCCCCGATCGAGGCACCCGCCTCCTCATAGGCGCTATCGGGAATCAGCGCACCGAGCCCGGCACCGGGCTCGACGACAACCTCCACACCTTGCTTGATCAGGCTCGGAATGATCTTCGGCACCAATGCGACACGGCGCTCACCCGCGGCGGATTCGCGGACGACTCCGACACGCGCGCCACGTGGCGACGGATCGCCTACGCTCTGCGTTGTCTCCACTTTCAGACTTCCTTCTCGTACTGAGCTTCAGGCAACGGGTAGACGAGCGGACTTAATGACCGTTCAGTAAGTTCGTCCAAATCCTCGCCACTGTACCTGGCTCGCGGTGAGCGTAGCTGAGATGCCCGTCACACACGCCGGACGGATCGCGCCGCGCCGCCGGAATCGACCAGTTGGCGCGGAGTGGGCCGCCGGCTGCCGAACCGCGGTCTACTCGTTTTTCCCTTTCGCTGTGTGATCGTGGTCTCCGCAGGTGAACGCGGCAAGACCATACGGAAAAGTCCCTTACTTACCTCGAGGTTCGACAACTGGTCAGGGCCTCGGCGTGTCGACGGATAGTGACGTGCGTCATGCTCGATCGGCGCACGGGCTGTTCCGACCGGCCCGTACGCCGTATGGTCCAGCGTGTGAACGACTGCGTCTTCTGCCGCATCGTGGCAGGCGAGGCTCCGGCGGCCAAGGTGTACGAGAACGACACGCTCTGCGCGTTCCTCGACATCCGGCCGGTTGCCCGCGGACACACGCTGGTGATCCCCAAGCGGCACGCGGCCGAGCTGGAGGACCTCGATGCCGACCTCGGCGCGCAGATCTTCCGGGCCGGACATCGGCTGGCGCTGGCCATCCGTCGCAGCAGCCTCGCCGCGGACGGCGCGAACCTCGTCCTCAACGACGGAATCGCCGCGTTTCAGACGGTCCCGCACGTCCACCTGCACGTGATCCCCCGCCGGCACGGCGACACGCTCCGCTTCGCCAAAGGTTTTCTACTGCGGCGCCCGCACGACCCGGTCACTACCGCCGCCGCCATCCGGGATGGCATCGCGGCACTGGACAACGAGGGCGAAGGCCCGGAAAAGGAAGCCCACGGATGACCGAGACGCTGGACCGCACCGCGCAGATCAGCCTGCTGTCACAGCAGTGGGACGCGATCGAAGCGCTGGTCGCCCCGCTGGACGAGGACGGCTGGCGCACGCCGTCGGCGCTGCCCGGCTGGAGCGTTTTCGACATCGTCGCCCACGTCATCGGCACCGAATCCTGGCTGCTCGGCGACCGTCCGCCCGCGCACGACCCGACCAGGGTCAAGACCGATGTGCGGACACTTCCCTACGTGCGCAACGAGACCGCGGTGCTCAACGAGATATGGGTGGACCGGCTGCGCCCGCTGTCGGGCGCCCGGCTGCTCGAGTTCTACCGCGACGTCATCGACCGGAGGCGATCGGCACTCGCGGCGATAGGCGACGCCGAGTGGGCGAAGGAAACCGTGTCGCCGATCGGGCAGATCAGCTACGGCCGGTTCATGCGGGTGCGGTTGTTCGACTGCTGGACGCATGAACTCGACATCGCCGACGCGCTGGGCATGCCGGTCGAGGAGGGCGGTCCGCGCGGCGAGCTGGCGTTCGCCGAGTTCGTGCTCGGCATTCCGCGCGTGGTGGCCAAGAAGGGCGAGGCGCCGGACGGCGCGCGCATCGCTTTCACGCTGACCGGCCCGCTGGCCAGGACGCTGCGCATCCAGGTGGCCGGCCGGGCGAAGTATGTGGACGAGTTCGACCAACCCGCCACTGTCGAAATCCGCATGGATTCCCGGCTTTTCGTGCGGTTGGGCTGCGGACGGACGAAGGCCGAGGAACACCTCGACGAGATCACCATCGAGGGCGATGCCGAACTCGGACACCGGATCGTTCGCCACCTGGCCTTCACCCTCTGACCCCGTGCGCCTCTTCCTGTCCAGCTACCGTTTCGGGGCGCACTACGACCGGCTGGTCGCGCTCGCCGGGTCGCCGAGCCGGGTCGCGGTCATCGGAAATGCCTGCGACGCATGGCCCGTCATGCGAGCCTCCGCCGTCACCAGCGAGTTGGTGCCGTTGCGCAACCTCGGATGGGCTCCGGAGGAGATCGATCTGCGCGACTTCGTCGGCCGTGCCGCGGAACTCGAACGCCGCCTTGCCGAGTTCCCCCTCGTCTGGGTCCGCGGCGGAAACACTTTCGTGCTGCGCGCCCAGTTCGCTCGCAGTGGAGCGGATCTCGCGCTCACCCGGCTACTCGCCGACGACGCACTGGCCTACGCGGGTTACAGCGCGGGCGCCTGTGTGCTCACACCGGACCTGCACGGCATCGACTCGGTCGACGACCCCGCCGAGGTCGTGCCCGCCTGCGGTATCGAACCACAATGGGACGGACTGGGATTGGTCGATCGGCCGATTGTGCCGCACATCGACTCGGCGACCGATCCGGACGGTGCGAGCAACCGGCTCGCCGCTCGCTACCGAGCCGAAGGCGTCGACCACTGGGCGCTCACCGACGACGATGTGATCGTCATCGACGGCCCACGCACCGAAGAGCTGATCACTCCAACGGCGACATGAACGTCCACAACCGCTGCTCGAGATCGCGGACGCTGTAGTCCCGGTAACCGTAGAACTGATCGGTGGGCTCGTACAGGATTTCGGCCCCAGCCGCCTTTGCGTGACGGTAGTGCGCGTCCACATCCTCCACCACGATCGACATGCCTTCGGTGCAGGCACCGAGTGTGGCGGGCGAGGCCAACTTGAACTGCTCGGAGACCTGATGCAGCCAGATGACGCCATCACCCGCGGTGACTTCGCCGTGATAGGCGGTGCCGTCCTCGCCCCTGGTGATGCGGCCGGGTTCCAGGCCGAACACCGTGGTCAGGAATTCGTGCGCGGCAGCGATGTCGCGGTAGACGAGCGTCGGGATGCGGCGCTGAATCTTGGTGTCGAGCATGGCCATGTCCTCCAGGGTGTCGAGTATTTCCCGGGCTTCGAGGCTGCGGTGATCTGTGAGCGTCGCGACCATGGCGGTCAGCCGCTGCCGCAGCCGGTGCCCGACGGCCAAGCGGCGGTCGAGCTGGGCGATATGCCGGTTCATCACCCCGGACAGATCCCATGCGGGATCGTCGAGGGCGGCGGCCACTTCGTCCAGGCGCAGCCCGAGCCCACGCAGCAGACCGATCCGGTACAGCCGCTGGACGTCGTCGGTCGAGTAGAGGCGGTGCCCCGCGCTGCTACGCCCGGAAGGTGACAACAGTCCGATCTCGTCGTAGTAGTGCAGGGTGCGAACGGTCAGCCCGCTGACTGCCGCCAGCTCGCCCACCTTGACGTATCCGTCCTTCTTCGCCACAACTGTGACGGTAGGACCTCACGTCGCGTCAGGTGCAAGTTCGGGCGCCGGCCGGTTCGCGCGACTCCGGAAAACCACCCAGCGCATCGCGCTGTACATATAGACGGCCTCGCAACCGCCCGCCAGCAGACGGGACAGGTGATACTCCACGCCCAGCGCGGTCAGCCCGCTGCCGACGCCGAGGATGAACGCCAGGTAATTGATGACGACCACCACGACGTACACCGCGGCCTGCCTGCCGACCGGAGCGTGCGAATGGAAGTTGAAGGTGCGGTTGAGCACGAAGCTGAGGCCGAACGCGAACACATACGCCACGGTGACCGACAGCCAAACCGGCAGCCCCAACCCGCCATGGAGGGCGGTGAGCAGCACTAGGTCGACGCCGAAGGTGAAGCTGTTGATCAGGGCGAAGCCCAGGAAGGTGGGAGGTACGAGACGATCCAGCCCGAGCGGCAATCGGTGGACGACCGCCTCGCACCAGTGGGTGAACCGATCGGCGATGGTGTCGGCGGTTTCGGACAGCTCGTGCACGCGACCAGCCTGCCAGCGGCAGATGGCCGTCAGATGAGCAACGGGAGACCGGCCGGTAGCTCAGCCGACTCTACGTCTGGGGTCCGCCCTCCGCACGGTCGAGCCGATGCGGGAAGCCGTCGTCGGCACTGCGAGCATGCACCTTCAGAGACGTGCGGGCGGATCCAGCGTGCAGCGCGTCCAGGGCAATACCGCCGTCGCTCCACGCCGATCAGCCGCCCGATCAGCGAATATCCGGCACGGGAAGCTAGCGTGAATATGTGGACCTGGAAGACCTGATCGCCTGCCTTCCCGACGGCGCGGTGCTCACCGACGCCGATCTGCTCGCGAGCTACCGGCAGGACTGGGCGCGTGATCCGGACGCGGGCACCGCCGTGGCCGTGGTGCGCGCGACCTGCACCGATGACGTAGCCGCCACGCTGCGCTGGGCGAGTGCCCACCGAGTCCCGGTGATCCCGCGCGGCGCCGGGTCCGGATTGTCCGGCGGCGCGACGGCCGTCGACGGCGGGATCGTGCTGAGTACCGAGCGGATGCGCGCGATCACGGTCGATCCGGTGACACGAACCGCAGTGGTGCAGCCGGGTCTGCTCAACGCGGAAGTCAAGCGGGCGGTCGCCGAACACGGCCTGTGGTATCCGCCGGACCCGTCGTCCTTCGAGATCTGCTCCATTGGCGGCAACGCCGCGACCAACGCGGGCGGCCTTTGCTGTGTGAAGTACGGCGTCACCACCGACTATGTGCTCGGCATGGAAGTTGTGCTCGCCGACGGCACGGTCGTGCGGCTCGGCGGCCCGCGACTGAAGGACTCGGCGGGGTTGTCGCTGACCAAGCTGTTCGTCGGCAGCGAGGGCACGCTCGGAGTGATCACCGAGCTGACCCTGCGGCTGCTGCCCGCGCAGCCGCCGCAGAGCACGGTCGTCGCGAGCTTCGGCACACTCACCGCGGCCACCGAGGCGATCTTGACCATCACCGGTGAACTGCGGCCGTCGATGCTCGAGTTCATGGATTCGGTGTCGATCAACGCCGTGGAAGACGAGTTGCGGATGGGCCTGGACCGCACGGCGGCCGCGCTGCTGGTCGCACGGTCGGACGCACCCGGCGAATTCGCTCGGCGCGAGGCCGAAATCATGGCGAACGCCTGCGAGAAGGCAGGCGCGACAGAGGTTTTCCACACCGAAGACCCCGCGGAGGGCGAAGCTTTCGCCGCCGCACGGCGTTTCGCGATTCCCGCCGTGGAGAAACTCGGCCCCCTGCTGCTGGAGGATGTCGGCGTCCCGCTGCCCCGGCTCGGCGACCTGGTCACCGGCATCGCGGCGATCGCCGAACGCAACGCGGTGACGGTGTCGGTGATCGCGCATGCGGGCGACGGCAACACCCACCCCCTGATCGTGCACGACCCGTCCGACCCGGACCACGCCGCCCGAGCGCACCGCGCCTTCGGCGAGATCATGGACTTGGCCATCGCCCTCGGCGGCACCATCACCGGCGAACATGGCGTCGGCCGATTGAAGAAGGCCTGGCTGCCCGACCAGCTCGGCCCCGACGTAATGACCCTGACCCGGCGCATCAAGGACGCCCTCGACCCCAACGGCATCCTCAACCCCGGCGCGATCCTGTAACCGCGCCAACGGAACATTCCCCGCCGCCAAGGAGTTCTACCCCATCATGACGACCAGGCTCGAGCACAACGTCGCCGACACCCGTTTCGAGATCTACATCGACGACACCCTCGCCGGGTACGCCGACTACGCCGAAAACGCCGACACCAAGGTCCGCGACTTCCACCACACCCTGACCTTCCCCGAATTCCGCGGCCACGGCATCGCCGCCCAGGTCGTCGGCTACGCCCTCGACGACTCCCGCAATGCGGGCTTCTCGGTCATCCCCACCTGCTGGTACGTCGAGAAGTACATCGCCGAACACCGCGAATACGCCGATCTGGTCAGATAGTTCGGTCGCTTCACGGCTCCAGGAACAGACGTTCACAGCGCAGGCGGGGTAGCCCGGCGGTTTCGCCGAGAACAACAGCAACAGTGTCCGGGTGCCGCTTGGCCCGCCACTCTCGGACGAAGACACGCGCTGCCGTCTCGCACGCCACGACGTCGAATCGCATGCCGCATATGGACAACCGCAGGTGAACATCGGGTTCATCGGGTTTGGGAGACTCCTTGAACGGCGGGTTGTCCGTCGCGCGCAGTCAGCCACCACGTGGAGAACTACGGCCCCTGACGGCCGGAACCGGTCAGCCGGAACCTCGATCCACCGACGCAAAAGACTCCGCTGATCTCGTGGCGACGGCAGGGCAATCTCCCCGCCTACGGGCACTACCGAAACGTTCACCCGGAACATGCCTGGCATCTGGTCGAGTAAGTCGGCACTGAGCCGTGCGTGAGTTCTTCGATCTCCAGCAACCGGAACGGTCCCAAAAGAGTCTCGTGCTCGCACTGCAGGCGGCCCACGAAGGCGATGATGCGTTGCTAGGCGCTGCGGTGTTGGCCCACATGGCATTCGCACCGGCTTTCTCCGGCGACCCCTCACGAGCCGAGGAAGCGCGGGACCACATCCGCGCCGCCCGCGCCTTCGCACGACGAGGACGCGCAAACGCGGAGACGAACGCATGGCTCGACGCCGTCGAAGCTGAAGTCGAAACCCGGTTCGGAGACACCCGCCGCGCGCTGACTCTGCTGGATCACGCGGAGGAGCTATACCGTCGGTACGACAATGAAGCCGAGCCCTCACCAGCGTGGTTGGACTGGTTCTCGCCGACCCGGTTCGGCGGCTTTGGTGCTCTGCCGATCGCCGAGCGGAGTGAAATGGCGGCTCCCCCGAGCCCCGACTGCCACCTTTCCACTACGTTCGATAGCCCGTGCACGGACGGCAGCTCCGGCCTGTTGGTCACCGAGCTTGGGACGATTCCCGTCAGGTCAGAGGGTGGCCTCGTACCAGGTCACCGGGTCCGAGCCAGGGTCGGCGATCCCGGGGCGCTTGACGCGAAGGGAGTTTTTCGGCCCGGACCGGTTCGACGCCACAATCTGAGCCGACAGCTCGTACTCAACTGGATGCGCAACACCCACAGCAGCTCGTCGTTCGCTTCACAGACTCTTGCCCAAGCTATGCGGATCGCGAGGAAACCGATGACAAGTGAGGACAAACACTTCGCTCGCGCGCGATTGGCCGCGGGCGCACTGTTCGTAAAGGGGGACGCGGTGCTGCTGGTGCACAAGACATACGGCAGCGGCTGGGATATTCCAGGCGGCTACGTGGAGCCGGGCGAAGCGCCCGCAGCGGCGTGCCACCGCGAAGTCCGTGAGGAACTCGGAATCGACCGCGCTCCACAACGATTGCTCGTGCACGACTGGGCGCCGAGCCCAGGCGATGGCGACAAGATTCTCTATGTGTTCGGCTGCGGCGAACTCGGCGATGAACAAGCCATCAATCTTCAGACATCCGAACTCGATCGCTGGGAATGGGTTCCGGTCGAAAAGCTCGACAACTACGTCATCCCACGACTTGCGCGCCGGCTACGACAGGCCCACGCCGCATACACACACAGCAATACCGCCTACCTCGAACATGGTGAGCCCGCACCGTGAAAACCGAGATCGCGGCATCGGCGACCGCGTTCACTACGGTTGAACACGCACCGGGTCGGGGCGGTGGAACGCGATCGGCGGGATGTCCAAGGCCTGCAGCGAACTCGAACATCCCGCGATCGACGGAATCAGCGCAGCAGCGCGCGGGACATCACCAGGCGCTGGATCTGGTTGGTGCCCTCGTAGATCTGGGTGATCTTGGCGTCGCGCATCATGCGCTCGACCGGGAAGTCGGTGGTGTAGCCAGCGCCGCCGAACAGCTGGACGGCGTTGGTGGTGACTTCCATGGCCACGTCGGAGGCGAAGCACTTGGCGGCGGCGGAGATGAAGCCGAGGTTCTTCTCGCCGCGCTCGGCGCGGGCGGCCGAGCTGTAGACCATGAGGCGGGCGGCCTCGATCTTCATCGCCATGTCGGCGAGCATGAACTGGGTGTTCTGGAAGTCGGCGATCGACTTGCCGAACTGCTTGCGGTCCTTGGTGTAGGCGATGGCCGCGTCCAGCGCGCCCTGGGCGAGGCCGACGGCCTGCGCGCCGATGGTCGGGCGGGTGTGGTCGAGGGTCTGCAGCGCGGTCTTGAAGCCGGTGCCCGGCTCGCCGACGATGCGGTCACCCGGCACCCGGCAGTTCTCGAAGTACAGCTCGGCGGTGGGCGAGCCCTTGATGCCGAGCTTGTGCTCCAGCGGGCCGACCACGAAGCCTTCGTCGTCCTTGTGCACCAGGAAGGCCGAGATGCCGTTGGCGCCCTTGTCCGCGTCGGTCACCGCCATCACGGTGTACCAGGAGGACTTGCCGCCGTTGGTGATCCAGCACTTGGAGCCGTTGATGATCCAGTCGTCGCCGTCCTGCTTGGCCCGGGTGCGCATGCTGGCCGCGTCGGAGCCGGCCTCGCGCTCGGACAGCGCGTAGGAGGCCATCTCGCCGTTGACGATGTCGGCCAGCACCTTCTTCTTCAGCTCCTCGGAGCCGTTCAGGATCAGGCCCATGGTGCCGAGCTTGTTGACCGCGGGGATCAGCGAGGAGGAACCGCAGACGCGGGCGACCTCTTCGATCACGATGCAGGTGGCCACCGAGTCGGCGCCCTGACCGCCGTACGCCTCGGGCACGTGCACGGCGTTGAAGCCGGAGGCGTTGAGCGCGGTCAGCGCCTCTTCCGGGAACCGGGAGTTGCCGTCGACGTCCTTGGCGTGCGGGGCGATCTCCTTCTCCGCGAGGGCACGGATAGCCTCGCGTAGTTCATCGTGGAAGTCCTCGAGCTTGAACAGGTCGAAATCGGGGTTTCCCGCCATCGGGCTCACTCCTGGTCGTCGGTGGTGATCGCTGATATCCGCCAGCACATCGGCACTCAGTGCCACTTTGCCATCGAGTATACCCACATATACGCCAACCACGTGGGGATAACCTGTGGCACTCAGTGTCAGATTGGTCGCATTCCGGTCGGGTCAGAGGGTGCCGAGCTTGCGGAGCAGCAGATCGGCGACCTGCCTGGGCGGGGCGTCCCGAGGAAACACGGCGACTACCAGCTCATCGGCGTTCGCCGTGCGTCTGGCACCGCGCGGGATCGCGGCCAGCTCTACCCGCAGGTCCGCGGCGCCCGCGTCCGACTCGCCCCGCACCATCCGGCGCAACAGGTAGTTGTGCGTCGCTGTCACGGCCGCGGTGAACTGCACCCGGGCCACATCCGGGACATCCGGCAGCCGCTCACGCAGGTAGTCGGTGAACAACCGCTCGTAACGGAACACCGTGACGATCTCCCGCTCCCGCAGCGCGGGCACGCGCCGCACCACCTGATACCGCCGCGCCGCGATGTCCCGCCACTGCGTGAACCGCTCGAACACCTGCACCACGGCCGAGCACACCGCCTCCCACGGGTCCTCGCGCGACGCGGAGAGGAACTCGGCCGCCTGCGCCAACTGCGACTCGTGATCGGCGAAGATCACATCCTCTTTCGACCGGAACTGCCGGAAGAACGTCCGCCGCGAGATCCCCGCCGCCTCCGCGATCTCGTCCACCGTCGTCGCCTCATACCCCTTCTCGGCGAACAACCGCAGCGCCTGATCCACAACGGTGAGCCGAAAGTAGGCGGTGTCGTCGTTGCCCCGCGGCCGAGCGATATCCCCTGTAGTCACGCACTCACCGTAGCCAGGGGCCGCCTGCGAGGGTTCCACACGGTGAGTGTTCCCGGTGTTGACGCCTCCCGCATCTACAGCGCGGCTTCGAGTTCGGCGCGGTGCTCGGTGACCCAGCGGTGGGCGAAGCGGATGCGTGCGGGCACGCCGTCTGAGCGAAGCCGCATCATCGCGGGTTCGCCTGCGGCGGCTGTTTCTATTCCGTGCCGGCACCGGTCCTGCCACCACAGGATCGTGTCGAGGAGTTCGTCGCGTTCGTTGGTTCCGTAGGCGTCGCACATCAATCGCAGCAGTGTGGCAGGGGTGGGAATGTCGGTCACGGCGGGGCCGAGGTCGAGGTACTGCCAGCACGCGTGAGCCAGATCGTGGATGCGGCGGCCGGGAGCGGCAAGATCCCAGTCCAGGAACGCCACGGGCAGCATGCCGTCACCCAGGTCTCGGTAGACGGTGTTCCTCGGGGAGATGTCGTTGTGGCAAACCACTTCAGCGCCCGCCGCGAGGTCGGTTCCCGCGGTCACGTCGTGGAACGCACGGATCAGCTCCGCCAACCGAGCCAAGGCAACCCGGGAGGCGACCGGTACGGATCGTTCCTGGTCGAATGCCACATATCCGTCTAAGTACGTGAGAATCTCACGCCCTTGCTCGTCCATGCCCAGGAAACGAGGCGCGCCGGTCCAACCGGACTGCTCGAACCGGGCGAGCAGTTCGTGTATGAACTCAGCCCGCTCAGGAGGGCGGCGGCGAACGGTGTCACCGACACGGACCACGTCATTGACGAAGCCCCCGTGCAGAGGGATCTCCGGCATTCCGCGCTCGGAACTGGTCAGCCCAGGAGCTTGGTGCGGAGGGCGTCGTCTTTGTCCAGGACCATCTGTTCGAGGCCGGCCTGGAACTGTTCCATGCGGGTGCGCAGGGCCGGGTCGTGGGCGGCGAGGATGCGGGCGGCGAGCAGGCCCGCGTTGCGGGCGCCGCCGATGGAGACGGTGGCGACGGGGACGCCTGCGGGCATCTGGACGATGGAGAGCAGCGAGTCCATGCCGTCGAGGTACTTGAGTGGGACCGGCACGCCGATCACCGGGAGGGGGGTGGCCGAGGCGACCATGCCGGGGAGGTGGGCCGCGCCGCCCGCGCCCGCGATGATCACTTTCAGCCCGCGGGCCGCCGCCTCGCGGGCGTAGTCGAGCATGCGCTGCGGGGTGCGGTGCGCCGAGACGACGCCCACCTCGAAGCGGATGCCGAACTCGGCCAATGCTTCCGCCGCAGCCTCCATGGTCGGCCAGTCGGAGTCGCTGCCCATGATCAGGCCGACCGACGGGGTCATGGCCTCTGCTTCACTCATGCGGATCCCATCCATCGGTCCAAATCGCGTGCGACATCCAATACGCCGCCCGCTCCGCCTTCTCCCGAACCTCGGCCACATCGTCGCCGAGAACGTTCACGTGCCCGATCTTGCGATCGGGGCGCTCGCCCTTGCCGTACAGGTGCACCTTCGCCTCGGGCATCCTGGCGAACAGGTGGTGCAGCCGCTCGTCCATCGACATCGCCGGGGCCTGCGGCGCGCCGAGAATATTGGCCATCACCGTGACCGGCGCGAGCGGAGCGGTGTCGCCGAGCGGGTAGTCGAGCACGGCGCGCAGATGCTGCTCGAACTGGCCGGTGCGGGCGCCGTCCATCCCCCAGTGCCCGGAGTTGTGCGGCCGCATGGCCAGCTCGTTCACCAGCAGTTCGCCGTCAGTCGTCTCGAACAGCTCCACCGCCATCACGCCGACCACACCGAGTTCCTTGGCGAGATGCAACGCCATGGTCTCCGCGGCGGCGGCCGTGTCCTCCGGCAGACCGGGCGCGGGCGCGATCACCACCGCGCACTGCCCGTTGCGCTGCACGGTCTCCACCACCGGCCAGGTCGCCGCCTGCCCGAACGGCGAACGCGCCACCATCGCCGACAGCTCCCGCTTCAGGTCGACCTTCGCCTCGGCGAGCAGCTGGACGCCGTGTGCGAGCTGATCGCTGACGATCGCCTCGGCGGCGTCGGCGGAATCGGGCATCCACACACCGCGCCCGTCGTAACCGCCGCGCACCGCCTTCAGCACGATCCGCCAGTCGTGCTCCTGACCGAACCGCACCGCGTCGGCGACCGAGGTGACCGGCGTGAAGGCGGGCACGGGCAGCCCCAGCTCGCTCAGCTTGGTGCGCATGGCCAGCTTGTCCTGCGCGTAGACCAGCGCACGCGGCGGCGGCTGCACGTTGACGCCCTCGGCGGCCAGCGCCTCCAGGTGTTCGGTCGGCACGTGCTCATGGTCGAAGGTCAGCGCGTGCGAGCCGACCGCGGCCTTGCGCAGCGCGGTCAGATCCGTATGGCTGCCGAGCACCACATCCGGGCTCACCTGCGCGGCCGGGTCATCGGGGTTCTCGGCGAGCACGCGCAGCCGCTGGCCCAGCGCGATGGCCGCTTGGTGGGTCATGCGCGCGAGCTGGCCACCACCGATCATGGTGACGGTGGGCATGGCCGATGGATCGAAGGAACGAGCGCTCACGTCGGACCATATTGTCATGTCCGGCGCAAATGATCGGGACCGGTACACTCCGGTCTTGTGTCATTCGTCGACGACGTGGTCAGCGTCCTCCCCAAGCCGCTGCAAGAAATCGCGTACCGGCATCGGGAACTGATCAAGTTCGCGATCGTCGGCGCGACCACGTTCGTCATCGACAGCGGCATCTTCTATGTGCTGAAGTGGACGGTGCTGGCGGAGAAGCCGGTGACCGCCAAGATCATCTCCGGCGTCATCGCCGTGATCGCCTCCTACATCCTCAACCGGGAGTGGTCGTTCAAGAACCGGGGCGGACGCGAGCGCCATCACGAAGCGCTGCTGTTCTTCGGCGTCAGCGGCGTCGGCGTCGTCCTGGCCTTCACTCCGTTGTGGATCTCCAGCTACATCTTCGACCTGCGGCAACCCAACGTGAGCTTCACGGTGGAGAACATCGCCGACTTCATCAGCGCGTTCGTCATCGGCAACCTGCTACAGATGGCCTTCCGGTTCTGGGCGATGCGCCGCTGGGTCTTCCCGGACGAAATGAGCGAGCTCGAAGCGGAATTCGCCGATCTCGTGGAAGAGGAACTCGGCCGCAACTGAGTCACCGCGGCTCCGGCGCCACCACTGGTGGACGGATCTTCGACGACCCGAGGAACACCGCGAACAGCGCGGGCCTGCGCCGCTGCAATTCCAGCCGGCCGCCGTCGGCCTCGACCAGAGCCCGCGCCAGCGCCAGCCCCACACCTGTCGAACCGCCCGCGGAGAATCCCCGGTCGAAGATGTGCGGCGCCAGCTCGTCGCGCACGCCGTGCCCCTCGTCGGCGACCTCGACGCACACCAGCGGCTCACGGTCGGCCCCTGGCCGCACCGAACGCACCGACACCGTGCAGGTCCCGCCGCCGTGCATGAGCGCGTTGTCCACCAGCACCGCCACCGCCTCGCGCAACCGCGAACCCGTGATCGGTGCGCGCAGCGCTTCGTCGCCGGTCAGCGTCAGAGTCCGACCCGCCTCGGTGAACGGGTGGGTCCATTCGGCCACCACGCCGCGCAATTCGTCCATCACCGGCACCGGGTCGCGGTCGTTCGCGTCCTCGTCACGGGAGGCGCGGACCAGGTCGTCGATCGCCTCGGTGAGCCGGTCCACCTGGGCCATCGCCTCCTCGGCCTCGTGCACCACCTCCGGATCGGCGTGCGCGGACAGCTCGTCGAGGCGCAGCCGCACGGCGGTCAGCCTGCTGCGCAACTGATGCGAGACGTCGGCGACCAGGGCGTGTTCGCGCTGCAGCCGTCCGGCGATCTCCACGGTCGCGGAGTCGAGCACGTCGGAGACGCGATCCAGTTCGGCGATGCCGTGCCTGCGCGGATCGGGCCGGAAATCGCCCATAGCCAGCCGCGCGGCGCGCGCCGCGACGTCACGCAGCGGATCGGCCACCCGGCGAGCCGTAACCACCGCCACCGAGACGGCCGCGCCCAGCGAGGCGAGCACCGCGAGCGCCACCACCGCGACCGCCTGGCGCTGCATGGCGTGCATCGGCGCCGAGGGCACCTCCAGGCGCAGTGACCCGGACGTGCCCATCGACAGCGACTCGACCAGCGGGTCGGGCACGGTGGCCACCCCGAGATCGCGGCGGGAGGCGTTGTCCCGGGGAGAGGGATAGACGATGGTCAGCCGGCTGTTCTCGGGCACCAGCGGCGCCACCGACCTGGTGTCCAGCTCGCCGGGCACCATCCCATCGCCGTGCTCCTGCGCGATGATCTCCGCGGCGATCCGGTCCAGCCGGTTCTGCAGGTCGTTGCGGGTGATGTCCTCCACCCACAGCCACGCCGTGTAGATCAGCGGCACGCCGAGCACCACCGTGGTGAGCGTCAGCACGGTGAGCATCGAACGCAGAATCCGGCGGCGCATGTCAGTCGGTGTTCAGCCGGAACCCGACACCGCGGACGGTGACGATACGCCGTTCGGCCATCGGCCCCTCGTCGCCGATCTTGCGGCGCAGCCAGGACATGTGCATGTCCAGGGTCTTTGAACCGCGCAGCTCGGCGTCACCCCACACCTCGCGCAGGATGGTCTCCCGCGGCACGACCTGACCCGCGCGGTCGATCAGCACCTTGAGCAACTCGTATTCCTTGTTGGCCAAACCGATTTCGACGCCGTTGACCAGCACTCGCCGCGCCGCGGGCTCCAGGCGGATACCGCCGACCTCCACCGTGTCGTCGCCGATGCCGCTGCGCCGCAACAACGCTCGCACCCGGGCGAGCAGTTCGGCGAGCCGGAACGGCTTGCCGACGTAGTCGTCGGCGCCCGCGTCCAACCCGACCACGAAGTCCACCTCGTCGGTGCGCGCGGTGAGCATCAGCACGGCCAGATCCGCGCCGCGGGCGCGCACCTGGCGGCACACCTCCAGTCCGTCCATGCCGGGCAAGCCGAGGTCGAGGATGAGCAGGTCGTGGCCGCCTTCCAGCGCACGCCGCAACACGGCGGGACCGAAACTCTCGACGGTCACCGAGTAACCCTCGCGGCCGAGCGCGCGCGACAGCGGAGCGGCGATGGCCTCGTCGTCCTCGGCCAGCAGTACGGCGGTCATGCGCCAAGGTTACGGGCTCACCGGTAGGTGCGGCGGTCGTCCCAGCGCTCGTCGTGGCCGTTGTGCTGGCGTTCCACCTCGAACACCTGGTGGTACAGCAGCGAATGCACCTGCTGGACGGAGGGGATGTCGTCGTACTCCAACGGCTCGGAGGAGGACGATTCGATGATCAGCGTGCCGGTCCCGAGCAACCGGTCGAACAGCCCGTGCCGGAACTGGACACTGGAGATCCGGCTCATCGGGATGTCGATGCCACTGTGGGTGATCACGCCCTGGCGCACCAGCACCCTGCGGTCGGTGACGATGAAATGCGTCGACTTCCAAGTGATTATCGGTGCGACGCAACGCCATAGGAGAATCCCGAGGTACACCACGAGCACCGCGATCAGCAACGCGGAGCGCGCGGTCCCCTCGGCTCGGCGCGAGATGAGTCCCGCCGCGAAACCGGCGAGTGCTGTGGCGACGATCAGCGTCACGATCGGCCAGAAGAGCATTTTCCAATGCGGATGACGATGGAGCACCAACTGTTCGTCGGGCGCCAGGACATCCTCCGGATAACCCATGCCACGCACACTACCGGGTGCGGATGCCGGAAAGGCGCACACCGCAGCGCGTCATACTGCGCAATCGTCAGCCTCCGTGTGGAGGATTCTCCGCGGCGGTCACCGCTCCACGCGCAGGTGCGTCACGTCGGCCGCTGACACCGCTTCACCGCCGATGAGCAGGCGCCCGGCATCGTCGACGTCTTCGGCGACGCCGGTCAGCGTCCGGCCGCCGGGCAATTCGGCGCGAACCTGGGTGCCGAGTGTGGCGCACCGCTCGCGATAGGCGGCGGCCAGCTCGCCGATCTGCCAGTCGTCGTCGCGCCAGGCGGCGAAACGGCGGGCGAACTCGGTGAGCAGCGAGCGGACGAGCACGGTGCGATCGGTCTGGCCCGCCCCCGCCAGGACCAGCGACGTGGCGTGCGGCACAGGCAGTTCCGCTTCGGTGAGGCTCACGTTGAGTCCCACGCCGACCACCACCACGGGCGCGCCCGCGCCCGCCGCGACCTCGGCGAGGATGCCCGCGACCTTGCGGCCATCGATCAGCACGTCGTTGGGCCACTTGAGTTCGGCGGGCACGCCCGCGGTCGCCCGCAGCGCGTCGACCACGGCCACGCCGGTCAGCAGAGATAGCCAGCCGAGCGTGGCCGGGTCGATTCCGCGCAGTCGCACCAGCACCGACATCGAGATCTGCGCCCGGGGCGGGCTGACCCAGGTCCGCGCGTGCCTGCCGCGCCCGTGCTCCTGCGCCTCCGCCAGGAGCACCGCGTGGTCGATGCCCGGCTCGGCCGCGCGCGCGATCAGGTCCGTGTTCGTGGACCCGGTCGACTCGACCACATCGATCTGCGAGAAGAACGACAGCTCGGGCGACTCGCCGACGCCGCGCCGCAATTGCTCCGCATCCAACGGTGGCCTCTGCATACCGGCAGGCTACCCGTAGCGCGAGCGCTACCCGGCCAGGTCGTACTCGCAGAGCATCGGGTCGCGCGCTGCGATACCTACCCCATCGCCTTCCGTGGACTGCCCCTCGGCGGTTTTCTCGGCCCAGTACTCGGGCTCCCCGTACTTCGGCTCGGTCTCCCCGCTCTGCGTGGACGTCCACGCCGCGGCGGCGGCGTATTCGGCGACCGATTTGCTCCATTCCCACATGACGCGCTCCTCCCCTGAGCTCGAAAACCAGCTGGCCCCAGGCTATCCGGGCACGACCGCTGGGCGATACTCATTTTCCGTCTTCCGCCCCGGCGACCGACCGGGAAGTTTTCCGCGGAAATATGATCTAGCTGCGGTTTTTACTCGTCGGTAGCGCGGACTCGGTTACGGAGAAGCACTGGCACTGGTTACACTCCGGAGCCATGACGAGTGTCCAGCAGCAGCCCGCCTCCGGCCCGGCGGGCTCCCCCGATATCCACACCACCGCCGGGAAGCTGGCTGATCTGCGGAATCGGCTGGAAGAGGCCAAGCACCCGATGGGTGAGGCCGCCGTCGACAAGGTGCACGCGAAGGGCAAGATGACCGCCCGCGAGCGCATCCTTGCCCTGCTGGACGAGGGCTCCTTCGTCGAACTCGACGCGCTGGCCCGCCACCGCAGCGTCAACTTCGGCCTGGAGAACAACCGCCCGCTCGGCGACGGCGTGGTGACCGGCTACGGCACCATCGACGGCCGTGACGTGTGCATCTTCAGCCAGGACGTCACGGTGTTCGGCGGCAGCCTCGGCGAGGTCTACGGCGAGAAGATCGTCAAGGTGATGGATCTGGCCCTCAAGACCGGCCGGCCGCTGATCGGCATCAACGAGGGCGCGGGCGCGCGCATCCAGGAGGGCGTGGTCTCCCTGGGCCTCTACGGCGAGATCTTCCACCGCAACATCCAGGCCTCCGGCGTGATCCCGCAGATCTCGTTGATCATGGGCCCGGCCGCGGGCGGTCACGTGTACTCCCCGGCGCTGACCGACTTCGTGGTGATGGTCGACGGCACCAGCCAGATGTTCGTCACCGGCCCGGACGTCATCAAGACGGTCACCGGCGAGGACGTCACCATGGAGGACCTGGGCGGCGCGCACACGCACATGGTGAAGTCCGGCGTGGCGCACTATGTCGCCTCGGGCGAGCAGGACGCCCTGGACTACGTCAAGGACCTGCTGTCCTACCTGCCGAGCAACAACCGCGCCGAAGCGCCGCGGTTCCCGGCCACCGACCCCATCGATGGCGCGATCGAGGACTCGCTCACCGAGGAAGACCTCGAGCTCGACACGATCATCCCGGACTCGCCGAACCAGCCCTACGACATGCACGAGGTGATCCGTCGCCTGCTCGACGACGACGAGTTCCTCGAGGTGCAGGCCGAGCGCGCGATGAACATCATCGTCGGCTTCGGCCGGATCGACGGCCGCAGCGTCGGCATCGTGGCCAACCAGCCCACCCAGTTCGCGGGCTGCCTGGACATCGACGCCTCGGAGAAGGCCGCCCGGTTCGTGCGCACCTGCGACGCGTTCAACATCCCGATCATCACCCTGGTCGATGTCCCCGGCTTCCTGCCCGGCACGGGCCAGGAGTACAACGGCATCATCCGGCGCGGCGCGAAGCTGCTCTACGCCTACGGTGAGGCCACTGTGGGCAAGATCACGATCATCACGCGCAAGGCCTACGGCGGCGCCTACGACGTCATGGGCTCCAAGCACATGGGCGCCGACGTCAACCTCGCCTGGCCGACCGCGCAGATCGCCGTCATGGGCGCTTCCGGCGCCGTCGGATTCGTCTATCGCAAGCAGCTGCAGCAAGCCGCCAAGGAAGGCGGCGACGTCGATGCGCTGCGGCTCGAGCTGCAGAACGAGTACGAGGACACTCTCGTGAACCCGTACGTCGCCGCCGAGCGGGGATACGTCGACGCGGTCATCCCGCCATCGCACACCCGGGGCCAGATCGTGTCCGCGCTGCGACTGCTCGAACGCAAGATGGTGACCCTTCCGCCGAAGAAACACGGCAACATTCCGCTGTGAGCGAGCGATACCCTCATTGGGCCGCGCACGCTGGTTGCAAAGACGCAATGAGTGATTCCGAGGATGATTGTTTCATCCGTAAACAGCCGGAAAATGGGAACAGCCTGATCAGGTGATCATCCCGATCGAGGCGAAGAGAGGACCTGGCACTGTGACGACCGTGGCAGAAGAAGATGTGTTGAGCGCCGTCGAGCTGGATCTCGCAGTCGACCCGCTCACGGACCAGGTCGGTACGGCCACCGACCCGGACGCGGCCGCCCTACCCGCCGAAGCCACCACGGAACCGCTCTTCCGTGTCGTGAAGGGCTCGCCCACCGATGAGGAACTCGCCGCGCTGGTGTGTGTGCTGTCCGCCCTCGCGAGCGACGCCGAGCCGGAGGGCCCGTCCGGTCCTCCGGACATGTGGGGCCGCCCGACGATGATGCATCGCGGCAGTTCTCCGTTCTCCCCGTACGCCTTCCCGCAGCTGTCCCACCTGCGCGGGTGACCCGTCTGATTCTCGCTTCCGCGTCGCCTGCCCGCCGGGAGGTTCTCCGCTCGGCGGGCATCGACCCGATCGTCCGAGTCTCCGCTGTGGACGAGGACGCGGTGGCCGCCGCCCTCCCCGAGGGCACCCCGCCCCGAGTGGTCGTGGTGGAACTCGCACGGGCCAAAGCGGCCGCCGTAGCCGCGGACATTCCCGAATTCGCCGCGGACTGCGTTGTGGTGGCTTGTGATTCGATGCTGCTCGTCGACGGCGAGCTCCAGGGCAAGCCGCACACCCCCGAGGTCGCGCGCGCCCGCTGGGGCGACATGGCCGGGCGCAGCGCGGATCTCGTGACCGGCCATTGCGTCGTGCGGCTGCGGAACGGTCAGGTCACCGCCGAAGCGGTCGACTGCAGCAGCACCACCGTGCACTTCGCCAAGCCGGAACCGGACGAGCTGGACGCCTACATCGCCACCGGCGAGCCGCTGCAGGTGGCGGGCGCGTTCACGCTGGACGGACTCGGCGGCTGGTTCGTCGATCGCATCGACGGCGACCCGTCCAGCGTCATCGGCATCGGGCTACCACTGCTGCGCCGATTGCTTGGCGACGTTGGGATCAGCGTTACGCAGTTGTGGGGCCACACGGCCTGACGGCGCGGGGAACGCCTCGGCGTCGCCGCCGGGCGGCACCGCGGCTGTCTCCTGGGCTTTCTCGCGCGACGCGGTGATCAGTTCCAGCCGCGCCACGCACAACTCCGGCTCCACGAACGGATGCATCCGGACGTCGATCTCGCCGCGCGCGCCACCCCGCTCCAGTACCTCTTCGATCAGACCCAGGTGCACGCTGCACACCACCTCGGAGTGCGTTCGCGCGAGCTCGCGCAGCGGACACGCCGTCAACCGGATCAGCGCCTTGTCCCCGGTCTCGGAGGAAGGGTCGCGTTCGGGCGCGAAGCCGAGTTCCGACATCAACGTCATCGTGATGTCCCTGGCGTCCTCCAGCGATTCGACCCGGTGCTCACCGATGTCGAGCTTGGTCCCCCAGGTCCGGCCCGCCGCGACGGCGGCCTCCGATCTGCGCCGCGGATCGGGCCCTAACTGGTCGGCGAGCACCTGCGCCAAGTCCTGATAGCCGACCGATCGCTGCACCGCGCTGTAGCCGATCCGCGGACGCCCGCGACCGCGCGGCGGCTGCTGGAATTGCCGGACAAGGGATTCCCTGGTGAGCACGTCCAGATGGAACCGGACCGTGGTGACGTGCTGCCCGGTGATCCTGGCCAGTTCCTGAGCGTCGAGAGGCTCGCTTGCGCCACGTAGGATCGCGAGCAGTCGCCGCCGCGGCCAAGAATCGGACATAGCTCACCCCTCCTCCCGGGAGACTTTATCGGATCTAGGTGCCATTTATTCGCCCCTCATCCGATTTGTGATCTGAAACGAGAGTCACTGTCGCCTCACACTTACCATCGCTGTGAGACTTCCCAATCGCTGTCACCACCGCCTACCCACGCGTGAAGGACCCATATCGTGCCCGTTGTCCCGGATCCTCATCCCTCACTCGGTTCCTACGCACACTCCCACCGACTAGTAACCACCGAGTGGCTGTCGGCAAACATAGGCGCGAAGGGACTCAAGATCATCGAGGCCAACGAGGACACGCTGCTCTACGACATCGGGCACGTTCCGGGCGCCACCAAACTGGATTGGCGAAGCGATCTGAACGATCCGGTCACGCGCGACTATATCGACGGAACGCGCTTCACCGAACTGATGCGCGCCAAAGGCATAGATCGTGACGACACCGTGGTCTTCTACGGGGACCGGGGCAATGCGCAGGCGGCGCACGCGGCGTGGGTATTCACCCTGTTCGGACACGAGGACGTGCGGTTGCTCGACGGCGGCCGGGCGGCGTGGATCTCCGAGGAACGCGACACGACCTTCGAGCCAGCCGACCCGGGGCCCAGCGACTACCCGACCGTGCGCCGCGACGACGGCACCGCCCGCGCCTTCCGTGAGGACGTGCTCGCCCACCTCGGCAAGCCGCTGGTGGACGTGCGCGCGCCCGACGAGTATTCCGGCGCGCTCGCCCAGAAGCCGGACACTCCGGAAGACGCGGCGCTGCGCGGCGGCCACATTCCGACCGCGTCGAACATCCCGTGGACCGAGGCGCTCGCCTCCGACGGACGGTTTCGCTCCCGAGCCGAACTCGACGAGGTTTACGGCACGCTACCCAGCCAGGAGGACCTGATCGTCTACAGTCGGGTCGGCGTCCGATCCAGCCACACCTGGTTCGCGCTGACCTATCTGCTCGGCTACGACCGCGTGCGGAACTACGACGGCTCCTGGACCGAGTGGGGCAACTCGGTGCGGATGCCGATCGCCAAGGGGGGTGAACCCGGTGCGGTTCCCTCGGGCGGGGGTGCGCGACGCGCCCGCGGCAAATAGGGCTGTGTGGGATCCCCAGCACAGGCCGCGTACGTTGTGAGCCACGACCTACTGTTGAGTAGGGCTAGCCGAGTTCGGCGTCTGTTGGCAGACTGCCTACACTCGCCGAGACGTAAGTTTGTCGATTACGGGAGCGGAGCCTGCGCAGCGACCCCATGCCCGGAGAAGCGACCAGAAGAATGCACACAGGAGGCTCAGTGCCCAGCCATGCCAGCGCGCGGATCACGAAGGTACTCGTAGCTAACCGAGGCGAGATCGCCGTGCGCGTGATCCGGGCGGCCAAGGACGCCGGTATCGGCAGCGTCGCGGTGTACGCCGAGCCGGACGCCGACGCACCGTTCGTGCAGCTCGCCGACGAGGCGTTCGCCCTGGGCGGCCAGACCTCGGCCGAGTCGTACCTGGTGTTCGACAAGATTCTCGAGGCCGCGGCCAAGTCCGGCGCCGACGCCATCCACCCCGGCTACGGCTTCCTGTCCGAAAACGCCGACTTCGCCCAGGCGGTCATCGACGCCGGGCTGATCTGGATCGGCCCGTCCCCGCAGTCGATCCGGGACCTGGGCGACAAGGTCACCGCGCGGCACATCGCCGAGCGCGCGAACGCGCCGATGGCGGCGGGCACCAAGGACCCGGTGAAGGACGCGAACGAGGTCGTCGAGTTCGCGCAGAAGTACGGCGTTCCGGTGGCCATCAAGGCGGCGTTCGGCGGCGGTGGCCGGGGTATGAAGGTCGCGCACTCCATCGAGGAGATCCCCGAGCTGTTCGATTCCGCGGTTCGCGAGGCGACCGCCGCGTTCGGCCGTGGCGAATGCTTCGTCGAGCAGTACCTGGACAAGGCCCGCCACGTCGAGGCACAGGTGCTCGCCGACAAGCACGGCAACGTCGTGGTCGCGGGCACCCGTGACTGCTCGCTGCAGCGGCGCTTCCAGAAGCTCGTCGAGGAGGCCCCGGCGCCGTTCCTGACCGACGAGGTGCGCGCGAAGATCCACGCCTCCGCCAAAGCCATCTGCAAGGAAGCCCACTACTACGGCGCGGGCACCGTGGAGTACCTGGTGCAGGGCGACACGGTCTCCTTCCTCGAGGTGAACACCCGTCTGCAGGTCGAGCACCCGGTCACCGAGGAGACCTCGGGCATCGACCTGGTGCGCCAGCAGTTCCGGATCGCCAACGGCGAGAAGCTGGAGATCACCGAAGACCCGACTCCCCGCGGCCACTCCTTCGAGTTCCGCATCAACGGCGAGGACGCCGGGCGCGGCTTCCTGCCCGCCCCCGGCCCGGTCACCGTCTACCGGGAGCCCGCGGGCCCCGGTGTGCGCGTGGACTCCGGTGTGGTGCAGGGCAGCGTGATCGGCGGACAGTTCGACTCGATGCTGGCCAAGCTGATCGTCACCGGCGAGAACCGCACTCAGGCACTGCAGCGCGCGCGGCGGGCGCTGGCCGAATTCGAGGTCGAGGGCCTGGCCACCGTCATCCCGTTCCACCGGGCGATCGTCGAGGACCCGGCATTCGTGGGTGACGGCGAGAAGTTCGACGTCTACACCAAGTGGATCGAAACCGAGTGGGTCAACACCATCGAGCCGTTCGCGGGCGCGGGCGCCGCGGCCGACGAGGACGAGGAACTGCCGCGGCGCAAAGTCGTCGTCGAGGTCGGCGGCCGCCGCGTCGAGGTGTCGCTGCCCGGTAACTTCACCGTCGGCGCCGGAGCAGGCGGGGCCGCGGGCAACGGCGCGGGTGTCGTCCGCAAGAAGCCCAAGCCCCGCAAGCGCGGCGGCGCCGGCGGCGGTGCGGCCTCGGGTGACGCGGTCACCGCTCCGATGCAGGGCACCGTCGTCAAGGTCGCCGTCGAGGAGGGCCAGTCGGTCGAGGCCGGCGATCTGATCGTGGTGCTCGAGGCCATGAAGATGGAAAACCCGGTCAACGCCCACAAGGCGGGCGTGGTCACCGGCCTGTCCGTGGAGGCGGGCGCGGCGATCACGCAGGGCACGGTACTCGCGGAGATCAAGTAGACCCCTGGCGAAGACCGTTTCGGAGCGGGCGCAGGACAACGACGTCCGCGCCCGCTCCGCTCTGTTGACAGCGCTCATGCTGTCCGCACGGCCACACGATCTGCCTCCGCCGATCCCAGATACCCATCACAGCGATGTTCGACCGGCGCCCACCGTAGGCGCGCGAACTGGCCCCCTCTGTGTTCACGCAAGCTTCCTTTCTTCGGGCCTGGCATTCGTGCCGCGGTGTCGTATCGTGATGCGGTGACCAGCCCGTCAAGCGTCTCCCCTGTCGCGGAGCTGATCCGCGCGCGCCGTGCCGCGTCCAGCCGTGACGACGGGCATCGGCTCGTGCTCGTCATCGAGGGCGGCGGCAGTCGAGGCGTGTACTCGAGCGGCATGGTGTCCGCGCTGGACGAACTCGGGCTCGCGGGGGTATTCGACGCGGTGTATGGCACGTCGGCGGGCGCGATCAACGGCGCGTGGCTGCTGGGTGGGCGCGCGATTCCAGGTATGCGGACCTGGACCGATCCGGTGATCATGCGCCGCGCCATCGACCCGGCCCGCCTCCTGCGCGGGCGGCCCGCATTCGATCTGCGGTACCTCGTGTACCAGGTGTACGACGGCATCGAGCCGATGGGTTTCGACGCGATTCTGGCGAACTCCACGACGTTCCATCCGATCGCCACCGATACCCGTACCGGTCAGGCGGTCGACCTGCATCCGCATATCACCGACAAGCGGACGCTAATGCGCGCGCTGCGGGCGTCGGCGGGCCTGCCTATCTTGGCGGGGCCACCGGTCAGCTTGGGCGACTCCGCCTACTTCGACGGCGGTCTCGCCGAGACGGTGCCGATCCGCACCGCCGTCGAAGCAGGCGCGACCCATGCCCTGGTCCTGCGCACGCGGCGCATCGATGAGCGACGCCCGCCCGCCTCACGTCTGCACCAGATCGTGGGCGGCGGCTATCTGCGCGCGGTGGCTCCCGGCGCCTACCGTGCCTGGCTCGAACGCCCGCGTCAGCAGGATATCGAGGACCAAGCGCTGGCCGACCTCGGCGATTCCGTCCTGCAAATCCACCCTCCGCCAGGCTCCCCCGATGTCGACAGCGCCGCCCGCGACACGGCACTGCTGTCCGCCGCACTCCAGATCGGCCGCCATGCCGTTCTCGGCGCCCTCTCGACCACCATCCACGCCGTATAGTGATCGTCCGGTGTTGCGCTTGCTCGCACAACGCCCGCGCTGTGCGCGGCCGCCATCCCGTCGGCGCCTCTGCACGCCACGCAGCGAGGCTTGACACACAGCGCGTTTCGCTTGGTCGAGCTCCGCAAGCAGCCGAGCGACGATGTCAAGAAACCTTGACGCGAGTGCCGCCGGACAGCACGAAGTCGTGGAGTTCGATGTGGTCGGGGCTGGCGTTCGATGGAAGGTCGAACACCAGTTGGGTGGTGGCGGATTGGCCGGGGCGCAACTCGAAGGAGTAGCCGAGGCCCTGCCGCGTGTTCTGCCACATGGTGGCGGTGGCGTTGTGATCGAAAGGCGTGCCCTGAGCATCGACGAGGCGCTGCCCCAGCGGTAAGAACCACTTCACTTCGTCGGAGATATTGCGGATGGCCAGCGTGACGGTCAGAAACGAACCCGCGGCCGTTTGCAGTCCGATACGCGAGCCCCCGGCGTCGACGTTCGTCACGACGAATTCGAACTTGCCGTCGCGGACGGCGGTGCCGACCGGCGCCACGGCGGCAGGGTCGGGCAACCGCTGGTCCTCGGATGGTCCCGGGTGCTCTTCGGCAAGCACGGAAGGCGGCAACGTGGCGGCGGGCGTGCCGGAGTCACCCGCCCTGCTGCCCGCCGCGATGAGCGCGACGCACCCCGCCGCGAACGCGAAGGGCGCGAGGAAAACCACGATCAGCGCGCCGATCACCTTCGACACCAAGCTCCGGCGCCGTCGCGGCCGTCGCCGGAGCACCGGGGCGATCGGTCGTCGCTGCGGAACCGCAGGATAGGCGGGGCGTCCGACCGCAGGAAAGACTTTGCGCGCGGGCACGCCCGGCCGCGAATAGGGCGGTGGCGCAACCGGCCGGGGCGACAACACACGCGACTGAAGTGCGAGCAACCGCGCCTGCCAACCGTTGCCCGGATGCCCCACCGGCGCGGCGGGGTGGGACCGACTCCGATTCCACGGTCGAGCAGCGGTGTATGGCTGTCCGGCAACGGGATAACCGTTCCCCGACGAGGGCAGCCGAGTGCCGGAATAGGCCTGCACAGCACGCCCCGGATCGGGGACATGCTGCTGCGGAGCCGGATGGGGTCGGTGGACAGACCAGTCGAGTTTCGTGGCTACCAAGGTCGGGGGGAGCCCCGGATCCGGCAGGACCTTTGTCGGAGCGGGGCGCGCAGCCGCCGCCGAATCCGCGGCAAGCTGGGAAGCCCTCGGCAAGCCGTCGCCGGCATCGGGAACGGACCGCGCGGCGGCTGCGCGTTCCTGCGAGCGCCCGTCCTGTGCAGACTCCGCGGCGGGGTCACCGGACTTCGTCTTGGGCTCGGCCGGACTCGGCACGAGCACCGCCGGTTCATCGGTCAGTGCCTTCGGACGACCTTCGCCGGACGGGGCCGATGGCGATACGGCGTCCGGAACGGCAGCGCCGATCGCGGCGCGCGCGGCGGCGGCGAATTCGCCCGCGGTGGCGAAACGTTCGTTCGGATCCTTGGCCAGACCGCGGGCGATGACGGCATCCAGCGCGGCGGGAACATCGGCGCACACCGAGGCGGCCCGTGGTGGCGCCGTCATCAGGTGGGCGTGCATCTGCTGCGCCGGATCGGTGTCGCCGTAGAGGCGCGAACCGGTGAGGCATTCGTAGAGCACGCAGGCCAGCGAGTAGACGTCCGCGCGACCGTCCACCTCACCGGTGAATCGTTCCGGCGCCATATACGCCAGCGTGCCGATCGCCATGCCGGTGGTGGTCACGGCCGTCTGGCCGAGCCCGTGCGCGATGCCGAAGTCGATCAGATAGGTGAAGCCGCTGGGATGGACGACGATGTTCGACGGTTTGACGTCGCGGTGGACCAGTCCCACCCGGTGCGCCGCGTCGAGCGCGACGGCGACGTGACCGACGATGCCGACCGCCACGTCCGGCCTCATCCGCCCCGCGGCCACGAGTTTGCGCGCCAAGTCGGTGCCCTCGACGAATTGCATGTCGATGTAGAGCCGACCGTCGATCTCGCCGAACCGGTGGATCCGCGGGACATGCGGGTCGCGCAGCTGTGCCACCGCCTCGGCCTCGCGCTCGAATCGTTTGCGATAACCCCCGGTGGCCGCGAGTTCGGCGGGCAAGAGTTTCAACGCCACCCGTCGCGCCGCCGCCATGTCGTATGCCAGCCACACCTGCCCCATGCCGCCCTTGCCGAGCAACCGCTCCAGCCGGTAACCCCCGAATCGCACCTCCCCCATCGCGAACCTCCAGTCACCGTCGACGTCTGCGGCCCGCCCCTCGCCGTGGCGCCGACAACGAAAATCACCAGCTCACCGCGTGAATACCGAGGACGTGCCCTCTTCGGAGCGTAACCGCACCCCGCGTGACGCACCACTGTGTGCTGGACGACAGTCCGGCGGAACGGGCCGCTTACCGGTGGGGTCTCGGCTTGTCTTTGCCGTTGCCCTGTTTCGAATGGTCCGGCTTGCTCTTGCCCCGGCTGTCCCCGCCCGAGTCGTTCGGACCGTTATCGATCTTCTCCGGCCCCGGACCACTCGAATTCGACCACGACGGAATCCAATCGGCTCTGCCCGCCGCCAGCGGGGTGCAGGTCAACCTGATGCCGTCGACCACGACACCGTGCACGTCGACAGCGGGATCGCACGGCAGCCCGGGCGCGGGCACGACATGAGTCGGCGCCGAGATAGGTGCCGGCGCGGCCGGGACGAGCGCCGGTGGTTCCGAGTGCGACGTGCGCTCCTGCTTCGAGGAGGAAACCGGCGCGGCCGCCGGGCCGGAGTCGGCAGGCTCGGGCCGCCCGAACCACAGCGCTCCGGCGACCGCCGCGACGAGAACCGCGAAGGCCGCCAGCGCCAGGCGCGGCCCGAGCGACGTCCGCGCATACGGCATGCGCGATCCGGCGGCCCACGTCCTCCGGCGCGGCGGCCGCACAACGGTCGATACCGCCGGCATCAGCTCGACCGTCGTCGCGTCCCGGCCCATCACGGCCGCATACGCCGCGGACGCCAGTTCCCCCGCGCTGGACCACCGCCGGTCCGGGTCCTTCGCCATACCGCGCACGATCACCGTGTCCAGCGCCGCGGGTATGCCCGGATCGAGTGCTGACGCGAGCGGCGGCGTGTCCAGCAGGTGTGCGCGCACCAGTCGCGGCGCGTCACCGTTGCCGAACGGCCTTCGGCCGGTGAGACACTCGTACAGCACACAGGCCAGCGAGTACTGGTCCGCACGGGAACCTGCCGCGCCGTCGAACCGCTCCGGCGCCATGTAGGCCAGCGTGCCCACCACATTCCCGGTGACGGTGATCGCGGGCTGATCACCGCGGTGCGCGGTGCCGAAGTCGATCAGGTACACCATGCCGTCCGGCTGCACCATGATGTTGGAAGGCTTGACGTCGCGGTGCACCAGACCGGCGCGATGCGCGGCATCGAGCGCGGTGGCCGTCTGCGCGACGATCTCGACCGCCTGCTCAGGCTCGAAACATCCGTGGCGCCGCAACAGCGCCGCGACGTCGAGGCCGTCGATGAACTCCATCTCGATATAGAGACGACCGTCGAGTTCGCCGAAGGAATGGATCGGCACCAGATGCGGCCCCCGCACCTGTGCGGCCAGCCGGGCCTCTCTCGTGAATCGCCGCCGAAAGGGAGTACTGGCCGCGTGCACGGCGGCCAGCACCTTCAATGCGACGGCACGGCCGGCAGTGGTGTTGTAGGCGAGCCACACCTCCCCCGTGCCGCCGCTGCCTATCAACCGGTCGAGACGGTAGTGGCCGAACCACAGCTCGCCCATGTCTATAGAACCTCCCGCTAGCCTTCTGCCCATGAAGGAGCTACCCGAAAACCATGTCGGCACCACGGAACGCGCGCGAACGGCACCGCGTAAGGCCGATCATGTCGCAGTGGGGCGGCTGTGCGCCGCGGAATTCGACAGACTGGTCGCGGATACGATCGTCGGCACCGCCCGGCGCGGCGAAGCGGGTGAGCGCTGATGGAACCGATCGAGATCAACGCGGGTGTTTGGTATCTGCGTGCCCTGCGCGCGGACGACCGCATCGATGACCGCCCGGCGCTGGCGGCGGGTGGGATCACCGACCCGAACTACGTCGCCCGGCGCAGTGCTGGCTGGGCCGAGGCAACCTACTTCTCCTGGGCGGTGTGTGAACCGACCACCGCCGAGCTGGTAGCCGAGATCGGGGTGACGCCCGCGGGCGATGGCACCGCGACCATCACCGGGTGGGCGCGACCGGGCTACCAGCCGGCCCTGGACGCCGGGCTGACGTCCGTCCGCCGCTTCGTCGAGGGCGGTTTGGGCCTGCGGCCGGTCGCTTCCTGACCCGCTTGGTATCGGTTGCGGCCTCGGTCGTGGCCCTCCGACGCTGGGCCTCCCGCCGGCCCAGGAGGGCAGCGGTCCCGCGCTGAGTCCGCCGTATGCGCTGCTCCTCGTGCGCGCCGCTGATGGCGCTCGGCGGATCAACGCATGACGCCGGTGTGCCCCGTGGAATAGCGTCCGGGTTGGGGCCAGATGGTGAGCCCGTGCGGTCCCTTGCCGACGGGTATGCGGGCCAAGAGATTCCAGTTGACGATGTCGATGGCGTACACCTCGCCGTGGTGGCGGCCGGATGCCCAGAAGACGCGCCCGTCCGCGGAGATGTTGCCCATGTCAGGGCTGCCGCCTCCCGGCACGAACCACTTGTGCACCAGGGCATTCGCCGCGAAATCCCATACCGAGATACTGCCTTCGTGCCGGTTGGTGATGAGCATCTGGCGGGAGTCGCGGGTGACGTATAGCCCGTGCGTGCCCTTGCCGGTCGGCACGAAACCGGTGTTCTCGAACGTGTGCGCGTCGAAGGTGTAGATGCCGTCGGCGGTCATGTCCGCGACGAAGAAGGTGTGCCCGTCCGGCGACAGCTTCACATCCTGCGGCTTGCCGGAGCGGCCGCCGGGCAGATCGACCACCTTGACGACCTTGCGCTCGGCGACGTCGAAAGCCAGCATCCGGCCGATGAATTCACAGGACGCCAGCCCGAACCGGCCGTCGGCGGTGAAGTCCATGTGATCGACGCCTGCGCAGTCGGGCACCGGAAGGGCGTGGACCTTCTCCCAGGTCTGCGGGTCGTAGAAGTCCAGCGACTTGTCCGCCTCAGCGACGACCAGGGCGTACCGGCCGTCGGGCGTGTAGTACATGTTGTACGGGTCGCGCACGGGAAAAGGTTCCCCCGGCTTTCCCGTGCGCGGATCGATCGGCAACAGGCTGCCCTGGCCCAGCGGCAAGTCGTTGGTGACGTAGAGCGTTTGCATGTCGTAGGACGGCACGACGTGCTGCGGCTCCTTACCGCCCGCGGCGAAGGTGTCGGTCACCTGGAAGGTGTCCGGATCGATCACCGAGACCGTGTTCGACTGGCTGTTGGGCACGTAGACCAGCGGGCGATGGCCGGCCACGCTCGGACTCAGTTCGCGATTGGCCGCGTACACGTCGGTGGGCGAGAGCGGCGGCGGCATCCCGGGGAGCAGATCGGTCATGTGCGGCGGGAACGCGCCGCTGGTGGGTGCGGCCACCGTGGTCGCGGCCGCCTGCCCCGCCTCGGGGCCTCGCGTGCCGGCGTCGCTGGAGGCGCAGCCTGCCACGGCGGACAGCACGGTCAGGAAAGCCATGAGGTGGGGTGCGCAGTGTCGGCACATGCGCTGTCGGTTCACGCGCCGCACCTGCTCGGAGAGTGGTGAAGACGAGAGGACATGCTTGCGAAGCCTAGGAGGTGGATCCGGGATTCCGGCGCACCCCGCGCCGGGGACACCAGAATGCCCGGATCATCCGCTTCGCGCGCTATTCGAGGCTGGTCAGCACCCGGTCCAGAGCCTCGACGGCCTCGTCCAGCTCGGCGTTCGTGACGGTCAGCGGGGGACGGAAGCGGATGCCCCGCTCACCGGTGCCCAGAATCAGCACGCGCTCGCGGTCCTGTAGCGCTCTGAGCACCTCGTCGCGCAGCCGAGCCGAGGACAGCGTGATCGCGCACATCAGTCCGCGCCCGCGCGCCTCGCTGGCGTCGGCGTGCCGCGCGGCCACACCCGCCAGCCGGTCGAGCAGGTGCGCGCCCAGCGGGCGGGACCGCTCGATGAGCTCGTCGCGCTCGATCACCTCCAGGATGCGCCGGGTGCGCACCATGTCGGCGAGGTTGCCGCCCCAAGTGGAGTTGAGCCGGGAGCTCACCGCGAACACGTTGTCGGGCACCTCGTCCACGCGCCCGCCCGCCATGACGCCGCAGACTTGGGTCCGCTTGCCGAAGGCCACGACGTCCGGCGCGAGCCCGAGTTGCTGGTACGCCCAAGCGGTTCCGGTCATACCGACGCCGGTCTGCACCTCGTCGAGGACGAACAGCGCGTCGTTCTCGTGACACAGCTGCTGCACGGCTTGCAGGAATTGCGGGCGCAGATGCCGGTCGCCGCCTTCACCTTGGATCGGCTCGGCGATGAAACACGCTATGTCGTCCGGATTTTCCGCGAAGGCCCGGCGCGCCTGGGCCAGCGCGCATGCCTCCGCCTCCTCGATGTCGAAGGCGTCGGTCAGGTAAGGCGCCTTGATGCGGGGCCAGTCGAACTTCGGGAACCGCGCCGTCTTCACCGGATCCGTGTTGGTGAGCGACATGGTGTAACCGGTGCGGCCGTGGAACGCGCCGGTCAAATGCAGCACCTTGGTGCCGAGTTCCGGTGTGCGGCCGTGGGATTGGTTGTGCCTGCTCTTCCAGTCGAACGCGATCTTGAGCGCGTTCTCCACCGCGAGACCGCCGCCGTCGATGAAGAACAGGTGCGGCAGCCGCGGATCGCCGAGCACCCGCACGAAGGTCTCGACGAAGCGGGCCATCTCCACGGTGTAGATGTCGGAGTTGCTCGGCTTGTTCAGCGCCGCGGTGAGCAGTTCCGCACGGAACTGTTCGTCCGCCGCGAGGGCCGGATGGTTCATGCCCAGTGCGTTGGAGGCGAAGAAGCCGAACATGTCGAGGTAGGCGGTGCCGTCACGTTCGTCGACGAGCCGGCAGCCGCGGGACTGCTCGAGATCGAGTACCAGGTCGAAGCCGTCGGCCAGGATGCTCGCCGACAAGATCTCGCGGACCCGGGCGGCGGGGGTGACCGCCGGGCGGGTGCGTTCCAGTTCGATGGTCACGCCCTGAGGGTACGTAAAAATTTACGTAACCTCTACACCAAAACGGATTAATTCCTAGCAATCGCTATCTGTCATAGAATGTCTGAAGGATGATGGTGCTCCGGGTGCGTACGTTGGCGGTCGCTCTGATCTCCTGGAGCAACTGCTCGAGGTGCCGCGGGGATGCCACGCGGACCAGCAGGATGTAGCTCTCGTCACCGGCCACCGAGTGGCAGGCCTCGATGCCGGGGATGTGCTGGAGCACCGCGGGCGCGTCATCGGGTTGCGACGGGTCGAGAGGAGTGATCGCGACGAATGCCGACAGCAGCTGGCCGAGCGCTTCCGGATCGACGTGCGCGGTGTACCCGCGGATCACGCCGCGTGCCTCTAATCGACGGACCCGCGATTGCACGGCGGACACCGACAGACTCGCCTTCTCGGCCAGATTCGACAGGGTGGCCCGTCCATCGGCCATCAGTTCACGAATCAGCAGGCGATCGATGTCGTCGAGTACGGGTCTTGCCGGTGTATCCGCCATCAGCGAAGGCTAACCCAGGCAGCCCACCTCGTGTCCGGAACCTGACCTCCATCCTCCCGCTATGTGGGACGACACCCCACTCTGCGGGCCAATGATGCCGCGATGCGGCCGAAAGGTACGGCGGAACAACAGATGACTGAAGTACTCGGCGCCAAGACCACTACGCAGGAACTCGCCGATCGCGCGACCGCGGTGCTGCGCGGACTCGGGGCGCAGCTCCCGGAGCCCGGCGCGCTCCCCGCGCGCACTCCGATCACGGGAGGGCAGCTGCTGACCCTGCGGCCGAGCTCGCTCGACGATGTCGATGCCGCGATCGGCCGGGCAGCGACCGCCTTCCACGCGTGGCGGAGCGTTCCGGCCCCGGTCCGGGCCGCGGTCGTGCGCCGGCTGGCGCAACTGCTCACCGCGCACAAGAGCGACCTGGCCGAGCTGGTGACCCTGGAGGCGGGCAAGATCCCCGCCGAGGCCGCGGGCGAGGTGCAGGAGATGATCGATATCTGCGAGTTCGCCATCGGCCTCTCCCGGCAGCTGTACGGACAGACCATGCCCTCCGAACGACCGGGGCACCGCCTGATGGAGACCTGGCATCCGCTCGGCGTGGTCGGGGTGATCTCGGCGTTCAACTTCCCGGTCGCCGTGTGGGCATGGAATACGGCGATCGCGCTGATCTGTGGCGACACCGTGGTCTGGAAGCCCTCGGAGACGACGCCGCTGACCGCGGTGGCCTGCCACGCGTTGCTGCGGCGTGCGGCGAGCGAGGCCGGCGCGGATCCCGAAGTACATCAATTGATCCAGGGCGGCAGCGACGTCGGGTCGCGTCTCGTCGAGGACGAACGGGTGGCGCTGGTGAGCGCGACCGGCTCGGTACGGATGGGGCGACTCGTCGCGCCGCGGGTCGCCGAGCGGCTCGGGCGGTGTCTGCTGGAGCTGGGCGGCAACAACGGTGCGATCGTCACCCCGTCCGCCGATCTCGAGCTCGCGGCGCGCGCCATCGTGTTCGCGGCGGCGGGCACGGCCGGGCAGCGCTGCACCACGCTGCGGCGGCTGATCGCGCACCGCGATGTGGTCGACCCGCTGGTGGACCGGCTCGAGCGGGCGTATCGGCAGCTGCGCGTCGGCAATCCGCTCGATGACGGGGTGCTGGTCGGTCCGCTGATCGACGGAAAGGCCTATACCGGCATGCGCGCCGCGCTGGCGAAGGCGGTCACCGACGGCGGCGAATTGGTCTGCGGCGGTGAGCGAGTCGAGGGGTTCGGCGACGACGCCTACTACGTGCGGCCCGCCATCGTCCGCATGCCGGCCCAGACCGCGGTGGTTCGCGAGGAGACCTTCGCGCCGATCCTGTACGTGCTCGCCTACGACGACTTCGACCGCGCGATCACGCTGCACAACGATGTGCCGCAGGGTCTTTCGTCCGCGGTCTTCACCACCGACCAGCGCGAGGCGGAACGCTTCCTCGCCGCCGACGGATCCGACTGCGGGATCGCCAACGTCAACATCGGCACCTCCGGCGCCGAGATCGGCGGCGCCTTCGGCGGTGAGAAGCAGACCGGCGGCGGACGCGAATCCGGCTCGGACTCCTGGAAGGCCTACATGCGCCGGGCCACCAACACGATCAACTACTCCACCGAACTCCCCCTCGCCCAGGGCATCAAGTTCGGCTGAACACCCCCTTCTACCAGCGGATTCGGTAGTACGCACACACGTTGTGTAAGGTTGTACGTACCGACGCGGGGTGGAGCAGCTCGGTAGCTCGCTGGGCTCATAACCCAGAGGCCGCAGGTTCAAATCCTGTCCCCGCTACTAGGAAACGGTCCGGAACACGCAGTTCCGGACCGTTTTTCTGTGCCGGAGCCCGGACGGCTACGGACTCCGCACGGCCGGAGCCGGTACAGCGTGTCATGTTTATGACTGTCGCTTCCTGCGACGCAGACACTTCCGCGCGGAACCTCTGTCACCTGGCTCACATCCGGACCTTCGCAGGAATAGTCCATTGCCGGTCCATCGCTGGGCCATTCCGCAAATGGAGCGTTAATAAATCGTTACAGCGCGGCCCTCGGTTGGCGGCGCCCAGGCCACCGTGTCACGATACTTCGAGTCACACCCGGACAATTCATCCCGAAGCGTTTACCCAAAGGCAACGCCAGGTTCCCATCGCCGCACCGGCTTGTCTCCTTCGGCGTGTTCGTATGACGATTCGATCGCCAATGTCGGCCATCTCCGCACACCAGGGCAAAGAATCTGTGAGGAATTTTTCGCGTGAGTGATTTCTGGAGTGTCAGCACGTCTTTGGCGTGTCTCAGCATCGGCATTTCCTTGTACGGTGTCATCGCCTACCTGGGCGGAATACTGGATGGTGACACGCGGCCGCGCATCGCGTCATGGGCGGCGTGGTGCACGGCCAATACCGTATTCGCGGTCGTGGCCTATCTCGAGGGAGCGCATCTCGCCGCGGGCATCAACGCCGCGGCGGCCGCCATGAACGCCGCGGTCATTGCCGCCGGCATTACACGTGGGTCCGGTCTGCGACCGGAAGACAATATCGACTGGGCTTGCCTGGTTTCATCGATCGTGTGTGTCATGGTGACCGTCGGCGTGTCCGAGAAGGCTTTCGGCGCATTATTCGCCGTTTGCGCAAATCTCATCGCCACCGTGCCGACGATCCGGCACGCATGGTCCAAACCCCATGAAGAAACCTGGCAAACGTTCGCCGCGAATGCCTTCGCCAACAGCCTCGGTTTCGTCGGCGTGCTCATGGTGAGCGGTTTCGAATTCGCCTCGGTCGCCGGTCCGCTGATTTCCACGGCGGGCAATGTCGGCTTGGTCACCCTTACCATCGGCCGTGGTCGATTCGCCGATGACGCTGTCGAACCGGTGCGAGTCGGTTGACCCACAAATGCGATCGATCATCTCCAATATCGGCGACTGCTTCGCCGATCCCGGCGGACTCACGCCGGGGCAAGCCGAGCGCGCCCTCGAAATCCACCTCATCTGCTCCCCGCGCTGCCTCGTCTTGCGGCGGGCCAAGCGTGTGCTCGGTATAGCCGACCGAGACGGGCCGTAGACTCGGGCGCCGCAAGGCGCTCGGTGACCGCCGCGCGAACCTCACCACATCTCCCGCAGGACGTCCGGACTATGCGACCGGGATCGACGAGCATTTGCCGGGACACCGCTTTACGTGGTCACTGACCAGCGCAAGATCCCTTGTGCACTTGCTGTTGGGAGCGCCCTCCGCCGGGGTCGCCGATGAGAGGCACGGCATCATCCCCGGCGGCGGGAACCGGACCAGCTTCGAGATGTGGCTCGGTGGGCGCGGTTTCCGATTGCCTGCTGAACGCGGCGCCGAGGTGTACCCTGACCGCGAAGACTGGTGGATGCAAGTACATATGCAAGGACTTTTGCAATTGCATTTGCCTGGATCTTACCCATTTCTACAGCAGCGGAACGGCATCCGCGGCGACCGGGAAGTGGGTAACTTGTCGCCGAACGCGGCGAGGTAGTACTGAGCGGGAGGTTCAGGGGTGGATCCGGCAACAGTGGTGGCGGTCGCGGTGGCGGCCGGTGCGACGGCAGGCGTGACCGACGCCGCCAAGCAGGCGGTGGTCGACGCATATCAATCGTTGCGGCGGTTGATCGCGCACCGGTATCGGTCGGTGGATGTCGCAGTAGTGGAATCACGACCGGATGTTCCGTCGCGGCGCCTGGTCCTCGCCGAAGAGCTGGCACAGGCCGGAGCGGAAGATGATCAGGAGCTTCTCGCGGCGGCGCGCTACCTGTTGCAGGTGGTCCAGGAGCAGGCGCCGCGAACCGCTGAGACGGTGGGGGTGCGACTGACTCGGGTTCACGCCGGTGACATCGAGATCACCGACGTCACCTCCAGCGGTTCAGCTTTCGTGGCCGAAGACACCTCTGTCGTCGGCACGCTGCGTGTCGACGCCATACACGCTGGGGCGCCGGAGCCGCCCCACCCTCCGAACGCGCGGCGGTAGCCCGGCCCGCCGCGCACGCGATCGTCGCGCCTGCTTCGGTCAATACGGGGGTGAATGTCGGTCGAGACTTCCACACCGCCGGAGGGCATCGGACGTGTCGCCGCATTGCTCACCGACCGGCTGCCCGACCGATCCCGCGGATACCGCCCATTCGACTACCTCGTCGCCGCCGACGACGGACAGCACCACTCCCCCCGCCCCATCCCCGACGACTTCTGGCACCTGGCCACCGTCGACGCCGATGTCGATGTCCTGGTTTCCACCGCACTGACCGCGTACTTCCGCGGGCATCTCACCGAGACAGAGGCCTTGTGCCATCGGGCCGCCCACGCCGGCGACCGGAACGCCATGTTCAATCTCGGAATCGTGCTGTACGAACGCGGCCAAGCCGGGGACGCGGAGACCTGGTGGCGCCGCGCCGCCGACGCCGGCGACCAGTCCGCCATGTTCAACCTCGGGGTCCTGCTGTACGAACGCGGCCAAGTCGACAACGCGCAGACCTGGTGGTGGCGTGCCGCCCGCGGCGGCGACCTCAACGCCATGTCCAATCTCGGGGTCCTGCTGCGGAAACAAGGAAAAATCGACGACGCGCAGACCTGGTACCGGCGGGCCGCCGACGCCGGCGATCATTCCGCCATGTTCAACCTCGGGGTCCTGCTGTACGAACGCGGACGAACCGACGAGGCGCAGAGCTGGTGGCGCCGCGCCGCCGATACCGGCGACCCCAACGCGGTCTTCAATCTCGGTGTGCTGCTGCGGAAACGAGGGAGAATCGATGACGCGGAAACCGCGTACCGCCGCGCCGCCGACACCGGCCACATACCCGCCATGTTCAACCTCGGGGCCCTGCTGCACGAGCGAGGCGAAATGGATGAGGCAGCGGCTTGGTACCGCTGCGCCGCCGACGCCGGCGACCAGTCCGCCATGTTCAACCTCGGGGTTCTGCTGCGGCAGCAAGGCGAGACGGCGGAAGCAGCCGGATACCCGCGCACCGGCGTCGTCCCACGCCGACCAGCGAGCCATTTGACGGGAGCTATGGCCACACCGGCATCCTGGGCCTGGCAGGCGCACAAACGCGCCCAGCGCTCGAAGGACCTCGCCAAAACGTCATCGAACGCGACATCAGACGACAATGCGTCGACAACGCCGGCTACACGGCCCGGTGAGAAGGCCCCGGAAACGCCGGAGCACTGACGGCCGAGTGAGGTCCTCGCAGCTCGCTGGTTTCGTTCTGGCGAGCGAGCAAACTGGTAGCCAGTAGCTCGCTGAGCTGGTTGACGCAGCCGCGCCCAGCGGCCCACATTTGCGGACGGTAGGTCTGGCACCGATATCCTTCCCTCTCAGTTCTCCCCGAATACCAGCAGATTCATTCCAGCGACAGTTCCACCGACGCCCGTCGCGCCATGAGTTGCCACGTACGCGAAGGAGATAGCTGTGCAGCGCAGAGCAATGCTCAAGGGATGTGTCGCGGCGGCCGCCGTGCCGATTGCCGGCGCCGCTTGTTCACGACCGGCCGACGGGAACACGGTGGACGCCTTGGTCTTCGATCCGGACGGGTTCACGGTGGAGACGAAGACCGTGGCCACCTTCGAACGCGACAAGAAGGTGACCTATCGCTTCTACCGGGGCATCGTCTACGTCGCGGAACCGGTGGACGAGGCGTATCAGAGCCTGAACATCAGCGTTCCCGTCGAAGTCGACGGAACGCCGGTCGACGCGAGCAAGGCGCCCATTCTCTTCAGCAATTCGGTCGGGGGATACCTGTCGTCGTCGGTGACGAGCGGCGATGGCATCGACGACGGCGGCGATCGGTCCAGGAACCCGGACCTCGCCTTGGTCGCGGGTTATGTCGTGGTGGAGTCCGGCGCTCGCGGGCGTGAGCTGGTCGCCGAGGACGGCACGTACTACGGCGTCGCGCCTGCCGCCATCGTCGACCTGAAGGCCGCCGTCCGGTATCTGCGGCACAACTCCGGTCGCGTACCGGGAAACACCGACCGGATCGTCACCACCGGGGTCAGTGCGGGCGGCGCGCTGTCCGCACTGCTGGGCGCGTCGGGCGACAGCCGGATGTACGACCGGTACCTCGATGAGCTGGGGGCGGCGGACGCCAGTGACGCCGTCTTCGCGAGCGCCTGCTACTGCCCCATCGCCGATCTCGAACACGCGGATATGGCCTACGAATGGAATTGGGGCGCGAACCCGCTGGGCTCCGGGGAACTCGACCCGACCGTCTCACGGGAATTGAGCAGGGCGTTCGTCGATTACCAGGCGTCACTCGGCCTTCAGGGGAAGGACGGATTCGGGCCGATCACGGCCGACAACTACGGCCGGTATCTCGTGCGTACCTACCTCGAACCGGCCGCCACCGCATATCTCACGGATTTGAACGGCGCCGAACGATCCGGCTACCTGGCCGACAACACGTGGATCACGTGGGCGGGCGATCGAGCGGAGTTCCCATGGCAGGACTTTCTCGTTCACGTGGGACAGCGAAAGAAGAACGCCCCGGCGTTCGATGCGTTCGACCTGTCGTCGGGAGAGAACAACCTGTTCGGTGCGGGAACCACCAGGGCCAGGCACTTCACCCCGTACAGCCTGCGGCGCGCGACCGGCGACCCAGGCGCCCGACTCGACCGCGACCTGCCCGAGAAGATCACCATGATGAATCCGATGCACTTCCTGGAGCAGCCGAATCCCGCACGGGCCGAGCATTGGTGGATTCGCGTCGGCACCAATGACACCGACACCTCGCTGACCATCGTGGGCAATCTCGCCGCCGGACTCGAGAACCTGGGCGACGACGTCGACGCCGCCATGTATTGGGACGCGGGGCACGGCAGCAATGAAGACCCGGAGGACTTCATCGAGTGGATCGGCAAGGTGACCGGCTACGCCTAGGACGAGGACCGCGGTTGCCCGCGATTTCCGCGGCGCATCAACCGGTGAGAGACGCGGAGAGCAGTGCCGCGGTGCCGGCGAGGAGTTCGTCGGCCTGGCGTGACGCTCCGGTCGCCAGACCCGACTGTGTGCCGGGAAATCCGGTGTACAACTTCGTCCACGGTGACAGCTGCTGACAACCGTGTAGGTGTCGCGGCCGGGGCGAGGCATCGTCCGCCTCGTCCCGGCCGCGTCATCGGGGTCGTCCGGCCCCGGACGGTATCAGCGCAAGCGCAGGGGCAGAGTTTCGAGGCCGCGGAAGATGTCGGCGGGGCCGCCGTATTTCCACTGCAAGTCTTCCAGCGGCCGGGCCAGCGCCAGGTCCGGAAACCGATGCAGCAGTGTGCCTATGGCGATCTGCCCCTCGATTCGTGCGAGCGGGGCACCCAGGCAGTAGTGGATGCCGTGGCCGAACGCCACGTTGCCGTGACCGGTGCGCGTGATGTCGAGTTCGTTCGCCGCCGGCGTGTGATCGGGATCCCGGTCGGCCGAGGCCAGGGCTATGGAGACCACGCTGCCCGCCGGTATGGTCGTCTCGCCCACGTCGATGTTCTCCGTCGCGTATCGCGGCGTTGCTCGTTCAACCGGGCCGTCATAACGCAGCAACTCGTCGACAGCTCCGGGTAGCAGTTCGGGTTGCGCGCGCAGCAGCGCCAGCTGGTCGGGGTGGCGCAGCAAGGCGAGCATTCCGTTGCCGATCAGGTTCACGGTTGTCTCGTGTCCGGCGACGAGGAGCAATTGCAGCGTGCCGAGCAATTCCTGCTCGGAGAGCCGGTCGTGCTCATCGGCGGCGACAAGGGCGCTCACCAGGTCGGGCTGGTCATCGATGCCGAGGGTCGATTCGGTCTGTGACCGCCTACGCGCGATCAGATCGGTCAGGTAGCCGCCGATGTCCTGCCTGGCCTGCCGCATGGCTTGCAGACCGTCGGGTGTGAGCGGCGGCGCGGTGAGCGCTTGGCTCCAGACGCGGAACGAGTCCCGGTCCTGCGCAGACACACCGAGGAGCTCGCAGATCACGATGATCGGCAGTGGGAAGGCCAGGGCGGCGATGAGGTCGACCTCCGCCACCGGCATGGCGTCGATCAGCGTGTCGGTGATCTCCTGGACCCGGGGTCGCAGATCGTCGATGCGGCGGCGGGTGAACGCTTTGGAGACGAGTTTACGCAGGCGGGTGTGCGTGGGCGGGTCGGCGGCAAGCATGTTGAGGCCGACTCGCCCACCGTCGTCGGTGACGAGACCGAGGTCGCGCATCCACACCGGGGCATTGCGGGGATCCTTGGACAGTCGTGGGTCGTTGAGCGCGGCTCTCGCTTCCTCGTAGCGGGTGATCAACCACACCTCGACGCCCATGGGACCGTGCGCTTTGTGCACTGGTGACTGCTCGCGCAGTCACGCGTACCCGGGGTACGGGTTGTCGCGGAATTCTTCGCTGAACAGATCCATCTGCTGCCTTGCTATCGATCGGAACGACCAACGGGTCGTGACTGATGGGTGGCGGCGGCCGCATGGTGGATCACGGCCGCGAGACGATCGTTTTCGGGGGCGTTGAAGGCGAACGCGGCACGGCGGCGGGTATAGCCATAGGTTACGCCGCTGTGCGGGTCGGCGAATCCGTCCGACCCCGCGGACCCGGTGTGGCCGAAGGCGTGCGCGCCGAGGAACCGATGCATCAAGCCCTTCGCCTCGAAACCGACGGCGTAGGGCGCCCGGTCGCCGCGGACCAGATCCGCTCCGCTGGAGTGGATGGTGGCGATCTCGGCGATGGTGTCCAGCTCGAGCAACGGTGGGTGCCCGTCGATCCCGGAGATCGCCGCGGCGTACATGGCGGCCAGCCCCCGGGCGCTGCCCACCCCACCGCCGGAGCCCTGGCCGAGACGTCGCAGCCGGACATCGTTCGGCAGCGTCATGATGTCGGCCGGGGCGAATCCGCGGGCGTTCAGGTTGTACGCGATGCCCGGAATACTATACGGGCCAGGCGAATTCGCCGTGAACGCCGCCTCCATCTCCGGAGTCGCCGCCCAGGGCAGGATTTCCCGATAGCGGAAGTCCTGTTCCTCGGGTAGTCCGAGATACACGTCGAGCCCGTAGGGTGCGCGAATACGTTCCTCGAACAATTGCTGAATGGTGCGGCCGGTGATCCGCCGTACCACCTCGCCGACGATGGCAAAGGTGACGAAGCCGCCGTAGCCTTGCGCGGTGCCCGGCCGGAAGTACGGCCGCTGTCCCACCAGGCGCTCTACGATCACCCGCTCGTCGGCGAGTTCGGCCACGGTGAATCCGGCGTCCACACCGATGACGCCGGCGCGATGGGTCAGCACATCCCGCACGGTGATGTGCTGCTTTCCAGCCGCACCGAATTCCGGCCAGCGCGCGGCGATGGGCTCGTCGAGATCGAGCACCCCGTCCTGCACGAGCAGCGCGACGGTCAGTGCGGAGGCGCCCTTGGTGGACGAGTGCAGACCGGTCAGCGTATCGCCGGTGATATCCGGTCCGGCCCAGAGATCGACGACCAGCCGGCCCCGCAGGAACGCAGCTAGCTGCGCGCCCGACTCACCGTTCTCCTCGGCTACGACGGCGGCGAATTCGGTCCGCACCGCCTCGAATCCCTCGGCGACGGCGCCGTGTACTTCGATACTGTTCATGGTTCGAGCTCCTGATCTCGTTCTCGGTTACCACGCACGCGTGTTCCTGCGCGGTCGGTTGCGTTGGGGGGAATGCTTCAGCGGGACAGTGCGGCCCGATACTCGGCCGGCCGCTATGCGCGAGCGGAAATTCCGGTGAATGCAGGGGAATTCGTCCAAAGCTTCGATTCGCGCTGCGACTGCGAACTGAACGCCCACGACAGCAGTCCAGCGGCGAGGAAAGGCACCGGCATCATCGATCCGGAAACCCCGTCACCGGCGAGGAGATGCGAGAGGGTCGCACCGCTGTAGATGTAGGTCAATCCGGCGTAGGCCCATTCCTTCAACCGGGGAGCGCCGGGAGTCAAAACGGCGGCCACCGCGGCCAGCTTCGCCGCGCCCAGGATCGTCGCGAAATACATCGGATATTCGAGCCGATCGAACACCTGCCGCACATAGTCGACGCGCGAAAGGTCCCAATACGCGCCGTACAGCGTCTCGGCTACGAGAACAGCGGTGGCGCCCCAGTATGCGATCGTGCGCACCTTGGAGCGAGTGAAAAGTTTGCGTGACATGGTGGTGATACTCCGTTTCCGGGTGGTAGCCGGTGCCCGTCGATTCGGACGGTCCACTGCACTGACGAACCGCGGCCGACAGACGTAACCGCGGCCGAGCCCGGCGGTCGCGGTCACGATCGCCCGCGCCGATTCGTCAATATCTCGGAGACCGAAAAACGAGAGGCGTGACCACAGGTGAACGAATCCGACTACCTCGCCGGCCAGTTCGAGACGCACCGAACACATCTGCAGGCGGTGGCCTACCGGATGCTCGGCTCACTGGCCGAAGCCGAGGACGCGGTGCAAGAGGCATGGTTGCGGCTGGCGCGCTCGGATGCGGCCGAGATCGGCAACCTCGGCGGCTGGCTGACGACAGTGGTCGGCCGGGTGTGCCTGGACATGCTGCGCTCGCGTCGCGCACACCCGGTGGAATCGCTGGAGGTCCAGCAGTTGCCCGACCCGGTGATCAGCCGCGACAACGAGCCGGAGCAACAGGCCCTGCTGGCCGATTCGGTCGGCATGGCTCTGCTGGTGGTGCTCGAATCGCTCAGCCCCGCCGAAAGGCTGGCGTTCGTCCTCCATGACATGTTCGCGATGCCCTACGACCAGATCGCCCCGATCGTGGACCGCACCCCGAAGACCGTGAAGAAACTCGCCAGCCAGGCTCGTCGCCGAGTGCAGGGCAAGGCGCCGATCCCCGACCCGGACCTGCCGCGCCAGCACCGAATCGTCGATGCCTTCCTCGCTGCCGCCCGCGACGGCAGCATCGACGCACTGGTAGCGATCCTCGACCCCGATGTGATCCTGCGCGCGGACGCCGGAGCGGCCACCATCCCCGGTGGAATGCGCGTCATCCGCGGCGGCGCGGCAGTAGCCGGACAGGCCGAAACCTTCCAGCGCATGGCCACCAGCTACACGACCCACACAGCCCTGGTCAACGGAGCTGCCGGACTGGTCAGCACGCTCGACGGCGTGCTCATGTCGGTGATCGGCTTCACCGTCGTGGCCGGGCGGATCGCCGAAATCGACATTCTCGCCGACCCGGACCGGCTGGCCCGGCTCGACGTCGCCGCCATCACCGCAAGCCAGTAGGTCACGGCAGGCACCCGCCTCCGCGGCTAGCTCAGAGGCGGTTGGATGCCCAGCTCACGCAGGCGGTCGCAGTAGTGCTCCACGTTGGCGAGCTTGATGTCCTCGTAGCCCCGGACGAGATCGGCCAGGCCCGCGGCCTCCACGGCACGGTCGTAGTTCGCCGCGTCGAGGGTGTCGGCGAGGGTGGTCACCATCTCGAGGTAGTGGTCGCGCAAGGCACGCTCGACGCGGCGCACGTGGGCGTAGCCGAACGGATCGAACTTGGTACCGCGCAGTCGCTTCCCCTTGGCCAGCAGGCGCAGTGCGAAGTGGCCGCGTGGGCCGATGCCGATCTTCTTGTCCCGGCCCATGGCGCGCAGGATCGGCGGGTGCAGCCGGTAGGTCAGGTTCGCACCGTCGGGCAGCTGGGCGGCGACGTCGTCCAGGAAGGCCGGATCGGTGAGCCTGCGCGCCACCTCGTACTCGTCTTTGTACGCGGTGAACTTGTACAGCCCGCGCGCCACCTGTTCGCTGAACTCGGTGCGGTCACCGACCCGGCTCTGCGCTTCCCAAACCCGTTGCACGGCGGCCACGTACCTGCGAGCGAGCCGGACGCTCTGGAATCCGATCAATTCCCCGGCACGCAATTCGACCAGCCGCCGGGTCTCTCCCATCGCGGTGAATCCATCGAAAAGCTCTGCCGGAACCTCGGTTCCGGGTTTCGGCCGGCGCTGTCGTGCGGTGGCCGCGGCGAACTCGTCCGGCCGCGCCACCGCGACGCGGCCCCAGCGGAACGCGGCGATGTTCGCGGCGACCGCGACGCCGTTGATCTCGATCGCCTCCTCGATCGCCGCAGCGGGCAGCCGCAGGCCGCCGACCTGGTAAGCCGCGCCGATCAGGAGGAAGTTGGCGGCGGCGGTGTTGCCGAACAATGCTTCGGCCGCGGCCAGCGCGTCGAAAGAGTGCACCGAGCGCGACACCTGCTCCAGGCGGTTCAGCAGCAGCCGCGCGTCCGGATAGGACACCGACTTGTCGTAGACCATGTCGCCGGTCGGCGTCTTGCTGGTCGACGCCACCGCGACGGTGGCCGTCCGCGAGCCGTAGGCGAGATTCTTGTTGTCGGTGGCAGCGAGCAGGTCGAAGGCGACGACGCAGTCGGCGGAGGCGGGGGCCAGCCGGTTCGCCGGTTCCAGCTCGCCGAGCGCGAACCGGAGATGAGATACCACCGGACCCGCCTTCTGACTCAAGCCGATCTGATCCAGGCTCGCGACCTCGTATCCGGCGCGCATCGCCGCGGTGGCCAGCACCTGGTTGACGGTCACGATGCCGGTTCCGCCGATGCCCGCGAGGAAGACGTTCTGTGTCGAGGCCGGCGCCGCATGGGGAAGGTCGGGCACTCGCGGCGGCTCTGGGCGGCGAATACCCGTGCGCTTGTTCGCATTCGCCGGATCGGGCAACTCGACCGTGACGAACGAAGGACAGTCACCGTTCAGGCAGCTGTAGTCGGTGTTGCAGGAGGTCTGGTCGATCCGGGTCTTGCGACCGAATTCGGTGTCCACCGGCTGAACCGAGAGACAGTTGCTCTGCACCCCGCAGTCCCCACAGCCCTCACACACCGCCTCGTTGATGACCACCCTGGTGCGCCGCACCGGCAGCGTTCCGCGTTTGCGCTGCCGCCGGGCGTCGGCGGCGCAGTGCTGGTCGTAGATGAGCACCGTGACGCCGGGCACCTCGCGCAGGATGCGCTGCGCTTCGTCGAGCCGGTCCCGGTGCCAGAGCAGGGTGCCCGGGGCGAGATCGCGCTTGCGGTAGCGCTGGGGCTCGTCGGCGCAGACGATGATCCGGCGCACGCCTTCGGTCGTGAGCTTGTGGGTGAGCATCGGCACGGTGAGCGCACCCTCGGCGTGCTGCGCGCCGGTCATCGCGACGACGTCGTTGTGCAGCAGCTTGAAGGTGATGTTCACGCCCGCGGCGACGCACGCCTGCACGGCGAGCTGGCCGGAGTGGAAATAGGTGCCGTCGCCGATGTTCTGGAACAGATGCCCCACGTCTGTGAACGGGGCCTGACCGATCCATTGCGTGCCTTCGCCGCCCATCTGGGTCAGCCCGGTGACCTTGCTGTCGGCGCGACCCGACATGGTCACCATGGTGTGACAGCCGATGCCGCCGCCCGCCAGCGAGCCTTCGGGGACGGCGGTCGAGCGGTTGTGCGGGCAGCCGCTACAGAAGTAGGCCGCACGCTTCGCGGGCAGGACGTCCAGCGACAACGGCTGAGGCAGCGGGCGTTTCAACTCGAGATAGCCGTCGAGCGCGCGGCGCAGCGGGCCGGCGATGCGCCCGGAGGTCAGTTCGCCGTCCTGGCCGAACAGGGAGCGGCCGGACGTGTCACGCTTGCCGACGATTTCGGGGGCGCCGGGTGTGCCGTACAGGATGTCCCGGATCTGGGTTTCGATGAAGGCGGTCTTGTCCTCGACGACGATCAGCCGCGAGAGGCCCGCGGCGAACTCCCGGACACGGTCGGGCGCAATGGGATACGGCATGCCGATGCGCAACAGTCGAATTCCGGCGGCGCGCAACGCGTCGTCATCCGCGCCGAGGTCGATCAGCGCTTGCCGTACCGCGTCGAAAGTCGTTCCAGTGGCGGCGATCCCAACGGCGGCACGGTCCGGGTACACCTCGATCACGTCCAACCCGTTGCGCGTGCTGTATGCCTTGACCAATTCCCAGCGCGGGCCGTAGAGGTCCGCCTCCGCGAGCAGGCTGTCCGCGGGCGCGGCCATGGGACGCTGCCGGTAGCTGAATGGCCGGCCTTCCCAGTCGATCTCGGGCACCACCATGTCGATGTCGCCGACCGAGCCGTCGACGGTCCAGGCGCCGTCGGCGACATCGGCGACGATCTTGAGCGCCACGAGGCATCCCGAGGCACGCGACAGGGCCACGCCGTGCAGGCCCATGGTGATGATTTCGCGGGCGTTGCGGGGAAACAGCACCGGGATGTTCATCGCCGCCAGCGAGCGCTCGCTCACCGCGGGCACGGTGGAGGACTTCGACGCCGGATCGTCGCCGACCAGCAGCAGCACACCGCCGCGCGCGTTCGCGCCGTACATGTTGGCGTGGCGCAACGCGTCGGTCGCCCGGTCCAGCCCCGGCCCCTTGCCGTACCAGACACCGACGACGCCGTCGTGCGTGGCGGTACCCGCGGGCAGGTCGGCCTGGCTGCCCCACACCGAGGTCGCGGCCAGTTCCTCGTTCAATCCGGGAATGAACGTGATGTCGTGCTCGGCGAGGACATCCGGCATCCCGGCCAGCATCTTGTCGACGCCACCGAGCGGACTGCCCTGATACCCGGATACGAACGTGCCGACTCGCCGGCCCGCCCGCAGATCACGCACGTGCTGCTCGACCAGCTGCCGGGCGATGGCCTGGACACCGGTGAGGACAACCGTCGCCGCGCCGACGCGGTAACGGTCGGCAAGGTCATAGGGAGCTGCGATCAGATCGCGGTCAGCGAGCTCGGTCATACAGATCCACCCGTCCGCTCGGCACCGGTCGAGCGCCTCGCATCGTTGTGCACTTAGTGCCGACATCGTGTCTCTAAAGATCTGGTCGCACAACCTATACGTGACGGACTGAGCATTGTGCCCAATCCAAGGAGTTCATAATGAGCACCGCCTATGCACGATGCAAGGTAATTTGTGACGACGCCCACAGGGCGTCCCGGCCGGGTGGAGAGGTGGCCACGCCACACCGCGTTGCTCCCCCACGCGGGTCCGCACCTGTGTGAAGGTGGAGAGATGGGTATGCGCAGGAGGCGCGCGGCGGTCGTCGCGGCGGCCGCGCTGTGGGCGTTGACCGCGTGCGGGCAGCAGGCGCCGCCCGCGGATCCTGGCGTCACCTCCGCACGGGACCCGACCGGCGTGGCGGTGCCCGGAACCAAGGCCGACCCGGGTTCCCGCAGCTACTCGGGCGGAACGATGGTCGTCCTTCCACATGCGGCAGATCTGGAGCCCAGTGCGGCGATGGCCTTCTCGGAGTACGACATCGACGACGGCACGAACAAGCTCGCGATCCACATCCCCGGACCGGTCGGCTGCCCGAGCATCGGCTTCACCGCGCGGGTCGAGGAATCGGCCGAGCTGGTCGGTGTGCGGCTGATCCGTGGCCTGCACCGCGGCATGCCGCCATGCCAGGGCGCGGGCCCGGAGCAGAAGCGCGAGTACGGCGTGGTCGTGGTCGATCTGGAACGACCACTGGGCAATCGGACGGTGCTCAGTCTCGCGTGAGCCGCGCGCCCGGTCGGCGTACCTGGCCGGGGGACGACCGCTCAATAGTGATCTTGTCGAAACCCACGCCGCGCGTGTTGTGAATTGTCCCTTTCGTCGTTTCTCTTTCGCCACCGCGCTCGTTTCGACGCTATTTTCGCAGCGGATGGTGTCGCCTCCGCGGCCACCGGCGGTCCCGGAGCAGAAGGAGGGTGCACCAGTTCGCCGCGATCGGCCCACAGCCGGTAGCGGTGATTCCTTCTGTTCTTCCCGTGGTGAACGAGGTGGTTCGCCACGGCTTTCCGTGCAGTGCCGGTCCGCCCGAAGCGCCGACGCCGCGGCATGACTGCCGTGCGCCGGTGCGATGGCGGCTGACTTTCGAAGGAAAACCGTGTCCAGAATTCCGTTCCGGATCGCGATCTTGCTGCTGTTGAGCGTCATCTCGGTCGGCCTGCTCGGCCTCCCGGCGACGGCTCAGCCGCTCTATCCCACTCCCGATCCTGATCCGTTCTACACCGCGCCGCCGGACCTGGCGGCCCTCACACCCGGCGACGTAGTGCGGACGCGCAGGATCGACACCGGCCTCTACCTGGGGACCGAGGGCTGGCAGGTGGCGTTCCGGTCGACCAACTCGCAGGGCAAGCCGGTCATGGGCGTCACGACCGTCCTGCTGCCCGTCGGCGTCCGGAACCCGCCGCTGGTCTCCTACCAAGCGTTGATCAATTCCCTTGGCACCCAGTGCAACCCGTCGCGTTCGCTGTTCAACGGCGAATTGCAGGATGCGGTCGGCGCGATGCTGCCCGTCGGTCGCGGCTGGGCGATCTCGCTGCCGGACTACCTCGGCCCCACCTCCGCCTATGGAGCGGCGCGGCTGGGCGGCATGATGACGCTCGACAGCGTCAAGGCCGTGCAGAAGGTCGCCGAGCTCGGTCTGCGCGACTCCCCGGTCGCCATCGCGGGCTATTCCGGCGGCGGCATGGCCACTGCCTGGGCCGCCGCGCTGCAACCCAGCTACGCGCCGGATCTGCGCCTCACCGCGGCCGTGGCCGGCGGCATCCCCGCCGACCTCGAGGAGATGGCGCTCGCGCTCGGCTTCGAGCCGCACCCCGGCTTCGGGCTCGCGTTCGCCGCGGCTATGGGACTGGAGCGCGAGTACCCGGACCGGCTGCCGGTCTCCGATCAGCTCAACGAGAACGGCCTGTGGTTCCGGGAATTCACGCACGACGCCTGCCGCCGGTTCCTGCTCTTCCACGGCGCCTTCCGCAGTGCCGAGCAGATGGCGGCGACCAAGAGCCTGATGGACAGCCAGGAAGCGCGGACTGTGCTGCGGGAGAACAGCCTTCGCCATTTCCAAGGTGTGCCGACCGTTCCCACCTATCTCTGGCAGGGCCGATTCGACACGCTGACCTTCCACGGGCCCGTCGCCGAGGTCGCCGACCGGTACTGCAAGGCAGGTGCGCCGGTGCAGTTCCACACCTATGACATCTCCGAGCACATGACCGCGGCGGTCGCCGGATTCACGGACGCGTGGAACTACGTCGAGTCCAGGTTCCGCGGTGAACCCGCGACGACGAACTGCTGACCACTGACGAGCAGCGGCCCGGGAGACGGTCTCCCGGGCCGCTGTTCATTCCTCAGCTGATGGAGCGGACCTGCCGCTCGTATTCCCCGCGGGTCTTCTCGTCCGCGGGATGCAGCGCGCGGTCGCCGTCGAACAGCCTGCGGACCAGACGCACCGCACGTTCCGGCGCCGCGGCCAGCGCGATGTCCACCGGACCGAGGTAATTCGGCACGGCCACTTCGGCTTTGCGAGTCCCACAGGTGCGCACGATCGCGGCGGCGACGTCCTCCGGGTCGACGGTCGGCATGCCGTGGCCGAGCGCCAGGCCCGAGGAGAGACGGGTGCGCACCGCCGACGGCAGGACGCAGCTGACGCTGACGCCGTGTTCGGCGAACTCCAGACGCGTGGCCGCCGAGAGACCGACGGCCGCGAACTTGCTCGCGTTGTAGACGGCGAGGCCTGGGATCGGGACCTTGCCCGCCAGCGAGGCGACGTTGACGATATGGCCGCGGCCACGCTCGATCATGCTCGGCGCGGCGGCCCGCATGCCGTGGATGAGGCCCCACACGTTGATATCCAGCGTGGCCTGGCCGACCACGTCCGGCTCGTCCAGGAACGCGCCCGCCGGCATGACGCCCGCGTTGTTGACCAGGATGTCGACCGCACCCACCGCGTCGATCACGGTGTCCCACTGACCGCGCGAGCGCACGTCCAGTTCGTAGGCGACCCCGCCGATCGCGGCGGCGGCCGCTTCGGCGGCGGGCTTGTCCACGTCCGCGAGCACGACCCGAGATCCTTTGGCGGCGAACAATTCCGCGGTGGCTCGGCCGATGCCGCGGCCGCCGCCGGTGATCAGGACCGTAGCCGCACGCAGGTCGATGCCGGGATAACCGGTTCCGAGAATGCTCATTCGAAGGCTCCTTGTTCGAGCGCGCGGCGAGTGCTGCGCAGGCTGTGTTCGAAAGTGGCGAGACGGCGACGGCCGTCCATGAAGTTTGCGCCCATCACCGCGAGATCGTCGGCGGTGGCGCCCACGAAGAGGACCTTGGTTCCCGCGGCGCGCAACCGCACGATCTCGGCGTCGAGCCCGGCGCTCATGCGATTGCGCATCTGCCGCTCCAGCAGATGACCCACACCGGTCGCGGGAATCCGTCCCGCCGAGGCCATCGGGGCGAGCACGAGCACCTCGTCGAGCTTTTCGCGGGCGAGCAGGTCCACCGATGCGGTGGAGCCCGCGCCGCCGTCGACGAAACGCCGTCCGGCGATCGTGACCGGCGGGAACCAGCCGGGGATCGCCCACGACGCCCGCAGCGCTTCTCCGATGGTCGCGTCGGGTGCGTCCGGCGAACCGAACGCCACCCGCTGTCCGGTCTCGTAGTCCATTGCCACCAAGCGGGTTGCCGGATGCGGTACCCACGAGCGGCCCGGGTTGAGTTTTTCGGCCAGCCGCTGCAACCAGCCGGGGTCACCGCCGCCGATCGGCAGCAGCCCGCTTCCCGCGGACAGCAGTGCCTGCCCCGGCTCGTGGCGCCGCAGGAGCAGCCGCGGTGAGCCGAGCCGTGGGCGCGGCAATGGAGGAAAACGCCCCGGTTCGGTTTCCCCGTGCTCGCGCAAGATCGGATCGGTGGAGCTGCCGCGTTGCATGGCGACCAGCTCGTCGACCGAGACGCCGCTGCCCAGCATCGTCACCGCCTCCGCGCCCGCTGAGGTGCCGATCAGCACGTCGGCCTCGCGCGGATCCCAGTCGAGCACATCGTGCGCGGCGGCCAACGCGGCGACGATCCACGCGGCCCCCACGGTGCCACCGCATCCGATGGCCAGGCCGCGGCGCTGCGGCCCATTGTTGTTACTCATAGTCTCAGACACTAGCCGGACTACGCCGGAATGCCACCCCGCTCGGATCCTTCGACCGGCCTCAGGCCGTGAAGTGCAGTGTCCATTCGCCGCGATAGTGCAGGCGGGTCACGCTTCCGGGCGGGATATCGATGCGCCAGAACGATTTCGGCGGGGCGTCCAGGGTCACCAGCAGAGCGGCCCGGATGACCGCCGGGTGGGTCACCGCGATGGTGGACACGGCCTGGGCGGCGACCTCGGCCATCCACAGTCTGGTCCGCTCGATCACGTCCACCACGGACTCGCCGCCGTGCCCGCGGAACTCCGGATCGGTGAGCCACGCGTACAGCTCGTCCTGGGGTACCGACATGAGTTCCCCGCCGCGCCAGGCGCCCGCGTCCAGGTCGCGCAGACGGCTGTCCTCCTTGCCCGGCAAGCCGAGCAGAGCGGCGGTCTCGATGGTCCGGCGTTCGGGTCCGGTGAGCACCCGCGGAGCTGTCAACGGTCCGCATCCCGACATCGCCCGGCGACCCGCCTCGGTGAGCGATTCGTCCACCGGAAAACGTGCCTTGCGCATCGCCTCGGTCATGCCATGGCTGACCAGGTCGAGTCTGAGCACCTTTTGCACCTGTCGAAGCGTACGGCGCGACGGCTACCGCCGCGCACGACTTCGCCTCGCTGCCGCTCGGCTCCGTCGCGCGCGAGGCGGCTGGGCATTCGGTTCACTCGCTGACGCTCGGCTGTGTCCATTGTTCGCTCGCTGACGCTCGCTCATGTAACGGCACGCGCGTGCCTGTCGGTGGCGCGGTGCACACTGATGCCATGGCCCAGTTCTCCCGCGCGACCCAGGAGTGGTTCGACGGCGCGTTCCCGGCGCCCACGTCCGCTCAGCTCGGGGCGTGGCGGGCGATCGCGGCGGGCGAGCACACCCTCGTCATCGCGCCGACCGGCTCCGGGAAGACGCTGTCTGCGTTCCTTTGGGCGATCGATCAGCTGGCTACCCGGGATGGACCCGGCGAGCGTACCGGCACCTCGGTGCTGTACGTGTCGCCGCTGAAGGCGCTGGCCGTGGACGTGGAGCGCAATCTCCGGGCTCCGCTGGTCGGCATCACGCAGACCGCCAAGCGGCTGGGCGTCCAGCCGCCGGAGATCACCGTCGGCGTCCGTTCCGGCGACACCAGCGCCGCCGACCGGCGGTCCATGCTGCGCACCCCACCGGACATCTTGATCACCACGCCGGAATCGCTGTTCCTCATGCTCACCTCGGCCGCGCGGGACACACTGCGCGACGTGCGCACAGTGATCGTGGACGAGGTGCACGCGATCGCCGGTTCCAAACGCGGCGCGCACCTGGCCCTTTCGCTCGCCCGCCTGGACCTGCTGACCGAGCGGCCGGCCCAGCGTATCGGCCTGTCCGCCACGGTCCGGCCGCCGGAGGAGGTCGGGCGCTTCCTCGTCGGCAATGCGCCGATCACCCTGGTCGCGCCGCCCGCGCCGAAGACGTTCGACCTGTCGGTGCGCGTTCCGGTCGCGGACATGACCGAGCCGGGCGACTCCGACCAGCCCGGGTCGATCTGGCCGCACGTGGACGAGGCGATCGTCGAGCTCGTCCTGGAGCACCGGTCCTCGATCGTGTTCGCCAACTCCCGCAGGCTGGCCGAGCGTCTCACCGCCCGATTGAACGAGGCGTACGCGGCCCGGCTCGGCGAGCCGGTGCAGACCGAGCACAAACCGCCCGCCCAGCTCGGAGCTTCCACCGAGGTGATCCATGGCGCGGGGGCGCTGCTGGCGCGGGCGCACCACGGTTCGGTGAGCAAAGAGCAGCGAGCGCTGATCGAAGACGATCTCAAAAGCGGGCGGCTGCGCTGCGTCGTCGCCACCAGCAGCCTCGAACTCGGCATCGACATGGGCGCGGTGGACCTCGTCGTGCAGGTCGAGGCGCCGCCCTCGGTAGCGAGTGGATTGCAGCGGATCGGACGCGCCGGTCATCAGGTCGGCGAGATATCCCGCGGAGTGATCTTCCCGAAGCACCGCACCGACGTCATCCACTGCGCGGTGGCGTCGCAGCGTATGACCGCGGGGCAGATCGAGGCGATCCAGATCCCAGCGCACCCGCTGGACATACTCGCGCAGCAGACCGTCGCCGCCTGCGCGCTCGATCCGATCGACGTCGACGCGTGGTTCGACGTGGTGCGCGGCACGGGGAGTTACGCGGCGCTGCCGCGCTCGGCCTACGAATCGGTGCTGGATCTGCTCTCCGGGCGTTATCCCTCCGACGAGTTCGCCGAGCTGCGGCCCCGGCTGGTGTGGGACCGCGACGCCGGGACGCTCACCGGACGGCCCGGCGCGCAACGCCTGGCCGTGACCTCCGGCGGCGCGATCCCCGACCGCGGGTTGTTCGCGGTGTACATGGTGGGCGAGAAGGCATCGCGCGTCGGCGAACTCGACGAGGAGATGGTCTACGAGTCACGGGTCGGCGACGTGTTCGCGCTCGGCGCGACAAGCTGGCGGATCGAGGAGATCACCTTCGATCGAGTGCTGGTCACGCCCGCTTTCGGGCAGCCGGGCCGGTTGCCCTTCTGGCACGGCGATGGGCTCGGGCGGCCCGCGGAACTCGGTGCGGCGCTCGGTGCGTTCGTGCGCACGGTCGGGCAGCGGCTCGCGTCCGAGCCGGACGGTGCGACCGGAAGCCGGAAGACATTGCGGCCCAAGACGAGTTCGTCGGCCGGCCCAGCAGAGGACGACATCGCGCAGGTGCTGCGATCGGCCGGTCTGGACGACAACGCGACCGCCAACCTGCTCACGCTGCTGGACGAACAGCGCACCGCGGCCGGCCATCTGCCCAGCGACCGCACGCTGGTCGTGGAGCGTTTCCGCGACGAACTCGGCGACTGGCGCCTGGTCCTGCATTCGCCCTATGGACTGCCGGTGCACGCGCCGTGGGCGCTGGCAGTCGGGGCGCGGCTGCGCGAGCGGTTCGGCGTGGAAGCCGCGTCGAACGCCTCCGACGACGGCATCGTGGTGCGGCTGCCCGACACCACCGACGATCCGCCCGGCGCCGAGCTGTTCGTGTTCGAATCCGACGAGATCGACGACATCGTCACCGAGCAAGTGGGCGGCTCGGCGCTGTTCGCCTCCCGGTTCCGGGAGTGCGCGGCACGCGCCCTGCTGCTGCCCCGCCGCGACCCCGGCAAGCGCGCCCCACTGTGGCAGCAGCGCCAGCGCTCGGCCCAGTTGCTCGACGTGGCGCGCAAGTTCCCCGAGTTCCCGATCCTTTTGGAGACGGTGCGCGAATGCCTGCGCGATGTCTACGATCTGCCGTCGCTGCGCGAGTTGCTCGGCCGGGTCGGGCGCCGCCAAGTGCGGCTGGTCGAGGTGGAGACCGCGACGCCGTCACCGTTCGCGAGCGCCCTGCTGTTCGACTACATCGGCCAGTTCATGTACGACGGCGACAGCCCGCTGGCCGAGCGCCGCGCCGCCGCGCTGTCGCTCGACTCCGGTCTGCTCGCCGAGCTGCTCGGCCGGGTGGAGCTGCGCGAACTGCTGGACGCCGCGGTCATCGACCAGACCGAGCGAGAGTTGCAGCGGCTCACGCCGGAGCGGCGCGCGAGGGACGCCGAGGGCTTGGCGGATCTGCTGCGGCTGCTCGGGCCGCTCACCGCCGCAGAAGCCGCCGAGCGCTGCGAAGAGCAGCCCGCGGAATGGTTCGCGAGTCTGGTGGCCGCGCGGCGAGCGCTGGAAGTGTCGTTCGCGGGCCGGAGCTGGTGGGTGGCGGTGGAGGACGCGGCCCGCCTGCGTGACGCGTTGGGAGTTCCGCTGCCGATCGGAACGCCCGCGGCGTTCATCGAGCCGGTGGCCGATCCGCTCGGTGACCTGATCGGCCGCTACGCCCGCACGCACGGACCGTTCGGCACCGAGGCGGCCGCGGCCCGGTTCGGGCTCGGCACCGCCGTCGCCGCTTCCGCGCTGCACCGGCTCGTCGCCGAGAAACGCGTGGTGGAAGGCGAATTCACGCCCGGAGCCGCGGGGTCGGAATGGTGTGACGTGCAGGTGCTGCGCCGGCTGCGCCGCCGATCGCTCGCCGCCGCGCGGCACGAGGTCGAGCCGGTGTCCACCGCCGCGTTCGGCCGCTTCCTGCCGTCCTGGCAACACATCGGCACCGGCGCACTGCGTGGTGTCGACGGCGTCGCGGCCGTCGTGGAACAACTTGCGGGCGTGCCGATTCCGGCCTCCGCATGGGAATCGTTGATCCTGCCCGCGCGGGTGCCGGACTACACCCCCGCCATGCTCGACGAACTGATGGCGACCGGCGAGGTGATCTGGTCCGGACATGGCGCCATCACCGCGAAGGACGGCTGGATCGCCCTGCACTTGGCCGACCAAGCCCCGTTCACGCTCGCACCACCGGACGAGATAGATCTTTCGGACGTTCAACTGCGGCTGCTCACGGCATTGGGGGCGACCTTCGTGCCAGGTACATCGCCCGGAACCGCCGATGCCCCGGCAGGCCGCGAGCCGGTAACGCTGGACGAGCCCGATCCCTCGGCGGTCGACGGCAGCGGCGAGCATGCCGATTCGACCGGAGGCCGGTCCGCTGGGCGAGCACCACATATAGGCGGTGATGGGCTCAGAGCGAACTCCGCGGCACACAATGACGAATGGTCACCGATCGGCTTCGGGTCCCCGGACGATAGAGAACAACTCGGCGGAGGACAGCGACTGGTGCCGGTGCCGCAAGGAGGCGGTGCGTTCTATTTCCGGCAGCTGTCGGACGCCACCGGCCTGCTCGACGACTCCGTGGTGGTGACGGCGCTGTGGGAATTGGTCTGGGCGGGCTTGGTTTCCGGCGACACGTTCGCCCCGGTACGCGCGCTGCTGTCGGGAACGGCGCGGAGCACCACCGCGCATCGCACCCCCCGGCGCACGCCCCGCGGCCGTGCCTACCTCCCCAGGCCGAGTATGCCGACTCGTTCCGGTCCGCCTTCGGTAGCCGGACGGTGGTCGCTGTTGCCCGAGCGCGTCTCGGACAACACCGTGCGCGCGCACGCGACCGCGGATCAGCTTCTGGAGCGGTACGGGGTGCTGACCAGAGGATCGGTGCAGAACGAAGGAGTGCCGGGCGGATTCGCGCTGATGTACCGGGTGCTGACCGAATTCGAGGATCGCGGGCGTTGCCGCCGCGGGTATTTCGTCGACTCGCTCGGCGGCGCGCAGTTCTCCACCACCGACGTGGTGGACCGACTGCGCTCCTTCGACACCGAGCGAGCCCGCCCCGAGTCCAGGCAGCCGACCGGCACGGTGCTGGCGCTGGCCGCCTGCGATCCCGCCAACCCGTACGGCGCCGCGCTGGCCTGGCCGAAGAGCGACGTCGAGGGCGGGCATCGTCCCGGACGCAAAGCCGGCGCGCTGGTCGTGCTGGTGGACGGGGAACTCGTCCTCTACCTGGAACGGGGCGGCAAGACCCTGTTGACCTTCACCGAAGACCCCGACGCGCGCCGCGGCGCCGCGCAGGCCCTGGCCGGCCTGGTGCGGCACCGCCGCGTGGACTCGCTGGTCATCGACCGCGTCAACGGAGACACCGTGCACGGCAACACTTTCGCCGGCTTCCTCACCGAGGCGGGCTTCTCCACCACGCCACGCGGACTGCGCCTGCGGAGCCGCCCGTGAGTCCGGATGGTCTCCCTCGCGGCGGGAGCGTCGATGTCCGCGCCAGCGCACCGGGGCCGCCTTGTGCCTGAGGGTGACACCGTATTCCTCACCGCCAAACGTCTTCGGGCTGCCTTGGCAGGAAAAGAACTGGCGCGCAGCGACTTCAGAGTCCCCCGTTTTGCGACGCTCGACCTGCGCGGGCAAGTTGTCGAGAGCGTCGGCAGCTACGGCAAGCACCTTTTCATCCGTACGCCGACCGTGAGTATCCACACGCACCTGAAAATGGAGGGCAGCTGGAGGGTGTTCCACTGCGGACAGCGCTGGACCAAACCGCGAGTCACCGCACGGGTCGTGCTGAGCACCGAGGAAGTGGAAGCGGTCGGGTTCTCGCTGGGTACCGTCGACGTGGTGCGGGCCGGCGATGAACACCGGATCATCGACCATCTCGGGCCGGATCTGCTCGGTCCGAATTGGGATGCGGCGGAAGCGGTCCGGCGGCTGGAGCGGTATCCGAACCAGCCGATCGGTGTCGCCGTGCTCGACCAGCGCAACCTCGCGGGCATCGGCAATATCTACCGCAGCGAGGTCTGTTTCCTGCGCCGCGTCCACCCTGCCACCCGAGTCGGCGACGTCTCCGATCTGCTCGCCCTGGTCGACGAGGCGCACCGGGTGCTGACCGAGGCCGTGCGCAAACCTCCACGACGCCCGCTGGCCTACGGCCGAACCCACCGCCCATGCCAACGCTGCGGTACACCGCTGAAGGCCGGCTTGCTCGACTACACCGCCCCTGATTACGACCGCGTGGTCCAGCGCGAACGCGGCATCTATTTCTGCCCACACTGCCAGCCCGTTCCGCCGATGTAGTCCTCAGGCCGTGCCGATGCCGCCGCTCCGGCTTCCCGCGGTGTGCGCGGGACAGCCGCAGCCGGTGTCGTCCGGCGGCGGTAATCGCACTCCGTGAGCATCAACCCTCGGACGGCACCGGTTCCAGGATCTCCGGGCGGGGCTCGGGGGCGGCGATCCGCAGGGCGTCCGCGGAGGCGTCGTCGGGCTGGGTCTGCGAGCGGACTTCCGCGTCGACCCGCGCCTGATAGGTGCGGACCTCCCGATCGGTCTCCTCCTCGTCCCAGCCCAGGATCGGGGCGACCAGCCCGGCCACTTGCTCGGCACAATTGGCGCCGCGGTGCGAATACTCGATCGAGATCCGGGTCCGCCGGGCCAGGATGTCGTCCAGGTGCAGCGCGCCCTCGGCCGCGGCCGCGTAGACCGCCTCCACCTGCAAATAGGACGGCGCGTCCGTGATCGGTTGCAGCAGCTCGGGTTTGCCCTCGGCCAAGGCCATGACCTCATAGATCAGCGAGCCGTACCGGTCCAGCAGGTGCTTGATCCGGTAGGGGTGCACGCCGTACGTCTCGGCCAGCTGCACCGTCTGGTTGACCAGCGCGAAGTAACCGTCGGCGCCGAGCAGCGGCACCTTCGCGGTGACCGACGGAGAGACCCGGGCCGGAATGTCCTGCGCCGCCTCGTCCACCGCGTCGTAGGCCATCACGCGATAGGTGGTGTACTTGCCGCCCGCGATGCCGACCAAGCCGGGCGCGACCCGGGCCACGGCGTGCTCCCTCGACAGCTTGGAGGTCTCGTCGCTCTCCCCCGCCAGCAGCGGGCGCAGCCCCGCGTACACGCCGTCGATGTCGTCGGCTGCGAGGGGCGTGACCAGCACTTGGTTCACCCGTTCGAGCAGGTAGTCGATATCGGCCTTGGTGGCGGCCGGGTGCGCCAGGTCCAGGTTCCAGTCGGTGTCGGTGGTGCCGATGATCCAGTGCGTGCCCCACGGAATGACGAACAGCACCGAGGTGGCGGTGCGCAGGATGATCGCGGTGTCGCTGACGATCCGGTCACGCGGCACCACGATGTGCACGCCTTTGGACGCCCGCACGTGGAACCGGCCCCGCTGATGCGACAGGGCCTGGACTTCGTCGGTCCACACACCGGTCGCATTGATCACGACATGTCCGCGGACTTCTCCGGTGCGCCCGTCCTCGGTGTCGCGCACCTTGACGCCGACCACCCGATCGGACTCGCGCAGGAATCCCACCACCTGGGTGGACATGCGGATCACGGCGCCGTAATGCGCGGCGGTGCGCGCGACCATCATGGTGTGGCGCGCGTCGTCGACGACGGTGTCGTAGTAGCTGACACCGCCGATCAGCGAGTCGCGCCGCAACCCGGGCGCGAGCCGCAACGCGCCCGCGCGGGACAGATGCCGTTGGCCCGGTACGGTTTTCGCGCCGCCCATGGTGTCGTAGAGGACCAGCCCGGCGGCCACGTACGGACGCTCCCAGGCACGGCGGGTCAGCGGATACAGGAAGCGCAGCGGCTTGACCAGATGCGGCGCCAGGGTGGACAGCGAAAGCTCGCGTTCCCGCAGCGCCTCGCGCACCAATCCGAACTCCAGCTGTTCCAGATACCGGAGTCCGCCGTGGAACATCTTCGACGACCGGCTGGAGGTACCCGACGCGAGATCGCGAGCCTCCACCAGCGCGACCTGCAAACCCCTGGTCGCCGCGTCCAAGGCGATGCCTGCCCCCACGATTCCGCCGCCGACGACGACCACGTCGAAATGATCCTTGCCGAAGCGCTCCCAAGCCGTCGTGCGCTGCTCCGGGCCGAGGAACTGCGAATTCGGTTTGTTGGCCATGCTCGACTCCTCCCGCCGACGCGGATGTGTCCGACACGAGCCTTCCACACCCAGGCTAGGCGAATCGGCAGCGTTTGTTCCGCAGCGCCGGTAGCCGAGTACTGGAAATACTCGGTTTCACTTTGCTCGGAACACGCCAGCGCAGCCGCACCGGCCGAAAACCCTTTTTCGAGCATCGCGAGACAAGTAACCTGCACGAATGCGTCGTTATGTGGCCGCCATCGACCAGGGCACGACCTCGAGCCGGTGCATCGTCTTCGACCGGCAGGGACGCGTGGTCGGCGTCGCGCAGCGCGAACACGAGCAGATCTTCCCGCAGCCGGGTTGGGTCGAGCACGATCCCGGAACCATCTGGCGCAACACGGAATTCGTGCTCGGCGAGGTGCTGGAGCACACCGGACTCGGCGGCGGCGACATCGCCGCGGTGGGGGTCACCAATCAGCGCGAGACCACGGTGGTGTGGGATCGCGAGACCGGCGAACCGGTGCACAACGCCATCGTCTGGCAGGACACCCGGACCGATCGCTTGTGCACCGAGCTGGGCGGTGGCCTTGGACCGACTCGCTACCAGGACCGCACCGGCCTTCCGCTGTCCACCTACTTCGCCGGGCCGAAGCTGCGCTGGATCCTGGACAACGTTCCTGGCGTGCGGGAGCGCGCGGAGGCGGGCGAGCTGTGCTTCGGCACGATCGACAGCTGGGTGCTGTGGAACCTCACCGGCGAGCACATCACCGACGTGACCAATGCATCCCGCAGCATGCTTATGAATCTGCATACCCTGCAATGGGATTCGCGGATCTGTGCGGAGTTCGGCGTGCCGGAGTCGATGCTGCCGCGGATCGCGAGCTCATCGGAGGTCTACGCGCCGATCAGTTCCGGGCCGCTGGCCGGGGTGCCGGTCGCGGGCATCCTCGGCGACCAGCAGGCCGCCACTTTCGGCCAGGCCTGCCTGTCGCCGGGCGAGGCCAAGAACACCTACGGCACCGGCAATTTCATGCTGCTGAACACCGGAACCACGCCGGTGTTCAGCAAGCACGGCCTGCTCACCACGGTCTGCTACCGCCTCGGCGACGCCGACCCGGTGTACGCGCTGGAAGGATCCATCGCGGTCACCGGCGCGCTGGTGCAGTGGTTCCGCGACAACCTCGGCATCATCTCCGCCGCCGACGAGATCGAGCCGCTGGCCCGCAGCGTCCCCGACAACGGCGGCGCCTACATCGTGCCCGCCTTCTCCGGGCTCTTCGCGCCGCGCTGGCGGCCGGACGCACGCGGTGTGATCGCCGGGCTCACCCGGTTCGTGACCAAGGCGCACCTGGCGCGGGCGGTGCTGGAATCCACCGCGTTCCAGACCCGCGAAGTGGTCGACGCGATGCGCGCCGACGCCGAGTCCCAGCGGCTCGGCCTCGAGCTGACCACCCTGAAGGTGGACGGCGGCATGGTCGGCAACGACCTGCTCATGCAGTTCCAGTCCGACATCCTCGACGTACCCGTGGTGCGTCCGGTGGTCAACGAGACCACCGCGCTCGGCGCGGCGTACGCGGCCGGGCTCGCCGTCGGCTACTGGCCGGGCACCGACGACATCCGGGCCAACTGGGCCGCAGACAAGACCTGGCATCCGACAATGCCGCACGCGGACCGGGACGCACACCTCGCGGCGTGGAACAAGGCGGTCGAACGCACCTACGACTGGGTCGGCTGAGCGTTCTCCGGCGCTACCCGACGGCGTCCGCGAGCCGGTCGATGGCCAGTTCCAGCGTCGCCGCGTCGGACGTGGTGAAGCACATCCGCATCGAGTTGCGGTAGCCGCCGTCGACCGCGAACGCGGAGCCGGGGACGTAGGCGACACCGGACTCGAGCGCACGCGGCAGGAGCCGGTCGGTGTCGGTGCCGTCGGTGAAATCGGCCCAGACGAACATGCCGCCCGCGGCGTCGCCGCACCGCACGCGGTCGGCGAACCGGGTGCGCGTCGCGTGCACCAGCGCCTTCGCCCGCTCGCCGTAGACCGCGCGAACGTGGTCGACATGGCCGGCCAGCCACGTCGTGTCGGCGAGCAGGTCGGCGGTGATCTGCTGGGTGAGCGCCGAACCGCACAGGTCCGCTCCCTGCTTCAGCAGTTCGACCGCGCGGCAGACCGGTTCGGGCGCGACCATCCAGCCGACGCGCAGGCTCGGCGAGAGGATCTTCGACGCGCTCGAAAGCCGAATGACGTTGCTGGAGTACGACGCCACCGGCGCGGGTGCGGGGCTGTCGAACCACAGCTCGCCGTACGGATCGTCCTCGATCACCCAGAATCCGTGTTGCTCGGCCAACCTGGCCAGTTCCATGCGCCGCCGCGGGCTCATGGTCACGCCGCCCGGGTTGTGGAAATTGCTCACCGTGTGGACCACGGCCGGGCGCTCGCCACGCGCGATCAGCGCGGTGATCGCCTCGGTGCGCATGCCCTCGCCGTCCAACGGCACCGCGGCGATACGCGCACCCGCGGCCCGGAAGACCTGCAGCGCACCGACATACGCCGGATCCTCGACCACCACCAGCGCGCCAGGGTCCAGCAGCACCTCGGCCAGCAGCGACAACGCCTGCTGCGAACCATGCGTCACGAACACCTCGGCGAGCCGCACCGAACGGCCGAGTCCCGCCGACTCCCGGTGAGCGAGCACCTCGCGCAGCGGCGTCCACCCGGTCGACTCGGTGTACTGCAGGCAGCCGTTGTGGCTCAGCGCCGCGTCCGCCGCCGTGGCCAGGCGCTCGCGCGGCATGAGCTCGGCGTCCGGCAGGCCACCGGCCAGGCTCACGATATCGGCGCGCGAGGTGAGCTTCAGGAGATCACGGATCGCCGAACTCCGCAGGCCCTCCAGTTTGCCTGCCAGCGGTGGGATGGTCGGCGACATGGGAACCTCCGGGGGACGCCGCGGGACGCGATATCCCACTGTCGCATATCTCGACCAGAAGCTGAAATATTCATCCCATGATCTGGAACGTCCCTGGTAGAGCTGGCTACAGGCGGTCCCTGATCGCGTAGACCAAGGTTTTGCCGTCCCGGCTCGCCGTGGTGACCGTCTGCTTGTACACCGTGGTGGTCCCGTCGGGGCGATGCTCGGTCAGGTCGACGTCGAAGGTGTCGGCGGCCGCTTCGGTGATCCGCAGGCAATGCGTGGTGCCGACCGGCACCTGCTCGTCGATGCCGCGCTGAATGACCTCCGCGGCCGAGACGTTCTCCGCGTCGGGGGCGACGAACCGCCTGGCCCGCTCACCGCTGCGGTCGACGTAGAAGGCGTACTGCAAGCCGAGGATGGCCCCGGGGCCGCTGCTGGTGTCGCCCGCGCCGTTGCCCACCGTGATCTTGCCGTCCTTGCTCGACGGGCAGCTCAACGCCGCCGTGGTGGTGCCGACTACGGGAGCGGCGCCGGTGTCACCGTTGTCGCGGGAGACCGCGATGATGGTCACGGTCAGCGCGATCAGCACCACGACCGCGGCGAGCGCCCCGAGCACGACCCAGCGGTGCGAGGAGCCGGAGCGACGCGCGGGCGAGGATGGCGTCGGGGGCACGCGCAACGCCAGCCGCATGGCGATCGGGTCCTCGGCCCAGGACAAGCCGGACTCGGATGACGCGGGCGGCTTCGGCACGGCGCCCTCTGCGGTCGCCTGCTTCCACCATGAGTCCTGCTCGCCGCCCGTGTTCTGCGGACGCGCGGCCTCCGGAGCGGGCTGCTCGGGCTGGGCGGGCGCCGACGGCCGTTCGGTGTAGACCGTGGAATCCGGCGCGCGATACTGCGGGGCCGGTGCGGGCGTCGCCTCCGGCTCGCCCGCGGGGCGCCAGCCGAGTTCGGGGTGGTCGCTCGGCTGCTGCGGGACCTGCCAGCTCGGGCCGGTATCGGCGCCCATCGGTGGACCGAATTCCGAAACGGGCGGCCCGAATTCGGAAACCGGCGGCCCGAACTCCCCCAGCGGCGGACCGAATTCCGACGCGGACCGGTCGGAGTCGTTCTCCCTCGCATCACCCTCGGAGGTCACACCCAATCCTTTCCCAGGACACACGAGTGGGGCGGTCGTGAACGACCGCCCCACCCGTCGAGATCAGCACGCGTCAGTACTGGAGCGAACCACCCCACTGGGCGGTGACGCCAGCCACGTCGACGGTCTGCGGAGCAATCTCGCCCGACTGGAACGGAAGCTTAACCTGTGCGGCCGCCTCCAGCGCGGCCGCGCCGCCCGGCTGCTCCCGGATCCAATCCTCCACCGCGGCCTTGGCCATGTTCAGCTGCGTGGTGTCGAACACCGCGGTGGTGTTGTTGTCGGCCAGGCCCTCGCCACCGGTGTAGGTGGTCAGCTTGACGGTGTTCTTGTCGACGAACTCCACCGAGACGCCCGCTTCGCCCTGGCCGGTCGGCGTGCGGTAGCCGATGGTGCCGACGTAACCGGCCTCGTTGCTGAAGTGGTGCGTGTTGGCCACGTAGCCCGGCAGCACGTGATTGCCGTTGAGGTTCGCGCCGATCTCCGCGTGCGGACCGGTCATCTCCACGACCGGAGCGGGCGGGGCGGCCTCCTGTCGCGGCGCCTGCCAGCGCGGCTTCGGCTGCACCAGCGTGGAGTTCTCCGGCTGCTGCGCCTCGGTGTTCTCGCCACCTTGCGTGCCCGGCTGCGGGGTGGCCTGCTGTCCGGGCTGCGGAGTCGCCTGCTGCCCGGGCTGCGGGGCGGCCTGATCCGGCACCACCGCGGGCTGCGGCTCGCCCGGCTGCTGACCGGGAACCGGCAGCGGCGCCACGCGCGGGGTGGTCACACCCGGCTGCGTCGGACGGCCCAGTCGCGGATCCTTCTGATCGGGCGCGGCATGGTCGGAGTCCGGAGTGGTGACACCGGGCTGGCTCGGGGTCGGCTTGCTCTCCGGCTTCTGCGGATCCTGCTTGGACTCCGGCTTGTTCGGCTCGGCCTGGGTGGTCTCCGGCGTGCTCGGCGACTCGGTCACGCCCGGCTGCGTCGGCTGATCGTTGGGAGCCGCCCCCGCCGGCGCCGCGAAGAGAGTGGCCACTGCGGCCGCTGTGGCCAGTGGCAACGAGGTGCTCGCCATCGCTCGCTGCGCCCGACTCGGCTTACGATGTTTCACTTTTCGCAATTCCCTTCCGGGTGCGGCTGGTCGGCCGCATTCAGTTGTCCCTGGTGAGACGCCCGATCGTCGAACGACCCGAATCGTTCGCCGTGCCGATTTGGAAAGGAACCCATCCCCCCGCACCGAACCTCGCGACCGCCCTCCGATCGCATCTCCTGTCGAGGAGTGAACCACATGTGCGCACAATGAGCAACGCAGTGAATAGCCAAGGGTGGCAAGCCCACCCGCGCCGCATGCCGGCCCCGTGTTCGCGGGGCACGATGTCCGATACCGGACACGGCACGGCGCGCGTCAGGTCGACGTCAATCCAGGTCGTCGTGGCGCATCAGCAAACGGGCCGCCTCGGTCACCGAACCGGTGAGCGACGGGTAGACCGAGAAGGTCTGGGCCAGGTCGTTCACCGTCAGATTGTTCTGCACCGCAAGCGCGATCGGCAGAATCAGCTCCGAGGCGATCGGCGCCACGACCACGCCGCCGATCACGACACCGGTCGCGGGACGGCAGAAGATCTTGACGAAACCGCGTCGCAGACTGGACATCTTGGCGCGCGGGTTGGTGTTCAGCGGCAGCATCACCGTGCGAGCGGGCACCTCGCCGTTATCGATCGCGGTCTGGCTGACCCCGACGGTCGCGATCTCCGGCCGGGTGAACACCGCGGAGGCAACGGTCTTCAAGCGAATCGGGCTGACGCCCTCGCCGAGTGCGTGGTACATCGCGATCCGTCCCTGCATCGCGGCCACCGAAGCCAGCAGCAGCAGACCGGTGCAGTCCCCCGCGGCGTAGATACCGGGCACCGATGTGCGCGAGACGCGGTCAACCCGCAGATAGCCGCCACGATCGAGTTCGATGCCGACCCGGTCCAGTCCGAGCCCTTCGGTATTGGGTGTCGAGCCGACGGTCATCAGCGCGTGCGAGCCGGAGACCGTGCGCCCGTCGGACAACTTGACCACGATGCCCTCGGCGGTTCGCTCTACCGCGTCCGCGCGGGCGTGCTTGACCAGCTCGACGCCACGCTCGGCGAGCGCGTCCTCCAGCACGAGCGCCGCGTCGGCGTCCTCGTGGGGCAGCACGCGGTCGCGGCTGGAGACCAGCTTCACCCGCACGCCCATCTCGGTGTACGCGGAGACGAACTCGGCGCCCGTCACACCGGAGCCGACCACCACCAAGGTCTCCGGCAGCTCCTCCAGGTCGTAGAGCTGACGCCAGTTGAGAATGCGCTCGCCGTCCGGTTCGGCGCCGGGGAGCACGCGGGGGCTGGCGCCGGTCGCGATAAGCACCACCTCGGCCTCGATGGTCTGCTGCGCGCCGTCGGCCAGCTTGGCCAGCACCCGGTGCGCGGCCAGACCACTGCCGGGATCGATCAGCTCGCCGCGGCCGGACAGCACCGTCACCCCGACTGTCTGCAGCTTCGAGCGGATATCCGACGACTGCGCCAGCGCCAGCGCCTTCACGCGCGCGTTCACCTCGGGCAGCTGGACGTGCGCCTGGTTCGGGTCGAGGGTGATTCCGAGATCGCGGGCGCGGCGCAGGTCGGTGCGCACTCCGGTCGACGCGATGAACGTCTTGGAGGGGACGCAGTCCCACAGCACACACGCCCCGCCGATGCCGTCGGAATCGATCAGCGTCACCGACGCACCGTGCTGGGCCGCCACCAGCGCCGCCTCGTAGCCGGCCGGTCCGCCACCGATGATCGCGATGCGGGTCATTGATACCTCCGCTCGTGCTTCGCACCGGGATCTCCGGCACGATGTCAACGTTATCCGGCAACCACCTCGCACTGCCGACCGCGTTGCCGGTGCGCGGCAGCTCCCAGCCGTGCGCCGCGCCGCAGGTGCGGCAATCGAACGCGGTCGGCGAAGGTTATTGGCTACCCTTTGCTGGTGCCGATCTATGCCGCCTACGGGTCCAACATGGACGCAACGCAGATGCTCGAGCGCTGTCCGCACTCCCCCATGTCCGGGACGGGCTGGTTGGATGGCTGGCGGCTCACCTTCGCCGGTGACGACATCGGCTGGGAAGGGCCTCTCGCGACCGTCGTCGAGGACCCGGATTCCCGGGTGTTCGTCGTGCTCTACGACGTGTCCCCGGAGGACGAGCAGCGGCTGGACCGCTGGGAGGGCTCGGACTTCGGTATCCACAAGAAGATCCGCCTGCGGGTCACCCGCGACACCGACGGCGACAGCGAACCGACCCTCGCCTGGCTCTACGTACTGGACGCCTACGAGGGCGGGCTGCCATCGGCCCGCTACCTCGGCGTGATCGCGGACGCCGCCGAAAAGGCAGGCGCGCCAGCGGATTACGTGCACGAACTACGCACCCGGAACAGCCGCAACGTGGGGCCGGGCAACTTCGGCTGACCACGCGTTCCACGCCGGACGACAGCGAAGTGGCCGAACTTCCGGTTCGGCCCCTCCGCTATCCGATCAACGCACTACCAGCCCGGTCGGGTGCGAGACCATCGAGCACCGTTCGCGGCATGGCTCGTGTCCAAGTGGGCGAAGCGCATGCGCCGCAGGCGCGAGTCTCGCCCGCACCGCTCACCGGATCACTACCGAATCCCACCCAACCCCGCCGGGTGCGAGTCTTACGAGCACCGTTCGCGGCCCGTCTCGCGTCCGAGCCTGCGAAGCGCATGCGCCGCAGGCGCTGGAAATCAGGCAGAGAGCACGATATTGCTCAGCACCCGGACGCCGACCGCGAGCGCCCGCTCGTCGATGTCGAAGGTCGGCTGGTGCAGATCCAGTTGTTCGCCTTCGCCGGACCAGACGCCGAGGCGGGCCATCGCGCCCGGCACCTCTTCCAGGTACCAGGAGAAGTCCTCGCCGCCGCCGGACTGCATGGTGTCGGCCAGCGCGTCGGGACCGAGCGCCCGGATGGCGTCCTCGAACATGCGGGTGGAGTGCTCCTCGTTGACCACGGGAGGCACGCCGCGCCGGTAGTTGAGCTGGTAGCGCACGCCGGTCGGGGCGAGCAGCCCGTCCACGATCTCGCGCACCATCGGCTCCAGCAGCGACCAGGTGTCGTGATCGCCGGTGCGGATGGTGCCGGTGAGCATGCCGGTCTGCGGAATCGCGTTCGGGGCCTTGCCCGCGCTCACCGCGCCCCACACCATCACGGTGCTGGTGCGGGGGTCGATGCGGCGGCTCAGCAGACCCGGCAGGCCGGTGATCACGGTGCCGATCGCGTAGACCAGGTCGCTGGTCAGGTGCGGACGTGAGGTGTGGCCGCCCGGGGAGTCCAGGACCAGCTCGATCGTGTCGGCCGCCGAGGTGATCGCGCCGACGCGGATGCCGACCCGGCCCACCTCCAGACGGGGATCGCAGTGCAACGCGAAGATCCGCTCGACGCCCGCCATCGCACCGGTGGCGACCACGTCGATCGCACCGCCCGGCATGATCTCCTCGGCGGGCTGGAAGACCAGGCGCACACCGACCGGCAGCTCGGGCACCTCGGCCAGGGCCAGCGCCGTGCCGAGCAGGATCGTGGTGTGCGCGTCGTGGCCGCACGCGTGCGACACGCCCGGCACGGTGGAGGCGAAGCTCAGTCCGGTGAACTCCTGCAGCGGCAGCGCATCGATGTCGGCGCGCAGACCGATCCGGCGCCCCTCGGGGCCGATGTCACAGATGAGACCGGTGCCGCCCGGCAGGACCTGCGGCGACAGGCCCGCCTTGGTCAGCCAGGCCGAGACGAACTCGGTGGTGCCGAACTCGGTGCGGGACAGTTCCGGGTTGGCGTGGATGTGCCTGCGCCACCCGATCAGGTCGACCGTGTGATCGGCCAGCCACGACTCCACCGCTTCCCGCCCGGTTCCCATGGTCTCCGGCACCGCGAAGCTCCCGAGGCCTTCCGTGACTACGCGGGCGCCCGCTGTCGAACTCGACGCCTGCGCCGCCGAACGGCCGGTTGTGCTCACCGAATGTCCTCCTGTCGTTGAACTAGCCGTTGCAACAACCTGTCTCTATGGATGTCATCGCGTGCGACCCTGATCGCGGTACGCGCGAGCGCGAGCGCACCGTCGAGGACCGCGCGATCGGCCGAGGCGTTGACGCTCGCCGCGGCGAAGCCTGGCTGATGTGTCACCGCACCACCGGCATCGATGCCGATGACCGGGTGAATGCCCGGAATGACGTTGGTCACGTTGCCCATGTCCGTGCTGCCCAGCGGCCGTTGCGCCTCGAGTTCCGGGGCGAGCGGCACGCGTCCCAATCCGATGATCTGCTCGCGGTAGGCGAACAATAACTCCGGATCCGGCGTCAACTCGGTGTACGTCGGCGCGAGCGTCCGGATGTCGTGGGTGCAGCCGGTCGCGAGGGCGCCCGCCTCGAAGCAAGCCGACGCTCGTCGCGTCAGATCGTCGAGGGATGCGGAGTCGACTGCGCGTAGGTAATACAGCAGTTCCGCACGTCCGGGCACGATGTTGGGAGCTACGCCACCGTCGCCGACTATACCGTGCAGTTGCTGGCCCGGCAGGAGATGTTGTCGCAGCAACCCAAGGGCGACCTGCGCGACAGTGACCGCGTCACCCGCGTTGCGGCCCTGTTCGGGGGCCGCGCTGGCGTGCGCCTCACGCCCGTGGAAGACCACCGACACGTCGGCAAGCGCCAGCGACCGGGCCCCGACGATGTCGAGCGGACCCGGGTGCACCATCATCGCCATCGCGACGTCGTCGAACACGCCGCGTTCCAGCATCAGCACCTTGCCGCCGCCGCTCTCCTCGGCGGGCGTGCCGAATACCAGCACCGTGATGCCCAGTGCGTCGGCGACCTCGGCCAAGCCGAGCGCCGCACCTACCGAGGAAGCGGCGATGACGTTGTGGCCGCACGCATGTCCGATCTCGGGCAACGCGTCGTATTCGGCGCAGAGACCCACCGTGAGCGGGCCGCTGCCGTAGCTGGCGCGGAAGGCCGTCGGCAGGTCCGCGACCCCGGACTCGATCTGGAAACCGCGCTCGGCCAGCGGGGCGATCGTTTTGGCGACGCTGCGCGTCTCCTCGAACGCCAGCTCCGGTTCGGCGTGGATCGAGTGCGAGAGCGCGAGCAGCTCGGCGGACGCCGCGGTGATCGCCGCGTCGCTGCGACCAGCCTCGTCAGCGTCCGAGCACACAGCGTGGTCGTCGCGGTGCAATCGGTCGTGCCCGCTGCGCGGAGGTGGCATGCAACACAGTCTCGCACTGTGTGAGCAAACCGGCTCTGTTTGCGGAGGCGGGTCAGCCGAAGGCCAGGTTCTCCGGGGTGGTCGGCACCGCGAGGCCGGCCAGCGCGTTCGCGTGCAGCGCGCGCTTGATCACCGGCAGGTTCGGCTTGCGGTTGCCCGCCAAGGCGCCCGCCCGCTCGACCGCGGTCGCGAGCAGCGCGGATTCGTCCGCCTTGCCGTCCACGATGCCCGCGGCGATCGCCTCGTCGGCGGGATAGCGGTGCCCCGTGGTCATCGCCTGCACGCAGACCTGGTTGCTCAGCCGCTCGGTGAGCAGGGCGTTCATGCCGACGGTGAACGGCATGCCCAGGTGCACCTCGGGCAGCGACCAGAAGCCGCGGTCGGCGCGCATCACCCGGAAGTCGTGCGAGGTGGCCAGCATCGCGCCCGCGCCGAAGGCGTGGCCGTTGATCGCCGCCACGGTCGGCAACGGGAAGCCGAGCAGGCGGGTGTAGAGCGAGTGCACGCGGTCGAGGTAGCCGTGGATCTTGTCCATGTTGCCGAACAGCCAATCGGTGTCCAGGCCGTTGCTGAAGAACTTGCCGGTCGCGGTGGTCACCAGCGCGGCGGGACCCTCGGAACTCTCCACCTTGTCCAGCAGTGCGTGGACCTCGTCGATCCAGTCCGGGTGGAAGCGGTTCTCGCTGTCGGTCTGTCCCTCGGCGCCGAGGTAGACGACGAACACTTCCCCTTCACGTTCCAGATACGGCATGCGTGCAGCGTATCCGGCGGCCATGAAAGTCCTACTCGCGGGTAGGACTCCAGCGCGGCCCACCCGGCGTCAGCTCCCCTGGACAACTCATCCGTCCGCCGACCTGGCGCTAGAGTGACGATCATGCTTGCCCAAGAGGCCGCTGAGGCGATCGCCGAACGTACGGGAGTGCCACGCCATCGGGTCGCGGTGGTGCTCGGATCCGGCTGGCAGGACGCGGCCGCCGAGATCGGGGCGCCGCAGGCGTCGGTGCCGATGCCGGAACTGCCCGGTTTCGGCACGCCGAGCGCGCAGGGCCACGTCGGCATGGTCCATTCGGTCCAGGTGGACGACACCGCGGTGCTGCTGCTGATGGGCCGTCAGCATCTCTACGAGGGCTACCAGCCCGCCGATGTGGTGCATCCGGTGACGGCGGCGATCGCCGCGGGCGCGGAGATCGTCGTGCTGACCAACGCCGCAGGGGGCATCCGTTCCGGCCTCCGGGTCGGCGAACCGGTCCTGATCAGCGATCACCTCAATTTGACCGGCCGAACGCCGCTGGCGGGCGCCACCTTCGTCGATCTCGTGGACGCGTGGGATCCCGAATTGCGGGCCTTGACCCGAGAAGTCGACCCGAGCCTGACCGAGGGCGTGTACGCGGGCCTGACCGGTCCGCAGTACGAGACTCCCGCCGAAATCCGGATGCTGCGCACGATCGGCGCGGACTTGGTCGGCATGTCCACGGTGCTGGAGGCGATCACCTGCCGCGCGCTCGGCGCGCGAGTACTCGGCATCTCGCTGGTCACCAACTTGGCCGCGGGCGTCACGGGCGCTCATCTGTCCCATGCCGAGGTGCTCGCCGAAGGACACGCCGCCGCACCGCGCCTGGGCAAACTGCTGCGCGGCGTGCTGGAACGGGTGTAGATGCTGCGCTTCGGCACGGCCGGACTGCGCGGCCCGCTGCGCGACGGTCCGGACGGCATGAACGTCGCCACGGTGACCAGGGCGAGCGCCGGGATCGTGGATTGGCTGCGCGGCCGCTGTCTCGGCGGCGGCGCGGTGGTCGTCGGCCGCGACGCCAGGCACGGGTCCGCCGAGTTCGCCACGGCGACCGCGGAGATCTTCGCCGCCGCGGGCTTCCCGGTGACGCTGCTACCGCGCCCACTGCCGACGCCGGTGGTCGCATACGCGGTGCGTGAGCTCAGCGCGGTCGCCGGCGTGCAGATCACGGCATCGCACAATCCGGCTACCGACAACGGTTACAAGGTCTACCTCGACGGCGGTTCGCAATTGATCGCCCCGGCCGACACCGAGATCGAGCGCTGCATCGAGCAGGTCACCGAGCCGGTCGATCGTGCTCCGGTTGTCCCCGCGAGCGACGACATGGTGCGACGCTACTTGCGTCGCGTCGCCGAACTGCCCGCCCTGATCGGCGGTCCGGGCGAGCGCGCGGGTATCCGCATCGCGCTCACACCGCTGCACGGCGTGGGGGGCGAGCTCGCCGTCGAAGCGCTAACCGCCGCCGGTTACGCGGACATACACGTGGTCGAGGAGCAATTCGAGCCCGACCCCGATTTCCCCACCGTCGCGTTCCCGAATCCGGAGGAACCCGGCGCCACCGACTTGCTCCTCGCACTGGCCGACCGGATCGGCGCCGACGTGGCCATCGCGCTCGATCCGGACGCGGACCGCTGCGCGGTGGGCGTTCCGCAACCGGACGGCACCTGGCGGATGCTGCGCGGCGACGACACCGGCGCGCTGCTCGGGGACTGCGTGCTGCGCACCGCCGCGGCCGGCGCGCTGGTGGCGACGACGATCGTGTCCTCGCGACTGCTGTCCAAGCTGGCTCCGGCGCGCGGCGGCCGCTACGCGGAGACGCTCACCGGCTTCAAGTGGCTGGCCCGCGCGGGCGACGGACTGGTGTACGCCTACGAGGAGGCGATCGGCCACTGCGTCGACCCGGCGAAGGTCAGGGACAAGGACGGCATCTCCGCCGCGGTGCTCGTGGCCGACCTGGTCGCCCGGCTGAAGGCGGCGGGACGCACCCTGAACGACGAACTCGACGACTACGCGGTCGAATTCGGTCTGCACGCGGGAGATCAGGTGGCGCTGCGACTGGCGTCGGCCGCCGAGGCCGCGGCGGTGGTCGAGCGCTTGCGGGCGAACCCGCCGGACGAGATCGCCTGCGAGCCGGTGAAATACACCGACCAGCTTCAGGTGCGCGGCCGGATGCGTACCGACGCCCTGATCTTCGAGGGCGCCTCGTCCCGCTTGGTCGTGCGCCCGTCCGGCACCGAGCCGAAACTCAAGTGCTACCTGGAGGTGGTCGAGCCGGTCGGCTCGCGCGCCGGTCTTCCGGCCGCGCGAACCGCTGCGCGCTTGCGCCTTTCGGCACTGCGCGACTTCTGCCTGGCCCTCTGACTCCGCGCCGGATCAGCGCGGGCCGAACTGCCGATCGCCCGCGTCGCCGAGGCCGGGCACGATGAAGGCGTTCTCGTTCAGTCCGGCGTCGACCACCGCCGTGACCAAGCGCACCGGCAAGCCGGAGTCTTCCAGCGCCGCAATGCCTTCCGGAGCCGCGACGACGCACACCGCGGTGATGTCGGTGGCGCCGCGCGCGGCGAGCAGTTCGAGGGTGTATCGCATCGAGCCGCCGGTGGCCAGCATCGGGTCGAGCACGAAGACCGGAAAGCCGGCGAGATCCGCGGGCAGCGATTCCATGTAAGGCACCGGCAGATGGGTGTTCTCGTCCCTGGCCAGGCCGACGAAACCGATCCTTGCGTCGGGGATCAATTCGGCGGCCGCGTCGATCATGCCGAGCCCGGCGCGCAGCACCGGAACCAGCAACGGCGGCCGCGCCAAGCGGACGCCCTCGGTGGCGGCGACCGGCGTCACGATCGGGAAACGCTCGACCGGCGCCTCGCGCAGCGCCTCGTAGATCAGGATTCCGGTCAGATCACGTAGTGCGGCACGGAAAGCCGGATTCGCCGTGCGCTCGTCCCGCATCGTGGTGAGCAGGGCGGCGACGAGTGGATGGTCCACGGTGTGGGTGCGCATGAAGGAACGATAAGGTCGATCGCGGGCGCGCCGCCGAATCCGAGCCGACTTTTTTCCGAAGCGGCGGAACCGAACCGGAACAGCGCGCGTCGAACCAAGTGGATGACGTACTCTGCCTGGGAACAACAGATGGGGGAAGCTCTGATGCGAAAGATGTCTGCGGACACGGAGGGTATCGCGGCCTACGGTGCGTCCGCCCACGTCATGGCTGGCGAGATGGCGGCGGCGGGGGTCAGCGCGGCCGCGGCGGAGCCCGCGTTGCTAGGCCCGATCATGGGACTCATCGGCGCCGATTTCATGGCGGCCTATACGGCGGCGCACGCCGGGCACGTCGCCGCGATCGGCCAGCTGTCGGCGGTACTGACCAGCATGGGTGGCGCGGCCACCGGCGCGGCGACCGTCCTCACCGAGACCGACACCTCCGCCGCGACCGCGCTGCAGAACGCGGCCACCGAACTGGAGTGAGCCTGTGATCGATATCAACGCGCTGGCCAAACCGATCCTGGACCTGCTCGCCAGCTTCGGCACCGGAGTGCTGCCCGCAGGCGGTCCCACCGACGCGCTGCGCAGCACCTCGACCGTGGTCGACCAGATCCACCAGATGGGTCGCGACAGCATCAACGGGATGAACGCCGCGTGGGACGGCCGCGCCGCCGACGCCGCCACCGCCAAGGCGCTGCGTGTGCAGACCTCCGCGGCCACCATCTCCGATCGCGGCAACGAGATGGCCACCGTGGTGAACCAGGCCGCCGCCGAGGTGGAGACGGGCCAGAAAGAGCTCACCGATATCGCGCAGTCGTTCGTGAACACCGCGGCGAGCATGGGTCCGGCCTTGGCGACGCCGCAGGGGCTGACGGTGCTGGTCGGCTCGGCGATCGACCATCTCGGCCAAGCGCTCAACGTGGTCGGCCGGGTGCAGAACGAGTTGCAAACGCAGACCGCGTCGATGAACGAGCTGACCCCGCCGCCACCGACCCCGCCGCCCGCCGGACTGCCCGCCGCCGCAGCCTCCGCCTCCGGCGTCCAGCAGCTTGTTTCCACCGCGTCCGGCGTGCTCACCGGCGCGGGCCAGATGATGAGCACCGCGATGAGCTCACCCCGCTCCAACGGAACTCCGGGTACCACGCGGGGCACTCCTGGCGTGCCCCGGCCCGACACCGGTTCGTCGGGGATGCCCGACGACGGCAAGGGCGTGCAGATCACGCTGCCCGACGGCAGCGTCGTCGAGGCGCCCAACGAGCAGGCCGCCACGGCGGTCCGCTCGGCGATCGGCGCCGTCGGCACCCCCTACGTCTGGGGCGGCAACACCCCTGGCGCCGGACTGGACTGCAGCGGGCTCACCAAGTACGCCTACGGCGAGGCCGGCGTCGACCTGCCCCGGCTCGCGGCCGAGCAGGGCAACGGGGCCACATCGGTGTCCCCCGGCGACCTGATGCCCGGCGACCTCGCGATCTGGGATGGCCACGTGGCCATGGTGATCGGCAACGGGCAGTTGGTCGAGGCGGGCGACCCGGTCCAGATCAGCTCGATTCGAACGGAGAACTCAGGCATGGACTTCTACGGTTTCTACAGGCCGACAGCATGACCCGACCACAAGTCCCCAACGTCACCGTCGCCGCCAGCAGCAACCGGTCGGGCACCATCTCGGTGCGAGCGACCGACCAGGGCATGCCGGTGGAGATCAAGTTCGAGCGCAGCGAATACCGTTACGGCGCACAGTCACTCGCCAACGAGATCTTGCGCCTCACCCAGCGCTCCGCCATCGCGGCCCGGGCGCGGCGGCGCGAACTCCTCGCCGAAGCGGGCATGCCCGCGGACATTCTCGACCGGCTCGGCCTGCCCACCCGCCAACAGGCGGTGGACGAACTCGACCGGATCGACGACGCGGACACAGGACCGACGAGCTGGATGAGGCCGGTGTGAACGAGCCGAGCGGTAGCGGGGTGCAGGCTATGGGAGAGCGAATCATGGACACAGCCGCCTTCGCGGTCATGCCGGAGCCGAGCGCCAGCGAGGCGAAGGCATGAGTGCTGAGATGGACGCTCTGGTCGCCTCGGCGACCCAGAAACTGGAGGCGCTGGAGGCGGCGCTGTACGGGCTCGAGCAGGTGCGTGGACGGTTCACCAGCGAAGACGGCGCGGTGGGCGTCGAGGTGAACAGCGATGGCGCACTGGTGGGTCTGACGTTGGCGGAATCGGTCACGTCGCTACCTCCCGCCGAGGTCGGACAGTTGATCATCTGGGCGTGCAGGCAGGCCGCCGAAGACGCCGGCGCACAGCGGTCCAAGGTCGTTGCGACACTGAACGAGTCGTTCGTCCCATCCGGGCAGCCGCCCGGAGCGACGAATGGGGGCGGGCCGGATAGTGCCTGACGCGGAAGGTCGATAGGCTTCCGCACATGGCTTCTGGAGACATCGTCCCGATCGAGCTCGGCCTGACCGACGGCGATCTCGTCACCCTCTGGGCACCGCGCTGGCGAGACGGTGACGACGAGTGGGAGGCGTTCCTCGGACACGAGGACGCCCTCTACGGTTTCGAGTCCGTTGCGGAGCTGGCCGCGTTCATCCGCACCAACTCCGACAACGACCTCGTCGACCATCCAGCATGGAAAGTCGTCGCGGGTCTCTCGGCCGTCGAACTGGAGCCGGAGGAGAACTTCACCTTCGACCTGGTCGCGGTGCCCGAACTGGCCGCGGGCGAGCCCGACGTGGACACCGTCGCCGAGCTGGAGGACACCCTCGGCATGGTGCGCAACATCGGCGAGGTCTGCGAACTGGAGACGGTGACCAAGTTCTTCGGGTCCCATCCGGTGCTCGGCGCGCTGCCGGGTGGGGTGAGCGCCTTCGTCGGGCGCGACGGCGAGGAGCTGTGGGACCAGATCGGCGCGGCCATCGCCAAGGGCTGGGATGACGTCTTGGACGCCATCGACTCGGTCGTGCAGACCCCCGAGGTCGACGCCGAGGCGGTCGCGGTGGCCGAGGCCGAGCTCCTGGCCGCCGAGGAGAACGTGGTCGACGCCGATGACGCGGCCGACAGCGACGAGGACGAGGAGTTCGAACCCGTCGACCTCGACGAGGAGGACGACGAGGAAGAGGAGGAGGACGAGTCGTTCTGGCACGAAGTCGGCATCGACCCGATCAAGATCGTCACCTCCGAGGGCAGCCTCTTCACGCTGCGCTGTTACCTGGACGACGAACCGATCTTCCTCGGCGCCAATGGCTCGATCACGGTGTTCGGCTCCGAGCGCGCACTGGCCCGGTACCTCGCCGACGACCACGAGCACGACCTGGCCCGGGTGAGCACCTTCGCCGACGTGCAGACCGCGGCGGTGGACGGCTCGCTGGAGGTCGAGGTCACCGACGAGAACGTGTATGTGCTTCCCGGTCTGTCCGAGGACTTGGCGGAGGGACCGGAGGCGGTCGACATCGAACAGCTCGATTTGGCGGTCGAGCTGTTCACCGACGCCGCCGACTACGCCGACGACGACACCGTCGAGCGGGCGCTGGCGCAATCCACCCCGCTGGGCTGGTACGTCTCCTACCTGCTGAATCCCGATCCGACCCGGCTGGCGCCCAACCCGCCGTTCGCCGCCGAGGCACAGGCGTGGCGGGAGCTGGAACGCAACCTGGAGTCCCGGCTCGACAAGCAGTAATCAGGTCAACCGGATCCAGACCTGCTCGGCCTGGCCGAGCAGGCGTGCGTCCTCGCCGTAGACCGCGGAGGAGGCGAAGCATTTGCGGCCCTGCTCGCCGTGGTACTCGCCCACGACGACGCAGCGCTCGCCGACCTCGGGCAGGTCGTGCACGGTGGCGGTCATCGAGCCGAGCAGGGCGGGACGGTCCAGCATGCCGGGCAGCGACCAGCCGCCGGGGCAGTCCAGCGCGGCCCAGATCAGCGGCGGCCCCAGCGGCACGGTGTCGTCGGGTACCCACGATGCGGCTACTCGGCGGCGTTCGACCGGCGGCGTTCGCGGTCCCTCCGTGGTTACGCGAACATCCGGGCCTGCGCTCACGCCGCCATGGCCCACCAGGCCGGGTTCGATGCGCAGCCCGTCCGCGCGACCGCTGCCGCAGACGAAGCAGGACGCGAACATTTCGATGCTCGCATAGGTGTTCGACGCCGCGACCGCTTCGGCGAACGGGACGGGACGCGGCGCGTCCCGCTCGAGTTCGCCGCTGATCGACTCCGCGATCAGCGTGTCACCGTCATAGAGCCGTCCGTCGCGCACGTCGAGCGGCGTCTCCAGAGGCGGGGGGCTGCGCAGGATCACGGTCACGGTTGCCTCGTCGCGCTGCTCGGCGAGGCAACCTGCCACGTAACCGCCGTTGCCGGAGTCGGGCGGGCCGTTGAAACGGCGGGGGATCCGCAATGTCGCCACGGTTCCCACGCTAGCGAACCGGTCATCGGCCACCCAGAGGCCCTCTGCACCGATTCGATCGCATTCGTGTGCGTGGTAGCCCGGCGCGTCAGCATCCCCGACGAGGCCCTTTCGTGGGCTATCCGATCAACACCGCGTATCCGGGCTTGATGATGTCGTCGATGATCCGCAGCCGTTCGGGGAACGGGATGAACGCCGACTTCATGGCGTTGATGGTGAACCGTTCCAGATCACTCCAGCCGTAACCGAACGTCTCGACCAGCTTGAGCATCTCCTCGCTCATGCTGGTGTCGCTCATCAGGCGGTTGTCGGTGTTGACCGTGACGCGGAAGCGCAGCCGGGCCAGCAGGTCGAAGGGGTGCTTGTCCAGCGAGGGGACGGCGCCGGTCTGCACGTTCGACGAGGGACACAGCTCCAGCGGAATGCGCATGTCCCGGACGTAGTTGGCGACCACCCCGAGCCGCGCGTCCTCGATCGCGCCCGGCACGCTGATGTCGTCGGTGATCCGCACGCCGTGACCGAGCCGGTCGCAGCCGCAGAACGCCAGCGCCTCGTGGATGGACGGCAGACCGAACGCCTCTCCCGCGTGGATGGTGAAATGCGCGCTGTTGGCGCGCATGTATTCGAACGCGTCGAGATGCCTGCTCGGCGGGAAGCCCGCCTCCGCGCCCGCGATGTCGAAGCCGCCGACGCCGCGATCGCGGAAGCGCACCGCGAGCTCGGCGATCTCCCGCGAGCGCGCGGCATGCCGCATCGCGGTGAGCAGACAGGTCACCACGATGGTGTGGCCCTGCTCGGCGGCGGCCGCCTCGCCCTCGCGGAAACCGGCAAGGGTGTGTTCGACCACCTCGTCCAGCGTGAGCCCGCGCTCCAAGTGCTGTTCGGGGGCGAAGCGCACTTCCGCGTACACCACGCCGTCGGCGGCGAGGTCCTCGGCGCATTCGCGGGCGACCCGGCGCAGGCCCTCCGGGGTTTGCATCACGGCGACCGTGTGGGCGAAGGTCTCCAGGTAACGTTCCAGCGACCCGCTGTCGGCCGCGTCCCGGAACCAGGCCGCGAGCGACGCCTCATCGGTCGCGGGTAGGTCGTCGTAACCGCTGTGCGCGGCGAGCTCGAGCACCGTGGCGGGCCGCAGACCACCGTCGAGGTGATCGTGCAGCAGCGCCTTCGGCGCTTGGCGGATCGAGGCGAGGGTCAGAGGCATCGGTCCAGTCATGTATCGACGGTAGCCGCAGCACGCCGAAACGGCAGCGGACTTCGGCCGTGGCAACCATCTCGTTGCCCAGCGGATGCGGGCCGGTCCACAACGCGACACCAGCCGGACCGACTCCACACCGACGCGCGGTACGACACCACGGCTCTTCGCCGCTGCCATCGGCGCGATAGTTGCCACCCCACGAAGCTGGATCCCTTCCGACGGCATGATCGGCGCCGGATCGAACTGCACAACCCCATGCGGCCTGCGGGAGGCTGCGGCGGCATCGAACGAGCGCGCCCGTGCCTCGGCGGGAGGCTGCGACGGCATTCATAGCGAGCCCGTGCCTCGACTGATCCGAGCGGTTGCCTACTTCGAGTCCAGTCGTGCGACGAGGCCAACAGCGGTCCGGCACTGCTGAGGCAACCGGAACCGGCAGGCCCGTGGCATCGATCAGGGATCAGGCCACGATGCGATCGAGGATCAATTTTGCCGGTGCGAACACTTGCGTGGTGTCGATGGTGACGGAATCGCGCAAGGCCGCGGCGGCGCCTGCGAATGCCTCGGGCGTGTCGGTGTGCATAGTGAGCAGCGGCTGTCCCGCAGTGACCGGATCGCCCGGCTTCGCGTGCATTTCGACCCCGGCGCCGAACTGCACCGGATCGCCCTGACGCGCACGGCCCGCGCCCAGCCGCCAGGCGGCGATGCCGACACCCATGGCGTCGAGCCTGGTCAGTACGCCGTCGGTGTCGGCGCGAATGGTCTCGGTGTGCGTGGCGACGGGCAGCGGCGCGTCCGGGTCCCCGCCTTGGGCACGGATCATCGCGCGCCATTGATCCATCGCCCGGCCGTCGGCCAGCACGTCGGCGGGGTCGACGTCGAGCCCGGCCAGCGCGACCATCTCGCGGGCCAGAGTGAGCGTCAGTTCCACCACGTCGGCGGGTCCACCGCCCGCGAGCACCTCCACCGATTCCGCAACCTCCAGGGCATTGCCCGCGGTGCGCCCGAGCGGGGTGTCCATGGCGGTGAGCAGCGCCACCGTCCGCACGCCCGCATCGGCGCCGAGCGCGACCATGGTCGTCGCCAGTTCGCGCGCCCCGTCGAGCGTCTGCATGAAGGCGCCGGAGCCGACCTTGACGTCGAGCACCAGCGAAGCGGTGCCCTCGGCGATCTTCTTGCTCATGATCGAGCTGGCGATGAGCGGGATCGATTCGACAGTGCCGGTGACGTCGCGCAGGGCGTAAAGACGTTTGTCCGCGGGCGCGAGGTCCGCGCCCGCGGCGCAGATCACCGCGCCGATGCTGGGATCCGCCAGCAGGTCGCGCATGCGCGACACCGGCACGTCCGCCCGCCAGCCGGGGATGGATTCCAGCTTGTCCAGGGTGCCTCCGGTGTGGCCGAGCCCGCGCCCGGACAACTGCGGCACTGCGGCGCCGCAGGCGGCCACCAGCGGCGCCAGCGGCAGCGTGATCTTGTCGCCGACCCCGCCGGTCGAGTGCTTGTCCACGGTCGGTCGCGGCAGGTCGGTGAGGTCCATCCGTCGTCCGGAGGCGATCATCGCGGCGGTCCACCCGGCCGTCTCACGCCGGGTCATCCCGCGCCAGAAAATCGCCATGGCCAGCGCCGACATCTGCTCGTCGGCCACCACGCCGCGGGTGAACCCGTCGATCACCCAATCGATCTGCGCATCGGAGAGTTCCCCGCCGTCACGCTTGGTCCTGATGATCGAAACCGCGTCCAATGCCGTCACGTTCGCCAGTCTGGCATGGGCGGCTTCGACCCCGGTTCCTGTCGGTGGGCATGCACCGGCCTCCTGCCCACCAAGGACGACGCCGGCGCCACTCTCGAGGCGGAGTGCCGACGACCCGCGCCTACACCTGGCCGGAGTCCAGGTCGTCGGGGCCGAAGGCATCCGGCAGGAGCGTGCGCAGCGGCACCGCTCCCGCCTTGTGGTCGACCAGGAGGTCCGCTCCACCGTGCTCGTAGAGCATCTGGCGGCAGCGCCCGCAGGGCATCAGGATTTCGCCGCGAGAATCGGCCACCGAGACCGCCAGAAGGCGACCCCCACCCCCGGAAATCAAGTTACCGACGAGTACACATTCGGCACACAGGGCCAATCCATATGAGACATTCTCCACATTGCAGCCGCTCACAATTCGGCCATCGGAACTGAGAGCCGCCGCGCCGACCGGAAACCGCGAGTAGGGCGCATAGGCGTTGTGCATAACTCGAATTGCGTTGTCGCGCAGCAGTTTCCAGTCGATTTGCGACATGGCTGACCCCTCTCGAACCGAGCCGAAGATGGCCGCGCGAGGGCCAGGACAGAACCCCGCGCATGTCGAGAAAGGTAAACCTAACCCGATCCTTTGTCGCGCAACGCACGGCACGCCGAATTAGTTCCGGGATTGCTGGGGGATTAGAGTCCAGAACAGATCGGTTCAGGTTCCCCGCGACGGGCCGGAGCACAGCCACCTGGGCATTCGCCCCCAACGCCGCCGGCGTCGGACCTGCAACCGGGTCCATCAACGACGTTGGAGGCACCGCACTCTATGACCACGATTGAAGCTCCGGCCCAGCCGAAGCGGAAGACGCTGTACCGAGGCGACCCCGGAATGTGGTCGTGGGCGCTGCACCGGATCACCGGTGTCACCATCTTCTTCTTCCTCTTCGTCCATGTGCTGGACACCGCGCTGGTGCGCGTCAGCCCGGAGACCTACAACGAGGCGATCGAGACCTACAAGACGCCCATCGTCGCGCTGATGGAGATGGGCCTGGTCGCGGTCGTGCTGTTCCACGCGCTCAACGGCGTACGCGTGATCCTGGTGGACTTCTGGTCCAAGGGCCCGAAGTACCAGCGCCTGATGCTCTGGATCGTCCTCGCGGCGTGGTTCCTGCTGGCCGTTCCCGCAGTCGGGCGCCAGTTCTTCTACCTGTTCACGGAGCACTGAAAATGAGCGCACCTGTTCTCGGCAAGTCGTACGACCGCCCGGCCAGCCTGGATCTTCCGCGCTCGCCGCGGGCCCGCTCGACCAACAACTTCGAGAAGTACGCCTGGCTGTTCATGCGCTTCTCCGGCCTGCTGCTGATCGTGCTCGTGCTCGGCCACATGACGATCATGCTGCTGCTCGACGGCGGCGTGAAGCGGCTCAACTTCGCCTTCGTGGCCGGTCGCTGGTCCAGCCCGTTCTGGCAGTTCTGGGATCTGAGCATGCTGTGGCTCGCCCAGCTGCACGGTGGCAACGGCCTGCGCACCGTCATCGACGACTACTCCCGCAAGGACTCGACCCGGTTCTGGCTCAAGACCCTGCTGGCCATCTCGATGATCCTGATCATGGGCGTGGGCACCTACGTCATCTTCACCTTCGACCCCAACATCAGTTAGGAACAGGCCCCCTCCCATGAGTGAGCGCAGCGAGCGAATCATCAACACAGCGTGTTTCACACATGCCGGAGCCGAGCGCAGCGAGGTGCAGGCATGAGTGAATCCCGACCGATTCAGGAGCACCGCTACGACGTCGTGATCGTCGGCGCGGGCGGCGCGGGCATGCGCGCCGCGATCGAGGCCGGCCCGCGTGCTCGGACGGCGGTGCTGACCAAGCTGTACCCGACCCGCAGCCACACCGGCGCGGCGCAGGGCGGCATGTGCGCCGCGCTGGCCAACGTCGAAGAGGACAACTGGGAGTGGCACACCTTCGACACCGTCAAGGGTGGTGACTACCTGGTCGACCAGGACGCCGCGGAGATCATGGCCAAGGAGGCCATCGACGCGGTGCTGGACCTGGAGAAGATGGGCCTGCCGTTCAACCGCACGCCCGAGGGCAAGATCGACCAGCGGCGTTTCGGCGGCCACACCCGCGATCACGGCAAGGCCCCGGTCCGCCGCGCGTGCTACGCCGCCGACCGCACCGGCCACATGATCCTGCAGACGCTGTACCAGAACTGCGTCAAGCACGACGTGGAGTTCTTCAACGAGTTCTACGTGCTGGACCTGGTGCTCACCGAGACCGATCGCGGTCCGGTCGCCACCGGAGTGGTCGCCTACGAGCTGGCCACCGGCGACATCCACGTCTTCCACGCGAAGTCGATCGTGTTCGCCACCGGCGGCTCCGGCCGGATGTACAAGACCACCTCGAACGCGCACACGCTGACCGGCGACGGCATGGCGATCGTGTTCCGCAAGGGTCTCCCGCTGGAGGACATGGAGTTCCACCAGTTCCACCCGACGGGTCTGGCCGGGCTGGGCATCCTGATCTCCGAGGCCGTCCGCGGCGAGGGCGGCATTCTGCGCAACGCCGACGGCGAGCGCTTCATGGAGCGCTACGCCCCCACCATCAAGGACCTCGCGCCGCGCGACATCGTCGCCCGCTCGATGGTGCTCGAGGTGCTGGAGGGCCGCGGCGCCGGACCGAACAAGGACTACGTCTACATCGACGTAACCCACCTCGGCGAGGACGTGCTCGAGGAGAAGCTGCCCGACATCACCGAGTTCTCCCGCACCTACCTCGGTGTGGACCCGGTGAAGGAACTGGTGCCGGTGTTCCCGACCTGTCACTACGTGATGGGCGGCATCCCGACCCGCATCCGCGGCGAGGTACTGCGGAACAACACCGACATCGTCCCGGGCCTGTACGCCGCGGGCGAGTGCGCGTGCGTCTCGGTGCACGGCGCCAACCGGCTCGGCACCAACTCGCTGCTGGACATCAACGTGTTCGGCCGGCGCGCCGGTATCGCCGCCGCGGAGTACGCGCAGCGCAGCGAGTTCGTCGAGATGCCGGAGAACCCGGCGCAGATGGTGCAGGACTGGCTGGCGCTGATCCTGTCCGAGCACGGCGACGAGCGGGTCGCCGACATCCGCACCGAGCTGCAGCGGTCGATGGACAACAACGCCTCGGTATTCCGCACCGAGGACACGCTCAAGCAGGCGCTCACCGACATCCACGCGCTCAAGGAGCGTTACGCCCGGATCACCGTGCAGGACAAGGGCAAGCGCTACAACAGCGACCTGCTGGAGGCCGTCGAGCTCGGCTTCCTGCTCGAGCTGGCCGAGGTGACCGTCGTGGGCGCGCTCAACCGCAAGGAATCGCGCGGCGGCCACGCCCGCGAGGACTACCCGGACCGCGACGACGTGAACTTCATGCGGCACACGATGGCTTACAAGGAAGGCGCGGATCTCCTCTCGGACATCCGCCTGGACTTCAAGCCGGTGGTGCAGACCCGTTACGAGCCGATGGAGCGTAAGTACTGATGACTGCTGTTGCCGAAGCACCCTCTTCGCAGAAGCCCGCTCCGGTCCCCGAGGGCTCGGTGATGATCACCGTCAAGGTGGCGCGGTTCAACCCGGAGGACGACAAGGGCGCGCACTGGGAATCGTTCCAGGTGCCGGTCCTGCCGACCGACCGCTTCCTGAACGTGCTGATCTACATCAAGTCCTACCTGGACGGCACGCTCACCTTCCGCCGCTCCTGCGCGCACGGCGTCTGCGGTTCGGACGCCATGCGCATCAACGGTGTCAACCGGCTGGCCTGCAAGGTGCTGATGAAGGACATGCTGCCCAAGGGCGGCAAGCCGCTCACCGTCACCGTCGAGCCGATCCGCGGCCTGCCCGTGGAGAAGGACCTCGTGGTGGACATGGAGCCGTTCTTCGACGCGTTCCGCGCGGTGAAGCCCTACCTGATCACCACGGGTAACGAGCCCACCCGCGAGCGCATCCAGAGCCAGGCCGACCGCGCCCGGTTCGACGACACCACCAAGTGCATCCTGTGCGCCTGCTGCACCACCTCCTGCCCCGTGTACTGGAGCGACGGCAGCTACTTCGGCCCGGCCGCGATCGTGAACGCCCACCGCTTCATCTTCGACAGCCGCGACGAAGCCGCCCGCGAACGCCTCGACATCCTCAACGACGTCGAAGGCGTCTGGCGCTGCCGCACCACCTTCAACTGCACCGACGCCTGCCCCCGCGGCATCGAAGTCACCAAGGCCATCCAAGAAGTCAAACGAGCCCTGCTCTTCACCCGCTGACCCAGGCACCGAACGACGAAGGCCGCCTCCACCACCCGGTGAAGGCGGCCTTCGCCATTCATATCAGCGAGTTGCCCCAGCCATCGAACGCTCGATCACCTCGAAGATGTCGGCATCCGTCTCCTGCTGCCACTCGGGCAACTGATCCCAATCCGCCACATACCCCGGCTTCGGGTCGGGAATGTGCTTGTAGATCTGCGCGACCCAGCACAGCGCGAGCCATCTACCTTTCTGCGCCCGGCTGAGCTTGCTCGTATTCCCATCGCTGGCAGCTACAAACGCGGCCACTTGGTCGTAGACGGCAATCGCGCTGGCCTGCTCCCATTCAGGCATGTCCTCCCACGCGGCGATGTACCCCGGCTTCGGCTCACCGGGGTAATGGTCCTTCACTCCGTCGATCCATGCCTGTCGGAAGACGCGACCGCGATCGGATTCCTGCACAGCTCTCCTCAGATTGATTTGGCGTGGTTCTGTGACAATGCGTCGATCTGGCGATCGAGGTGCTCGACATGCCGGTCGTCTCCGAGGGGCGCGAGTCGCCGGCGTAGATCCTCGAGCCGACGAGCGATGTACCCGGAGCGGGTTTGCCGAGCGAGATCCAGCGCAGCGTCGCCGTACATGACGGCCTGGAAGGGGTCTCTCTTCACCGCACCGACGGCAGCCAGATCCACGAGAACGCTGGCGCGGCGCCGAGACGAAAGCCGGTTGTTCAGAGCAGCCTCGAGAATCTGTTCAGCGCGGTCAGGTTGATCGAGTTGGACAAGACTTGTAGCTCGTTCCTCGGCCAGGCGATCACCATCGAATCTCAACCACCCGCTGGATCCCAAGTAACCCATGGACAGGACACCTTCGGCTGAGTCGGCGGCACGCTCCCACCCGGCATAGTCGCCAAGTCCAGCCAGCGCTTGCGCCTGGACCGCATCGACCCAATAGCGTGTGGCCAGGGCATGATCCCCACGTTGCGCAAGTTGCCGTGCCGACTCGGTAAGTGTCACCGCCGCAGGAAAACAATTGTCATGGATGCTGATGTAAGCCTGCCGGGTCAAGGCGCAAGCCCAAAGATCCCACGCAGCAGCTTCTTTGCTGAGCGATGCTGCAACCGTGTAGCAGTATGCCGCCTCAGGATACCGATCACCATCGAACAGAATCTCTCCGGCCAATTGCGATACCTCAGCCGCAAGTTCGCAGAGCCGACGACGGACAGAGTGGCTATCGGTACGTTGCAGACCGCTGATCAGTACACCCAAGTGCTCGCGAACTGCCGGCAGGGCAGCAGCTTTCGTCGGTACCGACGAATACTCCTGCCACAGACGTCGGTTCACTGCCGCGTACTGATCAATCGCGGCAATCTCGATTCGGCGGTCGACGTCATCGGATGCGGCGACCCTGTCCCAGTCGATGGACGTCGTCGCCAGCGCCGCGCTGGACACGGATAGCAACTGCAACAGTTCGCGCCGGTTCATGTCATCGATCTCCGTAAGATACTGGGGGTCGTGCAGATCGGGCGATTCGTCGGAACCGAGCTTAGGCCCGCGTTCCGACACCCGACGCGGCCCAGACCGTCGTCGCAGATCATCACATCGCAGTTGGAACCTAGCCCGCTGGTCTGCGTCTGCTCGCGCGAGGAAGGTGTCCATGATCGCGGCGTGTTGCGCACGGAGGATCAGCTTCGCGCCTTTGCGTTCCCAGTTCCGAAGCGTGTCGAAGGGAACTCCAGCCAGTTGACAGAACCCGAGCCGCGTCTCGCGCAGGGCATCCCGCAGCGCACGTACCTCCAGCCCGGTCCACTGAAGCTGCACAGACATAGGCACTACCCCCAATACCCGTCGAGTGCACGCAGCATACCCCCGAGAAACCCCTGCAACGCCCCGGATGGCACTCCTACCAGGCCCCTCCTCCTGCGACCGTTGACGCAGCTCCACACACGACAGCCCCAACCCACGCAAGAGGACGGTCATGTTCGAAACATTGAAGATCGGCGCTTGGGCATGCATCGACGGACGCTGCCCCGTACGCCCTCTCCTGCACCTGGAGGACCAAGCCGTCACTCTGATTTTCGGTGACCGCGATACCTTCGAGGTCTACCTCGACAGTCCAGCGCTGCAAAACATCATCGAACTCGCGACCGTAGCTCTCAACGAACTCACGGGCCACACCTCCACGTAGACCCGAGCTGATCGCCCGGTTCGACGACACCACAAGTGCATCCTGTGCGGCTGCTGCACTACCTCCTGCCCCGTGTACTGGAGCGACGGCAGCTACTTCGACCACCGGAAACCGGGTCGACGGGCGCCGCGCCGGTGAGAACGGACTGAGCGAGCAGGCTCCCCGGCCCGGGGCATAAACGCCGGCCGGGGCAAGCGGCGTTCCCGCAAATGGGAACACCGGCGAACGTCGCTTATGCTTCGGCCCGGGTCGGCCTGGCGTGTGGCGGTTCGCCGATGCGCGACGTCCCGTTCAGCAGCTGAAGACGGCCGGGCCGTCTCGATATCGACCCAGGGGGTTGCGTGGCCGAATCACTGTCGGTCGACTTGGCCCAGCTGCGCGAATCGGCGGCGGAGTTGCGGCAGGCGGCCGAAGACGCCGAACGGGTGGCGAACGAGCTGAAGGCGGCACTTGCCGACGAGGGTGAGTTCTGGGGTGACGACGAGGCCGGCGAGACGTTCGCACGCACCTACAAGCCCGGTGCCGACCGTACGTTGGAGGGGTTCGACGACCTCGTCGCGGACATGCGGGCGATGAGTTCCGCGATGAAGGATGCGGCCGATGCGTTCGAGGACAGGGACCACTACGGCGGGCAGAACATCCGAAACCCCACCGGCGATGGCATCCCGGGCACGAACGCACCGAGTCAGAACTGGTCGGCAGGACCCATTCCGCAGGCGACGTCTACCGAATCCCTCAGCAGCACAGACGATTCCGCACGGCTGTCCGATCGCCCGGCGAACGGAGACTCCGCCCGTCCGCAGTCGGACGCCCCGAACGACCGCGGCAGCGTCGATACACAGCAACCCCCGGCCTCCGCCCAGCAGCCCGCGGAGTCCGGACAGCAACCCCCGGCAACCGGGCAGCCGCCCGCGGAGTCCGGACAGCAACCTACGGAATCGGGACAGCCGGACGATTCGACGGGCAATACCCCAGAAACCGAATCGCCCGATGACAAATCCGGCGACCAACCCCCGGCAGCCGAGACCGGATCGCCGACGACGCCCGGTAACGGCGCGGAGCGACAGGGAGCGCCGTCGAATACACCGACGGGGAAGCAGGCGGGTCCACAGACGATGCCGGGCGGCCGCAACGACTCTGGCAAGCCGATGGCGGATACGCCGTGGGCGCGGAACCGGTCGGGCACCCCTTGGGCAAAGGCTCCGAGTCCCTCGGGCGCTCCGGCGAACGAAACCCCGCCTCGGGTATCTCCTCCACGCACCCCGGACCGCCCGCCCGCGGGCAAGAAGCCGCAGCCGGCTCCGGAACGTCCAGAGCAGAAGCGGGCCCCGAAACAGGCAGGCGTGCGTGCGCGCCGAGCAACCGATGCCGAGACCATGCGGATCGCTCGGGAGATGGCCGCTCGGCACAACATCGAGATCGTCGGATTCGACGCGGCGGGTATCGCCGCGGCAACGGTCCAGGACATCGCCGATGCTGTCGACTCCGTCCTCCTGCGAATGCCGGCCGTGCTGCGCGGAATCGAGATCCGGGATGTGACGGGTCCGCTATCTGCCGTGGAGAATCGCAGCACGGCAGAGAAATCGGGAGAGGTAGCGCCGTGGATCGTGCTGGCTCGCACTGCTGTGATCGATCCTCGGATATTGGCCGGCGGTTTCCGGGCGACGACCGGATCCCGTCCCCCACGGCGACCGATGTATGCCGCGATCCTGCGGGAACTCGGCGCCGCGGTCGACCTCACCGGCGGGTTCCGGGCACACAGGGAGGCGCAACGCGCGCTCATCACCGAATACGTGCGGATCCACGGCCCCCGGGGCGAGACGCTGAGCCGGGTGGTCGCCGGCTACAAGCGATGGCGGGCGCAGCTCGGCGACAACTGTTTCGAGCAGGGTCTGTTCGTTCCGGGCAGGGCGCTGGCCGAGGGATTCGCCGCGGTCGAATCGAGTGAGGACGAGGCCAACGGCCCGCAGAAGGTGCTGGGTCGGCTGCTGGTGGTGATGTCGCGTGCGGCGTTGCCGGACCGGCAATGAGACCCGTTGCCGCCGGACCGGACGGCGTCTGGTTCTTCCCCCCTTCCCACCAGCGGTGAAAGTTGCCACGCACCTGTCGGTCATCATTATGGGCACGTTCGGAGGTCCGCGGTCGTCGCTGTCCGCTGAGAATTTCGAGTCGGAAGGTTGTGGCATGGATCGATGGGAGCGCGAAGGCCTGCGCTCGGCCAACAACGGCATGCGCAACCAGCTCGAACATCTCCTCGACTCCTTCGAACGTCAGCAGGGCCGACTCGCCGATGCGTTCCGAGAACTGGAAAATGCTCGCACGCAAGCGAGTTCTCCCGACCAATCGGTAGAGGTGACCGTTGACGCCGCCGGCGTGCTGACCGGCCTGCGCCTCACGGCCGCGGCAATGCGCCAGACACCGGAGCAGTTGAGCAGCGCGATCGTGGACGTCGCTCGGGCCGCGGCGCGCCAGGCGCAGCAGCGGACCGAGGCCATCGCCGCACCCGTCGACGCCGAGTTCGACGACCTGCCCGACCTGCCCGATATCTCCCCGGATGCCCCCAGCCTCCACGAGATTCGCGCCTTCTTCCGCGGGGACAACGAAGATTCCCCGAGGTAGTACCGGGGCGCGTAGTGCAGACAATGCCGCGTACCTGCCGCCGACCGGAGAGGAACTTCCCGCCGGCGGGAGGGCATGGGATTCGGGTGCGACCGTGCGACGCAGGCAGCAGTAGCGTTCACGGAGCCGCCTGGCGGATACGCATCGACGAACGCGAGCGCACATGACGCTGCGTTTGCCGGACTGGCTCCCCCCGGTTGTAGTGATGTGTGTCGCCGGGCACTTCCCTCTGGGCGACGAGGACGCGGAACGACGCGCCGCCGATGCCTGGTCGGACAAGGCCGAATGGTGTCGCGAGCAGGCTGAATATCACGAAGCGAAGGCAAAGCCGCCTGAGGGCTCACACGGCGAAACCGTCGACGCGATCGCCGACAAGCACCAGCGCACGGCCGATCGCTTCCGACAGCAGGCCAAGGACTGCGACAGCCTCGCCAGGCAGCTCTACGAGAGCGCCAACGCCACCGAGCTGCAGAAGATGGTCATCATCAGCATGGCCGTGATCCTGGCCATCCAGCTGGCCCGGTGCGCACTGATGTTCGCGGCTGGTGGTCCGATCCAGGCCGCCATAGCACAGATGGCGACCCGAACCGCGGCGCAGCGCGCGTGGATGAGATTCGTGGCATTCCTTTCCGGACGCGGTGCGGAACTGGCCGCGGAACGCGGCTCGATGGTGCTGCTGCGCAACGGAGTCATGATCGGGGTAGCACTGGGCGGCGGCACCCAAGCCGGCGCCCAGGCGATTCAGGTCGCCAAGGGCGACCGCGAACAGATGGATTGGAAGTCGGTCGGCGTGGCAACGGCCGCCGGCGCTGTCGGTGGCTTCCTCGGCATGCTGTTCGGACTCTGGGCCGGGCCGAAGGTCGCCACCATCGGCGCGAACGCCACCAGCACCGCGGGACGGGTGGCCCTGCAGCTCGCCGGCACCACCATGGTCGGCGCCGGAGCCGGAGCCGTCGGCGCTCTCGGCGGCACTGCCGTCTCGCTTGCGCTGTCGGATCAGCCGTTCAGCCGCAAGGCCTTCACTGAGGGCCTGATCCCCGGTATCGGTAGCGGATTCATCGGCGCGGCAGCCTTTGCGGCACAGGGGATGCGCAGCCGGGCACCACTTCCCGACACGACTGCCGACCCCCCTGCCGCACCGGATGTCACCACGGCCGCACCGTCGCCTGATTCGCTCGTCGACGCACTGCGCTCGCATGGCATCGTCACCGCTGACTTCGATCCGAACAACCCCTCCCACACCCATCAGCAACAGCAGATCGACAATCTTGTGGCGCTGCTGCGCCAACCGGGGGCCACCGCGGACGAACCAGCCCGTCCCACACTTCCGTTGAACAATGCCGACTGGCAGCCCGCGAATCCGCCGAATGTGTCGCCCGACAACCTCAACCCGGTCAAGTCCGTCAAGCCCCCCTCCGACGCCGGCGCCACACCCGCGGATCAGGCCCCCGCGGCCCCCGCAGCGACAACGCCGAAGGCTGACGGAGGCAATCAACCACCCGATGTGTTTCCGCCGAAGGAGTACAAGCCGCCTCCGGAGCAGCCGTTCTCCGTGCCGAACAACAGCATGGACTGGGAACCACCCGCAGGCATGCCCGGCGCCCTGATCGACAACGTCAATCCCGTCAAGACCGTCACCTTCCCCGCAGCCGCCATCGCGTCCACCGTCAACCCGGCCGGCGTGCCGAGCATCGGGACGGATCCGACGTCGGCGGAGGCGCCTGGGTCACGGAATGCTCCTGCCGCACAAGCTGATTCCGAGGTAAACGGCACCGCAAAGGCTCCTGCCGACGGTGAACTGCCACCGGCACCGCTCGACTCGGACAGCAGCGCCGCCGAGAACGCGGGCACGGCACGGCAGACCACCGAACATGATCACCCTGCGGCCGTGCCCGACGACTCGGTGCCGCCACACCCCACGGATACCGGCGAAGGCAGCGCTCGACCGGCCGATGCCGCGGCCGGATCGGCTCGCGGCGACCGGCACCGGGTCGGCTCCGAGACCACCTCGCCAGCGCCGCATTCCACTCCGGAGCACGCCGCGGCGCCGGACAACGGCGCCACCCCGGCCCGACCACAGCCCGTCGACCGGGACACGGCGGGCCAGGGGCCGTCCAGGCGAGACCGCGCCGTCGCCGCCGCGGACGTCAACAGCGGCGATCCGGCAGCCGGGCCGTCGGCACCGGTTCGGCAACGAGGTGTCGCAGCGGACGAGGAACCCGGTCCGCGACCCGTCACGGCCGACCCGCACGACGCATTGGCGCAGCCGGGTCCGGTGGCGTCGGCGACCGAGCGCCAAGGGGCACAACAGGCTCCTGACGCAGCGGCCGTTCCCGAACCAACCGTGTCCGAGCTGGTACCGGCGGGGGCGCACAAGGATTCGGCCGACGGATTGTCGTCGGACCAGAACGTGTCCCCGACAATGACGGTCGTCACCGACCCGGCGCCCGCTCCACAACGCGGTGATTCCGGTCCGCGCACCCCCGGCGGGGACAGGCCCGTGGACGCGGCCGGGCAGCAGCGGCAGACCGCGCAGCCGTCGGGCGGCCCGGCGCGACCGGCCGCCGGCGTCCAGCCCGGCACACCCGCTGCCGGTGGTTCGCCCGCTGCTGCCGGAGGCAATCGGCCGCCACGTGTGTCGGCTCCGAAGAATGCTGCCGCGGAGCGCCCTCCGGCCGTCGAACCGGTCGAAGGAGCGCGCGGGCGGGCCGAGGACGGCGATGCCCCGTCAGGGTCGGCGACCGCCCACGCCACCGACAATGACAACCGGAACACACCGCCCGCGGCCGACAATCCGCAGCACGGCCGCACGGCCGACGGTGCTGACGCCACGGACGCCGGCACCGCGCGAGCGCCGCATCCGGAAGCAGGGCCGGAGCACGGCCGCACGGCCGACGGTGCTGACGCGACAGGCGATGGGACCGCGCGAGCCCCGCATCCGGGAAGGGAGCCGGAGCAGGGCCGCGCGGGTGATGACGGCGCGAATGAGCAACAGGTCAAGGCTCGTTCCGATGACGGTGAGGAAGCGTCGCGGCCGAAGCCCGGTGAGTCCGATACCAGCGGAGACGATGTCCCCGGCGGCCGTGCGGGCGACGATGGTGCGAGTGAGCAGCAAGCGAAGACGAATTCCCCCGACGACGCGGACGCCCCACTACCTGAGTCCCGACCTGCTCGCGCACAGGATGATTCGGATGCGCCGCCCACGGCTCGCGGTGAAGACCCCGCCGCGGACGCGCGTGCGAGGGCGAGAGCCGAAGTAGAGCAGCGTAATGCGGCCGAGCGGCAGCAGAACGAGCTGGTGCGCGAACACCACCGGCAGCGTGTCGAAGCGGCGGCCGAGCGCGAGCGGGTCGCCCTTGCCGAGCTGCAGCGGCAGGAGAAGACCGTACGGGTGGCGGAGGAGCATGAGCGGGCCACCCGCGTCGGCTTCGGCGACGAGATACGCGATCTGTTCGGGCGGGGCACGGCGGAGGATCGGGTGGCCGTCGAAGCCGCGCGGGCCGCTCAGGAACAGCTCGGGCAGGCTCGGGCGAAGTTGGCCGAGTGCCGGGATGCGTACGAGGCGGCGGTGGCCCAGCACGACGCAGCGGCGCAGGCGAGAGCCCGTGACCTGGTGGAAATCTCGGACAACGCGGGCGTTTCGCTGATGAACGACTACGAGGCTGGGGTGCTCACCGATCGCGGCGCCGTGTTCGATGTCGTTGCCCAGGAGCGGGTACGCGCGGCCCTGGATGCCGGTCGCGCTATCGGGGCGTTGCGCGAACCGGGCAGCACGGCCGACGGTACGAGCCCGTTGGCGAACGCATCACCGGAGTCGTTGGTCGACACAATGGTGCGGGGATCCAGGGAGGAGCGCGTCGCGGCGATGACGGAATGGATTCGCCGGGGCGACGACCGGCATCGGCTGGTGCGTGAGACGCAGGCCGCGGCGTTCCTGCTGCTCGAGCACGGTCCGGTCGATATGAAGACCGGTGAGGGCAAGACCATCGTGATGGTGATGAAGAAGGTGTCCGACGCCATCGATCACGGCACCGCACATGCATGGACCAGTAGTGATCTGCTCGCCGGTGAGCTGGCCGGTGAGTTGCAGGCATTCGTGGCGCGGCCGGAGTCGGATACCGGGATCGATGTGGTCCGGATGGATCAGGACGGTCCGCTGCCGGATCCGGTACCCGGCCGTAGCCGGATCGTCGTCGGCACGAAGGAGGACTACCTGTTCCGCGCGTTGAAGGTCGCGGATTCGATGATGAACGAGCTCGCGGCCAGTGGCATGTCGCACCAGGAGGTGACGGCACTGCGGGACTTCCTCAACACGAAACCGTCGATCGATCTGATCAAGGAAAGGCTGGATACCGCGGCATCCGACCACGGCCTGGACCTCCGGTACGACCCGTTCCCGGCGGGCAAGCTCACCGTCGACGAATTCGACACCATCTTCGACGGCAATTCCGAATGCGTACTTTCCCCCGGGGCGGCGGAGGAGGCCACGCCCGAGGTGGTGGCCAAACTACAGGGAATCTGGGATCGACTGGCGACCGCCGAACGTGAACACGGTTTGACAGCAGCGGATTTCAAGAGGCCGGAGAACACCCGGGGAATGTGGGCCGCCGAAATAACCCCGGCGGCGGTCGCCAAGCTGGAGAAGGTGGCGGGTGGGCCGGTCACCGACTCGGAGCTGAAGCTGTACGCCGATGCCGCCAACGCCCGCTGGGGGCTGGAGAAGGGCACGCACTACATCACCCGGGCGGACGAAGGCGAGGGCGCGAAGATCGGCATCCTCGCTCACGAAACCAACGACAAGGCGATGTGGGACAGGACGAAGTCGACCGAGGTGCGCTGGCAGGACGTCGGTCAGTTCGTCGACATCAAGGAAGGGCTGCCGGTCCGGGCGAATCAGGAACATTCGCTGCGCATGTCGGATCAGCAGTTGATCGGCAGCAAATTGCTGTTCGATCCGTCTGGTTTGTCCGGGACCATGAAGGGCGTCGAGGGCATCACCTACGACCTGTACGGCGTGGGGCCGGTGCCGGAGCTTCCGACATTCTATACATCGCAACGAGTCGTGGAACCGCCGAAATTCTACGAGAACACGCATTCGAAACTCACGCAGCTGGCCCGTGACATTGTGCGGGATGCACATGTTGTCGACGGGGAGCAAACGGGCCGTGCGCAGTGGGTCGTGTGCATGGACAACGGCGAAATCCGGGGCGACCCGGATGCCGGGCGGATCGGACTGATCGACCTGCTTCGCACAGCGGCGAAGGAAGAACACGGCGAGGGATTCGAGCTGAAGTTCGAGGTGGTCGATGCGGAATTCTACGCCGAGCACGGCGGTAGCAATGCCAACGCCGAGGCCCTGGTGAGGCAGAAGATCGAGGAATTCGGGGACAAGGGCACCATCTATATCACCAACAAGGACGGAGGCCGCGGCGCCGACCCGACACCGTCGCAGGAGGTGATCGATCTCGGCGGTGTCGACGTCAAGGTCAGCGGCGGGCCGTCGTACTCCGAGCGGGTGAACGACCAGGTCGATGGTCGTGGCGCCCGGGGCGGATCCGGCGCCGACCGGGAGCACGGTGGCACCCCGGGTTCGGCGGTGCACTACGTCTCCCCCGAGGACTTTCTGGGCCGGGTCACCGACCACGGCGTCACGCAGCAGATCGTCCAGTACAAGGAAGCCGTCAAGGCCCACCGGGCCGCCCAAGAACAGCACGAAGCCCTCAACACCGAGGCCACCCGCATCGAGCTCAACAAGGCCGAAACGGCGCTGCGAAACGCCGAGTCCGACCTGTGGAAGCATGCCGTCCCGGCGATGAAGGACGCCGTCGAGCAGAATCAGCTCGCCTCCAAGTACGCCAGCGCCAACCAAGCCAACGCCCCACCCAGGGACGCACATGGCACCGCGACCCAGCGACCCCAGCAGCCCCCTCCCCAATCCGCGGGAACGGCGGCTCCGCATGCGACCGGTCCACATGCGACTCCGCACACACAGCACGCCCCTGCCGCCACCCACAACGGCACTCCCGTCCCGACCGCCGCCGGCCTCGCCGCCGGGGCGGCATCCAACCTGGCTTCCGGTAACCCCCCGGTCGCACCCAACCTGCGTGACGAGCACGGCGACAGCACCCTCCGCCACCTCCTGCAGGTGCTGGACGCACCCGGCGGACAGGCGGCCGCACCGTTGCTGCCGGTGGCGCAGGCCGTCCGCGACGCGGCATTCGATCAGGTCGAGTCGCAAGGGATGCCCATCGGCACCGACGTCGCCGACCACGTGCGCGAGACCGCACGAAATCTCTTGGACACCAGCCTCAATCAACTCGATCCGGCGCAGCGTCAACTCGTCACCGACGCCGGGACGGTGCTGCAGCAAGGACGCCGGCTCGAAGACGCGCACACCGCAGCCGTCGCCCAGTTGGTTGCACAGGTGCCGACCGCCCAGCCCGTCCTCGCGGCCGCTACGGGTACCACCGTCCCGTTCGACCAGTTGCCCGCCGACGACCGCACCGAGACATTGCAACGGGCACAACAGGGAGACCGGTCCGCCGCGCAGACATTGGACCGCCATTTCGGCCCCGCCACCGCCCAGGGCCTGTGCACCGTGCTGTGGAGTGCGGAGCGCGGCACACCACCAACACAGGTTCAAGTCTTGGCACACGCCATCGCCCGCGCCGCAATCGGCGCCGCCGAGGCCGGTGGCTGGCAGGTCCCCCCGGGCGTAGACGTCGGCGACTGGCTGCTCGGCGAAGCGCGCAACAACACGTTGCCCGACAGCCTCAATCTCTTCAATCCCGCCGTACGCCGACTCGTCGACGAGACGCTGAATTCCCAGTCCCCCGACGACCTCACCGACGCCCAGGCCGCCTTGCTCGGGTGGGTCGCACAGGAGATCGCAGTACGGGCCACCACCGGTTCGACCGCCCGGCAACCGCAGTCCTCGGCCGAGAACCACGCGGCCCGAACGACTCCTGAGACGACAGCCGAGGCCGATCGGAAAACCAAGCAGGCCATTGCCCGGCAGCTGTTCGAGACGTTCGACATCGAGGTGCTCGGACTGGACAAGCCGGGGATCTCCGTCGACACGGCTCTGTCGATCAGGAATGCGATAGTCGACGGTTTCGCGGCAGGGCAGGAGATCAAGCTCGACGTCGTACTGGTCGCCCCCATGGTCGGCAGTACCGGCGCCTGTATCTGGACTCCCCAAGGCATCGAAGAGGACGCCCCGACCTTCATGGTCCTGAACGAGAACCTCTTCGGTGACCCGGAGAAATTCCGGAACACCATGCGGAAGGCGGTGCGGGCAGGCCGCCTGATGGCCCCGACCGGCGATCCTGCGTACGACGCCGTCAGTCACGAGATGGGGCACCTGCAAGACAAGAACGCCCGAGAGGGCATCTACGAAAAGCGGCCGATACAAAAGGAACGAATCAGACACGAGAAAGAAGAGCTCGCCAAGAAGGCGGAAGATACCGGGGAGGCACGCTCCGAGAAATCGGATCAGACGGCGGAGGTACGCTCCGCAGACTCGAAAGAGGCGCGGGCCTTCGGTTTCCTGTACGAGCATTTCGTTGCCTTCAAGAAGGCGGACATGCTGCCATCGGAAATTGCTTTCGATGATTGGCTGGGTCAGCTCGACTCATACAGCAGGAGTAGGAAGAAGTTCACAGAAGAAGATCGCCTGTACAAGGCCTTCGTATCGTGGACGAATCAATTCGAGAGTCGGGCGGCTTTCGACAAATGGCTGCAACGAGCCGGAATCTCACGGGTTACCGGTCCGCTGCGCCGGGTTTTCGACGAGCAAACAGACGAAGCCGATCGAGCGGGCTGGGTCGATATGAGACTCGTATACGACGCTTGGTTGCAGCAGCTCGATCCCCACACTCGCAGACAAATACTCACCGGCGAATTCGAACAAGCCCATCCCGATCCGGACGCGGCGACGAAGAGGGACGAACTGGGGACTTACGAACCCCAGCTGGGCGACCTCAAAGTATTCAATCCGGCAGAAGCACTGGCCGAGGCGAACAACGCCTTCGGCAGGACCGCACCGGCCGATCGCACACATCCCGCCTACGTCCTGCAAGCCCTGCTTCGAGACACTCCGTATTTCCAGGTGTTGAGGGAAGCCGAACAGCGCAATGCCCTGGTGCAGGCGGACTATCGCGGTCCGGTCCCGGCTGCGTCCGAGTTCGGCACGAGCATCGCCTCGAACGGACCGTCGGCATCCCTGGCCGCGAGATGGCGCGCTATGTCCCCCACCGCCCGCGCCGACTACGCGGAACAGCAAATCGCATACTTGAACCCCGACACCGGTTTCGTGCTCGACGAGTTGGCCCGGCTCCAGGCGGAGCACCGCGCCACGGTCGCATCGTCCCCGGATCGCACCGCACAGACGCCCGAACCGCGAGCGCCCCAAGGTAATTCATCACGTACGGCGGCGCCCGGGCGACCTGACGGCAGGTCGGCGCTCCCACCGGAGTTTTGGCAGCAGCACAGTCAGTCCCACGCGCGGGCAGCTGTCCCGGCCCCGATCCACCTCGGTGACCCCGACGATGCGCAGCTGGACCCGACGCAACCCGTCCCGGACTTGCCGACCCCTCGCTCAGACCTCGCGTCGAGGCGTGCTCCTTTCGACAGCTTCCGGCAGCAGATCTTGGCGATCTACCTCGCTGGTCCGTCGACCGAACGGAACGGTGCGGTGGCCGGCGCGCTGGCCGATGCCGCCCCTGAGGATCTGCAGCGCGCCCTCCGCGAAGCCGGGCTCGACCCGAACCAGCAGCGCGTACTCCGCCAGTTCTGGCCAGGCCAATCGGACCGGACGGCCGAGGCGGTGCTACCGGCTCCCGGCGAGGACATGGACCCCCTGCTGTGGGCTCCTATTCGCAAATTCGCCTCGGCGGTCGCGCGGGTCCGGGCGGTGGGAGAGTCTCCCGCGAGGGTGGTTCCGGAATCAGATCGGCCCGAACCCGAGGATCCGACCCCGGACAGAGGCGGACTGACCCCCCGGGAGCTCGAGGTGCTGCGCCTGAGTGCGCGTGGCCTGTCGTACCGCGAAATCGGCCCGGTGATGGGGATTTCGCACCAAACCGTCCAGACTTATGCCCGGCATGTGTGCGCCAAACTCCGCTGCCCGAGTTTGATTCCCGCGGTCCTCGCGGCAGATCGGGAGGGCTGGCTCGGCGACCCGTCCGGCCGACCTACCGATGTCGAGTTCTCCCCGGACGATATCGCCATCCTCCAGCTGGCGGCGAACGGCCTGGACAATCGCGCCATCGCTACCGAGCTGGCGACGACGCGGTATCGAGTGCGGACGTTCATGGCCGAGCTCCCTGGCCGGTTGGGTGTCGAGGGCAGGCTGCCTGGTCTGCTGGCGGCACAGCGGCAGGGGGCGTTCCAGCCTGGCGATCCCCAGTCCGCGGCAACGCGGAAGCACGTCGATCTGTCTCCCCGCGAACACGAGATTCTCGACCTGGTTGCGGCCGGTCTCACGGATCATGCGATCGGTGACCAGCTGGGAGTCACGGCAGCTACGGCACGGGGCTATCGGGTCCACATCCAGGCCAAGCTGGGCACCTCGGATCCCGAGGAACTCGCAGCCCGGGCGCGTGGCCTCCAGTCGCCGCGCGCACAGGCGCGGACCGTCGAACTGAGCGAAGTCGAGGCGCTGCTCCTCCACCTGGTCACCAAGGGAGTGCCACCCGAGGCCCTCGCAACCGCACTCGGCATGCCGCAGAGCCGGTTGGATCCCTTGCTGGCGCAACTGGCGGACAAGATCGGCGCGCGCGGCAGGATCCGGGTGTCGGCGCAGCGACAAGAACCGTCATCGCAGCGCGAGAGGCTCGAAGCGCTCGCCGAGTCGCTGCCGGGCGCGAGCCGTGATCCGGCAGCGGTGTCCTGGGCCACGGTGCGCGCCTTCCGATCTCGGATCGCCACCCGCCCGTCCGAACTGACCGCGCGTGAGCCCGAGGTGCTGCGGCTGGCCGCACAAGGCTTGTCACTCAAAGCGATCGCTCGCACGTTGGGCGGATCGCACGCCACCGTGATCAACGAGCTCGACAGCATCGCGGTGAAGCTCGGAACCCCGGATCGGGCCGTGCTACTGATGGCGGCGCAGCGGGCATGGTCGGCCGACCACCCGGAACCGATACCCGAACCAACGGCCGACGTCAGTCTGACACCGCAGGAAACCGAGGTCCTTCGCCTGGTGGCCCGGCGGTTCACGAACCCGGCGATCGCGGCAGAGCTGGGCATCTCTGTGCCGTTGGTGAAGCACATCCGGATCGGCCTGCGCACCAAACTCGGTATCAACGACACCGCCGGGCTGGTCGCCTGGGCTGTGCACAGCGGTATCGCCGTCGACGATCCCGCGGACGCCCCGGACCCGGAGTTGCAGGCGCGCGTAACGGAGGCGCTGCAGCGGGCAACGGCGACGGCTACCGACAACGACCGAGACGAGTCGACACCCGACTCCCACGAGGCCTCGCCCATCCCCGCCGACATCGACGGATCTGGCGAGGCACAATCGGCCCAGCCCGCCGAAGCGGCCTCGGACCCAGCCCAGACCGCGCTGGCCGAGCACCTCGGGCTGCCACCGGGTGCGGTGACGCGGGGAGCTGTACGCCTGGCCCTCGCCCTCGTCGCGGAACAGACACACGCCATGCCCACCGCCGTGACCGGCATCGACGGTCAGGCGCTGAGTCGATGGATCCGGTCCCAGCTCGAACTGCATGCGGATCAGGAAGCGGCCACTCGCGAGGGCGCGCTTGCCGAGCTGGAGCGGCGCGACGGCGAAGAATCCGGTCTCCGGGATGCGGCCGACCCTGAGGCTGATCCGTTGGGCCAGAACGGTTTCGACAACCGGCGCCGGGCCCTCGACCAAGAATTGCGGGCACTGCTGGGGTTGCAAGACCTGAGCCCACCCCAGCCGATGACCACGGGCGAGGTGCTGGCCGAGCTGTACTGGATCACAAGCCTGACGGACTCGCCGGAGCTGGAACACTTTGTCGCCGCGAGTGAGACCTTCCTGTGTGCCCCTCTCGAATTGGCGGCAGTCCCGCTGGACGCGGTCCAGATCCACACGCTGCGCAACCAGCTGGCGCAGCAGGTGGGCGTCGCCGACGACGAACTGACCCGCACGCACGCCGAAGTGCTGGCCGCCGACGAGACCGTTGCGCCACAGACGCGCCGTCTGGCGGAGCTCTACCTCACCCTCCGCCTGATCGAAGCCGAGCAGAAGCCGACACGGGCCGATATCGCCCGGCTGGCGGGTGTGGGCGAGCCGTACGTCAGCAGTGTGTTCAACGGACGGTTCGGCGTGAAGAAGCCGTGGCACGGCGAGACTACGCAACGCGTCCTCGCTGCGGCTCACCGGTTGGGAGTACCTCCGGACCGCGCGGACATCGCGGCCCTCACCGATCCGAACTTCGTGACCCAGCGTGTTCGTCCGGCACGATGGGTCGGCAACGAGTTCGTCCCCGCGTGGATCAAGCCGCAGCCACCTCGCGAGACGTTGGCCGAAGCAGCGGGCACGGCCAAGGCCACGGTCCGTGATGTGGTGAAAGGCTCGGGCACGCAAGATGACATGCGGCTGGTGCGAAGTGCGGCCGAGAAGATCGGGTTCTGGTATCACCCGGACGGGCCGATGGGGACGGTCGACGCGATCACACTGTCGGAGGGCGAATTCTACGTTCTGCGCCTGATCGCCGACGGCATCGCCGAAGATTCCCTCGCCGCCGTGCTCGGGATCACGCCGGACCAGTCGAACCGGCTGCTCGTCCGACTGGCCGAGCGGGTGGGATTCGAGAGGCCCGTCCGTATGCCTACGGACGCACAATCGAGCGGTTTGCCCGACGGCGCCGTGCCGCCGTCCCCGGAGCAGACCGGTCTGTCACCTCAGCAGGTCCAGAAGCTGCGACTGGTAGTGGCGGACGTGCCGCATATCCCCATCACGGGCACGGTTCCCGCGGACACCGTTCAGGCGTTCCGTTCCGCCCTCGCGGAGCGGCACCCCACCGCACTCAGCGGCAGGGAAAGGGAAGTACTCGCGCTACTCGCCGAGGGCCTGACTTCCGGACAGATCGCGGCCAGGCTGGGGTTGTCCCGCAACACGGTGAACGGGTACATCGCGCGCGCGGAAATCAAGCTGCATACCGACGGCCTGCGTCCCACCATGCAGGCGGCACAACAGCACGGATTCGTCGGAGACGCGGAGGAAACAACCACACCGGGCCGCGAATCGGACCACACAACCGAGTCCGGTCAGCACGAACATTCTTCCGCTCCGCCCGACGTCTCCGCTGTCGACGCCGATGACGGAATCAAGCAGGCGATCGCGGCCCAGTTGTTCACCTTCTTCGGCATCGAGGTACTGGGGCTGGACAAGCGGGGGATCTCGGTCGAGACGGCGCTGTCGATCCGGAACGCGGTGATCGATGCCTTCGCCGAGGATCCCACCATTCGACCTGCGGCGATTGTCGTCACATCCATGTCGGACCGCGCCATCGCCGCGGCGGATTGGATGCTCGGCGAGCCGGAATTCGTCCTGTTCCTCAACGACAATTACTTCAGCAACAGGGAGTCTTTCACCGCCGCGATGGAGGCGAGCTTCCGGCGCGGTACGAAGACCGCGCCGACCGGTGACCCGGTATACGACCGCCTACGGCACGAGCTGGCACACCTGCGCGACGCGGCCGAACTGCTGTCGCACCACGCTCCACCGCTCAGCGAATCTCGGTACGCCCACCTTGCCGAGTTGCGAGCCGCGGGCGAACTCCCCGCGGACACCCGTTTCGATCGACGGCAGGACTACCGGGACATGCTGGCGCCCAAGGTGTTCGGCTATCTCCGCGCCTACTTTGTCCGGTTGCGCGCAAAGGGAGTCCTGCCTTCGGATACGCGGTTCGATGAATGGCTGAAACTACTCAATAGCGACAGCCGCGAGAAAAAGGAGGAACCCGCGGAGAAACCGGGAGAGCCCAGGGTCGCTTTTCTCCCCGAGGACGAAGTCGACCCGGATTGGGATTGGTGGGGTGCGGAGGCCGTACTCAATCCGGCGGAGGCGCTGGCCGAGGCGAACAATTCGTTCGGCCGCAGCGCGCCGGCGGATCCCACGCATCCGGTGTACGCCCTGCGGGGATTGCTCAACGGCCTCACCGTGACGCAGGCGCTGGAAACCGACGGGCCCGCGAATGCCGTGGCCCGACCGTACCAGCGCGGTTCTGTCCCGGCCGATTCCGGATTCGTCGCAAGCATCGCGCCGAATGGCCTGGTCGCCACGCTGGCACGAAAGTGGCGCGGGATGAGCGCCGAGGCCCGGGCAACCTACCGGGGACAGTTGGAGGCGGAGCTCACACACGTCACCGCCGACGGCTCGCCCCACTTCGTCCTCGACGGGCTGACCGAACTGGTCGACCAGCAACAGGCCAGAATGCCACGCGCAGAAAACAATACCGACGACGAACCTCCGTACGTCGCCGACGGCAACCGGGGTACCGCAAGTTATTCCAGGGCCGATCCCCCAGACCAGGCATCGACAGAGCAATCACCAGCGGCCAGCGAACAGCAATCGGCCAGCGACCGTGAGACGACATCCGGCAGCCGCATCGATCCTGTCGCGATCGACCTCGGCGATTCCGACGAGCCGGACACCGTTCTGCAGCGCGCGCGGCAGGGGGATGCGACGGCGTTCAACGAGTTGCGCGAGCGATACGGCCGGGCCTCACTCCGGGAAGTGCTTGCTCGGCTCGGGGTTCCGGCCTCGCCGACCGGCCGCGACTTGCGGCCGCTCGTACAGGTGGCACAGGAGCTCAACCGCATGGCATTTCGGATCGCGCAGGCGCACCGATGGCGTGCCGATGCGGGCACGGATCCCAGCGAATGGCTGCACAGCATCGTGGGAGGTCTGGTAGACGGCTGGTTCGGGCTGAATGCCACGCAGCGCAAACACGTCACCGAGGCGGTGGACGCAATGCGGCGTGGCGCAGCGATCAGCTTGGTGCAAAGAGGTGCGCTCAACAGATTGGTCGACGCAGGCGAGCAGGTGATAGCAGTCGCCGAAACGCACGCGACCGACTCGTCACAGCAGACGGATAGTGGGCTAACCAAGCGTCAGTTCGAGGTGCTCGGGTTGATGGCCGCGGATATGACGAGCCCCGAGATCGCGGAGGAGCTGGGGTTGTCCCCGGGGACCGTGAGCATCTACGCGACCCAGGTTCGCCAAAAACTCGGTGCCCGCACCCGGGCGGAAGCGGTGTACATCGCACTGAGCACAGGCATCCTCCCTGGCAGTCCCCGCGCCGACGGCGAGGCATCCGGTCGCGAAGATCTCCAACTGACCAGTCGCGAAATCCACGTACTCGGGCGGATCGCGAACGGAGACACCAGCGACGACATCGCTCAAGACCTCGAGATCTCTCCGAGAAGCGTGGACCAGTTGGTGGGTCGAGTCGGCCGGAAACTGGGCGCTCGCAACCGTCCTGGAATCCTGGCTGCCGCCGCAAGAACCGGCGACCTCCCGCTCGCCGACCCTGCCGACGCCGTCCCGGGCACCGGCCGCATATGGCTGGCCGATTACGAAACCAACGTGGTCACTCGGATCGCGAACGGTGAGACCAGCAAAGACATCGCGCAGGCGCTGGGCCTGTCCTCTCTCACCGTGGACGACTACCTAATGCGTGTTTGCCGCAAGCTCCGCGTGCACAACCGGGCAGCGATGGTGGCCGTCGCCATCCGCGCCGGACTCCTTCCGCGCACGGACAGGGCTGTGGAAGCGCCCGAGTTGACCACCGCCGAAATCGACTTGCTCACCCGCATCGCACACGGCGATACGAACGCCGATATCGCGGAGGACCTCGACATGTCCTCGAGCGCTGTGGACAAGGCTCTCGCCCGTATCCGCGAGAAACTCGGCACCCGCAACCGGCCGCAGACGGTAGCCGTCGCCATCCATGCCGGTATTTTGCCCGGTACCGACACAGTCGGAGAAGCCCCCGCAACCGGTCCTACCGAGACAGCCTCGTCGCCGCCAGTGTCGAACGCGGAGCTGGAGCCGACACCCCCCGTACCCGACACTGCCCCGCCCGCAACCTCGGCAGATCTGCGGGATCAGTACGGGCTCGACACCTTCCGGTACGTGCTGTCTCTGCTCGGAGTACCGACGGTGGCAGGCGGTACACGAAGCCCACGGCAGGCGCGCGCCGTGCAGTTGGCTTTGGAGATCAATGACGAGGTATTCCGATTCTCGGAGATGGACCGGGACGGCGATATCGCCGACCGATTGCTGGAAACCGCGCGAAAACTAGTGGAGCACAGGTGGTTCCACCCTCTCCGTGCCGAGATTCTTGCAGTGATGCGCACCGATGGCATCGCCGAATCGGATCCTCGGTACCGTCGGATTGCCGGCCTGAGCGTCACCGAGCTGCGGCGGAACCTCGACCAGGCCGAACACAACCGTCGTTCGAAGTTTCTGGAGGCAGCGGACAGCCTCCGCCACGGCGGGGGCATCCAATCGTTGACGCGCCTGGAGAAGAACGTTCTGCTGCGAGTCGCGGACGCGCCGCACGGAGCCGACGACTCGACGCTCCCGGATGCCCCGGCAGCCACCGGCACCAGACAATCGAATACCGATACGGCAGCCCACGTACCTTCGACGGGTGTCAACCAATCATCTTCCGACACAGGATATCCCGAGCTTTCCGATCGCGAAATCGCTGTACTCAGCCTCGTGGCGGAGGGCCGCCCCCATCGCGAGATCACAACGCTGCTTTCACTGTCGCGCCGCGAGATCGGGACCGCCATGCGTTCGATCGCGGCGAAACTGGGCACCAATCAATGGGCGGAAATGTTGGAGGTGGCGCGACGCAGAGGAATTGATCTGAATGTCGGCAGCCCGGCGAACTCCCAGCGCAACCAGTCCGGGAACGATGCCGCTGCCCGATTCGGCACCGGCACATCCGACGTGCCGCAGATCCACCTCGGCAACATCACCGATCAACCACCGCACCCCCCCGCGGACACCGACAGCCGGCACCCATCCACGCCCGGCAACCCAATCGACCCTGTCGCTATCGACCTCGGGGACTCCGAGGACCCCAGCGTCCGGGACCTCGAGAAAGAGGAATCACGCGACAGCAGCGCCCATGAACCGATCCATCCGGCAAGCACCCCATCAGGGGCTGGGCTGGGATCGCCCGGCGCACATGCACATGTGCCCAGAACCGCGATGCGGCAGTTGCTCGAGCGATACGTCGCACAGGGTCGCCGGGATGATGCTATCGCTGTGCTGCGGCACGAGTTCGGCGACAAGGTGTTTCGGTGGATTTCAAGAGCCTTTGCCGAACCCCGAGTGGCGCAGGAAATCACAGACGAAGCATTCGCGGCGAGTGTCGACCGTCTCGCTCAGATTCCTGACCGGAACGTCGAGGCATGGGTGGTATTCATTGCGCGCAACCTCATGCCCAAACACGCCGAGTTTGCGCAGTTCCGGCAACGTATCCAGCAGGTCTTCACTGAAGCCGGAGGCGCGGAAGAACTCCGGCAACCGCTGGCCGAGGCGACGACGTCGGAGCTGCAACGGGCTCTGGAGGCACTGAATGCCACGCAGCGCGCGAGGCTCGGCCGCTTCTGGTCCGGCGATGCCGCGCAGTCGCTGCCCCAGGGCAATCGCCAGGCGCAGGACCGCGCGGTGTGGTCCGCTGTCCAAACATTCGTACTCGCCGTTGCCGCTGAACGTGGGAGGCACTCGACGACCCGGGTTGGCGTGGCGGAGCTGAACGGCTTGCAGGTCCAATTGCTCGGACTTGCCGCGTCGGGCCTGTCCAATGAGGAGATCGCGGAGCGTTGGGGGATTTCGACACCCCGCGTCGCCGGACACTTTCTACTGATCGCCCGTCTCATGAACCTCAACGTTCGCGAATCGGCACTCGATGCAGCACATCACTGGTTCCCCGAGGCCCCCCGCCCGGACTCGGCCACACGCACACCGCACACCATGACGGTGGGGGATAAAAAACTCTACCGCGCTCTCACAGAGACCGAGAAGGAATTGTTCCAGATGGCGGTGGCGGGAAATACCGACACCGAAATCGCGGAGCGCTGGAAGATATCCGAGACGAACGTTGTCGCGCGCTGGCTCCAAATCGCACACAAGCTCGGGATCGAATTCCGCAGCGACCTGTTGGACAGCGCAGCACAGGCAGGCATCGTACTTGCATCACGGCCTGAAATGACTGAGCGCCATGCGGGCGACACAGCAAATTTCGATATCACGGAACAGCAGATAGAACTGCTGCACCTACTCGCGAAAGGCTGGGTCAGCAGCGCGATAGACGAGCGCTGGCATGCACCGCCCAGAACAGCCGAGAAACAACTGGCCCAGGTAGCCAAGCGGTTCGAAATACCGGGCCGGGGCCCCGCAGTAGTAGCATATGCGTTACGCAGAGGAATTATCGAAGGACCGTACGACGGATCGGCTGCGGCCGAGCTGACGCCGAGAGATATCGCACTGATCGAGCTTGCGGCAGAAGGTAAGGCCGATCCGGAGATTGCGAAACTCATCGGAAGAACTCCCGCAGCAGTAGGCGAATATTTCAGGGATATTCGCCACCTACTCGGCGCCAAGACGCGTTCTGAGATGGTGGCTATGGCTATCACCGCAGTCGACACCCGAGCGGAGGAAATCACACCGGGTCGACGACAGAAAGAGCTACGCAAACTATTTCCGCCCGCAGCATCCGTGCCGCGAATGCTGCCGGACCCCGATGATCCGCGTTATGCGTCGATCGATCAATGGCTGAAAGCACTGCGGCGACATTTCAGGATGACGCAAGCAAAGTTCGGCGAGCAGGCCGAAACAGGCACATCGACAATTTCCCGGATGGAGCGGGGCCTGTCGAAGCCACGAGTCATCGTGCTTCGGAATTTGCGGGACAACCTGGGATTTTCCAACGATGTACTTGTCAAGGCACTGCGACGCTTCTATGCACGCCCGGGTGCGACTGTGGCCAATCCGGCAATACAGCGCCGGTTCTGGGATCTGATCGCCACGCGGCGAGGATCTCGCGAGGAAGACGAGATCCATGCGGAAATATTTGAGGAATACGCGTGGATTGCCCGTGCGGCGGCTGCGGGCTGGGACGAATCGGATGGGAGCCGGGCTGCCAGCGACATATTTATCGCCATTCTGAACTTCGCCCCGGTGGACGATTTCTCCGATCTCGCATGGGCGACTGCCCGAGGCGCCTGCAAGGACGACTATTTCGAGCACCGATTTCCAGATATGGACGAGACCACCCGGAAACTCGTCGTCCGGGTGGAGACTTACCTCCGGACCTTCGACAATCCGGATTCGGTCCCCGACACTGAGATCGCGATATCGCTGAACCTCGAACTGTCGAAAGTCTCCGAGGCACGCGCGATTCTCGATCAACGCCTGGCCGCGATTCAGCCGTTTTCCAAGGTCTTTTCAGGCAGGCTACGGCAAGCGCTATCAGATCTGCCCGATCCCGAACTCGCGGAACACGCAATACGCCTGCGCCTTTACGAAGATCTCCCTGTGACACGGGTGGCGAAACGTTTGGGAATCTCACCTGAGCAAGTCGAGCATATCCTCGGTGTGGCCGTGCCAAAACTTCAGGCCGCATTCGCTGAACGCGATCCAAACCCACCGGGTGGCGACGTCCGGGAGCGGGAGAGGCCACGCGGCCCCCGCATCGATCCTGTCGCCATCAACTTCGACGATACCGAACCCACACCGGACACCTCCGAATCGCCCGAATCGGAAACTCCGAACAGGGCACCGTCACGTATTCAACTCACCGATATCACCGCTGGTGACACCACCGCGGCCGAACTCGTAGCGCAACAACTCACCACCTTGCTGGACGGCTGGGCGAACCCCGACTACATCCGCGACATCGCCGATGCTGTCAGCGCATCGGTCCGATGGGGAATCGGCACCATCACGGTCACCGCCGAACTCACCCGCAGTGAACTGCACGTCCATCTCACCGACATCACCGGCGATCACAGCTACGTCGAAGTCGACTGGCACCTGGACCCGACACCCCGGCCCGTCGAACGCGCCGCCCGGCCACCCGCCCCCGCCTCTGCGGACGAACTCGATCTCGCCCGCATGCTGGAGATGTTCGGGGACGAGGACGAAGTTCCCCGCTATCAGCCCGAGGTCGGACGTACGCGAACCGCCGTCGAACAACGGCTTCCGTGGCTGTCCCGCAACGAGGTCGCGCCGATACTGCGAGCGGTCAGCGAACTGGTCACCAACGCCAAGAAGCACCTCCACAGCAACGCCGCCGACCACGGTCTCGCACCCGAAGAAGTCCTCGACCTCTCGGTATCGGCCACCGGCGACGTACACATCACCGTCACCAACGAGCTCGCACCGGGAACCGCCGCGAAACTGCCGCCCTGGACCGACGACGAGCAAGCGTGGGAGCGCGAAGGCGGCCGCGGAACTCAAATCATGATCGCCGAAAGCACTGTGGCGGTCCGACGTCTCACCTTCGCCAATGGCAAGAACACCATCGAACAGTCCGTCGAACACTGGCAGACGCCGCCAGACGGCGAAATCGCCACGGCCCATAGCGAACTCGGATCCAAGAAGCCCGCCGCCACACGATACACGACGACTGGCCGGTTCCTTCGCAACGCCGTCGAAGGACAGGAGGCATCCGAAGAGCAACCGGCCGAGGCCGGGCCTGTCCCCGACTACATCCGCCACTGCGTAGCCCAATCCGTCCGCATGGCCGAGGCGGACGGCCTCGTCGATGCGCGCATACCGCACAAGGACGCGACAGCATGGCGCGAACTCGTCGCCGGCCTGGGCACCGGCATCCACAAAATCGCCGTACCCGAGACCTGGGACAATCCCGACAACGACCCCCTCGCGCAGTACGTCGACGCGATCCTCGAACCCGACAACGAGATCCACAGCGCCGTTTTCGTCATCGAGGACGATCAGGGCAATGCCCACAGCTACTACGTCACGCAGCTGAACGGCCAAGCCATCATCTTCGACACCAACATCGCCCAACCCTCCGCCACCGACCCCGCCCACCCGCACGTCCCCGGCAAGCACGTCGCCAGGGTCCGCACCCGGGATAAGTGGACACAGTCCTACCCCACCATCAACCGCGCCTTCGTCGCCTACTTCACCACCGACACCGACACCGATGGCCTCAAAGGCACCCTCACTCCCCTCGCCCCACCCGACAACGCCAACTTCGAAGGCACCGACAACCCCATCCGAGGCAGGTCCGGCGATACCGAATCCGCCACGACGGCCGCCGCGACCAACCCACCGTCTTCCACATACCGGGCGCCGACGGACCGGAACGATCACGACCCGGTCCCCCTGCCGACAATCCAGGAACTGGTCGCTGATCAGGGGAAACTGCGGACGTTGCGACAGGAAGTCGGGGCACTGCGACGACAACTCCTCGACCTCAGCAAGGGCCGCGCGGATCTATCGACCGCAGCAGCGGTGGACAGGTTGCTGGGGGCACTGCTGCAGCTCGAGCGAGAGGGCAAGCTGAACCCCAGCCAGGCGCGCGCACTCCCGCTGGTCGAGGAGTACCGGCAGAAGTCCCGTCTCCTCGACGACGCCGAACTAGTCCGCGGCCAACATCGGGAGCACAAGGCGAATGCCGCTCGCCGTGCAGATCAGCCGGAAGGCACTCGGCCGACGGAACCCCGTGGACCCGACCCCACCGCCATCGACCTCGCCCCCGACGAACCGTCCAACTCACCCTCCGCACAACCCGAACCGCAACCGAACCGGCAACCATCGGCGGCCGGTCCCGGGCAGGAGGACGTGGGCGTCCACACAACGCCGGACAAGGCGCGTGCGCGCCTGGCGAACTATTTGGAAGCCGACCAGCGGGTACTGGACCAATCGGACCTGGTATGGCATGTGATGGAACTGGTCCAACGCGAATGGCGCGGGATGAGCGAGCGGGCTCGCAGCCGAGCGGCCGGAGGCTTCGTATTGAGCGAGCTTCCTAGATGGATCGGGCAGCGAATAGTTTATGAACGCGACGTGCGCGAAGCGCAGACGCGAACCTTGACAACCGGAGAGCGAAAGCGGTTGGACGCCAGGCGCACTCACCTGGACAACGAGCTGGTTCGACTGCTGTCGCTGACAGATCCGATAACCCCGTGGGTGGCCCCGGCGAGCCGGGATCCCTTATCCGAGCTGCGCGATATCGCGGAACACCCGGGACTGGTGTCCAACAATCAGTGGCTCTTCCGGTCGATAGTCCAACTGACCGAGGACGCCCTGGGCCTTGATTCCGCACGGCGGGGGAACGCCGACCCACTCCTCAATCTGGTCCACGACGTGAACCCGGCGCACGGTTGGGACAACTGCGCGGAATGCGCGATAGTCGTCGATCTCAGGCTCGACGGCAGAACCGGCCTTGTCGCGGCACCGTCGAGGGGCCGAATCATCACCCGTGACTCCGCTGGACACATCCACGTGCCTTTTCTCGAAGCCCACTACTCGACATCGCTGCGAACTGTCCGCAGCCTCGCCGGCTTCGAACGTGAGCTGCTCGATTCCGGTCATCTCGCTCGCGGCATCGTCGCCTTCATCGACCGCACGGAGTGGGACGACAATCTCAACCCGTTTCGGCATGTTGTGAACGTTGTCAATGACCACGGCCTCATTCGCTACCTGGACGGGGGAACGGGCCGCGACGTGACGACCACGATGCGCGAACGCGGCACTCGACTGACGCTGCCCTGGCATCAGCGTGCTCGCGGTGACGAGCCCTCGATCGAGATGGCTTTCATGCGAACCGACGGGCGATACACAGGATTTCAGCGCGGCGCGCCCGGCATCATGCCGCCAAATTCGCCTGCGAGCCCGGACACCACACTGACAGCCGCTGTCCCGGCCGGGCAGTCGACGCCGGAAAATGGACGGCACCACCCCGTCGCCATCAACCTCGACAACGATCCCGACGCGCCGGAAACGCCGGACACCACCCCCGCACCCGACGCACTGCAGGTTCACCACGCGGAATCCCGTGACACCGACCAGTTGCGGGCACTTCGCGTTGCGGTCGCTGCGAGACTGGATGGCACAGCGGACGTTTCGCACGATCCCGTGCTGAATCGCGCACTCGCCCTGATCGATGAGTTGTCGGCCGCGCGGCGCGAGCCGGATGCGCAGATCCCGGCGGATCGGCTGCGGTTGCTCGAGCAGTTCGCACACCAGGTATCGACGTGGTTGGCATGCGCGGACGAAGCCGCCGAGGCGACCGCCGCCTACGAGCGGGGCCTGCAAGAAGGGACCTCGGCCGTCCTGCAGTCCCGGCACGCCGCCGCGGAGGCCCGGCTGGGTGTAGCTCTCGCCGCCGTCGCGGAGGTCTGGGAGCAAACCCGCCGGACGCACGCCGACACACCCATACTGACCCGGCCCACGGACCACCTCCGGCCCGGGGAGACGGAGCGGCTGCGCGAGGTGGCCGAAAGGATCTTTGCGGAGATGATGGCTGCGGCGGCAGCGGTCGATGCGGAAAGTACCACCGACCAAGAACAGCTTGCCGAGGCCACGCGGCGCTATGGCGCGCTGCGGGATATGTCGCAATGGCTGGAGGAGCTGGAGGAACTGCTGGCCTTCGCGGGGCAGTGGGATACAGCACGGATAGGCCGGGAGCGCCTCGCGTTCCTGATCGATCATTTCCGCGCGATCTCAGAGCTGTTGGCGGCGGCGGAGATTCGCGACAATGCCGCCGCTGCCCTTGTTGGGGCGACCGATCGAGAACGACGACTCGCGCAAGCCGCCGAGGACTACGGCATGGCCGACCATGCGGTCCGCAACATCGCGGAGATGCTGGGCGAGCCGCAGAATCACGCGACGGCCACTCCTCCGGCGGCGCAACCCGGCGCACCCGTCGTCTGGCCCGGTGCGGACGGACAACCCGACTACATCGCACAAACCCAGCCCCGGCAGCACGATCTCACCGAGCCCGCGGCATCCGATCCCGGCGGGTCAGCGTCGCGCGATCGGGCCGCAGCGGACCGCGCAGCGCAGCCCGGATCGGAACACCCCCGGGGGCACCATGTCGAGGAACCCCGCGACTCCGATGAAACCGCACCGCGGCGCTATGTCGAAGAGAACCTGACGGTGGAAGATCTGGGTTCCGTTGCGGCAGCGAGCGATCAGGGTCGGCACGCGATCAACGAGGATGCCTTCGCCCTGATCAGAATGAATGTCGGTGGCGAAGTGGCCACCGCACTCATCGTGAACGACGGTCGCTCCAGGCCGAAGGGCGGTCACCGCGCCTCTGCGGCCGCCAAAGCAGCCGCTCACGAATTCGTGGTGGCGGCGCTGCGGCAGGCCGACCGAGACGGCCGGATCGATCCAGTGGCCGTAGTCGAGGGTGCCGTGGCCGCCGCCCAGGAGGCGGTACTCGCCTTGCCCCCGGAGTCTCCCACAGACAAGCCGCCCGCCACCACGATCGTGGTCGCGTTGATGGAGTCGGGACGGCTCACCGTCGACTGGGTAGGCGACAGCCGGGCGTACTGGATTCCACTGGACGGCGGCCCTCCGATACAGCTGACCAGGGACGACTCGAAGGTCCAGGACGTTCTGGATGTCTTAGACGACACCACTCGTGAAGAAGCCGAACACTCGCCGATCGGCGGCCCGGGTCTCACCCACAGCCTGGGCCGGTCTCTGAACGGGCTGAAGCCGCGCGAGAAGGCCCGAAATGTACGCGGCGAAGGTGTCGTCCTGGTGCTGACGGACGGCGTGTGGGAACCGATCAGCCCGGACGACCCCGAACCCATCGCAGACATCGTCCGGCGGTTGCTCGCCCAGACCCCGGGCGATCTCGGCGCCGTCACGCGCGCACTGGTACGGGCAGGCATCGAAGCGGGCACAGCCGACGACGTAACCGCCGCAGCGGGGTTCCTGTCGGCCGCGAACATCGACACCCCCGCGAATACGGCGACGGACCACGACGGGCCCGCGAGCGCACCCCGGAGACCGGACACCGTCGCCATCGATCTCGACGGCCCCGACGAACCTCCGCCCGTCACACCCCAACGGTCGCGCGCCGCTGGACTGGCGGAGCAATCAGCGCAGGGCACCGCGACGCCCGGCGCCACCCCGTGGGCTCGACCCGCACAGAGCGAGACACCGCCGGGAACCGCAGCGCTCAATGTGAGCGTTTCACGGCCCGGTCCTCTCCTGCATCGAGTCCAGGAGGCGGAGCTGGCCCGGTACCTCTACGGTCAGCCCGAGGTCAAGGCTGCGGTGGTGGCGGTGCTGGACCGACTGGAGACGGTGATCAGGGGCCTGTTCGAGGACGTGCTCGAGGATCTGCCCGCGGCGGTCAGGGACGAGCGGATCCGAGCAGTCTTCGACGCGTCCGCGAAACCTCGGTGGGGCGGTATGGTGCTGCCGTCGGTGCCGATGGACGAACTGAAGCGCGACGGAAACCTGCGCGAACTGTTGTCGGCCATGCTCAACGCAATGATCCGCAACGCCGAGCTGGGGGAAGCAAGCGCGGGGCTGACGTTGGACCAGGGCATCGCCCGGTACATGAATCAGACGGAGGCGTGGCGACGGAGCAAAGCGGGCGAGCTGGGGCTGGACTTCGACGCACTGGAGGCGGTTCGCGCGGCCGTTCTCGAGGACAAGCAGCCCGGAGAACCGGTCACCTGGAAAGACCTCGCCTCGGTCAAGTACGTGCGGAGGCACGGCGACGCCGCCGATCGGGCGTTCGCGGAGTACGAGCGACGAAAGCTGGCATTCCCCGAACGAAATTCCGACGTGCCACGTCTCACTCCCACTTCCCGGGATGCCGCCGCGCTGGGCATGCCGCTATCGCTGCGCGAATTCGCCGCGCTGCCGGAGCGGAGAGTGCTGCGGATCAGCAAACTCGAACTCGAGGACGGCGTGGCGATCCCACGTCTCGCGGACGGCCGCGTCGATACCTCCCGGTTGGAAGCCCAGCTGAGAGAACACGACAACTCTGTCGCCTATGTCGCGCCCACCTACCTGCTCGACCCACGCGGACATCGAATCGTCGATGAGAAAGGTTGCCGCATCGCATCGATCCGCGTCTATCACGATGAGGGCACAGTCGGTCCCGAGGAGGCCTTCGCCCTCGACCACTCCGAACGGGTCATCCAGCTCCCGTGGCGACCGGGATACATCTACGTCGCCCCCGACGAGAACAACGACGACATCCGCAGGCTGGCCGAGCAGGAAATCCCGTCGAACGCCGGCATTTCCGGCACCGCCACCCGGATGCTCGCCCGCTTCGACTGGCTGCGCCCGCCGGGCGTCTCCCGGCACGATTTCATTGCGGCGTTGATCGCTTTCATGCTTCCCCACCAGCACACGGTGTACGAGATCGTGCGGGGCTTGGAGATGGCGGGCGTGCGGTTGGGCGACGACTCGGAGTCGATGTACCGCACGATCATCGAACAGTTCGGCCCCAGGCGGCTGCCCGACCGCCCTCCGCATGCCGAGCCTAGTGATAGAAACCGGCAGCCGGCACGGACACCGTGGCACCCATCCGAATCTCCGTCCACTGCTCGGCCCGGTCCGGCCGCATCGGAGCCTCGAACAGACGGCTCTACACCTTGGAAGGACAGAGCGTCCCTCGCCGAGACCGCGCGGAACACAGGCAGCACTCCGAAAGAGGTCGTGAAAATAACGCCGTGGGCGGTGCAGAAGCAAGCCACGTCGATCGACGCCAAATTCGGCATCGAGGGGCGCAACGAGCTGGATCCAGCAATCCGAGCCCGCCACGCCGGCAGCACTGCCGCGGCCGCCCCGCGCAATCCGGCCGGGCCGACCGAGACCACCGATCAGACACCGCAGACCGACAAATCAGCGCGCCCCGAAACGGACGTGTCAGCCCGCACAGGCGCGGGTGCGCGGGCTGGTCGTGGCCGGGATCTGCTTCCTCAGTTGGACTATCGGATGGCAAAGTCCGAGATCGTCGATCCGCCGAGGAGCGAGGACGATCCGATTGAAGATCCGGCCATGCTGCACATCGCGCGAGCGCAGGGATTCGACTCTCTGCCAATGCATGCCACGCCCGAGGAAATCGATGCCCTTGTTGCTGCAGGTGATCACGAGTTGTTCCGCGGCGTCCGCGACCCACGTTATGCCGTAGAGCTCAGGTCGGGTCGATATCTCACGGGTATCCCCGGAAGTTCGTCCTTCGGCATCGGAATCTATGCGAGCACCGACAGCGAAATCGCGCTCGGCTATTCCGACGACCGATCCGGCGGTGTCATCCGGATGGCGCTGCCGCGGAGTGCACGAACGATCGACTTCTCCCGGCTGCAAGAGGAGATGGATGCGGAAATTTCTGCCCTCGACGAGGAAGAGCAGACGCTGGCCGCACGCGAACAGAGTTCCGAAGTGCGTGCCCGCCGCGGGGACCTCGCCATAAAGCGTGAAATCCTGTCGGACGCAGGCCGATACGCCGCCGTCCGCGGCTACGACGCCTACTACGTACGCGAGGAAGGCGCCGCCGACGTCTGGGTCATTCTGAACCGGTCGGCAGTGGTCGTCGCAGCAGAGCCAACAGCGCAATCCGCGACCCCGGATGCGAAGCCGGCCCCATCCGGCAATCGCGTCGACCCCGTCGCGATCGACCTCGACGATCCGGACGAGCCAGCGGGCAACGAGCCCGCTGAGGGGCCCGCCACACCACAGCAACCGACCGATCCGCCCGCCGAGAAGTCGTTGTCGACGCGAGAGCTGCTCGTAGTCAACAAACCGTTCGCACATTTGCTGCTGGGCAGATGGTATCTCCCGGCGGAGGTCGGCAACATTTTCGGCACCAGCCTCGCAACGACTGCCGCGCCCTACGCGCTGATGAACGCGGGCCAATCACCGGCGGCAGCCGCCATAGCCGCCGCCGCGGGGTGGCTCGCGAAGGGCGCCGAGCCACTGGCCGGCCGCACCGCCGACCGTTCCGATCGGCGAAAAATAATGCTCCGGGCCCAAGCGATCGGCGCGGTGGCTGCCGCCGCCACCACCGGTTTGATCCTTTTCGATGCGCCGAATCTCGCCCTTACGGTGGCCGCGGCATCACTGGTCGAGGGTACTGCGGCGACCTACTATTTCCGCGCATTTCAAGCAGTGAACGGGGACCTTCTAGTCACCGATGCGCAGAAGCAAACAGGCAACGACCTGAGGAACGTCACCGGATCCACGGCATCTGTCACCGGACAGGCCCTGGGTCCCGGCCTGGCCGGCATCGCGCCCGCGGCGCCATTCGGCCTGAACACCCTTTCCTATCTGACGAATTGGGTGAACATAAAGAACTTGTCGTTGCCGCCCCAGACCTTCAGCGCGCCGCAGTCCCTGTTCCGTGATATTGCCGCCGGTGCACGGACACTGTGGGACGACAAGTTCCTCCGTGACTACACCGCAATCTCCGCGATAAATAATGCCGCGTTTGCAATGATGGGCTTCCGCACCGCCACCGTAGTGGAAGCCTCCGACCTGGGTTGGGCCGCAGGCGCCGTGGTCGCGGCGCCTGCCATAGGTGGGATAATGAGCGGCGTTCTTTCGAAGGTGACTCGTAACGTAAAGACCACCACCTTTTACCCGCTTGCACTGGCCAATATGGCGGGGGGCTTTGCGCTCCAGGCCGCGACCACCGACCCCGCAATGATCGCGGCTGCGACATTCGTGGACTCGATGGTGATGTGGACCATGCTCGCCCGGGCCGGCACACACGAGCAAAAGGTCATCCCCTCGGAAATGCGAGGTCGAGTAGGAGGTGTGAAGGGCGGGATCTTGAATGTCCCCGCCGGTGCCGGCCTGTTCGTGGCCAGCGCCCTCATCGGCGGCGCCGCGGCGAACGCGCACAGCGGCGATACGGTTGCCGCGCTGGCGGCGACCATCAGCGCAATCACCGCGGCCGGGTACGGCGTTGTCCTCTTCGTCAGACAAGGCCGCGTCTTCTACCGGATCGTCAGCAAAGGCGGCCGTGGGTGGTTCGGACGACGCGAGCGCCCCGCCGGGACCGAGACCGCAATCGGGCCGACGCAGATCCCGGCAACAGCGAGCGTTGGCTCGCCTACGCAGGCAACTCCGGATACACCCACCCCCGCACCGGAGGTCATCGGCAACTGCGCCATCCATATGAGCCGCGTCCACCGGGCACTGGGTGACGACACCACGCCGAAACCCGTCGACAGCGACCCGCGATGGAAGGCCGAAGACAATTGGCGCATCACCGAGGAGACCCTCGGCGCCCAACTCCGCCCGATGAAGACCAGGGGGCTCGACCCCATTGCCATAGCCGTCGAAAAAATCCGCGACAAACGCAACAAAATCGACAGTGCCGCTGTCACCGTTGCCGGACACATCCACTACATCGTCGACGTCGAAGGCCAAATCCTCATCTTCGACACCCTCATCGACACCGCCACCACCCCGGATGCGAGCACCGCATCAGAAGCGAAACGCGCCCGGAAACAACGTGACCTCCACGTCCGCAACTACGAGGGTGACGAAAACGGTGAAAACAAATGGGAACCCTCGTACGACACATTCGAAGAGGCCTTCGCCGCCTACTTCAAGAGCACCAAGACGGGCACGCCCACCCCCGCCCGCCGCCAACTGCCCGAGTTCCTGCACCGCAAACACCCGGTCCAGCTCCTGGGCCGGTCCGCCGACATGCCACCGGAACAATTCCGCCGGTTGCTCGAACAGCACGTCGCAGACGGTCGACCCGATCTGGCAGCAGACTTGGTCCGTAACCGCCTCGGCGACACGGTTTTTCACAGGGCAACCAGGACAATAGGCGAACGCAGCGCTGCAGCGATCCTCCCCGAAGTCTGTGCGGCCGCCGTCGCCCGTCTCCCGCAACTGGGCAACCATGGAGTCGACGAATGGATCGTCGATGTCGTCGCCAGGAACGTCGTGGCGCAACACGCTGCCACCGCCGATTTCTGGCGTAGGATCCGGCGATTCCTGGCCCGCGGTGCCGACCTCACCGCTCCGCTGGCCGAGGTACTGGCCGAGGCAACCACCACACAGGTGCGAAACCACCTGAGCGCTCTCACCACCAACGATCGCAGGCATCTGCACCGCTTCCAACCGATACCGAGCCGAGCACGCGGCATTCAGCCCACCCAGCCGGATGATCCTGCCGATGAATCTCCTGCACTGTGGGCTGCGGCTCGCGAACTGGCCGTGGCGCTCGCCGCCGAGGGTGGCGTCAGCGCGCGAATACCGCTGTCGCCGGAGCCGAACAGTAAACCGGTGACCAGCGCTGCCACCACGACGACGGCCGAGCAGCTCGCCGAACCGGTACTCGGCCGGGACGAACTGCCCGAGCACACCGCCACGGAAGCACCCGCACGTGGTGACCGGAACATCGTCTCTGCCGAGGTGGCCCGCCTGTTCGCGGCGGGTCGGACGGTCGGCGAGATCGGGGTCGCCCTCGGTATGAGCAAGCGCGCCGTAAACGGTCGGCTCCGGCGCCTGTGGGACGAACAAGGATTGCCGGCCACTCGCGAGGCCACCACGGCGGAGATTGTCGAAGCCCTGCGCCGCAGCACAATTGCCGACGAGCTGCCGTCTGTGATCCGTGTGACGCTGGCCGATAACCCGGAATTGTTGCGGGACGGCATCGATCGGCTCGCATCCAGACAGCGGCAGCTGCTGGTGCTCCGCTTCTGCCTGGCGCACACCACCGAACAGGCGGCATGGGCGACCAACCGCGCCGCCGATTCGGTCCGGAAGCTGGAGCGAGCCATCTTCCTCCGCCTCGCTCGCTTCCTGAGCGAAGAGGAAACCGCAATGCCGCCGAGCGCGAGGGGGACAACGCAATCCGATGCATCGGATGCGAAGCCGGCCCCATCCGGCAATCGCATCGACCCCGTCGCGATAGACCTCGGCGACAGCGAGGACGTCGGCGGGGACGCAGTATCGCGGTTGAGCCCGGCGGAGGTCGGTGTCTGGCTGCGCGACGAACTGCGCGGACTGACGGGCAACCCCGACGTCGAGGTCCACGAATTCGACCGGCCCGATCTCGACCCGGAGACTATCCGTGAGATCGCCCGGGCTTTGGTGGACATGGCCACGCAGCACCCGCAGGTCGATATCGGCAGCATCGACATCGACGAGCTCTCGTCGAAGGTGGGCGCGAGGACGATGTCGAAGACCGATCCCATCACCGGTGCCGTCACAACCGAATGGATGACGTTCAACGCCGGCTTGGCCACGAATCCGGACGAACTCCATCGGTGGATGCAGGACCGAATCGCCTCCGGGAAGGCCCATCCCAGCATGGCCGACCGTCCTGCGTATGCGATCGTCGTGCACGAGTTCGGTCACATGCTCGACTACGCGGGACGGCGGGAGGCTCGATACCGTGCCGAGGAGATGCTGTTCGATCATTACAAGGCAAATCGCCTGGGCGAGAATACTTACGCGGCGTTCACGGCCTGGCTGCACCGCTACCTGACCGTATACAGCTTCGACAAGAACGGCTATTTCAACCCGACCGAGGCGTTGGCCGAGGCCTTCGTCGATGTCGTGCTCAACGGCCGCGACAGTGTCAACGAGCCGGTGCGGCTGATTTACGACCTGCTGGTGGACTCCGTCGCTGCACCCCGGACAACGGCCGACAGCGACGAGGTGGACCACTCACCGGCCCCCGAGCCCGAGCAGGAAGTTACGCAGGTCATCAGCCAGATGCGCGACCTGGAGAGTGCATTCGGGCAACTGGCCGACAGCGCCGGAATGATCGACCCGACCGTGCTGCTTCGTATCCGTGCGGAATTGGACGCCCTCATGGACGACCGGCTGGCAGCCCGCCCGGATGCCGCGCTCCGGCACGACCAGACGATTGCCACGCTGCGGGATTTGACCTCTCGCTCGGACCTCACCGAGAGCGATGTCCGAACACTCGCCGAGATCGTCCCGATGAAACGCAGCCGAATGTCAGGGTTGTTGCGCGGGGCGAATGATCGCTACGTCCAAGCGCTGCGTGCGGCGGCCCGTTCGCTGCTCGCGGATCTCGACGCCGATCGGCCCTCGCGCGTGGCCGTGGACGTGGCTGTCAGCGAATTCTTCCACGGCCTCCGCGCCGAGGTCGACGATGTGGTGGGAAAGTTCTACTCCGGCCGGAACTCCGAGTGGACGGTCCAGCGCTTGCTCGACAACAGCCGTTCGATGCTGTCCGCTGCCGAGGCCGCTCGGCGGGCCATCACCGACGCGTGGCGCCGCATCCCCGAGGATCGGCTGCTGCCGCTGTTGTCGGAACTCGCCCGAGGCGGGCTTGGCCGAGATGACGTCATCGCTGCCGTCATCGCCAGACTCCCTGCGCCGCTGGGTGTGTCGGGCAGCGTCCGGGAATCACTGCGCCGAGCCGAGAATGCGGTGTTGCGCAGCTACACCGAAGCCGCGGTGCGCGGGTACGTGTTCGGGGAGCAAGACGCGCGGACCATCACGGCCTTCGAAGAGGCCACCGCGAGGGTGCGCGCTGCGGTGGGTCTGTCAGAGACCGATCGGGACCTGTCCGCCGAGGTGCGCGACGCCGTGGTCCGGGCCCTCTCGCTGAACGGTTTCCCCGCCTCCGACACCGCACAACCGTCGACGCACACAGGAACGACCCCGGGCAACAGCGCCGACCCCGTCGCGATCGACCTCGGCGACGGCGACGAGCACGAACCCACAACACCGATCGACGACGCCGAGTCGCCTGACCCGTCGGCCGAGGGACCTCGCGCGAGCCGGACGGCAACCGAGATCGTGGCCGCCTTGGAGCACGCCGACTGGCTGCCGATCGAGGTCAGGGACGCTGTACGTGATAACCGGCGAGCGTTGGCCCGGCGTGTCGACAGACTCCCGGATCTACAGCGAGAATGCCTGCGCCAGAAGCTCATCGAGGGGCACACGACCGCTGCGGTGGCCAGCCTTCTGGGCAAGAGCCGCGGGGCCGTCGCCATGGCCCAGCGCCGCGCCATGGCGAGCTTGTCCGAGCTGCTGCCCCCCGGTTCTCGAACTTGGCTGCAGGCTCCGCAGAAGACGGCGCAGATTCAGGCGGCCGAGCAGGACAAGACCCCCGACGCGACCGCGCCGCCCGTGATTTCCGAAGAAGACGCCGCGCTCGACGCCGAAATACGTGAGCTGGAGCGTGCGCTCGGCATCGAGACCGATGCCGAGCGGACACTCGAGCTCACGTTGTATATGGAGGACAAATTCCGGAATGTAGCCATCGCGGCGGGTGTGGATCGGCCCGAGTTGCTCTTCGGACGTAATGAGTGGCTGAGCTGGCTGGAAGCTCGCCACTACGCCAAACAGCATCTCGGCGACGAGCTGAGCGTGGAGTTCATTCTGAAATTGCATGAGCTGCTCGGGCAGCGGATGGACCCGGAGTCGGCAGGGAGGTTCGGTTTTTCGAAAAACAGGAACTGGGGCTCGTTGCAGTGGCCCGCATCCGAATACGAGCGTGCGGCAATCGGTGCCAACCGTCTTCTCACCTATGTGCCTGGGCCGTTCGAATCCGGCCCGTACGGTGTCGTGTTCTATCCGGCAGAGGAGGGTAAGCCGGGAGCACGCCGGGCTCGAGTCCTGGATGCGCCGTTGACCGAGGCGGAGATCGCGGCCATCAATGACGATCCATTGCTCGGATACCTGCCCGCATTCGAGACCCAAGAATACGGGGTCGTCCTGTACCCGAATTTCGGCAGCCCGGACGGGACGGCCGCGGACGTGGCAGCGATGTGCGAGTGGTTCAACGCCGCAGTGAGTAATCCCGACAAGGATCCCTACGAAGTAGCCGCAGACCTGGAGCTGTGGAGCATTTCCGGGCATCACGGGAAGGGCGACTATCACGGCCGGCTGTCCAGGATCCTGCTGAATTGGGCGCTCGAAAAGCAAGGGAAGCCCGCCAGCGCCATTCCGGAGTTCGACGAAGATCTCCTCACCATGCGGGACGACTGGGTGGACACGGTCAAGGCGGGAAGCCTGCGGTACCGACTGCTCGTAGCCCAGGTCGACCAATCCGCGGGTACAGCGGATCCGGTGTCACTGCTCGGTCTCGTCGGTGCGCAAGAGCGCTACCGCCGCATGGGTGGAAGGCCCGCGCCGTTCGTGCCGGGAGAACAGCACGATGCCCTCGCCTGCAAGCGACTGCTGGCCACGCTGCTGTCGGACGCGCCGCTCCCCGAATCCGACGAGCAGGTACTGGCAATCGTCGACCGATCGCTGCGCGACGGGCCGAATGGGGGCGGGGCCACAGCGCCCCAGCCGGATAGCACCCCGCACGAGCCCGCAAAGCCGACATCATCCGGCAACCACATCGACCCCGTCGCCATCGACCTCGGCGACGAAGACTCCGAGGCTCTAGATCCCACTTCACAGCAGCGCGCCCGAACGACACCGGACCACTCCCGAAACTCGCCAGGCCTGCCCGCAGCCGGCGAGTCCGCGGAGCGACTCTTGAGGGTACTGGACGATATTGGTGATCCAGGGTACGGATGCATCGACGGCTACGGGCCTGTCGGGTTGTACGGAGCGGCCGCGATTGCATTGAGGCATGTCGATGATCGCGGTATTTCGCGTTTCTTCCTGGTGGAGCGAGGCGGAGGCTTCGGACCCGGCAAGTGGGTTTGGCAACTTCCCGGTGGAGCGAAAGGTTCGAAAGAGACACCAGTCAATACCGTGGCACGCAAGCTGGTCGAGGAAGCAGCTACCACACAGGACGACCTCGACCAGTTGACATTGAATGGCCAACGCGTATTCCGGCACCCCGGCCATGATTGGACCCACATAATATATACCGCGGATCTACCGAATCAACTGACGCCAGCAGCCCCGATAAGGGGAGGGACCGTCGCGGAAACCAGGAAAGTCGGGTGGTTCACCGTCGAGGAGATGCTCCGCCTGGACCTGGACAGTATGTTGCGCGGAAGCATTCCCGACATCATGGCGGCCTTTCCGGAACCCGGGTCGACATCTACCGAGCAGTCACAGTTCACACAATCGGCCGAGTTCATCTCCTTCAATGTCGATTCGGGTGCGCCCGAAATGACGCTCGACGGTTTCTACCCGAACGCCCCGTCGAACACTTCACCGTCGGCAATGGCTCGAACGGCCACGCATGCCGAGGAGGTGAATGTTCTCACTCATCACGATTTCAATCAAATCTATTTCTACACTGTCGCCGGTCATGAGACGAACGACCTGATTCGCAGCGCCGACGATCCGGACAACCCCTATGAAGGATTGGAGTCCATAGTAGGCGATCTCAACAGCGCACTTTCCAAGTTGCCGAATTACGAGGCACCGGTTGTATGCCTCATGATCCTGCCGCAAAACGTCGTCGACGAATGGATTACCAAAGGAAAGATAGTTGTCACCGGATTCCTCGCAGCCTCTCGCGACATATCCAGAGTGCCGGCCTACATAGCCAGAGCAGCCAACGTCGAGATCTGGATCGACAGCCGAACCGGTAAAGATGTCTCGAGATTCGGCAGGATGCCGACCGAAATGGAGACAGTATTTCGAGCGGGAACCGTATTCCCGATCACGGCCAGCTACTACAACCCCATTTCGAAACGCATCGTGCTCGAGACGACGGAGATTCCCTGGTCCGGTGAAACTCCCGACTCGGGCGATGCCCCATCGCGCTCCGGAAGGAAATCGGACAACCGCATCGACCCCGTAGCCATCGACCTCGACCCCCACGAACCGGACGCATCCGACAACGCCGAGACCGCCGGTCCGGCTGACACATCCCGCGAGGGCGGCGCCGCTCGCTCCCTCGAGCCGCCACAGCACGAACCCCCACCCGAGTCGGCCGGCGCGGTCGTCGTCCATGGTGTAGATGAATTCGACGAGCTTGCCGATCTGGAGCCGGGACGGCCTGACGGCGAGATGTCCGGCGTCGTCTTCGCGGTCGGTGCGGACACCACCGTATCGACGACACTCGCCGTGCAGGCGGGCACCGACCACCGTCCCCGGACTTCGCTGTCCCTGCACACGGTCGAAACACCCGCATGGCACGACGAGGTGGAGCAAACCCTGGACCTGCCTTACCTCCAGGTGCGAGTCGGGGACGTGACGGCGGAATGCCGGATCAGATACGTCGTCCACGACGACGGGTTCATCGACGCCTATGTCATGTACAACCATCCGGCCCTGTCCGGCAATGCCTTTCGTCTGATCCGCGCGACGATCGATGCCGCTCTCCTCGAGCGCAGCTCCGGTGCCGCGGTGTTGATCAACGAGAGCTTCGAGGGGGATGCCGAGACGCCCCCGCGTTCTGCCACGCGGATGACGTCGCCGCGGGCATACTGGCGGCCGACTGGCAGGGGCTGGCAAGCCGACATGCATATCGGCCAACCCCGATTCTCGGCGGCCGCTCGGATGCGGAGCACCGAGCCCACGGTGGACTGGTTGGTCGACCGATTGAGCGAATTCGGATGGGGAACCGCCGCAGACATATCACGTGTGGCAGTCGCGCTCGGCACGGTAGTTGCTGAGCCGCTGCAGCACAGCCGCGCGGAGATACAGATCGCCGTAACAGTCACCGGACCGGCCCATCCGGTGCGGGTGGAAGTCACCGACGACGCCGTCGCGAACCATGATCTGACGGAATCGATCGACGTCGACGACAGCGGCACATACTCTGTCGACGCTACGGCGCAACGCGTCACATGGTTCGAGGTTCGAATCGCACCCCCCGATACCCCCCCTGCCGTCGCACCCCGCGACCAGCACATCGGACGCGCAGACCCCGCCGCCATCGACCTCGACCCCGACGGGGATATAGGGCAAAGGTCGGCAACTGGTGAGGCCGATGACATCCAGGACGCGATCCGCCGGCTCGAACGGGCACTCGGCATACGCACCGACGCCGAGCGCGCACTCGAGCTCGGCCTGTTCATGGAGGACACCTACCGGGAGATCGCTCTCGTCGCGGGCCAGGAACGCCCGGAGGATATCTTCGACGGCCCTGAAGGATGGGCGAGCTGGCTCGATGCCAGGCGTTACATCGAAAAGTGCCTCGAGGAGGATGCCGACCAGGATCTGACCGTTGATTTTCTGCTGGAGATCCACCGCAGGCTTACTGTTCGGCATCATCCCGAGATGGTCGGCAAGTTCCGGGTGGACCCTGGCGGCTTCGGTTGGCTGAGGTCACCGCTGACCGCGGACGAGATCACCGCAGTCGAGCAGAACCCCCAGCTGACCTACGTGCCCGGACCATTCAGCCCCGGTCCGTATGGAGTCGTCCTCGAGCCCCTGCACCCCGGCCGACCCGGAGCGACGACGGTACGCCGGTTGGAGGTGGCACCGACCGAGGAAGAGTTGGCAGCCATTGCGGCCGATCCGCTGCGCGCGTTCCGGGGCCCGGAAGAGCAGACAGTCGAGCACGGAGCGCTCCTCTACCCGGCGTTCGGCGGTGCAGAAGGCACGCGCGCCGCGCTGGAGCAGGTGTGCCGCTGGTACAACGCGGCCATCCGAGAGCCGGGCGCCGATCCTTACCTGATCTGCGCGGAGCTGCAACAGCGATTGGTCACCATTCACCCGTGGGCCAAAGACTTCAACGGCCGCTTCTCCCGAATGGTGGCATTCGTATGGGGCCTGAAAAAGGCCGGTCTGCCTCCCAGCGCCGTGCCCGGCTTGTTTGACGACGACCTGTTCACCACGGCGCCCGAGTGGGCCGATACCGTCCGGGCCGGAAGCCGCCGATACGCCGACTGGACGGCCGAAGTCGAACGACTGGGCCCCGCGGTGGATCCGGTGCGACTGCTCGGCCTCGAACAGATGCGGGAGCAGTACCGACGCATGGATGGCATAGCGACACCGTTCCCGTCCGGACAAAGGCACGACGGTGATATCGCGATGCGAGTGCACGACGCACTGCGTTCGGGGACCTGGGACCGCGCTGCCGTCCCGGACATTTCGCAAGAGCGATGGGCAGCCAGGAAACCCATAACGCCCCAGTCGGCACCAGACGAGACAACGCCGTCACCCGCATGGGTTGCGGACGAAACTCTCGCCGCAACGCCGGAGGCGGGATGGGCAGCCCGCAAACCCGCGCCCGCACCTACCGCACGGGAGCGAATCGGGTTGCCCGACAACGCCGACCCCATGCCCTCAGCGGCAGACCGGAACGTCGATGTCGAACTGAACCTCGCAATCCTCGCCCGCCACCACGACCACTTCCCGGTCGAATACAGCACCGACCCGGGAGTCGTCTACATCCCCGACCCCGGGAGCTCACCAACCGAAGTCTTCACCACCGGCATCCTCCCGAAGGGAGAAGGCCCACTCACCGCCTACCGCGACCTCGACCACGCCCGCCGCTGGTCCACCACCGGCCGTGTCTTCGCAGCACGCCCCGAAGCCGCATTCCTCCGCGACGACCCCGACCGCTCCGCCCAACTCATCGGCGGAATCACCGGACGAGACATACTCGGCTACTACCACTTCGGCCACGAAGTGCCGGCCACCCTCCCCTACGGATTCACCACCGCAGCCCAGTACGCAGGTGATTGGATTCCCAACTCCACACACGACGATCCGCCCGAGGCACCGCTGCCAGCCGAAACCACTACGCCACCCGCGCCCGGTTCCCGGATGTCCGCCGTCGAATTCGCCGTGCTGCTTGATGAAGCCGAACGCTCCGGACCGCCCGCCCGAACGCGCCCCCGCCATATCGACAGCCAGAACAGCCGCACGGAACTGCTCATCTATCCCAACGGTTTCCAGGTTATCGAGAAGAGCTCGCTGACGCCCAAGTGGCGCGCCGCCGAGATCCTGGTATCGGCTGTCGGCTATCTGATCGGGGCACCCGTACCGCCGGTGATCCCCGCATACGACCGCGAAGATACCGTGCTGATGCCGCGGCTACCGGGCGATGCCGTTCCGAACGTTGCCAGCCTGGATGCTGCTGATCTGGAGATGTTGCGGAACCATCCGGACACGCGCGAGCTTGGTTTCCTCGATGTGGTCGTCGACAACTGGGACCGAACGGACAACCTCCTGCGCGACGGACACCACTACTACGGGATTGACCACGCGTTCGCCTTGAAGAAGCCCCTCGACCCGAGTGCGAGCCCGATCTCGCAGCGCTATGTCACCGGCGTCGACCGCCACAACGAAGCCGACCCGTACGAATGGGCGGCCATCGACCGGAGCCGATCAGAACTCGATGAGCACATCCGTACCGTCAGCGCACTGCGGGCGTTGTTCCTGGTCTACGGGTCCGTGGACGGGTATCGACGGGTGCTCGCGCGGCTGGAAGGGATGCGCGAGCACGCTTCCGACGACGCACCGCAGGATTCGAGACGGCCCGTGTCCGGCGACCGCGAGATCGCCGAGTTCTGGCAAGATTTCCAGGATTTCCTGATCCGTGCCGGGACCGTCGTAGTGGGGGACCCGGCCATCGAAGAACTGTCCCGCGCTCGTACGTCGGATGTCCGGGCTGCATTGGACAGCCTCACGGAGAGCCAGCGACGCCTCATCGATCTGTTTCGGCGCGGTTCCGAGACTCCGGCTTCGGGACAGACACAACCCATCGATCACGGGATCGAACCCGACGAGATAGTGGATGCTGCACGCACACTCGCGATCTCCACAATAGAATCCGGCAGCCGGTCCGGGCCGGAACAGAATCGGTCCGTACAGAAGAACAACTCGGCAGGCGACAACCGCACAGACCCCGTCGCGATCAACTTCGGCTACAGCACGTCCCCGTCCGACGACGAGACCGCCCCACCCGAACCAACTCCCGACTCCCGCTGGGCCTTCGGCACCGCCGAAGGGGAGGAAGGATCCACGCTTCCAGCCGATCCATACCCCACCCAACAGGAGAGGAGGCACGCGGCAAGGGCAATCGCCGCACTGCGCCATCAGTTCGGGGAGGACGCGACACTGCGGTCGCTGTTCGAGCGCGTCGACCCCGCTCAGGTAGTCGATGCCGCCCGAGCCCGCGCCAGAAGAAATGCGCGCTGGTGGTTCTCGCTGTCCGCCGAACAGCAGGCGGGGATGGTGGCGGTACACCCCGCCCTGATCGGCAATACCGACGGCATCCCGTACACCATGCGCGATTACGCCAATCGCCGGTCGATCACCCGGCAGCTCGCGCAGCTGCGCCGGATCATCGGGCACCGCAAACTCACCACCGCGGAGAAGGCGCATCTGCTCAACCTGGAGACCACCCGGGATCAACTGGCCGAAATAGAACGCCGCGTCGCGGAATTCGGTGCGGCGCCGGTACAACTCCTCGCCTACGACGCCCAGAAATACGGCGGCAACGGTCGGATCTCCGTCTCCATCGGAGACGCCGACCAGGCGACGAACGTCACCCGCCATGTCGGCGGCTTCGGGACCACGCTGCGGTCACTGCTGTACCGATCCGGGTTTGCGGGTGCGCAGTACGAGATGACCTCACGGTATGCACCCGAAGAGACCGTGGCGGCCATCATCGATATCGCCTACGAACACCCGACCAAACTGCTGAAGGGAACGGCGCCGGTTCTCCCGTTCGATCCTGCCTATCACCGGTTCGCCGAAGTCGGTGGCTATGTCGTGGCCCGAGACACTGTGTCCTACAACGCCACTCGTGAGGCGCTGGCCGAGCATCGGGGAACCGCGCTGCCGCGGTTGCACACTCTCCTCGGACACAGCTACGGCACCACGACCGTGTGCTACGCGGGCCGGGACGTCCGGCTGGCCGGCGAGATCGACCAGGTGGTTCTGACGGCCTCCCCGGGCGCGGGCCCGATGACCAGGGCCACCGACTTCGGTATCGGGGCCGAGAACGTCTACGTGCTGACGGCGACCCGTGATCCCATCGCCTGGCTCGGCGCCACCACTCCCGACCGGCGCGGCCGATTCCTCAACCGCGGTCTGGGACCGGATCCGGCCGGCGAGTCCTGGGGAGCGGTGCGGGTCACCGCGGAGCCACCGGAGACACCGGAGTTCCGCACGCGCATGCAGGTCCATCAGGGTTACAACTCGTATGCCGATATCGAGGCCCAGGTGCCGACCGAGTCGCTGGACAATATCGGCCTGATCACCGCAGGCCGTGGCGCCGAGGCCACCCGCGCCGAACATCGACCGGCCGATACTGGCCGCGGTCCGGCGCTTCGTGTCACCGATCCGGAACGCCCGCGGGCCGCCCGCACCCGCGCACTGAACGATAGCTTCGCTCCGGCGGAGGCCGCCGAAATCGAGCAGCTCATCGCTGAACTGCTGACCTTCCGCGACAAGGACGGTAATCGTCCGTTCGCCTACCTCGAGAACATGCCGATTCCCAGCGCCGCCGAGCCGTCCGGGCCGGATTGGGTCGCCAACCGCGGGCAGTGGTTCCGGGCGCTGCGCGAGGGCGACCTCGCCACGCTGCGCACCGTCGAACTCACCGCCAAGGATGCCTTCGAACTGAAGCGCTTGCTGCGACGCTCCCCCATCTACCTGACGCTCGCGCTGGTCGTCGCTACCGGTTTGAAAGCCGAGCAGCTGCTGGGCATTTCCGACCCCGGACCGCTGTTGTTCAAGCAGGAGAAGCGAATACAGGGCGACGAGACGATCACCGTCTGGAAATTCCGGACCTTGCCGGAGGACGAGCCGGAAGGTCCCACCAGCAACGCTGCCGTCGATCGGGCCAGTCCGGGCCAGCGGTACCTGCGCGACACATCGCTCGATGAGCTGCCGCAACTGCTGTCGATCGCGACGGGAACCATGTCCTACCTGGCGGGCAGACCGATGCTCGACGGCGACCGTGTCCAGATGCGGAAAGTACTCACACCCGAGGAATACGAATTCTGGGAGCAGCACCTCAAGAACGACCTGTGGTCGGCGCTGCACTTCCCCGGCTGCCGCGGTTTCGACCGCGAGTCGCCGGAATACCTGCGCACCCGATATCTTGCGGCCCGCCTCTATTCGCTGATCGGAAGCCGGTCGGTCGACGAGTACATGCTCGGGGTGATCGACCGGTACCTGCTCGGCATGGTTGGCAGCCAGGGCCGAGTACTGATACAGAAGCTCGCCGCCCACCTGCACGGCCGTATCCTCGCCGGCCCCGGTGCGAGTACGGAGACGACCGATGCCGCAGCACAACCCGCGCCCGACGCCGAACCCACGCAATCCCCCGATGGTGACACCGATCGACCGGCCACGGACAGCGGCGCGGCGCAACCGTCACCCACCGCGGCGGAGCCCGCGCCCGACGACCCGCTGCTCGAGCGGATCCGCGGCATCAACCCCCTGCGCAACCGGGACAACAGCGCCGAGTGCACCATCGCCGCCGACCTCCGGGTCAGCGGCCGACCCGACATCGTCGCCGAACCGTCAGAAACAGGACGAGCACCCGGTGATGACAGCCGATCCCACATGCGGTTCATCCAGTCCCACTACGACACGACGTTCCAGCACGTCGAGAGCTGGACCGACCTCGAACAGCAACTCCGCGACGCCGGTCACCTGGCACGCGGCATCATCGCCTACCGCCACCAACCCTTCGGAGGTCCACCAGGCCACACCGTCAACGTCGTCAACTACCACGGCACCATCCGCTACGTCGACGGACAATCCGGCCGAGACGTCACCAAGAGCATCCACGCACTGACCAACCGACTCACGGTTCCTGCGAGCCATCGCGACCGACCTCCGGATATCGACGCCCACTTCCTCCGCACCGACGGCCACTACACCGGATCCCTCCCCGGCGCACCGGGTGTAGCGAAGCCCGTCCCTGGCCAAATTTCCTCGAGCGCATCGAGCACCCTCGATAACAGAACGACCCCCGGCAACGCCATCGACCCCGTTGCGATCGACCTCGGCGACGAAGACCCCGAGGACCACAATATCGTCGAAGGTCCGCTGACCGACGCTCCTCTGAATCCACTCGACGGCGCTCAGGTGGTACGGCTGATCCTCGACGGTCCGTCGGTACCGGTGCAATGGCAACCGCCCGCGCAGCTGCCGGATGGTGTGCTGCTCGCCTCGGCCGCCGAGCCGGATGTCGACCTCGACGCGATCCGTCAGAGGTGGGAAGCACTCGCGGACGACTATCCGGAATCGGGGTGGCGTATCGGCGGAGGGCTGTTGTTCCGTGGCGACACGCGTCCGCGCACCGTCCCGTGGGCGGATGGGTTCGTCCCGCTGTCACAACGCGACGGCAGGGTTGTTTACACGACGGTGCGGGTGAATCGGGCGGCCGAGTACGGCCAATCGGTGATGATGGACGACGAGACATCGGATTGGACCCTCGTCCACCAGATCTACGTCATCGACGCGCCCGGCGGATTCGGAGTGGTGGACGAGTACGGCGGCGTCGTCTCCGTGCACTGGCCGGGAGGCCTGCGTAGCGACCGCGTCGTGGGCTGTTTCGAGATTCCCGCGAAAATCTGGCGGGGCGATTTCGCCGCCCTTGCCGACCAATTACCGCGGTACTGGCGCCCCAACCCCAGATACTTGCCGGACGAGCCCACCGATACAGGAAAAACACCCGGCACCCCCCAAGACCCCGTCGCGATCGACCTCGGCCTCGATGACGAAGACTCCGGGGGCCGCGATGTCGTCGTTCCCGGGCACGCCACCGGTACCCCAGCGGGGGTTGCCGAGCTGGTGGGCGAGGATCTGTCGTTCCGCGACGATGTCGCCGAACAGCTTGTCGCACAGCACATCCCGGGTGGTGCGCCGCCGGTGACGACGACTCGCGCCGCATGGGAGCGGGATGTCCGCCGTGCGGTGCGCAGTGCGGAGGCGAGGCTCGCCGGCCTACGCCTAGGGCCGGGGACGGAATCGGGGTTGGGCTTGCTCGGCCTGCCGCCGTTGTCCGAGATGTTCTGGCCACGAGAGGATCCCGCAGACGACGGCGAGCAGCCTGTCGGCCTGCACAGCGCGCCGATACTCGACGGCCTCGTCCGTGACAGCGCACAGGCGGGATCGGCTGGGAATCACACCGAATTCGGCCCACCCGCGTGGGTGTACGCGGCATTCGCCGTCCGCAATCCCTGGCCGCCCGAGGTACGGCCGCAGGTGCTCGACTGGTGCGTGCATCAGATTCGGCAACGGCACGGGGACGCCGCGGAAGCCGACTTCCACCGCTACCTTGCGGTCGAAGCACGAATCGCGGCTATCGGCCAGGCACTCCACACGCCCACAGACATCGCTACCAACCCCGGCCGGTACACCGATCTGCTGTCGGCGTTTTCCACGAACCTCACCCTCGTGCGCCGCGAAGCGGCCATCGGCCGGGCCCTCCTGAAGTGGGGGAAGCTCACCGCCGAGTCCGCGCACCTGGCCGTCCTGCGTCGGGCAACGGAACATCGACCGATACCCGAGGACGAAGGTCAGCGTGTGCTCGAAGTATTCGCGAGCCACCTGTCCCAGGCACGGCCGTCGAACCTCGATGCCTATATGACACCCGCACTCGATGAGCCGCTCCCACCGCGGCTCGGGTCTTCGATTCGAAGATTGCTGGAAAACCGACAGCAGGTCGAGTTGAGCCACGCAGTCCGGCCACCGTCGACACAAACACAGAGCAGAACGCACAGACTGAACGTGACTCGCGCCGCCTATGAGCCGGACCCCGCCCGCGAGGGGGCGGAACGCCTCCGGATGCACGCCGCGGTGATGATCGATCAGGCCGAATTCGGCGATGTCGAGTTGCTTTTCGAGCTCGATGCCTCCGGAATCGTCACGGCCTACGTCGAGCCCGGCCCGGCCGGCGACTTCCTACCGGAGTATCGGTCCGCTCGGCGCGACGCAGGACGAGGGTCGTTCCTCGACTTGGTTCTGCACTTCGTACGCGGCATCGGCGCCGATGTGCTGCAGGTGAAGGTGGCCGACGACTGGGGCGCCGCCGAACTGCACGGTCGCGACCTGCTGCTGGGCGCGGGCCTCGCACCGGTCGAGAACGCCCCCCAGTGGCTGAGCGAACGCTGTGCACCACCGGCGGTCGCGGCCGACCCCGTCCCTTCGGGCCTGGATCGACGACTCACTCGCGAGCAGGTGCTCGGGTTGATGGAACAGGTCCGAGTGACCTCGCCGCACGAATCCGAGAACCAATGCGGTGTCTGGCATCTGCCGCTGCCCGCCGGACCGGGCGCCGCGTCGGAACCGATGGTGACGGTCCGGGTGTACCTCGACGAGGCGGAGCGTTTGGGCTTCGATCTGGACTCGCTGGCCGCGCCGGCGGCGGAAGCGTCGGACCTGTTCCACCGGGCCGGAGTGCGGGGCCCGCGGCTGCTCTATGACTCCGAATCATCGCAGACGGCGCTGGATTTCAAGACCCGCGTGACGATTCACGAGCACATCGCGGGTGATGAAGTCCTGCCGGACGAGGGTTGGGACCGCACAACCGAGGACGTCTTCCTCGAGTTGTCTCGACTACACGGCGTGTCCTCCACTCCCCACACGAAGTATCACTGGGACCGGGAGCAAAATCGCCGGGTGCTGGAACTGGAGCACGGCGACTTCGACCACAGGCTGGACACACTGATCGGCGGCGTCCCGCTCTTCGCCTCGTTTCAGCCGAAGCTCATCAACGAGGGCAGAGAGCTGATGGGCTTCACGCACGGCAACCCGATCCGCCGCAAGATGCGGCGCGGCGCCGACGGCCGCATCGGGTTCACCGATTCGAAACTCGCGCAATACGCGCCCATCGCATGGGATTGGGCCCGGTACTACCTCGTGAACGACTGGGTCGACGACACCGAACGACGTGCCGTGCACTCCGAAATCCGCACGATTCTGCAATACCGATACGGAGACGATGTCGGTGACGAACTGGTAGCGGACTTCGAACGCTACGTGCTGCTGGAGGCACGCAAGTCGATCACCGGCGACGCATACCGGCTACCCAAGAAGATCGCCACCGGGTTCGCGACCATCGAGGAGGTACTTCCGGACTTCTACCGGAACGTCGCCCTCGTTCGCCGCGCCGCCGGGCAGGACCCCATCTCCGAGAATGCGGTCCACGATCTGCTGGCGGAATGGGCGCTGCGTGAGCTGGAATTGCTGGACACGCCCGCCACCGCGGCGACCACCTGGGAGATTCCGCCCGTTCACGCGACGGAACCACGCCGGTGGATGCGGCGGATGCTGCACGCAGCCGGCAGGGAGCTCGGTGCCGGTCACCACGATGTGGACGAGTCGGCGGCACTGGCCGCCGTCCAACGCTGGGACGGACCGCGACGGCTGGAGCCGGTCAGGCTGCGGTGGCTGGCTTCTTCGGACGGCGTCATGGCCGTCGTCACGGCTGCGGTCGTGGAAGGCACACGCGTGCGCGGCGAGGTCTATTTCACCTTTTCCGCGGATGCCTCCAGCCGGATCGTCGCAGACTGCGTCGGCGACATCGAAGGCCAGAAGGTCGAACCTCTCGTGCTCGACTTCGTTCGTGACGCGGGCGCGGACCGGCTCCGGGCGGCGTTGATCAGCGACTGGCCGGCGGCGGCCCGGGCCGGATTCGACTGGAACAGGGAGCATCTCGGTGAGAGAGAAGCAATCCGCGAGGCCTTGTGCGACGCCATAGACGACCTCGAACAGCGCGAGCCGACCGTCCCGCCCGGCATCGCAGAAATAGGCCGAAGGTTGCGAGCAGGTGACCTCCCTACGCCGAGGGAACTGTGGGATGCCGGGCTGATCGACGCCGGTGTTCCGCTCGAGGAGATCGCCGCACCGTGGGCCGCGTGCATCGACATGGCCGGCGCACCTACTGCCGCGGATATCGAATGGAGCCAGCCAAAAGCACGGCCGGTCGTAGCCATCCCCACGGACCCGCCCGCACAGGAAACGCTGCTGGACAACATCAAGCGCGAAGGCAGCGGCACGCTGGACTCGAAGGTTGCCGCCAGGCAGATCCTGCGGGCCAGACTCCGAGCACCCGACTACGAGGGCAACAACAAGCGGGCCTGGCGCTACCGAGACGACAACGGCAACCGGATAGTCGTGCACCAGATACTGCCGACGACCACAGGGGAAAAAGACCTCACTCGCAACCCCGATCCGTCCTATCGGAATGTCCGCTGGTTCCACTGGCTTCCGTTCGATGCACCTGATGCCGTGGAGCTTGCCGCAACGGTGACCGATGTTCCCGCACGGGTATACCGGTGGCGCGATTACTACGTGGAGGAGTTTGCCGACGGACGCACCCCCGCACCGGACGATCCGGACTGGAACACCGTGCTGGACAAGCTGTTCCAGGTGAAACGGCACCTGCTGAATGTGCAGCTGCCCGCACACCTGCAGGTGCGGCCGGTGACCGAACACCTCCACCTCTACCTGGATCAGCAGCGCCGCAACTACCGTCGTCGCGCGCCCTGGCTGGATCGACTGTTCCGGCTCGCGCCACACCAGGCATGGTCACCGGAGACCGACGACGCGACGTGGCGGCCGAGCCTCAATCACAACGACATGGTTCTCAGCAACGTCCGGATCGACGACCGGAACGACACGACGATGCTGATCGATTGGGACAATGCGACAGTCACCCACCCGCTGTGGGACTACGTGACCATGCTCTGGTCGAACTGGCCACCGGATATCGCCGAGCAGGTCGAGCACAAGATCAGAGCCGAGGTCCGCGACCTCGAGGCCAACGGGCTGGTCGGACCGGGCGCCGAAGCGGAACTGGATCGGCTGCTGACAATGGGTTGCCTCGACTCGCTCTACGCCGATTCGCGCAACTTCGTCCAGCAGATCGCGGAGGATGCCAGCAAGGCCGACCGGCTCATCGGACGGTTCTACTCCGACTATCGACGGCTGTGCCGCCTGCGCGGATGGGAGCCGGAGTCGCCGGCTGTCGTTCGCACGCTGATGCTGGAAGCGGTGAACGCGGTGTGCACGAGGCAGGGGCTGCCACCGCTGCCGAACGAGCCTGCGGTGCAGCCGAGCCGGCCGGCCCCATCACCCGCGGAAAGTCCGGATTCGGTTCTACCGGCCGCCGAGGTTTCCAGCGACACCGAACTGCTGGCTGTCGTGAACGGTCTGCTGGATCGACGGTACGGTCCCCGGAACTACGTCGTGACACCGACCGCCGCACGGTACACCGACAACGCCGGGAACCGGTGCTTGACCGTATCGGCCACCATTGTCGCCGGGGGCACGTGGCGCGTCGGCGAATCGGGCGACATGCGTTTCGATGTCGACCCGGGTGGAGTCGCCGAGGGACCGCCGGTCGTCGACGAAGCGGGCGATATGCGTTTCCATGTCCGCCAAGACGAAAATCGCAGAGTCACGGCGACTTTCGACCACCTGGTGGTGGACCCGGCCTTCGCGGGCGGGCACTTCGCGCAGCACTTCGTTCCGCAACTGCGCCAGTGTGTCGGCACGGATGGCCGGGTCATCGTGCCCGTCAACGGCCCGACCGGCTTCACGATTGCGGCACAGAACGGTCTTCGGCTGGATTCCGATCCGGACCATCTGGCCGAATCGCGGGAGAGCACGGCGCACCTGCTGAGCACCGACCCGCGCGAACTCATCGCCGACCCGATGCTCGACCGGTTCGACCGGACCGCCGAGGCGCGACCGACCTTCGCGGAGCTGGCCGCGTATCTCGAGCCGTCAGCACAGGAGTGGCCGCAAGACCGCCGGTGGTGGGGCGTGCTGGACGGTGCGTCCGCGGACGTTTCCGATCCACTCCCCGGCGCGGCTCCGCGACCGACAGCCCGGATGGCGTCCCTCGGTTCCGAGACCGAGGATCCCGGATTGACCAGAACCGACATCGAACTTCTCACCACGCTGTTCCGCAACCGAGCCCACTTCGCCGGGAATCATCACGGGGTTTGGATCTTCGAGCTGAACGGCCGGAAGATTGTCATCCGGGCATCGATCAATACGCCGAATCCGAATTTCGATCCCCGGATCGGCCTGACGTTCGGGGAATCCGCCGCGGTCCAGCTGTGCCGCAAGGCCGGTGTCCGGGTACCGGCGCTGTATCACGTCGGTGCACAGGAGTCCTATCCCGAGCATTACCTGTTCCACGAGTACCTCGGCGGCGAACACCCCACGCCGGACGATCCGTGGCAAGACATCGCGGAGGCCCTGTTCCCCGCACTCGACCGCCTGCATTCCCTGCACGCCGAGCACTGGGCCGCGGCCGAACCCGAGCAACCGGTACCCACTACCCGCGTCGAATGGGAGCGGCGGCTGGTTCGCGAGGTGGCACGGATCCCCCTGGAGTTCGACACCGATGATCGGCTGCACGGCGAGCTCGGTATGCCCGGCCTGTACGACATCTTCGAGGTCCGGCCCGCATCGAACGACGATATCCAGCTCGGTGTGCTGCACGGCGATCCGACCTTCCTCAATATGAAGCTGGGCCCCGATGGCGTCGGGCTGCTCGACCTGGAACTGACCCAGCCGGGATCGCCGGTGTGGGACTACGTGGCGTTCGCGACAAGGAACCCGTGGCCTACCCCCGCCGTCCGGAACGAGGTCATGAACTGGTGCCGGGCGCGGCTGCGGCGCGACCACGGCGCGGACGCCGCTGCGGACTTCGACCGATATCTCGTGCTGGAGGCATGGAAATCCGTGGCGGGAGACAGCTTCCGGTTGCCGCTGCTGATTGCCCGCGACCCGGGTTTCCTCGCCGACGCGACGGATGCGCTGCACCGCAACCTGGAGGTCGTGTTCCCGGCGGCGGGCCGACGGGCACCGGATAAGGCCCAGGTGCGTACCCTCTTGCAGCGATGGTCACGCCAATTGGTGCGGCAACGCGAAAACCAGCAGACCACAGCGGATTCGGCCGCCGACAGGTCGGCGGCCGTCAAACCGGCGACCCATGCGACGGAACCGGACACGTCCGGACTGCCGCGGCTGTCGCTGCGCGAGTTGCTGCGGGCCGCGATCGGGCACGACAGCGCCGCAGCGGCTGCCGGCCTGTCCGAAGCCATCGCCACCCTGCGGTGTACCGACGGAACAGCCAGGCTGGAACCTATTGCGGCGGAATACGAGCCACTCGGTGATGCGGACCCGGGTGTGGTGAGCCGCATTCGGCTGCGAACCGTGCTGATGGACGGCACCCGCGAATACGGCGAAATCACGGTGCGTTTCGACCTCGACGGGAACGGACGAGTCACCGCACGCCCGGAACCGATCGGCGCCGACCTCGATCGCCTCGCCGCCGACTACGGCGGCCCGTACCTCCTCGGACCGGCCGAGGACCTGGCCCGCCGGATGGGCGCCGATGCGATCGAGGTCGAGGTCTCGCGCAAAGACGGCGTCCGAGCGGCGCGGTGCGGTTACAGCTGGGTCTCCGAGCCCGGCGGGCATGCCGGGCCGGGTGCGCTGTTCGCCCGCCGATGGGCGTACAAGGACCTCACCGATCCGGCGGCGCCGACCACCCCGATCGCATTCCGCCCTGCACTGCGCCGCCCGCAGGGCACCGATTACCTGCTCGACATCGCCGAACCGGTCCAGGACGGCGGCTTGGAGCTCGACGATGCGGCCCGCATGCTGATCACCGTCGTGACGAATTCCCCCGATGTCGCCGGTCATTACACGGAAGTCTGGTGCGTCACCGACGGCGGCGGAAACCCGGTGAAGGTGCGGCGCATCGTCGCCACGCCTGGAGACAAGGATCTGGCTGCCAATCCCACGCATCCGAAACTCATCGCCGGAGACCGGCTCGTCAACCATGTCCCGCTGGATGATGAACGCGCGGAAGATCTGGCCCGGCAGGCAGGTGTCGACGTGCCGACGACGATGGCCCAGTCCGACGACTACTCATTCCGCGAAATGGGCCCCGGCCGCGTCCCCACGACCGGTGACCCGGACTGGCCACAGACTTTGCGCGCCCTGCTCCGACAGTTGCGGCGGTTGCAGGCGGTCGAGCTGCCCGACGATCTGTCGGTCCGCACCGTAGCCGACCAGGAGCAGCTGTACCTGAGCATGCAGCGGATCAAGCAGGAACAATCTCATCTGTTCCTGCACAAGCTGGGAATACCCCTGCCGCACGAGATCTGGGTGCCGGGCGACACCACCTGGACCGCCGGGCTGAGCCACGGTAACGCCACCTTCCGCAACCTGTGGGTCCGGCCCGACGGCGAAGTACGCCTCGACAACTGGAATCTCACCGGCGTCCGGCACCGGTTGTGGGACTATGTCACCGTCTTCTGGAACCCATGGCCGCCGGAGGCACTCGGCCGGGTCACGACCATGGTGGAGGACGAAATCCGCGACCAGCACGGTGAATCAGGAGTTCGGGAGTTCCGGCGGCTGCGGGCCATGGCCGCCCTCGACTCGCTGTACACCGACTCTCGACACTTCGTGCACAAGATCAGCCTCGACCCCGCCACAGCCGGCCCCCTGACACGTCGCTTCTACTCCGACTACCTCGCGCTATGGAGCTACGCCGAGACGACCGGGCAGTGGCCGTCACGGGGGACGCGACTGACCTATCAGCAGGTCCGCGATCTCGTGCTGCATGCCGCCGACCCGAGCCTGCCCCGGCCCGACCTGCCCAGCACCGATCTCGACACCACGACGCACTCGACTCGGCGGACCACCGCCGCACCGGACCCGAGTCTGTCGGAGGTGCCGGCCATACCGGATCTGCTCGCCGACCCCCCTGCCGAAAGCGAGTTGCTACCGCGATTGTCCGGCCTGCAACGGGAGTACGGCCTCGAGCTCGAGCTTCGGCTGACCCGGGTCAACTATCTGCGCACCGCCGACGAGTCCATCTCCGGAATACGGATCCGCGGTGTGTTCGTCAGCCACGGCGAGAATCCGGCCGAGGCGGGCGATCTGGATCTTCGCATCGAGTTCGACGAAAACGGCTGGCTCACCGCGGGCTTCGACAAGATGTGGATAGAACCGTGGCAAGTCCACACCAGAGCCAGTGACCAGGTTGTCTCCTCACTCCGCGCCTACCTCCGCCGGTCCGAGGTGGAAGATGTGACCTTCACGGTGCACGGCCGCCGCGGGGCACGTGCCGCGATCAGCCACGACCTCGACTGGAACGGCGTCACCGATCCCGACCATCTCGCCGCAGGCATGCGAGCGCTGAGCAGCCGCATCCGTGCGGATCTCGCCCTGGAACCGGACGCCGCGGTCACCCGGGAGTTGCGACAACTCCTCGGCGAACTCGATTACCCACCGAACGACGCCGCACCGAACCACCGCTACCCCACCCTTGCCGAAATCGACCGCCACCTGCCGAGGGGAATGCATGCGGCCGACTTCCTGAAGGGATTCCACTGGACTGGCCACACCGCGCCGTGAGATCGTCAGGGCCACACCATTCCGTGAGGTGCGCCCACCGGATTACGACCGCTCTACGGTGGGCGACGCCACCCTGTCACCACCCATATGAACTGGCTGTCCGCAAGCCCTTCCAACCCCACGAAGTCTACTGAAGCGATCACCGGTCAGCATCGAGGCGGCCGTCGTCATTTGTATCAGCGCATCGGGTACCCCGGCGCGCTGGCCCATTTCTCCCCCGCGATCACGACGTGGTCGAGGAAGCGGAGGCCTACGGTGTGGGCGGCTTCGGTGAGGATGGTGGTGGCGCGGCGGTCGTCGGGGCTGGGGGTGGGGTCGCCGGAGGGGTGGTTGTGGACGACGGCGAAGGCGCGGCCGTCGTGGCGCAGGACGGTGTTCAGTATTTCCCGGACGGGGACGGCGACTTGGTCGACGGCGCCTTCGGCGACGAAAACCTTGTGGCGCAATCGGTTCTGCGTGTCGCATACCAGCACGAGCAGTCGCTCCACGCGGGCGCCGGTGAACTGCGGACGGGCCGCGGCGGCCACGTCGGCGGCGCTGGTCAACCGGAACGAGGTCTCCGGGGCGCTGCGTGCCCGGGCTCCGAGGTGGAACGCGGCGATGATCGCGGCCGCCTTCGCCACGCCGATCCCGGCCCGCCGCGACAACTCCTCCGGACGCGCGGATGCCAATCCGGGCAGGCCGTCGTGCTCGACCAACAACTCCGCCGCCAGGTCCAGCGCACTCGCACCACGCCTGCCGTGCCGCAGCAGCAGCGCGAGCAACTCCGCGTCGCTGAGCGCTTGTGGTCCGAGCACCAGCAACCGCTCACGCGGCCGCTGCGCGACGGGCACATCGACAAGAGAGACCGCCATGACTCCACCCCTCGGTCCGGCCGACAGTGCTCGGGATTCTGCCAGCCACCACCGACACCTCCCGCGGAACCGGTGTCCCGCGGCATGCGCCTGACCCGGACAACCCATATGCTGAGAGGCGGTTCGGTAGCCAAGTCGGTCCGTGAGCTGGGAGTTGATGGGCGATGTGGTACCTGAGGGCGCAATGGCATCACAACTTCGACGACGAGCCGGTCGAGATGTTCAGCGAGATCGCCGACGACGGCTTCGAGGTGCGCAAGGTCGAGATCTTCTCCGACGGCCACATGGACTGGGCCGATGCCAGCCGCGGCACCGGCACGACCGTCATCAGTCAGATGCCGATTCCCACGGCGGACGAACTCGACGCCCAGGTGGAGTATTCCGCCGTCGAGGTCGATTCCCGGGAGTTCGAGACCGTATGGCTGCGCGCCCTCCGGGAGACAGCGCCCGGCAAGCGATAAGGTGCGTCGGATGACGCATGCTCAGGCCGGGCCCTAGCGGTCGACGGCCGCGGCCTCCGGCTCCGGACGGGTGCAGAAGGCCTTCGCGGCGAGCTTCTCCAGATGATGCAACTGCCGCTCGTGGACGACGATTCGGCGCAGGGCCTCGTTGATGGTGGCGTCGCTCGTCGCCGTGCCCATGATGGCGGCCGCAGCGGCGAGCAAATTCTGGTCGAGATCGATCCGCACGGATTTCATGCGTCCTCCTTCGTACATTCGCCATCTTGCGGCATGACGCCCGCTCATGTCCGGCAAATCGAGAACTCGGGCTTGTGTTTATACCCTACGGGGGTATAGTGCCACGCATGGAGCACAGGCACGACCCCTCCGGCGACCACGCCGCGCATGCGCACGCGACGCACACCGCCGAGCAGCACACCGCGAAACATCCGTCGGCTACCTGGCAAATGGCCGCCATGGCGACTCTGCACTGCCTCACCGGCTGTGCCATCGGCGAGGTCCTCGGCATGGTGATCGGCACCGCGCTGGGCTGGAGCAACACCGCGACCATGGCCCTGGCCATCGTGCTGGCGTTCCTGTTCGGCTACGCCTTCACCATGCGCGGCGTGCTGCGGGCAGGACTGCCGCTGGCCGCGGCCGTGAGCACCGCCCTCGCCGCCGACACCGTGTCGATCACCGTCATGGAGATCGTGGACAACGCGGTGATCCTCGCCGTTCCGGGCGCGATGGACGCCCACCTGGACAGCGCGCTGTTCTGGATCACCCTCGCCTTCGCCTTCGCGGTGGCGTTCGTGGTGACCACGCCGGTGAACAAATGGATGATCGGACGCGGCAAGGGCCACGCGGTGGTGCATTCGCTGCACGAGGGACACTGATCGCAGCGCCCCGCGTTGCTGCCCAGATCGCCAGGAAGAAGCCCGTTCAGCTGGGCAGTTTGCTCAGCTGGACGGGCTTTCGTTGTCGACGGCGGTCAGTGGTGCTTGCATCGAAGTATGTTCACCGAGGCTCAGCTGTACTCGCCGGTCACCCGCACCGGCGACGACGTGACAGTGCACCTGAGTGCCGAGCACCCGGGCGTGCACGATCCGGAGTACCGCGCCCGGCGCAACGCCATCGCCGCGCTGGCACTGGACTACGCGCCAGGGAAACCGCTCCCCCACATCGACTACACCGATGAGGAACAGCAGGTGTGGCGGATCGTGTCGGCCGAACTCGCGCGCAAACACCGCACCTACGCCAGCGCGGAGGTACTCGCGGCGGCCGAGGCGCTGGCCCTGCCGACCGATCACATCCCGCAGCTGGACGAGGTGTCGGCGGCGCTCGCACCGCTGACCGGATTCCGGTATGTGCCGGCCGCGGGCCTGGTGCCGCTGCGCGAGTTCTTCGGCTCCTTCGCCGATCGGATCTTCCATTCCACCCAGTACATCCGGCATCACTCCGCGCCGCTGTACACACCGGAGCCGGACGCCATCCACGAGATCATCGGGCACGCCAATCAGATCGCCAGCCCGCGCTTCGCGGCCGTCTACGCCGCGGTCGGCGCGGCGGTCGGCAGGCTGAGCACCGAGCGTGCGCTGAAGTTCCTCGCCGACGTCTTCTGGTTCTCGATGGAGTTCGGCGTCGTCCGGGAACATGGCGAGGTCCGCTGCTATGGAGCGGGTCTGCTGTCGTCCTATGGCGAGATCGAGGAGTTCCGGCACGCCGAGCTACGCCCGCTCGACATCGCCCAGATGGGTACCGCGGTCTACGACATCACCCACTATCAGCCGATTCTCTACTGCGCGGAATCGATCGCCGAGATCGAGGACGTGATCGGCGGCTTCTTCGCGACCATGGACGACGACACACCCGATCGCTTGCGGCCGGCCAGCACCGCGGGCGCGCAGTAGGTCCGGCACATCGGGCCGGAGCCCGTCAGGACTCCCGCCCGAGCGGCATGCCCGCGTCCAGGAAGTCCAATGCCCGGGTGATGTTCTCGATGTTCAACGGCGTGACCGTCGCCATGGCCAGGGCAGCGCCCGCCATCGCGCCTGCCGCCACCCGCACCTCGAAATCGTCGGCGGGCCTGCCGACGTGATCGGCCAGCAACTCGGCGAGGAGATCGATACTGCGGATGATTTCCCAGCCGATGGCCGACCGCAGCTCCGGCACGTGATAGAGCAGCGCTTGCCGCTCCTGCTCGAACGCCAGATCGGCCGAGGGAAGACTGTCGAAGACTTCGAGCACCGCGTTGCGTAAAGCGGTGAACGGCGAGACGTCGCGCGGCTGCCGTCGCAGCGACTCGATCATCAACGGATCCAGATCGTCGGCGAGCACCAGCTGTTCCTTGGTCGGGAAATAGCGGAAGAAGGTGCTCGGCGAGACATCGGCGGCCGCGGCGATCTGCTCGATCGTCGTCTCGCTGTAGCCCTGCTCGCGGAACAGCCGGAACGCCTCCATGCGAATCGTCCGGCGGGTCCGTTCCTTCTTCCGCTCGCGCAGACCCTGCGCCGTCCCGTTCGCGGGTAGCTCAACCGACATGAATCGATTCTGCCGCACCCGGCTCGGACGCCTGGGCGGGTCGCCTGGTGCGCACGAACACCACGGCCAGCCCCGCCGCCAGCAGGCACAATGCCGCGCAAGCCCACAGCATCGCGCTCATGCCGCCGACGAACGCGCTCTGCACGTGGTGCAGCATCGCCGCATCGCCCGACTCATGCGCGGTCGCGACACCCGCGTTGACACCGTCCGAAATCGGGTCGCGATTCAGTGCGCCGAGCTCCGAACGGTAGCGGGTGGACAGCACGGTGCCCAGCACCGCGACGCCGATGGTTCCCGCGGCTTGGCGCAGCGCCTGCAGCAGCGCGGAGCCGGATCCGGAGCGCTCCGCGGTCAGCTCACCCATCGCCATACCCATGGCCGCGGGCATCACCAGGCCCATACCGGCGCCGAGCAGCGTCAGCCACACCGCCGTGAAGCTGTAGCCGCTGTCCACGGTGGTCAGCGCGCCCAGCGCCAGCGACCCGCCCAGCAACGCGAACCCGGCTGAGATCACCATGCGGGTGCCGAGTTTCGGCAGGATCCGGTCGACCAGCCTGCTGCCGACCAGCAACCCGCCGATCAGCGGAAGCAGCCGCAGTCCGCTACCGAGCGCGTCCACACCGAGCACGGCCTGGAAGTACTGCGGCACGGTGAAGAACATGCCGAACATGGCGAAGTTCACCACGATGGAAAACGCTGTGCCCCAGCGGAATCCGTCGGCGGCGAACAAGCCGAGATCGACCAGCGGATACGCGGTCCTGCGCTGCCAGGCCAGGAAAGCGCCGAGCAGCAGCACACCGCCCGCGACGCTCGCCCAGGCAGGGCCGTCGCCCCAGCCTTCCTCGCCGATGCGGATGAAGCCGTAGGTGAGCCCGAGCATGCCCGCGACCGACAGCAGGGTGCCGAGCAGATCAATGCGGAAACTGTGTGCACTGCGCGATTCCGGCACCAACGCCGCGACGGCGAGCGCGCCGATCACCACCATCGGCACATTGATCAGGAACACCGAACCCCACCAGAAGTTGCGGAGCAACCATCCACCCACGATCGGGCCGAGCGGCAGTCCGATCGCCGTCGAGGTGATCCAGATGGTGAGCGCACGCTGCCGTTCCGCTCGGCCGGGAAACATGTCGGGCAACACCGACATCGACAGCGGAATCATCGCCGCCGCCGCGATCCCGAGCACGACGCGCGCGGCGATGAGCTGGCCGGGTGAGGTGGCCACGGCGCAGGCGATCGACGCGATCCCGAACAGCACCAGCGCCGCCAGAAGGAACTTCTTGCGGCCGTAGCGGTCGCCGAGGGCGCCCGCAGGCAGCATCACGGCGGCCAGCGCCAGCGTGTACGCACTGCTGAACCATTGCAGCGCCGCGGTATTCGCGTTCAGGTCGACGGCGAGCGTGGGCAGGGCCACGGTCAGCACGGTGACGTCGAGCCCGATGGTCAGCATCGCGACCGCCAGCGCGCCGAGCGCGAGCCAGCGACGGGTCGAGTCGGTCTTCATGACACCTCCAGAAAGAGAGCTACAACTTTTTGATAGTAACTCTCATTTGAGAGGTTGTGTCAAGATTGTTCGACGAGCTCAGGGATATGCGCGGCTGACCGGCGGAACCCTCGCTAGGCTCACTGCCGATGAAGATCACGGAATTCCGTCGCCGCGCCGGGTTCTACGCGGGCGCCCTGCTGGCCGTCGTGGCGATCGGGGCGACGGCCGTGCCCGCGTTCGCCGCGCCGACCACCAGCACGCCGTTCACCACGCCGAATACCGACGGCTGCCCGCAGAAGACGCTGCCGCCCCCGCCGATCGATGCGTCCGAAGTGCCCGCGCCAGGGGAGCCGACACCGGCTCCGCTGCCGATCCCGGCGCCTCCGATCGGCGGCGCCCGGCTCGGCGAGTGCGGAGTCGTGCTACCGCGATCCGGACCGCCCGCACCGCAGGACATCTCGGCGACGGCCTGGCTGGTGGCGGATCTGGACACCGGCGAGGTGATCGCGGCGAAGGACCCGCACGGGCGTTATCGGCCCGCGAGCACGATCAAGGTGCTGCTCGCCACGCTGGCGCTGCGCACACTGGATCTGAACAAGGTGGTGGTCGGGACTCGAGCCGACGCCGATGTGGACGGCACCAGGGTCGGCATCGGTCCCGGCGGTCGCTACACCAATCGCCAGCTCATGCAGGCGCTGATCATGGCATCCGGCAACGACGCGGCGCACGCCATCGCCGCGCAACTGGGCGGCGACGCGGCCACCGTCGCGAAGATGAACGAGCTGGCGAAAAAGTTGCGCGCCATGGACACTCGCGCCGCCACCCCGTCCGGCCTGGACGGCCCCGGCATGAGCACCTCGGCCTACGACTTGGCCGTCCTGTTCCGCGAAGCCATGACCGTCCCGCTGTTCGCCGAGCTGATCCACACCGAGCAAGTCGATTTCCCCGGTTACCCGGCAGATCCCCAGGTTCCCGGCGACACCGACCGTCCCGGATATCCGATCGGCAACGACAACCAGCTGCTCTACAACTACCAGGGCGCCCTCGGCGGCAAGACCGGCTTCACCGACGACGCGCGCCAGACGTTCGTCGCCGCCGCCCAGCGCGACGGCCGCAGACTCGTCGTCACCCTGTTGCAGGCCGAGGTGCGGCCGTTGCGCCCATGGGAGCAGGCGGCCCGGCTGCTCGACTACGGCTTCGCGCTGCCCAGCGGCGCGTCGATCGGCAACCTCCCCGGCGCGGTGGTACCCCAGCGTGACGCGGTGGTACCCCAGCGTGAACAGAACGAAGTCGCGCTTGCCGCCCCGCCCGCATCGGGAACCGACCCTTCCGCCATGCCCCTTGCCGAAGAGCGCCGCGTCGATACCAGGACCGTGCTGATCGCTGGCGGCGTCATCGTGATCCTCGTCCTGCTGGCGGGGGCGCGCCGAGCCAATCGACGACGCTGATCAACCTCGCGCTCCAGACAACTCGGCCCGCCTACTGGTCACCGACGGCCGGGCCACCGGCGTAACCCCGAAAGGGCGAGGGCGGCAAGGGCGCCCGCACCGAAGAAGGCTGCGCCCACACCCACCGAGACATCGCGCGCGCGGGCTCGTGGCGCGATCACCGCGGGCGGAGGCGGGGGGATCTCGGCTTCCGGCTCGTTCTCGGCGGCGGTGGCGGCCCAGGCGGTGGCGAACAGGACGATGCGGTAGGTGACGTAGGTGAACACCATCAGGCCGATGATCGAGCCGAACGTGGCGCCGGCCGGGCTGCTCAGCACCGATCGCAAGTAGATCGAGGCGACGATCTTGAACACCTCGAACGCCAGCGCGGCCAGTGCCGCCGCCTTGGCCGCGCTGGCCAGCGTGACGGGCTCGCGCGGCAGCCTGGCGATCACCCAGGCGAACACCGCCCAGGAGGCCAGGAACCCGAGCAGCGTCGACAGCAGCGTCAGCAATACCCCGGCACCGGGTAGCTCGGCGAGACCGAGGCTGGTGAGCAGCCGCCTGCCGAGGGCGCTCGAGGCCAGCGCCGACAGCCCCAGCGAGACCACGAACGCGAGACCGAGACCGACCAGCGCGCCCAGATCGGAGAGCTTGGTCACCAACCAGTTGCCGTCCGGCCTCTTCTGCTCCCACTGCTCGGTGAGCGCGGCCCGCAGGTTGGCCATCCAGCCGAGGCCGGTGTAGAGGCCGACGACCAGACCGAGCGTGCCGACCGTGCGCCGCGACTCGACCGCCTTCTCGACCAGGTCGTTGATCTGGTCGCCGAACGAGCCCGGAATGTTCTCGACGATCTTGGCCTGCAATTCGCCGAGCAGCTCCGGATTGCTGGACAGGACAACGCCCGAGACCGAGAACGCGATCATCAGCAGCGGAAATAGCGATAGCACAGTGAAGTACGTGATGCCGGCCGCGTAATGGTCGCCTCGTTGCCGCTCGTAGCGCCCCGCCGCCCGGATCAGATGATCCAGCCACGGCATCGCCTGAATCCGGCGTTCGATCCCGGCCTTGATGTTGTCGATCACCTGCACGCTGCGCCCCTTCGAACGTGAGACAGACCTCACGAAGCCTAGTTGGCGCAGCCGAGCCTGGCCGAGGAAGCGGCCTAACGGCCCAGCAAGCCGACCCGGTCGTATACCTGGGCGAGGGTGTTGCCGGCGATCTCTCGCGCACGCTCGGCTCCGGCGGCCAGGATGCGGTCGAGTTCGCCCTGGTCGGACAGATACTCCTGCACCTTCGCCCGCAACGGCGTGACGAATTCCACCAGCGCGTCGGCGACGTCGGACTTGAGCTCGCCGTAACCCTTGCCCTCGAAGTCCTTCTCCAGCGTGACGATCGGCGTCCCGGTCAGCGAACTCAGGATCACCAGCAGGTTGCTGACGCCCGGCTTGCCGTCGGGGTCGTAGCGGATCTCGCGTCCGGTGTCGGTGACCGCCGATTTCACCTTCTTCGCGGTGATCTTCGGGTCGTCGAGCAGGTTGATCAGGCCCGCGTCGGTGGAGGCCGACTTGCTCATCTTCGCGGTCGGGTCCTGCAGGTCGTAGATCTTCGCGGTGCCCTTGACGATATGCGCCTCCGGCACCACGAACGTCTTCTTGAACCGAGTGTTGAAGCGCTGGGCCAGGTTCCGGGTCAGCTCCAGATGCTGGCGCTGATCCTCGCCGACCGGAACCTGATGGGCGCGATAGAGCAGGATGTCCGCGGCCATCAGCACCGGGTAGGTGAACAGGCCCACGGTCGCGTTCTCCGCGCCCTGCTTCACCGATTTGTCCTTGAACTGGGTCATCCGGCTGGCCTCGCCGAAGCCGGTGATACAGCTGAGCACCCAGGCCAGCTCGGCGTGCTCGGGCACCTGGCTCTGCACGAACAGGGTGGACTTCTTCGGGTCGATGCCGAGCGCGAGCAGCTGCGCGGCGGCGGCCTTGGTGCGCGCCTTCAGCTCCTTCGGATCCTGCGGCACCGTGATCGCGTGCATGTCCGGGATGAAGTACAGCGCGTCGTAGTCGTCCTGCATGGTCACCCAGTACTGCAGCGCGCCAAGGTAGTTCCCGAGATGGAACGAGGAGCTGGTCGGCTGGATCCCGGACAGAACGCGCTGTTTGCGTTCGGCGGCCGGGGTGGGCGCAGGACTGGACATACCCCGATCTTCGCATGCGGCTCAAGCCGAATTTCGCTGCACCCAGTTACGCGGGTCGATCCCGGGCATGCTCGGCCGCCCGCTGCTGACCAGTTCGTGCTCCCGCTTGGAGAGCAACTTGTAGACCGGCGCGCTGGGTCCGGCCAGCGTGCCGCGCAGCACCGGCGGCACCAGCGGAACCGAGACGTGCGCGGTGCGGACTGCCCGCGTCAGCGCCTGGTAGGCGACCTGCTCGGCCACACCCCAGCGCATCCCGTACATCCGCCGGATGCGCGGCGGCAGGCTGCCCTGGACCAGCAGATAGAACGCGGAGGTGACCTGATGCAACGGCACACCCTGCGAGTAGGGCACCCGCTGACCGGCCAGGTAGGAGCCCACCAGCCGCGCCTCGTCGGTGAGGAACACCTCGTCCGAGGCGAGGTAGCCGTCGAAGTAGGCGCGGAAGTCCTGGTAGCTGCCCGGCGCCGCGTCCGAGGGCATGCCGAACAGCTCGGCCCAGCGCACATAGTCCTGGTAGAGCGCCTCGCGCTCGCCGTCGGTCATGGTGCGCACCAGCAGGTCGTACATCACCTCGGCCGAGTCGAAGGTGAACGCCATCGTCATGAACATCAGGTGTGGGTCGAGCGCGGAGTACCGCGTGCCCGCCGGATGCTGGGCGCCCGCCTCCTCGGGCAGCGCGCCACGCACCTTGACGTGCTTCTTCCTGGTGAACGCCAGCGCGCGGTCGGCCTCGGCCTTGCTGCCGAGGAACACCGCCTCGAACAGGTGCCCGGTCAGCGCCAGCCGGGTGTAGGGCGTCATCCGATGCTCGGTGTTCTCCGCGGTGCCGACGTAGAGCAGCGGATGCACCGCGCCGACGACCAGGGCGCGCAAACCGTAGGTGAGTCCTACAACGCGCTTGCTCATCACCCGCCGAATCATCGAGTGATCGCTGAAATAGCCGGGCTCGGACATCGCCGCCTCCTCGTCAAGAGCATCTGGCAATAGCATCTACCAGAATTCCAATTCTGGCAAGAGTCTCTGCCAGAATTGGAACGCACCTGACCTTGCCCATATACGGACTGCACACGGCCACCGAGCCCGTTCGCGAGCCACAATCGGACACTGCGCCTCGGTTGCGCAGCGACATTCGACGCGCCAAGCGTTGGTGAAATCACTCCGATTGCGGACCGCGTAAGCACATCGGCCGAATCCCCGATTTCGAGCGCAGCGAGACCTATGCCGGTTTGCGGCCCGGCTCGCGTCCGAGCGGCCGACGCGCAAGCGACGAAGTCGCAAGCGGCGGTCGCTCGGACGCGAGCCATAGGTGGGCCGCGCACACGCCGAGCCGAAGGCGCGGCAAAATAACACAGTGACTGCGCAACGAACTTACGGCGGGATATCCGCTCAGGAGCGCCGGGCGCAGCGGCGCGTGGCGTTGCTGGAGGCGGCGCTGGAGATCATCGGGACCGAGGGGCTGGAGAAACTGACCGTCTCGGGGCTGTGCGCGCGGGCCGGGTTGAACGAGCGGTACTACTACGAGAATTTCGACAGCCGTGATGCCGTACTCGCCGCCCTGATCGACAAGATCGCCGAGGAACTGGCGGACGCCATCCTCGCGGCCGTGCGCGCCGCCCAGGACGGATCCGTCCGGACGCCGGACACCCGCGCCACCGCGCATGCCGCGATCACCGCGGGCGTGCACCTGCTCACCGACGACCCACGTAAAGCGAAGGTCGCGCTGGTCGCGGGCATGGCGACGCCGGAACTGCGCGCCCGCACCACCGAAACGGTGCGCGTGTTCGCGCGAATGGTGGCCGCGGAAGGCATCGACTTCTACCGGATCGGTGCCGCCGCCCCGGACCCGGCGATCGACTTCCGTGCCATGTATCTGGTCGGGGGGCTGGTGCAGACGCTGACCGCCTGGCTACACGGCGATCTGGAGCTCAGCCGCGACGAACTGATCGAGCACACCGTCGAGGTGTTCGTCCTGCTCGGCGAGGATCTGGCGAGCAAACTGCGGTGAGCGCCGGGCGTTACATTCGCAGCGACACGTCCTGGAGGTCGGGCGCGTCACCTTGCAGGACGACCCGAAAGAGCACGTCGCGCCGCGACCAATAGGCCGCGCAATCGCGCATCGCCTCGGCGAACCAGTCGCGTTCGACCAGTTCATCGGTGAGCAACCCGGCCGAGTCGCGCACCACGGCAACGTATCCGGCCGCTTCGCCGATGAAGTCGTCCAAGTCGCGCAGGCATTCGTCGAACGCGTCCTTGTTCTCACCGAAGTAGTACGGGAACTGGAACGCGGCGGCGAACTCGTCGAAAACCCGCGCTGTGGTGGGCATCTTCGTGCCGCGTACCTCGCGCACCAGATATCCCGAAGGCGCCCGGTCGCGCACCGCGCTGAACTCGGCGGCGTCGAGCGCGAGGGTTCCGAACGTGACGCCGGGCGGAGCCAGCGCGGGGCTGGGCAGTACGTCCTCCGCGTCGGGACGGGCAAGGAACTGCGACAGCGTGACGGTCTTTGTCATCAGCGCATCCTCGTGAAGGTCTTGTAGTGGTCGCCGGTGTACCAGGCCGAGCCGTCGCTGCCGGTGACGATGCGTTCGGCGTCGCGGGATCGTCCGGGTTGCTTCGGGTTGACGTCCCATTCCTGGTAGGTGATCGGCTTACCAGTGGAGTCGGTCGCGGGCAGGTCGCCGCCGCGGTTCATCCAGCGTTCGCCACCCTTGGTGCCGGGGGCGTTCGCCGAGTCGGGCCAGCGGCCCGCATCGATCTCCCGCAGCGTGGCGTAGGCGCGCTGCGGGACACCGGCCGCGTGGGTGACCGGGGACGCGCTGTCCACGCCGCGCGGCACGGCGACGGACGCGGCGGCGCTGCTCGTAGTGGGACCGACTGAGGAGGTGGTGACCTCCGTGCCGCCGCGCAGGGCGAGCACCGCGACGATCAGCGCGAGCGCGACCGCCCCGATGACGCCGAGGCCGCGAATCATCTTCGGAGAAAGGTTCATCGGTACTGCACCGTGACGGGCGAGTGGTCCGACCAGCGCTGATCGTAGGCGGCCGCGCGATCCACCACCGCCGCTTTGGCGCGGGTGGCGAGATCGCCTCGGGCCAGGTGGTAGTCGATGCGCCATCCGCTGTCGTTGTCGAACGCGCGACCGCGGTAGGACCACCAGCTGTACGGACCGTCCACGCCGGGATGCAGCCCGCGCACCACGTCGACGTAGCCCGCGGCCAGCAGCTCATCGATCCAGGCGCGCTCCTGCGGCAGGAACCCGGCCGATTTCAGGTTGCCCTTCCAGTTCTTCAGATCGCGCTCGGTATGCGCGATGTTCCAGTCCCCCGCCACCACGAAATCTCCGGTCCGCGCGGTCAGGTAGGCGCCGAGCTCGGCCATGAAGCGGTACTTCTCATCCTGGCGCACGGTGCCCGCGTCGCCGGAGTGCACGTACACACTCGCGACTGTGATGTCGTCGAACTCGGCCTCGACGTAGCGGCCCGCGGCTCCGAACTCGATGCTGCCGAAGCCGATTCGCACAGCACGCGGTGCGCGCCTGGACAGGATGCCGACACCGGCGCGCCCCTTGGACTCCGGCTCGGCGTGCGACAGCTGCCATCCCGCGTCGAGCGCGGGCGCCAGCGCGGCCCGCACCTGCTCGTCGGTGGCGCGCGTTTCCTGCACGCAGACGATGTCGGCCTCGGTCACCGCGAGCCAGGCGAGCAGGCCCTTGCCCGCGGCCGCGCGGACACCGTTCACGTTCACTGTCGAGATGTAGGGCACTCCTCGACCGTACAATGCTGGTCTGATGAAGTCCCCCGGACACCGCCGTCCAGGAAGGGGTGAAGACGATGTCGTCCGACGCCTCCAAGTCCTCCTCCGCCGCCGATCGCCCCGGCGCCCCCGCACGAACCGCCGCCGCACGCGGGTCCGCTAAGGCGCCGAACCCGCTCCAGCCGATCAAGGCTCTGCACGTCGGTTCCGGTGACCCGCTGCTGTTGCTGCACGGATTCATGATGTCGCCGCACTGCTGGGAACAGACCGCGGCGCGGCTGGCGACGCACTGCGAGGTGTTCGCGCCCGCGTTCGCGGGTCACTGGGGCGGGGCACCCCTGGACGGCCGGCCCGTCGACGTGCAGTTCCTCGCCGACCGGGTCTGCGATCAGCTCGACGAATTGGGCTGGCGCACCTGCCATATCGCGGGCAATTCACTCGGCGGCTGGGTCGGCGTCGAACTCGCCCGGCGCGGGCGCGCCCGCACGCTGACGCTGATCGCGCCCGCGGGCGGCTGGCACGGGCCCTCGCTGACTCAGGTACGGATCAACCTGAAATTCCTCTCCATGGTTCCGCTCATCGAGATCGGCAAGCTCCTGGGGGGATTTGCGGCTCGCAATCCACTCGTCCAGCGCATCGCCCTGCTCCCGCTGAGCAAGCACCCGTCCGCGGTGTCGCGGCGCGACGCCGCCGCCGCCATCACGGCCGCGCTGAACTGCCCGGTCATGCTTCCGATGATCATCAGCGCGCTGCGTGCGCCGGGACAGGACGACCTGTCCACGCTGCGGACGCCGGTCCGGCTGCTGCTGTCGGAGTACGACCGGGTGATCCCCAACCGCGTCTACGCCCGCCGCTACCTGAAGGAACTCCCCCAATCCGCCGACCGCATCCTGGTCAACGGCGTCGGCCACGTGCCCATGCTCGAGGCGCCCGACCGCATCGCCACCCTCATCGCCGAGCACGTCTACGCCAGCCGCACCCGCTTGCGCGCGATCTGAGCTGTGTTGGATTGGCAGCGCCTGCGGCGCTGCGTGCTCGCGGCCCCCTCATGGCTCACGTCCGAGCGACCGCCGCTAGCGACTGTGTCGCGGACGCGACGGCCAATCGGACGCGAGCCGGGCCGCGAACGGGCAATGCACGATCTCGCTGCGCTCGAAAGCGGGAGTTGTGCCGATGTGGTCGCGGGCAGGCGCGGCGTCGACACGCGCCCGTCCGGAGATCACCGCGCGAGCAGGCCCTTGGCGATGTGGGTCACTTGAATCTCGTTGCTGCCCGCGTAGATCATCAGCGACTTCGCGTCGCGGGCGAGCTGCTCGACGCGATATTCCGTCATGTACCCATTGCCGCCGAAGAGCTGCACCGCCTCCATGGCGACCTCGGTCGCCGCCTCGGACGCGTACAGCTTCATCGCGGACGCTTCGGCGAGCGTCGGCGGCTTGCCCGCCTTGCCGCGCTCCAGCGTGTTGAACACCATGTTCTGCACGTTGATCCGCGCGATCTCCATTTTCGCCAGCTTCAGCTGGACCAGCTGGAACCGCCCGATCTCCTGGCCCCAGAGCTTGCGGCTCTTGGCGTACTCGACACACAGCCGATGGCATTCGTTGATGATGCCCAGCGCCATGAAGGCCACGCCGATGCGCTCGGCGGTGAAACTGGAGCGGGCGCTCTCCCTGCCGTCGCCGCCCTTGTGCTCCTCGGTCTCGCCGAGCAGCCGGTCTCGCCCGACGCGCACGTTGTCGAAGAACAGCTCTCCAGTTGGTGAGGCGTGCAGCCCCATCTTCTTGAACGGCTTGCCCTGGGTGAGGCCGGGCATGCCCTTGTCGAGCACGAAGGTGAGCACCTTGCGTTCGCGCCTGTCCCCGCCCGCCCCGTCGTCGAGCTTCGCGTAGACGATCATCACGTCGGCGTAGGGGCCGTTGGTGATGAAGGTCTTCTGACCGTTGAGCAGGTAGTCCTCGCCGTCGCGCTTGACGTAGGTCTTCATTCCGCCGAACGCGTCCGAGCCGGAATCCGGTTCTGTGATCGCCCACGCGGCCACCTTCCGCATCGTGACGATGTCCGCCAGCCAGCGCTGCTTCTGCGCAGGCGTGCCGCGCGACATGATGGTGGTGGCGCCGAGGCCGATGCTCACCCCCAGCGCGGTCACCAAGCCCATGCACACCCCGGACAACTCGCTGATCAGCACCGCCATCAGCGATTCCTGTCCGGCGAACGGACTCGTCCTCGCTTTCTTCTCCGGCTTCGGCTCCCCCGCGGCGGCGGCCGCCGCTCGTTCCTCCTGCTTGGCCAGCATCTTCTGCACGGCCTCGCCGCCCATGACGTCTATGCCGAACTCGGCGAACAGTTTGCGGATGATCGGGTACGGCGGCAGTTCGCCGCTGTCGAGCGCGTCCAGGTTGGGGCGGATCTCCTTGTCGATGAACGCCCGCACGGCATCACGGATCAGCAGATCGGTGTCGGACCATTCGAACATCGTCGTTCTCCTCACGTTCCGCCGAGGTCAGGGCAGCCGGGCGGCGATGTCGTCGATCAGCCACGGGCCCTCGGTCTCGATGGTCTTTACATCGTGCCAACTGGCCAGCTCGGAGATCGCACCGCCCTGCACCGCGAACACTTTGCCGGTGATCGGGCAGGATTCCGCGGCCAGGTAGGCGACCAGCGGTGCGATATTTGCCGGGCTGAACGCGTCGAATCCGCCGTCGGCGGCCGCCTCCGCCTCGGCCGCCATCATCTCGCCCATGCCGGGGGTCGCCAGTGTCAGCCGAGTGCGCGCGATCGGCGCGATCGCGTTGACCCGCACGCCGTAGCGCGCCAGCTCGTCGGCGGCGACCAGGGTCAGCGCGGCGATCCCGGCCTTGGCCGCGCCGTAGTTCGCCTGGCCCGGATTCGGGATTGTCGTGCCGGAGGCGGAAGCGGTGTTGATCACGGCGGCCTTGGGCTGATCGCCGGCCTTGGACTGCTGCTTCCAGTGGGCGGCGGCATGGTGCAGCACGGCGGCATGGCCCTTGAGGTGCACGGCGATCACCGCATCCCACTGCGCCTCGGTCATGCCCGCGATGAAGGCGTCGCGCAGGATGCCCGCGTTGTTCACCACGACGTCGAGCCCGCCGAATTCCGAAACCGCCTGGGCGACAAGCTTTTGCGCGCCGTCCCAGGTGGCGACGTCGTCGGAGTTGGACACTGCTGTGCCGCCCGCCGCGACGATCTCGCGCACCACCTCCTGAGCGGGCCCGGAGTCGGCGCCCTCGCCCGCATTGCTGCCGCCGAGGTCGTTGACGACCACCGCGGCGCCTTCCTTCGCGAACAGCAGCGCGTGCTCGCGGCCGATGCCGCGGCCCGCACCCGTGATGACGGCGACCCGTCCGGCCAGTGCGCCCATGTGTTGTCTCCTGAAGTCGTTGGGTGGGGGCGGCGGAGTCCGTACCGCCGCTGTCAGTCGGCGATCTCGGCCAGCCCGTCGCTGAGCACGATGTCGTCGCCGCGCACGGTCTCGAACGCGTAGCTGGTCACGCCGCCGGCCGAAGCGGTCTTCCAGATCCGGGTCGTCAGATCGTCGCCGGGAAAGACCAGCTTGGCGAAGCGCACCGCGAATCGCTTCATCCGGTGCACGTCCGACACCGCGACCTCGGTGAGCACCGCCCAGGATGCGAAGGCCATGGTGCACAGCCCGTGCGCGATGATGCCGGGCAGCCCGGCGTCCTTGGCGACCTGTTCGTCCAGGTGCAGCGGCACCGGGTCGCCGGAAGCCGGCGCGTAACGGAAGGTCTGGTCGTGGTCGACGTGCTGCGCCACGACGGCGATGGGGTCTCGGCCGCGCAGCCGTTCGTCGAACTTGTGCACCGGAGCGGCTTCGCCGACCGTCTTGCCCGCATCGATATTGCGGAAGAACGCGGTCAGGTACTGATCGTTGACCGGTTCGCCTGTCTCGGTGCGGCATTCGATCCGGATGGTGATGGTCGTCCCGGTGGAGCGGCTGGTGTAGCCGACCGCCTTTGCGCGCGACACCAGCCGCTCACCCGGGCGAATCGCACGATGGAAGTGGAAGTCCTGCTCCCCGTGGACGACCCGGCCGAAGATGTCCATCGGCGCGACATCGATCACCGGCATCATAATGGCCTCGAAGACCGGGACGATGGCGAAGACCGGCGGGGCGACCGCGCCCTCGAGATGCGCCGCGATCGGATCGTTCGTCGCCGCGGCGTACTGCGCGATGCGCTCGGCGGTGACCTCGAAACGCTCTTCCTCGCACCAGGTCTCCAGTCCCGCGTCATCGAACTCGACCAGGCGGGCGACGGTGGAATCGGATGTCATGCCGAGGCCAAGGCATCGAGTTGTGCCAGCGATCGGTCCAGCTGTTTGATGCCGTCCTTCTCCACCGCCTTGCCCAGCGCACCCTTGATCAGCGCACCCTCGAAATCGCCGGACACCAGGATCGTGCTCCCGTCGCCGTTGGGCTGGATGTCGAAGGTGAATTCGGTCTTCACCCCCGCCATACCGGTGCCACCCAGGGTCAGTCTGTGCGGCGCCGCCACCGAGACGATGGTCCACTCCAGCTTGTTCGCCATGCCCAGCATGACGATCTTGGCGACCAGCTTCGCGCCTTTACTCAGCACGGCGGGCGGCTCCTCCATGAACCGCTCATGGATGGTGAACCACTTGTCCCAGGTCTGCGGGTCGGAGACGACCGCCCACAGCGCCTCGGGCGCGGCGTTCACGTTCTTGGTGGCTTCGATGTGTCCCATGGGTCTTGTTCCTCGAATTATTTTGCGGCAGAGACAAACTCAGCGAACAGCACGCTGGTAGGCGGTGACGACGGCGGCGCCGCCGAGGCCGATGTTGTGTTGCAGGGCGGCGGTGACGTTGTCCACCTGGCGCTTGTCCGCGGTGCCGCGCAGCTGCCAGGTCAACTCGGCGCACTGCGCCAGACCGGTCGCGCCGAGCGGATGGCCCTTGGAGATCAAGCCGCCGGACGGATTCACCACCCAGCTGCCGCCGTAGGTGGTGCGGTTGTCGTCGATCAACCGCCCTGCCTCGCCCTCCCCGCACAGGCCGAGCGCTTCGTAGAGCAACAGTTCGTTGGCGGAGAAGCAGTCGTGCAGCTCGATGACCTGGAAGTCTTCCGGGCCGAGACCCGACTGCTGGTAGACCTTCCGCGCCGCTTGGACATTCATGTCGTAGCCGATGATGTTCTTGGCGGTGTCGTCGAAGGTCGAGGCGAAGTCGGTGGTCATCGCCTGGCCGACGATCTCCACCGCCTGCCCGGCGAGATCGTGGGCGTCCACGAACTCCTCGCTCGCCAGGATCACCGCACCGGATCCGTCGGAGGTCGGCGAGCACTGCAGTTTGGTGAGCGGGTCGTAGATCATCCGGGAGGCGAGGATGTCGTCGAGCGTGTACTCGTCCTGGAACTGCGAGTACGGGTTGTTCACCGAGTGCTTGTGGTTCTTGTAGCCGATCTTCGCGAAGTGCTCGGCCGTGGTGCCGTACTGCTTCATGTGCTCGCGGCCCGCCGCGCCGAACATCCACGGCGCCACGGGGAACAGCACCTCGGAAATCTCGGCGAGCGCCATGATGTGCTTGGCCATCGGCTGCTCGCGGTCGTCCCAGGTGGAACCGAGCGAGCCGGGCTGCATCTTCTCGAAGCCCAGCGCCAGCGTGCATTCGGCCAGCCCACCGCGGATCGCCTGCGCCGCGAGATACAGCGCCGTGGAGCCGGTGGAACAGTTGTTGTTCACGTTGACCACCGGGATGCCGGTCATGCCGAGTTCGTAGACGGCGCGCTGCCCGGAGGTGGATTCGCCGTAGACGTAGCCGACGTAGGCCTGGTCCACCAGGTCGTAGGCGATGCCCGCGTCCGCGAGCGCCTTGGTGCCCGATTCCTTGGCCATGTCGGGGTAGTCCCAGGCCCGCGACGTGCCGTCGGCTTCCTCCACTTGGCGGCGGCCCGGCTTCTCGAACTTCGTCATGCCGACACCGACGACGTAGACCTTGTTCGTCATCGAACTCCTCAGGTTGTGCGTGCACCGCGGGGCGGGAACCAGCTGGAAACAAACATACAAATTTGTATGTAACTGGGCAAGGGTTGGATGGGAGGCAGCGGGTAGAAAGCGGATGACCAGCGGATTGCGTCTCGGCTGTCACATACAGTGAAACGTGTATGTCCGTGGGGGCTGGTCCATGGAGTTCGACAGGACCAGCCCTGCGCGACCGGAACATGCAGCACTGTATGTAAGTGTAAGATCGGCAGGTGGCCAGGAGCGTAGACGTGAAGCAGCAGCGCCGGACGCAGGAGCAGCGCAGCAGCGAGATGCGCACCCGGTTGCTGGACGCGACCGTGGACTGCCTGGTCGAGTACGGGTACGCGGGCACAACGACGCCGCGGGTAGCCGAACGGGCCGGGGTGACCCGCGGGGCTCAAGTGCATCACTTCGGCTCGAAAACCGATCTGGTGGTGGCCGCGATCAGCCATCTGGCGCAACTGCGGGCGGAGACCGCCATGCGGGAGATGTCCCGGGTGGAAGCCGGTGACGATCCGGTGGCGGCGGCGCTGGAGTTCCTGTGGGATCTGCACCAGGGTCCGCTGTTCATCGCGACCGTCGAACTGTGGGTGGCCGGGCGAACCGATCCGGTGCTGGCCGCGGCGATGGAGAAGGTCGAGCCGTTCGTCAACAACGCCGTCTTGATGGCGGTGGCCCGTTTCGTGCCGGACGACGTGCGCCGCAAGGAGGCGCGCGACTTCATCTACACGGCCATGGACGCACTGCGCGGCATCCTCATCTCGAATTTCATCGATCCGGATACCGAACGCGCCCAGCGCCGCTGGCGCCGCGCCTCAGCGCATCTGCACGAGATCGCCGGCCGGGCCCTCGCCGGCCGCCGCGCCGAATAGTTCTCTCCGGACGGACCGATAGCCGCCCGCGAACCCGACTGCCGCGGCGCCGCCGAAGGCGACATGTCATGCGCCGTGCATCGGGAACACGACGTAGTAGTCCCCGTCGGGAATGATGTTCTGATCTGTCACGGTGCCGGTCTGGCCGTCGAGATAGTAGATCTCGCCGTCGATGTTGGCGACGTTGTAGTGATGCCCGAAGGCATCGGAGTATCGGTTTCCCGACATGATCCCGTTCTGGCCGGGCTGACGCAGCTGCTCCGATATCGCTTCGTGTATCTCGTGGTGGCTGTCGCCATGGAAACGTTCCGTCGAGGGCTCGATGAACTTCTGGGCGCCGCTCGGACCGGCCACCGCCGGGCGCCCGGCCAGAATGTCACGCACCGCCCACGAGCACTCCATGCAGTTGCCCGCCGTCCGTGACCGCGTCGGGTTGACCAGCCGCAGTAGTTCGCGCACTTCATCGAGTGTCGGTGGCCGGTCACCGATCCGGGACAGGATCGTGGCCTGTGCGTCGTAGGCTCGCCGCATGGCATCCGCCTCCGCCGGCGTCGGCTGATGCGCGTTGCGAATCAACCTGGACACGCCTGCCGGGCGTATCTCGGCGAGCGGCACGGCAATCGAGTTGCTGAATCGCTCGGGTGCGGGCGCGAATCCTCCGGTCTCGGGAGCCATACCAGCCACCTTTGCCGCGCCTTCCCTATCGGCCCGCTCCAAATCTTCCGCCACTTGGCGCAAAGGCTCACTCTTCGCTCGGTACAACTGATTCAGTGCCTCGCCGGCGGTGGGTCGCTCGTCCGCGGAGTCCTTCGCGGTGCCGAGCAAACTCTTCAATCTTCGGCGTACCTCGTCCCAGGCAGCGAACAGTGGCCTGCTCATACCGAATTCGGCAAACCCCGGGAACTCATACGGCCCACGGTGCTACGGGCCGCTTACAGTCGGCTTGCCGTTGCCTTGCAACGGCCCGTCAGCCGGTCATCTCCTCGGGACGCCGTATCCAACCCAGGTCGACGCGCTATGGCTACGGTGCACAGCTGCCGTGGGCCTGAAGATGGCCCACCCACGCCCTCTGATCAGGACATGGGAGCCGAGCATCGCGTCGGTAACAATCGGTTCTCGGGCACTCCCAGTCCGGGGAGGGTGGGTAGCCCACAATGCGGGCCGCGCTGACTATGGTGAGGCGGTGGCACTCGAGCCAGGTGATCGGTTTGCGGGATTCGTTGTGAAGGCCCGGCTCGGCCATGGCGGCAGCAGCGAGGTGTATCTGGCCGAGGATCCGGTGCGGTCGCGGCCTGTGTCACTGAAGATTCTGGGGCCGGAGGACAGCGCGTCACCGGAGGCGCGTGCACGATTTCTGCACGAGTTCGACATCCTGTCCGCGCTGCGACACCCGAATATCGTGCGGATGTACGCACACGGTGAAACCGAGGGCAGGCTGTGGTCGGCGCGCGAGTACGTGGCAGGCGCGACCGTTTCGAGGTTGGTGCGGATGCCGCACCAACCTCCGGACCTGCGGCGGGTGCTGCACGTGCTGACCCACATCGCGGCAGGACTGGATTTCGCCCACGCCAACGACGTGGTCCATCTCGACGTCAAACCGGCGAACGTGTTGGCCGGCACGGACGACCCTGCGACGGTGAAGATCTCCGACTTCGATCAGGGCCGGTGGCTGCATCGGCCCGAGCCACCCTTGGCCGCCAATGGTTTCGTCGTCGTATCGGTGCCGTACGCCGCACCGGAACTGCTGCAAGCGGGCACGGTGTCCCCCGCGACGGACCAGTACGCGCTGGCCTGCTCGGCCGTCGAACTGCTCACCGGCCGCCCACCGTTCCCCCGCGCGAACCTCATGGCCACCGCAGAGGCCCACCTGCACGACCCGCCCCCCGCTATCTCCGACCGCCAACGCTGGATCCCGCCCCAGGTCGACGCGATCCTGCACCGGTCGCTCGCAAAAGACCCCGGCGCCCGCTACAACTCGTGCACTGAACCCGTCCGCCTGCTCACCGAGGCACTCCACGACATAGACCCCCGCCCCCTCGCCCCCTTACTCAACCGGCTGAAAGTGGCATCGCACCGACTGAACGCCACCTTCAGACGCAAAGAAGGAGAGGAACAGACACAGGCGCAGTCATGAACCCAATAGGTCCGATTCGACGCCTATCACCTCCCGACCCAGCGCCGCCGCCTCGAGAGGCCGCGTTGCCATGCGACGCCCCGGCAACCTGCGGACCGCAGCAACTGAACCGATCTATGCGTCGCCTCGGCGCGCGGCCCAGACCGTCGCGGTGAACAGCAGCACGCCCGTCGCGGCCAGGGCGGCGCCGACCAGGGACGGAGCCGTATAGCCGAAGCCTGCGGCGATCACCAGGCCGCCGAGCCAGGCGCCCGCTGCGTTGGCGATGTTCAGGGCGGCGTGGTTGAGGGCGGCGGCGAGGGTTTGGGCGTCGGCGGCGACGTCCATCAGGCGGGTTTGCAGGGCGGGTGCCAGCGCAGCTCCGGAGGCTCCGACCAGCAATGCGCCGAAGGCCGCGGTGTAGGGGCTGTGCGCGGCGAGGGCGAAGCCACCGAGGATGGCGGTCATGGCGATCATCGCCGCGTGGATCGCGCGGTCCACGCCGCGGTCGGCGAGGACGCCGCCGATGATGTTGCCGATCACCATGCCGATGCCGAACAGCATCAGCACCAGCGGCACCAGTCCGGCCCGCAGACCCGCGACGTCGGTGAGCGTGGTGGCGATGTAGGTGTAGACGGCGAACATGCCGCCGAAGCCGACGGCCCCGACCAGCAGCGTCAACAGCACCTGCGAGCGCCGCAGGGCGCCGAGCTCGGTCATCGGGTTGGTCACGGCGATGCCGGTGAGTTCGGGGACGAAGCGCAGCAGGGCCGCGACGGTGGTCACGCCGATCACCGCGACCACGACGAATGCGTCGCGCCAGCCGAGATGCTGGCCGAGCCAGGTAGCTGCGGGAACGCCGACAACGTTGGCGGCGCTCAAACCCAGCATAACCCCAGCAACCGCCTTCGCTCGCTGCCCCACTGGGGCGAGCGTCGCGGCGGCCAGCGAGGCGACGCCGAAGTAGGCACCATGCGGCAACCCCGAGACGAACCGCGCCAGCACCAACGTCTGGAACGACGGCGCCAGCACCGTGGCCGCGTTACCCAGCGTGAACGCCACCATGAGCGCGATGAGCAGCCGCTTGCGCGCGACCCGCGCGCACAGCGCCGCGATCAGCGGTGCACCGATCACCACACCGAGCGCGTACGCCGACACCGCGTGCCCCGCGGTCGGCTCGGAGACATTCATGGCCGAGGCGATATCCGGCAGCAAACCCATGGTGACGAACTCGGTGGTCCCGATCCCGAATCCACCGAGCGCCAATGCCAGCATGGCGGGCACGTGCCAATCGGTGCGCTCAGGACGCGTGCTGATGCGGGTGGCGACAGGAGTGCTCACGTGTTCATGTAACCGTCCGGCAGCCGCGTTCGCTTCCCGAGCTAACGTGAGTCCGCCCACCGTATCGGCGCGAAACCAGATGTTCAGCAACCCAAATGCCCGTCTCAGCCTGGGATGGATCCAACCTGCACACAGCTCCAATTGCCGCACTGTCGAGTTCGCCGATGACCGACAAGGAGCCGCCTGCCCAGGGCCGTCATGATCCGGAGGGCAGTCCCGGAGAACCGAAGAACGGAACGTATTGGTGAACCTGGGTGTGGAGCCGGGGCGAGCAGCGGCTCGCGAAACCCGGCAATCTCGGCGACGAGCACAGCGATCTGTGAGCCGATACATCTCGACATGTTCGGAATGAGCTGAATCCGCCATCGTTCAGCGGTCAGGACACCGAGGGCACTTATGTGGCACAGAGCCGGGCTAGCGTCACAGTGACGGCTATGCCGAGTACGTCACCGTGAGTGAAGCTGGGATGCTCGACCGGCTCAGCCTGGGCGACAAGCTCCGGTTCTTCGAGATCCAGCAAGACGCCAAGAGAACTTGCGAGGCTCTCTACCCCGACTCATACATCGGCGAGGACGGCAAAAAGACCGTCGACACTCAAGCCAACCACGCCGATGCCTTCCGCCACACCTACTGGAACGCTCGGATGACCGAGGAGTTCGGCGAGCAGTGGACCAAGGAATACGCCTCGAAGCACGAAGGCAGGGCAGACAACGCCGCCGTGCGCGAGGCCATGGACCTGCACAACAACGAACTCGGGCGCAAGATCGCCATGGAGAATCCTGGCGCAAGCCGGGCAGAGCTGCGCGACCTCGTCAAGGACGCCGTCGATCGCGGTGACGCCGTGTTCATCGATCAGAATCAGCAGCTGAACTGGACCATCAAGGTCTCACCTGACCAAGATGTGGACTCGGATGCATACGATGCCAACAGGAAGTGCTGCGCCTTCCGGGTTCCCCCACATCCGACAACCAACCATCGCCCAAATAGTCGCCACTACTATCTCAGCAGATGCGGAAAGGACTTGGCCAGTCCCCGATAACGCGACCACCCGGTAGTAGAGCCCGGGTTGTTTCGTCTGTTGTCAGTTGATCCGACAGTCCACCGGGTGGTGGGTGTGGGTGCAGGCCGCAGCGTACTCGGCCGGTGTCC